>NZ_CAJYTI010000001.1 GCF_913777625.1 uncultured Sphingomonas sp.
TCCTTTGCCATTGCGCATCGTTCAGTTCGTACCGCTTCACCGCCATCACTTGCTCCGCGTCTCAACACGAATGCCTATGAATCAGCGATCAGCTCGTTTGGGAATCCCGAATGTCGATCCGCACTAGAGGGAGCGTGCACCTAGGCGTCGGCCCAGCGGCGGAGCAGATTGTGGTACACACCGGTCAGCGCCACCACCTCGGCATGGCCCTGCCCCAGGTCTCCGGCCAGCGTCTGGATCGAGCGATCGAGATCGAACAGGATTCGGCGCTCGCCATCGTCGCGCACCATCGACTGGAGCCAGAAAAAGCTGGAGGTCCTGGCACCCCGCGTCACCGGATCCACCCGGTGGAGGCTCGACGACGGATAGAGGATCGCGTGCCCCGCGGGCAGCTTGACGCTCTGCTCGCCGAACAGCCCCTCGATCCGCAGCTCGCCGCCGTCATAGGCCTCGGGCGGTTCGAGGAACACGGTCATCGACAGATCGGAGCGGATGCGGAAGTCGCTGCCGCGCTGGATGCGGATGGCATTGTCGACATGGGTGCCGAATGCCTGGCCACCGGCATAGCGGTTGAACAGCGGCGGGAACACCTTGAGCGGCAGCGCGGCGGCGACGAACAGCGGCGAACGCGCCAGCGCATCGAGGATGATCGCGCCCGCCTTGCGGTGTGCCGCGCCGCCTTCGGGCAACTGTTCGTTGCGCTTGGCGAGTGCCGATTGCGCGCCCGAGGTGACGTTGCCGTCGACCCACTCCGCTGCATCGATGATGCCGCGGATCGTCGCGACTTCCTGGGGCGTCAGCAGGTCGGGAATGGGAATCAGCAAAGATGGGTCTCCAGCTCCGGCCAGGGCGAGCGGCGGAGCCAGTCGCGGGCCTTTTCGACAAAGGCCGGGGTCGCGGTTTCGCGGCAGCGGGTCAGCCAGTGCGCCGCCGTCTCCAGCAGCCCGTCGCCCGCGAGCATGCGGGCATGGTTGAACGCGCCGCGGAAATCGCCGCCCTCGGCCGCGCGGGCATAGCAGTCGGCGGCCTTCCCCATGTCCTGCGGCACCACCCAGCCATCCTCGTGGAAGCTGCCGACATAGTTGATCGCCTTGGCATTACCCGTCGCCGCGGCCTTTTCGAACCAGCCGAGCGCGGCGGCCTTGTCCTCGGTCAAGCCTTCGCCGAGCGCGAGCGCCGTCGCGTAATTATACATGCCCCAGTCGAGCCCGCGCTCGGCGGCGACGCGGAAGCATTCGGCGGCGCGGACCTTGTCGACGCCGGTGCCCCAGCCGAGATCGTAGCAGCGCCCGAGCATGTTGAGCGCCATCAGATGCCCGGCGCGGGCGGCGCGGCCGAACCAGTCGAACGCCTCGTGCTTGCGGCCCTGATCGAGCAGCATCTGCCCCCATACCGCCTGTGCCTCGGCGACGCCGGCCTCTGCCCCTTCCCGAATCAGCGCCGCCCGCGCCTCCGGCGAACCGGAGAGGCGGGCGGCGATCTCGTCGGCGCTCAGGGCATCGATGGATACCCGCATCAGAACTTTACGTTCAGCGTCGCGAAGGCCGAGCGACCTGGCGCGATCGTCGCGTAATGCGAGGTATAGGCCTGGGTGTAATAGGTCTTGTCGGTGAGGTTCTGCACATTGGCGCTGATCCGGATCTTGTCGGTCAGCTGGTACCCCGCCTGCGCATCGAAGCGCCAGTAGGAGGGCACGGTGCGCACCAGCACCTTGGTCGCCGGGTTCACCGTCACCACGCCGCTGGCATCCTGGGTGGCGGTGCGGTTGTCCTGATAGCCGCCGAACACCCGGCTCATATAATAGGCGCCGCCGCCGAAGCTGAAGCGGTGCGTCGGCTTGAAGTTCGCCGAGAGGGTGAAGCTGTCCTTGGCGGTCTGGGGTGCCTGGCGGCCGGTGTTGACCGAGGGGACCAGCACCGTCTTGGCTAGCTGGCTGCCGACCGCAGCGGCCGTGAGCGCGGTGAAGCCGCCATCGACGATCTTCGGATCGAGATGGGTATAGCCGCCGAACACGCTCAGCCACTTGGTGACGTTGCCGTTGAAAGTGAGCTCCAGCCCCCGGATGCGGCGCTTGCCGACGAACTGCACCGTATTATCGGCGCTGGTCACGCGGGCATTGTCGGTATCGGTCTGGAACACCGCGACGCCGAGTGCGAGCTGCTCGTGGAACAGATTGGCCTTGGCACCCGCCTCATAGGATTTGGTCTTCTCGACCTTGAGGCTGTCGAGCAGCGCGGCTGCAGTGACCGTGGTGCCGAGCGAATTGCCCTCCTGGCCTTCGCCCAGCAGGCTGTTCGGCGGCGTCGCGGCGGTGGCGTAGCTGGCATAGAGGCTGGTGTTCGGCGTCGGCTTGAACACCAGGCCGGCCTGCCAGTTGAACAGGTTGTTGGTCTTGCTCAGGCTGAAGGTGCTGGTGGCGGTCGCCGCCTGGCCGGGGGTGACGGTCGATTCGAAGTGATCGTAGCGAGCGCCCAGGTTCAGGATCAGCTGGGGCAGCAGCGTGATCGAGTCGAACCCATAGACCGACACGGTGTGCGCGTCGTTCTGCGTCTCGGTGATCGGCGCATTCTTCACGATCGCGGTCGCCGTCGTCGAGGTATCGCTGGTATAGTTCACCCAGGCGTCGTTCGGGTTCGGGTTGAACAGGCTGGCGCAATAGAAGCGCGCGATCGACGCGCTGTTGCAGCGCGGACTGATCGTCGAGCCGTTGGCCGAAACGAACGCGCCGCGACGCGCCTTCTCCCAGCTGATCTCGACGCCGGTCGAGAAGCTGTGCTCGATCGCGCCGGTCTTGAACGTGCCGAACAGGTCGGTCTGGTTGGTCAGCGTCTTGGTATAGCCATAGCGGGTGTTGCCGCGGCGCCAGACATAGCCGCCGGTCAGCACGTCCCCGCGCGCGCCCGCCTGGCCCGTGGTCGGGTTGGTCGCGGCCGTGCCGTAGACGTTGCCCTGGCTGTCGTCCGGCAGCGTGAAGATATAGTCCTGATAGGTGTAGCCGAAGCGCGACGTGTTGCGCAGCGTGATGCCGCCGAAGTCATGCTCGGCGCGCAGCGTCGCCTGGTGCACCTGCGTGTTGCGGAAGTCGCGATCGGCAAGACCGTAAAAGGCCGAGCGCGAGACCGTGCCGGTCTGCCCGCCGATGGTGGTGAACTTGCCCATCACCGGCGCGCTGTAGATGGTGCCGGTGCCCGGCGCGTTCGCCAGCGTGTAGCGATACGGAATGCCGGCGTCGGGCAGTTCCTGGCTTTCGGTATAATAATAGGCGGCGGTGAGGCGCGTGTTCGTGCCCATGCCGAGCGTGATCGAGGGCGCGATGCCCCAGCGGCGGTTCCAGATCGCGTCCCGCCCGGCGACGTCCTGATCGTGGAACATGCCGGCGATGCGGACACCGATCGTGTCCGTCACCTTCTCGTTCACGTCGAGCGTGAAGCGGCGATAGTCGGCGGTGCCCACGCTTGCCGACGCCGAGACGAAGTTTCCGGATACCGGCAGCTTGGAGATGATGTTGATCGAGCCGCCGGCGCTGCCGCGGCCGCCCAGCGTCGAATCGGAGCCACGAACGATCTGCACGCGGTCGGTGGCGAACACCTCGCGGGTCTGCGCGCCGAGATCGCGCACGCCGTCGACAAAGGTCGAGCCCTGGCTGTCGAAGCCGCGGATGAAGGGGCGATCGCCGATCGGATTGCCGCCCTCGGCCGCGCCGAAGGTGATGCCGGGGACGGTGCGGAGCGCATCGGCCAGCGTGGTCGAGCCGGTCTGGTCGATGATCTCGGCCGAGAGCACCACCACCGAACGCGGCGTGTTCACCACCGGCGCCACCGCCTTCGGCCCCACCTGCTCGTTCGCGCGCTGGCCGTTGACGACGATGCGATCCTGGTCGTCGGAATCAGCGCCGTTCTTGTCCGAGTCGGCATGCGCCGGCGCCGTGGCGACGAAGCCGACACAGGCGAGCGCGAGGAAGGCGGGAACGCGGCTGGAAGTGGCTGGAGAAGACGAACGCAACGCTGGGTACCCCCGTATGATTGTTACGGGCCTGCTATTGAGAACGCCTCGCAGAGTCAACGCTAATGCGAGCGGTTTGCATATTTTCCGGCGATACGGCGGATTTCACCTATCTGGATCGCACCTAGTTTCCACTATACCGGTATAGGAGATATTATCGCGCGGCGGTTAAAATGGCCGAAATCGCTACTACCAGTGCGGCGGCAGCGATGGTCTCGCGCTTGGAGTGCCGGTTCCATTCCCAGAAGCGATACCCGGCGAACACCGGCATGTTGCGGCGAAGCCCGCCGCCGAACTGCTCAATCCATTGATATTCGCGCTGGGTGATTTCGCGCGCCACGCACACCGCGATGGCACAGAAGGCGCCCAGCCAGCTGCCGGGCACATAGCCGACGCCCAGCAGGCGCGCGAGCAGCATTGTGGCCAGCTGCAACGCCAAGGCGAGCGGAAGATGCGCGAACATGCGGCGGAAAACGTCGGAGCCGCCGCACGGTTCAGCGGCACCGCAGAGGATTGCCACCATGGCAACGGACATGCCCGGACGCACCGGCGGGCCAAGTCAGGCGGTCGCGCGCCTGCTGCGCTTCGGGCTGGCCGATTTGAGCACGCCGCGGCGGAACAGCCGTGCGGCGATCGTCAGCGTGATCGCCACCCACAGACCCTGCCAGGCGAAGGCGAGCGCGTGCGGCCACAGCTCCGGCGCGTTCGCGGCCCGTGCCGCCATCGCCATCGGCGAACTGAACGGGACGATCTGCGCGGCGGTCGCCACCCAGCTCTCCGGATTGCCGGCTGCATAGGAGGCCATGCCGAACATGGCGAACTGGAAGATGGTGATCGGCAGCGACAGCATCTGGATCTCGCGCTGGGTGGAGGCGAGCGCGCCGACGCCCAGGAACACCGCGCTTTGCAGCAGATAGGCCATCACGAAATAGCCGATCAGCAGCAGCGGGAAGACCGGCCCCACCGCCACGCTGAGGTCGGAGAACAGCCCGCTCATCGTCGGCGGCAGCAGCCTGGGCAGGTTGGCGACCAGCGTCCCCCAGAAGGCAACGAACAGCAGCGCCGATCCGAACGCGCCGAGCAGCTTGCCGAAGAACACGCTTTCCAGCGGCACCGCGGCGGCGAGGATCTCGATCACCTTGTTCGATCGCTCCTCGGCCATCGCCCCCACCGCCTGGCCCGAGAGCATCAGCGTGACCAGGAAGATGGCGAAGGTGGAGAAATAGGCCGCCTGCCCGCGCCCGCTGACGGTCGGCGCCTCGCGCGTGATGGTCTCGAAACGAGGCGTGCTGCGGATCCCGGCGGCATGCTCTGCCCGCAGCGTCTGGGCGGCAAGCGCGGCGAGGTACCGGCCTTCCGCCTCGGCACCCGCACGCCGCAGCACGGTCGGATGGTCGAGCGGGCCGTAAAGCACTGCCGCGGCCTCGATCGCATCCGAATCGAAGGTCGCGCGCGCCTGGCGCACCGTATCGCCCTCCGACGCTTCGAGCTGCAACTTCGGTCGCGCGGAGTCGCGGGTGAACACGCTGCGCAACTCGCGATCGGCAGCACGCAGCGCGTCCTGCTGGCCCGCGGGCGCGATCGCGACGATCACCTGCCGCGCCTCGCCGGCAGCCCCCGCCGCCTGGCCGCTGAGGCCGCCGATCACGCCGAAGCCGATCATCAGCAGCGGGCTGAGCAGGAACAGCAGGAACGTGGGCGTCATCACCGTGGCCTTGAGATCGCGGCGGGCGATGGTGAGCGCGTGGCGCAGGAAGCGCGGCATCATGCGATCGTCTCCGGCTGGTCGGCCAGCGCCTCGGCGCCGACGATGCGGACAAAGGCGTCGTGCAGCCCCGGCCGCTCGATCGACAGGCCGGAGATGCCGTGCCCGGCCTCGATCAGCCGGACGAGCAGCGCCTCGATGCCGCTATCCGGCACGGTGAAGCGCCAGCTGCCCTCCTGCCATACGGCGTCGGCGGGCAGCATCGCGGCGATGGCGTCGGCATCTTTGCGCGGCGTGTAGCGCGCCCGCAGCGGCAGCAGCGCGCGGGCCTCGTCCACCGTGCCCTCGAACCGCACCTTGCCGCCGGCGATCACCGAGATGCGCTCGCACAACCGCTCGGCATGCGCCATCACATGGGTGGAGAAGAGGATCGTCGCCCCCCGATCGCGCTGGGCGCGGATCAGCAGCTCCAGCCGTTCCTGGTTGACCGGATCCAGCCCCGAAAAGGGTTCGTCGAGCACCAGCAGCTCGGGTTCGTGCACCACCGATCCGAGCAGCTGCACCAGCTGCGCCATGCCCTTCGACAGCTTGCGGATCTTGTCGTCGGCGGCGTGGCCGAGCCCGGCGCTTTCGAGCAAGGCATCGGCACGCTTGCGGCCCGTCTTCCACGGCAGCCCGCGCAGCGCGCCCATGAACGCGATCGCCTCGCGGCACTTCATGTTGGGATAAAGCCCGCGCTCTTCCGGCAGGTAGCCGACACGGTCGCTCTCGTCGCGCGGGTGGCGGCTGCCGAGCAGGGTGCGCTCGCCCTCGTCCGGCTCGATGATGCCGAGCAGCATGCGCAGCGTAGTGGTCTTGCCCGCGCCATTGGGGCCGAGCACGCCGTAGATGAGGCCCTTGGGCACCGCGATCCCCACGCCATCGACGGCGCGGCGCTCGCCGAAGCGCTTGACCAGCCCGGAGGCGCTGACAGCCAGTTCCTGCACTTTGCCTCCCCCTGATTGTCGCAACGTGGTAGCGGGAGCGCGTGGCGCAAGACAAGTCCCTCGAAGAACGACTGAAAGCAAAGGCGAGCGAGATCGGCTTCGCGGCGTGCGGGATCGCGGATGCCGATGCCGCGCCGAAAACCGCCGAGCGGCTGCGCGCGTGGCTGGCCGAGGGCGCGCATGGCGACATGCTGTGGATGGAAGAGCGCGCCGAACAGCGCGGCAGCCCCAGGGGCCTATGGCCCGAGGTGCGATCGGTGATCGCCCTCGGGATGAGCTACGCCCCCACCAGCGATCCGCTCGCCCTTGCCGGCGAAGGCGAGATCGGCCGCATCTCGGTCTATGCGCAAGGCGCCGACTATCACGACGTGGTCAAGCGCCGGCTGAAGGAGCTCGCGCGCTGGCTGGTCGCCGAGGCACCCGGTGCCGACGTGAAGGTGTTCGTCGATACCGCGCCGGTGATGGAAAAGCCGCTGTCCGAGGCCGCAGGACTCGGCTGGCAGGGCAAGCACACCAATCTGGTAAGCCGGGCCCATGGCAGCTGGCTGTTCCTCGGGGCGATCTACACCACGCTGGACCTGGCACCCGACGGCCCCGGGCGTGGCGGCTGCGGCAGCTGCGATGCCTGCCAGACCGCCTGCCCGACCAACGCCTTCCCCGCCCCCTATCGCATCGACGCGCGCCGCTGCGTTTCCTACCTCACGATCGAGAACAAGGGCCCGATCCCGCACGCGCTCCGCGCCGGCATCGGCAACCGCATCTATGGCTGTGACGATTGCCTGGCGGTCTGCCCGTGGAACAAGTTCGCCGCCGCCGCCCAGGCGAACCTCGCCTTCCATCCCCGCGCCGAACTCACCGTGCCGCGGCTCGCCGATCTGCTGGCGCTCGACGACGCCAGCTTCCGGGAGGTGTTCGCCGGCTCGCCGATCAAGCGCATCGGCCGCGACCGGATGATACGCAACTGCCTGATCGCCGCCGGCAACAGCGGCAGCGCGGCGCTGGAGCCCGCCATCCGCGCGCTGCTCGACGATCCGGCCCCCGTGGTGCGCGGCGCGGCGGTCTGGGCACTCGCGCAGGTCGACCCGGCCAAGTGGCGGGAAGAACGTGCGCGGCGTGCGGCAGCGGAACCGGATCCGATCGTGCAGGCGGAATGGGCATCGACAGACGAGGGATGCGGGCCGAGCGGATGTTCAACCGTTTGCGCAGGCACTTGACCCATTCTTTTTAGGTTTTCGCACCTGCGAAGGCACGCTAATCGATGCGTTCCTTTTGGGGGGAGAATCCAATGCGCTTGTTTTTCATCGCGACGTGCTGCCTTGTTGCTTCGCCGGCTTTTGCCCAGCAGACCGCGCCTGCCGCGGCACCGGCGGGGACTGGGCCGGCAGCGGAAGCGCCTGCGCCCGAAAAGCCCATCTGCCGCCGCATCCAGGTAACCGGTTCCAACATGGCCAAGCGCGAGTGCCATAGCCGCGCCGAGTGGAAGGCGATCGACGCGCAGCAGGACCCTAGCAGCGTCCGCGCCTTCCAGAACCGCCCTACCGGCGGTTGACGCGAGGTGTGGGCGTGCGGGACGGCTTGACTCGTCCCGCCCACCCCGCTAGGCGCGCCGCTTCGCAATTGGCCCCGCACCCCCGGTGAAGCGGTGGCCCTTCGCTCTTCTCGCAAGGAAAGGCACAGGCGAAACCGGGATCGCGATCAGGACGGTTCACCGCCCGGGTCAACGTCACAGCAATTGGTAAGGAATTGACATGTCGAAGCGCTCCAGCGCCAAGCATAAGCTCGATCGCCGCATGGGCGAAAACATCTGGGGTCGTCCGAAGTCCCCGGTGAACAAGCGCGAGTACGGCCCGGGCCAGCACGGCCAGCGCCGCAAGGGCAAGATGTCGGACTTCGGCATCCAGCTGCGCGCCAAGCAGAAGCTCAAGGGCTATTACGGCGACATCACCGAGAAGCAGTTCAAGCGCTCGTACGAAGACGCGTCGCGCATGAAGGGCGACACCGGTCAGAACCTGATCGGCCTGCTCGAGCAGCGCCTCGACATGATCGTCTACCGCGCCAAGTTCGCGCCGACGATCTTCGCGGCCCGCCAGCTGGTCAACCACGGTCATGTCCGCGTCGACGGCGAGAAGTGCAACATCGGCTCGCGCCGCATCAAGCCGGGCCAGGAAATCAGCCTGAGCAGCAAGGCGCAGGAAATGGCCCTGGTCATGGAAGCGCAGAGCCTGGCCGAGCGCGACATCCCCGACTATGTCGTGCCGGAAGGTGCGTCGAAGGTCACCTTCACCCGCGTGCCGACGCTCGACGAAGTGCCGTACCCGGTGAAGATGGAACCGAACCTGGTCGTCGAGTTCTACTCGCGCTAATTCGGTTCCTTCGGGAAACGAGAAAGGGGGCGGTCCTTCGGGCCGCCCTTTTTCGTTGGGCTGGACCGGACCCGCAGGGCTTGCCAGAACAGGCGCACCAGGAGGAACTCCATGCGCTTTTCGTTGCTTGCCCTTGCCCTGCTCTCCACCACCGCCGCCCAGGCCCAGACCGCGCCCGCCATCTCGGTCGACACGCTGAAGACCGTCACCCAGACCCTGTCCTCCGACGCGTTCGAAGGCCGCAAGCCGACCACCGCGGGCGAGGACAAGACGATCGCCTATCTGATCGAGCGCTTCCAAAAGGCGGGCCTCCAGCCCGGCAACAAGGGGCAATGGGTGCAGGACGTGCCGCTGGTCGAGCTCAGCGTGCAGAGCCCCAGCAAGCTCAGCTTCACCGGCGGCAAGACGCCGGTATCGCTCGCCTACGGCAGCGAAGCGGTGTTCTCCACCTATCGCGTCACCCCGAAGATCGAGCTGAAGGACAGCGAGGTCGTGTTCGTCGGCTATGGCATCAACGCGCCCGAGCAGGGCTGGAACGACTATGCCGGCGTCGACGTGAAGGGCAAGACCGTCGTCATCCTGATCAACGATCCCGACTGGCAGACGATGACGCTGGACGGCCCCTTCGGCGGCCGGGCGATGACCTATTATGGCCGCTGGACCTACAAGTACGAGGAAGCCGCGCGCCAGGGTGCGGCGGGCGCGATCATCATCCATGATACGGAGCCGGCCGCCTATGGCTGGGGCGTGGTGGAAAGCAGCTGGGGCGGCCCCAAGCTCGAGCAGGACACGCTAGGCAATCATGCCGACCAGTCGCAGCTGATCGGCTGGATCCAGCAGGATTCGGCGAAGGCGCTCTTCGCCAGCGCAGGCAAGGACTATGCCGCGCTGGTCGAGGCGGCGAAGCACAAGGGCTTCAAGGCGGTGCCGCTGGGGGTGAAGGCTTCGGCCAGCTTCGGGGTGGGCATCAAGCGCCAGGCCTCGAAGAACGTCGTCGGCATCCTGCCCGGCACCGAACGGCCGGACGAAGTGGTGCTGTTCTCGGCGCACTGGGACCATCTCGGCCACTGCAAGCCGGTGAACGGGGACGACATCTGCAACGGCGCGGTCGACAATGCCACCGGCACCGCCGGACTGGTCGCGCTGGCCGAGGCCAATGCCAAGGCGGGGCCGGCCAAGCGCAGCATGGTGTTCCTGGCGGTGACCGCCGAGGAACAGGGGCTGATCGGCTCGCAATATTATGCCGAACACCCGGTCTATCCGCTGGCGAAGACGGTGGGCGGGGTGAACATGGACGGGCTCGACATCGTCGGCAAGGCACGCGACTTCGTGCTGACTGGCGCGGGCAAGTCCGAGCTGGAGGACCTGGTGAAGCCGTTGGTCGCCGCCGAGGGCCGGGTGATCGGCGTGGAGCCGAGCCCGGAAAAGGGCGGCTATTACCGTTCGGACCATTTCAGCTTCGCCAAGCTGGGCGTGCCGATGCTCTATGGAGAGAGCGGCGAGGATCTGGTGGTCGGCGGAAAGGCGGCCGGCGCCAAGGCGGCGGCGGACTATACGGAAAAGCGCTACCACAAGCCGCAGGACGAATATGATCCCAACTGGAACTGGGACGGGGCGCTTTCGGACCTGCGAATCTATTACGGCCTGGGCCGCGAACTGGCCGAGGGCAGCAGCTGGCCGAACTGGTTCAAGGATGCCGAATTCCGGACGATCCGGGACAAGGCACGGGCGGGGCAGTAAGGCGGTTCATCGCGCCTTCCATTGTCATCCCGGCGAAAGCCGGGATCTATTGGGGTCTCCGTCGCGGCTTCTGCTGATGCCGAGAGTCGAATGGATCCCGGCCTTCGCCGGGATGACGGCTGGTGGGTGCGGGAACGGCCGGCCTTTCCCCTGTCACGCTACGGGGCTAAAGGCCGCGCCATGACTCGTACTCCTCCCCCCGAATGGGCGCCGCACGACGCGGTCTGGATCGGCTTTCCCAGCCACGCTGACCTCTGGGTCGAAGACCTGGAGCCCGCCCGCGAAGAAGTGATCGCCTTTGCCCGCGCGGTACATGCCGAAGGCCGCGGCGAGCGCGTGATCCTCGTCGCCGCCGATGACGCCGCCGCAGAGGTCGCCCGCACGATGGCTGGCGACGCGGCCGAGGTGGTGACCGAGCTGTTCGGGGACATCTGGCTGCGCGATACCGCCGGCATCATCACCGGCGATGGCGTCGCGCAGGATTTCGGCTTCAACGGCTGGGGCGGCAAATACGACCTGGAAGGCGACGACACGATCGGCGCCCGCCTCGCCGCGCGGCGCGGTCTTACCGCCGCCAAGCATGGCTGGATCCTCGAAGGCGGCGCGATCGACGGCGACGGCACCGGCCTGTGCGTTACCACCGAACAGTGCCTGCTCAACCCCAACCGCAACCCGGACCTCGACCGCGCTGCCATCGAGGCGAAGCTGGCGGCGGACCTCGGCTACACCCGCGTGCTGTGGCTGGGCGACGGCCTCGCCAACGACCATACCGACGGCCATGTCGACAATCTCGCCCGCTTCGTCGGCCCGAACCGGCTGCTGATCCCCACGCCCGTCGAGGACGATCCCAATGCGGCGATCTATGCCGATGCGGTCGCCCGCGCCGAGGCATTCGGCGTGAACGTCGTGCGCATGCCCTCCCCTGGCGCGGTGCTGGACGAGGATGGCGCGGTGATCCCGGCGAGCTACATGAACTTCTACATCGGCAATGCCGCCGTGGTGGTGCCGCTCTACGGCCAGCCCAACGACCAGGCCGCGATCGAGACACTGCAGGGCCTCTTCCCCGGCCGCGCGATCGTCGGCCAGCGGGCAGACCATATCCTCACCGGCGGGGGCAGCTTCCACTGCATCTCGCAGCAGATCCCGACGATCGGGTGACCGCCTTCGCCGTCCGCGCGCTGCTCTCCGGGCTGATCATCGCCGCCGTGGCGATGCTGGCCCGGCGTAGTCCCGCGTTCGGCGCTTTGGTCGCGTCGCTGCCGCTGATCTCGCTGCTCGGGGTCGTGTGGCTGTGGCGCGACACGCAGGACCCGGTGCGCGTGGCGGATCATCTCCAGGCGACCTTCTGGTATGTGCTGCCCTCGCTCCCCATGTTCCTGCTCGTACCCGCGCTGCTGCGATCGGGGCTGGGCTTCGCCCCCGCCCTGCTCGCCGGCATCGCGCTCACGATCCTGTTGTATTTCCTGACCGCCGCGGCGCTCGCCCGGTTCGGCATCACGCTCTGAGGACCGTCATGACTGAGATTACCGTCGGCGCGCTGCAGCTCGCCTTCTCCAACGATATCGATGCCAACATCGCGCGCGTGACCGAGTTGGTCCGCGAGGCGGCCGGGCGCGGCGCGCAGGTCGTGCTGCCGCCCGAACTGTTCGAGGGCGAGTATTTCTGCCGCGTCGAGGACGAGGGCCTGTTCGCCAACGCCAAGCCGGTGACCGAGCACAAGGCGGTGCTGGCGATGCAGGCGCTCGCCGCCGAGCTTAGCATCCACATCCCCACCAGCTTCTTCGAGGCGGACGGGCCGCACCATTACAACAGCCTCGCGATGATCGGCCCCGACGGCAAGGTCTCAGGCGTCTATCGCAAGAGCCACATCCCCGACGGCCCGGGCTATGAGGAGAAGTTCTACTTCCGCCCCGGCAATACCGGCTTCAAGGTGTGGGACGGCCCCGGCGCCAAGCTGGGCGTGGGCGTGTGCTGGGACCAATGGTATCCCGAAACCGCGCGCGCGATGATGCTGATGGGCGCCGAGCTGCTCTTCTACCCCACCGCGATCGGCAGCGAGCCGCATGACGACAGCCTCGACACCGCCCGGCTGTGGCGCCGCGCGATGGTGGGCCATGCGGTCTCCAACGTCGTGCCGGTGATCGCCGCCAATCGCGTCGGCACCGAACATGGCCAGACCTTCTACGGCACCAGCTTCATCACCGACGAGCGCGGCGACATCCTCGCCGAACTGGACCGCGAGGAAGAGGGCGTGATCACCGCGACGCTCGACCTCGACCGGGTGAAGCGCCACCGCGCCGCCTTCGGCTTCTTCCGCGATCGCCGGCCGGAGCTGTACGGCCGCCTGGTGCAGGACATCTGACCGGACCTCCCCGGCGCGTCAGCCGCGCGCCGGGGCCTTGCGAAACGGCACGTCGCGCCGCCAGTAGGTAAGCGCCCGCCACACCCATTCGATGGGGCCATATTGGAAGCGCGCCAGCCACCAGTGCGCGACGACGATCTGCACTGCGATCGCAACCACAGCGACCCCCAGCCGGGTGCCCGCGCTCCAGTCATCGTACATCCCCAAGCCATAATGGTAGAAGATCGGCACGAAGATAACCGACTGCAGGATGTAGTAGGTCAGCGTCAGCCGCCCCGGCGCGGCCAGCGGCTGCACCAGCCAGCGCGCCCGGCTGTCGTAGAGCGCGATCACCAGCAGCGCCCAGAAGGCGGTGCCGGCCAGGTCCAGCCACATGTTGACCAGCGCCCAGAAGGCCCGTCCGGCGCCCGGGCCGAAGCCCTGCGCCATGAACGCCTCGCGCAGCGGCTCGCGCGTCACGAACAGCGCGGCGGCGATGGCGGCCGCGATCGGCAAGGCCCAGGCGCGCCAGCGCCGGCTGCGCACCAGGTCACCGAAGAAGTTGGTGCGGCCCAGCACCAGCCCGAGCAGATAGAGGCCGAGGATCTGCACCATTCGGCCATATTCGAGGAAGAACCAGTATTTGGACTGCTGCCCGGCCCATAGGTTCACCCGCAGCACCTGCCAGAGGTCGCCGCTGAGATAGACCGGCATGCCCGGATCGACCGACGACATCGCCGGGGCATTGGCCCAGGCCGCACCGCTGGCGCCAGCGATCAGCTGGACGATCAGCGACGGGCCCGCCAGACAGAAGGCGGCGCCGGCCAGCAGCGCCGCGTTGCTGCGGATTCGGTTGAACAGCAGCAGCAGGAATCCGATGGCCGCCAGCGTCTGCATGATATCGCCGCGGTAGATCAGCGCATGCAGGAAGCCGATGCCTTCCAGAATGAGTAGCCGCCATGCGAACCGCGCAGTGAAATCCTGCCCACGTTCGGCCGCGCGATCCATCAAGATGAAGAAGCTGAAGCCGAAACAAAGCGCGAGCAGCGAGAAGCTCTTGCCCATGAATAGTGCAAACACCGTTTCGGATATCCAACCGGGTTTCTCCCCGGCCCAAAACAGTTCATAGCTTTCGATGACGTGCACCAGGAACAGCGCCATCAATGCAAAGCCGCGCAACACGTCTACGACGTCGAGCCGGCTATTGTCCCGGCGGGCGGGGGCATTGGCGTGGCGCATCGGCATCCCGGGCGTACCGGCACGGCCGCCATCCCCGGGGCTGCCCGCCGCAGTGTCAACGATGCACGATACTCGCCTCATTTACGTCTTCTTCGTCCGACAGGCGTAGCAACGCCACCATGGTTAGCGCGCGTATCCGCCGGCTGCTGAGCATCGCGTTGTTCGCGATGCTGGCATGCATCGTGCACCCGGCACATGCCCAAGCGGGGGTTGCCGGTCAACCGCTTGGCGTCTGTCTCGTGCGCGATACCGGACAGGCGGCGGAGGCGCTGCTCCATCACCCGGAACGATTCGACTGCACAACGCCGCAACACCGCTTCGGTGCCGGGAACTATTGGGCGATCACCACCCCGATCGATCGCCGCTCGACCTTCATGACACCGCTGGTGCTGCGCTTCGCCAGCGTCTGGCATGGCGGCAGCACGGTCTATTTCGTCTATGCCGACGGCGCGGTCCGCCGGTGGCAGAGCGACCGGCGCGGGCTGACGCCGCTGATCCAGCTCGGCGCGATCGCCCAGCTTCCGGTGCCGGTGCGTGATCCCGCGCTGGTGCGGGTGCTGGTGCATGTCGAACATGCGGCGAACCTGCGCGGCGTGCTGATGGGCGTGCGGATCGCCACGCTGGCCGAAAGCGACCATGCCAATCTGGTGCTCGCCGCGCTCTATGCCTTTTTCGCCGGGGTCGCGCTCGCGCTCATCGTCTACAATTTTGCTTTGTGGTGCGCGATGCGGCACCGCTTCCAGCTGCATTACTGCATGCTGCTCAGCGCTCTGCTCGGCTACACCATCAGTTCGTCCGGCGCGCTCGCCTGGGCGGCCCCGCTGCTCGCCAACAACGACCGGATCCGCTTCAACTATCTGTTCGTCGGCCTCGCCGGCGGCGCGGCGGCGCTGTTCACCCGCAGCTTCTTCGAAGACCAGAAATTGCCCCGCTGGCTGGATCGCGGCAGCCAGATCGTCGCCATGGCGGTGCCGCTGTCGGCATTGGCGGTGGTGGTATTGGGCGCCAACAACCTGCGCTGCGCCGATCTGCTCTACACGCTAGCCTTTGGCGGGCTGCTCGCCATCATCGTGCCGACGCTGTGGAGCGCCTGGCGCCAGGGCTCGCGCTTCCTGTGGCTGTTCGCCGCGGCGTGGAGCGCGCCCTTCCTGCTGGCCTGCGTCCGGGTGCTCGCCGCGGTGCACCTCCTGCCCTGGAACTTCTGGATCGACAATTCGACGATCCTCTCGATCGGCACCGAGGCACTCGTCTCCTCGTTGGCGGTGGCCTATCGGATCAAGTTCCTGCGCGACGAGCGCGACGCCGCCCTCACCCGCGAACTGGTGGCGCGCGAGCTTGCCGATATCGATCCGCTCACCGGCCTGCTCAACCGCCGCGCCTTCCTGCACCGCGCGATCGGGCGGACGAAACCACAGCAGCTGCTGCTGATCGACATCGATCATTTCAAGCGCGTCAACGAAACGCTGGGGCATGACGGCGGCGACGAGGTGCTGCGGCTGTTCGCGCGCGCCTTGCGGGCCGCCGCGCCCGAGCCGGTGCTGGTTGCGCGGATGGGGGGCGAGGAGTTCGCGCTGCTGGTTCCCCTGGATGCCCGCATCGAACCCGAGGCACTGCTTGCCACGCTGCGCAAGGCTCGCATGCCGTTCGATCTGACCATCACCGCCAGCATCGGCACCTGCGCGGGGCCGGTGACCAACGAGATCGACTGGAAGGCGCTGTATCGCTGCGCCGATGGCGCGCTGTTCGACGCCAAGGCAGCCGGGCGCGACCGCGTCCGCGCCTCGCTGCTCGGCGCGGCCTGAGCTTGTATCGCCCCTATATCGGGTGTACGTATTCCGGCGGGGAGAACTGTCTACATGTCGCGTCGGAAGCGTCTGGTGCTGGTTGCAGGGGTTACCGCACTCACCCTGGCGATCGTGCGTCCGCCGCGCCCCCATGCCGATCTCGAGATTCTCACCCACCGCGCCGGCGACTCCGCGCCGCAACAGGTGCGCGCCGCGATCGACCTCGGCATCCTCGCCGTCTCGGTGCTGGTCACCTGGAGCCGCCAGATCGCGCGCTGAGGCGCGGAACCAACCCCGGTTGTTCCCGTAGAGACGGAGCGCGCACCCCGCGCGATGAAGCATGCACGTGTGCTGAAAAGCGCACTTGCGTGGCAAAAATCGGTTGCTTACACTGATGTCAATGACAAAGCCCGAAATGGTCTGGAAGACCGCCTATCGGCATCCAGGAGAGTGGGATCGCAGCTACGCGCCGCGGTCCATGGTAGACCTGTTCGAGGAAAGCGCGGCCGCCCATCCGCACGCCCCGCTCCTCGATTTCATGGGTCGCATCTACAGCTATGGCGAGACACTGGACGGCGCCAATCGCGTCGCCTGCGGGCTGCGCGCGCTGGGCTATGGGCCGGGCGACCGGATCGGCCTGTTCCTGCCCAACGTGCCGCACTATGTCGCCGCCTATTACGGCATCCTCAAGCTCGGCGCGACGGTGGTGAACTTCTCGCCGCTCTATTCGGTGGACGAGCTTGCCGCACAGGTCGCCGATTCGGGCACAAGGCTGCTCTTCACCCTTTCCGCCACCGCGCTGCTCCCCACCGCGCTCAAGGTGCTGGAGAAGAGCGCGCTCGAGCGGCTGGTGGTCGGCTCGGTCGCCGGCGCGCTGCCCACCGCCAAGTCGCTCTTCTACCAGCTGTTCCGCGGCAGCGAAGTGACCGCCAAACCGCACGATCCGCGTGTCCTCGCCTTCTCCAAGCTGATCGCCAACAAGGGCGACTGCACGCGTCCCGCCATCAATCCCGAGCGCGATGTCGCGCTGATCCAATATACCGGCGGCACCACGGGCACCCCCAAGGGCGCAGTGCTCACCCACCAGAATCTCTCGGCCAATGCCCGGCAGGTGTCCGAACTCGATCCCGATCTCGGCAAGGTCGAGGATTCGGTGCTGGGTGTGCTGCCCTTCTTCCACGTCTTCGCCAATACCTGCGTGCTCAACCGCACGGTGATCACCGGCGGCAAGATCGTGATGCTGCCGCGCTTCAACGCGCAGCAGGTGCTCACCGAACTGCGTCGCACCAAGCCCCGCTCGCTGCCCGGCGTGCCGACCATGTACCAGGCGCTGCTCGACGCACCGGGCATGAAGCCGTCGGACTTCGCGTCGCTGCGTTTCTGCATCTCGGGTGGCGCGCCGCTGCCGGAGCAGCTCAAGCTCAACTGGGAGGCGACCACCGGCGCCCACATCATCGAGGGCTATGGCCTGTCCGAAAGCTCGGGCGTGGTCTCGGCCAACCCCTATGTCGGGCTCAACAAGAGCGGCACGATCGGCCAGCCGATCGCCGGCACCCGCGTCCGGCTGGTCGACAAGGAAGACCCCCGCAAGCCCGCCCCCGAGGGCGAGCCCGGCGAGATCGTCGTGCAGGGCCCGCAGATCATGCAGGGCTATTGGAACCGGCCCGAGGCCGATGTCGGCACGTTCGTCGACGATCACTGGCTGCGCACCGGCGATGTCGGCATCATCGACGAGGACGGCTATATTCACATCGTCGACCGGCTGAAGGACATGATCGCGGTCGGCGGGTTCAAGGTGTTTCCCAGCCAGATCGAGGCGGTGCTCTACACCCATCCGGCGGTGAAGGAGACGCTCGTGCTGGGGCTGCCCGATGCATATCATGGCGAGCTGCCGCACGCCTATGTCGCGCTCAACGACGGCATGACCGCCGATCCAAAGGAAATGTGCGACTGGCTCAACGCGCAGCTCGGCAAGCATGAGCGGGTGAAGGAAGTGGTGATCCGCGACAGCCTGCCCAAGACGATGATCGGCAAGCTCAGCCGGAAGGATTTGCTGAACGAGGTGAAGGCGGGACGGTAAGTTCCATTTCTTAAGCCCCTCCCCTTCAGGAGAGGGGTTGGGGTGGGGCAGTGTCTCACCGAGACCAACAGGCGTTCTGGCATCCCTCCACCCCAACCCCTCCTCCCAGGAGGAGAGGCTTGAAGTTCAATCCCCGGCCTTGCCGCCCCCAAACATCACCGCCTTGAGATTCATGAACTCGTGCAGCCCCCAGGGCCCGAGCTCTCGGCCATGGCCGGAGAGCTTCACGCCGCCAAAGGGCGCCGCCGGGACGGAGGCGAGCAGCGAATTCACCGCGGTCATCCCCGCCTCGATGTCGCGGGCGAAGCGCTCGATCTCACCCTCGTCCTGCGTCCACACCGACGAGCCGAGGCCGTAGGGCACGTCGTTCGCCAGCGCGATCGCTTCGTCGATGTTCGCGACCTTGTAGACCGCCGCGACCGGCCCGAAGATCTCCTCCTTCGCCACATCGCTTTCCGGATCGAGGTCAACCAGCACGCCCGGCGTCATCCAGGCGCCCTCGCGCTCGATCCTGGTGCCGCCGGTCAGCAGCGTCGCGCCGGCACGCTGCGCCTTCGCCACCTGCTCCAGGACGGTATCGCGCTGCTGCACGCTGGAAAGCGGCCCCATCACCGTCTCCTTGTCCATCGGATCGCCGATCTTCACCGCCTCCATCCCGGCGACGAACTTGGCGAGAAACGCGTCGTACACCTCGGCGTGGACGATCATCCGCTTCGAGCAGATGCAGCTCTGCCCGGCATTCTGCACGCGGGCGGTCACCGCGGTCTTCACCGCCGCGTCGAGATCGGTGGAGGGCATGACGATGAACGGATCCGAGCCGCCCAGCTCCAGCACCACCTTCTTGAGCGCGCGCCCCGCGGCCTCGGCCACCTTGGCGCCCGCGCCCTCGGAGCCGGTGAGCGTCACCGCCACCACCCGCTTGTCGGCGATGATCGCGTCGATCTTGTTCGACTTGATCGCGAGGTTCTGGAACAGCCCCTCGGGTGCGCCTGCCTGCCGCGCCATCTCCTCCATTGCCGCCGCGCAGCCCTGCACCGACGACGCGTGCTTGAGCAGCGCGACATTGCCGGCGAGGATCGTCGGCGCGAGGAAGCGCACCGCCTGCCAATAGGGGAAGTTCCACGGCATCACCGCCAACACCGGTCCCAGCGGTAGCCAGCGCGCCACGGCATGGCCGGTCGGTGTCTGGACCGTGGTCGGCTCCAGATAGGCGGGGCCATGCTCGGCATAGTGGCGGAAACCCGAGATGCACTTCTCCACCTCGGCGAGGCCCGCGGTGATGGTCTTGCCCATCTCGCGCACCGCCAGCTCGGCGAGATGCTGCGTGTTGGCTTCCCACGCATCGGCGATCTTCGTCAGCAGCGCGGTGCGCGTCTCGATCGAAGTTTCCCGCCACGCCTTGTACCCGACCGCCGCACGCGCCAGCGCCGCCTCGATCCCGGCATCGTCCAGCTCGGCGATGCGGTCGACCGTCTCGCCGGTCGCCGGGTTGATAATTTCGAACATCCGCAAGTCTCCTTCGCGCTTCTCAACGCGGAGCTAGGCGCAGGGTGCCGCGCCCGCAATCATACCGGCGTCCGTTGCGCGCGGAACGGCTTGCCAAGCGACCGTCGCCCGAACACGATGCCGCACCTGCCCTGCCGGAGACCTTCATGCGCCTCGCCTCCCTCGCCCTGCTGCTCAGCGCCGCGATGCCCGCCGTCGCCATCGCCCAGGACGGCCCGACCCGCCTGTTCACCGGCAGCGATCTGTTTTCGCTCGAACAGGCGAGCGATCCGCAGATCAGCCCGGACGGCACCAAGGTCGCCTATGTCCGCCAGTCGGCCGACATCATGACCGATCGCGGCCGCGCGAGCATCTGGCTGGTCGATGTGAAGACCGGCCAGCAGACTCCGCTGATCACCGCCCCCGGCTCGCACAGCCAGCCGCGCTGGTCGCCCGACGGCGCCCGCCTCGCCTATGTCTCCAGCGCCGAGGGCGGCGCGCCGCAGCTGTTCGTCCGCTGGATCGCCACCGGCGCCACCGCGCGGATCACCGGTCTGCCGGACAGCCCGCAGGGCATCGCCTGGTCGCCCGACGGCACCCAGATCGCCTACACCATGACCGTGCCCGGCGAAGGCATGTCGCTCGGCAGCCAGCCGCCCAAGCCCGAGGGCGCCAAATGGGCCGAGCCGCTGGAGGTGATCGACCGCGTCACCTACCGCGCCGATGGCGGCGGCTATCTCAAGCCCGGCTCGGACCATATCTTCGTCGTTGCGGCGGACGGCGGTGCGCCGCGCCAGGTGACCTTCGGCAAATTCGACGATGCCGGCCCGCTCGCCTGGTCGAACGACGGCCGCAGCATCTTCTTTGGCAGCAACCGCCGCAAGGATTGGGAGCGCGAGTTCAACGACAGCGAGATCTATGCGGTGGATGTCGCCTCGGGCGCCCTCACCCAGTTGACCAAGCGCTACGGCCCCGATGCCGCGCCGGTGCTCTCGCCCGACGGGACCCGCATCGCCTATCTCGGCTATGACGACACGCATCGTAGCTACCAGAACACCCAGCTCTATGTGATGAACCACGACGGCAGCGGCAGCCGCGTGCTCACCGCCGCACTCGACAAGAGCATCGACAGCGCGGTCTGGGCCAAGGACGGGCGCAGCCTGTTCGTTTCCTATGACGATCACGGCCGCAAGCTGGTTGCGCGCATCGGGCTGGACGGCAAGGTCAGCACGGTGGCGACCGGCCTCACCGGCGGCGGGCTCGACCGGCCCTATACCGGCGGCGACTTTACCGTCTCGCCAAGCGGCACCGTCGCCTATACCGGCGGCGACGCGCTGCATCCGGCCGACATCTATGTGAACGGCAAGCGCCTCACCCGGCTCAACGACAATCTGCTCGCCGCCAAGATGCTGGCGCCGGTCACCCCGCTGGCAGTGACCGCGCCCGACGGCCGCAAGATCGACGCCTGGCTCGTCACCCCGCCCGGGGTGAAGCCCGGCACCCGCGTGCCGACTATCCTCGAGATTCATGGCGGCCCGCACACCGCCTATGGCCCCGGCTTCTCCTCCGATTATCAGCTCTACGCCGCGCATGGCTATGCGGTGCTCTATGCCAATCCGCGCGGCAGCACCTCCTACGGCGAGGACTTCGCCGACCTGATCGACAAGAAATATCCCGGTGACGATTACGGGGACCTGATGGCCGCGGTGGATGCCGCGATCGGGACGGGCGTCGCCGATCCGGACAATCTGTTCGTCACCGGTGGATCGGGCGGCGGCGTGCTCACCGCCTGGATCGTCGGCAAGAACGATCGCTTCAAGGCCGCCGCGACGCAGAAGCCGGTGATCAACTGGATCAGCGAGGCGCTGACCATGGACAATACCGGCTTCACCTCGCGCTACTGGTTCGCCAAGCAGCCCTGGGAGGATCCGATGAGCTATTGGAACCGCTCGCCGCTGAGCCTGGTCGGCAACGTCAAGACGCCGACGCTCGTCGTCGTCGGCAGCGAGGATTACCGCACCCCGGTGAGCGAATCGGAGCAGTACTATGCCGCGCTCCAGATCCGCGGCGTGCCGACCGCGCTGGTGAAAGTACCCGGCGCCAGCCATGGCGGCATCGCCGCGCGGCCGAGCCAGTCCGCAGCCAAGGCGGCGGCGATCCTCGCCTGGTTCGATCGCTATCGCACGGGTACGACGTCCGCCGGCAAATGACCCGCCCCCGTATCTAATGAACAGCCGCCCGCCCCTAGCCGTCATCCCGGCGAAAGCCGGGATCCAGTCGCCTCTCGGCTCCAGCAAGAGCCATGGCGGTGACCCCAATGGATCCCGGCTTTCGCCGGGATGACAGTCGGGTAGAGGCCTGCCGAAGGAGCCCGCGCACAAATACCTGGGGCCCCGGTTGCCATCGCCCCCTGCCCTGCCGCATAGCGGCGGCATGGCTACCCAAGCAGACATCACGGCGCTCTCCTTCGAAGAGGCGCTGAAGGAACTGGAGAAGATCGTGAGCCGGCTGGAGAGCGGCGAAGCGGCGCTGCAGGAGGCGATCGACCTCTATGAGCGCGGCGACCAGCTGCGCCGGCAATGCGCGGCGCGGCTCGACGCGGCGCAGGCCCGGATCGAGGCGATCCGCACCGATGCCGACGGCCGCGCCGCCGGCACCACGCCCTTCGCGGCCGGCTGAGGCGTGGCGAGCGTGACGCACGCTTCGCTCGCGCTCGAATCGGCGCTGCGCCAGGTCGCCGCCGAGATCGACGCCCAGTTCGACCGGCTGCTCGACGTACCGGACGATCCCCGTGCCGACCTGTACCGCGCGATGCGCCATGCCGCGATCGGCGGCGGCAAGCGGCTGCGGCCGCTGCTGGTGTTCGCGACGGCCCAGCTGTTCGCGGTCGACAAGACCTGCGCCGCGCGCGTAGCGACCGCGCTCGAATGCATCCATGTCTATTCGCTGATCCATGACGATCTGCCGGCGATGGACGATGACGACATGCGCCGCGGCAAGCCGACCGTGCACAAGGCGTTCGACGAGGCGACCGCGATCCTGGCGGGCGACTGCCTCCACGCGCTCGCCTTCGAGATCCTCGGCCACGAAGCGACCCACCCGGATCCCTATGTCCGCGTCGAACTGATCGCCGAACTCGCCCGCGCCTCCGGCCCCTCGGGCATGGCGGGCGGCCAGATGATGGACCTCGAGGCGGAAAAGGCGAGCTTCGATCTCGCCACCGTCACCCGGCTCCAGGCGATGAAGACCGGCGCGCTGATCTCTTGCGCGGTCGAATGCGCCGCGATCCTCGGCCGCGTCTCGCCCGAGGGCCGCACGGGGCTGCGCGGCTATGCCCGCGACATCGGGCTGGCGTTCCAGATCGTCGACGACATCCTCGATGCCGAGGGCGACGAGGCGGTGGTCGGCAAGAAGCTCGGCAAGGACGGCGCGGCGGGCAAGGAGACCTTCCTGTCGCTGCTCGGCATCGATCGCGCGCGCGAACAGGCGCGGATGCTGGTCGACCAGGCGATCGCCCATCTCCACGCCTTCGGCCCCGAGGCCGATCTGCTGCGCGACGTGGCGCGCTTCACGCTGGAACGCGACCGCTGAGCGGTCCTGGGGGGAGAGACCATATGCACAGCCGTATCGGGGTCTATCCCGGCACCTTCGACCCGATCACCCGCGGCCATATGGACATCATCCGGCGCGGCGCGAAGCTGGTCGACCGGCTGGTGATCGGGGTCACCACCAATCCTTCCAAGTCGCCGATGTTCACGGTCGAAGAGCGGATGGCGATGGTCCGCCGCGAGGTGGAGGGGCTGGCCGGCACGATCGACGTGGTCAGCTTCGATTCGCTGCTGATGGATTTCGCCGAGCGCGAGCGGGCGAGCGTGATCATCCGCGGCCTGCGCGCCGTCGCCGATTTCGAATATGAATATCAGATGGCGGGCATGAACCAGCAGATCAACGACCGGATCGAGACCGTCTTCCTGATGGCCGATGTCTCGCTCCAGCCGATCGCCAGCCGGCTGGTGAAGGAGATCGCCCTCTATGGCGGCCCGATCCACCGCTTCGTCACCCCCACCGTGGAGGCCGACATGGTCGCCCGGGTCGAGGCGATCGGGCGCAAGGGCAGCAACTGACCGCAGGTCACCCCGCCGGGCTTTGCGGCGCCCGGCGATTGGTCTAGAGCCGCGCATTCACCAGAAGCGAGTGGGAAGTTCGATGCGTTTGCTAGCCACGATGGCCGCCATGGCCGCCACGCTGTTTGCCATGCCGGCGTTGGCGCAGGGCGGGGGCGGCGGCAAGCCGAAACCCGTCATCGAGCCGTTCAAGGGCGTCAATGCCGATGCAAACACGCGCCCCTCGGTGCTGGTTCCGGCCGACCCCGAGAATACGTGGGTGCTGGACCTCTCGACCGGCGGCCGCGTGACGATCCGCCTGCGCCCGGACGTCGCACCCAAGATGGTCGAGCGGGTCAAGACGCTTACCCGCAAGCATTTCTATGACGGCCTTACCTTCCACCGCGTGGTCGACGATCCCTACAACATCGCCCAGGGCGGCGATCCCAAGGGCGACGGCACCGGCGATTCGGATCTCCCCAACGTGCCCGCCGAGTTCAGCTCGCTGCCGCATGTCCGCGGCACCGTGTCCGCCGCGCGCCGCGGTGCACCGGACGGCGCCACCGCCGAGCAGAAGACCGAGGCGGAGAACAGCGCGAACAGCCAGTTCTTCATCATGATGCAGCCCAAGCTGGCGTTCGATCACGACTATACCGTGTTCGGCCGGGTCACGTCGGGGATGGAGTGGGTCGACAAGATCCAGCGCGGCGAGCCGCCGCAGAACCCGACCAAGATCATCCACGCCTATATCCAGTCGGACAATCCCCCGCCCTACCAGCCGATGGCGCCTGCCGCTCCGGCCGCAGCAGGCCCGATGCTGATCCCGGTAGGCCCGGCCGCACCGGCCAAGACCACGCCGGCGGCGAAGAAGCCGGCGCCCAAGAAGCAGTAATCGCAGCCGTCCCGTGAACGTCGACCTTTTCGATTTCGAGCTGCCCAACGAACGGATCGCGCTCCGCCCTGCCGCGCCGCGCGATTCCGCCCGTATGTTCGTGCTGGACGGCGCGGAGACGCGCGACGCGATCGTCCGCGACCTCGCCCAGCAGCTCCGCCCCGGCGACTGCCTGGTGTTCAACGACACCCGCGTGATCCCCGCCCAGCTGGAGGGCACGCGCGGCGAGGCGCGGATCGGCGCGACGCTCCACAAGCGCGAGGGGCCGCGCCGCTGGCGGGCCTTCATCCGCAACGCCAAGCGGCTGCGCGACGGCGACGCGATCGATTTCGGGCCGGACGCGATCGCCATCGCCTCGGATCGCGGCGAAGACGGCAGCTTCGCGCTCGACTTCCAGGGCGACGAGCCGGTCGAGCTGCTGTTGCAGCGCTGCGGCCAGATGCCGCTGCCGCCCTATATCGCCTCCAAGCGTCCGACCGACGAACGCGACGCCGAAGACTATCAGACGATGTTCGCGGCCGAACCGGGCGCCGTCGCCGCGCCGACGGCCGCACTGCACTTCACGCCCGGGTTGATGGCGTCGCTGGCAGCGGCCGGCATCGGCCACACCACGCTGACCCTCCATGTCGGCGCGGGCACCTTCCTGCCGGTCAAGGCCGAGGATACCGACGAGCACAAGATGCACGCCGAATGGGGCCGCATCACCCCGGAAGTAGCGGACCGCCTCAACGCGGTACGCGCGGCGGGCAACCGGATCATCGCGGTGGGCACCACCAGCCTGCGCCTGCTCGAAAGCGCGGCGGACGAGCACCGCGTGATCCAGCCCTTCGAAGGCGACACTGCGATCTTCATTACCCCCGGCTATCGCTTCAAGGGCGTCGACGGGCTGGTCACCAACTTCCACCTGCCGCGCTCGACGCTGTTCATGCTGGTAAGTGCGCTGATGGGGCTGGACCGGATGCAGGCGGCCTATGCGCACGCCATCGAGAGCGGCTATCGCTTCTACAGCTACGGCGATTCCAGCCTGTTGCTGCCGGCCCGCTAAGCCCCGCCGTCCGCTGTGCCTCTGGCCTGGTTTCGCATCCGCTGGGGCCATGCACTGACAGCGCTGGTGCTGTTCCTCGTCGAGGCAGCGATCGCGATCTGGCTGCACGACCCGATCATCCGCCCCTATGCGGGGGATAGCCTGGCGGTCGTGCTGGTCTATGCCGCGCTACGGGCGGGCACGTCGCTCGGCGTCCGCCGCGCCGCCCTGATCGCGACGCTGGTCGCCTTCGCCATCGAGGTCTCCCAATATTTTCACCTGGTCTACCTGCTCGGCCTGGGTGGCTCGCGGGTTGCGCGGGCGGTACTCGGCACCGGCTTCGACTTCAAGGATTTCGGCGCCTATCTGCTCGGGACCACCGCGATCCTGATCGTCGAAGCCGTCCGCCGCCGGCGCAGCCGACACCCCTAGGCGGGCCGCCCGCAATGCGGCTATCGCTGGCCAGGCGAACCCGTTCCCGTTCGCGCCCCGTGTACCGATGAGGGTTTGATGCGCCTGTTCCTCTTGCTCGCCGCCTGCACCGCGGCCCTGCCCGTGCCCGCCCTCGCCCAGGAACGCCCCGCGCCCGGGCAGATCACGGTCAACGGTCCCGGCGCGCAGCCGCAGGCGACGGTGATCGCCGAGCCGGTCGCGCTGCTGATCGCAGGGTTCGATACCGATGGCGACGCGCACGTCACCCGCGCGGAGTTCGACGCCGGCCTCAAGCGCAGCTTCGACAGCGCCGATACCGGGCACACGGGCGCGCTCGGCTATATCGCCTATTCGGACTGGTCGCTGCGCTGGATGGGCGATCGCAACACCCTGCCCAGCCCGTTCGAGATGGACCGCGACGGCGACAACAAGGTGAGCTGGGCCGAGTTCCAGGACCGATTCGCGCTGATCTGGGCGCGGTTCGACAAGAACAAGGACGGCGTGATCGAACGCAGCGAGCTGGTGACGATCCGCCCGCCCGCGTTCAGCCCGATGGACGGCAAGGGCAAGCACGGACGGCGGTAATCCCGCCGCACACGTTCGCCGCAATGGGCTAGTATCACACGGCA
Organism: uncultured Sphingomonas sp.; assembly: GCF_913777625.1. Lineage (GTDB taxonomy): Bacteria > Pseudomonadota > Alphaproteobacteria > Sphingomonadales > Sphingomonadaceae > Sphingomonas. Next base: position 26,806 of record NZ_CAJYTI010000001.1, read on the forward strand.
AACGCCCGCTAGGATCGCCCCAGCATGTCGGGAAATCACGCGCACGGCCACCGTCACGGGCATGGCCATTCACACCACGGGCACAGCCATGGGCACGGCCATGGCCATAGCCATGCACCCGCCAGTTTCGGGCGCGCCTTCGCGATCGGCACCGCGCTCAACATCGCCTTCGTGCTGATCGAGGGCGGCGCCGGCATCTGGACCGGATCGATGGCGCTGCTGGCGGACGCCGGCCACAATCTTTCCGACGTGCTGGGGCTGCTGATCGCCTGGGGCGGCGCGGAGCTCGGCAAGCGCCCCGCCACGCCGCGCTTCACCTATGGCCTGGGCGCCTCGTCGATCCTCGCCGCGCTCGCCAATGCGCTGCTGCTGCTGATTGCGATCGGCGCGATCCTCCTCGAGACGATCCAGCGCCTCGCCGATCCGCCCGCCGTAGCGCCGATCCCGGTGATGCTGGTGGCGGGTGCGGGTATCGTCGTGAACCTCGGCACCGCCCTGCTCTTCGCCCGCGGCCGCGAGCACGACATCAACATCCGCGGCGCGTACATGCACATGGCGGCCGATGCCGGCGTCTCGGCGGCCGTGGTGGTGGCCGGCGCGCTGATCTGGTGGACGGGCCTGCGCTGGATCGATCCGGTGATCAGCCTGATCGTCGTGCTGGTCATCCTCGTCGGCACCTGGGGCCTTCTGCGCGAATCGCTGACCATGGTGCTGCAGGCGGTGCCCGATCGCATTGACCTCGCCTCGGTCGAGAAGGCGCTGCTCGCCCAGCCCGGCGTTACCCGCGTCCACGACCTGCACGTCTGGCCGATGAGCACCACCGAAGCGGCGCTGACGGCCCATCTGGTCATGCCCGATGGTCATCCAGGTGACGCATTTCTGCTTCATCTTCAGCACTTGCTCGCGCACGATTTCCGGATCGAGCACAGCACGGTACAGATCGAATTGGGCAACGGGGCGGAGTGCCGGATGCATGGAACTGGTAGCGGACATGGCTAAGACGGGCGCCTTCGCGAGCCCCCTCGCGACCCGACGCCCCCTGGATCTCGTCATCTTCGATTTCGACGGCACCCTGTCCGACAGCGGCGACTGGTTCGTCTCCGTCGCCAACGATCTCGCCGAACGCTTCCGCTTCCGCAAGATCGCGCCGCACGAGGTGGAGCTGCTCCGCCGCAAGACCTCGCGCGAGGTGATCGATTTCCTCGGCATCGCGCGCTGGAAGATGCCATGGATCGCCCGCTATGTCCGCAAGCTGGTGAGCCGCGACGCGCATCGCATCGAACTCTTTCCCGGCACCCCCCATCTGCTCGACCGGCTGGTCGAAACCGGCGTCAAGCTCGCGCTGGTCACCTCCAACTCGGAGGAGAATGCCCGCAAGATCCTGGGCCCGCGCCATGCCGCCAAGATCCATTGCTATGCCTGCGGCTCGTCGCTGTTCGGCAAGGCGCCGAAGTTCCGCCGGGTGCTCCGCAAGATGGGCGTAACGCCCGAGGCCGCGCTGGCGATCGGCGACGAGACCCGCGACGTCGATGCCGCCCGCGAAGTGGGGATGCGGGCAGGCTCGGTACTGTGGGGCTATGCCGCCGAGGACCTGCTGACCGGCATGGCCCCCGACGCGCTGTTCCGTACGCCGGAGGACATCCTCTCCTATGTAAGCCAGCACCGGGGCTGACACCCCGCGGCGCCCCTCAAGCCGTCATCCCGGCGGAAGCCGGGATCCATTCGCCTGCGCGGCTCGACTCCTTCTGAAACGGAGCGCCAATGGATTCCGGCTTTCGCCGGGATGACGATCAAGAGGGCCCTGCCGAGATCAAATATCCAGCGCCCAGCCGTCGCGGCCCTTGGGGTCGGGCGGGGTGACCGGCACGTAACGCGCCGCACCCGCCGCCAGCCGCAGGATCGTCCAGTCGCCGCGGCGATCGACCGCCTCCAACGTGCAGCCGCACGCCGCGAACGCCTCGACCACCTGGGGGCGCTGCGTCTCGAGCAGCCCGGCCAGCACGATCGTCGCGTTCGGCGCGGCGATGGCGGCGAGCTCCGGCGCCATCGAGACCAGCGGCCCTGCCAGGATGTTGGCGATCACCAGATCGTACGGCGCCTTGGCCGTGATCGCATCGGACAGCGCACCGTCCGCCACCACCAGATCGACGCCCCCGATCCCGTTCGCCACCGCATTCTCGCGCGTCACGTCCACCGCGGCGGGGTCGATGTCGGTCGCCATCACCTTGGCCTCGGGCCAGAGATGCGCGCCGGCAAAGGCGAGCAGGCCGGTGCCGGTGCCGACATCGATGATGTTCGCGAAGCGCCGATCCGCCATGCCGTCGAGCATCGCGAGGCAGCCCGAGGTCGTCGCATGATGCCCGGTACCGAACGCTCGCCCGGCATCGATCAGGAACGCGCGGCCGCCTTCCGGCGCCTCCACGGGATGCGCGCTGGTATGGACGACGAAGCGCCCTTCACGGATCGGCTCCAGTCCTTCCTGGCTCAGCGTCACCCAGTCCTGCGCGGTCAGCGCCTCGACCTCCGGCTCGACATCGCCCGCGCTCGGCACCAGCGCCTTGAGCACCGCGAGCATCGCCGCATCGGGTTCGTTCTCGAAATAGGCGTCGAGCCGCCAATGCTCGACATCGTCCTCCACCGTCTCGGTAGTCATCAGCACCGCGTCGATCTCGATCGTGCCCGCGTCGATCGCCTCGGCCTCGGCGCGAGTGCAGGGCAGGCTGACCTTCCAGCTGTCGATCTCAGCGGACATAGCTGGCTCCATTGGCATCGAGGACCGCACCGGTCATCGAGGGGGGCGCATCGAGCGCGCAGAACTTGGCGATGGCGGCGATTTCCTCCGGGCTGGCAACGCGGCCGAGCGGGATGTCCGCGAGCAGCTTGTCGCCGCCGCGGCTGGCCAGATAGTCCTCGGCCATGCCGGTCATGGTGAAGCCGGGGCAGATCGCGAAGGCGAGGATGCCCTCGGCCGCATAGCCGCGCGCGATCGACTTGGTCATGCCGACCATGCCCGCCTTGGAGGCGGCATAATGCCAGTGCGCCGGGCTGTCGCCGCGATAGGCGGCACGGCTGGCGACGTTGACGATGCGCCCGCCGCTCCCCCGCTCCTGCCAGTGGCGCACGGCGAGCCGGCAGAGCTCGGCCGACGCGGTGAGGTTGACGCGCATGGTGCGCTCCCAGCCGTCGACCCAGGCCTCATGAGACGCGTCGAGCGGATTGGCCTCGAAGATGCCGGCATTGTTGATGAGCACGTCGATCCGGCCGTCGAGCGCCTTGAGCGCCTGTGCCCAGAGTGCCTGCGGGGCGGCGGGATCGGTGAAGTCGGCGGGAATGCCGCTACGCGTGCCCTGGCCGACGATCTTCACGCGCGCATCGTCGCCGAGCAGCGCCGCCGTCGCCGCGCCGATGCCCCGGCTGCTGCCGGTGAGAAGGATATGGGTGGTCATGGGCCCAGCCCTAGCGCGGGCGCGCGGGCGCGTCACCCCGGCGCGGCGGCACTTGCATCCTGGTGGTTGGCCGCCTGCGCCCGACACGCAGCCATTCTCTATGGTGGGGCCATACGCGACAAAGCGCCGACGGAGGCACGCGGTCATGGGCCAAATCGAGCGGTGGATCGGGCAAAGGCTGGACTTGGCCGTCGCTGCCGGGGTCGGTGACTGGGCCGCCTGCCCGCCGACGGTGTTCGGACGATCGATCTATACAATTGCACATGGCGCGATGACGCTTACGCTCTCGGAATTGGGTTCAGCTATACCGGGCCCACGCCCACTGTAGAGCGCCGGTAGGACGCGATCGAAGCCCTCGAACCCGCTTCGCAGCAGACGATCATGAAGCGCCGCGGTGATTTGAACGCGCCCGTGCCAATCGGCCCGGTCCTTCGTGGGCCAACCGTTCGGGCCGAGATGCAGTGGCCCCTCCGGGCCTATTCAAATGTGGTGAGGGTGCCTGATCGGACCGTGAAAGAGTTGGCCTGACGCCACGGCCAGGCCGTCGTAAGCAAAAACCCTTCCCCCCCTGCGCAAGGATCGTTCATCGTCCGGCTGCGCGTCGTCATCCAGCGCCTGCCGGCACGGCAACCGATCCCGGGCGTCGACTGATGCCGGCGATGGACAGGCCAGGCGCAGCGTAGAGATCGAGGACGTTGATCCGGTTGGGGCCGGACCGCAGCCACGACGCCGGGCAGTACAGCGCGGTTTGCGGGCCCAGGCGACAATGACGTCCCAGCAGACGATCATTGACCCAGACGAAGCCCGTACCCCAGCCGGTCATGTCGATGAAGGTATCCCCCACCCGCGGCAGGACGACGGTGGCTTCATGGAGCAAGGCGGGACCGAATTTACGTGGTGTCGCGCGCATGGCATCCAGATGCCGCGCATCGAGCGGCAGGCCGCGCACCTCCCAGCCCCGCAGCGCCACGCCGTTCAGCTGGACCGCACCGAGGATGCCTTTTCGGTCAGACATATAGTGGCCGTAGTTCACCCGACCGAAGGGGTAGACCAATATGTCGAGCCGCTGCGCTACTGCGCGCGCAGGCAGCTGCACGGCATCGGGAGCCTTGGCGGCAGCGACGCGCGATAGCCAGCCGATGACCTGTCCTTCCAGCAATACCAACGCTTCATCGTGCAGACCGGCAATGCGCAACGCGCCGGGGCCACCGGGTGCCAGCGAATGCACGTACTGGACCATCCCCTGATCCTGATGGAGCAACGTCTCCATCGGTTGCGGATCGGCGGCCATTTCGACGCGCGCACTGTCCCACACCGACCCGACCGGCCGGGTCGCTACCGGTTCGAACGCGATCGCTGGCGGTAGCGCCGGCACCGGGGCCGGCGTCGAACCCGTCGCACGCGCGATGATGCGTTGCAGATCGCCATATTGCGGAGTTGGCGCCCCCTGTTCGTCGATCGGCGCACCATAATCGTAGCTGGTCAGCGACGGCAGGAAGTTCGTGCCGTCGGAATCGGCATTGGCACCGGCGCCAAATCCAAAATTGGTGCCGCCGTGCACGACATAGAGGTTGAACGAGATCCGTTGCTGCATGAGCATCGTCAGGGTCTGGCGATAGTCGCCGCTGGCAAAGGCTGGATCGCCCCAATGGGTCAGCCAGCCAGGATAGCCCTCCCCGACCCAGACCGGCGCCCCTTGCGCAATCGTGCGGGCCGCGGCGAAATCGGTGTCGCCGTCCAGGCCCAGTGCGGTGCCCGGGAGATAGGTCTGCGCCGCCTGGATCTGCTTCAGGCCGTCCGAAATGCTGAACGGCCCCTCGATGCCGGCCGTCCGCCACATCGTCCGGATCGTATCGAGATAGGCGAGATCCTTGCCGAACGAGGCATATTCGTTCTCAACCTGGACCATCAGAATGGGGCCGCCACGATCGTGCATGAGCGGCCGAACCACCCGCGCGACCTCGCCGATGTAACGCGCCACGGCCGCCATGTAGCGAACGTCACCGCCGTCCCGCAGGCGGATATCGGGATCGCGCAGCAGATAGGCCGGCAACCCGCCCAGATCCCATTCGCCGCAGACATAGGGGCCGGCGCGCAGATACACCAACAGGCCCTCGCGCGCGCAGAGGCGGATGAATGCGGCGATATCGCGATTGTCGCTGGTGAAGTCCCAAACGCCCGGCGCCAACTCATGGTGATTCCACATGAGGTAGATCGCAATGGTATTGAGCCCCATCGCCTTGGCCATGCGAATGCGATGTCGCCAATGAATCCGTGGGATCCGTGCCGGGTGCATCTCGCCGGACCGGATCTGGAACGGGGCCCCGTCGAGAAGGAAGCCTTCCGGAATGGCCGCGTCGGCGAAAGCAAAGCGATGCCCCGGTTTGGCTCCAGCCGGATCGGCCAGCGCTTGATCGGGAAGCGCACCAAGCAAACCAATGCCCGTCCAGCCAAAAACGGTATGGCCGAGCAACGTGCGGCGATCGATTGTCATCGTTTCAGGACTCCCCACGCCAAGCGCGCAAGCCGGCGCCCTTGACTGCATAAAATACCAGCATGGCGTAGCACGGCAGCGCCAGCGCATAGGCGTTCTGGAGATTGGTGACGTGGGTGCCGATCCAGCCGAACAGCAACGGCAGCACGGCACCGCCCGAGATCGCCATGATCAGCACCGCGGAGGCCCGGGCGGTGTGCCGCCCTAGATCCGCCAGCGCCAGCGGCCAAAGCAACGGCCAGACCAGCGCATGCGCCAGCCCCATCGCCGCGACGCAAAATAGCGGGTCTGGAATGGGTGGGATCCCGCTCCAGCCCCAGACCAGGTGCGCGATGGCATCCGAATGGGCGGATGTCGTCAAGATGCCGATCACGGCGACCAACCCGCTTCCCCCGCATACCGCCAAGGCCGTACGCTGGTTGATCAACCGGGGTACGCATATGATTCCCAGCGCATAGCCCAGTACCATCGCTGCCATCGTGTAGGACGTCAGCAGGGTATAGCTGCGGACGCCCAGACTCTGCCCGAAAAGGCCGATCGTGTCGCCGGCCATCACCTCGACACCCATATATCCAAACAGGGCGATCGCACCGAGCACCAATTGCGGATTCGAGGCCAGACCACGCCCGGCCGGCTGGTGGCTCGGGGCAGGAGCGGGCGTGATTTCCGGCAGATCCGCGAACCGGATCAACCCGATCAGGCCGACCAGAATCACCGCCATGGCGCAATAGGGCGCGATCAGCTTGTGCGCCAGGCGCATGCTGTCGGCTACGCTGGGTTCCGCCGGGCCGAGGTCGGTAAAAATGAAGGCGGTGAACGCCAGTGGTACCAGCACGCCGGCAGATTTGTTGACGATGCCCATGATGCTGATCCGTCGGGTTGCCCCCTCGATCGGGCCGAGCAGCACGAGATAGGGGTTCGACGCGGTCTGCAATACCGTCAGGCCGGTGCCCAAGGTGAAGAGCGCCAGCAGGAACAACGGATAGCTGGCGAACAGCGCCGCCGGGATGTGGATCAGCGCAGCCAGCGCCATGATCCCCAGCCCGACCATCATCCCCGCACGATAGCCGGTGCGTTCCAGCACTCCGGCCATTGGCAGCGCCATCACGGTGTAGGAAATGTAAAATGCGAAGGTTACCAACAGGGACTGCGAGCTATCGAGCCGACAAACGATCTTCAGATAGGGGATCAGCGATCCGTTCAGCCATGTCACCGATCCAAAAAGAAAGAACAGAAGACCGATGAATATCATGATCCTGATCTGCTCGGCAGCGCCTCTTTGACGTACGAGACTGTTATGTTGATTCATGTCGACAAGGCCTGTCCGTAGATTTCTGTCGCGCCGAAATTGGCGTCACGCGATCGATGGTCGTGGGGCAGCGAATTGCGCCAGCGGTTCGCCAGCTGCAAAATCGGGCGCCAGCCAAGCGCACTGCCCCCCGACCAGCGTCGCTCGAACGTCACCCGCCGTATCGAGCACGGTCAGGTCCGCGCGCTTGCCGGGCGCAATACTGCCGGTGTCTTGCGCGATCTCCAGGAAGCGTGCGGGCGTCAGACTGGCCATGTGGACCGCCTCCTCCAGCGCGATCCCGGTCGCGTCGATGATGCGAGCCAGCGCGCGGTCTATTGTCAGGGTGCTACCGGCCAGCCCCCCTGCCGCTGTCCGCGCCACCCCGTCGCGCACCGCAACGTCCATTTCGCCCAATCGATAGGTGCCATTGGGCATCCCCCCCGCACACATGCAATCGCTGATCAGCATGACCTGGTCGGCCGATTTCAACCGGGCTATCAATTGCAATATCGCGGGATGCAGATGCGCCCCGTCGGCGATCACTTCGACGAAGCAATCTTCCATCAGTAGCGCGCCGGCACAGCCCGGCTCGCGATGATGCAAACCACGCATGCCGTTGAACAAATGAACCCCGGAGCTGGCCCCGGCGGCAAGCGCCGCGCGCGTCTGATCGTAACTGGCGTCGGTGTGCCCCAACGCCACCCGCAGCCCCCGCGCCACGGCATGGCGCAGGCTGTCCATCGCGCCGTCGATCTCCGGTGCGAGGGCCAGTACTTTGAGGGCCCCGCGCGAGGCGGCAATCAGCGCGTCGATACGGTCGCGATCGGGCTTCAGGAACCAGTCCGGATTGTGCGCGCCGCGATGGGTGCAGCTGAAGAACAGTCCCTCACTATAGGCGCCCAGAAGCCGTGCCCCCGAAGGAACTTCGTGCATCATATCGGCTACCACGCCCAGTGCGGCGAGCGTCCGGTTCCAGTCGGCGGTGACGGTCGTGGCAAGAAAGCCGGTCACACCGTGGCGCGCGAGCGATCGCGCGATCGTGCGTAACGATACCGGATCCGCATCCATCACGTCGGCGCCCTCGCGGCCATGAATGTGGATGTCGATCAGGCCGGGAATGAGGGTGACATCCCCCAGGTCTAACGAGATCGCCGTGCCGATCGGCTGCGTGCGGGATACGCGTTCGATCCGGCCATCTGACAGCACCAGCCAACTGCCATGGGCGATTCCCGCCTCCGTAACGATCCGATCTGCGCGGAGGGCAAGAGCGGGGCTCACAGGGGCAGCTCCTGGCCAGCCAGGATCGCAGCGCCGCGCGCGCCGCTGCTGTCACCAAACGCAGCCCGGCGTACCGGTGGCGCGGAAAATCCGGCAAATAGTTCCGCCTCGATCGCGCGGGGCAGCTGTTCGATGATCTCGTCCACCAGGGACAACCCGCCGCCCAGCACGACGATGTCGGGGTCATACAGCTTGACCAGCGCAACAAAGGCGGCCCCCAGCAGCGCAAAATAGCATTCGCGCACGACTAACGCCAAAGCATCGCCACGCTGCCAGGCGGCGATCACGTCCGCGGTCCGTGCCGCCGTCACCCCGAAATCGCGTGCCAACCGCAACAGACCGGGTCCTGCGATGTAGGCTTCCAGGCAGTTTTGTAAGCCGCAACCGCACCTGCGGAACGGGAGATCGAACGCCCGTGCGATGTGCGCGGGGAGCGGCAGATGGCCATATTCCCCAGCCATTTGGAGTCGCCCGCGATAGAGCTTTCCGTCGATGACGAGCCCACCGGCGGCACCGGTGCCGAGGATCGCACCGAACACGCTTCGAAAGCCGGCCCCCGCGCCGCCCACCGCCTCGGACAAGGCGAAGCAATGCGTGTCGTTGCACAGCGCGACAGGACGATCGAGCCGCTGCGCAATGTCGATCTCGACATGGCGCAGCCTGGCGCAGGGAACATTCGCGGATAGCGATCGCCCCTGCGCGTCGATCAGGCCCGGAAAGCCCACGCCGACCCGCGTCCGACACCCGGCCTGGGCATCCCCCCAGGCGACCAGACCGGCGATTTCAGCCATGAAACCGGAATAATCGTCGGTCGGCGTGGCAACGCGGTGTCGGGCTAGCGCGGTGAACTGTTCGTCGAACACCGCCGCTTCCATCTTGGTGCCGCCGATATCGAGGCCCAGGATCATGGTTGACGGTCGGGCCAAGCGTAGATCGTCACGCCCTGGACGACCCGGTTGACCTGACCGTCCGCACTCGGGCTGTCGGGATCGATGTTGAGCGCGAGCGCGTGACGCCGGGCCAGTCGCTGGCACCAGATCAGGTAGATCAGCGTAAGCCAAACGTCGCTGATCTCAGCGCCTAGCAGATAGGGCAATTCCCCCAGCCGGATGACCTGCAATGCGCGCCCGTCTTGCGTGACCTCGCGGGCAAGGTCGTCGTCATAGTCGTGGGTATACGGCTCTATGCTGTCCAGCATGACCACCAGCGTGCGCTCGTCGAGGACAAATTTGGGTCCATGACGGAAGCCGAGCGGCGTATCGGCATAGCAGTCGATTCGGCCGCTGCTCAGTTCGAGCATCTTGAGCGCCGCTTCGGTGGCGATGCCGCTCAGGGCGCCGCTACCCAGAAAGGCTATGCGCTCGAAGCCTAGGGCGATCGCCGCGTCGATCTCTCGAGCGGGGTCGGCCAGTAACGTGCGGGCAAGAGCGATGGTGCGCTCGGCCTGTGCTGCATCGGGCGCAAACGCGGCGATCGACGTCAGCAGCATGCTGGAAAAGCTGCTGGTCATGGCGAAGCTGCGATCCAGGGTCGCAGTCGGCATCAGCAAGGAGAAGCTTCGCGAATTGTCGCGTGCATGCAGCGCGAGTGCGCCGGCCGGATTGCACGAAATGGTGAGGTGCCAGCAATTTTCGACGAGCTGATCGGCGAGCTTCACTGCGGCCACGCTTTCCGGACTGTCCCCTGACCGGCCAAAGGATACCAGCAACGTAGGCTTGCGCGGCAGCAGATAGTCGAGCGGGGCGGCCACCAGGTCGGTGGTGGCGATTGCTTCGACGAGCCGATCCAGTGCACGGGTCAGCACCGGTGCTGCCGTCCGCCCGACAAAGGCGGAAGAGCCCGCGCCGGTCAGAATGATGCGTAGATCGTCCTGCGCCAGCAGCGGCGCCAGAAACGCCTCGAGCGCGGGACGCACTCGATCGAGGTTCGCCAGCGCCTCGGTCCAGACATCGGGCTGCTGGGCGATTTCACGCCCGGTCCAGTCGCCGTCGGTGATGCGTAGAGAGTCCGTCATGACTGAAAATCCTCGCGGATCGTGACTGCCGGCGAGCAGGCAGCAGCATAGGGCAACAATGCGGTGCGGATCTTGTGGCGGATCAGCGAGCGGGCGTCGGGCATCAGCGTGCCTTGCCGCACCGCTTCGAATTCGACCGGCAGGTACTGGCTGAGCAACCCAGCAGGGATGGCGTGCGCGTCGATATTGGCGATCAGCCTCTCGACGGCCAAATCCAGCGCGGGATCGGGCCAGTAATAGCGGATCCGGTCGCTGAAGCTGTACCGCCGGAGCAGTCGCAACTCGGTCTCATCCCCATGATAAAATTTGTTCCACGCGCCCGGCACGTCGCGCATGCGCCGTTCGCATACCGCCCGCAAATCCGAGCGCTGCGCGGACTCGACCAGTTCGTCCTCGATATGGGACAGTGCGAAGAGCGCTTCGCGCAGCGCGAAGGTCAGCGCCGGGCCAACCTTCAGAATGGCAAAATGATTCTCGACAAGCGCCGCCAGCGCCTGTGGCAACTGATAATCGGTCGAGTGCGCCTCGAACGCGATCGCCTCGCGCCACCCTTCAGCCAAATCGCGCAGCTTGGCCGCATTGCCCGCCGGATAGTCGATTACCGAGGCATTATCGAATTCGACGCCCGGCTGGACGACCAGCCCGATGACGCGCCGCCACGCATCGTTCAGCCCCGCAGCCTCGAACGCTTGCCGGTGCGTCACGAGGGTGCAGTGTGCGGCTTCGACATCCGTGGCAGGCACCTCCGCGAGTTGCTCGCTCGCGCCTCCGGGCGGCGGAACCTCCGTGCCGATGACATAGCTGATGCTGCTGGACCCGAACTTTGCAATCGCCGCCAGCTCGGCGCGCGCACACAGTTCGGCGGCGCGCGCGGCGATGATCGAATCGTCCAGCACGTCAGGGTCCCCCTGCAGCGGCATCGAGCAATCGAGGTGGATCTTGACGAAGCCCGCCTCGGCAAATGCGGCCACAAGGTCGCAGGCCTTAGCAAGTGCGATGGCGGCAGGTTCCGCCGTCCAGGCAACGGGGCCGAGATGATCTCCGCCCAGCGCCAGCCGCGTCAGCGGAAGGCCTCGCTGCGATGCAATCGACTCGACAAAGAGCCGGAAGTCGGCGGGCGTCATCCCCGTATAGCCGCCGAATTGATTGACCTGATTGGCCGTCGCTTCGACCAGCAGCAGCCCGCCATCGGCGATGGCTTGATCGACGGCTGCTTCGAGGATCAGCGGGTGCGTGCAGCAAACGGAATAAATCCCGCAGGATTTTCCCGCAATATTTGCTTGGATTATCGATCTGATGTCATGCGCCCGCGCATCTGAAATCGATATGATGTCATCGCCTATGATCATGTCGCCTCTACGATAGATAGCTCGACGCCACTTTTCAGAAGCGCGTCGGCATATTTTGGAGAAATATTTGAGTCCGTGACGAGTATATCGATGCTGCCAAAGTTACATATCTTGTGAAGACTCGACCTTCCAAACTTCGAAGAATCCGTCACCGCGATAATATACTGCGAAACCTCGCACATCTTTCGATTCAGGATCGCCTCTTGTTCGAAATGTGTGGTCACGCCCGCAGTGAATTCATACCCATCCACCCCAAGAAAGACTTTATCAAAATTATAGTTCATCAAGCCTTCTTCAGCTCTCTTTCCAAAGAGGGATTGAGACTTTTTGCGAAGATTTCCACCACTCATCATGATCTCAACCCCCTGATACTGGCATGCAGCTTGAGCAACATTCAGGCTGTTCGTCATGACCTTCAGATTGTTGAACCCGTTCAAGCAGCAAGATATCTCACCAGTAGTACTACCCGAATCTATTATGATCGCATCCCCATCACGGATGTACTCACGAGCTTTCCATGCAAGCTTCTTTTTAAGATCAGCATTTTGATGGATCTTTTCGAGCAGGGACAATTCCCTGAATATGCCTTTGCTTGCCGTCGCACCACCACGGGTACGTTGAAGCGCGCCTCGACGATCAAGTAATTCGAGATCCTTCCGAATTGTAACTTCGGAAACACCGAAGCGATGCGCCAGGTCTAGAACATTTACTCTGCCATCGACCGAGGCAATCTGCAGAATTTCATGCCTGCGTTCCGTTGAAATCACAGGTCCATGACTCCTTTTCTCGGCGATTCAGCTCACAGCACGCTGTTGGTTGAGATATGTTGGGCGGACCACTCGCCGTCAACAGCCCCTGCATTGCAGCACTTTCGAAATCGCATACCATTGATATTTCAGCATATTATCGCATCACACCCGCCCCGGACGGGTGATTTCGGCGCGATTTCGAAAGCTTTTCTTCGGTACACCGAGCGACCGGATGTTGCATTTTGCCCGGTGAAATGGTCTCGATAATAACGCAGACGGCAAGCGTCTCCGAACATTATTTCAAAATATAACAAATAATTTCCGCGCTATGCGTCGGGAACAAATATTCCGCGGGCGGCGCACTGCTTTATAAAGGTGAGGAAGACATGATTAATTTGAGGGGTCGAGTTCCAAAAACCTATTTTCTTCTGGCTTCAACTATATTCACATGCCCAGCCCTGGCACAAACGCAATCCACTGCCACAAATACGCCGCAAGTCACGCAGACAGGCGACATCGTCGTAACCGCTCAGCGCCGTGAAGAAAAAATCAAGGACGTTCCTGCGCAAGTAACGGTGCTGGATGGAGATCGCATCCAGCAAATGGCGCTGTCCGATGTCGTAAGTGTCGTGGAGCATCTTCCGGCTATCAGCTTCCAACAGACCGGAGACCCGCGCACCGACATGCTGTCGATCCGCGGCATTGCCACGTTGGCCAACATTCCCGGCGTCGAGCCCGACGCGGCCATCGTGATCGACGGCGAAACGCTCGCTCGAAACGCGCAGCTCGACATGAATCTCGGCGATATCAAACGGGTAGAGCTCCTGGAGGGCCCCCAGGGCACCTTGTTCGGCAAGAATGCCGTGGCCGGCATGCTCAACATCGTCACCACGGCGCCGTCGCTCAGCGACGGCCTGTCAGGGAAGGTTAGCGCCGGCATCGCGGAATATGGCGACTATCGCCTGAAAGCAGGCATCAACGTCCCCTTGTCGCCGACGGTAGCGGCGATGGTAAACGGCTATTGGGCCCAGACCGATGGCTGGGTGCCCAATGCGAATGCGGGGCAGCCCAACGGTGGCAAGGGCCATGGCTGGGGCGTGCGCGGGCAGTTGTTGTGGGAACCCGCAAGCAACCTGGAAGTGCTTCTTCGTGTCGAAGGATCGCGCAAGGTTGTCGCCATGCCATCAACCGTACTGGTCAATCTGACCCAGGCCGATGTGGACCAGGCAGGCGGCGGCGCCAATACGGCGATGACGGCCTGGTACAACAACTTCCTGAAAATTTCCGGAATCACCTTACCTCTCGTCAACAACAATCACACCTACCTCAACGAGGATCGCGTCAACGCGGACGCCCGCAATTTCGCCTTCTCCGGGAAGGTTACGTATTCTCTCGGTAGCGTCAAACTTATCTATAACGGATCTTATAGAAATTACCGCCTGAACAGCAATGACAATGAATTGGGAATTCCGGTCAACCTCGCTCCACTGATGTATGCTGGCCCGTCGAACTACAAAACGACACAGCATGAACTGCGGATCGAGTCGGATAGCGACCAGAAATTGCGCTATACCGGCGGACTGTTCTATTATCACCTTAATGATTATCGCCGTGAGACGGACGTTCAGTGCTGGAACGCGATGTACAGCGTGCCGAATGTGCCGGCACCGACGTCACTCGCCAATTTCAACTGCGCGAGTTATGGCGGGCCCGTCTCCAACGGTCCGTATAACGGCTATAATATTGAGGACTATGCGAGCTCCGTTGTCACCGACAACTATGCCGTTTTCGGTCAGGCCGAATATGACCTGACGCATAACCTCACGGCCTTCGTCGGCGGCCGGTACCTTACCGAGAAGCAGACGATGACCTACCAGACCTTCGCGGATGACAATGAAGGTCCGGCCTATCTGACGCCGTTTTCAGCGTCGGCGACGCATAGTCATTTCATCGACCGCGAGGGGCTTCGCTTCAAGGCTGGCGATGCAACGTTCTTCGCGACGCATTCGACCGGCTTCAAGGGCGTTGCCTGGGACAATGGCGGCGGCAAGAACATCAGCGAATTCGTCGGGCCAAGCGCATTCGCACCAGCGCCGCCCGAGGTCAGTCGCCAGTTCGAAATCGGGGTAAAGGGCGACGCGCTGGACCGCAAGATCAGCTATGGCCTGACGCTGTTCGACCTGCGCGTCCACAATTACCAGGCGCGCGTCAATTTCTTCGACCCGAGCAATCCGGCACCCACCGTGCAGCGCTTGCAGAACGCGGGTACGCTGGGGTCTGACGGCGTAGAAGCGCGGATCGATTTCAGGCCGGACAACCACTGGGCCTTCGGCACCAGCGTCAACTGGATCCATGCCCGCTTCACCAGCGACACCTATATCGCATGCAACAGCTATGCCGTCGCCATGGGCGCCTGCATCGCCGGCGCGGACGGTCAGATGCTGCAGAATCTGAAGGGTCAAGCGCCGACCAATGCCCCCAAGTTCAGCGCAGATGCCAATGTGCAATACGCATTCGCCGGGCCCGGGGGACTCGAGAACAGCGTGCGGCTGGATTTCCGCCACCGCGCCTCTCAAAACAACACGATCAGTCCCGATCCATTCGAAATCCAGCCAGCGTATAGCATCTTCGACCTGAGCTACAATCTGCACTCTTCGGATCAGCGCTATAGTCTCACGCTGTACGTGAAGAATCTTATGGACAAGTTCTACTATCAGCGGCCCTTCGAGCCTGCCGGAATCGGCTGGGGAGCAGGCGAGAACGCCGTCCTTCCGATGGACTACAAGCGTTATTTCGGCGCAGTTTTCACTTCTAAATTCTGAAATCTCGACAGCAACTGAAACTATAGGGGGTGATGATGGTGCGGAAGGTTGAACGGCAGCGTGAAGTCTTGGCTGCCAATGTCAGCGGCATGGCGCTTGCCATGGGCATGTTTTTCGTACCGAGCGTCGGCCACGCCCAAACCTCGGGCGCGGTGTGTATCGCCAGCGGTAGCAGCACGGCACAGGCAGGCGGCGCCTGCACCTGGGCGGCGGACACCGACTATTCGGGCGGGACTCAGGCTTCGACCAGCCACGCCATCATCATCCCTGCCGGTTTGGCAAGTGCGGCGCCCGCATCGGTCTATCAATCGCAGCGCTATGGAGCGCTGACCTACACCATTCCCAATCTGACCGCAGGCGCCAATTATACGGTGACGCTGCATTTTGCGGAGATTTACGCCAACACCGTCGCCGGGAACCGTCGGTTCGCGATTCTGGTCAACGGTGTGCAGCAAGTGGCCGATTTTGATGTCGTGGCGGCTGCCGGGGCAATGTACACTGCAACCGACAAGACCTTCGCCGCCATCGCGAACAGCAACGGTCAAGTGGTGATCGCACTGGCCAATGGCAACAATAACCCGATCATCAGCGGAATAGAGGTTGCCCCGTCCGGTGCGCAGCAGACCTGCATCGCGGTCGGCAGTGCGTCGGCGTCCAGCAATGCGATGTGCGGCTGGGCCGCCGATATCGACTATTCGGGCGGCACAGTGTGGACGACCGCCAATGCCATCACCATTCCCGCGACGCTGACCAATGCAGCCCCCGCCTCGCTCTATCAGGCGCAGCGTTACGGCAATGCGACCTATACGATCCCAAATTTGACGCCCGGCGCGACCTACGCGGTCAATCTTCATTTTGCCGAAACCTATGCCAACACCGTTGCCGGCAACCGTCAGTTCAACGTCAGCATCGCCGGGCAGCAGGTGCTGACCAATTTCGATGTGGTAGCCGCGGCCGGCGCCATGAACACCGCCGTGGTGAAATCCTTCATGGTCGTTGCGCCTTCGACCGGACAATTGCCCATTACCCTGACTCGGGGGAACAACAATCCCATCATCAGCGGCATTCAAGTCGTGCCGGTTCCGGCGCAACAAGTCTGTATTGGGGCTGGCAGTACCGCGATTGTCGGCGGGCCGACCTGCATGTGGTCGGCGGATGCGAACTATGCGGGCGGCACCGCGACTTCGACGACGACAGCGATCTCCATCCCATCCGCGGTTACCAACGCGGCACCCGCCGCAGTCTATCAGTCACAGCGTTATGGTCCGGCAACCTACACCATCCCCAATCTGGTCCCCGGCGCGCAATATACGGTGAACCTGCACTTCGCCGAGATTTATCCGGGCGCCAAGGCGGGCGACAGAACGTTCAACGTGGCCATCAACGGCACGCCGGTCCTGTCGAACTTCGACGTTGCAGCCACAGCCGGTGCTGTGAACACCGCATTGGTAGAAAGCTTCAGCGCAGTCGCTTCGTCCAGCGGACAAATCAGCGTAGCGTTGACCAATGGCAACAACAACGCGATCATCAACGCGATTCAAATAGTGCCGCTATTACCGCAGGCCGCGACTGCAACGCTGACCATGCCCACCTCAGCCAGCTACGGCACGATTGGCACCTATACCCTGTCGGCCACTGCCAATTCGAGCGCGCCGATTTCCTATGCCGTACTCAGCGGGCCCGCACTCATCTCCGGATCGACCTTGAATGTGTTCGGCGGCGGCTATGTCACCATTCAGGCCTACCAGAACGCCAATGGCACCTTCGGCCCGATTACCTCGTCGACCCAGACATATGCGGTCAATACCGCGACCTCCAATCAGTTGAACTGGCGCGCCGTCGGCTCCGGGAGCATCAGCCACTCCGGCAGCGACGCGCCGAACAACTATTTCATCGACACGAACGGTCAGTTTTTCCTCGAAAATGCGTTCAGCCAATATGATACCGTACCAGCCAATCACTATTGGTCCTTCTATTCCGGCACCAATGAATCAACCGCGACGCCATCCCCCGCGAATTCCTACAACTCGAACTGGAGCGTCAACGGTGTAGCAAGACCCGACACGCAGGCCTTGTGCTCCAGCGGCAATCCGGTGTGGACCGGGTTTACCGCAGCGACCGGGCTGACCGCCGGCAGTAATTATACCGACGGGAACTTCTGTGACGCGATCGGCGTCTGGGTCGATCCGGATACGGGCACCTGGTATGGACTCATACACAACGAACTCTATCCAAATGCGCCGCGGATCGACGCCATTTCGCTCGCTACGTCGACCGACCGGGGCAATAGCTGGACGTTGCTGGGACCGGTCCTTACCTCGCCCTACGGAATCGGCAACGCAAGCAGCTATTACTATCAATATGGCGCCGGCGACCAACGGCTCTTCGTCGACACTGCCTCCGGATATTTCTACGTTCAGTATATGACCCGAATCCTGACGCCGCCTGCAGCCGGCAAGCCGGGCGGGCTATTCCAGACGACCTATGTCGAAGTGGCGCGCGCGCCCATCCGCGAGAAGATGGCCCCTGGCTCGTGGCAGAAGTTCTACCAGGGTTCGTTCCAAAACACCCCCGGCATCCAGTGGACCTGCGATCCCGCTGTTAACAGCGCATGCCCTGTCGGCGATGCCGCCGCATCCTTGGCAAGCTATGTCTCTGCCGATTCCAATCCCGTCATGAATCAGTCGATGGTTTGGCCGATATCGTCGCAAAGATCGACAGACCTTTCCACCTACCTCGCCAATGGCGCTACGACGCTGGAAGGGCCGTACGGCATTTCCTGGAATGCCTATCTCGGGAAATATGTGTCCGCCGTTCAGGACTTCACCAACAACAGTTACATAAACTTCTATGTAACCAGTGACCTTGCATCGCAGCAATGGACATATGCGGGGAGCGTGCCCTATTCGACGCCGGAGAATCCATGGTACATGTGGGTCCGCGATACGCAGACCATGACCACCGGCAAGACTACCGGAAGCACGTTCGACTTTCTGTGCACAGTCAAGTGTAACGGCGGCCAAACGGTGTCGGTCGCGTTTGGCTCCGGCGCGACACTGCCGACCTATTACGCCAGTTACGATGGAACGGTCAGTGCCAGCAGCACCTACCTGATCCAGCACCCTTCCGCTTCCGTTCCCGCCGCCAGCGGCACTGGTACGGGCTGGACGTTTACGCCGGTCGGCGACGGCTCGTTCACGATCGGCCAGAACGGCCAGTATCTCACCGTGGCCGACGGTGATGCTGGCCGGGCCTGGGGGGCCAGTGTCGCCCTCGCCGCGCCGCTCGCGGCATCCAGCAGCGGACCGCAACTTAGTCGTCAACAGTGGTTCTTCGAACCGATCCGAATGATCGGCGGCACCGCCGCGCCGGCCAACGAGTATCGCCTGGTCAATCGCTATAGCGGACTGGTGCTCAGCTTCTCGGCCGCAGGTCTGACCGCATCGAACCTCGGCTTGGCCGTGACCGCTCCCAGCCGCGACTGGGATCCCGCTTCGGGCGCGACCTATGCGTCCTGGCACGTCGCTGATCAGACGTTGATCTTCGTCGCACAATGACGGGGCGCCGTTCACACGAAAGAGGCAACATGACACATCTTTCCGGCAAGACCGCGGGGCTCGCGGCGGTATTTTTCGGCAGCATGCGCTCCGGGGTGGCGCAGGCACAAAGCCTCCCCGATCCGCAAGGCTCTGGCGCGCTGGTCAACGCCGTCACCTGGTTGCAAGGAACGTTGCTGGGGTCCGTCGCCACGGTGATCGCGGTCATCGCGGTAGCCGGTGTCGGGTTCGGAATGCTGACCGGGCGGATCAACTGGCGCCACGGCGCGGTCGTGATCCTCGGCTGCTTCATCCTCTTCGGCGCGGCCAGCATCGTCGCGGGGATCCGCGCTGCTGTGGTGGGTGGTTAACGCGTGAGCACGACGCGCGGGAGCCGACGCACCTCGAACCGCATGGCCCGGTCCGGCAGCCCAACGGTGTCTCGATGAGTCGGAGTCAGGCCCGGGGCCGCACCATGGCCGCCCCCGATCTGATGCCGCTCGATCGCTGCACCGTGTTCATCGCGCTGACTCGGCCGCAGATGTTCGCGGGCGTCACCTACAGCCTGTTCATCGTCAACGCGATCCTCGCAGCCGAGCTGTTTCTGCTCACGCGGAGCGTGTTGACGATTGCTGTGGCGGTTGCACTGCATCTTGCCGGAGCGGTGCTGTCCCTCCGCGAGCCGCGGTTCCTCGACTTGTGGATCATCCGCTTGGCGCGCACGCCGCGTCTCGCCAACCATGGGCTGTGGGGATGCAACTCGTACCGCCCCTGACGGGCGATCCCCGCGTCGTCGCGAAAGACGTCTCGGCGGGCCGCCATCTTCCCTATGCCCGCCATGTCGACGAGGGCACGCTGCAAACGCGGGACGGGCTGCTGATGCAGACCATTCGGCTG
The DNA here is from genome assembly GCF_913777625.1 of uncultured Sphingomonas sp. Lineage (GTDB taxonomy): Bacteria > Pseudomonadota > Alphaproteobacteria > Sphingomonadales > Sphingomonadaceae > Sphingomonas. The sequence goes on from NZ_CAJYTI010000001.1 coordinate 46,682, forward strand.
GGCGGACTGATGTTCGAGACGGCGGATACTGCCGAGCTGAACTATCGTGCCGCCCTTCGCGCCGCGATGCTGCACGCCCTGGGGTCATCGCGCTTCGCACTGTGGCATCATGTCGTGCGCCGCAGCGCCCATGTCGCTCTGGACGCGACGTTCGGCGATGCCTTTTCGCGACGCCTCGACGCGCGCTGGCGCGAAAAGTTGGCGACGCGCCAGATGTACGTCAACGACCTGTTCCTGACCGTCGTCCGTCGCCCGGCGGCCGGCCGATCCGGATTGGCGGGTCGGTTCGGTGCGCTCTGGCCGCGATCGTCGGTCGAGCGTGCCGCCGCACTCGCAGCGGAGGTGCGGGCGCTCGACGGCGCGGTGCAGGCGCTGATCGCGGCGCTCGGCGCTTATGCCCCGCAACGGCTGGAGATCGTGGAGGCCGCAGGAGTCTGGCGGTCCGAACCGTTGGAATTTCTCGCCTGCCTGTACAACGGCACGATGCGGCCGATGGAACTGCCGCAGGGCGACCTGGGCGAGCATCTGCCTTGGCGCCGCGTCAGTTTCGGCGAGAGCAGCTTTGAATTGGCGCCGGCCGGGCACGAACCGCGCACGTTCGGCGCGATCGTGTCGATCAAGGATTATCCCGCGCAGACCATGCCCGGGATGTTCGACGCGCTCTACCGCATGCCGTTCGACATGGTCGCCAGCCAGTCGTTCGCGTTTGTGGAGCGCGCGGCGGCACTCGGCCGGATGAACCTTGCGTTGCGCCGCATGCGCTCGGCCGAGGACGAAGCCGTTAGTCTCCGGCACGAACTGGCCGGAGCAAAGGACGAGGTGGCCGCCGGGCGCGCGATGTTCGGCGAGCACCACACCACGCTCACGCTGTATGGCGCGACCCCCGCCCATGTGGACGAAGCGGTGGCGGAAGTCAGCGCGATGCTAGCGGATCTCGGCATTGTCGGCGTGCGCGAAGAGATCGCGCAGGAAGCAGCTTTCTGGTCGCAATTCCCCGGCAATTTTCGATACATCGCACGCCGTGCGCTGATTTCTACCGCCAATTTCGCCGGGCTTGCCTCGCTACACAATTTCCCGGTTGGCCGCGCGCGCGGCAATCATTGGGGGGAAGCGGTGACCTTGCTCGAAACCACTGCCGCCGGTCCGTATTTCTTCAACTTCCATCGCTTTGACCTGGGCAATTTCACAATCATCGGGCCTTCCGGCTCGGGCAAGACGGTGGTGCTGAACTTTCTCCTGGCGCAAGCCCGCAAGTTCGCGCCGCGCATCGTATTCTTTGACAAGGATCGCGGCGCCGAATTGTTCATTCGGGCGATCGGCGGCCAATATGACCGGCTGCGACCGGGGGTTCCCGCCGGGCTCAACCCGCTGCTGATGGAGGATACGCCCCCCAATCGCAGCTTTCTGATGGAATGGCTTTCGATGTTGGCCGGCGGGGTCAGCGTCGAGGAGAGCGACATCCTCCGCGATGCACTCGATGCCAACTTTGCCGCGCCGCGCGCGCATCGGCGCCTGTCGGATCTGGTCGCGTTGTTTCGCGGCTATGAGCGCCCGCATGCGGGTGACCTCGCGTCGCGGATGCGGCCCTGGGTGGGAGAAGGCGAGCGCGCGTGGCTGTTCGACAATGCGGACGATCTGACCGATCTGAACGCGCGCAGCGTCGGCTTCGACATGACGGCCGTGCTGGACGATCCGGGGCTGCGCACGCCGGCGCTATTCTACTTCTTCCATCGCGTGGAGGAACGGTTGGACGGCACTCCCGCGATCATCGTCATCGACGAAGGATGGAAGGCTCTGGACGATCCGGTCTTCGTCCGGCGGATCAAGGACTGGGAAAAGACCATCCGCAAAAAGAACGGAATTGTCGGTTTTGCGACGCAGAGCGCTTCCGACGCACTGGAAAGCAAGATTGCCAGCGCCATCATCGAACAAGCCGCGACGCAGATCTTCATGATCAATCCCAAGGCGCGCGCCGAGGATTATGTCGATGGCTTTGGCCTTTCGCCGCACGAATTCGACCTGATCCGCACGCTACCGCAATCTTCCCACTGCTTTCTGATCAAGCACGGGCTCGACAGCGTCATCGCGCGGCTCAATCTGACGGGTGAAACCGAAATACTGACGGTGCTGTCGGGGCGCGAGACGACGCTGCGGCGCTACGACGCGCTGGTCGCCGAGACCGGGCTGGAACCGCATGACTGGATCGCGACTCTGGCGGAGACGGCGACATGAGCTGTCCGGCACTGCACACCGGCACGCATTTTCTGGGGACCGCCCTCACCCTGCTCGACTGTCAGGCGCGTGGAATAGGTGCCTACGGCTATGGCGCGCTGGCCGATCCGAGCTCGATGGTGGCGGTCGCATCGGGCGGGATGCTGACGCTCTTCGTCGCGCTGTTCGGTGTGCGGCTGATGCTGGGCGAACCTCTCGACGGCCGCGATGCGGTGGGCGCAGTATTGCGCATCGCCATCGTCCTGACGCTCGCGACCTCCTGGCCGGCTTGGCGGGTGATCGGACAGGATCTGGTGCTCGACGCCCCGACGGACATCGCGAACGTCATCGCCCGGGGGGCGGGGCTGGACCCGACCAGCGGCGGGACGATGGGCGCCCGCTTGCAGGCGGTGGACGATGGCATCGTGGCAATGACGATGCTCAGTGCGAAAGGTGCCTCGGGTGCCTATGCCGGGCAGAATGCCGGGCCGTATGGCGATCCGATCGGCTCCATCGCCCTGATGGACAAGATGGGCCTGGCGCTGGGACGGATCGCATTTCTGGCCGGCACGATCGCTCCCTATGCGGTGACCCGGATCGGCGCCGGGCTATTGCTGGCGCTGGCACCCGCGATCGCCGGCCTATTGCTGTTCGGCGAGACGGCTGCGCTGTTTGCGGGCTGGCTGCGTGGGCTGGCCTTTGTCCTGCTGGCGGGAATGTTCTTTGCCCTGAGCAGTCGGGTGGAGCTGGCGCTGATCGAGCCGTGGCTGCGTGAGGCGGTAAGCTTGCGGGTGGCCGGAGCGATCACGCCGTCCTTTGCCACGGAACTGGTCGTGCTCGCGCTGGCCGGCGGCTCGCTGCAGGCCGGGTTGCTGATGCTGGCCGCGCGCGTCGCGTTTCTGCCCGGCGTCGCGGCGAGTCGCGCGGCGACGGCAGTGCGCGCGGTGCCGCCGACCGCACAGCCTGCAATGGCGGCCAGCCTGGTGCCAAGGCCTGACCTCGGCGTGAGGGGCACCCCGCCGCTCGCCAGCCCGGGTCGGGCCAGCGTGATCGCGGATGCGCTGGCGGTTCGCCTGCACCGCGAAGGCGCATCGGCTTCGGCGCCGCTGTCGACGCCCACCGCCGGGCCAGTAGAGCGGCTTCCCCGGCCAACGACCAGCGCCCCGGCGCCGCTCTCGCAACGAGAACCGCTCGGTAGCAGCTATCGCCGTCAGGGTACGCCCGTTTCATCCCTGCACGCGCGCCGGGATAGCCGGTCATGACCGCATCACGCGATCCCGTGGTTCAAAACTGGCTGGACCGAGCCGATGATTGGCAGCGCGATCGCGAAGCCGGTCAGCGTCGTGCGCTGGCCATCGGATATGGCCTTGCCGGCGTGATGACACTGGTGGCGCTGTGCGAGGCGTTCGCGCTGGCGGCGCTCAGCCCGTTGAAGACGGCAGTCCCATATACCCTCCTGGTCGACCGCCAGACCGGCTATGTCGAAACGCTCAAGCCCCTCGACCAACGCACGATCGCGCCGGACGCGGCGCTCACCCGATCGATGATCGCGCAATATGTCCTGGCGCGCGAGGGCTTCGACATCAGCACCGTGCAGTCGGATTACCGCAAGGTGGTGCTGTGGTCCTCGGGCGAGGCGCGGGACCGCTATGTTGCCGGAATGCAGCCGAGCAATCCCGCCAGCCCGCTTGCGCGATACCCACGCCGGGCGCTGGTCGAAGTCGAGATCCGCGGATTGTCTTCGCTCGCGCCCAACGTGATGCTCGTCCGCTACGCAACCCGGCGCACCGATCTCGCCACCAATGAACCACCGCAAATGTGGCAGGCGGTGGTGTCGTTCCGCTTTTCCAACGAGGCGATGAGCGCGGCGGACCGGTTGCTCAATCCGCTGGGCTTCCAGGTCATTCGCTATCGTCGTGATGCCGAGACGATCGCGGACCCGGTACGCCCCGCGGCAACAGGCGCTACCGCACCATGAGGGCGCTGGCGGCCTTGGCAGCGCTGGCGTTGGCAGGGTGCGCGTCGGGGCGCGGCATCAGCGTGGCACCTGCCGTCGCACCCGTGCCCGTAGCCGCAATCGGCCATGTCTACCGCTTGTCGGGCGATCGCCTCCTATGGCCGGTCGCGATGCAGGATGACGGCGCGCGGACGTTCATCACCTGGGCCAGCGATCAGCCGCTCCCGGCGGTCTTCGCGCTCAACGACCTCGGGCATGAAGAAATGGTCGATGGCTATATGCGTGGCGGTGTTTTCGTGATCGACCGACTCTACGGCGCATTCATATTCCGAATCGATCGGGCGGAAGCCGCGGCGCGGCGGATGTCCGATGCCGGTGCTCCGCGATGACCGTGCCGAGCAACGATTCTGCGTCGAACAGCCTGCGCCCGCTCGTCGCCGGCGCGGCGGGCAGGCGCTCGCTATGGATGGGCATCGCAGTGCTCGGCCTTGTGGGCGCCGGCCTCTTCGCGATGCTCGAAAGCCGCCGCAATGCGCAGCAGGAGCCGGCGCTCGGCGCGAGGTTGGGCGCAGTGGAGGGCGCGTCGTCGACGGCGAGGAGCGATTTCCCGCCACTGACGCTGCCACAGGCCGATCCAGAACCGCCCATGCCGCAGCCGATATCGGTTGGTCCGGCCGCGGCTGCCTTCACCGCGCCGGCATTGCCCCCCGCTCCCCATCCTGTGCCGGCGGCGGTTCCCCCCGCCGCCTATGTCATGCCTGTCCCTGCTCCGGCCGTGGGCATGGGCAAACAGGCCGGTGTCTATGATGGTGCGCGCCAACACGTCGATGTGCCGGGCACCGGCAATGCGAATGCCGATCGCGTGCTGGCAGTCCCGTTCGCCAACCCTTCCAGCACCGTCCCCAAGGGGGCGGTTATCCAGGCGGTGCTGGAAAGCGCGCTCGATTCCACCCGTGTCGGCATGGTCCGCGCGATCGTTTCGCGCGACGTCCACGGCTTCGACGGCACGCACGTGGTGGTTCCGCGCGGGAGCCGGCTCATCGGCGAGTACAAGACTGATCAGGCAGCGGGCCAGGCGCGCGCGCTCATCCAGTGGCAGCGATTGATGCGCCCCGATGGTGCGACAATCGCGCTCGAATCCCCGGCCGCCGACCCGCTGGGCCGTGCAGGCGTGGCTGGCAAGGTGCACAGCCACTTCTGGGCGCGCCTTGGAGGGGCGCTGCTGCAATCTACGATCAATGTCGGCAATCAGGTCGCCGTCAACGATTTGTCGAAGACGGGGGTCTATGTGCTGCCGGGAGTAGGCAGCTACCCCGCTACCGCCGGGGCGGCCGCAAGCGGTGGTGCCCTGATTCCGCAGATCACCACCACGGTACCCCAGCCCAGTCTGACCGTGCCAGCAGGTACCAGCGTTTCGGTGTTCGTCGCGCGCGATCTCGATTTTTCGGAGGTCGGGCCGTGACGGCGCTGGTATCCACCTGGTTGCACAGCGGACTGGCCCCCCTCGCACCGTTTCTGGCACGCACCGACGTCACCGACATCTGGATCAACATGCCCGGTGAAATCTGGGTCGAGGCGTTGGGGCAGCAGCCTTGCCGCCACGTCTTGCCCGAGCTCACCGATGCGCATCTGTTGCGACTGGTACGGCAGGTCGCCGCCCATTCGGCGCAGGCCATCAGCCGGCGCCATCCGATCCTGTCGGCCAGTCTGCCGGGAGGCGAGCGGGTGCAGGTGGTGATGCCGCCGGCGACGCGCGGTGCGATCGCCATCGCCATCCGCAAGCCGTCCGTGGCCAGCCTCGATCTGGCGGCGTACGTGGTACCGAGCGACGATGCGGGTGCCGCCACGCCGCCGGTCGAGGGCGATGACGTCGTCGCGCTATTGCGAGGCGCGGTAAGGGCTCGGCGCAACATCCTGATCTCGGGCGGCACGTCGACGGGAAAGACCACGTTTCTCAACGCGCTGATCGCAGAAATCGCACAGCACGAACGGCTGGTGCTGATCGAGGATACGCCCGAAATCAACGTCGCACAGCCGAACCATGTCGGTCTTCTGGCGGTGCGCGGGGGACAGGGCGAGGCGGAGGTCACGGCCGAGGATTTGCTGATCGCCAGTCTGCGGCTGCGACCCGATCGCATCATTCTGGGGGAGATCAGGGGAGCGGAGGCGGCCACTTTCCTGCGTGCGATCAACACGGGACACCCCGGATCGCTATCGACAATTCACGCCGATTCCCCGCTCCGCGCGATCGACCAGCTCGCGCTGCTCGTGCTGCAAACCGGTATCCGGATGACATTCGAGGATGTGGTGACCTATGTCCGCCGTTCGATCGACATCATCGTTCAGCTGGAGCGCAGCGGCGGGCAGCGGCGGATCCGCCAGACCCTGACGCTGAAGCGGTTCTCCGACTGATTTGTTCGTGGCTGCCACCGCCGCTACCGACAGCTACGACACCGAGGTTGGTCGATCGCGCAGAACGCCCCGGCCGCGCGTACGTCTTTCCATCCTTCCTCGCTCCGATCGATCGGGCAATGGACAGGCCCGCGGGATCGTTGAGCGAGGGAGAGGATCTCCGCGAATGCTTAGCGGGCGATCCCGCGGACTGGCTGCGCAGCAGCGTGGCCTTCGTCCTCCCCCCTCCCCCGCGCATGCGCCGCCGGCGCTGCCCCCTTCGGATCCAACCCCGCCGGACCGGGACTCGCCCAAGCCGGCGTTGCTCCGCGCGCATACCAGGACGCACCGCGTGCGCGTACATCATCCAGCCTCCACCGATAGAACAACTGTACTACCTTCATTAATAGGCACGACAAATTTTCGATAAATTCTTGTTACGGCATCGTGTTATTTGTTAATATCTAACAACGCTGTCGGACTTTCATCGTGGCATCAATTATGAAAAACCCAGAATGCCGCGCTGATTCCGCTGGCTACCGGCTATAAATCAACAACTTAACACGGCAACAAGGATAGGTACGCAGGTGCAGTACAAATTATCGGCAGAATTTTTCGGGACGTTCTGGCTCGTTTTCGGCGGGTGCGGTTCGGCGGTGCTGGCTGCGGCATTTCCCGCACTGGGAATCGGCTTTGCCGGCGTCGCACTGGCGTTCGGCTTGACCGTGATGACCATGGCCTATGCCGTCGGCGGAATCTCGGGCGGCCATTTCAACCCCGCCGTCTCGCTCGGCCTTGCCGTCGCAGGCCGGTTCGATTGGCGCGACCTGCTGCCCTATTGGATCGCACAGGTGCTGGGCTCAGTGGTCGCCGCAGGCGCACTCTACGTCATTGCCACCGGCCAGCCAGGCTTCAGCGTCGGCGGCTTTGCTTCGAACGGGTTTGGCGACTTGTCGCCGGGGCATTATTCCCTTCTGGCAGCCGCATTGATCGAAGTGATCCTCACGGCCGGCTTTCTGGTGGTCATCCTGGGTTCCACCGCGCGCCTGGTTCCCGCCGGCTTTGCCCCGATCGCCATCGGCCTTGCCCTGACGCTGATCCACCTGATCTCGATCCCCGTTACCAACACCTCCGTCAATCCGGCTCGGTCGTCCGGCGTCGCGCTGATCGCGCAAACCGGTGCGCTCAGCCAATTGTGGCTGTTCTGGGTCGCGCCATTGGCGGGCGCTGTGATCGGCGCGCTGATCTGGCGGTACCTGCTGGCGGGGTCGACGGAAAGCACGTCGAACGGCTGATTGCTCCCGGCAATCGCGAGGCTGGTTTCGCCTTATCGGATCAGACCTGCCTTCCCACGCACATATCCCTGGTGCCGCCCCGCGCGTGCGCCAGGGGAATGTGGATGGCGCACGCCTCGGCGGGCAGTGCCTTCGCTTCCGCTGACCACGCTGTGCGCGGCCGTGCTGACGTCGACCCGGCAGCCTATCGCCGGCGCGTGCAGACGCCGCGCGCGACAGATCGTCGGCGCCCCGAACCGTATGGGCTTTACGAGCCGCCCCACAGAGTCAAAGATCAGGCGGCGACGGCGTCTTAGTACGGTCGACGTTGCAGGGATCGAGTACCTGCGCACCTTAGGATCGTGTCGCTGCCGGCAGGCACCGGACCGTCAGCCCGCTCCGCACTTCCATGCCCGTGGCATCCCGCAGCGCCACCCGGACGCGCGCCAAGCACAACAGCGCCCCCTTGTCGCGAGAGCTCCGTAAAAACCCCTAAGCCGGCAAACATGCATCTCCGCGCGTACCCGTACGTTCAGCGTTCGTATACGAAATCACGCCGCGCGGGTTCATGAGCATCGACCATCCCTCCATCGACCTTCCCCAGCTCCGTCACATCATCTCCGGCCTGCGCGAAGGCGTGATCCTGGTCGACACCGACCAGAAGATCCGCTGGGCGAACGACGCGGCGCTGCGGATGCACGGGGTGGAGGCCGTTGGCGACCTGGGCGCCGACGTCGACGCCTATCGCGAGCGCTTCCAGCTGCGCTACCGCAACAACCACCGGCTCGATCGCGGCGACTATCCGCTCGACCGGGTGCTGGCGGGCGAGAGCTTCGACGAGGTGGTGGTCGAGGTCGTCCCCGCCGGCGACGAGGATGCGCGCTGGATCCACGAAGTGCGCAGCCTGGTGATCGGCGATGCCGAGGGCCGACCGGACCTGCTGGTTCTCGTCCTCCAGGACGTCTCGCAGCGCTTCGAGGCCGAGCAGCGCTTCGAGCGGACCTTCAACGTCAACCCCGCCCCCGCTGTGATCCTCCGCCTGTCCGACCAGCGCTATGTGAAGGTCAACCAGGGGTTTCTCGATCTCACTGGCTATGCCCGCGACGAGGTGCTGGGCCGCTCGCTCTACGACATCGACGTGCTGAAGGACGCCGCCGACCTCGACACGGCCAAGGAGCGCATCCGCGAGGGCCGCACCGTGCCGCAGATGCAGGCGGACCTCGAACTCCCCGATGGCGGCCGCAAGCTGGTGATCGTCGCCGGCCAGCCGGTCGAGCTCGACGAGGAGGCCTGCATGCTCTTCTCCTTCGCCGACCTGGAGCCGCGCCGCCAGGCCGAGAACGAGCTGCGCCACAGCGAGGAGCGCTTCGTCACCACCTTCCGCCTGGCGCCGGTGGCGATGGCGATCACCACCCGCGACGACTGCACGCTGTGCGACACCAACGACGCCTTCCACCAGCTGAGCGGCTGGTCGAGCGACGAGGCGATGGGCCAGCGCATGGCGGCACTCCGCCTGTTCGAGGACGGCAGCTTCCTCAAGAACGCCTGCGCCGCGCTGGACGAACGCCGCGACTTCCGCAGCATGGATGCGCGCATCCGCACCAAGGAAGGCGCGATCACCGATTGCCTGGTCTCCGCCGCCGCCATCCCCTTGCGCCGCGACACCTGCATCCTGTGGGTGGTGCAGGATATCCATGCCCGCCGCCACAACGAGCTGGAGCTGATCGGCGCGATCGAGGCGGTGATGCAGGATACCAACTGGTTCAGCCGCTCGGTGGTCGAGAAGCTCGCCAATCTGCGCAACCCGCACGGGTCCGCGCGGCCGGTCGAGACCAGCGAACTCACCCGGCGCGAGAAGGAAGTGCTCAGCCTGCTGTGCGAGGGCGGCGACGACGCCACCATCGCCCGCGAGATGGGCGTCTCGCGCAACACGCTGCGCAACCATGTCGCCCGGGTCTATGCCAAGATCGGGGTCAATCGCCGTGCCCAGGCGATCCTGTGGGCGCGCGAGCGCGGCTACCCGCTTCAGCGCCCGATAAAATGACGCGATCTGATCCGGAAGCACCACACGAATTGGTACTTCCGCATCTCTTTCTGCCCCCTCTCATCCGCCATTTCTTCACCATGGACGCGGGGCCTTCCCCGCGCCCCGATCAGGAGGACGAACCTATGAACGAGAACCGTATCAAGGGTGAAGCCCATGCGCTGAAGGGCTCGATCAAGGAAGCCATCGGCAAGATCACCAGCGACCGCCGGATTCAGGCCGAGGGCGCTGCCGAAAAGCTGGCGGGCAAGGCCCAGGCCGGCGCCGGCGGGATCGCGGACACGGTGAAGAAGACGGTGGCGGGCAAGTGACCGACGCCTTCCCCCCAAGAGCAGGAGATGCCGCAATGGCAACCGCTATCTACGATACCCGCCTGGCCGTACGTCCGGTCCCTCGCGTCAGCTGGTCCGCGATCTTCGCGGGCGCGGTGATCGCCCTCGCCGTCGAGCTGATGCTCGCGCTGCTGGGCGCCGCGATCGGCTTTTCGACGATCGATCCCGCCCAGAATAGCGGCCCCAGCGCCGGCGGCCTGGGGCTGGGTGCGCTCGCCTGGTGGACGATCAGCAGCGTGATCGCGCTAGGCCTGGGATCCTACGGCGCGGCCCGCGTCGCCAAGCTCCGCCGCCCGTTCGACGGTGCCGCGCACGGCCTCGCCATCTGGGCGCTGACGCTGCTGCTCACCTTCTACCTGCTCACCTCGGCGATCGGCGGGCTGGTCGGCAGCGCCTTCCGCACCGTCGGGACCGTGGCCTCGACCACCGTCGCGGGTGCCGGCGCAGTGACGCCCACGCTCGCCAAGGCGGCCGGCGTCGATGAAAGCGCGGTGGACGCGCAGGTCGCTGCCCTGCTCGATACCACGCCGAGCAACCCCAAGGACATGACGCCCGAACAGGCCCGCAAGGCGATGATCGCCGAGCTGCCGGCCATGGCCAAGGGCGGCGCCGAGGGCCAGGCCGCCGAGCAGCGGATCGCCCAGATCATCGCGGTGCAGAACAGCGTGAGCGAGCAGGAAGCGATGGCCCGCGTCGAAAAGGCCCGCCGCCAGTTCGTCGCCACCAAGAACGATGCGCTGCAGACCGCGAAGAATGCGGGCAGCGCCGGCGCCAGCGTCGCCGCCGGCAGTGCCTTCGCGCTGTTCCTGGTGATGCTGCTGGGTGCGGGCGCCGCGATCGGGGGCGGGATCGTCGCCGCCCGCCGCTCCACCGAAACCGAAATCTGACGTCTAGCAACCAAGGAGAAGAAGCATGGATACCCATCGTATCGCAGGTGCCGTGAAGGAAGTCGTCGGCGGCGCCGAACAAGGTCTCGGCAAGGTCACCGGCGACCGCGAGACCGAGGCGCGCGGCGCCGCCCGCAAGGTAGAAGGCGGGCTTGAGCGCCGCTTCGGCGAAACGCTCGACCAGGTACGCAGCGCGGTGCGCGATCACCCGCTGCTCGCCCTGGCCGCCGCCGGCTCGGTGGCACTGCTCGCCGGGGCCGCGCTGATCGGCCGCCGCGACTGAATCGACCCGCATCACCGAAAGGAAGTTCGCATGATCCGCAAGACCATCCCCCTCGTCGCCGCGCTCGGCCTGCTCACCCTCGGTGCCTGCAACACCGTGAACGGCGCCGGCAAGGACATCCGCTCGGCCGGCTCGGCCATCTCGGATGCCTCGGGCCAGAGCCACAAGAAGTAACCGATCCGGCATCGCGGGCAGCACCGCCCGCGATGCCTCCCCTGGAGTTGCCGTCCGTGAACGATCCCGAACCCGACTATCTACTCAAGCGTCTTGCTCAGTCCCGCCGGGCCGCAGCCCGTGCAGCGGAGAGCAGCGCCCGCACCGCCCACCTCGCCATGGCCGACCATTATGCGGCCCAGCTCCGAGCCGCCGGGCATCCGGTGCCGGCCGACTTGGCCGGCGAGACACCGAGCTTCTCCTGATCTCGATCAGCGTGCTGGTGCCCGATCGCCATGTCCCCCCCCCCCGGTGCTGCGCGCCTTGATCGATCAGCTCCGCTGGCAGGTGGCTCGGCTCGGATGTAGGTGCAGCTGCCGTCGACTCTAAACTCTACACGCGTCTTTCGCAGATACAGGCCGCACCTCCAGCCCGAGCAACCGATCGAGCGACCAGGCCCCCGGCCCGGCGGCGATCAGCGGGAGCAGCAGCCCGGCCCAGCTGAGATGCGTCGGCCAGGCATCGGGGTAGACGAATACTTCGATCACGGTCGTCATGCCGAGCAGCGCCAGCGCGGCGGGCCGGGTGAAGAAGCCGAGCACGAGCAGGATCGGGAAGAAATGCTCGGAATAGGTCGCGAGATGCGCGGCGAGCACCGGCGGCGCGAAGGGCAGCGCATAATCGGTGCGGAACAGCTCATAGGTGGAGTCGGTGATCGTCAGCCAGCCCTCCACCTTGGTGCGGCCCGACAGGAAGAAGATCGCCGCGATGCCCAGGCGTGCTACGAGCAGCAAGAGCGAGGGCTGCAGGATCTGCGCGGCGAGTCTGCCGGCGCGCGTATAGAGAGATACGAAAGATCGCATGGCGGACTCCAGGCGTCGGAGGATGCCCGGCCACGCGCGGCCGGGCAGAGGCGTTATGCCTTGGGGGTCAGCGAACCATTGCCCTTGGGAGTCTTGATCGCGGTGCAGGTACCCGCCTTGACCAGCTTCCAGGCGTTGCCCTGATAGTTCTTGGTCGACGTGCCTGCACAGCTGGTGCCGGCACCTGCCTTGCAGTCATTCTTGCCGGCGAGCGCGACGCCGTAGCATTTCTCCATCTTGGGCTGCTGAGCATGGGCAGCGGTGGCGGCAATGCCGAGGGCGAGGGTCGCGGCGAGCGCGGCGGACGTCTTGATCATGGGACTACTCCGTTGAGAGGAGCCTCTCGCGCGCGACCCGCAGGGGGGCGCGGCCGCCGCGCGGTGACCCCGGGGAACGCGGAGGCTGCGGGTCACCTTTCGCCGTACGCGGAGCCCAGGACCGCGGTTACAAATCTGGTCCGGAAGGCCCGGCGATTTCTTTTCCGCACCGCTGCTGTAACCTGCCGCCGTTCGCCCACGTACGCCGGACCAGGAGTGGGAATGCGGCACAGCGAAGCAGAGCTACGAGCGTGGATGACGGCGGGACTGGACGGCGATGCCGCAGCACATGCGGCGTTGCTGCGCGCGCTCGTGCCGCTGCTGCGCGGCTTTTTTCGTCGGCGAATGCGGGGGGATGAGGATATCGAGGATCTGGTGCAGGAAACGCTGATTGCCATTCATACCAAGCGCGGCACCTATGATCGCGATCGTCCGTTCACCGCCTGGCTCTACGCCGTCGCCCGCTACCGGCTGATCGACCATCTCCGCCGACGCCGGGTGTCGGTGCCGATCGAGGAGGTCGAGGCGATCCTGGTGACCGAAGGCTTCGAGGACGCGGTGACGGCGCGTGTCGACGTCGAGCGGTTGCTTTCCAACCTGTCGGGCAAGCAGGCCCGCGCGATCCGCGACACACAGCTGGAAGGGTTGAGCATCGCCGAAGCGGCCGAAGGTGCGCGGATCGGCCAGTCCGACGTGAAGGTCTCGGTCCATCGCGGGCTGAAAGCCCTCGCCGCGCGGCTGCGGGGGCACGAATGATGGCGCCCGAACCCGATATCCACGGCACCGAGCGGCTGATCGCGGCGCTGTCCGCCGATGTGCAGCCCATCCCGCCCCGGTTCATCGGTCGTCGCATCGCGCTCGGTATCGCCGGCGGCGGGGTGGTGAGCATCGGGCTGGTCTTCGCCCTGTTCGGCATGCGCCCCGACTTCCCGCAGGCGATGTTCGGCTTCTCCTTCTGGATGAAATGGGCCTACACGCTGTCGCTCGGGCTGATCGCAGTCGCGGCGACGGTACGGCTGGCCAGGCCGACCGGCGGATCGCTGCGCGTGCTTTGGCCGCTTGCGCTGCCCGTCCTGCTGCTCGCGGCGCTCGCCATCGAGGAAATGTCGCGCACACCGATGCGCGACTGGCTGTCGATGTGGCTGGGCGGCAGCTGGAACCGCTGCCCGTGGCGCGTGCTGCTGCTCGCAGTGCCGATCTTCATCGGCCTGCTCTGGTCGTTCCGCAAGCTGGCGCCGACCAACCTGCGCGTGGCAGGCGCCGCCGCAGGGCTGGCGGCGGGCGCGTGGGCCGCCACCATCTACTGCCTGCACTGCGACGAGTTTGCCGCAGTGTTCGTGCTGACCTGGTACAGCCTCGGCATCCTGCTGGCGACGGGTCTGGGGGCGTTGCTGGGGCCGCGCGTGCTGCGATGGTGAGCGTGTAACCGGCCTTAGCGCCGGCCCGTAGAAGGAAGGCCGAACCGGCATCCATCCAGCCAAGGGAACCACTTCATGATCACGCTCCACACCGGCGCCAGCATCGCCGCCACCGCCGCCCTCGTCGCCCTTTCCGGCGCCAGCGTCGCCGCGTATGCGGCACCGGCCGGCAAGGTCGTCCACTGCTACGGCATCAACAGCTGCAAGGGCACGTCGGACTGCAAGTCGGGCACCCATGACTGCAAGGGCCAGAACGAGTGCAAGGGCCAGGGCTTCAAGGCAGTTTCCGCCAAGGCCTGCAAGGCGCAGGGCGGCAGCCTGACCGAAAAGAAGTGACGCGCCCGGCGGCCCGACCTCTCCGTCGGGCCGCCCCGTTTTGAAGGACGAGGGCATGACCCACCCGCATCGCTTCGGCCTGGGGCTCCGCAAGCCGCATTATGCCGATTTCCTGGAGACCGCAGCGCCGGTCCCGGTCGACTTCGTCGAAGTCATTTCCGAGAATTTCATGGTCCCCGGCGGCCGCCCGCGCGACGTTCTCCGCCGGGTGCGCGAACGCCATCCGGTGGCGCTCCACGGCGTGTCGATGTCGATCGGCTCGGCCGACGGCGTGGACCGTGACTACCTCATGCGCCTGCGCGCGCTCGTCGACGCGGTCGAGCCGCTGTTCGTCTCGGACCATCTCTGCTGGACGCGGTTCGGAGGCTTCCAGTCGCACGACCTGCTGCCCCTGCCCTATACCGAGGAAGCGCTGCGGACCGTGTGCGACAATGTCGATGCCGCGCAGACCACGCTCGGCCGCACGATGCTGATCGAGAATCCGTCGAGCTACGTCGCCTTCGAGGGCACCGAGATGACCGAGTGGGCGTTCCTCGACGCATTGTGCGCCCGCACCGGCTGCGAGCTGCTGCTCGACGTCAACAACATCTTCGTCAGCGCGACCAATCACGGGTTCGACGCGCATGCCTATCTGGCCGGCATTCCCGCCGCGCGCGTGCGGCAGATCCACCTTGCCGGGCATAGCCGCGGGGAGACGCTGCTGATCGACACCCATGACCGGCCGGTACCGGACCCCGTCTGGGCGCTCTACGCCGAAGCATTGGAGCGTATTGGGCCGGTCGCCACGATGATCGAGCGCGACGACGCCATTCCGCCGCTCGCCGAGCTGCTCGACGAACTCGATAACGCCCGCGCCATCGCCGCGCTGGAGATGGCGGCGTGATGCTGGCAACCCTCCAGGCCGATTTCGGCCGCTGGCTGCAGACCGAATGCCCGGACGCGGCGACGCGACTGGGCAGCGGTCCGGGTCTGGATGTCTATCTCAACAATTATCGCAGCCAGCTGGTCGCCGCGCTCGAGAGCAGCTTTCCGCAGCTGCAGCGCTGGCTGGGGGAGACCGCGTTCCTCGCCGCCGCCGCGCGGCATATCGAGACCGCCCCGCCCTCCGCCTGGACGCTCGACGCCTATGGCGAGGACTTTCCCGCCACCGTCGCGGCGCTCCATCCCGACGATCCGGAATGCGCCGAACTGGCGAGGATCGAATGGGCGCTGGCGGCCGCGTTCACCACGCCCGATATTGCCCCCCTCTCCGCGGCGTCGCTCGGCGCCGTGGAGTGGGAGATGGTGCGCTTCGCCTTCGTTCCCAACCTCGCCATGCTGCCCGTTACCACCAATGCCGCCGCCTTGTGGCAGGCCCTTGTTACCGAAACCGTTCCACCTGCCGCCCAGCGCCTGCCCGCGCCAGGGGCCGTGCTGCTCTGGCGCGACGGCTTCAACCCCAGCTTTCGCACGCTCGAGCAAGCCGAAGCGAAGGCGATCCTTCAGCTGGAAACGGGCATGCCGTTCGGCGCGCTCTGCGCGGCCCTGGCGGCCGAACACGGCGACACGAAGAGCGCCACGATCGTCGGCACCTGGCTGGGCAGCTGGCTGCGCGACGGTCTCATCGCTGCGATCCGCTGATCGCTCCCAGCACCTGGTGCGGCATCTCGGCCGCACGGCCTGCAGCGCAGGATGCACATGGCGGTACGTCACGGCGAAGCCCGCGCCTTCCTACCGCACCGTCGCGACAGACCATCGGGGGTGGGGAGACTCCGATGCGCCGCAATGCGGATACGCACTGGCGGGTCTCGCAGCGGACGCGCTGGTCGGCCTCGTCCTCATTGTACCCACGCCGCCGACGCCGATCGCGGGCTTTGTCGATCGCTTGACTTGACCGCCGAGACCTGCCCGCCGAACCCTACAACGCCGCACCCTTCTTCGCAGGAGTCTGGTGGGACGCAGGTGTTGCCTCCATCGTGCCAAGCCGTTATGCGCCGCACATTCGCAAGGACCCGGTGAAACTCCGGGTGGCTATTCCGGCCGCCTATCCGCCGGACAACAACACGCACCAATCCTGTCGGCGCTGCTTTGCGCCCTGTGCCCTGTTGTGGATATCCAATGACTTTCGATTTTACCGCGTACCGCCGCCAGTGGTTCACGGGCGGCATCGCCGCTCGCCGGGACGTGCTGGCCGGCATCGTTGTCGCCCTGGCGCTGATCCCCGAAGCGATCGGCTTTTCCATCATCGCCGGGGTCGACCCACGCGTGGGGCTCTACGCTTCCGTCGCGATCGCGATGACCATATCCCTCGTCGGGGGGCGTCCCGGCATGATCTCGGCCGCGACGGCGGCAGTCGCCGTCCTCGTCGGGCCGCTCGTGCGCGAACACGGAGTCGAATACCTCTTTGCGGCGACGATCCTGATGGGCGTGATCCAGATCGTCGCGGGCGTGCTGCGGCTCGATCTGGTCATGCAGTTCGTCTCGCGCTCGGTCATCACCGGCTTCGTCAACGCCCTCGCCATCCTGATCTTCCTCGCGCAGCTGCCCCAGCTGACCAATGTCGGCTGGCAGACCTATGTGATGGTCGCTGCCGGTCTCGCAATCCTCTACGGTTTCCCCCGCATCACCAAGGCGGTCCCCTCGCCGCTGGTCGCCATCCTCGTGCTGAGCGCGGTCAGCATCGCGTGTGCGCTGCCGGTCCATACGGTAGGCGACATGGGCAAGCTGCCGCAGGGCTTGCCTAGCTTCGCCCTGCCGCGCGTCCCGCTCACCCTGGAGACGCTGCGGATCATCCTGCCCTATGCGCTCACCATGGCGGCGGTGGGACTGCTGGAATCGCTGCTCACCGCGCAGATCGTGGACGACATGACCGATACGGACAGCGACAAGCGCCGGGAGTGCGCGGGTCAAGGCGGCGCGAACATCGTCGCGGCCCTGTTCGGCGGCATGGGCGGCTGCGCGATGATCGGCCAGTCCGTCATCAACGTCACGTCCGGGGGGCGTGGGCGCCTGTCCACCTTCGTCGCGGGCGCGTTCCTGATCTTCCTCCTCGCCGTGCTGGGTCCCTATGTCGGGCGTGTCCCCATGCCGGCGCTGGTGGCGGTGATGATCATGGTCTCCATCGGCACCTTCAGCTGGAATTCGATTCCGAACCTTCGCCGTCACCCGCCGACCTCCTCCGTCGTGATGCTGACCACGGTCGGGGTGGTGGTCGCGACGCACGATCTGTCGCTGGGCGTTCTTGCAGGCGCCCTGCTTTCCGGCATCTTCTTTGCGGGCAAGGTGCAGCGCATGTTCTCGGTGGAGCGGGAGCTTTCCACAGACGGGACGCGTGCCGTCTACCGGGTGTCGGGCGAAATCTTCTTCGCCTCGGTCAACCGCTTCACCCGCGCCTTCCAAGGGGAGGATCGCGCGGGCCAAGTGGTGATCGACGTGACGGCGGCCCATTTCTGGGACATCTCCGGCGTCGGCGCGCTCGACAAGATCGTCGCGCGGCTACGTCGCGATGGCCGCGACGTCGAAATGGTCGGCTATAACCGTGCCAGCGCGGACATCGTCGATCGCTTCGCGCTCCACGACAGAACCGGCGTCGAACTGGGACTTGCGCCGCATTAAGCGCCCAGGTGGCTCTCGACACGCTTCGGACGGGCTCCAAGGCACCACACGGGCGAGGTTCGAAGGGGCAGCCGCGTGCGCCGTCGCCAGCGGCCACCGCTTCGCCCGGCGGGCGTCCGGCGGTGCAAGGATGCCGAAAGCTGCAATCAACCCTCGCGTGTTCTCAGGCCCCCCAGCGCTCATCGCATCACCAGGCCGGGTCGGCTTTGTCCACGTCCCGGGCCACACGCCCGGCTCATCGCACACGGCGGAAATGAAAATTCCGGACGAAGGGCGTTCCGCCGGAGTCCGCCGCAGCAGCAGATTCTGTCATTTCCTTGCCGTCCGACGAGATCGCATAGACCCGTACCGAGCCGAGCATCTTGTTCTTCGAAAGGCTCATGACCAGCACATTGGGCGCGGGCTGGTTGATCGCGGCGCTATCTGCTTCCGACTGGTCGCCTTCGCCTGCCGACGCCGATCCGTCGCGTGCGTAGCGCACCGCCATGTGGCGGATGCTGCCATCCGGCGCGGTGATGTCTACGGTTGTCCGCCAATGGCCGTCGCCGGCATCCTCGAAGGTGTAGAGGACCCGGCGGGGCGGCGGGCCATAGTTGGCCGGCATCCGGCTGAGGTCTAGCTCCCAGGTTCCCAGGAAGGGGGACCGGCCGGCGGCGGAGTCCTCCTGCCCCGCGACGGCCGGCACGCCCGCCATCAGGAACAAGGCTGTCCCCGAACAGCGCAGGATGGAACGCAGGACTGCGGTTCGCATACGTCTTCTCCTTCTCCTTGCCCCGAGGGTGCGGCGGGGCTTCCGCGGCGACGAACGCGTCGCTTCGCGACACCGCTTGCGGCCATGCGGCCTCACGCTCCGGGGCGGTGCACCCGAAGGCCGTCGAATTCTGTCATCGTGCGACGCGCTTACCGGGCCGGATCGGGCGCAGGGCCGGGCGAGAAATGCGTGTGCCAGCGCGCCACGCTGGCGATGATCGCCAGCTCGATCGCCAGCACCGCGCTTTGAAGCAGCGCCTGCCGGCCATCGATGAACAGCACGCTCAGGAAGGTCACCAGTGTCGCCGATGCGGCTAGGCTCAGGCTGCCCCAGCGAAGCGCTGCCGCCCAATCGCGCTCCAGCACCACCCATGCGATCCGCAGATGCCCCAGGCCGATCAACAGCTGGAGCAACGCCAGCGACGGGATCGCCGCTTGGTAGACACCGCGCAGCAGGCTCTCCTGTAAGTCGCCGTCCATCATCGCGCCACCCAGCCCGTGATGACCGGGATAGAGATAGGGCAATCCGAACAGCGCGCAGCCGATCTGCAGCGCGGCCATCGGCAACAGGACACCAATCGCCACGGCATAGCTAGTGAGGACGAATTGTCCTTCCTCGGCCGCGAACAGCCCGCGCCCTGCCGCCAACAGGCACCCGAATGCGAACTGTACGGGCGCGCCTTCGGCGATCGCCGTGTCCAGCTCCGCTTCCATCGCCATGGCCCAGTCGCGCTTACGCTCGCCGAGACAAGCAGCCGTCAGGCGGAGTAGCGCGCGTGCGAAAGAAGCCTTCATGCCAGCGCGCCCTTGAACGGTTGGCCCGGCACACTGCCGGCGCGGTCACGCGCGAGGGCGGCGCCTGCAGAGGTCAGGCGGTATGCGTGCCGCGCGGGTGGCCCAGGCTGTGCGGGCTCGCGCCACTCGGCCTCCACGAGCCCCTCCTCCGTCATCCGCATCAGCAGCGGATACAGCGTCCCGGACAATAGGCCGGTGACCTTCATCAGGTCGTACCCGTGCCGCCATTCGCCATGCGTTCCCGAAAGCGCTTCGAGGAGGCGGCACATCTGTTTCGAGGGCTGGCGTTTTCGAACCATGGCGCCATGCAAACATATGTAGATTTAGGAGTCAAGCGCATGTGCCGTGTTGCCTGCGTCAGCGCCCCTTACCTGACGCCGCCGGCGCGCCCGCATCCGCAACGTCAGTTTAACGGCGCTCAGTGCAACCGACCTGGTCGGAAAGCCCCTTACGGCTCCTTACCGAATGGCTTCGGGAACATGACGTCCTGGGTGCGGGAATGGCAAGCCTCGGCAGTAGCGGCCGTTCGAGCGCGAACGGGGAAACGTCTCGAGTTGGTCGGTACCAGACAAGCTCACAGGCCGAGCTCTGACAACCCCGGATGATCCATTGGCCGCGCGCCAAGCGGCCAGAGGAGCAACCGTTCGCCTTCCGCAATGGGGTATTCGTTGATGCTGGCGTGACGCTCCTCCATCAGTCCGTCGCGGTTGAACTGCCAGTTTTCATTGCCATGGGCGCGGAACCAGGTGCCGCTGTCGTCGCGGTACTCGTACACGAAGCGGACCGCGATCCGATTGCCGGCCTGCGCCCACACCTCCTTGATCAGCCGGTAATCAAGCTCGCGTGCCCACTTCCGGGCGAGGAAAGCCTCGATCTCCCCGCGCCCGGTGACGAACTCCGCCCGATTACGCCAGCGGCTGTCGGGCGTATAGGCGAGGGCAACGCGCGCCGGATCGCGGCTGTTCCAGGCATCTTCGGCGGCGCGGGCCTTCATCGCGGCAGTTTCATCGGTGAAGGGCGGAAGCGGCGGACGGGTCATGGTTCGATCCTTTCGAGTTGTGCGCGCAGCGCTGCGTTTTGCTTTTCCAGCGCCGCAATGCGTTCCTCGAACCTGGCAATGGCGCTGGCGACAGCGTTCGCCTCGAGCTTGCGCGGAATGTGCTGGGGGCAATTGACGTCCCAGGCCGCCACGGTGAACAGGATCGCCTGCTCCGGTTGCGCGGGATAGTCGGCCGGCATCAACCGATCGATCAGGGCCGGGTCGTCGCGGACGATCTGCGCGCGGCCCCATAGCTTGATCCGGCGCCGGTTGGCATAGTCCATCAGGAACAGGAATGCCTTGTCGTTCTCGGCCAGATTGCCCGCGGTCAGATATTGGCGGTTGCCGGTATAGTCGGCAAAACCCAGCGTGTGCTCGTCCAGCACCCGGATGAACCCCTTGGGCCCGCCGCGGTGCTGGGCATAGGGCTGGCCGTCGGCCGTGGCTGTCGCCAGGTAGGCCGTATCGATCCCGGCCAGGAAGTCGGCGAGATCTGCGGTAATAGCCGTGCGAAAGCCCCCGCGCTGCTCGATCCTGGCATAGATCTGGCGCGATCCGCGCGCAGCCTGCAACGCTTTGACGGTAGGTGTGAAGGCAATGTCGCTGGAGGGATTCATGGCGTGCGCTCCCGGGCGTTGCAGGTCGGGAAACGGCGGGTGCCCGATGAAGCAGGCGCCCGCCCTCCTTCCGGTCAGGCAGCCTTGCGGCCGGTGACGACCGGGAAGTCGATCTCGGTCTGGAAAACCGAGTTGAACGTGTTGGTCCAGGTGTTGAGCGCGACATGCTGGACGATCTCGATGATCTGCGCATCGGTATACCCCGCCAGCTTCACCGCAGAGAATTCCGCATCGGTGACGTGTCCGCGGCTCTCGGCCACCCGCGCGGCGAACCGCACTGCGGCGTCGGCCTTGGGATCGTTCGACGCGCCGCTGCGGTTGGCGGCGATCTCGGCGTCGTCGAGCCGGGCGACGTTCTTGCCGAGGAAGGAATGGGCGGAGAGGCAGTAGTCGCACTGATTAATCTCGGCGACCGCGAGCGCGATCCGCTCCCGGGTCGCGGCCGGGAGAGCACCCTTGGCCAAGGCGCCCGATAGCGCCAGGTATCCTTCCAGTGCCTGCGGGCTGGTCGCGACGAGGCGGAACAGGTTCGGCGCGGAGCCGATTTGCTTGACGACGGCTTCGAGCAGCGGCTGCGAAGCGATAGGGGCGTCGGCGATGGTGGCGGGTTGGGGAATGCGGGGCATGATGAGATCCTTGCGATGGCGGCAGCCGGTATCGGCCGCTGCACAATCGCTAGAACCTTCGTGAATTTCTGAGTATCTGCTGAAATCGAAACCGTTCCTTCCGAAAAATGGAAGATCCAATGGACCGCTTCGAAGCCATGCGCACGCTGGTCGCTGCCGTCGACGGCGGCAGCCTTTCAGCCGCCTCGCGCCAGTTGGGCGTGCCCTTGCCGACGGTCAGCCGGCGGGTGTCGGACCTGGAGGCGCACCTGCGCACCCAGCTCGTCGTACGAACCAGCCGCAAGCTGCTGCTGACCGACGCCGGTCGGTCCTACCTTGACTCATGCCGGCAGATTTTGGACGATCTCGACGACGCCGAGCGCCTTGCCGCCGGCGAATACCGCATGCCCCGTGGGCAACTGGTCGTCACGGCGCCCGTCATTTTCGGGCAGCTGCATGTCGAACCGGTCGTGCTCGCGTTCCTTCGGGCCTATCCAGACATCGCGGTTCGCCTGACCCTGGCCGACTACTTCATCGACCTCGTCGAGCACCGCATCGATCTGGCGGTGCGGATCGGGCCGCTGCCGGACAGCGGGCTGATCGCCACCCGGCTGGGCACGGTGGATTGGATAACCTGCGCCAGTCCGGCCTACCTTGCGGCGCGCGGTATACCGGACACGCCGGGCGATCTTGCCCAGCACGACTGCATCGCGTTCGAGCGGCTCCAAGCCGGAAGTTCTTGGGCCTTCGGTGGGCAACAGGTGGACACACCCTGCCGGTTCTCGGTCAATACCGCCGCCGGTGCGATAGACGCCGCCCTCGCAGGGGCCGGCATCGTCCGCGTCCTGTCCTACCAGGTCGCCTCTGCCATCGCCGAGGGACGACTGGTCAGGGTGCTCGAGCCCTTTGTGTCGGCTCCGCAGCCGATTCATCTGCTCTACACGGCCCAACCGGCCATGCCGCTCAAGCTGCGCGCCTTTCTCGACTTTGCCACCTCCCGGCTCAGGGACAGGCTGGACGGTTGATCAATTACCAACATCGCGTGCAAGGACATCGCCACCTTCTGAACATTGCCGCTGCGCTTCCAAGGGCCGTTATTGCGTACGCGGACGTTCAGGTGCCTGTTGCTGGATGTCGTATATTGTTCGGGAGCAGGCATCAGCGGCGCGTATCTTGCGCGGAATGATGCCACGGTGCGGGACGACAGTCAGAACCTGCCCGGCGACTCCTGCCTATCCGCGCGTTCGCAATTTCGACTTGCTCACTGCGCCGCCGACCCGAAGCTGGCCAAGCTAGTCAGCCCGCGACGATCTCGAATGGCCCTTCGCCTTGTCGCCAAACACAATGAAATCGCGGATCAGCGCCAGCAGATTTTCGCGGGTGAACACCCCCCGCAGCAGCGTTTCGAGTTCCGGTGTGCCGCGATGAGCGAAGTCCTGCCCGTCTACCGTTCGCCACGGCATGAAGCGTTCATCATCGGCAGTGATGGAGCCGATCCGGGCTTCCATGCCATCGAACGTAACCAGCACCGCGTTGGTGCTGAACAAGCAAGGGATTTGATGGAGCTAGGTTTGAAGCTGGTTGAATGCGTCGGCAAAGCGAGCCGCGTGATCTTGTCTACACCACCGAGCAGGTCGCGGCGCTGCTGGAAGTCGCCTGGGCCTACGAGCAACGGCACCACATCCACATGTTTATCATGATCATGTTGAACACCAACGCGCGCGTGGAGGCTGTTCTCGAACTGGACAAAGACGTACAAGTCCGTGACGGACTCATCTACTTCGATGCACCTGGCCGTCAGCAGACCAAAAAGCGTCGGTCAATCGTTCCAATCTGCCCAACCCTGGCCCCTTGGCTTGAGATTCATCGCGGACGCGCAATCCAGTGGCGGAAGCCTCACCCTAATGCGATCACCGGTCAGACGGCCTGTCGCCTTGGACCGGTCGACAGCATTAAAACCGCTTTCGCCAAAACTCTCATTGAGGCGGGTCTATGTGAGCAAGCCGTTGATCCAGCCGGCGCTGAATGTTGGCTGCCGCCGCACCGCAAGTTTGGTGAAACGATGCCTCGCCCTAAGCTTATAGGCATCGGATCGCCTAACACGCTACGACACACCGCAAGCACCGAGAAGCACCGCCGCGGCGTGCCTGAACCGCAGATCGAGACAGCAGCGGGCCATCGAGGCACCGGCACGAACCAGAAGCATTACCGCCACCTTCGCCTTGAATATCTCAGCGACTTTATTGACGGGGTCGAGTCGTTCTGGGCGGAAGTCGGGCGCCACACAGACGCTCACCTGCGATACCGGCGCGATACCAAAATCATTGATCTCGCAAGCGCCCGGAACTCACCAAGCAAAAAACACAACGACGTCAGGAAGTTGAAATGGTGCGCTTATTGACCCCGGAATAGGTCCGACCGGTCAGCGCGTTGCGCGGCAGGCCGGGCTCGGTGCCCCCCCATGGCTGGACCCAGGGCAGCCGCCCGGCTTCGAGTTCGGCGACGATCCGCGCGGTTACCTCGTCATAGAGATTGGTTCGGGTCGCAGGCTGGCGATCCCCGCAGGCACCGCGCGAGCGGGCAGATCGGCGGGTGGCTTGGCGCATCGGTTCCTCCTCGCCGCCCCAAAAGGCACCATGCCTCCCCGCAAAGGCGGGGGGTGGGCGGCAGCAGCGACCCAGAGGCCCGGCTCCAGGGGCCGGCGGCACCGAAGGGCGGAGCGGAGCGGAGCACCCCGGAGCGCGAGCGAAGGGGTTGCCGCCGGCCACGCCGGGCCTAGCCGGGCGCGCCGCCCTCCCCCGCCGCGCCGGGAGAGGCACAGGCACGCCGCCGCGCGGGAGGCGCGGCGTCCACAGCCATCGCCCCAGTGCTCCGCCAACGGCGTGCACCAATCGCTTGAAGCCGAGGTAGCAAATTGCTACCTATGTACCTGGAGGTACGGGATGGCGCAGTCGATCAAGCTTGGCGACGACCTGATGAAGATCGTGCGCCGCGAGTCCGAGTTGCAGAGCCGGTCGCTGGCCGGGCAGATCGCCCATTGGGTCCGGATCGGGCGCGCGATCGAGAAATCGGGCAATTTCGACCATGCCCGCATCACTTCGGCGCTGACGGGCGAGATCGAGACGACGGCGCTCACCGAAGAGGAGAAGGACGTCTGGCTCGACGGCTTCGTCGAGAAGATGGGCCAGCCCAGCCCCGAGGAAGAGGCGTTCTTCGCCCAGCGTCGCCAGCTCGGGCTGGGCGTCGGGCTCGATGAAGGCGGCAACCTCGTGCGCGAGAAGGCCGGCCGCAAGGCATGAAGCCGACGATGATCGTGCTTGCCGGACCGAACGGCGCCGGCAAGTCGACGCTCTATGCCACGCGCGTCGCGCCGAGCTTCGCGGGCCCGTTCATCAACGCCGACCTGATCCAGCGCGACGAACTGCGCGATCCCTCGCCCGCAGCGTCCTATGAAGCCGCGCGGATCGCGACGGCGAGGCGTGCCGACCATCTCGCCCGGGCCCGCGACTTCGTCACTGAGACGGTTTTCTCGCACCCGTCGAAGCTCGACCTGATCGACGAAGCGAAGGCGCGCGGCTTCACCGTGGTGCTGATGCATGTCGGGGTGGAGACGCCAGAACTCTCGGTGGCGCGCGTCGGCGCGCGGGTGGAGGAAGGCGGGCATGTCGTCCCCGACGATAAGATCCGCGCGCGCTATGTCCGCGGCGCGCCGCTGATCCGGGAGGCCACGCTCCGGTCCGATCGCGCGATGGTGTTCGACAATTCGACGCTCAACCGACCGACCCGCCACTGCCTGACCTTTGCGAACGGAAGACTGGTGTTCGCCCTTCCCCACCTGCCCGCCTGGGTCCGCGCGGTGTACGCGGCGGACCTCCAACTCTAGCGCGGGCCAAGAGCCCGATCGTCGCGCGAACCGGCGCCCGTGCCGAGCAGCATGCGCCAGCCACCGGCGGCCATGCGCGCCGCCTCGTCGGCACGTCTACGGACGCGCGACAGCAGGAAGTCTGAGCGGCCCTTCCATTCCTCGCGGACCAAGTCCTCGCCGTAGAGCGCCGACGCCATCTCGCGATAGGTGGCACCCGCCGCAACCGCATCGCCGACGCGGAGCGCCTCGATCCTCCGCTCGATCCCCGGTTCGGGCGGGTGGAGTTTCCGGGAGAAGCGGCCGGTGCGCCACAGCTCCAGCATGCGCCGCAGGGTCAGGACATGGGCATCGACCCGCGTCATGCCCGACAGAAGATAGTCGAGTCGCGCCGGTGCTTCCTCGACGAGCGACCCGCCGACCACGTCCAGCCGGATCCGATGCCATCCGTCGGAGAGCGCGACATGCTCGCGGCCGCCGCCGCGGACGATGGTTGCCCAGCGGAGCAGGCGGGGGAGGTCGATGCCGTCAGACGTACCACTCGCACCACCGTCGATCCCAGTCGATGTACATGCCAGCCTGCACCGAACAGTACCATTTCAGCCCCAGACCAACCCTTCTGCCGGCAAGCCGTTCGGGTCCATCTTGCGTCGAAGCCCTCCACCAACCCCCGAACGATGCAAGGTGATAGCAATGCACTCCAACGCAACGGACCGCATCCTCCGGCTCAAGGCCGTCCTCGCTCTAACAGGCCTCACGCGTTCCACCCTTTACTGGAAGATGGAAGCAGGCACCTTCCCAGCTAGCATGCAGATCAGCACCCGCTGTATCGGCTGGCGCGAGTCTGCTGTTACCTGCTGGCTTAATGATCCGATGACATATGAGGCTGGCCCGCCTCCGGAGCGATGAGGTAACGATTGACCGGGTGTGGGACGAAGCGGCCGTTCCGAAACGGCTTGCTAAACGACGGTCTCTGACGACAGCCGCCGATCGCGTACCTGGCCTTTATCGGTTCGCTTCCGGTGAACAGCGGGCCTCTTGCTATTGGCGAGATGACCCAATCCCGGCCATTCACGGCCGCGGAAGCGGTCGTTCGTTCAGGTGCCGCTTGACGCTCGGAACTTGGCCGTTAGTTGGCAATCCGCGCGCTTGGAGCCGAGATGAAAATACTAAAGTTCCACTCGACATCAGTGGCGATTGCTGAGCCGCACGTTCAAAGCGAGCGGCCGTTCACAGCCGCTGATGGGAACGGCTTGAGTTGGCCAGGAGCTTCTTTAGTCGACAGCGCTACGTCGCCTGAACGTTGCGGCAGCAGTGAAAATGCCTCATCCCCACCGAGCCTGTACGAACCGGGACATCTCGACCGCGAGCTGATCGTCCTCCGGCGTGTTCCCCTGGAACCCTCCGTGCGGCATCGCCTCGAACACGTGCAGTTCGGCGGCCACGTTTGCCTGACGCAGCGCCCGGTGCATTCGTACCGCATTGGACAGGAACAGGTCGCGGGTGCCGGATTGGACGAAGGTCGGCGGAAAGTCCGTCAGGTCTCCGAACAGGGGTGAGAGACAGGGGTGAGAGACAGGGGTGAGAGACAGGGGTGCGACAGATCGGCCCCACCGGCATAGAGTTCATTGTTCCGCATCAGCGACCTGGGCAGCACCACATCGACCATCTGGTTGACCTGGAAGCTGTCGCCGGACTCGGTCAGGTCGACCTGCGGAGAAAGCAGGATCAACCCGGCGGGCATGGGAAGCCCTTCCTGCTTGGCGCGAAGGAGCATCGCGGCGGCCAGGTTGCCGCCCGCAGACCGTCCGCCCACGACGATGCGCGACGGCGCGTGCCGCTCCAGCACATAGCGGTACGCAGCCAAAGCATCGTCCAGGCCCGCAGGATAGGGATGCTCGGGCGGCATCCGATAGTCGACGCCGTAGCAGATCGCCTGGTGCTGATCCGCCTGCATCTGCGCTTGCATCCGACAGGCCTCGCCGCCACCAAACACGAATGCTCCGCCATGGAAATCCACATAGGCACGATCCGGGGCACCCACGGCTTCGGGCCTCGCGACATGGATCGTGGCCGTACCGGCTCGAACCGTCTCGATTGTGGCGCGCAAGGTACCGGCCAGCCCCTTTACCGCCGCCGCATAGTGCCCGTCCGCGGCGGCCTTGAGCTGCATCCAGCCGGCATGATCGTCCGGCGAGGGCATGGTGTAGCGCGCATTCAGCGGAACGCCGTCCTCGTTTACCTGCCGCCCGAGACGGTCACGCGCCGCCTCGCTTATCGACGTGGGGAAAGGGATCAACCGGGCTTGAACCAGGACGCCGTTTTTCCGATCGCTCATGTCGTTACGCTACTCGCCATGCTTGCCGGGTCGCGGGTACACCGACCCGCCGACCTTGGTGGGGCTGCTGCTGTAGCGCGCCCTCCCCGATATCCGCAAACGAACCATGCCTTGGAGACGGCCCTCCCTCTGATCCAGAGGGAAGACCGCCCAGGTTCGGTCGCTCAGACGCCTTGCTGGTAATCGGTCGAGCGCGTCACCGTTTCCCAGCGATCGATCTCGTCGATCACCGCGTCGAGTTTCTCGCGGGCGCGCCGCAGCGCGTCGCTCCCGAGCAGCAGGTGCAGCGGCGGGTTGGGCGCGTCGACCAGCGCGAGGATCGCCGCGGCCGCCTTGTCCGGATCGCCGATCTGGCGCCCAGCCATCGCATCCAGCCGTGCGATCCCCGACCCGACGCTTTCCGCATAATGCGCGCCGCCACCCTGACTGCGCCGGATCGAACGGTCGCTGAGAAAGTCGGTACGGAAGGCACCGGGCGCGATCGCCGTGGCCTTAAGACCGAAGGGCGCGATTTCCTGCGCCAGGCTCTGCGTCAGCCCTTCGAGCGCCGACTTGGTCGCGGAATAGAGGCCGGAGGACCCCGCCGGGGCACGCCCCGCAATCGAGGTGATGTTGAGGATGTGACCGCTGCCCTGCCGCCGCAACGCCGGGAGCGCCGCCCGGATCACCGCGAAGGGTGCGAAGACGTTGACCGCGAACAGCCGCTGGAATTCCGCGTCGGTCGCTTCCTCCAACGCGCCCAGCAGGCCGTAGCCGGCGTTGTTGACCAGAACATCGATTTGGCCAGCCTTGTCGAAGGCCGCGCCCACGGCGGGCGCGATCGCCGCCGCGTCGGTCAGGTCGACGGGGATGACATGCAGCGTCCCGCTGCCCGCATCGAGGTCCGGTGCCCCCTCACGCACCGTGCCAACAACGGTGTCGCCCCGCGCCAGCGCGGCCTGCGCAAGGGCCTTGCCAAGCCCGCGGGAAATGCCGGTGATGAACCAAGTCTTCATAGCTGTTCTCCTTCGATCCCGGAGATAGCCTTTAATTCGAGCGGGATAATCAGCCGGCTGCTACCCGGGCTTGTAAGACCAGCTTCACAATGCTGAGATGCGCCGCATGATCCATCCCAGCGAGTTCGGTGCCCTGCGCGCCTTTGCGGCCGTGGCCGAGCAGCGGAGTTTCAGCAGGGCGGCCGAGCAGCTGGGAGTATCCTCCTCAGCGCTAAGCCAGCTGATCCGCGGGCTGGAGGAGCGGCTGGGAATCCGGCTGCTCCATCGCACCACCCGCAGCGTCTCGCTCACCGAAGCTGGCGCCGCCCTGCTTGCCGAGGTCGCGCCGGCGATCGACAGCCTGGCCGGCGCGCTGGAACAGGCCCGCAGCGCCGCGCGGCAGCCGACCGGTACCGTGCGCCTGCACTGCTTCCATGCCGCCGCCGACCGGTTCGTCGTGCCGATCCTGCCGAAACTGGCGTGCGCCTTCCCCGACATCACGCTGGATCTCACCATCGACGACACGGTCGTCGATCTCGTCGGCAGCGGCTATGACGCCGGGATCCGCATCGGCGAACTGATCGAGCGCGATATGGTCGCACTCCGGCTTGGCGGCGATATTCGGCAGCTGGCGGTCGCTGCGCCTGCCTATCTTGCCGAGCACGGGGTTCCGCAAACGCCGAAGGACCTGCTGCAGCATCGCTGCATCCGCTGGCGCTGGCCGGGGCAGCCGGGCCCCTATGCGTGGGAGTTCTTCGAGAAGGGGCACTGGTTCTCGGTCGCCGTGGAAGGCCCGCTGATTACCAGCAGCCGCGCGGTGATGGTGGAGGCGGCGCTGGCCGGCGTCGGCATCGCCTTCCTCAAGGAGGAGTCTGTGGTCGACGCCTTCGCCCGGGGCGAGCTCGTCCCGCTCCTGACAGACTGGTCGGTCCCCTTTCCCGGCTATTATCTATGCTACCCCCAGCAGCGGCAGATGGCGCCGGCCCTTCGCGCGGTGATCGACACCATCCGCGCGGCTGCGCCCGAGTAGCAACAGGGTGCTTGATCGCGGGTTTCTTCGACCGCTTGATTTGGCTGCCGAGACCTGCCCGCCCGGGCCCTACCCCGCACCACCGTCGCAGGCGTCTTCGTGGCGCAGACATGTTGCGTCGAGACCGCCAAGCATCTATGCGCCGCACATTCGCAAGGACCCGGTGAAATTCCGGGTGGCTATTCCGGCCGCCGATCCGCCGGACAACAACACGCACCAATTCTGTCGGCGCTGCTTGGCGCCCTGTGCCCTGTTGTGGATTTTCAATGACCTTCGATTTTACTGCGTACCGCCGCCAGTGGTTCACGGGCGGCATCGCCGCTCGCCAGGACCTGCTGGCCGGCATCGTCGTCGCTCTGGCGCTGATCCCCGAGGCGATCGGCTTTTCGATCATCGCCGGGGTCGACCCGCGCGTGGGGCTCTACGCTTCCGTCGCGATCGCGATGACCATATCCCTGGTCGGGGGGCGCCCCGGGATGATCTCGGCCGCGACGGCGGCAGTCGCCGTCCTCGTCGGGCCGCTCGTGCGCGAACACGGAGTCGAATACCTCTTCGCGGCAACGATCCTGATGGGCCTGATCCAGATCGCGGCCGGCATGCTGCGGCTCGATCTGGTCATGCAGTTCGTCTCGCGTTCGGTCATCACCGGCTTCGTCAACGCCCTCGCCATCCTGATCTTCCTGGCGCAGCTGCCGCAGCTGACGAATGTCGGCTGGCAGACCTACGCGATGGTCGCCGCCGGCCTGGCGATCCTCTACGGCTTTCCCCGCATCACCAAGGCGGTGCCCTCGCCGCTGGTCGCCATCCTCGTGCTGAGTGCGGTCAGCATCGCGTGGTCGCTGCCGGTTCACACGGTGGGCGACATGGGCAAGCTGCCGCAGGGTTTGCCGAGCTTCGCCCTGCCGCGCGTCCCGCTCACCCTGGAGACGCTGCAGATCATCCTGCCCTATGCACTCACCATGGCAGCGGTGGGGCTGCTCGAATCGCTGCTCACCGCGCAGATCGTGGACGACATGACCGACACCGACAGCAACAAGCGCCGGGAATGTGGCGGACAAGGCGGCGCGAACATCGTTGCGGCCCTGTTCGGCGGCATGGGCGGCTGCGCGATGATTGGCCAGTCCGTCATCAACGTCACCTCCGGTGGCCGAGGCCGCCTGTCCACCTTCGTCGCAGGCGCCTTCCTGCTCTTCCTCCTCGCCGTGCTGGGTCCCTATGTCGGGCGGGTGCCGATGCCGGCGCTGGTGGCGGTGATGATCATGGTCTCGATCGGCACCTTCAGCTGGAACTCGATTGCGAACCTTCGCCGTCACCCGCCGACCTCCTCCATCGTGATGCTGACCACGGTCGCGGTGGTGGTCGCGACGCACGATCTGTCGCTGGGCGTCCTTGCGGGCGTCCTGCTTTCCGGGATCTTCTTCGCGGGCAAGGTGCAGCGCATGTTCTCGGTGGAGCGGGAGCTTTCCGCAGACGGCACGCGCGCCGTCTACCGGGTGTCGGGCGAAATCTTCTTCGCCTCGGTCAACCGCTTCACGCGCGCCTTCCAGGCGGAGGATCGCGCGGAGCGGGTGGTGATCGATGTGACGGCGGCCCATTTCTGGGACATCTCCGGCGTCGGCGCGCTCGACAAGATCGTCGCCCGGCTACGTCGCGACGACCGGGACGTCGAGGTAATCGGCTATAACCGTGCGAGCGCGGACATTGTCGATCGTTTCGCGCTCCACGACAAGACCGGTGTCGAACTGGGCCTGGCGCCGCACTGAACACTCCGGTGGCGCGCGACGGCAGTTGCCGCCACCTTTTCGCCCGACCAGCGTTCAGCGTGCACATATGCTGAAAAGTGCAATCAACCCCCGTGTGTTCTCGGGCGCCTCGGCGCTCATCCTGGCGTTGCTCGGCGTCACCATCGCGATGCCCGGCAGCGCCGACCTGGTCTTCAAGGCGGCGCAGGCCTGGACCATCGACACGTTCGGCTGGTTCTACATCGCCGCCGTCGCGGTGTTCCTGGTCGTCGTCCTCACGCTCGCCTTCGGGCCGGCGGGCAAGCTCAAGCTCGGGCCGGACGATGCCGAACCGGACTTCCCCTATCTTTCCTGGCTGGCGATGCTGTTTGCCGCCGGCATGGGCATCGGGCTGATGTATTTTGCCGTCGCGGAGCCGATCCAGCACTATATCTCGCCCCCCGAGGCCAAGAGCGGCACGATCGACGCGGCGCGGGAGTCGATGGCGATCACCTTCCACCATTACGGCGTCCATGCCTGGGCGATTTACGCGCTGGTCGGGCTGAGCCTCGCCTATTTCACCTATCGCAAGGATCTGCCGCTCACCCTGCGCTCGGGGCTGGCACCGATCCTCGGCAAGCGCATCAACGGACCGCTCGGCGACGCCATCGATATCTTCGCGGTGTTCGGCACGGTGTTCGGCGTCGCCACGTCGCTGGGCTTCGGCGTCTCGCAGATGACGGCGGGCCTGGCCTATATCTACGCGCTCCCCGACACGCTGACCGCCAAGATCGTCGTGATCGTGCTGGTGATGGGGGCGGCGACGCTGTCGGTGCTGAGCGGCGCGGACCGCGGCGTCCGGCGTCTGTCTGAGCTGAACCTGATCATGGCCGTGCTGCTGATGCTGTTCGTACTGGTGCTTGGCCCGACCCTGTTCCTGCTCCGCGCGCTGGTGCAGAATTTCGGCCTGTATCTCGATCACTTCGTGATGCGCACGTTCACGCTCTACGCCTATGAGCCGCGCGCCTGGATGGCGGATTGGACGCTGTTCTACTGGGCGTGGTGGATCGCCTGGTCGCCCTTTGTCGGCATGTTCATCGCCCGCATCTCGCGCGGGCGGACGATCCGCGAGTTCGTCATCGGCGTGCTGTTCGTGCCCACCGCATTCACCTTCCTGTGGATGACGGTGTTCGGCAACACCGCGATCTCGCTCGACCTGGGCGCGGCATCGGGCGGAATCGCGCAGGCGGTGCAGGCCAATCTCTCCACCGCGCTGTTCAAGTTCCTGGAGTATCTGCCCGCCGCGAGCGTCACCTCCACCCTGGCCATTCTGCTCGTGGCCGTGTTCTTCGTCACCTCCGCCGACTCCGGCGCGTTGGTGATCGACACGCTCGCCTCCGGCGGCAAGGAAGACACGCCGCGCTGGCAGCGGATGTACTGGTGCGTGCTGCTGGGCGCGACGGCGACGCTGCTGCTGGTGGCGGGCGGGCTCGGCGCGCTGCAAGCGGCGACCCTGCTGGCCGCCCTGCCCTTCTGCTTCATCATGCTGCTGCTCGCCTATGGACTGGTGAGACAAACCAACGCCGACTTGGCCGGCGTGGCGATCCCCGACGAGGCACCTGCGATCAGCGAACGATTGAAGCGGCTGGTACTCCCTGCGCGAAGGTCCGACATTCTCGAACAGATCCATCGCAACGGCGAGCCGGCGCTGCGCGCCGTCTACACAGCGATGCAGGCTGAGGGTTGGACCGATCTGCTGCTCGAGATCGAAGAAGGGCAGGTGGCGCTTATCGTCGGCAGCCAGAGCGAACGACCATTCACCTACCGCTTGTTGCCGCGCGCTCGGCCCCTGGCCGCCTATACGGCGCTGGAGGCGTCCGAAGCGCGCCGCAGCATCGGCTGGTCACTTGCCGTCGAAAGGCTTCCCCCCGCCAAGTCGCGCGACCTCACCGGATTCTCCAGGCGGCAGATTACCGGGGAGGTGCTCAGCGCGCTGGAACGATGGAAGCCTCGCTGATCGCACAAGGATCGTCGACACCGGAGATCATTCCCTGGCAGACAACGACATGCTCGACCGGAATGAAACCCAGGACATGATAGCGTGCGCCGTCGAGGGAACGGAAATTCATGGCCATAGGAAACGGATTGCCCCTCCCCGCCGGGTTTCGCCACGCTATGGGAGGGCAAGGACCATCGCCGCCGTCCCGACGACGAGCACGACGAGGACGGCACCCATGCGCGCATAATCGGTGAAGCGGTAACCGCCGGGCCCCATCACGAGCAGGTTATTCTGGTGGCCGATGGGTGTGAGGAAATCGGCTGAGGTGCCAATCAGCACCGCCAGTAGCGCCGCGTCCGGTCCGATGCCCAGCACCCGCGCGGCATCGATCGCGAGCGGACCCATGATGATCGCGGTCGCAACGTTGTTGAGGAAGATCGACAACAAGAGCGTCATGCTGCAGAGCGCGGCGATTACCACTACGGGTGGTAGGCCGGCGAGCGTAGCACCCAGCCATTCGGCGGCGATGGCGGCGGCGCCGCTCGTCTCGAAGCTGTGGCCGACGGGTATCATTGCCGCGAGCAGTACGATCACGCTCCAGTCGATCGCCTGGTACACTTCGTCCGCTCCCATCAGCCGTGTCGCGACCAATGCAACGGCAGCAGCCAGGAAGGCGAGCGCCGGTGGCGCTCCGAACCCAACAATCGAGACGATCGCGGCGATGAAAATCATCAGGATCGGCGCCGCCTGCCTACGGGCGACGGGCAGGCGATCGACCCGGTCGACCTCGAGCAGTCGCGCAGTGCCGACGAAGCGCGCGAGATCCGCCGGGCGGCCGCGCACGAACAGTTGATCGCCCGCCTCTATACGGAGCGAAGCGAGCGGCGCGCGCCGCCGCGCAGCGCGCGGCCCCACGGCGACAACGGTAAGCGTGTCGTTGCTGCGGATCCGGATCGCCTCGTGACTGAGGCCGATGAGGAACGAACCATGGGCGACGACGACACGCGCTGTAACGCTGTCGCCCTCCGCTTCCTCGATGTCGGACCGTAGCCCGGTGGCCTCCGCAGCGATCCATTGCTGGCGGCGCGACACCACCAGCAGGCGGTCTCCGGCCTCCAGACCGGTTTCCAGCCGGATCCGATGCCCCTCCCGGAAGACGGCAAGCAGCCGTACCGCTGCCGTCCGTAGGCGCGGAAGCAGACCGGCGAGCGACACGGCAGCCGGTACGGTCAGCTCATAGACCCGCCAGGGCGGCCGCACCGGTCGGTCCATCCCCTGCCGCACCGGCAGCAGCCGCCAACCGACCAGCACGAGGTACAGCAGCCCCACCGCCGACACCGCCACCCCTACCGGCGCCATCTGGAAGAAGCCGAAGCCCGTGCCCAGCTCCTTGGCGCGCACCGAGGACAGGATGAGGTTGGCGGGCGTCCCGATCAGCGTCGTCATGCCGCCCAGGATGGTGGCGAAGGCAAGCGGCATCAGCGTCGCGGCAGGCGGCCGCTTCGCCTCCCTAGCCACCTGCGCGGCGATCGGCATGGTGACGACCAGCGCGGCGATGTTGTTCATGAAGGCGGAAAGGAACGCGCCCAACACCAGCAACACCGCGAGCCGGACGGTAAAGCCTGCGCGCGCCGGCATCAGCACACGCGATACGCTGGCAGCGACGCCGGACAGCTCGATCGCGCGACCGATCACCAGTACAGCCGCCACCGCGATCACGGCGGGATCGGCGAAGCCGGCAAAGGCCTCTCCCGGTGGCGTAAGGCCGAGCAGCACGCAGGCCAGCAATGCCAGCAGCGCGACGAGATCGTGGCGCACGCGCTCCGAAACGAACAGCACCAGTGCGCCCAGTAGCACGGCGGCGCTGAGAATCGCCGGGGTCATCCGCGACCCGCCCGCCCAAGCGCGGCACAGGCACGATGGACCGATCTGCGGCGCGGGGGCGTTTGCAAGGACATGACTGTTTCAAACCTTCGGTTTCGCTGCATGGTTGCAGCCCCGCTTCTCCTGTCCGTTGCACCTCCCGCTGCCGCCGCTGCCGTTCGCCAGGGTGCCGCTGTTCTCAAGTCCGCGGGGCAGGCGCAGGCTGCGCTCCGGTCGCTCGCAACCGAGCCCGAGCTTCAGCGCTTCTATGATCGGGCACAGTGGCGCCTCGTCTGGACCGACGCGGCCGCGCGCGCCCTCGAAGATGCGATCGCGCACCGTGCCGATCATGGGCTGGATCGGCTGTCCTTTCCGTCCTCTGTCGAGCCTGCCGCAAGTCCCGAGGCGCTGGATGTCGCGCGCACGCGCGCCGCGCTCCGCTATGCCCGCGCGCTGGCCATGGGCGTGGTGGATCCGGCAACGCTGCACGCCGTGTATACGCTGCCCCGCCCCGACGTCGACATCGTCGCAGGGCTCGGTACCGCACTCGACCGCGGCGACCTGCCCGCCTGGCTTGCCGGCCTCGCCCCGCAGGAAGCAGACTATCGCCGCCTTTCCGAGGCCTATCGCGCCGCGGTGGCCGAGCAGCGCCTCGGCAACGGCTCCGCCCCCCCAATCGCAGCGAACGGCCTGATCCGCCCCGCCGACCGCGACGATCGCGTTCCAGCGATCATCAAGCAACTCGCGGCGGAAGGCTATCTGCTGGACCTCGGTACGACCTCGCCCCCTGCCCCCGCCCCCTCGCGCCTCTACACCAGCGACATCGTCGATGCGGTGCGCGCGCTGCAGCGCGACTATGGCCTTGCCGAGGACGGGGTCATCGGTCCGCGCACGATCGAAGTGCTCACCCTGAGCCCCGCCGACCGCGCCCGGGCGCTCGCTGTCGCGCTCGAGCGGCTGCGCTGGCTGGCCCGCAACCCGCCGGCGACGCGCATCGACGTGAACATCGCCGCCGCGCGCCTAACTTACTATCGCGACGGCGTGCCGGTCGACAGCCGCAAGGTCATCGTCGGAAAGCCGGGCCGAGAAACGCCGCTTTTGTCGTCCCCTATCTATCGCCTGGTCGCCAACCCGACCTGGACGATCCCGAAGTCGATTGAGAATACCGAGCTGGCACATGTCGGCCCGGACTATCTCGCCAACCACAACATGGTGCGCCGGGGCGGCTATATCGTCCAGCAGCCGGGGCCGGACAATGCCCTGGGAATGGTCAAGTTCGACATGGTCAACGACCAGGCGATCTACCTTCACGATACCAGCGCGCCGGGCCTGTTCGAACGCAGCCAGCGGCATCTCAGCCATGGCTGCGTGCGGGTGGAGGACGCGCTGGGCTTCGCGCAACGCATTGCCGAGGACGAAGGCGTGGCCGATCGCTGGCAGGCGGCGAGCGCCAGCGGCGCGCAGACCTTCGTGGCCCTTCCGGTACGCATCCCGGTGCGGCTGCTCTACCAGAATGCCTTTGTCGACGAGATCGGCCGGGTGACGGTCCGCACCGATCCCTATGACTGGAACGGCCCGGTGGCGCGGGCGCTCGGCTTCGATGACGGTTCGCACACTAAGACCCAAGCCGACGCCATCGACATCGGCCCTTGAATCAATGTTCGGCATCCTCCGCGCCGGTCAGCTTCCACCGGCGGAGCAGCGGCGGCATGGTAAGTCCCTGAGCGAAGACCGAGAAGGCGACGACGCCGAAGGTGACCACGACGATGGCGCCGCGCTCAGCGACGTTCGCCGGCACCGCCAGCGCCAGTGCAAGCCCCACCGCCCCGCGTAGCCCGCCCCAGACGAGCACGTGCTGATAGGTTGCCGGCAGCCGCAGCTTCGTATGCGCAAACAGCGCCGCCAGCGGATAGACCGCCGCCGCCCGACCGAGTAGCGTCAGCAGGATCCCGGCGATCAGCGCGCCGCTGACCAGTGCGATCGGCTGGTGCGCCTCGTGGCTACCGATCAGCAGGAACAGGCAGGAATTGGCGAGGAAGGCGGCATAGGCCCAGAAATCCTGGACATGCTGGCGCCCGGCAACCGAGATCGAGCCGCGCGGGCCGATCGCGCCGACGATGATCCCGGCAGCGAGCGCGGCGAACACGCCCGAAGCATGGACATGCTCCGCCAGCAGGAAGCTCGCCCAGGCGATGACGGTGGTCAGCGTCACCTCGACAAGATGGTCCTCGGTCCGCCCCGCGACGGTCAGCACCACGAAGGCGATCCCGCCGCCGATCGCCACGCCGCCCAGCACCGTCCAGAGCAGAGAGGTCGCGACGCTACCGACGCTGAGCCCGCCGCCCTCGGCGACCGCAATGAGGATCGCGAAGCCCACCGCGGCAACGCCGTCGTTGAGCAGGCTTTCCGATTCCACCACCATGCTCAGCCGCGGCTTGGCCTTCATCTCCTTGAAGGCCGCGATCACCGAGACGGGGTCAGTCGCCGCGATCAACACGCCGAAGAAGGCCGCGCCCAGCCAGCTCCAGCCCAGCAGCCAGTGCATGCCGACGGTGACCAGCAGCGCGGAGATGGCGACGCCGAGGAACGCCAGCACGATGGTGAGCGGCAGCTCCTCGCGGAAGCGCTGCCAACGCAGCTGCAACGCCGCCTCGAAGATCAACGGCGGCAGGAATATGTTGAAGATCAGTTCGCGCGACAGCGGCAGGTTGGCGCCCACCGGCAGGAACGCGAGCGCGATCCCAGCCAGCACCAGCCCGGCCGTATAGGGCAGCCCGATCCGCCGCGAGATCATCGCCACCAGCGACGCGACGATCAGCAACGTGCCGAGTTCGGGAAGACCGATTTCGTTCAACGCGGGCACTCCTGTTGCGGCTGGGCGGGAGAAAATCCCTAGGGCAGAACCGGTGCGGGCACGAGCGCAAAGCGCTGCCCGGCAGGCGGGGCTGCGCTTGGAGCGAGACCGGCGCGGCGCAATTGCTCGGCAATGGCGAGCGCGCGTCGCTGCGTGAGGTTAGGTTTCGCTGGCGCATTTCCCGTGGGCAGCCCCGGCACGCCGAGCGCACCGATGTTCCAGCGCCTCGCCGCCCAGATCGAGGCAGCGACGGCCTCGGTCGCCCGCGCGTCGAGGCTATCGACATTGTCCGCGAAGCCGATCTCCGGCAGCGGCCCCTGCGGCGGAACGATCGCCACCGTCCAGTCGCCCGCGCGCTGCGCGGCCCGCGTCTCAAGCATGCGGTAGGTCTCGATCCGTGCCCCCGGCAGCGGCGTCGCGGCGGCGGTGGCGCGGTGATGGTCGCGGTCGACGGTCACGTCGTCGGGCTTCAGGCCCGCGATCAGCGCCACCATCTGCGCGATTTCGGTCGCGCGCTGCGTCTCCTGGTTCGACGCCTCCCCTGCCCGCCGCAGTTCCTCGCGCTGCGCTGCAAGCGCGTCGGCGCCTGCGCCGAGCAGCACCTGGTCCAGATTGAGGCGGACCGGACGGCCGAGTTGCGTCGCCAGCGCCTTCTGGATGGTCGCGGTCTTCTGCATCGCGTCCTGCGGGGTGATCACCACGGCGCGGACGACGAGCGGCTCGCGGGTGAAGTCGAGGTCGAGCTGGGTGACCCGCGCCTTGGCGCCGAACCGCTCCGCCAGCAGCGATCGCGCCTGCGTCACCGCCACCGCCTCGCGACCGATGCGGTTGAGCGAGATGCCGAGCGGGATCGCCATCGCGACGAAGACGAGGATCAGGATCGCCGTCTGGGTCCAGGTCTGGCGGCTCGATAGATGATGGCCGAAGCCGTAGAAGCGCGCCATCGCCGTGGCGGAGAGCGCAATGGTGATGAAGTTGGTCACGAACAACGCCAGCGCACCCATCCCCACCGGCGCGTTCCAGGTGGCGATGCCATAGCCGACCACCGCCAGCGGCGGCATCAATGCGGTGGCGATGGCCACGCCGACAATGGTTTCGCCGCGCCCGCGAATGATCGCATAGGTGCCCGCCAGCGCCGCGAACAGCGCAACGGCCAGGTCGAACAGATTGGGCCGGGTGCGCGCCACGATCTCCGAGGTTGGCGCCTGCAGAGGCGAGATGGTGACGATGAGCGCCGTGAATGCGACGGCGGCGAAAGCGCCGATCGCCAGCGCCTTGAGCGACCTCCGCAGCTCGACGAAATCGAACAGCGCGAGGCTGAAGCCGAAGCCGAGGATGGGGTTCATCAACGGAGAGATCAGCATCGCGCCGATCACCACCGCCGGCGAGGACAGCAGCAGCCCTAGCACCGCGATCCCGGCGGACATCATCGTCATGAAGGCGAAGCGTCCCGACCAGCCGCTGTCCTCCACGATGCGGGCGACCACCGCCTCGTGGTCGATCGGCGCAACGACCGACTGGCGCCACCAGCGATACAGGGCCAGATGCAACAGGCGCTCGCGAATGCGGGCACGACGATCCGTTGCTTCGATGGCGTCGTCCAAGGCGATCTTCGTCCCTTTTTCTGTTCGTCGGACCCAGGTTAGGCGATTTCTACCCGGAAAGCGAAGACGCGCCTCCTTCCGCCGTGCGGATCACCGCACGGGTGACGTCACCCATCAGCCGCATCCGCACCGGGATCGGCTGGCGCGTGCTCGCGATCATCACCGCCACTGCATAGCGGTGGCCGTCAGGAGCGGTGAGCAGGCCGACATCGTTATAGCCAGTGGCGAGATTGCCGAGTTCCTGGCCGGTGCCGGTCTTGTGCGCTATCTTCCAGCCTGGGCGCAGGCCGGACTTCAGGCGCAAGGGGCCGGTCTTGCTCGCGAGCATGATCCGGAAAAGCCTATCGGTAGAGCCATGGCTGAGCAGCTTGTCCTGCGCTAGCAGCGACAGGCCCAGCGTGATGCCATTGGCAGTCGCGCCGTCATAGGGCGCGGCCAGATAGCGATCGAGCGCCTTGCGGCGTTCTGCCGCAGGCATGGCCGCGCGCGCCTGGAGGAAACCCCAGCCTCCCGCCCATTCTTTGCGCCAGACCAGACCGGCGGTCTTGGCTTGCAGCTCACGCTCGCCGGGGCCGAAGCCGACGCCGTTTACGCCTTTCTCCTTCAGCATGCGGCGGATGGCGGCGGGACCGCCGACCTTCCACAAGAGCACGTCGTTGCAGGTGTTGTCGCTGCGGGTCAGCGCGCATTCGAGCAGCGCGCCGACCGTGGTGCGATAGCCGTTCGGCCCGACCAGCGGGCGGATCGGCTGATGGAAGACGGTAAGGTCGCTGCGGGTTACCGTCACCGGCGTGGCAAGCGACAGCCGAGCATGATCGATCGCGTCGAACACGGCGATCGCCACCCACAGCTTGCTGACGCTCTGCTGCGGATGCGGTCGGTCACCGTTCCATGCGACCATCCAGCCACGATCGACATCCCGTACCGAGATTGCAACCTGCCCCTGGAACCCGGCGCCGAGGGCCTGCACCGCGTTGAGCAAGGCGGCCGGCGGCTCATCGGACCGCCTGGGCCTTGGCGTTGCGGAGGTTGCGTCGATCGGCGGCGCGACCAGCGTCGGGCGTGCAACGGGCGGCGGCGGTGGCGCCTTTACGGCGACAGGGGGTGCAGCGGGTACACAGGCGGCGAGCAGGATAGCCGGCGCAACGTGCGCGCCGAAGCGGACGACAGTATCGATACGTGGCAAATAGCCCTCCTTTCCAAACGGCTTACCGTCGGAAGCTCAGGAATGCAGGGCGCGCTGCCTCGGTTCGTCGCCCAGCAGTGGTCATTCGTCGCCAACGAGGATCGTTGCCCGCACCGCGCGCGCTGCCGCGACGACACGTCGCGCATCATGGTCCAGGAGAGCCTCGTTCGCCTTGAACTCGATCCGGTCCACCCACCGCGCGAGAAGCGCGCGGCGATCGGCATTGTCGCAGTCCGCGGCAATCTCCCCCAGTGTGTGCAGGTAATGGAGCGCCGCGATCGTGCTGGTCCCCGCATGCTGCAGCAGTGCACCGAACGAACGTTCCAGCAGCGCCGGGAAATCAAGCGGATGCGCGATCACCCGCACCACGCCCGCCTCGTCCCGACGCAGCGGCTCCGGCAGCTTTCTGCGACCGAGATCCGAAAGCGCCGCCCCGAGCCAGTCCATGCAAGTGACCGCAGTGAAGGGATCATTGATGCCGGGAGAGAGCGCCCGGTCGGCAATCTCGACAAGTTCGTCGATCAGAAAGCGCAGGTCCTGCAACGCGGTACGCTGGGCGCCGAGCGCGAAGGCGCCTTGCAGTTGGCCTATGCACGCATCGTCGCACCGCTCGGCCGGCCACAGCTCCAGCAGCGTTCGACCTTCATGCACGAAATCTCCCGGCCGGTAGCGGATGCGGCACACCAGATCGGAATCCGTAGCGGTCCGCATCAGCAGATCCTCGTCGATCAGCTGGATATAGCCGGTGCCCCGCGCCCCGACCGCGCGCGGGCTGCCGTCCGGCTCCAGGCGATCTTTCGCTTCCGTTTCGGCGGCATCGGGGTCGGCGGTACCGATCACGCTCGGGAAGCGGCGGTCCACTTCGTGCAGCAGGCGGCGACCGATATCCTCGATCACGCTGTTGATGTGGATGCGCTGCGGCACGTGGTGGATGAAGAAGATCAGCACGCCCACGGAACAGACCGCAAGCAGCAACGCCACCAGCACCGCGAGATTGGGCACGAACGCGGCGGCACCGGACTCCTCCGGGGACCGCACCGTCCGCAGCACGATGATACAGTAGAGGAAGGTGGCGATAAAGGTGCCAAGCGTGATCTGGTTGCCCCGATCGCGCATGAAATTGCTGAGCAGTCGCGGCCCGTATTCGCCCGAGGCATAGACGACCGCGGCAATCGTCACCGAGAAGACGGTGCCGGCCACGGTGATCATCGATCCGCCGATCGCGGAGAGCAGTTGCCGCGCGCCGCTGGGTCGCGAGGCATGCAGCCAGGCAAAGCGGTCCATCCAGCCCGATCCGTCCTGCCCGTCCAGCCACACCATGCCGCCGGCCAGCAGTACCGCCGCCAGCGTCATTACCGTGGGGATGAACCAGTAGCTCTGGCGGAGCTGATCGGCGAGGCGGACCATCACAGCTTTCATGCCAGCTCTCGAGCAAG
Organism: uncultured Sphingomonas sp.; assembly: GCF_913777625.1. Lineage (GTDB taxonomy): Bacteria > Pseudomonadota > Alphaproteobacteria > Sphingomonadales > Sphingomonadaceae > Sphingomonas. The sequence goes on from NZ_CAJYTI010000001.1 coordinate 89,415, forward strand.
CGCCGTCGTGGCGAACACCATGCCTGTTTCTCCTTCCGCATTCCAACGCATCGACCAGCCGGAAGGCGCCGTGGCTGCTCGCTTATGCCCGTGACGTTTCGCGCATCCTGTCTTCAAGCCGCAGCCGCTCATGCGCCAAGGCAGCCTGCGCGATCAGCGTGTGCAACAGCAGTTTCTGCACCGCATTCACCGGATCCCGTCCGTCGTCGCGCGCGATGCCGAGCACGGCGAGCATGCCAAGTGAGGTTTTCAATGGATGGAACTGCCAGTCCGCTGCGCCCAGCACGGCGGTTCCGACACCGGCCGCCTCCCCATTCGCCCAGGCCCAGTCGAGCGCGGCCTGGTTGACCGGGCCGAGCCGGATCTGGCTGGGGATCGACGCCACGTGGCAAATCGCACCGTCGACTTCGCGGTACATCGTCGCCTGCACGTCGAACAGGCGATGGACGTGCTCGCAAACCGTCCGCGCAGTCGTCTCCCAATCGGCGTCCCGCGTCAGCTTCTGCGCGAGCGCGGCGATGCTCGCATTCTCCTGCGCGCTGCGGTCGCTGAGCACCAGCCGGCCGCGCAGCCGTGCGGTAATCGTGCTCGTATAGACCGCCACTGCCCCGAGGACGCCGCCCATCACCAGGTTGAGCGGGGCGTGCAGGTTGAACGCGTTGAGCGGGCGCATGAGGAAATAGTTATAGCCTAGCACCGCGAGCGCCACGGCGAGCAGGGCCGGGCCAAGCCCCAGTCGCGCAGCGACAGCGATCACCGGGAAAAGGAACAGCAGATCGAGCGTGCGAAGCCCGACAAGGGCCTGCAACAGACCCGCTACCACCAGGGTTAGCGCTACAGCGCCAGCCGAAAGCAGATAATGGTGGAAGGGTATCGAAGCGGCCGGCCGGCCGGCGCTGTTCCACCGGCCGCGATCCTCCTCGCGGGCATGGGGGAAGCGATGGACCGCCAGGCGCTGTTCGTCCGCGAGAAGGCGGTCGGCGATGCCGGGGCTGCGAAACCAGCTGCGGCGACCTTCCGCGGTGTGGCCCAATACGAGATGCCGGATCGGCGTGGTTCGAAGATGCGCCTGGATTCCGTCTGCGGCCGATGCGGCGGGCACCCGCGCGATGGTGGCTCCCAGCTTTGCCGCCGTGGCAAGCGCCGCCGCGGCCCGAAGCCCGCGAGGCGAATCGCGGTCGGCGGCAGGCGTCTCGACATGCAGCGCTTCCCAGGGAACGCCGAGCCGCGCCGCAAGCGATCGTGCCTGCTGTACAAGCCATTCGGAATGCGGCGAGCCGCTGACGGCGACGGTGAGCATCCCCATCCCCTCCGGATGATGGGAACCGGCGCCGGAGGCGGAGGGACCCGTTGTCATGCCGCAGCCTTCCCATACGGCCTGCCGCCAATGGGGTAGCGTAGCGATCCTCCGCTTGGGGCGCGCAGCGTCAGGACGGCAAAATGGGCGTGTCGCCGAGCCGCTCCGCGCCCGAAAACAGGCCTTCGAGCCTGCGCCGGAGATGCGCTGCGAAGGCCGCGTCGTGCCGGCGCGCAGGGGCGGCCTGCTCCATCAACTCGTTGAACATGGAGTCGCGCACGCGATCGATCGCATCGGGAGATAGAAGCTTCGCCGCTTCGAGCTCCCGGCAAAGCTGCAACAGGCCGGCGGCGGTCGCCAGCGCGCGGAAGCCCGCCAGATTGAGCGAATGGTGTAATTCGGTCCTTGATTCCTCTGCCATAAGTCTTCCCGGTTCTATGCCGTGAATGATCGTGTAGCCCGTCGCCCGCGAAAGGCACGCTCTTCTCTAGTCGGGCTGAACAAAGGATACGCCCAGCAACCCCTTGGTACCATTGCAGTAAGAACAATCGCGGGTGCGCTTCCCCGAAGGCGGTACAGGTCTCCATCAACGCCCTAGGACGGCAGCGCATAGGCCACCACTTCATCGCCGATCGGCGTCTTCATGAAATGATGGCCGCCCGCATAGATCACCAGATACTGCCTGCCGCCGATCTCGTAGGTGATCGGCGTCGCCTGGCCGCCGGCCGGTAGCACGTCCTTCCACAGCGTCTTGCCGGTGCGCAGATCGATCGCGCGGATCAGGTTGTCGGTGGCGGCCGCGACGAAGATGAGCCCGCCCGCGGTCACTACCGATCCCCCATTGTTGGGCGTGCCGATGGTGATCGGCAGCATCGAGGGAATACCGAACGGGCCGTTGGTGCGCGCCTCGCCCAGCGGGCGGTCCCAGATCGTCTTGCCGGTCGCCATGTCGATCGCGCGAATGCCGCCATAGGGGGGCTGCTTGCAGAGCATGCCGGTGAACGGCAGCTGCCAGCCTGCATTGACGTCGATCGCATAGGGGGTGTGCGCCTGGGGATCGCCTGCGCCTTCCGCTCCGCCGATCTTGCCGCGGGCCTGATCGCGCGGTTGCCATCCCCGCTTGTTCGCCTCGGCGCGCGGCACCAGCCGGACATAGTTGGGCATGTCGTTATAGTTGGCGACGATCACGCCGCGTTGCGGATCCACCGCGATGCCGCCCCAGTCGGTGCCGCCATTGTACCCGGGATATTCGATCGAGTGCCGGTCGGCCTCGGGCGGGGTGAAGAAGCCCTTGTAGCTCGCCTCGCGGAACTGAATGCGGCACACCATCTGGTCGATCGGCGACATGCCCCACATGTCGCGCTCGGTCAGGTCACGCTTGCGCAGCGTGTGCCACAGCGACACCGGCTGGGTGGCGGCGCGCTGCTGCGGCTCGACGCCGATCTGCGGTGCCTTGATCTCGCCGACGGGCGCCAGCTGACGACCGGTGCGGCGGTCGAGGATGTAGATGTCGCCCTGTTTTGACGGCAGCACCATCGCCGGGACGCCCTTGTAATCGACCAAGGTCGCCTGCGCGCCGAAATCATAGTCCCATACGTCCTTGCGCACCGCCTGGAAGCGCCACCGCGGCTTGCCGGTGGTCACGTCCAGCGCGACCAGCGAGGTGGCGAACTGGTTCTCCTCCGGGCGACGCAGGCTCGAATAATAGTCCGCCGCCGCATTGCCCATCGGCAGGTAGACCAGACCGAGCTGCTCGTCGCCGCTGGCCATGGTCCACATGTTCGGCGTGCCGCGTGCCCATTCCTGCCCCGCGGGCGGATAGCCGTTCCACTCCGGGTGCATCATGTCCCACGCCCAGCGCAGCTTGCCGGTGCGCGCGTCGAAGCCCTGGATCACGCCCGAGGGCGCCCAGCGGTCCTGCCCGTCGAGCACCTGGTGGCCGACGACGAGGATGCCGCGCACCAAGGTCGGCGGCGAATTGATCGAGACATAGCCCGCCGGTACCTGCCCCATGCCCTGCTTGATATCGGCCTGGCCGTTGGTGCCGAAATCCGAGCACGGACGGCCGCTGCGCGCATCCACCGCGATCAGCCGCGCGTCGAGCGTGCCTTCGATCACGCGCGTCGCGCAGGGCTGGTTCGCCGCCATGCCGGGCACGGCATAGTAGACGACCCCGCGGCACGCAGCAGTGTAGGGAATCGCTTTGTCGGGCACGTTGGGGTCGTAGCGCCAGCGCTGCTCGCCCGTGGCGGCATTGAGCGCGATCAGGATGTTCTTCGGGGTGCAGAGGTAGAGGCTATCGCCGATCTTGAGCGGCGTGTTCTCGGCTCCATAGGTCTTGGCGATCCTGGGCGAGCTCGGCATGTCGCCGGTGTGGATCAGCCAAGCGCGCTTGAGGCTGCCGACGTTGGACGCGTTGATTTGCGCGAGCGGGGAATAGCGCCGGGCGCTACCCGTACCGCCATAGCTCGGCCAGTCGGCGCCGGTCTGCTGGCCCGACGGATCGGCCATGCCCTGGGTACCCGGCGCGGGCAGCGCACCCTGCACCCAGTCGGGCTGACCGGCCGCGGCCACAGCAAGGTCCACGCCGGTGATCGCCACCGCGGCCAGCACGCCGGCCAACGCGAACCGCCACCGCTCACGTCGGACGCTCATCGTCGCCATCGCCGCGAGCACCGCCACCAGCAGCACGACCGGCGCGATGATCCGCGGCACCTGCGCCCAGGCATTGGCGCCGACTTCCCACCAGGCCCAGAGGAAAGTGAGGACGACGATCGCGAGATAGAGCCAGCCGCCAAGCGTCCGCCCGCGCACCAGCAGCACCCCCGCTCCCACCATCGCGACGCCGGTGACGAGGTAGTAGAGCGAGCCGCCGAGCACCGCCAGCCAGGCGCCGCCGATCGCTAGCACCAGCCCGATCAACGCCACCACCGCACCCACTACCCGTCCGGTCCAACTCAGATGCGACGGATCGCTGAAAATGGCGCGAGTGATGGTGCGGGCGTCGGACATCAAGGGCTCTCCCGAGAGCGCGGAACGGCAGCGGCACAACCGTTCGGCCTGCGAAGGCAACAGGTTCAGACCCCAAGCGATTCCTCGGCAGCAATGTTCCGTAACAGTCGAAAAAGCACCGCAGCGCTGCGGTTGCTTCCGCGTCCGGCATCACGCTAAACCCCCGACCGATGGCCCGGCGCAATCCTCGTCGATGGATCGGAGAAGCGCCCGTCCTGCGCCATCGTGGGCGTACGCCCGCCTGGGTGTCGCTGGGCTGGCGGATGGCACTGGCACTTGCGCTGATCGGGGTCGCACTTGCCGGCCACTGGTTGGATCGGGACGGGCTGCGCGACAACACCGACGGCAAGGTCAGTTTCGTGGACGTCGTCTATTTCACGATGATCACCGTGACGACGGTGGGCTATGGCGACATCGTGCCGGTGACGGACCGGGCGCGGATGTTCGATACGTTCGTCGTCACCCCCGTGCGGCTGTTCGTCTGGCTGATTTTTCTCGGCACGGCCTATGATTTCGTGCTGCGCGGGGTCTGGGAGAAGTGGCGGATGCGAAACCTGCAGCGCGATCTGAATGGCCATGTCATCGTCGCCGGCCATGGAACGAGCGGCACGGAGGCGGTGGCCGAACTGCTCCGCCGGGGCAAGCCGCACGATGCCATCGTGGTGATCGACCCGGACGCGGATGCGGTGGCCCGCGCGGAAGCCGAAGGCGTGATGGTGCTGGAAGGCGATGCCAGCCGCAACGCCACGCTCGACGCCGTGAAGGTGGCAAAGGCGAGCGCCATGATCGTGGCGGCGGGGCGCGACGACACGTCCATCCTGATCGTGCTGACCGCGCGGCGCCTGGCCCCGACGCTTCCGATCAGCGTCGTCATCCGATCGGAAGACAATGAAGCCCTGGCCGTGCAGGCCGGCGCCACCACCGTGATCAATCCGGCGAGCTTCGCCGGATTGCTGCTGGCGGGATCGACGACCGGCCCGCATCTCGCCGAATATATGATGGACCTGGCCGGGCTGCACGGCGCTGTCTCGCTCCGCGAGCGCCCGGTGGCCGCGAGCGAGATCGGCTCGCCGCTGTCCGCCATCACCACCGGCGCAGGCCTGCGCCTGTATCGCGGAGGCCAGCGTTACGGATTCTGGCAAGCCGAGGCACGGTCGCTCCAGCCCGGCGACACGATCATCGAGGTCGTCCCCTCAGACGATGCTTAAGCGGGCGGGCCTCCCTTCGTTTTCCACTTCACCGGGATGCGCAGATAGGTGACGCCATTTGCCTCGGCCTGGTGGAAATGCCCGGCGCGGATGTTGACCTGGATCGAGGGCAGCAACAGCTTGGGCACGGACAGCCCGGCATCGCGCTGCTCGCGCATCGTCACGAACGCATCTTCACTTACACCGTCATGGATATGGACGCTTGATCGGCGCTGTTCGCCTACCGTCGTCTCCCAGCGATAGTCGTCGCGCCCGGGCGCCTTGTAGTCGTGGCACAGGAACAGCCTAGTGGCGTCGGGAAGCGCGAGCAGGCGACGGATCGAGCGGTATAGCGTGCGCGCATCGCCGCCAGGGAAGTCGGCGCGCGCAGTGCCATAATCCGGCATGAACAGTGTGTCGCCGACGAAGACCGCATCTCCGATCCGGTAGGCCAGATCGGCGGGCGTGTGGCCGGGCACGTGCAGCACCTCTACCGCCAGCGTGCCGATTGCGAAGCGATCACCGTCCTCGAACAGCCGGTCGAAATCCGAACCGTCGGTCTTCAGGTCATCCATCGCGAAGACCGGACGGAAGATCTTCTGCACATCGCGGATATGCACGCCGATACCGACCCAGGCCCCGGTCTGCGCCGCGAGAAACGGCGCGGCCGACAGGTGATCGGCATGGGCATGCGTCTCCAGCACCATCTCGATCCGCCAGCCATGATCGCGTGCAAAGGCAAGGATCGCCTCGGCCGAGCGCGTATCGGCGACGCCGCTCGCCTGATCGAAGTCGAGCACCGGGTCGATCACCGCGGCAACGCGCGTGGCGGGATCGCCGACGAGGTAGCTGATCGTATTGGTGGCATCGTCGAAGAACGCTTCGATGCAGGGCTGCGCCATGATTTCCTCCGTTAGCACTTGCTAATATATTAGAGGATGCTACATAAGCAAGTGCTAATGGAGTTTGCACAATGCTCAAGCCACCGATGGACCTGGCGACATTCGAGACAAAGGCCGGCCTGGTTGCCGACACGCTGAAGGCGATCGGCAACGCCCGGCGACTGATGCTGCTGTGCAAGCTCGTCGAGCATGGCGAGAGGACGGTCGGCGATCTCGCCCGCGAGGTGGGGCTGTCGCAATCTGCCTGTTCGCAGCACCTCGCCAAGATGCGCGACGAGGGCCTCGTTACCTATCGGCGCGAAAGCCAGACGCTCTGGTACGCCATCGCCGACCCGCGCGTCGAAACGCTGCTCGCCACCCTGTACCAGCTCTACTGCAAGGATTGATGCGATGACGCTTGCGCCCCTTTCCCCCGCCGACACCCGCGCCGCGATCGAGGCCGGCGCGCGACTGGTCGACATCCGCGGTACCGACGAACACGCGCGCGCGCGCATCCCCGGCGCGTTGAACCTCCCGCTCGAGCGGATCGGCGAGATGCCCCGCGACGGGCGCCAGGTCATCTTCCACTGCCGTTCCGGCATGCGCACCGCGGCGAACGCGGCACAGCTACGTGCTGTCGCAGCAGACGCCCCGTCCTATGTCCTCGCAGGCGGAATCGATGCATGGCGGACGGCAGGCCATCCCGTGATCGCCGACCCTTCGCAACCGATCGAGATCATGCGCCAGGTGCAAATCACGGCAGGCGCGCTGGTGCTGGCCGGGGTGCTGCTCAGCCTCTTCGTCGCCCCGGGATTTATGGGCCTTTCCGCCTTTGTCGGCGCAGGGCTGATGTTCGCCGGCATTACCGGCTGGTGCGGGATGGCAAACCTGTTGCGGTTGATGCCTTGGAATCGGCGCGCAGGCGCTTGAGGCGAGAATGGACACCGCCACGCTTCTCGCCACGCTCGCCTCGGGAGGCGTGATCGGTCTGGTTCTCGGCCTGGTCGGCGGGGGAGGATCCATCCTCGCCGTACCCCTGCTAGTCTACGTCGTCGGCATCGGATCGCCGCACGCCGCGATCGGCACCGCTGCCGTTGCCGTCACGGTCAACGCGCTCGCCAGCCTTCTCGGCCATGCCCGGGCCGGACGCGTGAAATGGCGATGCGCCGGCGTCTTCGCAGTCTCGGGCATGATCGGGGCGGCATTGGGCGCCGAACTCGGCAAGGCGTTCGACGGCAAGCGGCTGCTTGTCCTGTTCGGGCTGCTGATGATCGGCGTCGGCCTGTCCATGCTACGCAAGCGCCGCGCAACCGAGGCTCCCGACGTCCGCCTCACCCGCAGCAGCGCCGCGACGCTGCTGCCCCGGCTTGTACCGATTGGCCTCGCCGTCGGGCTGGCGGCTGGCTTCTTCGGGATCGGCGGCGGATTTCTGATCGTGCCCGGGCTGATCCTCGCGACGGCCATGCCCCTCCCCTTCGCGATCGGCACATCGCTGGTCGTGGTGAGCGCGCTCGGTCTCACGACGGCGACCTCCTACGCCCTGTCCGGTCTGGTCGACTGGAGCGTAACGGCGGTGCTGATCATGGGCGGGGTTGGCGGGACGCTGGCAGGAATATCGCTGGGCAAAATGCTCGGCGCCAGGAAGGGACTGTTAGAACGTGGATTCGCTGCCGTCGTGATCAGTGTTGGCGGCTACGTCATCGCCTCAGTGTTATAAAATTCGCTTCCCAGTCTAATACAGAAGCAGTGTCCCGTAAATAATTTACCATGCATATAGGAAAAATACTTCCCAGGCACAAAGCAAAAAATACTTAAGATCCGCTGACGCGATGGATAAAAACCTAAACTTCGCCGTATCATCGGTCAGATCCAACCCACCAAAATGCACGCGCGCTGCCTCGACGCACGCGCGCACGTTGACCGAAGCGCGTCGGGCTTCGTCGCCTGCCTATCCGTCATGACCGGCGCACTCGCGACGGCGGAGAGTGGCGTGTTCCTGTTGACTCAGGCCGCTATAGAGACGCTGCCGTTGCCAGGCCGATCGCCAAACGACGCATTCTGGTCGAGGCTGCCGAGCGATCATGGGACATCTCCGACGTTCGTAGTTGCCCAACCCGATACGTTTGTGCTTCGAACCCGATTTACGAAAAGGGGAGTGGGGCCTGACCCCTGGGGCCCCGTTTTTGCTGCAGCGCGGTAAGTACTTGTTTTGATGTGCGCATTATGATGCGTTCGATTCCTGCAACCGCAGGCGAATAGGCCAACTCTACCCGCGCTTTCGGAATTTCGCCTTGATCACCGCACCGCCAACGCGAAGCTGGTCAAGGTAGTCAGACCACCACTGCGCCATGCGGACCCGCTCATCCCAGTGGGCGCCCCGGTGGTACGCTGCCCGGACGCGATCCCTTTCGCCGTGCGCCAATGCACGTTCAATGACATCAGGATGCCAGAGGCCAGATTCATTAAGCAGCGTACTCGCCATGGCGCGGAAGCCGTGGCTGGTCATTTCGTCATGCTCGAAGCCCAGGCGCCGAAGTGCGACATTCAGCGTGTTGTCGGAGATCGGACGCAACGTCGTATGCAGCGCGGGGAAAAGGAACTCGCTGGATCGCGCAAGCGACCGCAGATCCTGGAGCAGATACAGCACCTGCCGGGAAAGTGGCACAGCATGCGGCTGCTTCATCTTCATGCGCTCCGCAGGCACGCGCCAGACCTTCTCGGCGAAGTCGATCTCGCTCCACTTAGCCTGCCGGAGCTCGCCCGGTCGCAGGAACACATGCGGCGCGATCCGCAGTGCATACAGCGTCTCCGGGCGACCCTGATAGTCTTCGATCGCGCGAAGTAGTTCGCCCACCTTCTTCGGTTCAACGATCGCGGCGTGGTGCTTCACACGAGGTACGGTCAGCGCCCCCCGGAGAATGTCCGCCGGGTTCTTTTCGGTGCGTAGCGTTGCGAAGCCATAGCGGAACACGCGGCCCGCAAAGGAGCGCAGCCGCACCGCCGTTTCATGATGCCCTCGGCGCTCGACCCGCTTCAGCACGTCGAGCAACTCGTGCGGGGTTATCGCCGCGATCGGCCGCCGGGCTATGCCCGCTAGCAGTTCCAGAAACCAGCGCGCCTTCTTGAGGGTGGCCGCCGACTTCCCCTCCCGCTCCATCTTTTCGATGTACTCCGTCGCGACGACCTCGAAGGTGGTCTTCACCGCCAATTCCGCTTGGAGGCGCTTCTGCCGCTTCTCCTCGACGGGATCGATGCCGTCGTCGAGTTCGGCCTTCGCCAAGTCCCGCGCCCTCCGAGCCTGCTGGAGCGATACGTCCGGGAAGCTGCCGAGCGACAGCTTCCGCTCGATCCCGCAGCAGCGATAGCGGAACCGCCAGAGCAGGGCGCCGCTGGGTTGAACGAGCAGATAGAGCCCGTCCGAGTCGAAAACCTTGAAGGGCCGGGGTGCCGGCTGAAGCGCTCGAATCTGGACCACGGTAAGCATGGGGCCACGGCTCCTGAAGCGTTCGTGGCCCCATGATTCGTGGCCCCTTTTGAGTGGGCCACAGCGGAACATAATGAGAAAATATGGGACCGCGTTAGGCCCATTTTATCGCAGTTTTCTGCGGTTTTCTAGCGATGTTCTCTAGATGTACTGGTGCCGCTTACAGGACTCGAACCTGTGACCCCCGCATTACGAATGCGATGCTCTACCAGCTGAGCTAAAGCGGCACATCTTGTATCCGGGCGCTGGATTGCCCGGAGGACGGGGCGCTTACCAGTGGTTCCGGGCGCTGGCAAGCCCCTGCAGATAGAGCCCTTGCATTCTTTATCCTCCCGTACGCGCGCTGCAGCCTCCGGCGTTTCCCCGTGCCGGCTTTTACGCGCCATTTACCATGGACCCTGCACAAGGTGTCGGATCAGCGTTTCGGGCTTGGCCCGCAGTGGAGCACTCGCATGAACATGGCGCGCGGCATTCCTTCTCCGGCCGATTCCGAGCCCGCGACTGTGTCCGACGAGGCGATCGACGAGCGCCCGGTCGCGATCGGCGGCGACGAGCGGCGCATGCATGTGCGCGCGTATAACCACTGGGTGTCGCTGCTGCGCGGCCGCCCCTATCCCGCGATCCAGGATCTCGATCCCGCCAACATCGCCGATTTCGGCCCCAACAGCGTGCTTCTCGATTTCACCGACGGCATCGAGAACCCCGCCATCCGCTATCTCGGCACCGCGCTGCGCGAGGAATGCGGAATCGAGCGCGCGATCGCCCATGTCGGCGAAGTGCCGAGCCGCTCGCTGCTCTCGCGCCTGACCGACCATTATCTGCAGATCATCGCCAACCGCGCGCCGATCGGCTTCGAGGCCGAGTTTGTCGGCCAGCGCGGGCACCAGATGTTCTACCGCGGCATCCTGATGCCGTTCGCCTCCTGCCCCGAAAAGATCGACTTCATCTACGGCGTGATCAACTGGAAGGAAGTCGTCGACCCCGCGCTCCAGGCGCAGCTCGATGCCGAGATCGAGGCCTCGCGCCGCGCCGCGCCGCACCCGGTGCCGGCGGTACAGTCGGTCTGGGCGGACGGCCCCAGCGCCGGCTTCGAAACCCCCGCCAGTGCCGATCTGCCCCACACCGAAATGGCTTCTCCGCTGGCCGACCAGCTGATGCTGGCGCGCGAGTCCGCCGCGGCGGCGCGGGCGTCCGACGTGCGGGGGCGCGCGGCGCTCTACCGGGCGCTCGACCGTGCCTATGGCTTCGCGCTCGCCGCCGAGCAGGATGGTGCCGGCTATGCCGCCCTCCTCGCCGAGGCCGGCCTCATCGCGCAGGCGCGCGCACCAATGACGCCGGTGGTGAAGCTCGTCTTCGGCGCCGATTACGACAAGACGCGGCTGGCCGAATTCGCCACCGTGCTGACCCATGCCAAACGCCTGGCGGTGCCGAGCGGCGGGCTGGACGCGTTTCTCGAGATCACCCCCGGCGGCATCAAGGGCGTGGTGAAGGCCGAGCGCGAGCTGCGCGCCACGATCGCCGGCGACCGTCGCCCTGCCGCCTTCGCCCGCGCCGCCGACAGCCTGCGGACGCGCGCGCCGCTGGCACAAGTGGCGATGCCCGCCGGCGAGTCGGATTTCGTGCTGCTGCTCGCCCGTGCGGGCGCCAAGGGCCTGGATATCGTGGCGCGGCTGGAAGACGATGCAGCGCTTACCGATCGCGCCGTGCGCCGCGCCGCGGGGTGACTCGTGCCGCGGCGGGTGGTCGCTTCTGCGCCTATCCTCGCGGTTTTTCCAGACTTGAGGTGCCCTCCGCACGGGAGCATAGCCCACCCCATGAAGAACCTAGAAAAAAAGATCATGCAGGCCTTTGAAGATCGGATCTTCGAGGGGGCCCTGCCCGGAGAGCTGGAAGGACTGGACGACGCCGAGCGCACGGAAGTGGCGCGGTTCGTCGCGGAGACGGCGGCGGAACGCCCGCCGCAGACGGTTCGGCTCAATCTCGAAACCTACCAGGACGATGCCAGCCGCAAGATGCGGCTCGCCGTGATCAACGACGACATGCCGTTCCTGGTCGATTCGATCGCCGGCGCGATCGCCTCGTTCGACCTCGGCATTTTCCGCATCATCCACCCGATCCTGCCGATCGAGCGCGATGCCACGGGGCTGGTTACCGATATCGGCGAGAAGGCGAAGGACGCGCGACCCGAATCGATGATCTATATCGAGATGGAGCGCGCCGACGCCCGGACCCGCCGCGCGCTCACCGCCGAGATCGAGCGCGTCCTCGGGCATGTGCGCGACGTGGTTTCCGACTGGCGCCCGCTGCAGCAGGCGATGTCGATCGACGGTGCCCGCGTCCCCTCGCGCGAGGGCGAAGCACTGCTGCGCTGGTTCGCCGACGATGCGATGACGCTGCTCGGCCATGAGAAATGGACGATCGGTGGCGATAGCAGCGACCAGATCGGCCTTGCCCGCTATACCCATGACGTGCCGCTGCTGGCGGACACCTCGCGCCGCCTCGCGGTCGATTATTTCGAGATGGGCGGCGAGATCCCGCTGCTGCTCAAGTCCAACGCCACCTCCACCGTGCACCGCCGCGTACCGCTCGACATCGTCGTCACGCCGATCATGACCGGCCAGGACGTGACCGGCCTGTCGATCCATTACGGCCTGTGGACGAGCCAGGCGCTCAACACGCCGCCGGCGATGGTGCCGATGCTGCGCGGCCGGATCGAGATGCTCGAATCGAAGTTCGGCTTCGATCCCGCCGGCCACACCGGCAAGGCGATGACGCACGCGCTCACCGGCCTGCCGCACGACCTGACCACCGCCTTCGACCTGGAGGCGCTGGAAAGTCTGGTGCTCACCGCCATGTCGGTCGCGGACCGTCCGCGCTCGAAGCTTGTGCTGGTGCGCAGCACGCTGGGTCGCCACCTGTTCGCCTTTGTCTGGCTGCCGCGCGAGCAGGTGGCCGCCGGCCACCGCGAGACGATCGGCAATATGCTGACCGAGGCGGCGCACGCCAAGATGATCAACTGGTCGATCGCGCTGGAAGACGGCGTGCTGGCGCAGCTGCGCTACACGCTCGACCTGCGCGGCGACACGACGATGCCGGACGAAGCCGAGCTGGACGCGCGCATCGCGCGCATGGTGCGCGGCTGGGCGCCGGCGGTGGAAGCGTGCCTGAGCGAGATCGCCGGCAGCGGCGCGGCGCGCCTCTCGCTGCGCCTCGCCAACGCCTTCCCCGACGTCTACCGCCTCACCCACACGCCCGAGGAAGCCGCGCAGGACATGGTGCGAATCGGCGGGCTGGAGGACGAACACGCCCGTTCGGTGCGGATCGTCCCCCTCCCCGACGAGCCCGGCACATACCGGATCAAGCTCTATCGCCTGGGCGGCGCGCTGGCGCTGTCGGACGCGGTGCCCGCCTTCGAGAATTTCGGCTTCCGCGTGCTCGAGGAAGTACCGACCGAACTGACCAACGGCGCCTTCATCCACGACTTCAAGGTCGAGCCGGCGAACCGCAGCGAGATGCTGGAGCGTGAACCGGCAATCGTCGAGGCGGCCGTTGCGGCCGTTCTGGAAGGTCGCGCCGAGAACGACCTGTTCAACCGGCTGATCGTCGAGGCCGGCATCAGCCCCGATGCCGTGGTGCTGCTGCGCGCCTGGTTCCGCTATTTGCGGCAGACGGGCATGCTCTACGGCCTCGGCACGGTGGTCGATGCGCTGCGCCGCGCCCCTTCGGTCGCGCTGGCGCTGGTGAATCGGTTCGAAGCCGCGCATAACCCCGCGCGCGGTGGCGACGTCGACGCGATCGCCAATGCCGAAAAGGCGATCGACGCCGGCCTCGCACAGGTCAATGCGATCGACGACGACCGCATCCTGCGCCTGTTCAAGGGCGTGGTGCTAGCGACGCTACGCACCAACGCCTATGCGCCCGCCGGCGAAGAGGCGCTGGCGTTCAAGCTCGATTCGGCCAAGGTGCCGGGCCTGCCGGCGCCGCTGCCCTGGCGCGAAATCTGGGTGTACAGCCCGCGCGTCGAGGGCATCCATCTGCGTGCCGGCCCGGTCGCGCGCGGCGGCCTGCGCTGGTCCGATCGCCGCGACGACTTCCGCACCGAGATTCTCGGCCTGATGAAGGCGCAGCGCGTGAAGAACGCGGTGATCGTACCGACCGGCGCCAAGGGCGGCTTCTATCCGAAGCACCTGCCCTCGCCCGCCGTCGATCGCGACGCCTGGCTGGCCGAAGGTACCGAAAGCTACCGCATCTTCATCCGCGCGCTACTGTCGATCACCGACAACATCGTCTCGGGCGAGGTGGTGCACCCGCAGGGCGTGACGGTGCTCGACGGCAACGATCCCTATTTCGTCGTCGCGGCGGACAAGGGCACGGCCACCTTCTCCGACGTCGCCAATTCGCTCGCCATCGAGCGCAATTTCTGGCTGGGCGATGCGTTCGCGTCCGGAGGAAGCGTCGGCTACGACCACAAGGCGATGGGCATCACCGCCAAGGGCGCCTGGGTCTCGGTCCGCCGCCACTTCCTCGAAATGGGCACCGACATCCAGTCCGAGCCGGTGACGGTGGCGGGTGTAGGCGACATGTCGGGCGACGTGTTCGGCAACGGCATGCTGCTGTCGAAGGCGATCAAGCTGGTCGCCGCGTTCGACCATCGCCACATTTTCCTCGATCCCAATCCGGATCCCTCGACCAGCTGGGAAGAGCGCGCCCGCATGTTCGCGCTGCCGCGTTCGAGCTGGGCGGACTATAACCCGGCGCTGATCTCCGAGGGCGGCGGCGTGTTCCCGCGCACCGAAAAGTCGATCCCGCTCAGCCCGCAGGTCAAGGCGCTGCTCGACCTCGACGTCGACAGCATCGATCCCAACGGGCTGATGATCGCCATCCTCAAGGCGCGCGTTGGGCTGCTCTGGTTCGGCGGCATCGGTACCTATCTGAAGGCGGCGAGCGAGAGCAACGGCGAGGTGGGCGATCCCGCCAACGACCGCATCCGCATCAATGCCGAGCAGGTGCGGGCCCAAGTGGTCGGCGAAGGCGCCAATCTCGGCGTGACCCAGGCGGCGCGCATCGCGTTCGCGCGGAACGGCGGCCGCCTCAACACCGACTTCATCGACAATTCGGCAGGCGTCGACTGCTCGGACAATGAGGTCAACATCAAGATCGCGCTCAACCGCGAGATGATCGAGGGCCGCCTCGCTTTCGAGGACCGCAACACCCTGCTGGCCTCGATGACCGACGACGTGTCGCACCTGGTGCTGGAGGATAACCGGCTCCAGACGCTTGCGCTTTCCTTCATGGAGAATGACGGCGCGCTCGACCTGCCCAGCTATGTGCGGGTGATCGAGATCCTGGAGGCCAGCGGTCGCCTCGACCGCGGGGTCGAGGGGCTGGGCTCGAACGAGGACCTGCTGCGCCGCGCCCAGGAAGGGCGCGGGCTCACCCGGCCGGAGCTGGCGGTGCTGCTCGCCTCGGCCAAGCTGGCCCTGCAGGACGCGATCGAGAAGGGCGAACTCGGCCATGATCCGGCGCTGGTCGGCGATCTGCATGCCGCCTTCCCCAAGGCGATGCAGGAACAGTTCGGCAAGGCGATCGACGAGCATCGCCTGCGCAACGAGATCGTCGCGACAAAGCTGGCCAACCGCGTGGTGAACCGCCTCGGCGTGCTCCACCCGTTCGAACTGGCCGAGGAAGAGGGCGCCGCGATGCGCGACATCGCCGCGATGTTCGTCGTCGCCGAACAGCTGCTCGGGCTGCCGGCGCTGTGGGCGGCGGTGGAAACCGCCGAGATCAGCGAAGGCGCGCGCGTTGCGCTGCTCGACGAACTCGCGGTGGCGGTGCGAGGACAGATCGCCGATCTGCTGCGCATTACCCGGCCCGGGGCGAGCCCGGCCGAAGTGATCGCGCGGCTCAAGCCCGGCATCGAGGCGCTGGGCCGCGAGGCCAAGGGACTGATGCTCACCGAAGTACGCGCGCAGGCGGATCGCATCTGCGGCAAGCTTACTGCGGCGGGCGCGCCGCGCGAGCTGGTCGACCGTATCGTGCACGTGTTCGAGCTGGACGGCTGCATCGGCCTCGCCGATCTCGGCCAGCGCCGCGGCATCGACGAGGTGGTGCTCACCCGCGCCTTTACCTCGCTCGGCCAGGCGCTGGGCCTCGACTGGGCGCAGGCGACGGCGGCGCGGATCACCACCGGCGATGTGTGGGAACGCCTGCTGATCGCCGGCCTCGCCCGCGACTTCCAGCAGCTCCGGCTGGAGTTCCTGTCGCGCGTCGAAGGGCAGGATCCGCAGGCGACGGTGGACGCCTGGCTCGCCGAGCACCGCGCCCGCGTCGACCAGTTCAGCGCGCTGGTCCGGCGTGCGCGCCAGGCGGCGGTGCCCAATGCGGCGATGCTGGCGCAGATCGCAGGCCAGGCCCGGGTGCTGCTCGGGCGGGAGTGATACAGGACCCGCCGCGTCGGCGACGACGCGGCGGGCTACCTCCCCGCGCCGTTGCCCCAGCGAACGCTGGGGCCTCCCGCAGAAGCGCGGCGCCGTCCTCCCGCACCGTTTGAAGACCCCAGCATTCGCTGGGATGACGGTTGTGGAAAACCAGGGCCGGACAACTAGAGCGCTGCGAGCATCTCGAGCAGGTCTTCGGGGAAGATCGGCTCGTCATGCACGGCGATCTCGGCGCGGGTGAACCAGCGCCAGCCGCGCATCACCCGCTGTTCCAGCGCGGTATGCCCGCCGGTCTCGATCGCTTCCACATCGGTGCGCACCAGGAAATAGCGCTCGTCGGCCCAGACCGGCACGCCCTCGATCGTCACGAACTCGACGACGCGCCGTGCGACCTCGGGCCCCGGATCGGCACGAATGCCGGTTTCCTCCCACAGCTCGCGCCGCGCAGCGTCTTCATAGCGCTCGCCCGGATCGACCGCGCCGCCCGGCGTGCACCAGAAGGGTGGCCGGTCGCTGGGATCGAAGCGGAACAGCAGTACGCGGCCCGCGCGATCGAGCAGCAGGATCCGCGCCGCGGGGCGCGCGATGCGGCCGCTCATTCGCCCGGCGCAGTCGCCTTGATCGCCAGCGCGTGGATGCGGGTGGCGAGCAGATCGGCGAGCGCATGGTTCACTTTGCGCTGGCGGGCGACGCGGTTCAGCCCGGCGAAGGCGGGGCTCTCGATGGTGACGGTGAAGTGGCTTTCGCCGGTGCCGTCATCGCCCAGATGCCCGCGATGCTGGGCGCTGTCGTTGCTGACATGGAGGTGCGACGGGGCGAGCGCGGTGCGCAGGCGATCGGCGATCAGATCGGCCAAAGGGCCGGTGGCGAGGTCGGTCATCGCGCCTATATAGGCGGTTTGCTCGAGGGAGTCGCGTGGCTAGCCATCAGCCGAGAAGGGATCGTCCGAATGCCCGTTTCCATGGTCGCATGGAAGCGGAGGGAAGGGTGTGCGCAGAGCCGGGCTGCACCGCTCCCGGCGAATTTCGCGCGCCGCCGATCGAAGGCGCGCGCAGCAGCTTCGACGGTCCGCCGCCGTTCCGCTGGCTGTGCCTCGACCATGTTCGCGCGTTCAATTCCGGCTACAACTTCTTCGCGGGCATGAGCCCCGACGAGATCCACGAGGCACAGCGCCCGATCGCCGGCTGGGAGCGCGAGACCCGCGTGTTCAGCGCCAATCCTGACATGCCGCCACGCTGGGCCGATTTCGCCGACCCGCTCGACGCGATCGGCGCGCGCTATCGCGACCGGATGAAGGATCGCGGCGAGCGTAAGGACGGCAGGCCGCTGTCCGGCGCAGACCGCGACGCGCTGAAGGTGCTGGACCTGGAGATCGACTCCGACCGCACGGCGCTGCGGAAGCGCTATTCGGAGCTGGTGCGGAAATTCCATCCCGACCGCAACGGCGGCGACCGCAGCCATGAGGCGCGTCTCCAGCGGGTGATCGCGGCGTACCAGCAGTTGAAGGGATCGGAGGCGTTCGCGTAACGCCGCCCCCGGGTCAATCGCGATCCGGTGCGCCGGGCGGGAAATAGCCGCGGTAGGGCCGCGCATCCTCGACGCAGCGCGCAACCGACGGGCGCGCCAGCAGGCGGGCACGATAAGCGGCCACCCTTGGGTATGCGTCCGCAATGGGATGCACCCAATCGGCGTAGAAGAGCGCGGGCGCTGCCGCGCAATCGGCCAGGGTGAACGCGCCGCCCGACGCCCAGTCGCGATCCTCCAGCCGGGTTTCCAGCCAGCCATAGGCGCGCGCCAATGCCGCCTTCGCCTGCTCCACCTCGACAGGGTCCCGACGTTCGGGCGGTCGCATGGCGTCGGCCACCACCCGCTGCATCGGCGCCATCACATGGTTGTCGAAGATGCGATCGAGCATCCGCACCTCGATGGCCGCATCGGCGTCCTCGGGCAGGAAGCGCGTGGCACCGGGATGATGCAGATCGAGATATTCGATGATGATGGTGGACTCCATCACGGCGCGCCCAGCGTCGACGAGCAACGGGAACTTGGCCAGCGGCCAGTGCCGTGCCAGTTCCGCGCCATTCTCCGGCTCGTCCGGCCCGAGAGCCCGAAACCGGAACGCGGTGCCGTTCTCGTAGAGCGGGATCAGTACCTTCCAAGTGTAGGACGAGAAGGGGTGCCCGAACAGCTCAAGCATCCGCCGCCGCCCCGCTCACCAGACCGAACATCGCGCCGTCCGGGTCAGCTGCCTGGAGCACGCGCTCGCCGCCGGGCACGTCCATCGGCCCGTTGAGCACCGTTCCCCCGGCCCCTTCCACCCTGTCCTTCGCTGCATCGACATCGTCGACCCGGAAGTAGAAGCTCCAGCCCGGCCGCGCGCCGGGCGGGCAGCGCATGATCGCGCCCATCGGCTCGCCGCCGTCATGGCCGATGAAGCTGTACTCGCCCAGTTCGCCCATCGGCATGCCGCCCATGCGGGTGAGCCCGAATTTCCGGTGGTAGAAGCCGAGCGCCGCGTCGGCGTCCGGCGCATAGAGCTCGTTCCAGCCGACATGGCCGCGACCGTGACGCTGGTAGACGGTGCTGGTCGCGCCTTCGGTGGCGCCGCGCATCACGTAGAAGGGCACCGCTTGCGGATCGGTGACCATCGCGATCCGGCCGACGCCGGGGGCGTTCCAGGCGGGCATCAGCACCTTGCCGCCCGCGCCGGCGATCGCCGCGACACTCGCATCGACATCGTCGACACCGAAATAGGCGAGCCAGGTCGGGCTTGCGCCTGCCGCGCGCATCGCATCGTCCAGCTGGAGCATGCCGCCGGCATTGCCGTCGCGCGCCACCAGCATCCGATAGTCCGGGCCGCCGGCCATCGGCGCGCCGACCTGCCAACCGACCACGGCCCCGTAAAAGGCCGCAGCGCGGTTCGCATCCTGCGTCATCAGCTCGTACCAGATGATCTCGCCCTGCCGGTTCGTCATGCCACTCTCCCCTGTGTTCAGCCGTCGCCGCGATCGACGATCGGTTCGAATCCGCCCCAGAACATGCGCTTGCCGTCGAACGGCATGGTCCGCCCCTGCATCTCCGGCGCTTCCATCAGCTTGCCCCAACCGGCATCGCGCGTCGCCTTGTCCGGCCACAGCACCCAGGCGAACACCACCGCCTCGCCCGCCTCGGCCAGCGTCGCGCGGTAGAAGTCGGTCGCGGTGCCGTGCGGCACATCCTCGCTCCAGCCCTCCAGCACGCGAACCGCACCGAACTTCAGGAACAGCGTCGCCGTCTCTTCCGCCAGCGCGCGATAGGTCTCCTTCTCCGCCTCGGGCACGGGAATCACATATCCGTCGAGATAGGCTTGGGACGACATTCCCGGTCTCCTCCAGGGCTCAGGCGGGTTCGACGGCGGCCTCCAGCGCGGCGATGTCGATCTTGCGCATCGTCATCATCGCCTGCATCGCGCGGGCGGCGCGGTCCCGGTCCGGATCGGCCATCAGCTCGGACAGGCGCCGCGGCACGATCTGCCAGCGCAGGCCCCAGCGATCCTCGCACCAGCTGCATGCGCGCTCGGCACCGCCCTCGGCGGTGATCGCCGCCCATAGCCGATCGGTCTCGGCCTGGTCCTCGGTGTGGATCTGGAAGGACACGGCATCGTTGAAGCGCGCTTGCGGGCCGCCATTGAGCGCGACGTAGCGCGATCCCGCCAGCGTGAACTCCACCACCAGCACCGCGCCCGCCTCGCCGGCAGGATAGGCGGCCGGCGCCCGCACCACCTGGTCGATCCGGCTGTCCGGCAGCAGCGTGGTGTAGAAGCGCGCCGCATCCTCGGCGTCACCGTCGAACCAAAGGCAGGGGACGATCTTCTGCGCCATGGCTCAGGCTTCCGCCGGTGCCATGGCGGCCGCGGCTGCGGCGGCATCCATGTGGAAGGGCTCGAACACATGCCCGTCCGGATCGGTGAAGGTGCGGCCGTACATGAAGCCCATGTCCTGCACCGGCCGGATGTCGCCCGATCCGCCACCCGCAACGGCCGTGTCGACCAGCGCATCGACGGCGGCACGATCGTCCAGCGGCAGCGCGATCAGCACCTCGGTGACCGCCGTCGCATCGGCCACGGCACGCGGGGTGAAGGTCTGGAAGAAGTCACGGTGGAGCAGCATGAAAGTCAGCGCCTCGGACCAGACCATCGCGCTGGCGGTAGGGCCGCTGAACTGCCGGTTCATCGTGCAGCCGATCGCTTCGTAGAAGGCGGTGGCGCGCGGCACATCGGCTACGGGCAGGTTCACGAACACCGGCTGGACCACGTTCTCTCTCCCCGGCGGCCTTCGTTGAGTCGCCGCCTGCTTGATTTGTGCCTTGGCCGATCCTAGAAAACAACCGTGAAGTTAGAAAAGATAACTAACCTAGGTCAGAAGCGCCGCTACGAGGATGCGTGCGGCACGGCGCTCGCGCTGGAATTCGTCGGCGAGCGCTGGGCACTGCTGATCATCCGCGAACTGCTGCTCGGCCCCCGTCGCTTTGGCGAGATCCGCGCCGGGCTGCCGGGCCTCAGCGCCAATGTTCTGACCCAGCGTCTCGCCGGGCTGGAGGCGGACGGGATCGTGGTGCGCGAGAAGCTGCCGCCGCCGGCCAGCGTGCAGGTCTATGCGCTCACCCCCTGGGGATATGAGGCCGAGCCGGTGGTACTGGCGATGGGCCGCTGGGCACTGCGCTCGCCGCGGCACGATCCCTCCCTGCCCTTTTCGCGCGTGTCGCTGATGCTGGCGCTGCGGATGCTGATGCTGCCCGACAAGACCGCCGGCTGGTCGGGGCGGATCGGCTTCCGGCTGGGCGAGGAGACCTATCTCGCCACCATCGAGGACGGTGCCTTCGGCATCACTCGCGGCACGCTGGCCGGTGCCGAGGCGGTGTTTGTCGGAGAACCCAACGACTTCCTGCCCGTGCTGTTCGGCACCATGCCCCTTGTCGCGGCGTTGTCCGAAGGCAGGTTCGTCGTGGACGGGGACGTGCCCCGCGCGGCAGAATTCGCCACGCTGTTCCTGCTGCCGCCCAAGCTTGCCGCCTGACCTACCCCGAAGGACATGCGGTTGCAGTGCGGCAAACAAGCCTCTAGGTCCCGTTCGGACTCAAGGATTCAAGACCATGGCCGATCTGCCCAACACCTTCCCCGACAGCCGGGATTCCACGATCCTCGACGCACCCGACAAGATGGTGAAGGTGCGCGATCTGTTCGGGATCGACATCGACATGGAAGTGCCTGCCTTCAGCGAGGCGGATGAGCGGGTGCCCGATCTCGACCCTGCCTATGTGTTCGATCCGGACACCACGCTCGCGGTGCTGGCCGGCTTCGCGCACAATCGCCGCGTGATGATCCAGGGCTATCACGGCACCGGCAAGTCCAGCCACATCGAGCAGGTGGCGGCGCGGCTCAACTGGCCCTGCATCCGCATCAACCTCGACGCGCATATCAGCCGCATCGACCTGATCGGCCGCGACGCGATCGTCCTCAAGGACGGCCAGCAGATCACCGAATTCCGCGAAGGCCTGCTGCCCTGGGCGCTGCAGACCCCGACCGCGCTCGTGTTCGACGAATATGACGCGGGCCGCCCGGACGTGATGTTCGTGATCCAGCGCGTGCTGGAGACCGAGGGCAAGCTGACCCTGCTCGACCAGAACCGGGTGATCCGCCCGAGCCCCTGGTTCCGCCTGTTCGCCACCGCCAACACGGTGGGCCTGGGCGACACCAGCGGCCTGTATCACGGCACGCAGCAGATCAACCAGGGCCAGATGGACCGCTGGAACATCGTCGTCACGCTCAACTATCTGCCTGCCGCCACCGAGGCGCGGATCGTGCTCGCCAAGTCGGGCGAATATGACAAGCCGGGCGGCAAGGAGACGGTGGAGAACATGGTCCGCGTGGCGGAGCTCACCCGCCGCGGCTTCATCAACGGCGACATCTCGACGGTGATGAGCCCGCGTACCGTGATCACCTGGGCGCAGAACGCGCTGATCTTCGGCGATGTCGGCTTCGCGTTCCGCCTGTCGTTCCTCAACAAATGCGACGATGCCGAGCGGGCACAGGTGGCCGAATATTACCAGCGCGTGTTCGGCAAGGACCTGCCGGAGAGCGTGGTCGGCCGGGCGTAACTTCGACCGCGCGCGTCGATGTCGGCCCTCACCCACCGCCTTGCGCAACCGGATGACCTGGAGGCACTGCGCACGGTGATGGGCCGGGCGATCGCCGAGCTGCAGCACGGCTTCCTGACCCCGGAACAGGTCGCCGCCAGCCACCGGGTGATGGGGCTCGACACCCAGCTGATCGCCGACCAGACCTATTTCCTCGTCGAGGACGCCGGGGGCACCATCGCCGGCTGCGGCGGCTGGTCGTTCCGCGCGACGCTCTATGGCGGCGATGCGAGCATCGTCGCGCGGGAGCCCCAGCGACTGGACCCGGCGAAAGACGCCGCCAAGATCCGCGCGATGTACACCAACCCGGACTTCACCCGCCGCGGCATCGGCCGTCGCGTGCTGGGCCTGTGCGAGGACGCCGCGCGCGCCGCCGGCTATGCCCGCGCCGAGATGATGGCGACCATGGCCGGCGTGCCGCTCTACGAAGCGTGCGGCTATCGGCAGGTGGAATCCATCTTGTCCGCCCCGATTGACGGCGTGCAGGTGCCGCTGGTGCGGATGGAGAAGGCGCTCTGCTCGCGGGACCGCGCCTCCCGATAAACACCTAGGGCGCCTCAAACGCACGCGTAATCATTTCCGCCGTACCGCCGTTGGACGTTTCAGCTTTAAACCGCAAAATCCTGCCGGCAAATGAAATTCTGTACTTTATAGTCAAGCGCTCGGCGTCTTCTGAAGAAGATATGGTGGCCACGTAGCACCTAAGCAGAAATACGTAACAACAGAATCTCGTTTCATCACCGGATCATACGACAACTGCCGTTCTATATTGAGACGGATTGCCTTTGGCGACACCGAATCAACAAACGGGGTTCTCATGATGAAGATGACGTTCCTGGCAGGTGCGGCGCTATCGTCGCTGCTAGTCGCCACGCCGGCACTGGCGCAGACCACGCCGAGCGACCAGGCGGAGCTGGTGAAACTGCTCAAGGCGCAGGCCGAGGAAATCGCCGCGCTGCGCGCCCGGCTCGACAAGATCGAAGGTGCCCAGGCTTCCACCCCGGTCGCGCATGCGGCGGCGGCGCCTGTCGACCAGGCGCGGCAGGTCAAGCGCACCAATGTCGCCAATGACGAGACGGTCGCCGACTCCTTCGCGCCCCAGCTTGCCCCCACAGACCTCGTCGATCAGAGCGTCGCCCAGGTCCGCGCTGCGGCGAACGCCTCCAACGTCACCACCGAATGGCGCGGCGGCCTGCCGATCTTCCGCTCGGCGGACGGCAAGTTCCTGTTCAAGATGCGCGGCCGTATCATCAACCACGTGAGCTCGACCTTCGGTTCGAACTATGACGCGCGCAACATCACCACGACCGGCGCCCGAGCGCTGCGTATCGGTATCGAAGGCGCGGTCGGCCCGCACTTCTTCTACCAGTTCGAAAACGACTTCGCCGACAACACCTCGGACGTGGGCACGATGTTCGTCGGCTGGCGCAACGACATCGGCAAGCTTT
This sequence comes from uncultured Sphingomonas sp., assembly GCF_913777625.1. Classification (GTDB taxonomy): domain Bacteria; phylum Pseudomonadota; class Alphaproteobacteria; order Sphingomonadales; family Sphingomonadaceae; genus Sphingomonas. Next base: position 113,335 of record NZ_CAJYTI010000001.1, read on the forward strand.
CCTACGACGTCCGCTTCGGCAACATGTTCAACGATCGCAGCTTCGAAGGCTCGGGCGGTTCGGACGCGCCGCCGTTCCTCGAGCGCAACGTCGTCGCCACCTCGATCATTCCGCAGCGCGGTTTCTACGGTATCGCGTTGATGCCCCGCCTCTTCTGGAAGACGGGCCACGCCTCGGTCACGATCAGCGGCGACAGCGTCGATGCCAGCCAGGCGATGAACGATAACCGCACCGTGCTCGGTCGCGTCCACTGGAACCCGATCAAGACCGATCGCGCGATCCTCCATGTCGGCCTGTGGGGCTTCGACGAGGCCCTGTCCTCGCGCAGCCCCGGCACGCTGACCCGCAACACCGTGATCGGTGGTCGCTTCAACGGCAATCTGCGCGTCCAGACCGGCACGCTCACCGGCGGCACCGGCACCACCGGCTACGGCGCCGAACTGGGCGGCTATGTCGGATCGCTGTGGGTGATGGGCGAAGCCGGCCAGCGCGTCGCCCGCCTCAATGGCGGTCGCCCGGACTTCGAGAGCAAGGCGTGGAGCCTCTCGACCGGCTTCTTCGTCACCGGCGACCTGCCGCCGTACAATCCGCGCCTCGGCACCTTCGCCCAGCCGCGCGTGCTGCGGCCGGTGTTCGATGGCGGCCCGGGCGCAATCGAACTGCTCGCCCGCTACGAGAGCATCGACTATTCGGGCATCCCGAACGCGACCAAGGGCACCGCGGCGACCGTGGGCACCAACTGGTATCTCGACAGCATCATCCGCCTCCAGCTCAACCTGATCAGCTGGAAGACCAACAACCGCGCCGGTTCCTTTACCGGCAAGGACAGCGGCCAGACGGTCAGTGCCGGCTTCGGCGTAACCTTCTGATCCTGCGTGCCGTCGGCCGCCGCCCTTCTCCCGGGGCGGCGGCCGGTTCGGCTTTTGCTTGTGTCCACGGCCGCTTGCGCCTAGCCTGACGCAGGTTCCGGGAGTTCTCGACATGGTCCAGCGTCACCGCTGAAGCGGTACCCCACAGCCCGCGGCACCTGCCGCGCCCTGGACTCTGGCTGCGAGAACACCATGCAACGCCTGAACAACAAAATCTGCGTCGTCACCGGCGCAGCACGCGGCATCGGCCGCGCCATCGCCGCGCGCTTCCATGCGGAAGGCGGTACCGTGATCCTCACCGATATCGATATCTCCGCCGGCACCGAGGCGGCCGACGCGATCGGCTGCCGTTTCGAGCGGCTCGACGTGGCCGACGAAGCGGATTGGGCGCGGCTGGCCGCCCGCGCGCCAGTCGCTGATGTGGTGGTCAACAATGCGGGTATCACCGGCTTCGAGCAGGGCATCGTGGCCCACGATCCCGAACACGCCGCGCTCGAGGACTGGCGCGCCGTTCACCGCGTGAACCTGGACGGCACCTTTCTCGGCTGCCGCTATGCGATCGGAGCGATGAAGGCGGCGGGGTCGGGGTCGATCATCAACCTGTCGTCGCGCTCCGGCATGGTCGGCATTCCGGGCGCGGCCGCCTATGCCGCGTCGAAGGCGGCGATCCGCAACCATAGCAAGACGGTAGCGCTCTACTGTGCGCAGCAGGGCTGGAGGATCCGCTGCAACAGCATCCACCCGGCCGCGATCCTCACCCCGATGTGGGAGCCGATGCTGGGCACCGGTCCGGATCGGGAGGCGCGCATGGCCGCCTTCGTCGCCGACACGCCGCTCCGCCGCTTCGGGATGCCGGAAGAAGTGGCGGCGGTCGCGACCATGCTCGCGTTGGACGAAGCCACCTATATCACCGGCGCCGAGCTGCAGGTGGATGGCGGGCTGCTCGCCGGATCGGCGGCGGCCCCGGGCTGAGGCTTGCCAGTCCGGGTCCGATCGGCGATCCCTGCCCGCGCCGCATCCGCGGCAGGGGAGATGCAGCCATGACGACGCCTTTCTCGCTGGTCGACGTATTCCATGACGGCCCGTTCACCGGCAACCCGCTGGCGGTGGTGCATGGCGGCGGCGATCTCGACACCGCGACGATGCAGGCGATCACCCGCTGGTTCAACCTGAGCGAGACGGTGTTTCTGCTGCCGCCGAGCGTCCCCGGCGCCGATTACCACGCGCGCATCTTCACGCTCGATCGGGAGTTGCCCTTTGCCGGCCATCCGACGCTGGGCGCGGCGCATGCCTGGCTGGCAGCGGGCGGGCGCACGGCAGGGGACCGGATCGTCCAGCAATGCGGCGCCGGGCTGATATCGATCCGGCAGGACGAGAACCGCCTCGCCTTCGCCGCGCCGCCGTTGCTGCGCAGCGGCCCGGTCGATGCCGACACCCGTGCGACGCTGGCGCGCGCGCTGCGCATCGATCCCGCCGCGATCGTCGATGCCGCTTGGGCGGATAACGGCCCCGGCTGGATTGCGGTGCTGCTCGACTCGGCCGAGGCGGTGCTGGCGGTGGAGCCGGTGCGCCATTGGGACGGGCGGATCGAGATCGGCCTGATCGGCGCGCATCCCGCGGGCGCTCCGGTCGCCTGGGAGATCCGCACGCTGTTCACCGATGCGTTCGGCGGGATCATCGAGGATCCGGTGACCGGCAGCTTCAACGCCGCCGTGGCGCAGTGGCTGTACGAAAGCGGCCGCGTGACCGAGGGCTATGTCGCAGCCCAAGGGACTCGCCTGGACCGCCGCGGCCGTATCTTCGTGGACTATGATGCCGGCGGCCAGGCCTGGATCGGTGGCCGCAGCCTGACGATCGCCGAGGGCGGCCTGCCGGGCCTCAACGCGATCGCCTGACCAGCCGCGCGACCAGCGTCGTCGCGGTCAGCTGGCCGGTGACGCTGGCGGTGGTGATGAACATGTCGGGGATCGCTGCGGTGGCGATGTAGAGGGGGATGATCGCCAGCGGGGCGCCGAGGATCTGCAGGCCCGGCGCCGTGCAGGCATAGATGATCGCCGCACCAGGCAGTCCCGGGGTGGCGATGCCGGCGATGACGGCCGTCATTCCCGCCAGCAGCCATTGCACGGGCGAGGCATGGACCCCGGCGGCATGCGCGGCGACGAAGATCTCGATCAGGCTCACCCCCGCGGTGGCCAGGCGGAAGGTGGAGATGGCGAGCGGCATCGTCGTACCGGCCACCTCCTGCGGCAGCTTGAGGGCGTTGAGCGCGACGTCCATCGATACCGGCGCGGTCGCCATCGACGAGCAGGTGCCCGCGGCGGTTGCCTGCGCGGGCACGATCGCCCGGGCAAAGCGGCCGAGCGGCATCGCCCGGACTAGCAGGACGAGGCCGTAGCAGAGCAGGATCGCGCACAGCGAGAACAGGATCTCCGCCCCCACCTCGCGCGCGAGCACCCCGGCGACGCTCGCCCCCGCCGCCTTGCCCGCCCCCAGCGAGAGCACGAAGATGCCGATCGGTGCAGGCAGCAGGATCCAGTCGACGATGCGCGTCATCGCCCGTGCGAGTTCGTCGACGATCCCTGCGAAACCATCGCCCTGCGTACGGGCCAGCGCTGCGCCGAGCAGCACGGCGAACACCACCAGCGGCAGCATCTGCCCGCTCGCCGCCGCGGCGATCGGATTCTCCGGCAGGATGGCGAGGATCTGGTCGGCGGTGCCGGGCAGTTGCGGGATCGCGGGCGCGCTGCCCAAAAGGCCGGCTAGTGGATTGGGCCCCAGCGGGAACAGCCGCAATACGGTCTCGACCACAGCCCAGGCTAGCAGCACCGCCAGCACCAGCATCGGCAGGAACACCGCGAAGCTCACCGCCAGCACCCGGCCGCCCTGGCCGTGCCGCACCGCGTTGATCACCCCGCTCACCACCAGTGCGAACACCAGCGGCACCAAGGTCATGCTCAGCGCGCGGATCCAGAAGGCGCCGATCGGCGCCACCGCATCGATCCAGGGGTTCAGGAAGGCGCCGGCCGGCCAGCGCGCGGAGAAGCCGAGTGCCACGCCCGCCAGCAATGCGCCGAGCACCGCGATCGTCTTGCCCATCCCGGCCCCCGAAAACTGATCGTCCCAGCATGGCGGGGGCCATGCCGGGACGCCAGCGTCTTTTTTTGCGAGATTGACCTCAGGCGAGGCGCTGCTTGGGGCGAACCACCACGTCCGCCAGCGCCGAGGCGCCGCCGACGACGACATGGGTCGCCAGCGTCAGCGTCGCAACGAACAGCACCGCACCGGCGAGCCCTGCCGAGTCGCCCAGCAGTGTGACAATCAGCGGCGCGAGCAGTGCCTCCCGCGCGGGCACGAAGGGCAGGCGCGACAGCATCATCTTGAGCGTCGCGACGAGGATCAGCGCCGCCACCGGCACCGCGGGGAGCAGCAGCTTCCACAGCAATGCGGTCAGCGCCAGGTTGATCAGGATGCGCGCGATCTGGATACCCAGCGTCACCGCCAGCTGGCGCGGCGGCAGCGCGAACACCATCCGGCGGAAGAAGAAGATCGCCAGCGACGACAGCACGATCGTCGCGGTGGAGATCAGCAGCGTGTTGAACAACGCGCCCTTGGCAAGGCCGTGGACCAGCGGCGCGTGGCATACCAGCATCGCCAGCGTCACCAGATTCCCCGCCAGCGCCGAGGTGACCGCCACGTCGCGCAGCGTCTCGAACGGGCGGCCGTCGGGCCCCAGCGTCCGACGCGCCCAGACATAGAGCTGCGCATCGCCCGAATAGCCGAGCACCACTTCGTTCGCCGCCTGCTTGCGCAGCAGCGCCGGAAAGGCCTCCGCGCCGATGCCCCAGATACGGCGCAGGATCAGCCAATCCATGAACGGCGCCAGCGCATAGGTGGCGGCGAAGCACAGCCAGAACAGCGGGCTGGTCGGCGTCTGGGTGAGGACGGTGAAGTCCAGCCCGTCGAGCTGGTAGAACACCGCGACCAGAATCGCCGCCGAAAAGGCGAGGCCGATGATCGCCATCAGCCGCTCGCGCGTCGTCGTCGACAGCGAAGCATAGGCGGTGCGGACCGCCGTCACGGGAGAAGTCATGCGTGGGCCTCTTGCTCCAGCCGGACCGGCTGGCGGGTGGTGCGCGCTGCTGCCGCTTCGGCGAACAATGCGAGATAATCCTGTGCCGAGCGCTCGATGGTGAAGCGCCGCAGCGAGGTGAGCAGCGCCTCCCGATCGGGCGCAGCGGTGGGCGCGGTGCGGATCGCCGCCGCCAGCAGCGCCGCGTCCTGCGGCACGATCGCGCCGAACCGCCCCTGGCCGAGCAGGCTGCGCAGGCCCGCACCGCAATCGGTGGAAACCACCGCCAGCCCCGCGGCCAGCGCCTCGATCACCACCGCCGGCACGCCCTCGTAGCGCGACGACATCAGCAGCACGTCATAGTCGACGAGCTTGGCCGGAGCATCGGCGACATGGCCGGCGAAGGTGACCCGATCGGCGATGCCAAGCGACGCCGCCAGCGTCTCCAGCGCGGCGCGCTCGAGCCCGTCGCCGAAGATCGTCAGCGTCTCGCCAGGCTGTACCGCCTGGGCGAAGGCGCGCAGCATCAGCGCGAAATGCTTTTGGGCGACCATCCGGCCGATCGCGACGAAACGACGCGGGCCGGCCAGGCGAGGTGCACGCGCTGGCACCAGCTGGGTCGCGCCGATCGCCGGATCGTGCACCACATGCCCCCGCGCCGCCATCACCGGCGGCAATTCGGGCGTCATCGATTCGTCCATCACCACCCAGCCGCGCGCGCATCGCGCCTGGATTCGCAGCCAGGCGCGCCAGAAGAAGCGACCGACGGGGTTGAGATCGCGGCGGGCGAGATCGTTGCTGACCTTCACGATGATCGGCGGGCAACGGCGGCCGAGCAGCAGCCGCATCGCGAAGGCGACGATCGTGTACGTGGAGCCGGCAACGAACAGCACGTCCGGGCGCAGCCGGCGGATCACCGCGGGCAGCGTGAGGATCATCCACAAGGTTTCCCAACCAGCCTGGCTGCGGCGCGGCTGGCGCGGCATCACATAGTCGATGTCACCGAATTCGTCGTGCATCGCGCCTTCGGCACGACCAAGAAAGAGCGGCGCATCTACGCCCATGGCGCGCCAATGCCGCACCAGACGCAGTGCAACCCGCTCGACGCCACCCGGATGGAAGCTGTGGAGAAAGGTGAGAACGCGAAGGCGTCCGTTGCTGCTGTTTGGCGACAATCGCTCGTCCTCTGTCATCGTTGCGACATCGTATCGCCAGTATGTACGCTTTTCTTGCGGAGCGGTAGCAAATCGCATCCAGGATGCGACAGAACGATCCGTCGATTGGCATACTACTTCGCGACGGAAGTGCACATCGATGAGACGACACCGGCCGCCTGCACCCACACCGATCGGCTAAAAATTTTTTAACGCGGCGGCCGCGGGCCGGAACCAAAATGCAAAAAGCCCGCCGAGCGAAGGTCGCCGGCGGGCTCTTAGATGGTGGGCGCGGCAAGGATTGAACTTGCGACCCCTGCGATGTCAACACAGTGCTCTACCACTGAGCTACGCGCCCGAAACTCGGGAAGCGCGCCTCTAGCGGGGGTCCGCCCCCCGCGCAAGCGCTAATTTTCAATTCTGGCCGACATTTTCGGATTCGAACATGCGATCGACCTCGAGCACCAGGTCGCGCAGGTGGAACGGCTTGGAAAGCACGCGCGCCTGCGGGACCTGCTTGCCGGCGCGCAGCGTCACCGCGGCGAAGCCGGTGATGAACATCACCCGCATCTCCGGCGCGATCTCGGCGGCCCGTTGGGCCAGCTCGATCCCGTCCATTTCGGGCATGACGATGTCGGTGAGCAGCAGGTCGAATCGCTCGGCCTCGAGCAGCGGCAGGGCCGCGGTGCCGCGATCGACGGCGCTGACCGCATAGCCCGATCGCTCGAGCGCGCGGCTGAGGTATTCGCGCATCACGCGGTCGTCCTCGGCCAGCAGAATCCGGATCATCTTTACCCCACTCGATACCAACCGGGCCGTTCTTATGAGCCAAGCCCTTAAGATTTTCCAGCACGGCGACGCCGCCGCGTTGCCCGCAAGGGTAGCGAGGCCTAGTCTGCCCCCGTGACTCGCAGCCCCAGCTTCGACCGATACGGCCCCGTGCCGCCCGAAAGCCCGGTGGTGCTCTCGGCCCCGCATGGCGGGCGGGACTATCCCCCGGGCCTGATCGCGGCGCTGCGGGTCCCGGCCGATGCCCTGCGCGCGCTGGAAGATCGCCATGTCGATTCGATCGCGCGCCAGGCCCGCCGCGAGGAGACTCTCTTCGTCGCCACCCGCGCCCGTGCCTGGATCGACCTCAACCGGGCCGAGCATGATCGCGATCCCCAGATCGACGCGGGCGCCCAGCTGCTCGGCCGCCCGCTTTCCACCAAGGTGCGCAGCGGGCTGGGACTGGTGCCGCGCCGAGTCGGCACGCTCGGCCAGCTCTGGCGCGGGCGTTTCGCGACGGAGGACATTGCGGCGCGCATCCAGGAGGATCATCGCCCGTACCATCTGGCGCTCGGCGAGGCGCTGGCGGCGGCGCGGGCGCGGTTCGGCGTGGCGGTACTGCTCGATGTACATTCGATGCCGCCGCTCGGCGCACCCGAAACTGCGCCGCGGCTGGTGATCGGCGACCGGTTCGGCCGGTCCGCCGCCGCGCGCTTCGGCGCCCGGGTGGAGGCGGTGGCGCAGCGGCACGGAGTCGCGACGGCAGCGAACACGCCCTATGCCGGCGGCCACATTCTGGAGCGGCATGGCGACCCGCGCCGCGGCGTGCACGCCCTGCAGCTGGAATTCGATCGCGCCTTCTATCTGGATGGGGATCTCGACGAACCCGGGCCCGGCGCCCCCGCCGCCATCGCCCTGCTTCGCGCGATCATCGACGCACTGGCCGACGAGGCCCTGCCGAACGCGCAGGCGGCCGAGTGACCCGCCCATAAAAAACCACCTCGTGGGATACCCACGAGGTGGCCAAGGTTCAGGGAGGAGACACACCCGAAGGCGTGTCGCACGGCGTCGCGAAAGGGGGGACACGAGCCGTACATTAGAAATATAGAGCAGCGGCGACCGACTTCAAGGCAACTCGCCGCACATATTCTTCGATTGGGCGGCGGCGCGAATTTCAGCCTGCGGAAGTGCGGCTAGGGACCGGCGGCCCGGCGGCCCGTGCACCTCGAGCCCCGCCTGGAGGCAGGAGTCGGGATGAAGGGAATTCAGACCGGAAATTGCCGGAATAAGACAATGCCCCACCTCCTCTCCTGAGGGGGTGGGGCTTGACCGGTTCTTTACGACGCGAGGCTCAGCCGACCAGCTGGACGTCGGGCTGCCAGCCGTTGCGGATCTGGCGGGCGAACAGCTCGCGCATCTGCGCCAGTGAGAAGAGGTGGGCGTAGATCAGCGGCAGCATGCCGTTCTGGACGATCTTGCGCAGCTGGTCGCCGCGCATCTCGTTCAGCTTGTTCTCGTCGACCATCATGAAGCCGCGATAGATGAAGGGCTGCGCGGCGCCGTCCGGCTGGATCGAGACTTCGCCGTCGATCAGCAGGCCCAGTTCCTTCAGTTCGCGCATGAACTGGCTGGTGCGGGCACCGGCCGTCTCGAACTGCTCGTTGAACTGCAGGATGTTCTTGGTGACTTCGCTCGGCTCGGTGCCGTCGAACAGCGCCTCGCCTTCGTCAAACTTGCCGACGACGTCCGACGTCGGGTCGAAGCATAGCGACAGCTCGTCGCTGTCCGGGCGCAGGCGGGCGAGCAGGAACGGATAACGGCGGATATAGGCCGGCACGTAGAAGTTCGGGTCGATCAGCTTGCCCTCGGCGTCGAAGAAGGTGTTCACCCCTTCGTTCAGGCCCATCAGCGCCAGCGGCACGGGATCCTCGCCCACCGAGAACACGATCGGCATGAAACGCTGCACCAGCGGGAATTCCTCGACGGTGACCGGCACGGCATGCTGGTTGGCGAGGAACGCCGCGCGGTCGGTCGAACGCGTACGGAAATCGGCATGGACCTGGCTCGAAAGCGGTTCGAGCTGGTTGTAGAACAAGGGAAGCGACTGCTGCGGCGCGCTGGCCATGAGGATCTCCTGAGAACTTTATTCGTCGAAATGCGTTTCAACCGCTGCGCGGTCTATTTGCTGGCGGTTGCCGGCGCAAGCGCGACAAGCTTTCCCGGGTTCAGAATCAGCTTGGGATCAAGCGCGGTCTTGATTGCGCGCAACGCGGCCATGCGTGACGGCGGCGACAGGCGCGCGAGTTCGTCGCGCTTCATCTGGCCGATGCCGTGCTCCGCCGAGATCGAGCCACCCGCCGCCACCACCATGTCGTGCACCAGCCGGGTGATCTGCGGCCCCTCTTCGGCATACCAGCGATCGCGATCCGCCCCCTTGGGCGCGCGGACATGGAAATGGACATTGCCGTCGCCGAGATGGCCATAGGCGATCGCGTGCGTGCCGGGGAAGCGCGCCTCGGCCTCCGCCCCGCCCTCGACCATGAAGCGCGGCATGTCTTCCACCGGCACCGAGATGTCGTGCTGCACGGCCGGGCCCGCGGCGCGCTCGGCCTCCGAGATGGAATGTCGGATCCGCCAGAAGCTCTCGGCCTGCGTCTCGCTCGCGGCGATCACCGCGTCCTCGGCGAGCCCCGCCTCGAACGCACCTGCCAGCATCCGCTCCAGCACCGCTACCGGAGCCTCGGCGCCCGCGTCGCTGGTCACCGCCTCGATCAGCACGTGCCAGCGATGGCTGCCGGCCAGCGGTACGCGGGTGCCCGGCACATGCTCCACCACCAGCGCCACGGTATCGTCGGGCATGATCTCGAAACTCTCGATCGTGTCGGTGGCAGCCTGCAGGCGGCGCAGCAAGGTGAGCGCCTTGGCCGGGCTGTCCAGCCCGACCCAGGCGACCGCTCGCGCCGCCGCCGCCGACACCAGCCGCAGCGTCGCGGCGGTGACGATACCCAGCGTGCCCTCGGCGCCGATCAGCAACTGGTTGAGGTCATAGCCGCGATTGTCCTTCTTCAGCGCCGACAACCCGTCATGCACCGAACCGTCGGGGAGCACGGCCTCGACGCCGGCGACCAGCGCGCGCATCGTCCCGAAGCGCAGCACCTGCACGCCGCCGGCATTGGTGGAGACAAGACCGCCGATCGTCGCGCTGCCCCGCGCGCCGAGATCGAGCGGGAAGCGGCGCCCCGCCGCCTCAGCCGCGTCGCGAAAGGTGGCGAGGATCACTCCTGCCTCGGCCACGGCGAGGTTCGCCTCCGCATCCATTCTGCGGATCGTGTTCATCCGGCGCGTGGAGAGCAGTAGCGCGGATCCATCCGCCGGCGGCACGGCGCCGCCGACCATGCCCGTGTTCCCGCCCTGCGGCACCAGCGGCTGGCCGAGATCGTGCGCCAGCGCGACCAGGGCACTGACTTCCTCGGTCGACGCAGGCGACAGAATCGCGGGAGCGGTGCCGTGATAGCGCCGACGCCAGTCGGTCAGCCACGGCTCGATGTCCTGCGGATCGGTGGTAACGGCCTTGGGGCCGAAGCGTTCGGCGGCAAAGGCCGTGATGCGAAGCTGGGCGGGAGTCATGATGCTTGCGCGATAGCATGGCCTGCGGCAGTTCATCCACCGTTCAAGCCGATGTTTCTACGGTCCATTCCCACGATGCCGAATCTGCCGATCGCTGCCGCTGGCCTGATGCTGGTGCTTGCCGTTTCCGCGGCGAGCCCGGCCGTATCTGCCGATCCTGCGCCGGAAGCGACCTACCAGCAGCACCTGACCATCCATGTACCGCGGATGACCGTCAGCAGCACCACCGTCATCGTCCGCCGCGAGGCGCCGGTGGCGCTGGTCGAGCGCAAGGCCAAGAGCTGCGTGGACGTCGACCGCATCCAGGGTTTCACCGTGAACGCGGGCGACAGCGTGGACCTGATCCTCGAGGATGGATCGCTGCTCCGCGCCAAGCTCGGCTCGGAATGTCCGGCGCTCGGCTTCTATTCCGGCGCTTATCTCAAGCCGACCAAGGACAGCCGCTTCTGCGCCGGTCGCGACGCGCTGCATTCGCGATCGGGACGAATTTGTCCCGTTCAGGCCTTCAAGAACCTCGTTCGCGCACGCTGAAGCTTGACTTTTGCGGTCGAATCCGCAAGCGCGATGCCTTCTGTTGCGGCGTAGCGAACGCCCTATTTCCGGACACATGCATGAGCTTTGCCGATCTCGGCCTTTCTGACGACCTCCTCCGCGCGGTGACCGACGCCGGCTATACCGAGCCGACTCCGATCCAGCGCCAGGCGATCCCGTCGGTGCTGATGGGCAAGGACCTCATCGGTATCGCCCAGACCGGCACCGGCAAGACCGCGGCCTTCGTGCTACCGATGATCGACGTGCTCGGCGAAGGGCGCACCCGCGCGCTGATGCCGCGCTCGCTGATCCTCGAGCCGACGCGCGAACTGGCGGCGCAGGTCGCCGAGAATTTCGAGAAGTACGGCGTCAACCACAAGCTCTCGATGGCGCTGCTGATCGGCGGCGTGCAGATGGGCGATCAGGTCAAGGCGCTGGAAAAGGGCGTCGACGTGCTCATCGCCACGCCCGGCCGCCTGATGGACCTCTATGGCCGCGGCAAGATCCTGCTCACCGGCTGCAGCCTGCTCGTGATCGACGAGGCGGACCGGATGCTCGACATGGGGTTCATCCCCGATATCGAGGAAATCTGCACCAAGCTGCCCAAGGTCCGGCAGACGCTGCTCTTCTCGGCGACGATGCCGCCGCCGATCAAGAAGCTGGCGGACCGGTTCCTCACCGACCCGAAGACGATCGAGGTGGCGCGCCCCGCCACCGCGAACATCAACATCACCCAGCGCATCGTCCAGGTGCCCGCCACCGCGCACGTAAAGCGGGACGTGCTGCGCCGCCTGCTGCAGCAGGATGAGGTCTCCACCGCGATCATCTTCTGCAACCGCAAGACGACCGTCCGCGACCTGAACAAGAGCCTGAAGAAGCATGGCTTCCGCTCGGCCGAGATTCACGGCGACATGGACCAGTCGGCCCGCATCGCCGAGCTCGACCGGTTCAAGAACGGCGACGTCAACATCCTCGTCGCCTCGGACGTCGCGGCGCGCGGCATCGACGTGAAGGGCGTGAGCCATGTCTTCAACTTCGACGCGCCCTGGCACCCGGACGATTATGTCCACCGCATCGGCCGCACCGGTCGCGGGGGCGCGACGGGCACGGCCTATACGCTGGTGACGCCGGAGGATGCCGAGAACATCGCCGAGATCGAGAAGCTGACCGGCCACAAGATCGAACGCGTTCCGAGCCCGGTCGCCATCGACGGTGCCGAAGATGCGCCCCCGCCGAAGCGCAGCCGGGGCGGCAAGCGCGAGGCCAAGAAGGCCGAGCCGCGCCGCGAGGAAACCGCCGTCGAGACGCCGGCCAAGCCCAAGTCCCGTCGCGCGGCTGCTCCGGCCCGTGAGGAAGCGACGCCTGCCCCAGCCCCGCGCGAGGAGCAGCGCAGCCGTCCGGCGCGGGTCGAGCGCCCGGTTCGTGACGAGCGTCCCGCCCGCGACGACCGTCGTCGCCGTCGCGACCAGGACGATGGTCCGGACGAAGGCTGGAACGGCCCGATCCCGGACTTCCTGAACTACACGATCGACGCCTGAGGCAATCGCGACGGCCTGCCGTCGCGGTTTTCCCGATAGCTCCCCTCCTTCGGCGTTCCGTCGGGGGCGAACATCCGCGCGCACCGGAACGGCATCGGCGGTACCCCGCACCGGCAAGATCTAGGCTGAGTCCGCCGCACGTCGGGACAGTCATCTCGCGTACCGCTCCAATTCTGAAGCTCGATCACTTTCGATTCGACTCCGAAATGCCAATACCATAACTTTCACTTGTCGAAATCTTCGGCCGGTACCGCAGTCTGCAGTTTATCATTCGGGCAGCAGGGGGGTGCCGGATGTTGAATTCCCAGATTCTGGAAGTCGCCATCGGCGTCGTGTTCGTGTTCCTGATCGCCAGCCTTCTGGCGACGGCCGTTCGCGAAATGCTGGAAGGCTTGCTGAAAACCCGCGCTATTCATTTGGAGCGCGGGATTCGCCAGTTGCTCAACGATCCCGACGGTACCGGCGCAACCAAGGCGATCTTCGACCATCCACAGCTCTACGGCTTGTTCGACGGCGTCTATGACCCCGCCAAGCTGACCGCGTTTCGCAAGCGGATCTTCCTGGTCGGCGGTCGCCGCCAGACCCGGACGCTGAAGAATGGGGCGGTCCAGACCAGCGACGCGAAGCGGCTGCCACTCTTCTCCAAATTTCCGTCCTATATCCCGTCGCGCAACTTCGCGCTGGCGCTGCTCGATCTGATCGGGGCGGGCGGCGGGGACCAGCGCGCCAGCGGCGGCGCCTTGATGGAAACGCTGCGTGCCAATGCGATGGCACTGCGCCCGGGCAAGGTGCGCGACGCGGTGCTGGTGGCGCTGTCGGAAGCGGGCAACGACTTCGACCGCGCCCGCACCAGCCTTGAGGCGTGGTTCGATTCGGGCATGGACCGGGTGAGCGGCTGGTACAAGCGCGAGAGCCAGGTGCTGCTGCTCTTGATCGGGCTGGCGACCGCGGTGGTGTTCAACATCGATGCGGTGCACCTCACCCGCGAGCTCGCTTCCAGCAATTCGGTGCGTCAGCAACTGCTGCTGCAGGCGACCGACGTGCAGGACAAGCTGGCCCGGCACCATGCCCCGACCGGGGACGTGCGGCTGGACGACGACGCGCTGGTCACCGCCAAGACCGGGCTCGGCGACCTGATCGGCTGGCAGCATCCCGGTCGCTGGGATTTCTCGTCCAACGGCATTCTCAACGGCTTCTATATTCTGCTCGGCTGGCTGATCACGGGGATCGCGATCTCGCTCGGCGCGCCTTTCTGGTTCGACATGCTCAACAAGGTCATGGTGATCCGCGCCACGGTGAAGCCCTATGAGAAAAGCCCGACCGAAGGCTCCGACGACCGTCGCGCGGCCGAACCGCCCGCCGAGCGGCTGGAACCGGCGGCGCCCAGAGCGGCGGCGCTGCGCACGCCGGCGATCACGCCGGTCCAGCCCGAGGGACCGATCCTCAGCCACATTCGCCTTGCGGTCGACCTCTCGAACGGCCCCGCACCGTTGCTCACCATCGACGGTGCGCCGCAGCAGGTGCCGGCGGACGGGTTCGTCGAATGCGCGCTGGAAGTGGGCGTGCCGCATCGGCTGCTGCTGACCGGGGCGGACGCCGAGGGCGTCGCCCGCAGCTGGCAGCAGACGATCACGCTCGGCGACGAGGACGATGTGCTGCCGATCAGCGCCACGCTGCAATAGGGGGAGCGAGGGGGCATGGACGATATTTTCACGGGCCGCGGCGCGCCGCTGACCCAGGCGGGTTTCGACACGGTGCACGCGCGGCTCGGAGGCGACGCCGCCTCCTTGTGGTCGCTGCTCAGCGTGGAGACGCGCGGCTTCGGCTTCCTGCCGGATCGACGCCCGAAGATCCTGTTCGAGCGTCACATCTTCGCCGCGCGCACCGGCGGCCGCTTCTCCGCCGGTTACCCCGATCTGAGCAACCCCAAGGCGGGCGGCTATTCCGGCGGCGCGGCGGAATATCAGCGGCTCAAGCGAGCGATGCTGCTCGATCGCCGCGCGGCACTCGACAGCGCCTCCTGGGGGCTGGGCCAGGTGATGGGCTTCAACGCCGCCAAGATCGGCTATCCCAGCGTCGATGCGATGGTCAGCGCCTTCGCCGACGGCGAGGACGCCCAGTTGCAGGGCTGTGCCGGCTTCCTCACGGCGAATGCGGCGCTGCACGATGCCTACAAGGCGCAGAAATGGGCGCGGGTGGCGTTTTTCTACAACGGCAATCAATATGCGAAGAACAAATATGACGTGAAGCTCGAAGCCGCCCATGCGCGCTTTGTGGCGGCGGGCCTGCCGAGCGTCGGCATCCGCGCGGTGCAGGCCTATCTCGCCTATCTCGGCTTCGATCCTCTGGGCATCGACGGGGAGCCCGGCAGCAACACGCTGCGCGCGCTCGGCCGCTTCCGCACGAGCTACACGCTGGCTGCCCCCGCGCTGCCCTCCGCCGTCAATCTGGGTCAGCCGGACAATGTGGATGGGCATGTCGCCTGCCTGAAGGCAGCATTCGAGGCGCGCTTCCCGGACTGACAGGCAGGATCAGGCGCAGGTCAGCGCCGCGCCGGGCCGAGCGTGACCAGCCACCAGTCCGGCGGCGCGCCGAGCCGCAGCGGCATGGTGCCGCTGCCGACGCCCGCCGTCACCACGATAGTTCGCGCGGGATCGTGCACCACGCCGCAGCGCAGGCGCGGCGTGTAGAGCAGCCGCCAATGCTCGTGCGGCGAATGCAGCAGCAACGGCCCCCAGCCGGGCAACACCACCTGCCCGCAATGCGTGTGCCCGGCGAGCAGCAGCGGCAATGCAGAGGGCAGCTTGGCAGCGAGATCGGGCGCATGGGTCAGCACCACGGGGATGCCGCCCATCCGCCGCCACGCCACGAGCGTGGCCGTCACATCGTCATGGCCCGAATAGCTGTCGTCCACGCCGAGCAACGCGATCGGCCCGCGCTTGGTTGCGGCGTTGGTCAGCACGGTGATGCCAGCCTTTGCCAGGGCTGCCCGGATCGCAGCCGGCGCGGTCCAGTGGTCATGGTTGCCGAGCACCGCGATCGCGCCCATCGGCGCCCGCAGTCCGGCAAGCGGCGCCGTCAGCCCCGCAGCACGCGCAGCGGCACCGGTCGCGTCATGCCCCACCACCATGTCGCCGGCGAGCAGCACCAGATTGGGATGCGCCGCATGGACCTGCGCGACGATGCGCCGCAGCCGCGCATCGTCCATGCTCCCGCCGCCCAGATGGATGTCGGAGAGCAGCGCCAGCCGGATCGGCGCCGCGCCCGCCGGCCAGCCGCGCACCGCCACGTCGAGGCGGCGCACGACCGGATCGCGCCACGCCTCACGGTAGCCGTACGCCACCGTCAGGCCGACCAGCCCCAGCAGTGCCGCGACAGCCCAGGCCCAGCGGCGCATGCCCCCGCGCGCGGCTAGAACTTGGCCCCCGCGCGGATGCCGATCGTTCGCGGCGCGATCGGCACGATATAGCTGCGGCTGCACGACCCGCATTCCTGGAAGCGCGAAAGCTGGCCGCGCTCGTCGGCGAGGTTGGTGACGAAGAGCTCGAGGTTGAACCGCTGGAAGTCGGCACCCACCGAGAGGCCCACCGTGGTGAACGCCTCCAGCCGCCCGAGCAGCTGCGCCGGATTGACGATCGCGCCGGTGCCGGTCTGGTAGATCGCCGTGCGGATATCCGAGGCGGCCGAGCTCTGGTGCGAGACCGTCGCCTGGCCATAGCCCTTCGCCGCGCCCACCGGCACCGTATAGCGCGCGGTGCCGCTCAGCTTGACCTGCGGGGTGATCGGCAGCCGCGATCCGCTTGGGGCCGAGATCAGATTGCCGTTGCCGGTATCCTTGCAGCTGTAGGTCGGATCGTCGAACAGGCAGAGATTCTTGGTGGTCTTGGCATCGGTGTAGCTGCCCGCGGCGGTCAGCGAGAGGCCGCCGCGGGTGAACGACGCGTCCGCCTCGACCCCGCGGATCCGCGCGTTCGGGCCGTTGTGGATCTCGGTGAAGCTGTTCGCGCCGAGGAAGGAGAATTGGAACTTGTCCCAATCCTGCTGATAGACCGCCGCGTTCAGCTTCAGCGCGCCACCGAAGAGGGTCGTCTTCGCGCCGACTTCATAATTGGTCAGGAAGTCGGCCTGGTAGGGCTGCACGTCGACGCGCCGGTTGATCCCGCCCGGGCGGAAGCCGCGCGAGACGGTGCCGTAGAGCAGCACGCCCCTGGTCGGCTTCCAGCTGAGATTGAAGCGATAGGTGCCGCCCTGCCCCTGCGCGCGCACCGGCAGCAGCCCGGCGCCGACCGCATAGGTGGCGAGGTTGGTGCAGGGCCCGCCCGCCACCGCCGCCGGCAGCAGCGTCGCCGCCTTGCCCGCCGCGATCGCGTTGCGCAGTCGCAGCCCGTCGGTGGTGAAGCACTGCGCCACGCCGGTGCGCGAACTGCCCGCGCCGTTATAGGGCGTGTCGGTGAAGCCGTTCCCAGGATTCCGGCCGAAGCCGAAAAAGCCGATCAGGGTATTGTCGTAGATATAGGCGCGGCCGCCCGCCGTGGCGGTGAGCGTGCTGGTCAGGTCGTAGCTGACTTCGCCGAACGCGGCATAGTCGCGGTCGACGCGGTGCTGCTGGGTGAGCCACAGCGTGCCCGGATGACCGTTGACCGAGAGGTTGTCGGCAAGGCCGGTCACCCGGTAATCCTGGTGGATGTCGTTCGACTGGCGCTGGTAGAACAGCCCGGCGACGATGCGCAGCCGCTCGTTGGACGGCGAGGCGACGCGCAGTTCCTGGCTGGTCTTCTTGAAATGGTCGGTCGCGACGATGCGCTGGCGCGCGTCGATCGGATTGCCGGCATTGTCCTTGAAGTAGAAATAGCCGGCGATGCCGCCCACCGAGGAATAGAGCGAGTCATAGGCCTCGGCATAATCGGTATAGTCGCTCGACTGGGTATCGCGGCGATCGAGATAGGCGCCGGCATAGGTGAGGTCCCAGTTCCCCACCTTGCCCTCGATCGTCAGCGCCGCCTGGATGAAGCGATCGCGGCGATATTCGGGGAAGAAGTGCTGAACCTGCAGGTCGCCGACCTTGGGATCATAGCCATAGGCGCCGTGGCTGCGCGTTTCCTGGTAGATCGCGTTGGGCGTGACGGTCCAATTGTCGTCAAGATCGACCTTCAGCGCGGCGCGGCCGCCCCAGATATCGGTCTCGTTATAGTCGTTCTTCACGAGCGTGCGGTTGTTTACCACCACGCCGCCCTTGCTGGCGGTGCACGACGTCGCCGCCGTCTCCGGCAGGAAGCTGCGGCAGCCGAACACATTGTCGATATAGCCGGCATCGTGCTGGTAGAATCCGACCAGGCGCAGCGCCGCCATGTCGTTGATCGGCAGGTTCAGCATGCCTTCCAGCTTGCCGCCGATGCCGCCCTTCTCCACCGAATTCAGCTCGGCATCGGCGCGGCCATAGGTGCCCTTGTGATCGGGCTGGTTGGTGATGATGCGGATCGTGCCGGCCTCGGACGAGGCGCCGTACAGCGTGCCCTGGGGACCGGACAGGCTCTCGATGCGAGCGATGTCATAGACATGCACGTCGAGATTGCCGCCGATCGTGGTGACCGGCTGCTCGTCCAGATACACGCCGACCGAGGGCAGCGATCCCGAATGGTTGCCGTCGCCGCCGGACGCCACGCCGCGCATGTAGACGACGTTGGTACCCGGGGTGCCGCCCAGTGCCTGGAACGAGACCGAGGGCAGCTGCTGCACATAGTCCTTGAAGTCGCTGATGTTCAGCTCGTCCAGCTTCTGGGTGCCAAGCGCCTGGATGCTGATGGGGACGTTCTGCAGGCTCTCGCTGCGCTTCTGCGCGGTGACGACGATCTCGTTGGGATCACTGCTGACCGGCGGGGCGGGCTCGGCCTGCTGCTGGGCCAATGCCGGGGCGGCGGCGAGCACCGTGGAAGCCAGCAAAATCGAACGTACGACGCACCGGTTGAGCGGCATGAACACCCCCTTGTTGTTGCGCCGCAGCGTCTTGCGCAACAGGTTTGCCGTCAAGCACCGGGCACGGCAGAGTACGGAAATGCGCAAGGATTGTTCAACCGCTGTGGCAATTCAGCAACGAAGCCGCGATCGGCGGCAAGGTTTGAGACGAAGAGTATCGAACCTGCGCAACAATCTCTTCCCCGCGCACGCGGACCGCGCCACGACAAGATCGTGCCGCACGGCTTGGCGGGAAAGGGAGGATCGACGATGCGACGGTGGGCAAGAAGGACGGGCACGCTGCTTGTCTCCATCCTGTCGGCAGCTGCGCCCGCCACGGCGCAGGTGGATCGCACCCCCTCGCCCGACCCGCAGCATCTCATCGACATCGGCCCATGGCAGCCCGACGGTGGCCTGCGGCAGATCCCGCTCTGGCCTGCGGGCACGGCGATCGCCCGGCCGGAGCTGGATGGCCCCGAGACCAGCGTGAAGGGCACTCGGCTGGTCGGTGGGCGGATCTGGCGGGCGATCCGCAATGTCTCGGTGCCGACCATGACGGTCTATCCTCCCAGGGGCGCCAACACCGGTGCCGCGATGCTGGTGCTCCCCGGCGGCGGCTATGAAGTGGTCGCGATCGACCTGGAAGGCAGCGAAATCTGCGACTGGGTGACGGCCCGCGGCATGACCTGCATCCTGCTCAAATATCGGGTACCCCAGCGCTGGCACCCGACCCGAAGCCGCGAACGCGCGCCCAAAGTGCAGCTGCCGCTGCAGGATGCCCAGCGCGCCATGGTGCTCGTTCGCCAGCAGGCCGCGACGCTGGGTATCGACCCCCACCGGATCGGCGTGATCGGCTTTTCCGCCGGCGGTCACCTGGCCGCCGCGATCAGCAATGCGGAAACGCGCAGCTACCCGGCCGTCGATGCCGCCGATGCCCTGCCCAGCCGGCCCGACTTCGCGGTGCTGCTCTATCCGGGCCATCTGCATGATTCGACCGGCGGCAGGACCAGCACCCGGCTCGCGCCTTGGCTGAAGGTGAGCCCCAAGGCGCCGCCGACCTTCCTGCTCCACAGCGTGGGCGACCCGACCGACAGCGTCTACCAGTCCTTCACCTATGCCATGGCGCTGGAACAGGCCAAGGTGCCGCTGGAGATGCACCTCTATGACGCCGGCGGCCATGCCTTCGGTCTGCGTCCCTCAGCGGCGGCGATTACCAGCAGCTGGCCCGGTCTGGTCGAGACCTGGCTGCACAGAATCAGGATGCTGGGAGCCGCGGCACCGCCGGATAGCGGGCGTTAGCGCGTCGACCTCTCCCCGGCCGCAGCGCAGGCGCGGCCAGGCAAGGCCTCACCGGAAACGCACGATGCCGGCCAGCCAAGACGCGGCTGCTGCCGGCACGGCCAGGACGCACAGGAAGAGGACGCCTACCGCGAGCAGGGGCCCGATTTCGCTGTTCACCAGCATCACCGGCAGTTGGGAGGCCGTGATGGCCACCCCCGCCATCCAACCACGCTTTCGGACCAGGAGACCGGCGCCCGCTGCCAGCGCGATCGAAAGCGGGTACCATGCATGCCAATAGGCGGGTGCGTCCCAAGGCTCGTTCACGGCGGCCAGGCGGCACACCACGGCCCAGTAGAGGCTGCCCGCACAAAGCAGCGCAAGGACCGTCGGAAGCAGCGCCATCCCTCTGGTCGGCCCCTGCCTTCGCGTGCCGGCCGGGTGCCTGGCGCCGCGCATCAGGATCCCGGAAACACCGGCACTGCCGGATAGGCGGTAAGCACCTCGCCCAACGCCGCCTTGAGCGGATCGAGCCAGGGTTCGAACGGCTTCCAGCCCTCCACGCCCTCGCGGAAGATCGGGCGGCGGACCTGTTCGGAGCTGGCGGTGCGCACCGCACGCTCGGTCTTGTAGAAGGCGAGGCAGGCGGGTTCAAAGTCCAGGCCGCAGGCGGCAAGCAGCGCGCGGACCTCCACCTCGGTATCGTCGACCATCGCTTCGTAGAAGACGCGGTGCACGCGGCCGGGGGCGACCGCATCGACATGCGCCATCAGCCGCACATAATCGGCATAATAGCGCCCCATGTCGTCCAGCGCATAGCTGAAGCCCTGGCCGCGGGCGAAATGCTGCTTGAAGTTGGAGAAGCAGCAGCCGAGCGGATGGCGGCGCGCATCGACGATCCTGGCGTTGGGCAGCGCCAGCAGGATGAGCGGCACATGCGCCCAGTTGTTGGGCAGCTTATCGATGAAGAAGGGGCGATCGGTGCGGCGCTGGATTCGGGTGCGGCGCAAATAGGTCTCACCCAGCGCGCGAAGCTGGTCGCCGGTCAGGTCGGCGAGGCCAGCCGGATAGCCGGCGATCTCGCGGGCGAGCACCGGCAGGTCGGCAAGCTCGGCGGTGCCTTCCACCTGGCCGTGGCTCGACAGGATCTGCTCGACCAGGGTCGATCCGGCGCGCGGCATGCCGAGGATGAAGATCGGGTCCGGCGCGGTGCAGCCCTGCCCCGCCCGGGCTGCCAACAGGTCCGGAGTCAGATGGGCTATATGCGCATCCACCAGCCGGGTCGTATCCTCGGCGGCATAGCGCAGCGACCGGCGGCGCAGGGCGTTGCCCGCGGCATAATGGGCGAAGGCTGGGGCGGCCTCGCCGCGGTCCTCCAGCGCCTTGCCGAGCGCGAAGTCGAGATGGAAGCGATCTTCCTCGGCAAGATCGGCGCCGGCGAGCGCGGCCTTCATCGCGGCGAGATCGGCGTCGTCGAAGCGGACGGTCTTGAGGTTCGCGAGGCTCCACCACGCCTCGCCCAATGCCGGCATCAGCGCGATCGACTGGCGGTAGGCGGCGACCGCGTCCGCCTGCCGGCCGACCGTCTTGAGCATATGGCCGTAGCTCATCCACACCCGCGGCTGGTTGGGCGCCTGTACGAGCACGTGCTCGTACAGCCCGATCGCGGCATCGAAGTCGCCGAGCCGCGCATTCGCGGCGGCCTGGAGATTGGTGTGGGTGGGGTTGTCCGGCTCGTCGGCGAGCACCTGGTCGAGCTCGGCGAGTGCCTCGACCGGACGATTCAGTCGATACAGCACGAGCGCGAGATTGGCGCGGGCGGGCGTAAATTGGGGCGCCAGTTCCACCGCGCGGCGCAGCAGCGACTCCGCGTCACGGTACCGGCCAATCCTGCCGGCGAGTTCGGCGAACATCCGGATCGCGGCGACGTCGAACGGGTCGTCCTTCAGGTGCGCACGCAGCAGCGGCTCGGCGACGTGCAACTGGTTGTCGTGCAGTGCCAGCGCCGCATCGATCAACCGGGGCGGATAGCGCCCTGCGGTCGCCATCCAGCTTTGCGGCGGGGCAAATTCGCGCGCCGGGATCGGCTCGCCCCCTGCGATTGCCCCGCTCATGCCGAACGGCTTCCGCATTTCCAATCCGTCCTTCCCGCGAAGGCGGGAATCCATTGGCGCTCGTGCCCCGGTTCTTTCCCCCAGCGCACCGACGAATGAATTCCCGCCTTCGCGGCAAGGACGGTGAAACTGGAAATTGCCTCGGCCTTTGTCATCACGTTCCCGCTCACCGCACAACCATCGGCGAGCGGGCCGTGGCGATCAAGCCGGTTCGGCCGCCTTTTGCAGCGCTTCCGCATCCACGTCGTCGAGCGCCCAGGCGCGCTTGTACGCCGCGCGGTCCTGCACCCGCTCGACATAGGCCAGGAAGGAGTCGCGGCCGGGCAGCATGCCGAAGCGGGTCAGCCAGCCGATCTGCGAACCGAGATAGACATCGGCAGCGGTGAAGCGTTCGCCGGTCGCGTAAGGCCGCGACGAGAGCAATCCGTCCAGCACCTCGACGACAAGGTCATAGGTGCCGTAGCCGAACATCCGGCTCTTGTCCTCGGCCGAAACGAAGGCGGCGGCCTTGTTGGTCGCGGCCTGCTCGACCGGCCCCGCCGCATAGAACAGCCAGCGATAATAATCGGCACGTTCCTCCGGGAGCGGCGCCAAACCGGCGTCCGGGAAGCTCTCGGCGAGATAGGCGCAGATCGCGGCGCATTCGGTGACGACCTTGCCGCCATGGACGATCGCCGGAACCTTCCCCATCGGGTTGATCGCGCGATAGGCCTCGCCCTTCATCGTCGAGGCATAGTCCAGCATCTCGACGCGGTAGGTCGCCCCCACTTCCTCGAGCATCCAGCGCACGATCCGGCCGCGCGACTGCGGGTTGGTATAGAGAATCAGCTGGTCCGTCATGGCCCCGTACCCCTGTTGCTCCCGACTCGATCCGTCGGGAACAAGAGGGGAACACGAAAGCGTCGTGCGGTCAACCGATCACAGGCTGGCGAAGGTCGCGAGCAGGCGATCCCAAGCGCGATCGGCCTGGGCGGCGTTGTAGACGCGGCTGTCCGGTGGGCACCAGCCGTGCATCGTGCCGGCATAGACTTCGATCTCGGCCGGCACCTTGGCGGCGGCGAAGGCGGTACGCAGCGCCTCCTTGTCGCCGGGGGCGCGCGCGTCGTCATTCTCGGCGATGGCGAACAGGTAGCGGCCCTGCAGCTGCGAGGCGAGCTTGTGCGGGCTGTCGGCATCGGCGGTCACCAGCGGCGCGCCGTGGAAGCTGCCACCGGCGCGGACCCTGCCCGGAAGCGCCGCGGCGGTGCGCACGACGAACGGCCCGCCCATGCAATAGCCGGTGCTGCCCATGCCGCGCTTGGCATCCACCTCCGGCTGGGCATCGAGGAAGGCGGCGAAGGTCTTGGCGTCGGCGGTGATCGCAGCCGGGGTCAGCGGCTCGCGCCACGGCATGATCATCGCGCGCACCTCGGGCTGGTCGAACGACTGGCCGGGCTTGAGGAACGGCGCCTTGGTCGAGCGGTAGAACTGGTTGACCGTCAGCACCGCATGGCCGGACTGGGCAAGCCGATCGGCCATCTGCCGGAAGGCTGGGCGCAGGCCCATAATGTCCGGCCATACCAGCACCGCCGGATGCTTGCCGCTGGTGGGCGCCACGAAATAGGCGTCGGCGGTGCCGTCCGCGGTCTTGATGGTGACGTCGCGGCCCTTGACGGCGGCGGCGTTGGCCGGGCTCGGCAGCATCACCATCATGCCGGTCGCAGCGGCGGCGGCGGTGAAGCCGCGGCGGGTGATTCCGCCCAGCACGCGGTCGTTGTCGGCTGCGGTATGCTCGTCACACATGGCGATCCTCCTCCTCGGGGTCCCCGCCCCGCCGCCGGTCTAGCCCAGCGCAACGCCGCCGCAAAGCTGCCCCGAGAAACAGAACGGGCCCCGGCGCAAGATGCGCCGAGGCCCGCTCCCATACGCCCGGGAAGGCGATCTCAGTGCTTGAACAGGCTCTCCGCCGTGTGCTCGATCGGGGCGCTCTCGGCCTCCTGCACATGGCTCGCCGCATAGCGTTCGGCGCGGAGCTGCTCGATCAGCGCCTCGCGGTCGCCCTCGAGGCGGGTGTCGGTCGGCGCCTCGATGCCGGCGGCCTTGGCCGCCTTGGCCACCAGCGCGTCCAGCTCGCGCTGCGAGCAGAGGCCGAGCGTCACCGGATCCTTCGGCACGATGTTGCCGATGTTCCAGTGGGTGCGGTCGCGGATCGCGGCGATGGTGGTGCGGGTGGTGCCGATCAGCTTGCCGATCGCGCCGTCCGAAACCTCGGGATGGTGGCGCAGGATCCAGGCGATGCCGTCCGGCTTGTCCTGGCGCTTCGAGACCGGCGTGTAGCGCGGGCCCTTGGTGCGGCGAACCTGCTCGGGGCCCTTCTGCATCTTGAGAACGTAGTTGGGGTCCTTCTGACCCTTTTCGATCTCGTCCATCGTCAGTTCGTGCGCGCGCACCGGATCGCGGCCGGTGAGCTTGGTCGCGGCGGTATCGTCAGCGATCGCCTGCACTTCGAGGATGTGGAGACCGCAGAACTCGGCAATCTGCTCGAACGACAGCGACGTGTTGTCGACCAGCCAGGAAGCGGTCGCGTGCGGCATCAGCGGCTGGGCCACGGTGGATCTCCGGAACTTGAAACAATAAGGGCCGCCCATCACGGGCGGCCACACATGGTCTTGATGTAGGGGAGCTTGCCCGCTTCGGCAAGCGTTTCCGCGATTCAGGCGGCGGCCTTCTCGCAGTCGATCGGCACCAGGGCGCTCAGGAACTGACGCGCGCTCGCCTCCCAGGTGAAGCTGCGGCCATAGGCGGCGCAGGCAGCGCGATCCAGCATGCGCGCCTTGTCGATCGCCACGCCCAGATCCTCGTCCATCACGCCGGTCTCGGGCGTCAGCACGTCGACCGGGCCGGTGACCGGATAGGCGGCGACCGGCGTGCCGCAGGCCAGCGCCTCGATCATCACCAGGCCGAAGGTATCGGTGCGGCTGGGGAAGACGAACACGTCCGCCGCGGCGTAAGCGGCGGCGAGGTCCGCGCCGAACTGCGCCCCGAGGAAGACCGCCGCCGGGTACTTCGCCTCCAGCATCGCCCGCGCGGGGCCGTCGCCCACCACCACCTTGGTGCCGGGGCGATCGACGCGGAGGAACGCCTCGAGATTCTTCTCGACCGCGACGCGACCCACATACAGCATCTTCGGCCCGGCCAATTCCGCCATGCGCGGATGGGGCGCTAGGTCCGGATGGAAGTTGCTCAGATCGACACCCCGCCCCCAGTGGCGGACCTGGGGCAGGCCGTGATCGACCAGCGACTGGCGGATCGAGGCGGTGGAGGCGAGAATCGTCGCGCTCGGCGTATGAAACCAGCGGATGTAGCGCCAGATCCATTCGGCCGGCACGCCCGAGCGTGCCGAGACATAATCCGGGAACTGGGTGTGATAGGCGGTGGTGAACGGCCGCTTCTGGCGCAGGCACCAGCGCCGCGCCGCGACGCAGAGCGGCCCCTCGGTCGCCAGATGGATCGCGTTGGGGGCGAAATCCTCCAGCATCGCGCCCACCGCCGCCACGCTGGTGATCGCGAGGCGGATTTCCGGATAGGTCGGGCAGGGCAGCGAGTAGAAGCGGTCCGGCGAGACGACCATCACCTGGTGGCCCTGGCTCTCCAGCACCCGCCGCACCGATTGGAGCGTGCGGACGACGCCGTTGACCTGGGGCTCCCAGGCATCGGTCACGATGGCGATACGCACGGTCTCGGTCCCCCCCGCCGCCGTCACGCCGCCGCCAGTCTGACCTCGGACTCCGGCTGCGACTCGCGCGCTGCCATCTCGTCGGCCCAGTGGAGAATTTCCATGGTGCCGTCGTACTGCTCCACCAGCGCGGTGCAACCCTCTACCCAATCGCCGTCGTTATAATAGGCGACACCGTCGATCGGGCGGATCTCGGCCTTGTGGATGTGCCCGGCGATCACGCCGTCGACGCCGCGGGCACCGGCTTCGCGCGCCACGATCTCTTCGAACTTGGAGATGAAGGACACCGCGTTCTTCACCTTCTGCTTGGCGTATTTGGAGAGCGACCAATAGGGCAGACCCATCCAGCGGCGCACCATGTTCAGCCAGCGGTTGAGCGTCATCATCATCTCGTACGCAGCGTCGCCCAGATGGGCGAGCCAGCGGTGCGACATGGTGATCGCGTCGAACTCGTCGCCGTGGAGCACCAGCAGGCGGCGGCCGTCGGCGGTGGTGTGAATCGCCTGGCGCTTGATCTTCACGCCGCCGAAATCCAGCCCGGTGAACTGGCGGAACATCTCGTCATGATTGCCGGGAATATAGACGATCTCGGTGCCGCGCTTCGCCCGCTTCAGTACGCGCCAGACGATGTCGTTGTGCGTCGCCGGCCAGTACAAGCGCTTCTTCATCGCCCAGCCGTCGATGATGTCGCCCACCAGGTACATGATGTCGCTGTCGACATGGTCGAGAAAATCGATCAGCATTTCCGCGTTGCAGCCGCGCGTGCCGAGATGCACGTCGGAAATCCAGATCGCGCGATACTTGCGCCGCGTGCCGATCGGCCGTTCCGGAATGGTGGGCGTCGCCGCATGAAAGTCCGCGAGCCCCGCGACATCGAACGAAAGCTTGGTGATCGTGGCCATGCCCGAGTTCCCGTGCAGCTATGCTGGTGCAGAGACTCGCCTATGGCGCGACATTGTTACAAATCGAATCGTTACGATTTCATGGGATTGTCATACAGGCGCCGCCGATCGGCCGCGAGAGAAGGAAGTAGCGCCCACGCCGCCCCAGGTCCGCGCCTGCCTCTACAATGCGGGGACGGGATGGACAAACCATGCAACGCCTTCGTGACATCGCAAGCGACATCTTGCGGACCATCGAGCACATCGCGCGCGAATGCGAGGCGCCCATCGACTTGCTGCTGATCGCCGATCTCCGGAAGAAAGTGGCGCTCGCGCACAGCCTGTTCTTCGCGCAGCAGGAGCAGCTGGTGCTCCAACCGCTACGGCAAAGCGGCGACCCGGCCCTTGCGGAGATCGCGCGATGCTCCGTCGAGCGCGATCTGGAGGGCCGCCGGATGGGCCTCGCACATTACCAGCGATGGCCCCTTGCCCGCGTTGCCGAAGACCCCGCCGGCTACCGTCGCGAGGTGCTGACCATGCTGCGCTGGATCGAAGCCCGCATCCTCTATGCCGAGCAGACGGCCTACCCGGCGCTGGCGCGACTTATTTCGTCCTCAAAACAAGCCGCAGGTCGCTGAACTCCGCCTAGAATGGCAGCAGGAAGGACCCTGATGCCAAACACGTCGCTCGTTAAAGCTACCCAAGACGTTCTTGCCGCGATCCACGCGCTCGCCGCCCTGGCCAAGACGAATACCGCCGCCGCCACGCTGGCCGCCGCCCGCAACCACGCCGATGAGGCACTACGCGCGCTGCACCTTGCCAAGGAAATCCTGCTGCTCGCCCCGCTGCGCGAGAGTGACGACCCCGTCCACCACGCCCTGGCGCGCCGCACCGTGCAGCAGGACCTCGAATGGCGCGAGCACCTGATCGCCCACCACGCCGCCTGGCCTATCAGGGCTCTCCGCGCCGATCCGCAGGGCTATCGGATCGCGGCGCAGCAGCTGTTCCGCATGGCGGAGCGCCGCATCGCCCATCAGGACCAGTTGCTGGAACCCATGGTGCGCGAGGCGATGACCGCGCACCGCCGCGCTGCCTGACCGCCCGTCAGGCGGGCTGGCCGGCAATCGTCAGCACGATCTTGCCGACATGCTCGCCTGCTTCCATCCGCCGGTGCGCCTCGGGCGCCTGGGCAAACGGATAGGTGCGATCGATCACCGGCTTGAGTTTGCCCTCGGCGACCAGCGGCCAGACGTGACGGCGGAGCTCGTCGGCAAGCAGCGACTTGAACTCCACCGAGCGCGGCCGAAGCGTCGAGCCGGTCAGCGTGAGGCGCCGGCGCATCACGTCCCACACCGGGATCCTCGCGGTCGCGCCGCCCTGCACGGCGATCGAGACGTGGCGACCATCCTCGGCCAGGCACTGGAGGTTGCGCGCGACATAGTCACCGCCGACCATGTCGATCACGATCTCGACGCCCTTGCCGCCGGTGAAGGCCTTCACCGCCTCGACGAAATCCTCCGTCTTGTAGTTGATCGCCAGATCGGCACCCAGGCTCCGCGCCGCCGCGCATTTCGCATCCGATCCGGCGGTAACCAGGATCGTCAGCCCGAACAGCTTGGCGAGCGCGATCGCCATGGTGCCGATGCCGCTGGTGCCGCCATGCACCAGCACCGTCTCGCCCGGCTGCGCCCAACCGCGATCGAACAGGTTCGACCAGACGGTGAACAGCGTCTCCGGCAGCGCGGCGGCCTCGACCATGCTCAGCCCCTCCGGGACCTCCAGGCACTGGCCCGCGGGTGCCACCGCATATTCGGCATAGGCCCCGCCGGCGATCAGCGCGCAGACCGGCTTGCCCAGCAGCGACTCGTCGACACCTTCGCCCAGCGCGACGACGGTGCCGGCAATCTCCATGCCGAGGATCGAGGGCGCGCCGGGCGGGGGCGGATATTTGCCCTGCCGCTGCAACACCTCGGGCCGGTTCACGCCGGCCGCCGCGACTCGCACCAGCAGTTCGCCCGCCCCAGGCTGGGGGACCGGCCGCTCGACAGGCACAAGTACTTCGGGGCCACCCGGCGCATCGGGATCGATGGCCAGCATCATCTGGGCTGCTGTCATTCGGTTCGTCGCTTTTTGACCCAAGGGGAACTCCGGGGCCTTATTGACATCGGCTTTCCTAGGGTCAACGTTTCGTCGCATGGACGCCGACGAAAATCTTCCCCGTCGATCCGACGATCTCGCAGGTCAGCTGGCACGCCAAGACCTCGATCCGTTTTCGGTTGCTGAACTGGAAGCGCGAATTCAGCTGCTCGAAACCGAAATCGTCCGATGTCGAGAAAAGATTCAACACGCCGTTCACCACCGCGCAAGCGCTGACGCTCTATTTAAGAAATGAGCGTCAAGGCACCGGAACTCGGGCGATATGCCACGATCCTCCGGTGCGGGGCCGCAGCGCTTGATGCGGGGCCTGCCACTCCCGACATAGGGGAAGACGGGCTCAGCACCCTATCGGCCCGACTGGAGTTGTATCCGAATGCCTAGTTTCGCCTCCGCTCTCGAAGCCACCCTCCACAAGGCGCTCGAGGCTGCGTCCTCGCGCCGGCACGAATATGCGACGCTCGAGCATCTCCTGCTCGCGCTGATCGACGACGAACATGCCTCGAAGGTAATGGGCGCGTGCGGGGTGGACCTGGGCGAGCTGAAGACCACCGTGGCGCACTATCTCGATACCGAGCTGGAAGCGCTGAAGGTGGACAACGCCACCGATCCCTCCCCCACCAGCGGGTTCCAGCGCGTCGTCCAGCGCGCGATCCTGCACGTCCAGTCCTCGGGCCGCGACGAAGTGACCGGCGCCAACGTGCTGGTTGCGCTGTTCAGCGAGCGCGAGAGCTACGCGGTCTATTTCCTGCAGCAGCAGGACATGAGCCGGCTCGATGCCGTCAGCTTCATCAGCCACGGCGTCGGCAAGGGCGGCACCACGCCCACCGAGACCAGCACCCCCAAGGGCGCTGCCGAGGAAGACAAGTCGAACAAGCAGGAGGCGAAGACGGGCAAGGGTGAGAGCGCGCTCAAGCAATTCACCGTCGACCTCAACGAGAAGGCCAAGATCGGCAAGGTCGATCCGCTGATCGGCCGCGCGGCCGAGGTCGACCGCACCGTCCAGATCCTGTGTCGGCGCAGCAAGAACAACCCGCTTTATGTGGGCGATCCGGGCGTCGGCAAGACCGCCATCGCCGAGGGCCTCGCGCGCAAGATCGTCGAGGGCGAAGTGCCCGACGTTCTGAAGGAAGCGGTGATCTACTCGCTCGACATGGGCGCGCTGCTCGCCGGCACCCGCTATCGCGGCGACTTCGAGGAGCGCCTGAAGCAGGTCGTCTCGGAGCTCGAGAAACTGCCGCACGCGGTGCTGTTCATCGACGAGATCCACACCGTGATCGGCGCGGGCGCCACCAGCGGCGGCGCGATGGATGCGTCGAACCTGCTCAAGCCGGCGCTGTCGGGTGGCTCGATCCGCTGCATCGGCTCGACCACCTACAAGGAATTCCGCAACCACTTCGAGAAGGACCGCGCGCTGCTCCGCCGCTTCCAGAAAATCGACGTCAACGAGCCGTCGGTCGAGGATACGGTGAAGATCCTCGCGGGCCTGCGCTCGGCGTTCGAGCAGCACCATTCGGTGAAGTACACGCCCGACGCGATCAAGTCGGCGGTGGAACTGTCGGCGCGCTACATCAACGACCGCAAGCTGCCCGACAAGGCGATCGACGTGATCGACGAGGTCGGCGCGATGCAGATGCTGGTGGCGCCGTCCAAGCGCAAGAAGGTCATCACCCCCAAGGAGATCGAGCAGGTCATCGCGACCATGGCGCGGATCCCGGCCAAGACCGTCTCGTCGGACGACACCCGCGTGCTCGCCAATATCGAGCAGGATCTGAAGCGCGTCGTGTTCGGCCAGGACAAGGCGATCGAAGTCCTGTCCTCGGCAATCAAGCTCAGCCGTGCGGGCCTGCGCGATCCGGACAAGCCGATCGGCAACTATCTGTTCTCGGGACCCACGGGCGTCGGCAAGACCGAGGTGGCGAAGCAGCTCGCGACGCTGCTCGGCATCCCGCTCCAGCGCTTCGACATGTCCGAGTACATGGAGCGCCACTCGGTCAGCCGGCTGATCGGTGCCCCTCCGGGCTATGTCGGCTATGACCAGGGCGGCCTGCTGACCGACGCGGTCGACCAGAACCCGCATTCGGTGCTGCTGCTCGACGAGATCGAAAAGGCGCATCCGGACCTGTTCAACATCCTGCTGCAGGTGATGGACAACGGCAAGCTGACCGACCACCACGGCAAGACCGTCGACTTCCGCAACACCATCCTCATCCTGACCACCAATGCCGGTGCGTCCGACATGGCGAAGGAAAGCGTGGGCTTCGGCGAACTGAGCCGCGAGGACGTGCAGGAAGAGGCCGTGAAGAATCTCTTCACCCCCGAATTCCGCAACCGTCTCGATGCGATCGTGCCGTTCGGCTATCTGCCGCCGGAGGTCGTCGCCCGCGTCGTCGACAAGTTCGTGCTGCAGCTCGAGCTGCAGCTCACCGATCGCGGCGTCCACATTCACCTGGACGAGGAAGCCAAGGCGTGGCTCACCAAGCGCGGCTATGACAAGCTGTACGGCGCGCGCCCGATGGGCCGCCTGATGCAGGAGAAGATCAAGCAGCCGCTCGCCGAGGAGCTGCTGTTCGGCAAGCTCGTCCATGGCGGCGAGGTGAGCGTGAAGCTGAAGGACAACGCCCTGGCCTTCGAGATCACGCCCGCGGCACCGAAGAAGCCCAAGAAGGGCACCAAGACGGAGCCTGCGGGCGCCTGACCCTTCGCGGCGTCGGAAACAACAATCGGCCCGGGAGAGCGCTCTCCCGGGCCGATTGCGTTTGACGGGGTACGATGTGTCAGCGGTTGGCGCTGGCGACCATTGCTCCCTGGTTCGCAGCGAGGATCGCGCGCTCGGCGTCCTTGCGGGCGTTGGCGAGCGCGATGCGACGGCAGTCGAGCTCGTCCGCGGTCGGCAGGATCATGCCGGTCATCGGATCGTAGCGGCAGACGCGATAGCTCGCCGACGCGATACGGCGCTGCAGGCGCGCACGGCCTTCGGCGGTAAGCAGTTCGGAAGGCGCATAGGCGATGCGAACGGTCTTGTCCTGACGGACCTGGATCCGGGCTTCGGCCGGAACCGTGGCGATCGTGCCAAGCATTGCGGCCATCACGATAAAAGTCTTCATGATTGGTCCTCCTGGGATGCGGTGTATTCGCGACCATGTCGCGACCGGTCTCCGCCGGCTGACTGCGCCACTACTCTCAAAATGGGTCACGCCCATGCAGAGCCCGTGACAATCCACCACATCCCGAATGACATAATTATGGCCGCTCGCTTCAATGCTGCGCCGCAGCATCTACAGGCGAAACAAAATTATAAAGTAGCAAACGCCCGATTCTTGCCGATCGTACGTGCCGGTCGAGGATCAGCGCTGCGGCCCGTCTACTCCGCGTGCGATCACGACCGGGGTGTCGCACTGCACGAAGCGCACCACCGGCCGATACCGGTTTGCCGGCGGCTCCTTGTCGAGGGAGCGCAAGGTAGGTGCCGGGGCCTCGCCCTCTCGAATGGACTGGCCGCGAGCGTTCTCGCATCGGGCCTCGCGATGCGCCGCCGGAGCGGCTGCTGCGCGTAGCGAAAGGACCTTCGGCGCGTCGTCGCCGGCGATCGAAAGCAACAGAACCATCCCCAACATGGCCGTCTCCCCAACCTCGTCCGCTTCCGGAGCGGACGGGCGGGAGACTAGCATGCCGGACGCAGCCTTGCCTATCGGCCCTTTTCGGCGAGCTTGCGCTCCCAGGCAAGCGCGTCGCGAACGATGCCGTTCAGATCGGCGTGCCGGGGCCGCCAGGGCAAGGCCGCGAGGATCGCGCTGTTGTCCGCCACCAGCGCGTCCGGATCACCGGCGCGGCGCCCCTCGAGCTTGCGCTCGATCGTCATGTTGGTCACCCGATCCACCGCATCGAGCACTTCCAGCACCGAGAAGCCACGGCCATAGCCGCAGTTCATCGTGTGGCTTTCCTCCGGTCGCGCGATCAGCAGGTCGAGCGCGTCGACATGCGCCGCAGCGAGATCGCTGACATGGATATAGTCGCGCACGCCGGTGCCGTCCGGGGTGGCGAAGTCGGTACCGAACACCGAGACGTGGCTGCGCTTGCCCGTGGCCGCCTCCACCGCAACCTTGATCAGGTGCGTCGCCCCTGCGGTCGACTGGCCGCTGCGCCCCTGCGGATCCGCACCGGCGACGTTGAAATAGCGCAGTGCGCAATAGTTGAGCGGGTGCGCCGCCGCCACGTCCTTCAGCATGATCTCGGTCATCAGCTTGGACATGCCGTACGGGTTGATCGGCGCCTTCGGGCTGTCCTCGCGGATCGGCACCTGCTCGGGGATGCCATAGGTGGCCGCGGTCGAGGAGAAGATGAAGTGGCGCACGCCCTCGGCCACCACCGCCTCGATCAGCGATCGGCTGGCGGCGGTGTTGTTGCGGTAATATTTGAGCGGATCGGTGACCGATTCCGGCACCACGACCGAACCGGCGAAATGCATCACCGCAGTCACGCCATGCGCCCGGATCGCGGCCCGCACCGCCGGGATGTCGTCGATATTGGCGACGACCAACTTCGCGCGCGGATCCACCGCCCAGTCGAACCCGGTGACCAGATTGTCGATCACGACCACCTGCCATCCGGCATCGAGCAGCGCCAGCACCGCATGGCTGCCGATATAGCCTGCCCCACCCGTCACCAGCACCGTACCGTCGCGCATCGATCGATCCCCTTTGTTCACCCGCTCCTCCACCCTATCTTGGCCCCACAAGCAAGGAGTTCCTCGACATGACCATCGAAACGGCAACGCTCGCCGGCGGTTGCTTCTGGTGCACGGAAGCCGTGTTCAACGACGTGATCGGCGTACAAGGCGTCGAAAGCGGCTATATCGGGGGGACCAAGGAAAACCCCACCTACAAGGAAGTGTGCAGCGGCAGCACCGGCCATGCCGAGGCGATCCGGGTGAGCTTCGACACCGACGTGGTGAGCTATGGCGAGATCCTCGACATCTTCCTCGCCACCCATGACCCGACCCAGCTCAACCGCCAGGGCAATGATATCGGCACCCAGTATCGCTCGGCGATCTTCCCGCATTCGGCCGAGCAGGAGCGCGAGGCGCTGGACGCGATCGAGCGCGCGCGGCCCGACTGGCCGCAGCCGATCGTCACCGCAATCGAGCCGCTCGGCCAGTGGTGGCCGGCCGAGGAATATCACCAAGAATATTGGCAGGGCGAAGGCCAGCGGAACCCCTATTGCCTGGCGGTGATCCCGCCCAAGCTCCGCAAGCTGCGCAAGAGCTTCGCCAACAAAGCGAAAGAGGGCGCAGCCGCATAAGGCCGCGCCCTCCCACGGGGGTAATCGAGACCGCGGCTGGCGTTTCCGCCGGCCGCGGATGTCGAAGAACGTCCTGCGTGCGGGGGCAGCACCAACGTTCCTCGGGTTCCGCACTCATGTGACAGACCCGCAAAGAAGCCGCATCGCCCGATAAGGGCAGCACCGCCAAAAAACGCGTCGGCCTGTCAGCCACCGTCACGCCCGTCTTTATGTTTGCGAGCTAACCGGCGGTCCGACCCTAGAAAATTGCCCGGCGCTGTAAAGAATTGATCGTATACATGATACCCAAATTGGGATGGGCGCCTCTCCCAAGGCAATCCGGAGGATCCTGTAATGATCGCGGGCAGACTTCTTGCCCAACATCGCAAGTGTAACGCGGTTCGCGTTCGACCCATGACCGCCGAGATCAGCGATAGCGACGAGGCAATTTTCGCTTCATCCTGGAAACCGGTGACAATAGCTTCGCAGGCGCAACAAGATCAGCCCCCGGAACTCGTTTCTTTCACGTAACATGTCAGCTGCGCGGATGGGCCGCCCGTGCGAGCCGGTCGCGAATGGCCCGGCCCAGCCCCTCCGTCGGCACCGGGGCGATGGCGATGCGCGGGCGATCGGAAGCGTCGCCACGATGCAGCGCGTCGAACAGCCGCGCCGCCGCCTCGCGCAGATCGCCGCTGGCGGACAGCGTGTCGTCGCCGGCGATCGCGCCGAAACCGATCAGCCATTCGTCGGCATCCGCGCCGGTCACGTCCAGCCGCACGGGCTTGGAAGGCGCATAATGGCTGGCAAGCTGGCCGGGCGCGGTGATCGCGCCGGGGGTCGCGCCTGCTCCATAGCCGGGCAGTTGCTCGGCGGTGATCGGGCCGGGGCGCAGGATCTGCCGGGTCGCCGGATCGACGATCGTGGACTCGATGCCGTCGGTCGTCGCGCCGTCGTCGATCACCAGCGGAATCCGCCCGGCAAGGCTCGCTGCGACATGCGCGGCGCGCGTCGGGCTGATCCCGCCGCTGGCATTGGCCGAGGGAGCGGCGAGCGGTCGCCCGCTTGCCCGGATCAGCCCCTGCATCGCGCGGTGATCCGGCATGCGCAGGGCGACGGTCGGAAGGCCGGCGGTGACGAGGCTCGCGACGGGCGCGTCCGCCGCCAGCGGCAGCACCATGGTGAGCGGCCCGGGCCAGAAGCGCGCGGCCAGCGCCCGCGCTTCGTCGTCGAAGCGTGCGATCGTCTCGGCCATCGCCATGTCCGCGACGTGCACGATCAGCGGGTTGAACGAAGGCCGTCCCTTGGCCGCGTAAATACCCGAGACGGCTACCGAATCGGTGGCATCGGCGGCGAGTCCATAGACGGTCTCGGTGGGCACCGCGACCGATTCGCCGCGCCGGATGAGCGCGGCGGCCTCGCCGAGCGCGGCCTCGCCGTAGGGTAAGATGCGCGGATTTGCTGGGGTCACCCGCAAGGCGCTATATTGCTGCGAAGAAGATCACAAGAGAGAGGCCTGATGTTCACCCCCGCCACCGCCGAGCAGCGTTTCGTGCTCGACCATATCGTCCGCCTGTCCGAAATCAGCGAAGAGGCCACGCCCGACCTGCTGGATGCGGTGCTGGAAGGCGCCGGCCAGTTCGCCGCGGGCGAATGGGCGCCGCTCGAACGGCTGGGCGACACCGAAGGGGCACGCTGGACCGAGCAGGGTGTGACGATGCCCGCGGGCTTCGCCGCCGCCTATCGCGCCTATGTCGAGGGCGGCTGGGGCACGATCGGCTCGCCTGCAGAGCATGGTGGCCAGGGGCTGCCGGTCAGCCTGTCGGTGGCGGTGCTGGAGACGCTGGGCACGGCCAACATGGGTTTCTGCCTGTGCCCGGTGCTCACCGTCGGCGCGGTCGAAGCGCTCCACCATCACGGCTCGCCCGAGCAGCAGGCGCTGTATCTGCCGAAGCTCGCCACCGGCGAATGGACCGGGACGATGAACCTCACCGAGCCGCAGGCGGGATCGGACGTGGGCGCGGTCAAGACCAAGGCCGAGCCGGCGGGCGACGGGAAGTGGAAGATCAAGGGCACCAAGATCTACATCTCGTTCGGCGACCATGACATGGCCGACAATATCGTCCATCTGGTGCTGGCGCGCACGCCGGGGGCGCCTGCAGGCACCAAGGGCCTGTCGCTGTTCCTGGTGCCGAAGTACCGGTTGAACGCCGATGGCACGCCGGGCTATTTCAACGACATCAAGGTCGTCTCGATCGAACACAAGATGGGCCTGCACGCCTCGCCCACCTGTGTCCTCAGCTTCGGCGACAACGATGATTGCATCGGCGAGCTGATCGGCCCCGAGCTGGGCGGCATCCGCGCGATGTTCACGATGATGAACAATGCGCGTCTGAACGTCGGTCTGCAGGGCGTGCAGGTCGCCGAGCGCGCCACCCAGCGGGCGGTCGCCTATGCCCGCGAGCGGGTGCAGGGGGTTCGCGGCGGCGCACCGACCGCGATCATCGAACATCCCGATGTGCGCCGCATGCTGCTGCGGATGAAGGCGCAGACCCAGGCCGCGCGCGCGCTGGTCTATTACGCCTTCGGCCAGCTCGATCGCGGCCGCGCCGGGGATGCGGAGGCCGACAAGCGCGTCGAGCTGCTCACCCCGCTCGCCAAGGCGCATGCCACCGACATCGGCAACGAGGTCGCGAGCCTCGGCCTGCAGGTCCATGGCGGCATGGGCTATATCGAGGAGACCGGCGCCGCCCAGCATTTCCGCGACGCCCGCATCACGCCGATCTACGAAGGCACCAACGGCATCCAGGCCGCCGACCTGGTCGGCCGCAAGCTGAGCATGGACAATGGCGCGACGCTGCTCGGCCTGCTGGCCGACATGCGCGCCGAGGCCGAGGATGCGGGGCTGCGGTCGCTGATCGATGCGTGCGAGGAGGTCGGCCGCAACCTGCTTGGCAGCGATACCGACGACCGGCTGGCGGCGAGCTACCCGTTCCTGACGATGCTGTCGGTGGCCGTGTGCGGCTGGCTGATGGAGAAGAGCGGGCGCCTGGTGGCACAGGGCGAGGGCGAGCCGGGCTTCGTCAAGATGAAGCAGGCAGCGGCGCGCTTCTATGTCGAGCAGATCGTCCCCGAAGCGCTCGGCCTGCGCGCGGCGGCGATGGCGAAGGCGGCGGTGCTGTACGCCGTGGAGGCGGAAGCGTTCGCGGCGTAAGAGGGGCGGAAAATCCTCCCCCGCCAGGGGGAGGTGCTGCCGTAGGCGGCGGAGGGGCAGGAAAGCGATGCGCTTGGGAGGTTCCAATCATAGCCGCCCCACCGCCAAGCGTCTCCGTGAGAAAATGACGCCACCAGAAATTGCCCTCTGGCTGGCGCTCCGCAAGAACGACGCGGGTCTCCGATTCCGCAAGCAACACCCGGCGGGCG
This sequence comes from uncultured Sphingomonas sp., assembly GCF_913777625.1. Taxonomy (GTDB): domain Bacteria; phylum Pseudomonadota; class Alphaproteobacteria; order Sphingomonadales; family Sphingomonadaceae; genus Sphingomonas. The sequence goes on from NZ_CAJYTI010000001.1 coordinate 150,685, forward strand.
CCTACATCCTCGACTTCTACTGCGCCCCGGCAATGCTCGCGATCGAAGTCGACGGCCAAGCGCATGCCTTCGGGGACCGGCCAGAGCGGGATGCCACCCGCGACGCGTGGCTGAAAGCCCAAGGCGTCCGGGTCCTCCGCTATACGGCCGCGGACGTACTGCGCCACACCGACAGCGCCGTCCGCCAGATCCTCGCGATCGCGATCGACCGAAGGGCCAAACTACAAGCCGCTCGCCGACCTCCCCCTCCGTCGCCTTCGGCGCCACCTCCCCCTGGCGGGGAAGGATAGAGGGGGCAACAATCCTCCCCAGCCAGGGGGAGGTGGCCCGCGCAGCGGGTCGGAGGGGGAGGTACGCGACGCACTCGCTTACAACGCCCCCAAATCCCCCACCGCATCCTTGTCCAGCCAGGTCCCCGCCTCGGGCATGGGATACTTCAACCCCGTCGCGCAGTTGAACAGCACCGTTCGCTCCTCCGGATCGACCAGCCCGTCGCGGATCGCCTGCCGGTACGCCGCCAGCGTCGCGCCGCCTTCGGGGCAGAGCAGCAGCCCGTCCTTGCGCGCGCAGTCGTCCACCGCCTGGAGGATCGCCGGGTCGCCCACCGCCAGCGCACGGCCGCCGGACTCGCGCACCGCGCGCAGGATCAGGAAGTCGCCTACCGCGCGCGGCACGCGGATGCCCGCCGCCACCGTCGCGGCGTTCTCCCAGCGCTCGGCATGCTCCTCGCCCGCCTCGAAGGCGCGGACGATCGGCGCGCAGCCCGAGGCCTGCACCGCGTACATGCGAGGGCGCTTCGATCCGATCCAGCCGAGCCGCTCCAGCTCGTCGAACGCCTTCCACATGCCGATCAGCCCGGTGCCGCCGCCGGTGGGGTAGAAGATGGCGTCGGGCAGCTCCCAGCCGAACTGGGCGGCGAGCTCCAGCCCCATCGTCTTCTTGCCCTCGATCCGGTACGGCTCCTTGAGCGTCGAGAAGTCGAACCAGCGCCCCTCGGCCGCCCCGCGCCCGACGATCGCGCCGCATTCGTCGATCTGGCCGTTGACCCGGTAGACGCGCGCGCCCTGCGCCGCGATCTCGCGTACGTTCACCTCCGGCGTCTCCTCGGGGCAGAGGATCACCGTCTCGATGCCGCAGCGCGCGGCATAGGCGGCGAGCGCCGCGCCGGCATTGCCGTTGGTCGGCATCGCGATGCGGGTGACGCCCAGCTCGCGCGCCATGGTCACCGCCATCACCAGCCCGCGCGCCTTGAACGAGCCCGTCGGCAGCCGCCCCTCGTCCTTGACGATCGCGCCCGGTCCGCCGGACTTGGGGATCTCGATCAGCGGCGTCTCGATCTCGCCCAGCGAAACGATGTTCTCCGCCCGCCGCACCGGCAGCAATTCGCGCCACCGCCACAGGTCGGTGGGCCGGGCCTCGATCGCATCGCGGTCCAGCGCCGCGCCGACACCGTGAAGGTCGTAGCGTACCAGCAGTGGCCGCCCGACGCGCGAGAGCCCATGCAGCTGGTCCGCCGCATAGGTCTCGCCTGTCATCGAGCATTCGAGATGGGTGACGAAGCTTGGCCGCTCGGCCCGGATATTGTCCTGCATGGGCGCCAGCTTAACGCAAGGCGGGGCCAGCGGAAGCCACCCCGCCCTACCAAATCGTCATTCGGCCGAAAGCCGGACGGGAGGTGGCGTTCGTCAGGCCATGTCGAGCACGATCCGCCCCTCGATCTCGCCCTTGCGCATCCGATCGAACACGCTGTTGACGTTCTCGAGGCGTTCGGTCGCCACCGTCGCATGAACCTTGCCCTGCCCGGCGAAATCGAGCGCCTCCTGCAGGTCCAGGCGGGTGCCGACGATCGAGCCGCGCACGGTAATGCCGTTCAGCACGGTGTCGAAGATCGAGAGCGGGAAGTCCCCCGGCGGCAAGCCGTTGAGCGATACCGTGCCGCCGCGCCCCACCATGCCCAGTGCCTGCTGGAATGCCTTGGTCGACACCGCCGTCACCAGGACGCCGCGCGCGCCGCCAACCGCCTTCCTGACGAACGCCGCCGGATCCTCGTGCAGCGCGTTCACCGTCAGCTCGGCGCCCAGCTTCTTCGCCAGCGCCAGCTTGGCGTCGTCGATATCGACGGCGATGACGTTGAGCCCCATCGCCTTGGCATATTGCACGGCCATGTGGCCGAGCCCGCCGATGCCCGAGATCGCCACCCAGTCGCCCGGCTTGGTATCGGTGACCTTCAGGCCCTTGTAGACGGTGACCCCTGCGCACAGTACCGGCGCGATCTCCACGAACCCGACATTGTCGGGCAGGATGCCGACATAATCGGGGTCCGCCAGCACATAGTCGGCAAAGCCGCCGTTCACCGAATAGCCGGTGTTCTGCTGGCTCTCGCAAAGCGTTTCCCAGCCGCCCAGGCAGTGCGGGCAATGGCCGCAGGCGCTGTAGAGCCAGGGCACCCCCACCCGGTCCCCTTCCTTCACATGGGTGACGCCCGCCCCCACCGCCGCAACATGGCCGACGCCCTCATGCCCAGGGATGAAGGGTGGCTTGGGGCGCACCGGCCAGTCGCCCTCGGCGGCGTGGAGATCGGTGTGGCACACGCCGCTGGCGGCGACCTTCACCAGGATCTGACCGGGGCCGACCTGCGGCACCGGCACTTCCTCGATAACCAGCGGCTGGCCGAATTCGCGAACGACGGCCGCTTTCATGGTCTTGAGCATGGGGTTCCTCTCAGGTTTTCAGAACAGGCCGCGCGCGGCGGTGTCGTAGCTCACCAGCAGGTTCTTGGTCTGCTGATAGTGATCGAGCATCATCTTGTGGGTCTCGCGGCCGAAGCCCGATTCCTTGTACCCGCCGAACGCCGCGTGCGCGGGATAGACATGGTAGCAGTTGGTCCAGACGCGTCCGGCCTCGATTGCGCGCCCGATCTCATAGGCACGGGTGCCGTTGCGGCTCCACACGCCGCCGCCCAGACCATAGGCGGTGTCGTTGGCGATCTCGATCGCCTCTTCCACGGTCTTGAACGTCGTGACGGAGAGGACGGGCCCGAAGATTTCTTCCTGGAAGATGCGCATCTTGTTGTGGCCGACGAATATGGTCGGCTCGACGAAATAGCCCTGGTCGAGGTCACCGCCCGGCAGCGCGCGCTTGCCGCCGGTCAGGCACCGTGCGCCTTCGCCCTTGCCGATATCGATATAGCCGAGGATCTTGTGGAGCTGCTCCTCGGAGGCCTGCGGGCCCATCTGTGTCGCGGGATCGAGCGGATCGCCGACCCGGATGGCGCCGACGCGCTGCACCGCGCGCTCCAGGAACTTGTCGACGATCGATTCCTGCACCAGGGCCCGGCTGGGACAGGTACAGACCTCGCCCTTGTTGAAGGCGAACAGCGCAAAGCCTTCCAGCGCCTTGTCGAGGAACGCATCGTCCTCCTGCATCACGTCGGCGAGGAAGATGTTGGGCGACTTGCCGCCCAGCTCCATCGTCTGCGGGATCAGATGCTCGGCGGCATATTGCATGATCTGGCGGCCGGTGGTGGTCTCGCCGGTGAAGCTCACCTTGCCGATGCGCGGATTGGCGGCGATCGCCCGGCCGACCGTGCTGCCGGGACCGGTGACGATGTTGACCACGCCCGGCGGCAGGATGTCGGCGGTCAGCTCGGCGAAGAGCAGCAGGCTGAGCGGAGTCTGCGAGGCGGGCTTGATCACGGTGCAATTGCCCGCCGCCAGCGCTGGCGCGATCTTCCACGCCGCCATCAGCAGCGGGAAGTTCCACGGGATGATCTGGCCGACCACGCCGATCGGTTCCTTGAAATGATAGGCGATGGTCTTTTCGTCGATCGTCGAGATCGTGCCTTCGGCTGCGCGGACGCAGCCGGCGAAATAGCGGAAATGGTCGATCGCCAGCGGCACGTCGGCGCCGCGCGTCTCGCGGATCGGCTTGCCGTTGTCCATCGTCTCGGCCAGCGCGAGCAGTTCCAGATTGGCCTCGAGCCGGTCGGCGACGCGGTTGAGGATCAGCGCCCGTTCCTGCGGCGAGGCCGCCGCCCAGCGCCGCCGCGCGGCATGGGCCGCGTCCAGCGCGGCCTCGACATCCGCCTCGGTCGACTGGGCGATTTCCGCCAGCGGCCGGGTATTGATCGGGCTGTGATCGGTAAACCAGCGGCTCTCGATGGGATCCACCCACCGGCCGCCGATGAAATTGCCGTAGCGGGCGGGCTGGTGCCCTTGCGTCCGCACGGTCTGGATCGCCTGTTCAAACATCGCTGTCCTCCATTCGATGCCCTGTCAAACGGAGGATGCGCCGGGACGCGACGAAGCCACACTGGGAGAGGTGCTTAGGGAAGATTCCTGATGGCGCGAGCGCCCATGTCGCGCCGATCGAGTCGCAGTCTCCCGCAAACGGACCGGTGCATCGGCGGGCACCGCCACAGCTTTTCGCCGCGGCGCACCGCTGGGTCCCGCCAAGCGACTATAGTGTAGCTATGGTAAACGCGGCAGGTGGCCGCACGCGTTCGTCTTCGGATGCGAGAGGAGGAGTTTCAGCCGTGACTATCGAACTCGCAGCGGCAATCGTGCGGCATCTCGGGCCCTGCCGGGTCGCGGTGGAGGCGCGCACGGTTCGGGGGCTGGCCGCCGAACTGGCGTTGCTCGGCTGCGATACCACGCCGGACTCCGCCGACGTCGTCGTCACGGAATCGGACGCGCTGTCCGCCGCCCTGCTTGCCCGTCATCCGGCAACCCGCGCGCTGGTCGTGCTGCCGCGGCAGGTGCAGGCGCAGGTGCTCGACGACGCGCTGTTCGCCGCAGGCTGGCGGCGGCTGCCCGGTGCGGTCGGCGTGTTGACGCTGCTGCATCTGGCCGGCGGCCAGGCGCCGCAGCCCAGCTTCTACGAGCGCGCCCCGGATGGCTATCGCGGTCTTCTGAACACCAACGGCCCCGAAGCGCTGGCCGCCCTCGGCCGCTGGACGCTTGCCGCGGAGCGCGTGCGCCCCGGCGACCATGTGCTGCTGTGCGGCCCGGATGCCGCGGACGGGCAGGTGCTTCTCGAGGCGTGCGCACGGGCCCGCACCGTCGAGGTGGATGCGCCCGCGGCCTCGCATGCGCCGCGCAGCTTCGACGTCATCGTCGCGCTCGATGCACCCGGAAGCTGGACGGACAATATCGGCCGCTATGCGCAGCTGCTCAAGCTTGACGGCCGGCTGGTTGCCGGCTGGTCGGAAAGCAACCCGCAAAAGCCTGCCGATTGGGCGCGCCTCCACCAGGGGCTGAGCGCCGACTATCTGGTCGAGAGCCAGTTCGTGCAGGCGCCCGGAGTCATCGTGCCGCAAGGCGTCCCCCAGGGCGAGGTGACCGGCCTCAGCTGGCGCATCGCGGTCGCCGCGAAGGGACCGCTGGGCGGCGAGGAAACGCGCGCGCGCTTCGTGCACCCTGCCTTCGGCGCGTCGCAAGCAACGCTCGCCGCCTTTGCCGAGGGCTATGACAATCCCTGGCTCTACCGCACGCTGGTACAGATGGGCGAGCGGCTCGCGGACGAAGACCTGCTGGTGCGCCTTGCCGAGCATGTCGCCTCGGAGGCACGGCCCGGCTCGGCCGACCAGGGCGCGGCGCTGGCGGTGCTCGGCTATCGCGTGCTGGAGGCCCGCGCGGCGGACGCAGTGCCGGTGCTGCTGGGCGCGTTCAACGAGTATTGGCAGCAGGGCGGCGATGCTCCGCATGTCGTCCGCTGGCGCGTATCGCTCGCCTTCCTGGCCGGACGGCTGGCGGAGATGCTCGGCGAGCGCGCCATCGCCAAGCACTGGTATGCACGCGCAGCGAGCGACGACTGGCAGCACTTCTCCACCATCCTCGCGACCAAGGCGATCGGCGCGGCCTTCTTCGTGGCGCGTATCCTGCTCGCCGAACAAGACGCGGATCTCGCCTGGAGCTGGTTCGAGCGCGGCGTCGAGATCACCCTGCAGGCGGCGGGACGTGATCATCGCCAGGAACTCGGCGACGGCGACGGGCTGCTGCCCTTCTACCTGCCGGAACTGGCCGAGGTGATCGACATGGGCTCGCAATGCGCCAATGCGCTTGCCAATCGCCACCTCTGGGCGCGCGACCCCGGCCTGTTCTGGCGCCAGGTCGACGTCAAGCGCTTCGGCATCGCCTCGTGGACGCTCGACGTGACCAAGGAGAATGAACGGTTGCGCAAGCAGCTCGGCCAGGCCTGACGCGGGACGGGCTCAGGCGCCGTCGTTGCCGGCTTCCGAACGCTGGTCGCGGCGCTTGTCGATCGTCTCCATGGCCTCGGCCCTGGCGGGATCGAACAGCGAACCGAAGGCCAGCCCGAGCAGCAGCATCGCTGCCCCCGCCTTGCCCCGGCTGTGCCGCCGGGCAAGCAGGACCAGCGCGGGGATCGACAGCAGGATCGCCACGGCGATCCCCCATTGCAGCAGGGCGCTCAATCGGCGTGCCTGGGCCGCAGCGAACCGGCGGTGCGATCCCATCGGATCGCGCTGACATAGGCGAGCGGGTTGAGCCACGAGCCTTCGCCGTCATAGCTGAGCGTACGGAATTCGGCGCGGCCCGCGATCGTCTCCAGCGGCACCGGCCCGCCCAGTCCCAGCTCGTCCGCGCCGAAGCGGCTGTCGGCCGACTGGTCGCGATTGTCGCCCATCAGGAACACATGACCGGCCGGAACCGTGATCGGCCCGTAAGTGTCGCCGGGGCTGACATAGCCGTTGGGCAGCGTGGTATCGCCCAGATCGATCACGTCATAGCTGGCGCCGTTCGGCAACGTCTCGCGATAGAGCGGCGGCTGGCAGTAGAGCTTGCCGTCCGGGCCCGGCTTGCGGAACGCGGCAAGCGGTCCCTCGTCGCAGGGAACGGCGGCGTCGACCGGGATCATCGCATGGCCGTCTGCCACGCGCGGCACCGGCTTGCCGTTGAGGATCACCACCCCGTGGCGGACCGCGATGGTGTCGCCCGGCAGGCCGATCACCCGCTTGATCAGATCCTCCCCGTCGCCGCGGCGCACGACGATAACGATGTCGCCGCGCGCGGGCGTGCCGCCGAACAGCCGGGTCCTGGCCATGTCGCGACCATGCACGATCAGCGAGGCCTGGGAGAAGCCATAGGGGAACTTGCTTGCCACCAGCCGATCGCCGGTACGCAAGGTGGGCATCATCGATCCCGAGGGAATGTAATAGGGCCGCGCCACCGCGCTCTGGAACAGGAAGAAGATCCCCAGCGTGGCGGCCCAGCCGCCCAGCGTGCGGAGCCAGCCCGGCTTGGGATCCTGCGCCATGGCGTCAGGCGATCTCGTGGCTGCCGTCGAGCAGCGCGTGCACGTCGAGGCCGAGCAGCGCGATATGGTCCTTCACCCGTGGCCAGAAGCCGGTGAGGAAGCGTTCGCGCTCCGCGGTGCGCAGCCGCTCGACCGCGCCAGCGACGACGAACATGCCGACGCCGCGGCGCACCTCGACATAGCCGTCGTCCTGGAAGCTCTGATAGGCCTTGGCGACCGTTAACGGGTTCGCGCCATGCTCGGCGGCGAGCGCGCGGACCGAGGGAAGCTGGTCCCCGGCGCGGTACTGGCCGCGCAGGATGGCCGCGGCGATGATGGCGCGCAGCTTGAGGTAGACCGGGCTGTCTTCGTGCTCCAGGGCTGTCATGCTGCCATAATACAGCAGACGACCCGAGAGTCCATAGTCAGGGATTCCACCGATGGACGATCCGGGACAGTTCGCCGCGCGGACGCTCCTCCAGCGGCCGCGCGGGCGTGCCGAGGAAGATGAAGCCTGCGATGCGCTGGCCTTCTCTGCCGAACAGGTCCCGCACCCCGGGGGAGTACGCGGGCCAGCCGGTCAGCCAGCCACCGGCAAAGCCCATCGCGTGGGCGGCGTGGAGCAGGTTCATGCAGGCGGCGCCCGCCGAAAGCTCCTGCTCCCAGAGGGGCACCTTGTGCGGCTGGACGGGGGCGGAGAGCACCACCACCAGCGCCGGTGCCTGGGTGGCGAATTGCGCTGCCGCCTCCTCGTCCCGTGCGGTTGCCTCGGGGTTCTCTGCGCGGAGGATCTCGACCAGCTTCAGCGCGAGCGCCGGCCGCGCCGCGTCCGGCACAATTACGAAGCGCCAGGGGGCGAGCTTGCCGTGATCGGGCGTGCGCGCCGCGATGGCCGCCATCTGGTCGAGCTGCTTGGGGCTCGGCCCGGGGGCGACCAGGTCGCGCGGCTTGCCCGAGCGGCGGGTCTGGAGGAGCGTGAGCGGCGTCGTGCGATCGTTGAAGGTCATGGGCACGCATCTAGGACGCCGTCCCGCCGCCGCCAAGCGGCACGACTTTACAGCAGCGATGCAGGCTCTAGTCTGCGCGCCCATGCACCGGGCCCCTGCGCCCGGCATCCAATTCCAAGGACACCTGCATGGTCGAAACACCCACTGCCGATTCCCCGGCAGAACCGGATATCACCCACGTAAACCCCGCGGACCAGAAGACCTGGTTCGGCCATCCCCGCCAGCTAGCGCGGCTGTTCTCCACCGAGATGTGGGAACGCTTCGGCTTCTACGGCATGCGGGCGCTGCTGACGCTGTATCTCACCCAGCATTTCCTGTTCGGCGATCGCGAGGCGACGGGCCTGTATGGCGGCTACACCGCGCTGGTCTACCTCACCCCGCTGGTGGGCGGCTATCTGGCGGACCAGTTCCTCGGCTCGAAGCGCGCGGTGAAGTTCGGCGCGATCCTGATGTCGATCGGCTATTTCGTGCTGTGCTTCGGCGGCCAGACCGCCACGCCCTACGCCAAGATCGACGGCCAGCGCTACGAAGTCTCGATCGAGAAGACCGCTGCCGGCGAACAGCGCTATGTGCTCGATTCCGGTCACAAGCAGCTGATCAAGGGCAATGACGATGGCTCGATCACGCTCAGCGAGAACGGCCGGACGGTCCGCACCATCGCCAAGGGCGGGTTCGAATCCGAGGCCGATCGCAGTCCCTTCTACGTGATGGTGATGCTGATCGCGCTGTCGATGGTCTCGGTCGGCAACGGCTTCTTCAAGCCGAACATCTCGACGATGGTCGGCGAGCTCTATCCGAACGGCGACACCCGGCGCGACGCGGGGTTCACCATCTTCTACATGGGCATCAATCTCGGCTCCACCCTGTCCCAGGCGCTGTGCCCGTGGCTGGCGGTGGCGGTCGGCTGGTGGGCGGGCTTCGGCCTTGCCGCGATCGGCATGCTGTTCTCCTGGGCACTGATCCAGCTGGACGGCGGCAAGCTGAACGGCATCGGCGAGCCTCCGGCCAAGGCGGCGACCGGCCGCCAGCAGATCCTGATCTATATCGGCGCGCTCTGCGTGATCCCGCTTTTCTACCTGCTCTACATCAACCTGATGGCGGCCGAGCCCGCGCCCGCCGGCTCGGGCCTGCTTGGCTACGTCGCTTCGCTATCGCTGATGGGCAAGCTGCTGTTCGGCACCTTCCTGATCGGCGTGCCGGCGATCCTCGTCTGGTCGTTCTTCGCCGGCGATCGCCGCGAGTTCCAGATGATGCTCGCCGCGATGGTGCTGATCGTGTTCAACGTCGTGTTCTGGACGCTGTTCGAGCAGGCGGGCTCCTCGCTCACCCTGTTCGCCGATCGCAATACCAACCTCTCGATCTTCGGCTGGTTCACCATGACCGCCGGGCAGACGCAGAGCTTCAACGCGCTGTTCATCGTGCTGCTCGCGCCGCTGATGTCGATGCTGTGGGGTGGCCTCGCCAAGCGCGGGCTCGAGCCGAGCATCCCGGTCAAGTTCGGCATCGCGCTGGTCGCCGTCGGTGGCGGCTTCCTGTTCCTGGTGTGGGGTGCCCATTGGGCCGATACCAGCTTCAAGGTATCGGTGTGGTGGCTGGCCGGCCTCTACTTCATCCACAGCTTCGCCGAGCTGTGCATCTCGCCGGTCGGCCTCAGCATGATCACCAAGCTGTCGATCGCACGGATCGTCGGCATGATGATGGGCGTGTGGTTCCTGTCGATCTCGGTGGCGCAGTATGTCGCGGGCGTGATCGCCCAGTTCGCCAGCGTCGAAACCGTCGGCGGCCAGGTGACCAACCTCAAGGTCAGCCTGGAGACCTATCTCGGCGTGTTCACGCTGATCTCGGAATGGGCGATCGGGCTTGGGCTTCTGTTGCTGTTGCTCAGCTGGCCGCTCAAGCGCTGGATGCACGGCGTCAAGTAAGCGCCGGCAGTATAGGGACGGGGCGCCGCGTACATTGGGGGAACTGCGGCGCCCCTGTCGTTCGCCCGAGGGGGGAGTGGGCGAACGAGTCTCGACGTCAGGCGGCGAGCGGCAGTACCGCGATCCCGTCCTGCTCATTGGCTGCGGCCAGCGCCGGCGCACCGGCCACGGCCGGCTGGGCCGCTTCGGCAGCCAGGCGACGATGGGCGAAATAGAGCGCGATCAGCGAAAACATGGGCAACCTCGGAAATCATCATTGCTGCAATGCAGCGTGCGCGGCGCATCTGGTTTCGCGTCGATGATTCCGCAACTGCAAAGCCGGTCCCCGGCGGTTGCGTGTCACGCAACTGACATGATTTCCCCTCCCAGAATGCAAAACGGCCCGGTGTTGCCACCGGGCCGTTTCCGTATCCTTACGGATGGCGCTTACCAAATATGGACGCGCTGCTCGGGCGGCAGATAGAGCTTGTCGCCCGGCTGGATGTTGAACGCCTTGTACCAGGCATCGACATTGCGGACGATCCCGTTGACGCGCGCGGTCGCCGGCGAGTGCGGGTCGGTGAGCAGCTGCTGGCGCTGCGCATCCTCGCGCACCTTCACCCGCCACGCCTGGGCATAAGCGAGGAAGAAGCGCTGGTCGCCGGTGAGCCCGTTGACCGGCCGCGCCGCGCCATGCTTGGCTTGGTACTTCTGATAGGCGCCGTACGCCGCCTCGACGCCGCCGAGGTCGCCGATATTCTCGCCGAGCGTCAGCCGCCCGTTGATCTTGGTGCCCGGCACCGGCTCGTAGGTGTCATACTGGCCGGCCAGCGCCTTGGTGCGCGCGGCGAAGTCTTCCTTGGCCTTGGGCGTCCACCAATTCTCGAACTTGCCGGTCGGGCCGAACATGCTGCCCTGGTCGTCGAAGCCATGGCCCATTTCGTGGCCGATCACCGCGCCGATCGCGCCATAATTGACCGCCGGATCGGCGTTCGGATCGAAGAAGGGCGGCTGCAGGATCGCGGCCGGGAAGGTGATCTGGTTCGACAACGGGTTGTAATAGGCGTTCACCGTCTGCGGGGTCATCGCCCACAGGCTGCGATCCACCGGCTTGGGGAAGCGCGAGAGCTGCAGCTGGTGCTGGAATTCGCCGGAGCGCATCACGTTGCCGAGCAGGTCATCCCGATTCACCGACAGCGAGGCATAATCGATATACTTCTCCGGGTGGCCGATGCGCGGCTCGAACGCGGCGAGCTTGGCAAGCGCCGCCTTGCGGGTGGCGTCATCCATCCAGGTCGAAGCCTCGATCCGCTCGCGATAGGAATCGCGCAGATTCTCGATCAGCTCGGCCATCTGCTTCTCCGCCTCGGGCGGATAATATTTGGCGACATAGGCCTTGCCGACCGCCTCGCCGAGGGCACCGTTGACCAGCTGCACACCGCGCTTCCAGCGCTCACGCTGCACCGGCACGCCGGAGAGCGTCTTCGAATAGAAGTCGAAGCGGGCCTGGTCGAACGCCTTGGGCAGGAAGGTCGCGTGATCGCTGACGAAGCGATAGGCGAGATAGTCCTTCCAGGTAGCGAGCGGCGTCTCGGCGAAGATCTTGCCCAGCGCGATCAGCGCGGTGTTCTGGGTCATCAGGATCTGCGGCGAGCTGTCGACGCCGGCGGTCTTCAGCATCAGCGCCCAGTCGAATTCGGGCGCCTTGGCCTTGAGGCCGGCAATCGTCTGAGGATCGTTGAGCTTGGCGATGTCGCGGCTCTGCTCGGGCGACCACTGGACCTTGGCCATCGCGGTTTCCAGTGCGACGATCGCATCGGCCTTGGCGGCTGCGTCGGGAATGCCCGCCAGTTCCTGGATCTGCTGCACATAGGCGCGATAGGCCTTGCGGAAATTGTCGAACTTCTCGCCCGGGTTCAGGAAATAGTCGCGCGGCATGCCCAGGCCGCCCTGGCCCACCGCCGCGGTGTATTTGGTCGGATCGGCGAGGCTCGGGCTGATCTCGATTTCGACGGGGCTCGCATAGCCCACGCTGGCGAACAGCACTTGCAACGCCGTCTTGTCCTGCACGCCCGCGATCTTGGCGAGATAGGGCTTGAGCGGCGCGGTGCCGCGCGCCTCGATGCCGGCGTCGTCCATCCAGCTGGCATAAAAGTCGCCGATCTGCTTGCCGCTCGCGCCATAGGCGGCGGGATTCTTCGCCATGTCGTCGAGCAGCGTGCGGACATTGGTCTCCGCCGCCAGCGCCAGATCGACGAACGGACCGGCCGAGGTGCGGTCGGCGGCGATCTGCGTCCGCTCCGACCAACCGCCATTGGCGAAGGTCCAGAAATCGTCGCCGGGCTTCACGCCGGCCTTCTGCGCAGTCAGGTCGACGCCGAAGCTGCCATATTTGGGCTTGGCCGTCTGGGCGAACGCAGGCGTGGAGGCGAGCAGCGCAGCAGCGCCCGCCAGCAACAAGGAACGATGCAATTTCATGATCTTAGGCTTCCCCACCACGGTGTGTATTAGCAATGTGTAACGCCGTGTTTCCGGGCCTGCAATGGAATTTTGTTACAAGCGATACTGCCCCTATGGGCATCCCTCCCCCCGCCAGAGCGGGAGGAGGGACCGAACTCATCCGACCCGGTTTGCAACCAGATCGTCGACCACCGAGGGGTCGGCGAGCGTCGAGGTATCGCCCAGGCTGCTGACGTCGCCCTCGGCGATCTTGCGCAGGATGCGGCGCATGATCTTGCCCGAGCGGGTCTTGGGCAGGCCCGGCGCGAACTGGATCGCATCGGGCGTCGCGATCGGGCCGATCTCGGTACGCACCCAGTCGCGCAGTTCCTTGCGCAGGCCTTCGCTCGATTCCTCGCCGGCGTTGAGCGTCACATAGGCATAGATGCCCTGCCCCTTGATGTCGTGCGGCATGCCGACCACGGCGGCCTCGGCCACCTTGTCGTGCAGCACCAGCGCGCTCTCCACCTCGGCGGTGCCCATGCGGTGGCCCGAGACGTTGATCACGTCGTCCACCCGGCCGGTGATCCAGTAATAGCCGTCAGCGTCGCGGCGGCAGCCGTCGCCGGTGAAATACTTCCCGCGATAGGTGGTGAAATAGGTCTGGAAGAAGCGCTCGTGATCCCCCCAGACGGTGCGCATCTGCCCCGGCCAGCTGCGCGCAATGACGAGATTGCCCTCGGTCGCGCCCTCGAGCAGCACACCGTCGCCGTCGACCAGCTGCGGCTCGATCCCGAAGAACGGCATCGAGGCCGAACCCGGTTTCAGCGCGGTAGCGCCGGGCAAGGGCGTGATCATGTGGCCGCCGGTCTCGGTCTGCCACCAGGTGTCGACGATCGGGCAGCGCCCCTCGCCCACCACGTCATGGTACCAGCGCCAGGCCTCCGGATTGATCGGCTCGCCGACCGAGCCGAGCAGCTTGAGTGACGTGCGGCTGGTCGCGGTGACGTAGGAATCGCCCTCCTTCATCAGCGCGCGGAGCGCCGTGGGGGCGGTGTAGAGGATCTCGACCTGGTGCCGGTCAACGATCTGCCACATGCGGCCGGCATCGGGCCAGGTCGGCACGCCTTCGAACATCAGTGTGGTACCGCCGTTCGCCAACGGGCCATAGACGATATAGCTGTGCCCGGTGACCCAGCCGATGTCGGCCGCGCACCAATAGACCTGCCCCGGCCGGTAGTCGAATACGGTCTCGTGGGTATAGGCCGCCCAGAGCAGATAGCCGCCGCTCGAATGGAGCACGCCCTTGGGCTTGCCGGTCGATCCCGAGGTGTAGAGGATGAACAGCGGATCCTCGGCATCCATCGGCTCGGCCGGGCAGTCGGCAGAGACCTTGGCGGCGGCCTCGTGATACCAGAGGTCGCGGCCGGGCTGCATCGGCACAGCGCCGCCGGTCGCCTTCACGACGATGACCTTCTCGAGCACCGGCGCGTGGCGTTGCGCGGCGTCGACATTGGCCTTCAAGGGCACGCGCTTGCCGCCGCGCCGACCCTCGTCGGCGGTGATGACGATGCGGCTGTCGCAATCGACGATGCGGCCGGCCAGTGCCTCGGGCGAGAAGCCGCCGAACACCACCGAATGCACCGCGCCGATCCGCGCGCAGGCGAGCAGCGCCACGGCTGCCTCGGGGATCATCGGCATGTAGACGGTGACGCGGTCGCCCTTCTGCACGCCTTGCGCCTTCAGCACATTGGCGAAGCGGCAGACCTCTTCGTAGAGCTCCAGATAGGTGATCCGGCGCGCGTCCTCGCTGGGGTCGTCCGGCTCCCACAGGATCGCGGTCTCGCCGCCGCGGCTCGCCAGATGGCGGTCGAGGCAGTTGGCGGCGACGTTGAGCTTGCCGTCGGCGAACCAGCGGATGCGGAAATCGGCCTCGTCGAACGACCAGTCCCCGGCCGTGGCCGGCGGCACGATCCAGTCGAGCCGCTTGGCCTGTTCGAGCCAGAAGCCGTCCGGATCGGACAGCGACTGGGCGTGGAGACGTTCATACGCTGCGGCGTCGACGCGGGCATGGCGCGCCCAGGCTTCCGGCACCGGATACAGATTCTCGCTCATCAAGACCCCTCCTGGTCGGCGGGCATCTAGAGGCGCAAGGGGCGGCTAGGCAAGGCATCCGCAGGCGCAACATCGTTACGGAATGAGAAGATTTTTTAGTGGATCAGGGGCAGCGTATCAGCAATATATAACGCTATGGCACGACCTGCGATTGCTCTGTTGCTCTGTGCGGCACTGCCGCTGGCAGCCTGTTCCACCGGTTCCGCCCACCCGCAACAGACCGCCGCGAACGTGGCGGTGCCCGATCGCTTCTCGGTCGATGGCGAGCAAAAGGCGCGCGAGGATCTGTCTCGCTGGTGGGACAGGTTCGACGATCCGATGCTCGGCCAGCTGATCGGCCAGGCACAGGCAGCAAATCTCGACCTCGCCCAGGCGGTCACCCGGCTGCGCCAGGCGCGCGAGTCGCTGATCCAGTCGCGCGCGGCGCTGCTGCCGTCGCTGAGCGGATCGGGCGGCTATTCGCGCAACGAGCCGCTGCGCGGCGGCAGCACCACCACCCAGCTGCCCGACGGGACGATCGTGTCCTTCTCGCAAGGCGGCACCAGCAACTTCTCGCTGGGGCTGGATGCCAGCTATCAGGTGGACCTGTTCGGCGGCGTGCGCAGCGGCATCCGCAGCGCGCGGGCCAATTACGAATCCGTCGCGTTCAACCGCGCCGCGGTGCTGCTCTCGGTCGAATCGGAGACGGCGCGCAACTATGTGCTCGCCCGGCTCGCCCAGGCGCAACTCGCCAATGCACGCGAGAGCCTGGCGATCCAGGACGAGAATCTCAGCATCGCCCAGTGGCGCGTGCAAGCGGGGCTCGTCTCCTCGCTCGATGCCGAACAGGCGCGATCGCAGCGTGCGCAGACTGCGGCGACGATCCCGCAGCTGGAGACCAGCTATGCCGGCTATGTCGCCCGGCTCGGCGTACTGACCGGCCAGGCGCCGGGCGCGCTGCGCAGCGCGCTGGAGGCGCCCAAGCCGATCCCGCGCGGCCCCGCCAGCGTCGCCGCGGGCATCCCCGCCGACGCGCTTCGTCAGCGGCCGGACGTGCGCGCGGCGGAGCGCAGCCTCGCTTCGGCCTCAGCGCAGATCGGCGTGTCCGAGGCCCAGCTCTATCCCAGCCTCAGCCTGGGTGGCAGCATCAGCAGCGGCAGCGCCTCGCTCACCTCGCTGCTCGACGTGATCAGCGGCCGCGCCTTCGCCAATGTCGCGCAGACGATCTTCGACGGCGGCCGGTTGCGCAGCCAGGTGCGCTCGGCCCGCGCCGGCGCCGACACCGCCTTCTATGCGTACAAATCAAGCGTGCTGAAGGCGCTGGAGGAGATCGAGAACGCGATCGTCGCGCTCCGTTCCGCCCAGCTGCGCGAGGCGGAGTTCCGCACCGCGCTGGAGGCCGCCAACAACCAGGCGCTGCTGGCACGCTTCCGCTATCGCTCGGGCCTTACCGATTTCACCACGCTCAACCAGTCCGAAAGCACGCTGCTTTCGGCCAAGAACGGCCTGTCCCAGGCCGAGTCCGAACAGGCGACCGCGCTGATCCAGCTCTACGCCGCGCTCGGCGGCGGCTGGGACGAAGCCGCGCCGATCCCGTCCCTCCCTCCAAAGACAGGCAGCGCCACCGATGGCCAGTGAACCTCAGGACCTCAACGCCTTTCTGGGCACGAAGCGTCGCCCCTGGTGGCGGCGGAACCTGCGCTGGATCGGGATCGCGCTGGTCGTGGTGGTGCTGGGCCTGCTCGTCTCGCGCTGCTTCGCGCCCAAGCCGCCGCCCAGCTACATCACCGTGCCGGCCGAAAAGGGCGCGCTGGCGGTGACCGTCTCCGCCACCGGTCGCCTGGCGCCGATCCGGCAGGTGACGGTCGGCTCCGAAATCTCGGGCCTCGTCCTCAAGGTGCTGGTCGACGTCAACGACCATGTCACCGAAGGCCAGGAGATCGCGATCATCGATCCGTCGCGGCTCGACGACACGATCACCCAGAGCCGCGCGACGCTGTCGGCCAACCAGGCGGCGGTCGCGCAGGCCAGGGCGACGGTGGACGAATCGACCGCGCAGCTGCGCCGCATGGAAGAGGTGAGCCGCCTGTCGGGCGGCAAGGTTCCCGCCAAGACCGAACTCGATACCGCCCGTGCGGCAGTCGCCCGCGCCGTCGCCAATCTCCGCTCGGCCGAGGCGAACGTCGTCTCCGCCCAGGCGTCGCTGTCGTCGAACCAGACCCAGCGCTTCAAGTCGATCATCCGCTCGCCGGTGAACGGCGTGGTGCTCGCCCGCCAGGTCGATGCCGGCCAGACCGTCGCCGCACAGTTCAGCACGCCGAACATGTTCGTGATCGCGCAGGACCTGACCCACATGAAGCTGGAAGTGGCGATCGACGAGGCCGATGTCGGCTCGGTGAAGGTGGGCCAGCCGGCAAGCTTCACGGTGGATGCCTTCCCGGGCCGCACCTTCCCGGCGCAGATCACCCGGGTCGACCTGGGTTCTAACCTGACCGCTTCGACCGCTACGAGCAGCAGCACGACGAGCAGCACCACCACGGCGAACCAGGTCGTCTCCTATGCCGCGGTGCTTTCGGTCGCCAATCCGGATCTCACCCTGCGTCCGGGCATGACCGCAACCGCCACGATCGGCGTCGAGAAGCTCGAGAACACGCTGCTGATCCCCAACGGCGCGCTCCGCTTTACGCCGGACGATGCGGGCGCCAAGTCCGGCGGCGGCATCCGTTTCGGTCCGCCGTCGCACGATCAGCAAAAGGCGATCGGCCGCGGCAGCAAGCAGACGGTCTATGTCGTCGGCAAGGACGGCAAGCCGGAGAAGGTGGAGGTCATCACCGGTCCCAGCGACGGCAGCCGCACTGCGGTGACCAGCACCAAGCTGACCCCCGGCATGAAGGTGATCGTCGGCGTCAAGGCCAACGGCCCGGCCAAGCCCGCCAAGGACGACCAGGACTGATGACCGAGCCGCTGATCCAGCTCCAAGGCATCACCAAGACGTTCGGCGAAGGGCCGACCGCATTCCAGGCGCTGAAGGGCGTCGATCTCGTGATCGAACCCGGCGCGTTCCTGGCGGTGATGGGGGCATCGGGCTCGGGCAAGTCGACGACGATGAACATCCTGGGCTGCCTCGATGTGCCGACCGGGGGCAGCTATCTGTTCCGCGGCGTACATGTCGAGCAGCTGGACCGCGACCAGCGCGCCTTTCTGCGCCGCCGCTATCTCGGCTTCGTGTTCCAGGGCTTCAACCTGCTCGCCCGCACGACCGCGCTGGAAAACGTCGAGCTGCCGCTGCTCTATCGCGGCGAGCATCGCAAGGCACGGCGCGAGGCGGCAATGGCCGCGCTGGAGCAGGTGGGGCTCGATCGTTGGGCGGATCATACGCCCTCGGAGCTATCCGGCGGCCAGCAGCAGCGCGTCGCGATCGCGCGCGCGATCGTGACCCAGCCCGACGTGCTGCTGGCGGACGAACCGACCGGCAATCTCGACAGCGAACGCTCGGTGGAAATCATGAAGCTGCTCCAGCGCCTGAACGCCGATCTCGGCATCACCGTGCTGATGGTCACCCACGAGCCCGACATGGCGGCGTTCGCCAAGACGATCGTGCATTTCAAGGACGGGCTGGTGGAGCGCACCGAAGTCCCCGCCGGCATGCAGGGGGATCGCATATGAAGCCAGGGGCCGGCGGATTTCGAAAAGCGATCGTCATTCCCGCGAAGGCGGGAATCCATTGCCCTGAGCGCCGGGGGAAAGAACCTCAGCATCAGCGCCAATGGATCCCCGCCTTCGCGGGGATGACCACCTATTTGGGCCAAATGCGATTGCCCTGTGCCGGCATGGGGGCCTGAGGCGATGCTGTTCACCACCCTCCTCCTGTCGCTCCGCGAAATCCGCCGCCACCTGCTGCGCTCGTTCCTGACGACGCTCGGCATCATCATCGGCGTCGCGGCGGTGATCACCATGGTGACGCTGGGCAACGGCGTCTCGGCGTCGGTCCAGGCCTCGATCAGCTCGCTCGGCAACAACACGCTCACCGTCTTCCCCAGCGGCGGCCGGCGCGGCGGCGGCAATGCGCCGCCCAGCTTCGAGAATGCCGATGTGCTGGCCATCCGCCAGCAGGTGAGCGGCGTCAGCGCGGTGGCACCCCAGGCCTCGTCCTCGGCGCTGGCGGTGCGCAACGCGCAGAACTGGACCGCCTCGGTCACCGGCACCAGCAACGACTATTTCGACGCGCAGAACCTCGAATTCGCCGGCGGCCGCCGCTTCACCGATGCCGAGCTGACCGCCGGCAAATCGGTCTGCGTGATCGGCGACACGATCCGCACCAACCTGTTCGCCAACGAGGATCCGGTGGGCGAGCGCTTCCGCCTCGGCACGGTCAGCTGCGAAGTGATCGGCGTGCTGAAGAAGCGCGACAATGCCGGGTTCAGCGATCCCAACTCCACCGTGGTGCTGCCGCTCAAGACCGTGCAGCGCCGCTTTGTCGGCAACCAGAACGTGCTGGCGATCCAGGTGGCGGTAGCGAAGGGCTATGACACCGCGACGGTCAAGCAGTCGCTGACTGGCCTGCTGCGCGAGCGCCGCCACATCGCGCCGGGCCAGCCCGACAATTTCGACATCTTCGACAGCGCCGAATTCGCCTCGACCATCCAGAACCAGACGCAGCAGCTCACCCTGTTCGTCGCCGCCATCGCCGCGGTGAGCCTGCTGGTGGGCGGCATCGGCATCATGAACATCATGCTGGTGTCGGTGACCGAACGCACCCGCGAGATCGGCATCCGCCTCGCCATCGGCGCGCTGGGCAAGGAGGTGCTGCTGCAGTTCCTCGTCGAGGCCGTCGCCCTCTCCTGCCTGGGCGGCATGATCGGGATGGTGCTCGCCTTCTTCGCCTCCTGGGGGCTGGCAACGCTGGCGACCCTGCCCTTCCAGTTCGACCTGTCGATCAACCTGATCAGCTTCGGCATCTCGGCGCTGATCGGGATCGTGTTCGGCTTCTTCCCTGCCCGGCGCGCCGCCGCGCTCAATCCGATCGACGCCTTGCGGCACGAATAGCCGCGGCAGCCTCGAGATTGCGCAGGTCTTCCAGGTCCTGCCGGGTATCGATGTCGACCAGTTCCTCGGGCCGGGTGATGACATGGTGGCCGCGCAGGATCAGCGAGCGCGCGCCGGCATCGCCCTCCAGCGCCCGCAGCTCGGCGAAATGGTCGCGTCCGATCAGCGCCGGCGGCATCGGCCGCACCCCGTCGCTGGAGGCGACCAGCGTCGCGCCATTGTCCGAGGCATCGAACAGCCGGTAGCAATGCGCGACGGTGACGCGCGGCATGTCGGCCAGCGCGATCAGCACTGCCTCCGCGCCAGCCTTCTCCGCCGCCTCCAGACCATAGCGCACCGAGCGTGCCTGGCCCTGCGACGAATCGGGGTTCTGGATCACCTGAAAGCCGCGCGACACGAAGTCGAGCGTCGTGTCCCACACCACGGCGATCCGGGCGAGGAACGGGATCCGCTCCAGTGCGGTCACGACATGCAAGGCCAGCGGCTGGCCCAGATAATCCTCGGTCAGCTTGTCGCCATCGGCGAAGCGGTCGGAACGACCCGCGGCAAGCAGGACGAGGGCGGTCTTTTCAGGCGTCAGCATGGAAGGTCTTCACCATGGCGGCAGCGATGGACAGGGCGATCTCGGACGGACCGATCGCGCCGATCGAAAGCCCCGCCGGCCCCTCGATCCGCGCGAGATCCTGAGGCGAGACGCCTGCCGCGGCCAGACGTTCCAACCGCGCCGCATGGCTGCGCCGCGAGCCCAGCGCCGCGACATAGCCGGTGGGATGGGCGAGCGCCGCAATCAGCGCGGCATCGTCGATCTTGGGGTCGTGGCTGAGCGTCACCACCGCCGTGACGGGATCGGGCCTGCGCGCGGTCACCGCCTCGTCCGGCCAGCGATCGTCGAGCACCACGCCGGGGAAGCGTTCTGCGGTGAGGAAGCGCCCGCGCGGATCGATTACCGTCGTCGCGATGCCGAGTTCGCGGGCAAGCCCGGCCAGCGCCTGGGCGATCTGCACCGCGCCGACGATCAGCAGCCGCCGCGGCGGATCGTAGCGGTTGACGAAGCCACCGGCCCCGATCGCGCTTTGTCCGGTGGCGAGGTCCGTCCCGACCTCCAGCGGCCGCCCCTCGGCGCGCGCGGCTCGGATCGCGTCGAACAGCTCGGGCGGGAAGCCCGTCGCCGATACCGGCTGCACCAGCACCGCGATCTGCCCGCCGCACGGCAAGCCCACTTCCCAGGCGGCGGCGTCGGCGACGCCATAGTCCTTCACCACCGCAGGCGCGCCGGCGATCACCTCGGCGGCGGTCTGCAGGATGTCGGTCTCGACACAGCCGCCCGAGACCGAACCCTCGAACCGGCCGTCCTCGTGCACCAGCAAATGGCTGCCGCGCGGGCGCGGCGCGGAACCCCAGGTCGTCACCACCGTCGCCAGCGCCATCCTCGCGCCGCGCCAGGCTTCGGCCGCTGCCAGCACGCTATCGTTGTCGGCCACTTGTCTCGCTCCCGTCACATCCGCTGCCTAACCGCCTAGCCGAAGGAGAGTTTCGTGACGAGATCGATGCTTTTGGCGATGGCCCTGCTGGCGCCCGCCGCCGCTTTCGGACAGGATCGTGCGATGCAGAAGCCCATGCCCCGCATCGTCGTCATCGGCCACCGCGGCGCCAGCGGCGAACGCCCCGAGCACACGCTGCTTTCCTATCAGCGGGCGATCGACACCGGCGCCGATTTCATCGAGCCCGATCTGGTCCCGACCAAGGATGGCGAGCTGGTCGCCCGGCACGAGAACAACATCACCGACACCACCGACGTGGCGGCGCATCCCGAATTCGCCGCGCGCAAGACCACCAAGACGATCGACAGCCAGACGCTCACCGGCTGGTTCACCGAGGATTTCACGCTTGCCGAGCTGAAGACGCTGCGCGCCAAGGAGCGGCTGCCCAAGATCCGTGCCGGCAACACCGCCTTTGACGGCCAGGCGACGATCCCGACGCTCGACGAGATCATCGCGCTGGCGAAGACGGAATCGGCGCGGCTCCACCGCACGATCGGCATCTATCCCGAGACCAAGCACCCGAGCTATTTCGCCGCGATCGGCTTGCCGCTCGAGGCGCGGCTGGTCGCCAAGCTCAAGGCCGCCGGCTGGGACCGCGCCGATGCGCCGGTGTTCATCCAGTCGTTCGAGGTCAACAACCTCAAGCAGCTCCACACCATGACCAAGGTGCCGCTGATCCAGCTGATGGCCGGCAGCGAAGGCCCGGCCGATCATGCGGTTGCCAGCTACAAGGACATGGCGACGCCGGAAGGGCTGAAGGCAGTGGCGACATATGCGTACGGCATCGGCCCGGAGCTGACGCAGATCATCGCCACCGACGGCACGCCCTCCACCCTGGTCGCCGATGCCCATGCGGCGGGGCTGAAGCTCCACCCCTGGACCTTCCGCGCCGAGAATTTCTTCCTGATGCCCGCCTACCGCACCGGCACCGATCCGGCGGCGCATGGCCGGCTGGCGGACGAGATCGCCGCGTTCCTGAAGGCGGGGATCGACGGCTTCTTCACCGATTTCCCTTCCATCGGCGTGCCGGCTCGGGATAGCTACCTGAAGGCCAACGACAAGTAAGGGTTCCCCGATGCGCATCCTCCCCGTTCTGCTCGTGCTGCCGCTGCTGGCGGGGGGATGCGTGGTGAAGACCGCGGTGAACGTCGCCACGCTGCCGGTGAAGGCGGGCGCCAAGGCAGTCGACTGGACCACCACCAGCCAGGACGAGGCCGACCGCAACCGCGGCCGCAAGATGCGCAAGCACGAAAAGGAATGCCGCAAGCATCCCGAGCGCTGCCAGGACGAGCAGCGCTAGGCCACGGCCCGTCCCGAGCGGGTCAGATTTGATCCCTTGCGCCGCGAGCGCCCCCGAGATTTATGGGGCCCCACATCACATCGGGGGATTTCGGGTTGCGCACCTTTCTGATGACGGCAATTCTCGCGGCATCCGGCACGGGCGCGGTACCGCAGCGGCAGGCGGCGCCCGCGCCGCGCGCCACGCTTCTGGTCGTCAACCAGAAGGACGCGACCCTCAGCATTGTCGATCCCGAGACCAAGCAGGTCGTCGCGAAGATCGACCAGGGCACCAGCAACCGGGTCCATGCCCATGAAGTCGCGGTGTCCCGCGATGGCCGCTCTGCCTTCCTGCCGATCTACAGCGATGTCGCGCTCGGCAAGCCGGGGATCGACGGCCACCAGATGCTGGCGGTCGATCTTCCCAGCAGGCTGATCGCCTGGACCCTCGATTTCGGCAGCGGCGTGCGGCCACACCTGCCGGTCGTCGATCCGGTATCGGGGCTACTCTACGTCACCACCGAGCGGAAGAACGCCGTGACGGTGATCGATCCGGCCCGGCGCCGCATCCTCGGCACCATCCCCACCGGCGCCGAGCAATCGCACATGCTGGCGCTCTCGCACGACGGGCGCTTCGGCTACACCGCCAATGTCGCGCCCGGCTCGGTGTCGGTGCTCGACCTGAAGCGGCGCAAGACGCTGGCGGTTATCCCCGTCGCAGGCGGCGTGCAGCGAATCGCCGTCTCGACGGATGACCGCTGGCTGTTCACCGCGGACACGCAGCAGAACCGGCTCGCCGTGATCGATGCCCGCAAGCATCTGGTCGACCATTGGATCACCCTGCCCGGCATGGGCTATGGTGCCGCCGCGATGCGGGACGGGCGGCATCTGCTCGTCGCGCTACCCTTGGCGGATCAGGTCGCGGTGATCGACCTGGTGCAGGGCAAGGTCGTCCGCACGATTGCCGTGGGCACGCTGCCCCAGGAAATCCTCATCCGTCCGGACGGCCGCACTGCCTATGTCTCCTGCGGCAGGAACGATACAGTGACGGTGCTCGACCTCGATCGCTGGGAAGCAAGCGCCACCATCGCCACCGGCCCGGCGCCCGACGGCCTGGCCTGGGCGGGACGCTGACGCGGCAGCGCCGGTCCGATCGCTATCGTAGGAAAGGTTCGGCGCCGGCGCTCAGCCGCCGAGCACGCCCAGCCGCACCAGCTCGGCGCGGAACGCCGCCGCGCCGGTGAACACGACGCCGTGGATGCCCTGCGCCCGCGCCGTTTCGACATTCGCCGGCAGATCGTCGACGAACACCGCATCCGGCCCCTGCAGTCCGAATCGCTCCAGAGCGAGCGTGTAGATGGCGGGATCGGGCTTGGTCAGCTTCTCGTCGCCCGAAACGACGATGCCCTGGAAACGGCCGAACAGCCATTCGACCTGCGGCATCCAGTCGCGCCAGAACTCGCCCGAGAAGTTGGTGATCGCGTACAGCGGCACGCCCGCCGAATCGAGCTCCTCGATCAGCGTGACCATGTCCGGGAAGGCCGGCCCCAGCTGCTCGGCGAATCGCGGTCCCCAGAGCGCGATCTTGTCGGCATGCTCCGGATACAGCGCGCTCAGCTCCGCCGAGGTCTCGGCGAAGGGGCGGCCAGCGTCATGCTGGAAGTGCCATTCCTTGGTCGCGACCTGCGACAGAAACGCATCGAGCGCCTGCTCGCTGTCGAACAGGCGCTCGTATACGAGTCGCGGTTCCCAAGGGAAAAGAACGTTGCCGACGTCGAAGATGACGGCGTGCGGCGCGGTTCCCACGTGGGCGATCAGCCCTGGCGTGCCTTGAAACGCTTCTGCGTCTTGTTGATCACGTAGATCCGGCCACGGCGGCGGATCACGCGGTTGTCGCGGTGCCGCCCCTTGAGCGACTTCAATGAATTCACGATCTTCATGACCGATTCGCTTCTCAAATTATCTGGAATGCCGGAAAGAGGGGCTCGCCTATAAGCGCGGCGCCAGGAAGTCAAGGCCGGCCGTACCGATGCGCCCGATCCGCGGCACCGAACGTTCCATCCCCGGGCGCGACCGCCAAATCCGCTCGACCGGCAGCCGTTCGGCAGCGTAGACCGGGTACGCCCACGAAACAGGAGTGCGTGTTCGTGAATCCGTATCTGCGTCTTGCCCTGCTTGCCACCCTGCCCGCGCTGGCGGCCGGCTGCACCACCACCGGCGTCCACACGCCGATCGACGTTACCCGCTATCATCTCGGCCAGCCGCTCGAGCGCACCACCGTCAGCGTGGTGCCGATGACCGGCGCGATGGACGTGACGCCCGAGTTCCGCGCCTATGCCGATGCGGTGCAGGCGGAGCTGAACAAGCTCGGCTATGTCCCCGCCACCAGCGAGCGCCCGGCCGGCTATATCGCCTCGGTGTCGTTCACCCGTGCCTCGCGCGGCGTGATCCAGGATCGCCCGCCCGTATCGGTGGGTCTCGGCGGCAGCAGCTTCGGCGGCAGCCGCGGCGGCGGCGTCGGCCTGGGCGGCGGCATTTCCTTCGGCATCGGCAAGCGCAAGCAGCAGGAAATCCTCGTCTCGCAGCTCTGGGTCCAGCTCCGCCGCCGCGCCGGCGAGAACGTGATCTGGGAAGGCCGCGCCGAGACGACGGGCGTCGGCATCAAGGACAATCAGCCCGCCGCCACCGCCCAGCGCCTCGCCGCTGCGCTGTTCAAGGACTTCCCCGGCGAGTCCGGCATCACTACGACGGTAAAATGAGCATCCAGATCAGCGCCGCGTTCGACAGCGGCAACATCCGCGTGGTCGCCATCGAGGGCGACCGGGTCGACTGCGAGATCGTCCTCGATCACCAGTCGGACTTCTTCCAGTGGTTCCACTTCCGCGTCGCCGGCGCCAAGGGGCGGACGCTGACCTTCCGCATCCTCAATGCGGCGAGCTCGGCCTATCCGTTCGGCTGGCCGGGCTACAAGGCGCGCTGGTCGGCGGACCGCGAATCGTGGCGGATGACCGACACCGACTATGCCGGCGGCATCCTCAGCTTCACCCACCATTTCCAGACCGACATCGCCTGGTTCGCCTATTTCGCGCCCTATTCGATGGAGCGGCACCACGACCTGGTCAGCCGAATCGCGCTGGCCGAGGGCGTGACCCACCGCCAGCTGGGCGAAACGCTGGACGGCCAGCCGATCGACTGCTTGGTCGTGGGCGAAGGCCCCAAGCAGGTCTGGCTCTATGCCCGCCAGCATCCGGGCGAGAGCATGGCCGAATGGTGGATGGAAGGCGCGCTGGAATTCCTCACCGACGAGGACAATGCGGTGGCGCAGGCACTCCGCAGCAAGGCGACCTTCCACTGCGTGCCCAACATGAACCCGGACGGCTCGCGCCGCGGCCATCTGCGCACCAATGCGGCGGGGGTGAACCTCAACCGCGAATGGCACACCCCGACGCCGGAGCGCAGCCCGGAAGTGCTGGCGGTGCGCAACCGGATGGACGAGACCGGCGTGCACTTCGCGATGGACGTGCACGGCGACGAGGCGATCCCGGCCAATTTCCTCGCTGGCTTCGAGGGCATTCCCAGCTGGACCGACGCCCTGGGCGAGAAATTCTATGAATTCGGCCGCCGGCTGGCTGCGCACACGCCCGATTTCCAGACCGAGCTCGGCTATGACAAGGCGCCCCCGGGCAAGGCCAACCTGTCGATGTCGACCAACCAGCTCGCCGAGCGGTTCGGCGCAGTGTCGATGACGCTGGAAATGCCGTTCAAGGACCATGACGCCAATGCCGACCCCGAGTTCGGCTGGTCGCCGATCCGCAGCAAGCTGCTCGCCCATGCCTGCCTGGAAACGCTGGCAGGGATGATCGACACGCTGTGATCGCGATCCGGGAAGGCGGGCTGGACGATGTGCGGGTGCAGGACCTCCTGCGCCTGCACGCCTCGGGCATGCTCGCCAACTCACCGGCGGAGAGCTGCCATTTCCTCGACCTATCCGGCCTTCAGACGGCGGACGTCACCTTCTGGAGCGCCTGGGAGGGCGAGGACGCGATCGGCATGGGCGCGCTGAAGCTGCTCGACGCGACGCATGGCGAGGTGAAGTCGATGCGGACGGCCCCGGCGCACCTCGGCCGGGGCGTCGGCGCGGCTATGCTGGCGCATATCCTGTCCGTCGCCCGGGCGCGCGGACTGGCGCGGCTGAGCCTGGAGACCGGCACCGCGCCGGCCTTCGAGCCGGCGATCCGGCTCTACACCCGCTACGGATTCCTCCCCTGCCCGCCCTTCGGCGACTATCGCGAGGATCCGCACAGCCGCTTCCTGACGCTGGCACTGTAGGCGCGGGCCGACGCCCGAAGTTTAGGAAGTTTAGGCGTTCGCGCGTTTCGAGCGGTCGCGCGACGGGCCGTCGAGGGCGTGCGAAGTTTAGGAAGTTTAGGCACGGACACTGCGGCGCGCACGTCGCATCGACGGCGCAGGCAAAGGCTAGCTCGCCCGTCGCGTCGCGCGCGCGACGATGGTTTCGAACGAGATCAAAGAGCGGCCGCCAGACGGCGATGGAATACGGAACATATAAGGAACATTGCTTCGCTCGCAAGGCGACGGCTGCTCTCGATGCGGCGGACAGTGGTTGTCGCCAATGTCCGACGTTGGTGGGAAATAGACAGGCAGGTTTCGGGAAAGCGCGTTCCCGTTATCTGGGCTTGGCCGATGGATGACTCGGCAGCCGCAGCGAAACCACTCAAGCCGCGGCAGCTGTCATCTACCCTGCCCTTCGAAGTGAGCCGAGCCCCGCCACCACAACGAGCGCAGCAACAGCATCGCAAATCAGCCATATTGGTACAGGACCGAGACCGGCATCAGCGAAGAACTGGCCGGGGTACGCTCCAAATCCGAAAGGTACAAAGATTAAGAGCACTGCAGCCACTGCAGTGACCATGACAATATACAGCCGCCACCATTTCGTCATTCCAGCACCTCGTTTTTTGGCATAACGCGGTGGGCGAATGTCTGCAACTGGGCCGGAGCCGCCATTGCGGAAATTGGTGGGAAGCTACCGTTGATTGCTTCGGCGATCAGTGTATTATGAAAGCATGTCACGCAAAAGCTTCCTGCGGCCTCTTTTTTGGGATGCTTCCCGCGATCGGCCGCAAAACAAGTGGATGATCAATCTCGCCGTCATGCTTGTGATGACACCTATATTGCTTATCTTCCCTATCACCACCCAGTTCTTTCTGCGTCCGCTCTGGATGTTTGATGACTGGGATGCCTTCGCCCTTTTCGCCATGTTCTATGGTGCACCTTGGTTCCTCGCCGGGTGTCTGATTTATGCAGCTGCGAACGTTGGCGAGCCGGTTGAACCGGGAGCATAGTCCGACTTGTTACGGCGGCTCTTGGGCGGCAACTGCCCCACCACCGCGCCGCAAGGTAAAAGAGCGAAACTGCTGCGACGGCGCCGCCGACAACGCACGCCCAGAAGAAGATCGGTTCGCTCGCACGGGTGATGCCGTCGCCGTCCGCCGATGCGGCTCCAAGGATCACGCTGCGCCCCGTGGCAATCAGGGCGACGCATCCAACGAGCAGGGGGGCGATCGTCATCCTTCCTCCTAGTAGAGCCTCGCGACATCACAGGCCATTGCGGGCGGCAGTCCCGGGCTTGCGCGCGCCCTATGCCGAACGCCCAGACACGCGCGGGCCCGGCCATTCGGCACGGGGCGATTCCCCCACCAGGGCCATGCCCACGCCCTCGGTCGCCCGTACCGGCAACGCCGAAGCGTCGAAGCCGTCCAGGCAGAAAAGGTTGATGCCGTAATGGTCCGGCTGGACGCGCTTGCGGTGGAACACATAGATGCCGCAGCGGCGGCAGAAATGATGCTTCGCGCGCATCGTGTTCCATTGATAGGTGGCGAGCAGTTCCTCGCCTGCCTCGATCCGCAGCGCCGCTTCCGGCACCTTCACCATCACCGCGTTGCGCTTGACGCAGAGCGAGCAGTCGCAGGTCGTCACTTCCTTGGGTTCATGGGCGATGGTGAAGCGCACGCCGCCGCAGTGGCAGGAGCCGGAATGGACCGTCACCACCGCGCCACGCCCTCGAGATAGAAGAGGCAGGCGCCCTCCAGATCGACGCGGTCGCCGCGCAGGCGGCACCACATCTCGCCGCCACGCGGGGAGGCCTGACAGGCATGCAACTCGGTCTTGCCCAGCCGCTCGGCCCAAAAGGGTGCCAGTGCGCAATGCGCGCCGCCGGTCACCGGGTCTTCGGGAATGCCCTTGGCCGGCGCGAAATAGCGGCTGACGCAGTCATGGTCGCCCTCGCCTGCCGCCGTGACGATCAGGCCGGCGGCGGGCAGCCGCGCGATCGCGGCAAGGTCCGGAGCGAGCCGGCGGACCGCCTCGGCGGAGCCAAGGCGGGCGAGAAAGTTGAAGCCGTCCCACACGACCTCCTCGGGCACGGCGCCGATGGCGTCAGCGAGCCCCGTCGGCGTCTCGGCCGGCACGCAGCGGCGCACCGGAAAGTCCATGACATAGCCGATGTCGGAGCGGCCTACGGTAAGCGGGCCGCTGGCCGAGTGGAACACCACCTGCTCCCGCGCCGGTTCGATCCGTTCCAGCACCACCGCGGCACTGGCAAGCGTGGCATGGCCGCACAGCGGCACCTCTACCGCAGGGGTAAACCAGCGGATGCGATAGTCCTCGCCCTGCGGCACGAGAAAGGCCGTCTCGGCCAGATTATTCTCGGCCGCGAGTGCCTGACAGAGTTCCGTGGAAGGATCGCTGTCGAACAGCATC
This sequence comes from uncultured Sphingomonas sp., assembly GCF_913777625.1. Lineage (GTDB taxonomy): Bacteria > Pseudomonadota > Alphaproteobacteria > Sphingomonadales > Sphingomonadaceae > Sphingomonas. The sequence goes on from NZ_CAJYTI010000001.1 coordinate 180,025, forward strand.
ACGGCAGCCGGATTGCCCGCAAAGCGCTGGCTGGTGAACGAGGCGAGCTGAAAAAGGCGTGCTTCCATGCCGGCCAGGCTAACAGGCAAGCGGTTACGCGGCCAGCACCGCCGCCCTCAAGCGAACAGGGACAGCGTCCCGCTTTCCAGCGCTTCCGGGATCGACAGCCGCTCGCCGGGATCGCGCAGGTGAGTGGTGGGCTCCGGCACGAGGTTCCACGGCGTCACCACCGCGTCGCACCAGGCGGTGAACAGGCCCGAAGACCAGGCCCGGATGCTCTCTTCCGCCTCGGGCAGCATGCCCATAGCGAGGGTGGATTCCGCTTGAATCGTCATCGTTCCCGCTCCCTGTCAGCGTGTTCGATCCCGCACTCCCCCGAGTCCCGTTCCTTATACGCCAAAAGCGCCGGGAATGCACGGTACTGCAATCGTTTAGCCTGCGCCCATGCCCGCCGCGAACGCGATTCTCAGCGCTTCGGAAAGGCTCTTGGCGCCGAGCTTGGCCATCACATTGGCCCGGTGCACTTCCACCGTGCGGGCCGAGATGCCGAGATCATAGGCGATGGTCTTGTTCGGATAGCCCTGCGCGAGCCCTTCCAGCACCTCGCGCTCGCGCACGGTGAGCGCGCCGAGCAGCGTCTCGGCATCGGCGGCGCGGGCCTTGACGTCCTCGGCCGCTTCCAGCCGCTCGAAGCCGCGATGGATCGCATCGATCAGCGCGGTGCCCGACATCGGCTTTTCGAGGAAGTCGACCGCGCCGGCCTTCATCGCCCGCACCGCCAGCGAGACGTCGCCGTGACCGGTCAGCACGATCACCGGCAGCGCGATGCCGCGGGCATGGAGTTCCTGCTGCACCTCCAGCCCGTCCATCTCCGGCATGCGGATGTCGAGCAGCACGCAGCCCGGCTCGACATGCCGCGCTTCCTTGAGGAACGCGACGCCCGAGGGCCAGGTCTGCACCGCGAAGCCCTGGGTCTTGAGCATGAAGCTCGCCGAACGGCGGACACCATCCTCGTCGTCGACGATATGGACGAGGCGCTTGTCGGTCACGGACTATTTCCTTCTTCTACATGGACGAGGGTGAAGTGGAAGGCGCTGCCGCCGCCCTCGCGCGGCTCCAGCCAGATGCGACCGCCATTGGCCTCGACGATGGTGCGGCAGATCGAAAGGCCGAGCCCCATGCCGTCCGCCTTGGTGCTGTGGAAGGCGCGGAACAGGTCCTCGGCGACCGCGGGCGCCACGCCGGGGCCGGTATCCGCCACCGTCACCCGCACGAAGCCGGGCGTGTCACGCCGGCTGGAGACGGTCAGCCGCCGCTCGGGCACCTCGGCCATCGCCTCGATCGCGTTGCGCATCAGGTTGATCAGCACCTGCTGGATCTGGATGCGATCGACCAGCACCGGGCCTGCGGCGGGATCGAACCGGAACTCCGCCACCACGCCCGTCTCGCGCGCGCCGATCAGCGCCAGCTTGCACGCCTCGTCGACGAGATCGGGGATGTGCTCGACACTCTTCTCCACCTCGCCGCGCGCGACGAACTCGCGCAGGCGCCGCACGATCGTGCCCGCACGCAGCGCCTCCTGTGCGGTGTCGTCCAGCGACTCGCGGATCATCGGCAGGTCTTGCGGATCGTTCGCGTCGATCAGGTTGGCGATGCCGCGCACATAGTTGACCACCGCGGTGATCGGCTGGTTGAGCTCGTGCGCCAGCGTCGAGGCCATGGTGCCCATCGCGCTGACCCGCGCGGCATGGATCAGGCCGGAGCGCAGTTCCTCGATCCGCTGCTCGGCGCGCTGCTTGTCGCTCAAGTCGCGGATGAAGCCGGTGAAGACCCGCTCGCCCTCGGTGATCGCCTCGCCTACCGACAGCTCGATCGGGAAGGTGGTGCCGTCGCGCCGCTTGGCGGTGACGGTGCGGCCGGTGCCGATGATCCGCCGCTCGCCGGTTTCGAGATAGTGGCGGATATAGCCATCGTGCCGGCGCCCCTCCCCCATCGGCATCAGCAGGCTGATATTGGCGCCGACCACCTCGTCCTCGGCATAGCCGAACATCCGCTCGGCGGCGGCGCTGAACGAGACGATGTTGCCGCGCTCGTCGATGATCACCATCGCGTCGAGCACGGTGGCGAGGATCGAGCGGAGATGGTTGGCGGCGGCGGTCGCCTGGCGCTCGCTGGCGCGCTGCTCGGTGATGTCGCGGATCACCTTGCCGAAGCCGCGCAGCCGCCCGTCGGGGCCACGCAAGGGCGTGATCAGCACCTGCGCCAGAAACTCGCTGCCGTCCTTGCGCAGCCGCCAGTCTTCCTCCTCCAGCTTGCCGTCGCGCAAGGCCGCATCGAGATCCGCGCGCGGCTTGCCCGCGGCGACGGCGGCGGGCGGGTAGAACAACGCCATGTCGCGGCCCAGCACTTCGGCCTCGCGCCAGCCCTTCAGCCGCTCCGCGCCCTCGTTCCAGAAGGACACGCGGCCCTTGGGATCGACGGTGTAGATCGCGTAGCCGACGGCGCCGTCGATCAGCAGGTTGAGCTCGGCGGCCAGTTCGTCGGCGCGATCGGCACGCCTGCGGGCATCGGCCTCCTCGGCGCGCAGCCGGCGGCGCAGCGCGCGGCTGTACGCCGCCAGCAGCAGGATCGCCGCCGCCCAGGCGAGCAGCACGCCCACCAGCACATAGCGCTCGCCGCGTGACACCAGGGGCGCGAGCGCGAGCCCCGAGACCAGCAGCAGGAGCGTCGCCAGCGCTTCCGGAATGCGCCGCCGCAGCCGCTCCGCCACCGTCACCGGCGCGGGCATGTCGAACTGCGGGAGCGGGAAGTTCATCGCGCCAGCGCGCCGAGCAGCTCAAGCCGCCCGACCGGCTTCTTCACGACATGCGCGAAGCCGGCGGCGCGGGCCGCGTCATCGAGTTCGGCATGGCTCTGCCCGAGCAGGATCGCACGCCCCCGCCAGCCGCGCAGGGCGAGCTGGCGCAGCAGGTGGATCGCATCGCCATCGACCAGCTCGCGCGCGATCAGCAGGGTGCGGATCTGGTCGAGCGTCGCCTCCTCCATCGCCGCCGCGGCGGAGGCGAAGGCGCGCACCTCCATCCCGCAGCCCTGCAGCAACAACTGGACCGCGCGCCGCGATTCGTCCTGCGAATCGACCAGCAGCACCCGCTCGCGGGGCGCCCGGCTCGGCATGGGGACGCCCTCCTTCATGCGGCGGCTCCGGGCGACGCGAGAGGGGGGACGAGGCAGACGCTAATACGCATGCCGCCAAATTATGGGCTTCGTATCTGCAGCGGCATGCGGATTGGTACGTATTGCCGCGCGGTTCAGCGCGAATAGCGCTCCTCCGACCAGGGGTCGCCGCGCAGGTGATAGCCGTTCACCTCCCAGAAGCCCGGGCGATCGCGGCCGATCACCTCGATGCGCGAAATCCACTTCGCGCTCTTCCAGAAATAGAGATGCGGCACCACCAGCCGCGCCGGGCCGCCATGGTCGCGGTGGAGCGGCTTGCCTTCCCAGCGATGCGCGATCAGCGCCTCGGGCGCGGCGAAATCGGCGAGCAGCAGGTTGGTGGTGTAGCCGTCATAGCCGTGGAGCATCACCGCCTCGGCCTCCGCGCGCGGCTCCACCATCTCCAGCAGCCGCGCGGTGGCGACGCCCGCCCAGCGATTGTCGTAGCGCGACCAGCTGGTGACGCAGTGGATGTCGCTCGTCCGCTCGTCCGTGGCGAGCGCCTCGAAGGCCGGCCAGTCGAGCGTCAGCGGCCGGGCGACCATGCCGTCGATGGTCAGCCGCCAGCGCTCGGGCCGCACCTCGGGCTGGCGGCCGAGATCGAGCACCGGCCAGTTGGTGACGAGATGCTGGCCCGGCGGCAGCCGCTCGGCTTCGGGGCGCGCGGTGCGGCCGGTGAGGAACTTGCCCGCCTCGGCCCAGGCGCGCTTGGAGCGGGTGAGCTTGCTGTCCTCGTCCATTCGGCGGCTCCCTCGTCAGGCCGGCTTCCGCTCGCCGGCGATGGTCGGCAATAGCTCGGAGACGGTCGGGTGGATATGCACGGCATGCGCCAGGTCGGTGGCGGTGCCCTGCTTCACCATCAGATCGAGCACGCCGTGGATCGCCTCGTCGCCGCTGGTGCCGAGGATCGCGCCGCCGAGGATGCGCCCCGTGTCCGCATCGCTGACCAGCTTCATGAAGCCGAGCGTCTCGTCCTTCTCCACCGCGCGGCCGACCCGCGTCATCGGGCGCTTGCCGACCTCGATGCGGTGCCCCGCCTTCTTCGCTTCCGCCTCGCCCATGCCGACGCGGCCGAGCGGGGGGTCGATATAGAGCGCATAGGCGGGGATGCGGTCGGTCACCTTGCGGTCGGCGCCGTCGAGCAGATTGTCCGCGACGATCTCGAAATCGTTGTACGCGGTGTGGGTGAACGCGCCGCGGCCGTTACAGTCGCCCATTGCCCAGATGCCGTCGACGTTGGTGCGCAGCCGGTCGTCTACCTGGACATAGCCGCGCGCGTCGGTTTGCACGCCGGCCGCATCGAGCCCGAGATCGTCGGTGTTGGGCGTGCGTCCCACCGCGAGCAGGACATGACTGCCCAGCACCTCGGGGCTGCCCTCATGGCAGTCGACGCCGACCAGCACGTCCTCGCCCTGGCGTGCGAAGCGGATGCACTCCGCACCGGTGCGGATCGCGATGCCTTCGGCTTCCAGGATCTCGCGGACCGCCGCCGAGATGTCGGGATCCTCGCGGCCGATCAGGCTGGGGCCCTTCTCGACGATCGTCACCTCGGCGCCGAAACGGCGGAACATCTGGCCGAACTCCAGCCCGATATAGCTGCCGCCGACCACCACCAGATGGCGCGGCACCGCGTCCAGCTTCAGGATCGTGCTGTTGGTGAGGAACGGCACCTCCTCGACGCCGGGCATGTCCGGCACCAGTGCGCGGCCGCCGACGTTGAGGAAGATGCGATCGGCCTCCAGCACCTCGTCGCCGACGCGTATCCGGCGGGGTGATTCGAAGCGGGCCTGGCCGAAGAACAGCGTGCAGTTCGCCATGCCGTCGATCCATTGGCGGAGCGACGCGCGCGAGTCGGCGGAGACCTTGTCGGCCCGCGCGCGCACCCTGGCGAAATCGATCCCCACCTCGCCGCCGATGGTCACGCCGAAATCGGCGGCGCGCCGGGCCATGTGCGCGGCAGTGGCGCTGGCGACCCAGGTCTTGGTCGGCTTGCAGCCGGTGTTGACGCAGGTGCCGCCGAGCAGATGCCGCTCGACCAGCGCCACCGACATGCCCGCATCGCTCAGCCGCCCGGCAAGCGGTGTCCCCGCCTGCCCTGCACCGATCACGATTGCGTCGAAGGTGCGGCTCACAGCGATGTTACCGTGACGGCAGCGATGCCGATCGCCGCGAGATCCTCGACCAACGCGGCCGGCAGATCGGCGCCGAACGCCCGGCACAGCGCCATCCGCGCCGCATAGCCGCCGAGGGTGCCGATCACCGCCCCCAACAGCGCGGCGGAAATGGTGAACGCCATCGCGCTCGCGGCCAGCCCGATCGCGGCGCCGCACATCGCGCCCGAAACCAGCCGCCCGATGAACCCCGGCGGCGACTTGCGGCTGGGCGTCGTCGGCAGCTTGTCCGCGACATATTCGCCGATCGCCAGCAGCGTGAAGATCCACGGCGTGCCCCACCAGCCCATCCAGCCGAGCCAGGTGCCGCCCAGCGGCAGCCAGCCGGCATAGGCCGCCCAGGCGATCGCCATCGGCGCGGTCATGGTGCGCATACCGGCGACGATGCCGATCAGCAGCGCGAGAATCAGGGGCGGCATCGACAGGTCTCCCTTAAGCGCGACCATAGCAGCGCCTTTCCGCGCGCCAACGCAACTGGACTTGGGTATGATCCCGTCGCCAACGAAACGAACCGCGCCGGGTTGCAACGCGCCACCGATTGAAGGATCAGGCGGGCCAACCAAGCCCATCAGGAGAACCGGCCATGAAGACCCGCGCCGCCGTCGCCTTCGAAGCGAAGAAGCCGCTGGAGATCGTCGAACTCGATCTGGAAGGGCCCAAGCCCGGCGAAGTTCTGGTCGAGATCATGGCCACCGGCCTCTGCCACACCGATGCCTACACGCTGGACGGCCTCGATTCCGAAGGCCTGTTCCCCTCGGTGCTCGGCCATGAAGGCGCGGGCATCGTCCGCGAGGTGGGCGCCGGCGTCACCAGCGTGGAGCCCGGCGACCATGTCATCCCGCTCTACACGCCCGAATGCCGCCAGTGTAAGTCGTGCCTGTCGGGCAAGACCAACCTGTGCACCGCCATCCGCGCCACCCAGGGCAAGGGCCTGATGCCCGACGGCACCACCCGCTTCAGCTACAAGGGGCAGCCGATCTTCCATTACATGGGCTGCTCGACCTTCTCGAACTTCACCGTGCTGCCCGAAATCGCGGTGGCGAAGATCCGCGAGGACGCGCCGTTCCAGACCAGCTGCTATATCGGCTGCGGCGTCACCACCGGCGTCGGCGCGGTGGTCAACACCGCCAAGGTGCAGGTGGGCGAGACGGTCGTGGTGTTCGGGCTGGGCGGGATCGGCCTCAACGTGATCCAGGGTGCGCGCCTCGCGGGCGCCGGCCAGATCATCGGCATCGACGTGAATCCGGACCGCGAGGCATGGGGCCGCAAGTTCGGCATGACCCACTTCCTCAACACCAAGGGCATGTCGCGCGAGGCGATCGTCGCCAAGGTGGTCGAGATGACCGACGGCGGCGCCGACTACAGCTTCGACGCGACCGGCAACACCGAGGTGATGCGCACCGCGCTCGAATGCTGCCATCGCGGCTGGGGCGAATCGATCATCATCGGCGTGGCCGAGGCAGGCAAGGAAATCAGCACCCGCCCGTTCCAGCTGGTCACCGGCCGCGTCTGGAAGGGCACCGCGTTCGGCGGCGCCAAGGGCCGGACCGACGTGCCGAAGATCGTCGACTGGTACATGAACGGCAAGATCGCGATCGACCCGATGATCACCCATGTGCTGACGCTGGAAGAGATCAACAAGGGCTTCGACCTGATGCATGCGGGTGAGAGCATCCGCAGCGTCGTGGTGTATTGAGAGGAGAAACCGCCATGTTCAGCCACGTGATGCTGGGCGCCAACGACCTCACGGCGTCCAAGGCCTTTTACGATGCCGCGCTCGGCGCGCTCGGGATCCCGCCGGGCCAGGGCGACCCGAAGAAGCGGATCCTCTATGCCCATGACGGCGGCCGCTTCATGCTGACCAAGCCGATCGACGGCGCACCGGCGTGCCACGCCAATGGCGGCACGATCGGTTTCCGTGCGGCGAGCCCCGAGCTGGCCGACGCCTGGCACGCCGCAGGCCTGGCGCATGGCGGCACCGCGATCGAAGACCCGCCCGGCTGGCGCGAGAGCCCGTTCGGCGCGCTCTATCTCGCCTATCTGCGCGATCCGGCGGGCAACAAGGTGTGCGCGGTGCACCGCAAACCCGCCTGATCCCAGCGATTCACACCAGGGGGAATGGCATGGTCGGCACATCGGAAAGCTGGATCCTCACGCTCACCTGCGCCGATCGCGTCGGTATCGTGGCGGGGGTGAGCGGGTTCCTCGCGGAGCGCGACGGGTTCATCCTGGACAGCCAGCAATATGCCGATCTGGAGACGGGGCGCTTCTTCCTGCGCCTCGTCTTCCAGGCGGGCGGCCCCCGCTTCCCCGATGGCGAGGCGCTGCGGGCGGACTTTGCCCCGATCGCCGAACGGCTGGGGCTGGACTGGTCGCTCACCCCCCGCACCGCACGGCCGCGCATGGTGGTGGCGGTGTCCAAGGGCTCGCACTGCCTCGCCGACCTGCTCCACCGCCGGGCGAGCAATGCGCTCGCGGCGGACATCGTCGCCGTCGTCTCCAACCATGCGACCTTGCGCGGGCTCGCCGAATGGCACGGCGTGCCGTTCCACCACCTGCCGGTCGGCGCCGCCAATCGCGCCGAGCAGGAGGCGGCGATCCTCGCGCGGATGGCCGAGGCCCGCGCCGACTATCTGGTGCTCGCGCGCTACATGCAGGTGCTCTCGCCCGCGCTGACCGAAGCGCTGGCCGGGCGGTGCATCAACATCCATCACAGCTTCCTGCCCGGCTTCAAGGGCGCGCAGCCCTATCACCGGGCGCACGCCCGCGGCGTCAAGCTGATCGGCGCGACCGCGCATTTCGTCACCTCGGACCTCGACGAGGGGCCGATCCTCGAACAGGCGGTGGAGCGCGTCGATCACCGGGCGACGGTGGACGACCTGATCCGCATCGGCCGCGACATCGAAGCCCAGGTCCTCGCCCGCGCCGTGCACGCGGTGGGCGAGCATCGGGTATTTCTCAACCAGGGCAAGACGGTGGTATTTCAATGAGCCTCGAGACGGTTTCCACGAACAAGGCGTTCGGCGGCATGCAGGGCGTGTATCGCCACGCCTCCACCGCGACCGGCACGCCGATGACCTTCTCGGTCTATGTGCCGCCGCATGCCGACGGCGCGACGCTGCCGGTGCTCTGGTATCTCTCGGGCCTCACCTGCAGCCACGCCAACGTCACCGAGAAGGGCGAATATCGCCGCGCCTGTGCCGAAGCAGGCATGATCTTCGTGGCGCCCGATACGAGCCCGCGCGGCGACGACGTGATCGACGTGCCCGACTATGATTTCGGCAAGGGCGCGGGCTTCTATGTCGATGCGACCCAGACGCCCTGGGCCGAGCATTTCCGCATGCGCACCTATGTCGAGGAGGAGCTGCCCGCGCTGATCGCCCAGCACTTCCCGATGGCGGACATGGGCGCGCAAGGGATCACCGGCCATTCGATGGGCGGGCACGGCGCGCTGACCATCGCTTTGCGCAATCCGGAGCGCTTCCGCAGCGTCTCCGCCTTCGCGCCGATCGTCGCGCCGAGCCAGGTGCCCTGGGGACAGAAGGCGCTGACCGGCTATCTCGGCGACGATGCCGCCGCATGGCGCGCGCACGACGCGGTCGCGCTGATCGAGGACGGCGCGCGCGTGGCGGAGCTGCTGGTGGACCAGGGCGACGCCGATGCATTCCTTGCCGAACAGCTTCGCCCGCAATTGCTCGCCGATGCCTGCGCCGCGGCGGGGATCCCGCTCACGCTCCGGCTCCAGCCGGGCTATGACCACAGCTATTATTTCGTCTCGACCTTCCTCGCCGAGCATGTCGCCTGGCATGCGGCGCGGCTGAAAGCGTGATATAGAGATAGAACACCGGCACGGCGCGGGGCCGTGCCGGCGCCACTCTGGGGAGTTTTCCGGCGTGAAATTAAAGTCGTTGTTCGCCGCCGCCGCCGCGCCCCTGGCGCTGCTGTTCAGTCCGTTCGCCTTCGGCCAGGCCGCGCCGGCGGCGGCGGCGCCCGCGGTGCAGAGCCGCCCGGCCGATCCGGCGCTGTGGGTGGTCAAGGATGCGGACACCACCATCTATCTGTTCGGCACCGTCCATGTGCTCAAGCCCGGCCTCAGCTGGTTCGATTCGGCGGTGAAGGCCGCGTTCGACAAGAGCGACACGCTGGTGCTGGAACTGGTCGAGCCCGATCCCGCGGCGATGCAGGGGCTGCTGGTGAAGATGGCGCTGGCGCCCGCGGGCTCGAAGCCGATCGCCGAGCAGCTTCCCGCCGACAAGCGCGACGCTTATCTGAAGGCGATGGCCGATATCGGCGTGCCGCCGGCGGCGTTCGATGCGCTCCAGCCTTGGGTGGCGGGGATCACGCTCAGCGTCGCGGGGCTGCCCAAGCTCGGCTATGATCCGGCCAGCGGCGCCGAGAAGGTGCTGACTGCCGCCGCCAAGGATTCGGCCAAGCCGGTGATCGGGCTGGAGACCGCCGAACAGCAGCTCGGCTATTTCGCCGGCATGCCGAACGCGCTGCAGATCGCCTTTCTCGGCTCGGCGGTGGACGACTATCCCAAGCTCGGCAGCGAACTCGGCAAGATGATCGACCAATGGGCCGCGGGCGACCCCGAGGCGCTGGGCGCGACGATGAACGAAGGCATGCGCGACACGCCCGAGCTCGCCAAGATCCTGCTGACCGATCGCAATGCGCGCTGGGCGAAATGGATCGAGGAACGGCTCAAAACGCCGGGAACGGTGTTCTTGGCAGTGGGCGCCGGCCATCTGGCGGGTGCCGACAGTGTCCAGGCGTTCCTCGCCAGGGATCGGGTGAAGGCGGAACGCGTCCGCTACTGATCGATCTCGGCGGGGCGCGTCATCCCACGGTGCGGCGCCCCGCCGCATCCCCATCTGGAGCAGCGTTGCATGGCATCGAATCCCCGTCCCCTGATCGGCCTTCTCGCGGGCGTTACCGCCGGGCTGGTCGCCTCCGCGGCGATGGCCGCCTTCCAGAACCAGGCGAGCAAGCTCGTCCCCAAGGAGGACCAGAGCGACGGCGATCCCGCGACGGTGAAGGCGGCGGACGTGGTGGTGGAAGCCGCCACCGGCGAGAAGGTGCCGGAGCCCTATCGCGAGGCCTCGGGCCAGGCGGTGCACTATATCGTCGGCGGCGTGCTGGGCGGGATCTATGGGCTGATCACCGAATATCGGCCGGAAGCGGCGTCGGGCTTCGGCGGGGCCTATGGCGTGGTGACCTCGGCGCTGCTCGACGAGGGCGCGGTGCCGGCGCTGGGCCTGGGCAGCGGCCCGAGCGAGACGCCAGCGTCGATCCATGCCTACGGCGCGGCCTCGCACCTCGTCTACGGCATGGTGCTGGAAGGCGTGCGCCGGATCATCGCCGGCGCGCGGTAAGCCTCAGCAGCTCGGATACCAACCGAACAACCGTCATCCCCGCGAAGGCGGGGATCCATTGGGGTCACCGGATCGGCTCTAGCCGCAAACGCACCGGCGAATGGATCCCCGCCTCCGCGGGGACGACGGTGGTTAGGGGAAACGTTCTCCCCTTCCCTTCCACCCCAACCGCCTTGCGCGAACCCCTTATTGCTATACCCTCCCGCCTCGCGGACGAGACTGGACACACCCGGCGCGCGCCGCGACCCGCAATAGCAGGGGAGGATGTCACTCTATGACGATCGTCTATTTCGCCATCGTCTGCGGCCTGATCGCCGTGGCCTATGGGTTCATCACCAGCCAGCAGGTGCTGCGCGCACCGGCCGGCAACGCCAAGATGCAGGATATCGCCGCCGCGATCCAGGAAGGCGCCAAGGCCTATCTGACGCGGCAATATACCGCCATCGCCGTGGTCGGCGTCGTGGTGGGTGTCGTGCTGTTCCTCACGCTGGGGTTGATCCCCACCATCGGCTTCCTGATCGGCGCGATCCTGTCCGGCGTGGCCGGGTTCGTCGGCATGAACATCTCGGTGCGCGCCAATGTGCGCACCGCCGAGGCGGCACGCGGCAGCCTGCAGGGCGGGCTCACCCTCGCCTTCCGCTCGGGTGCGATCACCGGCATGCTGGTGGCGGGCCTGGGCCTGCTCTCGATCGCCGTGCTGTTCTGGTATCTGGTGGACATGGCGCACCACGCGCCGGGCGATCGCATCGTCGTGCTCACCCTCTCGACCCTCGCCTTCGGTGCCTCGCTGATCTCGATCTTCGCGCGATTGGGCGGCGGCATCTTCACCAAGGCGGCCGACGTCGGCGCCGATCTGGTCGGCAAGGTGGAGGCAGGCATTCCCGAGGACGACCCCCGCAACCCCGCCGTGATCGCCGACAATGTCGGCGACAATGTCGGCGACTGCGCCGGCATGGCCGCCGATCTGTTCGAGACCTATGTGGTGACGCTGGGCCTCACCATGGTCACCATCGCGCTGCTGCTGCGCGGCGTCGACGCGGCGCTGCTCACCCGGCTGATGGCGCTGCCGCTGCTGGTCGGCGGCGTGTGCATCATCACCTCGATCCTCGGCACCTACATGGTGCGCCTGGGCGCCAACCAGTCGATCATGGGCGCGCTCTACAAGGGCTTCTGGACCACCGTGGTCCTGTCGGTCCCGGCGATCTACGGCGTCACCTATTATGTGCTGGGCGGCCGGATGCAGGAGTCGATCGCCGCGCTCGGCGAGCCTTCGGCGCTGCTCGACGGCAACACGCTGTCGGCCGATGCCGTGGCGGCCGCGGCGGCGATGCCCACCGTCACCGGCATGGGGCTGTTCTGGTGCATGATGATCGGTCTGGTCGTCACCGGGCTGCTCGTGTGGATCACCGAATATTATACCGGCACCAATTTCCGCCCGGTCAAATCCATCGCCAAGGCCTCGGTCACTGGCCATGGCACCAACGTCATCCAGGGCCTCGCGATCAGCCTCGAATCGACCGCGCTGCCGACGCTGGTGATCGTCGTCGCGGTGATCGCGACCTATCAGATCGCGGGCATCCTCGGCGTGGCCTTCGCTGCCACCGCGCTGCTGGCGCTGGCCGGCATGGTGGTCGCGCTCGACGCCTATGGTCCGGTGACCGACAATGCCGGCGGCATCGCCGAGATGGCGGGTCTGCCCGACGAGGTCCGCCACAAGACCGACGCGCTCGACGCGGTGGGCAACACCACCAAGGCGGTGACCAAGGGCTATGCGATCGGCTCGGCCGCCCTGGCGGCGCTGGTGCTGTTCGGCGCCTACACCACCGACCTCGACCATTATCACGACGCGCTGGGGCTGACCGGGCCGGTCAATTTCTCGCTCTCCAACCCGTACATCATCGTCGGCCTGCTGCTCGGCGCGCTGCTCCCCTATCTGTTCGGCGCGTTCGGCATGACCGCGGTCGGCCGCGCGGCGGGATCGGTGGTGGAGGACGTCCGCGCGCAGTTCCGCGACAATCCGGGCATCATGGCGGGCACCAGCCGGCCCAACTATGCCCGCACCGTCGACATCGTCACCAAGGCGGCGATCCGCGAGATGATCATCCCCTCGCTGCTGCCGGTGCTGAGCCCGATTGTCGTCTATTTCCTGATCGCCGCGGTGGCGGGCAAGGAACAGGGCTTCGCCACGGTCGGCGCGATGCTGCTCGGCGTGATCGTCTCGGGGCTGTTCGTCGCCATCTCGATGACCAGCGGCGGCGGCGCCTGGGACAATGCGAAGAAATATATCGAGGACGGCAATTACGGCGGCAAGGGCAGCGATGCCCACAAGGCCGCGGTGACCGGTGACACGGTGGGCGACCCGTACAAGGATACGGCGGGGCCGGCGGTCAATCCGATGATCAAGATCACCAATATCGTGGCGCTGCTGCTGCTAGCGGCGCTGGCCGCCGGCGGCACGCACTGACCTGAAGATCCTCCCCGGCACGGGGAGGATCTTGTGCGCTCACCAGCCACCCCCCACATCCCACACGAAGATGCGCGCCCATCCCGCGCCGCCTTCCCTTTTTCCTTCCAGCGCGGTAAGGGCGACGCACTTTTACGCGCGCTAATCCCTGAGAGGCATTTTTTGGCCAAAGAAGAACTGCTTGAAATGCGTGGACAGGTTGTGGAGCTTCTCCCCAACGCCATGTTCCGCGTCCGGCTCGAGAACGACCATGAGATTCTCGGCCACACCGCCGGCAAGATGCGCAAGAACCGCATCCGCGTGCTGGTCGGCGACGAGGTGCTCGTCGAGCTGACCCCGTACGACCTGACCAAGGGCCGCATCACCTACCGCTTCAAGTAAGCGGGTGCCGCCCATGCGGCTCGTGCTCGCTTCCACTTCGCCGCGACGGCTCGATCTGCTCACCCGGATCGGCGCCGCGCCCGATCGCGTTGCCGCCCCGGACGTGGACGAGGATGTCCGCCCCGGCGAGCTGCCGCGACCCTATGTGCTGCGCGTCGCCACCGCCAAGGCGCATGCGGTGACGCGTGCCCCGGACGAGATCGTCCTCGCCGGCGACACCACGATCGCCGTCGGCCGCCGCATCCTCGGCAAGCCCGCGGACGAGGCCGATCTGCGCCGGATGCTGGCACTGCTCTCCGGCCGCCGCCACCATTGCCTCTCCGCGCTCTGCGTGATCGGCGCCGACGGCCGGGCACGCACCCGCGTCTCCGACACCGTCGTTGCCTTCAAGCGCCTGAGCGACGCCGATATCGACTGGTATGTCGCCAGCGGCGAAGGCATGGGCAAGGCGGGCGGCTATGCCATCCAGGGCAAGGCCGAGGCGTTCGTGCGCTTCCTCTCCGGCAGCCATTCGGGCGTGGTCGGCCTGCCGGTATTCGAGGCGCGCGCGCTGCTGGCCGGCGCCGGCTATTCCCTTGGCTGAGTGGCTGTACGAGGCGGGGATCGGCGAGAACCGCGCCGCCCTCGTTTCGCGCGGGGTGATCTGGCAGGCCCGGATCGAGCTGGCGGGCACCGGCCCCCAGGTCGGCGCGATCTGCGCGGCACGGCTCGCGGACAAGTCCACCGGCAAGGTGACGCTCGATCAGGGCGGCGACGCGCTGTGCGATCCGCTGCCCAAGGGCATCACGCAAGGCGCGCCGCTGCGCGTGAAGATCGTCCGCGAGGCGATCCCCGAACCCGGCCGCGCCAAGCTTCCCAAGGCCGTCCCCGCGCCGCCTGAGGCCCCCTTAGGCGACGGCCCCGACCTGCTCGCCCGCATCACCGCCAGCGACCATCCGGTGCGCCTGCTGCGCCCGCACGAGGCCGACGCGCTGGAGGAGGCCGGCTGGTCCGAACTGCTCGACGAGGCCTATGCCGGCGAGATCGCCTTCCCCGGCGGCGCGCTGCGCATGAGCCCCACGCCCGCCATGACCCTGTTCGATGTCGACGGCGCCGGCCCGCTGGAATCGCTTTCGATCGCCGCAGCCCATGCCGTGGCGCGCGCGGTCGAGCGATTCGGCATCGGCGGCTCGATCGGCATCGATTTTCCGACGCTGAGCAGCAAGAGCGCCCGCAACGCGGTCGCCGAGGCGATCGACGCGGCGCTACCCCAGCCCTTCGAGCGCACCGCGGTGAACGGCTTCGGCTTCCTCCAGATCGTCCGCCGCCGCACCCGCCCCTCGCTGCCGGAGCTGCTCCACGCCGATCCGGTCGGCGCCGCCACCCGGGCCGAGCTGCGCCGGCTGGAACGCCTTCCCCCGCCGGTGCCGGCCACCCATATGGTGGATGCCCGAATCGCCCGCCGCCTGGCGCGCGAGCCCGACTGGACCGAGACGCTCGCCCGCCGCATGGGCGGCACGGTCCGGTTCGTGACCCCCAAGGAGTGACCCGCATGCCCCGCGACGCCTGCCCGATCTGCGGCAAGCCCACCGCCGCCGACTTCAAGCCCTTCTGCAGCCGCGGCTGCAAGGATCGCGACCTGCTGCAATGGCTGGGCGAGGGCTATCGCGTGCCCGGCGAGCCGGCGCAAACAAATGTGCAATCGGGGCTGGACAGCCACGAATTCCCCGATTAACAGGCGCGCTCCCCGGCGGTTCCGCCGGTGTGCCCGGGTAGCTCAGTTGGTAGAGCATGCGACTGAAAATCGCAGTGTCGGCGGTTCGACTCCGTCCCCGGGCACCATCCACCTCTCCGCACAGATCCAAGAACGTCCAAAAATTCGCAGTTTTGCGCGGTTTTTGACGGTATCTGATCCGCCCAAATCCGGGTCGGTCCATTGGAACCCGCGGCACCTGACGGTATATTTGACGGTATCAGCACTGCGCCAGCGGAGGAGATACCGTCATGCTCACCGATGCAGCCGTCCGTCGAATCAAACCGCGGGACAAAGCGTTCAAGACTCAGGACATGCACGGCATGTACCTCCTCGTTCAGCCTGGCGGTGGTCGGTACTGGCGATGGGACTATCGTCATGACGGCAAACGCGGCACCGTCGCCCTAGGCGTTTACCCGGACGTGTCCCTCAAGGAAGCGCGTGAGCGCCGAGAGAATGCCCGGAAACTGCTCGAAAAGGGCATCAACCCCTCCTCTTACGGCAAGCTGACTCGCGGCGTCGGCAGCATTTCGGCCGGAGACACGTTCGCCACCGTCGCGGACGAATGGCTGAAGAAGATCGAAGCCGAGGGGCGAGCGGCGAAGACCCTCGAGAAGCTGCGGTGGCTGATCGGGTTCGCCAACCCGCTGATCGGCCCTCGGCCGATCGGCGACATCAGCGCGCCCGAGCTGCTCACCGTATTGAGGACTGTAGAGGTCCGAGGCCGCTACGAGACGGCACGACGCCTTCGCAGCACCTGCAGCAGCGTCATTCGCTACGCGATCGCCACCGGACGGGCGCAGAGAGATGTGACCGCCGATCTTCAGGGCGCCCTGATCACGCCCAAGGTCAAGCATCATGCCGCAATCATCGAGCCCAACAAGGTCGGCGCGCTCTTGCGCGCCATAGAGGGGTACGAGGGGCAGCCATCGATTGCCTTGGCGCTTCGGATCGCCCCACACGTCTTTGTGCGTCCGGGCGAACTGCGCGCTGCTGAGTGGGCAGAGTTCGACCTTTCAGCGAAGGTCTGGACCATTCCCGGCGAGAAGATGAAGATGGGTCGCCCGCATCGGGTCCCCCTCTCCAAGCAGGTGCTTGCGCTCCTTGCGGAACTTCGAGAAATGAGCGGCAGGTCGAAACTTCTGTTCCCAAGCGTCCGGTCAGACGCTCGCCCCATCTCCGACAACACCATCAATGCCGCCCTACGCCGGCTGGGGTACGACAAGACGCAGATGACGGGCCACGGCTTCCGCGCGATGGCCAGCAGCCTCCTCAATGAGAGCAGGAAGTGGCACCCGGATGCGATCGAGCGGCAGCTCGCGCACGTGGAGAACAATGACGTCCGCCGCGCATATCTCCGCGGCGAGCATTGGGACGAGCGCGTTCGGATGATGCAATACTGGTCAGATTATCTGGACAGCTTGAAAGCCAACGGCAACGCCAGAAGGGCGAAACCCGCCTAGCCATTCGCGGAGGTGAGACGGCTACATTGCTCCGAAGGCAGAGGCCACAGGTTCGAATCCTGCCGGGTGCGCCATTTTTCAATGGCTTAGCTGGATCAGCAGCAAACTTGTCGAATTTCGTCAAATATACTTCGCCGGACGCTTGTGGTTGCGGGCAGTCCGAATCCTCGCGATTACGGTTGGAACGCTCTCAGGATCGACTTCGGCGAGAGGTGCCAGCCTAAGCGCTCCCCAAAAGCCAGCGGAAGCTGCGCGCCAGCCGGCTCTAGGATCAAATGCGATCAGCCGGTCGTTCCATTGCCTGATGCGCCACGCTCAAGCGTGGCATGCGGCTAATCGGACGTTCTTTCCCACCGAAACGAAATTGCCCAACGCCCGTAGACAATGAGCGCCTATTTCAGCCATTTTGTACCGATGATCGACACAGACCTCACTGGCACCGTCTTTGAAGTTGACGGCAGCTGGTACATCCGTCTCGTAGGAGCAGGAGGGACACTCCTACCGCTTCAGTGTAACGAGGAGGTTCGCAATAACCTCGCGTCTGGTCGCTTGATACGGGTGACGAAGGGATACGTCGCTCGAGATCAGAATGGCCTCGGGGTGGCCTGCATTGCTCAAGCCGTAGATGTGGTCAGCGCCGACAATGAGGAGGGGCAGGGCAGTAGTGCAGATGCGTCATTGCCTCCGCGTGCACGAGAAATCATCGACGAATTAAAGAAAGCTAACCCCGACTGGCGGATCATCGAAGCCGCCAGTCGGGCTGCGGTCGACGACGATCCCGATGCTATCCGCTTCTCCGTCGACGCCGCGCACATCCAGCGGCTGGGCGAGCAGCTAGTGAGCAAGCAGGAAACCGCGCTCTCCGAGCTGATCAAGAATGCCTATGACGCAGACGCAACCCGGGTGACTCTCACATTCACGGGCCACGCCCAGGCAGGCGGCGTTCTACGCATCGAAGACAATGGTACTGGCATGACCGAGGCGATCATCCGGTCGTCCTGGATGCGGATTTCGACCAACCTGAAGGAGGACCAGCCACATTCGCCGGTGTTTGGACGAACGCGGGCCGGCCGCAAGGGCATTGGGCGGTTTTCGGTGCAGCGCCTCGGACAGCGCCTCGACTTCACATCCAAGCCTGCTGGCGAACCCGTTGGTTACCGGGTCCGGTTCGATTGGGACGAAGCATTCCGGCCTGGTGTCGCGCTGTCCGATGTTTTCAGCCGGATCGAGCGCTTCAACAAAGACCCGAACGATCAGGGCACGACGCTGGAAATTGTTGACCTGCGCGACGCGTGGTCGCCCGCCGCGATCGAGCGGGTTTGGAAGGCGGTGGTTCTGTTGCAAGCCCCCTTCCCCCTAGCGGCGGTCGCCCCGGCCGTAATAACCGCACCCCATGGTGTATCTGCGGACCCTGGCTTCCACGTCGTCATCAACGACGTCACCCAGGCGCGTCAGACCGAGCTCTTCTCGATCGAACGTTCGTTTCTGGACAAAGCCACCGCCACGATCGAAGCCGGCGTGGACGAGGATGGCAAAGGTTTTGTCCGTCTGCGATCGACCAAGCTCGACATCGATGAGCGCGATGATTGCCCTACCCGTTATCTGGCCACAGGGGCGTTCAGTCTGGAGTGTCGCTACTTCATCTTCGAAACATCGCTGCTCGGCGGGATGTCCCATGGTCTGCCTTGGAAAATCCGGTCCATTTCTGAAGAGAGCCCGCGAGGGTATCTGGAATGGAGAATGGCATGGGACGTCAGCGGTTTACGCCGGAGCAGATCATCGCGAAGCTGCGTGAGGTTGAT
>NZ_CAJYTI010000002.1 GCF_913777625.1 uncultured Sphingomonas sp.
GACCGGGTCGATGGGCTGAAGGCGGGCGCGGACGATTATCTGTGCAAGCCCTTCTCCTTCGCCGAGCTGTCGGCGCGGATCGAGGCGTTGGTGCGCCGGTCCGACCGGGCGGCGTCCGAGCCGACCCGCACCAAGTTGTCGGTCGGTGACCTTGAGATCGACCTGTTGGCGCGCACCGTGACGCGGGCGGGCAAGATCATCCCGGTCGGCGCGCGTGAGTTCAACTTGCTGGAATTCCTGGCGCGCCATGCCGGCCAAGTCGTCACCCGCACGATGATGCTGGAGAAGATCTGGAATTACCATTTCGACCCGGGTTCCAACGTGGTCGACGTCCATATCGGGCGGCTGCGGCGCAAGCTGGAGGAAGGGTTCGGCACGCCGATCCTGCACACCGTTCGCGGCGCGGGTTACAGGCTGGCCGTCGAAGGGTGAAGCTTCGCCTGACGATCTCGGCGCGGATCGCGCTGCTGTCGATCGCCTTGGCGCTGGTGTCCAATCTGGCCCTGGTCGGTTTTATCTGGAAGCAGACCAGTGCGGACGCGGTGGCGGCGCTCCACCGCGAGATCGTCGAACAGGCCGATGCGCTGCGGGCCGTGTGGCGCACGGGCGCGCTCCCGGCGCTGGCCGATGCGATCAAGGAAGCGCGCGAGCCCGGCGACGTGTCGCTGGTGCTGGCCATCTTCGATCCGCAGGGGCACCGGGTGGCGGGCTATGCGCCGCGTCATCTGGCGGTGCCGCTGGCCGATACGCCGTTCCGGGTGGCGGTGCTGGGCCGCGACGGCGTATGGGCCTCGCGCGAGGCGGGCTATACGCTGCATCCCATCGGTGGCGACTGGTTGCTGGTCGGGCGGCCGCTCGACCTGATCGAGGCGCAACAAGTCGCGATCGAGCGGGCGCTGGCGCTGGCGGTGTTCCTGTCGCTGATGCTGGGGGTCGGCACGGGGCTGGTGCTGGCGCGCTATGTCGCGGGGCGGCTGAACACCATCGTCGCGGTGATCGACGCGGCGGGCGAGGGCGACCTGACGCGGCGCGTGTCGCAGGTGCGCGCGGGCGACGATGAAGGCGACGCCTTCGACCGGCTGGCCGAGCGGCTGAATGCGATGCTGGGCAAGATCGAGCAGCTGATGGCCGAACTGCGCGTCGTCACCGACAGCCTGGCGCACGACCTGCGCTCGCCGCTGGCGCGCTTGCGGACCAAGACCGAGCAGGCGGTACTGATCGCCGACCCCGCGCAGCGCGAGGCGGCGCTGGGCGGGCTGCTGGTCGAAACCGACCTGATCATGCGCATGCTGACCATGGTGATCGAGATCAGCCGGTCCGAATCGGTGACGCGCGACCGCTTCACCCTGGCCTCGCCGGTGGAGTTGGTCGAGGAAATCGGCGAACTCTATGCGCCGGTCGCCGAGGATGCAGGGCTTCGCTTCCTGATCGAGGTCGAGGCGCGGCCCGCACCCTTGCCGCTGCACCGCGAACTGATGAGTCAGGCGCTGTCGAACCTGATCGACAATGCGCTGAAACACGGCGCCTCGGGCGGGCAGGTGACCCTTCGGCTGAGTGACGGGGCGGAGGGCATCGTCTTCCAGGTGGAGGATCATGGTCCGGGTATCGCGGAGGCGGACCGCGCCCAGGCGCTGAAGCGGTTCGGCCGACTCGACACGGCGCGCACGACGCCGGGGGCGGGGCTGGGCATGGCGCTGATCGAGGCGGTGGCGCGGCTGCATGGCGGGCGATTCGAGCTGGGCGATAATGCACCCGGCCTGATCGCGCGGTTGATTATCCCCTAAATCCTCCCCGGCACGGGGAGGGGGACCAGCGAAGCTGGTGGAGGGGGCGTGCGGCAAAGGGCGTCCTGTGTGAGGCCCCCCTCCGTCAGGCCTTCGGCCTGCCACCTCCCCGTGCCGGGGAGGATTAGGGTTGCCCCTCCCCTTCAGGGCTCTACATCCCCTCGTCATGGATTCGCTTTCCCTGTTCGGCCTGGCCGCCGTGTCCTTCACCCTGGTCTGTTACGCGATGGAATCGGGCGCGCACTGGTGGACATTGGGCTTCGTGCTCGGTTGTATCGCAGGCTCGGCCTATGGCTTTCTCCAGGGAGCTTGGCCGTTCGGGGTGGTCGAGATCGTCTGGGCGATCGTGTCCTTTCGCCGCTGGCTGACGCTCCGGCGGCTGCAATCGACGAAGTTTGCGGAACCGATCGCTTGACAGGGTGTTGCGCGGGCCGTAACTGACCGTCCTTCCAACACTCCCGATGGACGACGTGCGATTTGCGTGCGTCGCTATCGTGCGTGGGGGGCCATCGCGTTGAGATGGAGCATGTGCGGCCATGCCATGCTCCGTGGAGCTAGGAGAACAAGTTTCATGGCACGTATTGCGGGTGTCAACCTCCCGACCAACAAGCGCGTATTGATCGCGCTGACCTATATCCACGGCATCGGTCCGGCCAAGGCGAAGCAGATCGCCGCCAAGCTGAACATCGCTGCCGATCGTCGCGTCCAGGACCTGTCGGATCAGGAAGTTCTCCAGATCCGTGAGACCATCGACGCCGATCACACGGTGGAAGGCGATCTCCGTCGCGAGACCGCGATGAACATCAAGCGCCTGATGGACCTGGCCTGCTATCGCGGCCTGCGTCACCGCAAGGGCCTGCCGGTCCGCGGCCAGCGCACGCACACCAATGCGCGCACCCGCAAGGGCAAGGCCAAGCCGATCGCCGGCAAGAAGAAGTAAGCTGCGCTCCCCAGCGCGCTCTTCTTTCCCCGAGGCCCAGCGCCTCCAGGCACCAAGCTTCTAGGTCAGGAATTTCCATATGGCACGTGAACCGCAGCGTATTCGCCGTCGCGAACGCAAGAACATCACCGCCGGCGTCGCGCATGTGAACGCCAGCTTCAATAACACCATGATCACCATCACCGACGCGCAGGGCAACGCGATCAGCTGGTCCTCGGCCGGCATGATGGGCTTCAAGGGCTCGCGCAAGTCGACCCCGTACGCCGCGCAGGTCGCCGCCGAAGACGCCGGCCGCAAGGCCGCCGAGCACGGCGTTCGTACCCTCGAGGTCGAAGTCAAGGGTCCGGGTTCGGGCCGCGAGTCGGCGCTCCGCGCGCTGCAGGCGGTCGGCTTCCAGATCACCTCGATCCGCGACGTGACCCCGATCCCGCACAACGGCGTCCGTCCCTCGAAGCGTCGTCGCGTCTGATACGTCCTGCTGGCGCCGCAGGCCCTGAGGCGGGTCTGCGGTCCTGCAGTAGTTACCTGGCGGGGGAAGCCTCACCTCCGCCCAACATGAGGAAAGCCCGTGTCGGTCAACGCTAAGAACTGGCAGGAACTCAAGAAGCCCAACGGCCTCGAGAAGAAGCCCGGTGGCGATCCCAAGCGGAAGTCGACGTTCGTCGCCGAGCCGCTGGAGCGTGGCTTCGGCCTCACGCTCGGCAACGCGCTGCGTCGTGTGCTGCTGTCGTCGCTGCAGGGCGCGGCGGTCACCTCGATCAAGATCGAGAACGTGCTGCACGAATTCTCGTCGCTCGCCGGCGTGCGCGAGGACGTGACCGACATCGTCCTCAACGTCAAGCAGATCGCGCTCAAGATGCAGGGCGAAGGTCCCAAGCGTCTGCAGCTGTCGGCCACTGGCCCGGCGGAAGTGAAGGCGGGTGACATCGCGGTTTCGGGCGACATCGAAGTGATGAACCCCGAGCTGGTGATCTGCCACCTCGACGACGGCGCGACCCTGAACATGGAACTGACCGCGGACGTGGGCAAGGGCTATGTGCCCGCTGCCGCGAACCGCCCGGCCGATGCGCCGATCGGCCTGATCCCGGTCGATGCGCTGTTCAGCCCGGTCCGGCAGGTCTCGTACAAGGTCGAGAACACCCGCGTCGGCCAGGAGCTCGATTACGACAAGCTCACGCTGACCGTCGAGACCGACGGCACGGTGACCCCGGAGGACTCGCTGGCCTATGCCGCGCGGATCCTGCAGGACCAGCTGGCGCTGTTCGTCCACTTCGACGATTCGTCGATCACCCGGGCAGCCCCGGTCGGCATGGCGCCGGCAGCGGCGCCGGCGGAAGGTGGCGCGGGCGATGCCGCGCAGATCAACCGCTACCTGCTCAAGAAGGTCGACGAGCTCGAGCTTTCGGTCCGCTCGGCCAACTGCCTCAAGAACGACAACATCATCTATATCGGCGATCTGGTCCAGAAGACCGAAGCCGAGATGCTGCGCACGCCGAACTTCGGCCGCAAGTCGCTCAACGAGATCAAGGAAGTCCTCTCCAGCATGGGCCTGCGCCTGGGCATGGAAATCCCGGGCTGGCCGCCCGAGAACATCGAGGAAATGGCCAAGAAGCTCGAACAGGAGATCATGGGCTGAGCCCATCTCCGCTTCGGCTGAAGGTACAGAAGGGGCTCCGTAGCGATGCGGGGCCCTTTTTCGTTGCAGCGCTTGTGCGCGGCTGCAGGTGGGATATCCATTGAAGGATGGCGCGACTCCGCTTCCTTCTGCTTGCCCTTGGCGCGATTGTCGCTGCGGAGGCGCTGTTCCGGCTGGTCAACGACTTGCCCGTCGACGGCATCTGGTTGTTACGACGCATGACGGTCTACATGGTGCCGTCATCGATCTCGCTTTTCGCCGGCTCGGACAGAGCACGTCCGGGCCTATTTGTGGGTCTGGTCGCCATGGCGATGGGCGGCGCGGGTGTGGTGATCTTCGGATGGCGTGCAGCAGACGCGATCTGGCGCGGCGAGCTTCTCGTGTCGGATCGGCCCAAGCTGTATTCCGGCCTGACGACCAACCCCGTTGGTTTCGAGGTCGGTGTGGGGTTTCTGGCTCTTGCGGTCCTGGCGAGTCTGGCTTTCCTTATCGGGGGTGCGAAGATAATCGCGGTGGCCAGGAAACGGCGGTTTTCAGGGCCTGGCGCTTGACTCTCGGTGGGAATTTCGCTTTTAGCCAGCGCTTCACGGCATCGTGAGTCGGGTTTTGGGCGGTGGCCCTGTTTCACCGCCTGGTCGGCAGTACCTTGAACGGCTGCCGGACGAACGAAAGGATTGAATCATGCGCCATCGTGTAGGCGGTCGTAAGCTGCAGCGTACCTCGGCCCATCGCGCGGCTCTGTTCCGCAACATGTCGGCCGCGCTGATCAAGCACGAGCAGATCACCACCACCGTCGCCAAGGCGAAGGAACTGCGTCCGTACGTCGAGAAGCTCGTCACCCTCGCCAAGAAGGGTGGCCTTTCGAACCGTCGTCTGGCGCACGCCCGCCTGCTGGACGACGCCCAGCTGGTGAAGCTGTTCGACGTGCTGGCCGCGCGCTATGCCGATCGCAACGGCGGCTACACTCGCATCATCAAGGCCGGCATCCGCGCCTCGGACGCGTCGCCGATGGCGATCATCGAGTTCGTCGACCGCGACGTCTCGGCCAAGGGCCAGGATTCGGGTCCGGTGCTCTCGGACGAGGATTTCGACGAAGCCGCCTGATCGGCACGTCGTTCGAACCGAACAAGGGAAGGGCGGTCGCAGCAGCGGCCGCCCTTTTCGTTTGCCCAGTTTTGCTTGCAGACCGCGAAGTTTCGTTTCGCTTGCAGTTTCACTGCGCCACCCCATCTCCGCGCCCGAACGACAAGGCTGCGCTGCCTCGACTGGCGGCGCTGGAGACCTACCATGACTCGCAACTCCAAACGGGCGCGCACGGCCGCGCCGGTCGATATCGGCGCCTGGATCGCGGCGCTCCTGGCGCTTTCTCCGCTCGCCGTCTTCGCCTGGGCGATCGAGACCAACGGTCTGGCTTGAGCCGCCGGGCAGGGCTGCCTAGGGTGGCTGCATTCTCAGGGAGCCCTTGAATGCGCCGTGCATTGATCCTGCCGCTGCTGCTTGCCAGCCCCGCCTACGCCCAGACCACCAAGCCGGAGACGACCGCGCCGATGACCAAGTTCGCCTATCCCGACACCCGCCGCGTCGATGTGGTGGACGAGCAGTTCGGGGTGAAGGTCGCCGATCCCTATCGCTGGCTGGAAAACGACGTCCGCAATGACAAGGAAGTCGCCGCCTGGGTCGAGGCCGAGAACAAGGTGACCGACGCCTATCTGGCGACGCTGCCGGGCCGCGACGCGTTCAAGGCGCGGATCAAGCAGCTGTTCGATTACGAGCGCTTCGGCGTGCCCGAGCAGAAGGGCGGCCATTATTTCTACGCGCACAACAGCGGCCTGCAGAACCAGGCGGTGCTGTTTGTGCGCGATGGCCTGAACGGGCAGGGACGGGTGCTGATCGATCCCAATGGCTGGTCGAAGGACGGCGCGACTGCGCTCGCCGAATGGCTGCCGAGCGAGGACGGCAAGCTGCTCGCCTATTCGATCCAGGACGGCGGCACCGACTGGCGCACGATCAAGGTGCTCGACGTCGCGACCGGCAAGGACACCGGCGACACGGTGAGCTGGGCCAAGTTCACCATGGGGGTGAGCTGGGCCAAGGACGGCAGCGGCTTCTTCTATTCGCGCTATCCCGAGCCGGCGGCGGATGCCAAGTTCCAGGCGCTGAACGAGAACCACCGGGTCTATTTCCACAAGCTCGGCACGCCGCAGAGCGCGGACCGGCTGGTCTATGAGACGCCGGACACGCCGAAGCGAAGCCATTATGCCGGCATCACCGACGATGGCCGCTATCTGGTGATCACCACCAGCGAGGGGACGGACAACAAGAACCTCGTCCACATCGTCGATCTGAAGGATCCCGCAGGCAAGGCGAAGACCGTCATCGGCACGCTGACGAATGACTGGTCGCCGATCGGCAATGTCGGCACCAAGTTCTGGTTCGCGACCGATGCGGGTGCGCCGCGCCAGCGCATCGTCACCATCGACCTCGCCGATCCTGCGCTGACGCCGCACGAGGTGGTGCCCGAACAGAAAGAGACGCTGGCCGGCCAGTCGATCGTCGGCGACCGGCTGATCCTCAGCTACATGGTCGATGCCGCCACCGAGGTGCGCCGCTACACGCTCGACGGCAAGCCCGACGGCAAGGTGGCGCTGCCGGGCATCGGCACCGCCAGCGGCTTTGGCGGGCACCCGCATGACGGCGAGACCTTCTTCGCCTTCACCAGCTTCAACTATCCGACGACGATCTTTCGCTACGACGTGAAGACCGGCAAGGCCGAGCCTTGGGCGCAGCCGAAGGTGGCGTTCGACCCGCAGGACTATGCGGTCGAGCAGCGCTTCTACGCCTCGAAGGACGGCACGCGCGTCCCGATGTTCATCGTCAAGAAGAAGAGCGTCACGGGGCCCGCGCCCACGATCCTCTACGGCTATGGCGGGTTCAACATCCCGATCACGCCGGGCTTCTCGGCCGGGCGGCTCGCCTGGCTGGAGCAGGGCGGCGTCTATGTCGTCGCGAACATCCGCGGCGGCGGCGAATATGGCAAGGCGTGGCACGATGGCGGCCGCCTCGCCAACAAGCAGAATGTGTTCGACGATTTCATCGCGGCGGGCGAATTCCTGATCCAGCAGGGCGTGACCGGCAAGGGCCAGCTGGCGATCCAGGGCGGATCGAACGGCGGTCTGCTGGTCGGCGCGGTCACCAACCAGCGCCCGGACCTGTTCGGGGCGGCGCTGCCGGCGGTGGGCGTGATGGACATGACCCGTTTCGACCGGTTCACCGCCGGCCGCTACTGGGTGGACGACTATGGCTATCCGTCGAAGGAAGCGGATTTCAAGCGGCTCTACGCCTATTCGCCCTATCACAACATCAAGAGCGGCGTGGACTATCCGGCGATCCTGGTGAGCACGGCGGATACCGACGACCGCGTCGTTCCCGGGCACAGCTTCAAATACACCGCGGCGCTGCAGCATGCGCAGATCGGCGACAGGCCCCACCTGATCCGCATCGAGACGCGCGCCGGCCATGGCTCGGGCAAGCCGACCGACAAGGTGATCGAGGAAACCGCCGACACCTGGGCGTTCGCCGCCAAGTGGACGGGGCTGGCGATCCGCTGACGCGTTGGCCGGGCTGCTGCCGTTGCGGGGACGCGGCCCGGCCGGTGCAACCCCTTAGGGGTTGTGAACGTCGGTGGAAGCCCAAGCCTTTTGGAGGTTCTTCCAATAATCGCCGCCATCCTTCATCGGCACATTGGCGGCGCCGAAATCATAGGTGTTGAGCGTGGCCTTCGCCGGTGCGGGAAGGCGGTCCCAGCTGATCAGCGGCTGGGTGCGGCCGTTGTCGAGCGTGGGATCGATGACGTGATCGGCGAAACCGAGATAGGTGGCATGGTAGGTCAGCCGCGGGTGCATGCCGTTGGTCAGATAGCCGGTGGCGCCCATGAAGAGCGGCGGGTTGGTGTTCACCGAATATTTGCCGTGGGTTGAATAATTGACCTTCACGATCTTGGCACCGACATAGCAGCCTTCGGTCCACACTACGATGCTTTCCCAGTCATGCCGGTGGCCACCGAATGCGCCGAGATAGTTGGGCGGCTGGTCCTTGGGGAAATAATAGGCATACATGATCGCGCACTTGTTGTAATATTCGGCCATGCGCGAATAGACTTGGCCGTTGGTGCCGCGACAATGGCCGTCCGGCGCCCCCGACGGATACAGTCCGCCGCTAACGTTACCCCATTGGTCCACCGCCGGATAGTTGTTGCAGGCATCCGGGCCGTCGGCGATCATCGGCTGGTAATAGAATTCCACCGCCGATGCATTGGCGGCGATCTGTCGTACCTTGTCATGATCCAGCACATCGGCTGCTGCCGGCGTTGCGGCGACCAGGGCGAGCCCCATGACCAGGCAATCGGAAGCACGTCTCCACTGCATTCTAAGCCTCCCCGAAAGGTTCGTGACCGGGATAGCGCGGTCTCCCGGGGAGAGCGTGCGCGCGGCATCGCGGGGACGTGAATCTGAAAATATATTTTGATATGAACTATTTATGTCGAAGTTGTTGCGTCTTCGGGAAATCGGCATGCCGATTTCCGGCGGATCTTTGACAGCGGCAGCGCCGGACCCCATTTGGAGGAGGATGGTGCACCCGGGGCCTTTGCGATCCTCCGCCGATGGCGATACGCGGCCGGCGCCGGCCGAGGGCCGCGGACTCAGCCTGGCCGAACAGGTGCTGGCGCGCGATATGTTCGGGGATGCGATCGCATTGGGGGCGGTGCGCGTCCATCGTCGCAAATGGTTCCCCTTCCAGCCGCGCAACGTGACGATGGCGCCGCGCGGTCATCTCCACTTTCATCCGGCGGGGGACGCCTATCGCGACTGCTTCGCCGAGGCTGGGCTGATGCTGCAGGCGCACTTCATCCATGAGATGGTGCATGTCTGGCAGCACCAGCAGGGCGTGAACCTGGTGCTGCGCCGGCATCCCTTCTGCCGCTATCACTATACCATCAAGCCCGGCTGGATGCTGGCGCGCTACGGCATCGAGCAGCAGGCGGAGATCGTCCGCCATGTCTTCCTGCTTCGCCACGGTGCCGTTGTGCCGGGCGCCCCGCCGCTCACCACGCTGGAGACGATCCTGCCGTTCGGGCCCGGCGCGCCGTCTACACAAACCTAGGTATAGCTGCCCCCAATCAAAGCACTGCCGCAGGCAGCGGAGGTTCAATTCCGCCCGCGGCCGAGAGGCGCGAAACTCCATCCCGCAAGACGGGGATGGAACCATGTATCACCAGGCTTTGATCGATGCCGGCACGCCCATATCCTCGGGCGGAGATCCGGCCCTGGCGGCACTGCTCGCCGGCGCGACGCGCTCGCTGGACGCGGATCCGCCGATGGCTCGAAGCTATCTGGAGCAGCTGTCGCACCTGCTCGCGCGCGGCGCGTCGTGCGAGACCGGTGCGCAGGTGCTTGCCGGGCGCGTATCGCGGCCGGACGGGTTGGCGAAGGGCGGTCTGGCCGGCTGGCAGCTGCGCCGTGTTTCCGCGCATGTCGAGGCACACCTGCAAGGACCGATCTTCACGTCCACCCTGGCCGGAGTCGCCCAGCTCAGCACCGGCCATTTCTGTCGCGCGTTCAAGGTGAGTACCGGCGAGACTCCCCACGGCTATGTCGTCCGCCAGCGCATCCGCCGCGCCCAAGCGATGATGCGCGATACGCAGGATACGCTGTCGGAGATTGCCTGTGCCTGCGGGCTGAGCGACCAGGCACACCTTACCCGGCTGTTCCGCCGGCTGGTGGGGACGACGCCGCTCGCCTGGCGACGCGTCTGGCAGCAGCGGGGCTGACGCGCGCCACCATGGGGGATCCGGTTTCGCGCGCCATCGGGGCGTGGCGCGGCGTCACGTTCGCCGCTGCCCAGATCGATGTCGTGCACGCGGCGGACGATCTGCTGATCGTCGGCATGCTCGAAAAGGACGTGGCGCGCGGCGATCGCGGCGGCGCCGACGCGATCGATCATGCGCTGCATGGTACCCTTTCCCGGCTGCGCGCCGGGGGCATCTTCACCGGCGGCTTCGGCGAGACGCTGATGCTCACCCGGCCGCCCGCGCCGGTCCACGCCGGAGCGCTCATGCTGATCGGCATGGGGGCATCGCTGTCCGCCCAGCCGGCGGCGTTGGGCAACCTCACCGCGCTGGCGATGCACGCGGCGCTCCGGATCGGGGCGGCCTCGGTCGGGTGCCTGCTAGGCTGGTCCGAGCGCGATCTTCCGGCGGCGGAGGTAGAGCCCTGCGCCGTGGCAATGATGCGAGGCGCGCTGGGCGCGATCGATACGCACGCCGCGGCAGGATCCGTGGCCACGATGCGCTGGACCTTCGACATTCGCAACGGCGACAGCGCGCGAACCGCTGCCGCGCTCGCCACCGCGCTCGCCGCGTGGCGCTGAACGCCGGGTGCAACGCCGCGCAGGAACTGCTAGGATCCAGATCTTTCGAGGAGGTAGCGCGCATATCATGTTGACCGGGGTGCACCGCGGACGTGTGGGCGCGCACGGCGCCGCGCCGATCCGCATCCTGTTGGTCGACGATCATGTGCTGCTGCGCGAAGGGGTGCGCGCAGTCGTTTCGACGCAGGACGACATGGAAATCGTCGGCGAGGCCGGCGGCGGAGCGGAGGCGATCCGCGAATATGCCCGGCTCCAGCCCGACCTGGTGCTGATGGATCTGCAGATGGCCGAGATGTCCGGCCTCGATGCGATCACCGCGATCCGTGCGGCTTCGCCCGACGCAAGGATCATCGTGCTCACCACCTATGCCGGCGATGGCCGCGCGCTGAAGGCATTGCGGGCAGGGGCGATGGGCTATCTGCTCAAGGCCAGCCTGCGCAACCAACTGCTCGAGGCGATCCGATCGGTGCATCATGGCGGCAAGCACCTCGATGCCAGTGTCGCGACCGCCATCGCGTTGCACGTACTCGACGAGGATCTCACCGCGCGGGAGGCCTCCGTTCTTACGCTCGCCGCTCTCGGCAATTCGAACAAGCAGATCGCCGCCCGGCTCGACCTCTCCGAAGAGACGGTGAAGGGCCACATGAAGGCGGTGTTCGCCAAGCTCGGCGCGCGCGATCGCACCCATGCGGTGACGATCGCCGCCAAGCGCGGGCTGATCGAGCTCTAGGCGCGGCTACCCGCCCCGGGCGGCAGCGCCCGAACGCATCAATCCTGTCCAATACCGTTCCTCTGCGGGGGCCTAGGGCTGCCGGCGGCGGTTCGTCGTTCGGCCTGCACGGCGGCGTATCGCGCCAACTATTCTAAAGAATGGAACAGTTCGAGCAAAATTATCCGAGTTTTCGGAAAATTCGCGCCGGCTATTCTGCCCCCATCGACGCCGGACCCCGGCAGCAACAGGAGCCGCACCATGACCATCACCGCCACCCCCACGCCGGGCACGTCGCTGCTTTCGCCGACCAACCATGCGCTGGTGCTGATCGATTTCCAGTCGCAGATGGCCTTCGCCACCAAGTCGATCGACGCGACGATCCTGCGCAACAATGCCGGGCTGGTCAGCCGCGCCGCCAAGTCGTTCGACGTGCCGACGATCCTGACCACGGTGGCCGAGAAGAGCTTCTCCGGCCCGATGTTCAGCGAAGTGACCGATGCGTTTCCCGGCCAGACGTTGCTCGACCGCACCTCGATGAACACCTGGGAAGACGCCGCGGTGATCGAGGAAGTGAACCGCATCGCCAAGCCGCGCATCGTGTTCGCGGGGCTCTGGACCAGCGTCTGCATCGTCGGACCCGTCGCTTCGGCGATCGACCAGGGCTTCGAGGCCTATGTGATCACCGATGCCTGCGGCGACGTCTCGACCGAGGCGCATGAGCGTGCGGTGGAGCGGATGATCCAGCTGGGCGCGGTACCGATGACCTCCCTCCAATATCTGCTCGAGCTGCAGCGCGATTGGGCGCGCGGCGAGACCTACGAGTCCACCACCGGCATCGCGAAGCAGTGGGCTGGTGCCTACGGCCTGGGCGTCACTTACGCCAAGGCGATGTTCGGCGCCTCCGAAGGCCATTGATTTCTTCTCCCGTCTGCCTGCCTCCAAGACAAGGAATTTCTCATGACCTCCACCGTTACCACCAAGGACGGCGTCTCGATCTTCTTCAAGGATTGGGGGCCCAAGGATGCCCAGCCGATCATGTTCCACCATGGCTGGCCGCTCTCCTCGGACGACTGGGATGCGCAGCTGCTGTTCTTCCTCCAGCACGGCTTCCGCGTCGTCGCGCATGACCGCCGCGGGCATGGCCGCTCCGAGCAGGTCAGCGACGGCCACGACATGGATCATTATGCCGCCGACGCCGCTGCCGTCGCCGAGCATCTGAACCTGCGGGGCGCGGTGCATATCGGCCACTCGACCGGTGGCGGCGAAGTTGCCCGCTATGTCGCGCAGCACGGCATTCCGCAGGGCCGCGTTGCCAAGGCGGTGCTTGTGGCCGCGGTGCCGCCGATCATGGCGAAGACCGAGGCCTATCCGAACGGCCTGCCGCTCGAGGTGTTCGACGGCTTCCGGAAGGGTACGGCGGAGAACCGTGCGCAGTTTTTCCGCGATGTCGCCGCCGGGCCGTTCTACGGCTTCAATCGCGAGGGCGCGAAGGTCACTCCGGGCGTGATCGACAATTGGTGGCGCCAGGGCATGATGGGCAGCGCCAAGGCGCATGTCGACGGCATCAAGGCCTTCTCGGAAACCGACCAGACCGCCGACCTGAAGGCGATGACGGTGCCGACGCTGGTCCTCGCCGGCGACGACGATCAGGTGGTGCCGTACCATCAGGGCGCCGAGCTGCAGGCCAAGCTGCTGCCGAAACCGACGCTGAAGATCTATCCGGGCATGCCGCACGGGCTGCTGACCACCCATGCCGAGGTGCTGAACGCCGACATCCTCGCCTTCGTGCGCGGCTGATCGGGCACGCCGGGGAGGAAACGCGATGAAGCCCTATCTGATCTCGCTCGCCGTCGGTCTGCTGGTCGGGGTGATCTACAGCCTCCTCGGCGTGAAGTCGCCGGCCCCGCCCACGATCGCATTGATCGGCCTGCTCGGCATGTTGCTCGGCGAGCAGGTGGTGCCGGTCGCGAAGCGGCTCTTCGCTGGCCATGACGTCGTCGCGTATCTGCGCACCGACTGCGCCGAGCAGATCCTCGGCGTGCCGGTGAAGAAGCCCGACGACCAAGTGTGAGCCCATCTAAGCCCCTCCCCTTCAGGGGAGGGGCTTGAAGAAAAGAACCAACCCAAAGGAAACCCCATGGCCGACCTGATCCTCGTCAACGCTCAGGTGACGACGCTCGACCGGGAGAATCCGGTGGCCGAGGCGATCGCGATCCGCGACGGCACATTCCTCGCAGTGGGCAGCGAGGCCGAGGTCCGCGCCGCCGCCGCGCCGAACGCGCAGGTAATCGACGCGCATCGTCGCCGGGTGATCCCGGGGCTGATCGACAGTCACATGCACATCATCCGCGGCGGCCTGAACTACAATATGGAGCTGCGCTGGGACGGCGTGCCGAGCCTTGCCGGCGCGATGGCGATGCTCAAGCGCCAGGTCGACAACACCCCCGCGCCGCAATGGGTGCGCGTGGTCGGCGGCTTCACCGAGCACCAGTTCGCCGAGAAGCGGCTGCCGACGATCGACGAGCTCAATGCCGTCGCGCCCGACACGCCGGTGTTCATCCTCCACCTCTACGATCGCGCGCTGCTCAATGCTGCGGCGCTGCGGGTTGTGGGCTATACCAAGGACACGCCCAATCCGCCGGGCGGCGAGATCGTCCGCGATGCCGCGGGCAACCCCACCGGTCTGCTGCTCGCCCAGCCCAACGCGACGATCCTCTATTCGACGCTCGCCAAGGGCCCCAAGCTGCCCGAGGACTATCAGATCAATTCCACCCGCCACTTCATGCGCGAAGTGAACGGGCTGGGCGTCACCGGCGTGATCGACGCGGGCGGCGGCTTCCAGAATTATCCCGACGATTACCGGATCATCGAGAAGCTCCACGCCGATGGTCAGCTGACCGTGCGGATCAGCTACAACCTCTTCACCCAGAAGCCCAAGGAAGAGCTGGCCGATTTCGCCGGCTGGGTGAAGCAGGTGACGCCGGGGCAGGGCGACGACAGCTATCGCCACAATGGCGCCGGCGAGATGCTGGTCTACTCGGCCGCTGATTTCGAGGATTTCCGCGTCGCCCGCCCGGACATGCCGCCCACCATGGAAGGCGATCTCGAGCCGGTGATCCGCCTGCTCGCCGAGCATCGCTGGCCGTGGCGGCTCCATGCGACCTATGACCAGACGATCGGCCGCGCGCTCGACGTGTACGAGAAGGTCCACCGCGACATCCCGCTGACCGGCATCCACTGGTTCTTCGACCATGCCGAGACGATCAGCGACCGCAACATCGATCGCATCGCAGCGCTGGGCGGCGGCATCGCCGTGCAGCACCGCATGGCCTATCAGGGCGAATATTTTGTCGAGCGCTACGGCACCAAGGCGGCCGAGCGCACCCCGCCGATCGCCAAGATGCTCGCCGCCGGGCTGCCGGTGGGCGCGGGCACCGATGCGACGCGGGTGGCGAGCTACAATCCCTGGGTGTCGCTCAGCTGGCTGGTGACCGGCCGCACGGTGGGCGGGCTCAAGCTCTATCCGGGCGCCAACCGCGTCAGCCGCGAAAAGGCGCTCGCCATGTGGACGCACGAGAACACCTGGTTCTCGAACGAAGTGAGCAAGAAGGGCCAGATCAAGGCGGGCCAGCTCGCCGACCTTGCAGTGCTGTCGGCCGATTACTTCTCGGTGCCCGAGGACCAGATCGTCCACATCCGCTCGGTGTTGACGCTGCTCGGCGGACAGGTGGTGCATGGCGACGGCGACTATGCTCCGCTCGCGCCTGCGTTGCCCCGGCCGATGCCCGACTGGTCGCCGGTCGCGACCTTCGGCCGCTATCACCAGTCGCTCGAGACCCGCACGCAGCTTGCCTCCGCCTGCGCCTGCCACAGCAACTGCTCGGTCCACGGCCATGACCATGCCGCAGCCCTCGGCGCGCAGGTGCCTGCTGCCGACGTCCAGAGCTTCTGGGGCGCGCTCGGCTGCGGCTGCTGGGCGGTGTGATGCTCGGTTTTGCCCCTTCCACCTGCGTTCCCCTCCCGCTTGCGGGAGGGGCTAGGGGAGGGGCTGCGCCCTATTCGCGCTTCTTCCACGTCATTCCCTCCCCCGACCCCTCCCGCGAGCGGGAGGGGCGTAATAGCTTCAGGAGTTTCGCCATGCGCCTCTTCCTCCTCGCCTCCGCGCTCGTCCTCGCCACCCCCGCGCTCGCCCAGCAGACCGCCGATTATGCGGTCGGCCCGCAATATGACACCACGCATGTCTATGTGCCGGAAGACCAGTTCGACAGCTTCGTCACCAGCTTCCAGGCGACCTTCGGCGGCACCACCAGCAAGCAGGGCGTGTTCCAGGTGACCCCCACCACCAGCCGCACCAAGTCGCAGCTGGTGCTCACCCCCGCCGGCACCGTCTCGGTGTTCGGGTTCAAGACGCCGATCCCGTTCCCCTTCGGCGACGAGCGCACCGGCTATCTGGTCACCGATATCGACGCCGCGGTGAAGGCCGCCGTGCAGCACGGCGCGGTCCGCCGGCTGGTGACCTTCCCCGATCCGATCGGTCGCGATTCGCTGATCCAGTGGCCGGGCGGGGTGAACATGCAGCTCTACTGGCACACCACCAAGCCGAGCTACGCGCCGCTGGAGACGGTGCCCGAGAACCGCATCTACCTGACCGAAGACGCCGCCGATCGCTTCGTGAAGAGCTGGATCGGCTATGCGCACGCCAAGGTGACCGCCGACAACCGCGTCGCGCCCGGCGCCGAGGTGGGCGAGCCCGGCAAGACGATCCGCCGGATCTCGATCACCAGCGGCTATGGCAAGATGGTGGTGTTCGTCACCGACGGCCTGCTGCCCTGGCCCTATGGCCGCGACATGACCGGCTACGGCGTGCCCGATCTCGACGCGACGCTCGCCAGGGCCAAGGCCGCCGGTGTCGAGACGCTGGTGCAGCCCATTGCCGCAGCCGGCGGCCGCGCGGCGATCGTGCGCTTCCCCGGCGGCTATATCGCCGAGATCCACGGCCCCGCGGCCAAGTGACCGTGCAGACGCCCGACCCCCGCTTCGTCGACGCCATTCTCGACTGGCGGCCGACCTGGTTCCTCGCCCGGCTGCTGCTGGTCGGCGCCTATCTGCTCGGCGGGCTGGTCAAGCTCACCGACTGGCAGGGCGCGGTGGCGGAGCAGGCGCATTTCGGCATGCATCCGCCCGCGTTCTGGGCGGCGCTGACCATCGCGGTGGAGCTGGTCGGGCCGGTGCTGATCCTCACCGGCCGCTGGATCTGGCTGGGGGCGGGGATGCTGGGGGTGTTCACCCTGCTCGCCGCCTTCACCGCCAACGCCTTCTGGACGATGCCCCCGGGCCCCGAGCGGTTCGGCGCGACCAACGCTTTTTTCGAGCATCTCGGCCTGATCGGCGGCTTCGTCCTCGCGGCGCTGGTGGCGGAGCAGGCGAAGCGACGTGGCTAGCTTCGCCGCGGCGGTGGTGCTGGTGGTGCAGAGTCAACCCGACGCCGCCTCGCTTCCCATCGTCATCCCCGCGGAGGCGGGGATCCATTCGCCTGTGCGCTCGCAGAAGGAGCCGATCCGGCAGCCCCAATGGATCCCCGCCTCCGCGGGGATGACGGCGGTGGGGGAGGGGCAGACTAAACCCAGCCCAATCCCCGCCCCCGAAGCCTGGCAGGCCCCCATGCTCAGCATCACCCGCTATGACGAGGACTGGTCTGACCTCGCCGATGCCGGGAAGCGCGCGCACCACTGGACCGGCCCCTTCAAGTACATCCCGCTCGGCGGCGGTGCGTGGCTTTCCACCGGCATCGAGCTCCGGCTGCGCAGCGAATCCTTTGCCAACAACGCCCTGGGCAACGCCGCATCGCCGGACGACGCGTATCTCTGGACCCGCGTGCTGCCCTATGCCGATTTCCATGTCGGCCACGTCCGCGCCTTCGCCCAGCCGATCCTCGCCTATGCCGCCGGCGTGCGCCCCGCCGCCGGGCCGGTCGACCAGACCCGCACCGATCTGCTCCAGGGCTTCGCGGAAGGCGATCTCGGCGCGGTCACCCTGCGCGGGGGGCGGCAGATGCTGTCGCTCGGCACCGAGCGGCTGATCGGCACGCGCTACGGCCCCAATGTGCCGCTCGCCTTCGATGGCGTGCGCGGGATCGTGGCGGTGGGGCAGGCCAGGATCAGCCTGCTCGCCGTCGCGCCGGTGGCATCGCGGCTCGGCACCTTCGACGATCGCACCTCGCCGACCAAGCGGCTCTGGGGTGCCTATGCCGCGCTGCCGGGGATCGACCTCTATTATCTCGGCTATCGCAACCGCACCGCGCAGTTCGGTACCCGCACCGGCCGCGAGCTGCGCCACAGCTTCGGCGCACGCGTCCATGGCGTGCGCGACAATTGGCACTGGAATGTCGAGGGCGTCGCCCAGTTCGGCCGCTTCGCCGACGGCCCCATCGCCGCCTGGACGCTCGGCACGGAGCTCGGCCGCAAGCTTCCCAACCTGCCCTTCGCGCCCGACGCGACGCTCCGCTTCAACGTGATCAGCGGCGACGGCCATGCCGGGGATCGCCGGCTCGGCAGGTTCAACGCGCTGTTCCCCAAGGGCAAGTATTTCGGCGAACTGTCGCCGGTAGGTCCCTACAACCTGATCAACCTGAACCCCCGCATCGCCGGCACGCTGGGCGGCGGCGTCTCCGCCAGCATCGCCGGCAGCGCCTATTGGCGCTACAGCCCGGCGGACGGCGTCTACGACATTCCCGGCAACCTGCTTCGTGCGCCCGGCACCAGCCGCGCCCGGTTCATCGGCAAGCAGATCGAAGGCGCGATCGCCTGGCAGGCCACCGCCGAGCTCGAGCTTTCCGCCTCGCTTTCCTTCTTCGAGGCCGGCCGCTTCCTGCGCGACACCGGTGCGCCCCGCCCGATCCGGATGATCGGCCTCGAAAGCAATTTCCGATTCTGAGGATCCCCGCCATGCCCGACGCCAAGACCGCTGCTTCCCCGCTTCCGCCGCTGCTCCTGCTGCTGTCGGTCACCACCGGGCTTGTCGACGCGGTGAGCGTGCTGGGGCTGGGCAAGGTGTTCACCGCGAACATGACCGGGAACATCGTGTTCCTCGGCTTCGCGGCGGCAGGCACGCCGGGCTTCACGATTGCGCCCTATATCGTCGCGCTGGCCTCCTTCCTGGTCGGCGCGCTCGTCGCGGGGAAGGTGGGCACGCACCTCGCCGGGCAGCCGCTGCGGCGCTGGCTGGTGCTGGCGGCGGTGGTCGAGGCCGTGCTGTTCGGCGTGGCCGCAGGGGTTGCCGCCTGGGCCGGCGCGATGGGCATCCTGCCCGAGACCTGCGTCTTCGCGATCATCGCCCTGACTGCGATCGCGATGGGCTTCCGCAACGCGACGATCCGCCAGCTCAAGGTGCCGGACCTTACCACCACCGTGCTGACGCTGACGCTCACCGGCATCGCCGCCGATTCGCATTTCGCCGGCGGGCGCAATCCCAATATCGGGCGCCGTATCGCGGCGGTGGTGGCGATCCTGCTCGGTGCGTTCCTGGGGGCGGTGCTGGTGAACCGCTATGGCCTGGCGATTCCGCTGCTGGTGGCGGGGCTTACCGTGCTGGTCGGCACGCTCGCCTGCGTCCGCCATCCCATCGCCGCCGAGCCGCTGCGCGCCTGATCACCCGCACCCCTTTGACAGCCCGGCGATCGCTCCCTATCGGCCAGCCATGACGCTCCAGCACACCGACTCCATCCTGATCGTCGATTTCGGCAGCCAGGTGACCCAGCTGATCGCCCGCCGCGTTCGCGAAGCCGGGGTCTATTCCGAGATCGCGCCCTTCACCACCGCCGCCGAGGCCTTCGCCCGGATGCAGCCCAAGGGCATCATCCTCTCCGGCTCGCCTGCCTCGGTGCTCGACGAAGGTTCGCCGCGCGTCCCGCAGGCGATCTTCGACAGCGGCCTGCCGGTGCTCGGCATCTGCTACGGCGAGCAGGTGATGATGCACCAGCTGGGCGGCCAGGTGGTGCAGGGCGACAGCGGCGAGTTCGGCCGCGCCTTTATCGAGATCGCCGATGGTTGCGCGCTGTTCGAGGGCCTGTGGCAGACCGGCGAAAGCCACCAGGTGTGGATGAGCCATGGCGACAAGGTGGCTGCCCTCGCCCCCGGCTTCCGCCCGGTCGCGGCCAGCCCCGGCGCGCCCTATGCGGTGATCGCCAATGACGAGCGCCGCTATTATGCGATGCAGTTCCATCCCGAGGTGGTACACACGCCCGACGGCGCCAAGCTGCTGGCGAACTTCGTGCGCAACGTCTGCGGCCTGTCGGGCGACTGGACGATGGCCGAGTTCCGCGCCGCCAAGATCGCCGAGATCCGCGCGCAGGTGGGTGACGGCAAGGTGATCTGCGGCCTGTCCGGCGGCGTCGATTCCGCGGTGGCCGCGGTGCTGATCCACGAGGCGATCGGCGACCAGCTGACCTGCGTGTTCGTCGACCATGGGCTGATGCGGGCAGGCGAGGCCGACCAGGTCGTCACCATGTTCCGCGAGCATTATCACATCCCGCTCGTCCATGTGGACGCGGAGGAACTGTTCCTCGGCGGCCTCGCCGGCGTCACCGACCCCGAGGCCAAGCGCAAGTTCATCGGCAAGACCTTCATCGACGTGTTCGAGGCCGAGGCGAAGAAGATCGGCGGCGCCGATTTCCTGGCGCAGGGCACGCTGTATCCGGACGTGATCGAGAGCGTCAGCTTCACCGGCGGCCCGTCGGTGACGATCAAGAGCCACCACAATGTCGGCGGCCTGCCCGCGCGGATGAACATGCAGCTGGTCGAGCCGCTGCGGGAGCTGTTCAAGGACGAGGTCCGCGCGCTCGGTCGCGAACTGGGCCTGCCGGATGTGTTCGTCGGCCGCCATCCGTTCCCGGGGCCAGGCCTCGCGATCCGTATCCCCGGCGAGGTCACCAAGGAACGCTGCGACATCCTGCGCAAGGCGGATGCGATCTACCTCGAGGAGATCCGCAATGCCGGGCTTTACGACACGATCTGGCAGGCGTTCGCCGTGCTGACCCCGGTGCGCAGCGTCGGCGTGATGGGCGACGGGCGGACCTATGACAGCGTGCTTGCGCTGCGTGCGGTGACCTCGATCGACGGCATGACCGCCGAGGCTTTCGAATTCCCCGCCGGCTTTCTGCCACGCGTTTCGACCCGTATCGTCAACGAGGTGCGCGGCGTGAACCGGGTGACCTACGACTATACGAGCAAGCCGCCCGGCACGATTGAGTGGGAATGATCCCACGTTCGGCACGAGCCGGCATCGAGAGGCAATAAGACACGGAAAAGCCCGCAGAAATGCGGGCTTTTTTGCGTTTGGGCCATGTCGTGTCGGGCACTGTCTGGCAGCGGCAAGCACGTATTTTGAATGGCACGATTAATGGTATGCGAACTGCTGAGAGCGTAGCAAGGGGTGCGATACCATGCCCGCGTCAGAGCACATGCGTGGTACTGAAAATTGCTAAACGTCTGCTTTGTAAGCTGAATATGGTCAAAAATCGGGGGTCTAGAAACATGGTATTTTTCGGCGCGGAGGCGGGGTTCGCATGCTGACCGATACCAAGCTACGGAATCTGAAGCCCAAGGAGAAGCTCTACAAGGTGAACGACCGGGACGGGCTGTACGTGGCGGTCACGCCGGCAGGCTCGATCTCGTTCCGCTACAACTACGCGATCAACGGTCGCCAGGAGACGATCACCTTCGGCCGGTATGGCATTGGCGGAATCACGCTGGCCGAGGCGCGCGAGCAGCTCAACGAAGCCAAGAAGATGGTCGCAGCGGGGAAATCGCCGGCGAAGGAGAAGGCGCGGAACAAAGCCCGCATCAAGGATGCGGACACGTTCGAGGGTTGGGCCGACAAATGGCTCCGCGGCTATCAGATGGCGGAGTCCACGCGCGACATGCGCCGGGCCATCTTCGAGCGCGAGCTCAAGGCGAAGTTCGGCAATCAGAAGCTGCCCGAGATCACCCATGAGGACCTGCGCGCGCTGACCGATGCCATTGTCGAGCGCGGCGCGCCGGCGACGGCCGTCCACGCCCGCGAGGTGGTCTTCCAAGTATTCCGTTGGGCGATCGAGCGGGGCCAGAAGGTGGAGAACCCGGCGGAGCTGGTCCGTCCCACCACGATCGCGCGTTTCGAGCCGAGGGACAGAGCACTGACGCCCGACGAGATCGCGCTCATGTACCAGTACATCGAGCGGATCGGCACCAGCCCCTCCATTCGGGCCGCGGCCAAGCTCCTGCTGCTCACCATGGTCCGCAAGAGCGAGCTGACCAACGCCAAGTGGAGCGAGATCAATTTCAGCGAGGCGCTGTGGACCATCCCCAAGGAGCGCATGAAGCGGCGCAATCCGCACTTGGTTTTCCTGTCGCGGCAGGCGCTGGATATCTTCATCGCGCTCAAAACCTTCGCCGGTGGATCGGAGTACGTTCTCCCGTCGCGCTACGATTCCGACCTGCCGATGAGCAGTGCGACGCTCAACCAGGTGCTGACGCTGACCTATCGATTGGCGCAGAAGGACGGCAAACCGCTCGCCAAGTTCGGGCCGCATGATCTGCGGCGCACCGCCAGCACCCTGCTGCATGAAGCGGGGTACAACACCGACTGGATCGAGAAGTGTCTAGCGCACGAGCAGCGCGGTGTCCGAGCGGTGTACAACAAGGCTGAGTACCGCGAGCAGCGCGCCTCTATGCTGCAGGATTGGGCGGACATGATAGACAGTTGGACCTCGGCGCCAGAAGTAAAATAGATATGATGGTGCCGTGATAATGACGGTAGTGTCTATCTAAATAAGACGAAATCGATCTGGTATTGAGGCAAGGGATTTCGAAACCGATTGGCGGTGCTTCATGTTGAGTAGCTTCGCTATCTCGGTTTGAGATAATCCTTGCTTGATTAGATATAGAATAATCTTTTTATGATCTGTTATACGTGATGTGACGAAGTCAATGGCATGCTTGCGAACGTCTTCAGGGTCGGCTTGTATGAGGCGGTTTTGCCTTACATATAAGTAAAAATAGTGCTTGATAACGTCTTTTTTGCAGTAATCTTCCTCATGTACTGGGCAGTTTGAGCGGGCGTATAATCTAAAAAACTCTTTATTCACCTTATCGGCATTTCTTATGGAAGATCTGTAGGTGTTGCTGCTTCCTCTGTCGCTCGTAGACTTATGTAGCGCGCAATAGATGTAGCTGTAGCGAAGGTTGTCAT
Organism: uncultured Sphingomonas sp.; assembly: GCF_913777625.1. Classification (GTDB taxonomy): domain Bacteria; phylum Pseudomonadota; class Alphaproteobacteria; order Sphingomonadales; family Sphingomonadaceae; genus Sphingomonas. Next base: position 22,725 of record NZ_CAJYTI010000002.1, read on the forward strand.
TTTCGCCCCGATCAAGTTTGTTTGATGACAAAAATGCCGAGAATTCAGTCGGGTCACCGCAAATTTTGCATTTCTCGCGGTCCAGTTTTTGATTGAGGCCTCCAGTGAGGCCATCCTTGTCCCGAATCTGAAGGCGCTTCTGCTTCTTCAGCTCGCATAGCCAGATCAAACTATATATCGTGCTTAGAGTGCTTAAGTGATCGTCCCGATCGCGGTCGATGTCATTGGTGGATGCCATCAAGCCGCGTTCTAGAGTCGTGTGAAGATCCCTTGTGTATCGATAGCCCTCGGATCTTATCAATCTGGAATAAGTCTCTTGTCCGCCACCAAGTAAGCTAAAGCGGAAAGCCTCAGGAATCCGCTGGAGGTATTCTTTCACGACGGGGTCTAAGTACTTTTCGATTAGGTGGACCAGTGACCGCTTGGCCATCGGATCCGGCGAGTACCCCTTCCAATTCGCTACAACCTGCTTGACCGCGTCCAGAATTTGCGGGTCGCATCCGCGGAATATCCATTGCGAGAGGTCGGGCGTGTCCACCAAATTGTCCTAAAATCGGCGCGTGCGATCGAGCAATCCCGAGCAGTGTCAGGCATCTGTTCAACATTGCTGACGGGATCTGCCGCGTGCTGCAACCTTCTCAAAAAGTCTTAATCAATCGTAAAAAGCTCCATGCGATCATCCCTCTCGCCCCGAGGACGATCTACAATCTGGAGCTCCGGGGCGAGTTCCCCCGCCGCATCGCTCTCACAAGCAGAAATGTTGCCTGGGATTTGGCTGAGATCGAGGCGTGGATCGAAGCCCGGAAGGCTTCAGGAGGCCAAGCGGCGCGACCAGGCGGTGAGGTGTGATCGGCTGCACCTCGCGCGTCCCGCTTCTGCACGGATCCCGTCGTGTCGATGGATCATGCCCGCTGCCGTGTTGTGCCGGCAGTTCGAGAAGAAGGGCTAACTTCCGGCGGCCCCTCGGCGACCGTTTGCCGGGGCGCCGCACAGTCTCGAACGCAGCCAAACGGCATTGTCCTCAGCCCCGGCTTAGATCCGCCCTTGAAAGTGGATCTCGCAAGCTCGGAGCACCCATTCTTTGCTCTGAAAGGAGGCGAATGTCGCGTTCGGACATATGAGCGCAACGGCGTAACGATCACTATCAAGCCCGGGCCCGATGGCATGGCAACCATGCATGACAAGGACATTTGGATCTACTGCCTCAGCAGGCTGTGTGCCGCCAAAAACAAAGGGCAAAGTATCAATCGAACCGTCCGCTTCACCGCACGTGACTTTTTCCGAGCGACGGGACGGGGCACCAGCGGTCGAGAGTATGATCGCCTGGTACAGATGCTGCAGAGGTTATCCGGCACCCGTATCGAAACCAATATTCAGACTAATGGCGTCCGAGAACGGGGTTTTTTTGGATTGATCGATGCCGCACGCGTGATTGAGCGCGACGGAAAAAACCGGATGATTGCCGTTGAGGTGACATTGCCTGATTGGTTGTTCCGATCGATTGAGAACTGGAAAGTCCTAGCCATACATCGTGAATACTTCGGGCTTCGCAAGCCAATAGAACGGAGAATATATGAATTGGCGAGGAAGCATTGCGGAAACCAGCCCCACTGGAGAGTTGGTTTGCTGGTGTTGCATCAGAAAAGTGGCAGTACCTCTCCACTCCGAAATTTTCGTGAAGACATCTGCGCCTTTGCGGAGTCCGGGCGCTGTCCGGATTATAACATCGCCTATGATCGCAAGCGGGATCTGGTGACGATCTATTCTTATGGCCCGAAAGCTCGAGTTGCGGAGGCGCGCGATATGGTCGCGGGGCGTCCAACTGCTCCTCTCAGTGCGCTTGAAAAAATGCACGCGAAGAAGATGCGCAAGCGACGCTCATTGTGACGACATAACTGCCATTCGCCCGAATTGGCGCCTGTGGATAACTTCGAGAGCTAGGCGGCAGGATTCGTGCTTTTAGGTGCATTGCTGGAGCTCAAATGCGTGCTTTTAGGTGCACCTTCAGTTCGTGCTTTCAGATGCACTGCTCTTGGCTAAGTTATTGCAAAATATGGTGGAGTGATCGCATTTGGGCAGCGTAACGCGCGCGCGCGCGATCAATAACTTTATATCTTAACGTGGTGTCGGGCGTTCGGCTGCTCGATCGAGGGGGCGTCGAGCCGAAGGCGGCGTTGAGCGCCCCCTCCCGATCAAAGCCTCGGTTGCGACTTGATCTGGTGAATGGCCGGCAGGCTATGCAAAACTCCGCAATTGTTTGCGAAAGTATGCAACTCGCTTGCCACGCCTAGGCTATTTTTGGCGTAAACTATGCAAAAGTGCGCAAACCTCCGCAAATCTATGCAATTTCCGTCACTAAAACTCCGAAGTGGCGTCTGATCGTGAGATTGTGCGCTGAGTTGCGGACTTTTGCATCGGAAGGGACGGCAAGATATGTGTTGTGGGCCTACACGATGCGTGCATGCCCCCAACCCGCACTTACTCGGCCGGGGCTCGACGATAGCTCTCTTGCTCTGCGAGGCCCGCGCTTGCTGCCGCAAGAGAAGGAAGCAAATTTGTGATTGAAGACGTGAAGGTGAAGAACACGCGCCCGAGGGGGCGACCGATCAAAGTGTGGGTCTATGAGGCGGAACGGGATGCCATCGTGGCAAGGGCTGCACAGGCTGGCTTGTCGCACTCGGCATTTCTGCGGGCAGCGGGGCTCAATCAGCCTATCCGGTCTGTTTTCGACCTCGACGCGGTAAGCGACCTTGCGAAGGTGAATGGCGACCTAGGCCGCGTCGCAGGACTGCTGAAGCTTTGGTTGGCTGACCACCGCGGCTTTGGAGCTAAGCCGGCGGAGGTCGAGCAAATGATGAAGGAGTTTCGGATGCTCCAAGCAGAAATTCTGCGTTTGATGGGAGCGGCACTGCGTCGCTGCTAGCCGGTTCGCATCCCCACTTGCTTCGCGCCGAGAGCGCCAGGCGCTGCTCTGAAGATCGATATCTTCCGGCCACCTCTGTATGATCTGGTTGGGATCGCAGCGGTCTGCACCGCTTCTGCATGGGACCTCGGCCGAAGCTCCTCAGCGCCAGCGCAAGCGATCGACCAGCATCGTTTATCCACGCCGCTCCTGTGCAAGAGGGAGCAACACGTGCGGTTCAGTTTCGTCCGCAAGGCCGGTGCGGCCTTGGCCCTGATCATCCTGTTCGACAGGCTCTTTGCCGACAGCTTCGGCGGGGCAGGAGTCGGTGTGTTCGCCGGCGCCTGGCTGCTCGCCATCATCGCCACCCGACCGGACATCGGGAGGGCTCGATCCGCCTGGCCGGGGCTCGCGCTGGCGGCGCTTTTCGCCGTATCGCTGTTCGACGAGCCAGGGGTGCTGGCCTGGTCGATGTTCTGGTGCGCCATCGCCTTCGCCGCGCTGGCGCCCAGGGTCGGGCGTTTCGACGATGCCTGGCATTGGGGTGTCCGCCTGTTCCTCCACGGCGCTACCGGCGCCCTGCGGCCGTTAACCGACCTGCGCCGCGTCGCCGGGCAGCGACGTGGCATCGGCGCCTCGCCGCGCCTGCTCGCGACTACGCTGGCCCTGCCGCTGCTCGGCGGCGCCATCTTCCTGATCCTCTTCGCGGCGGCGAACCCGCTGATCGAGCATGCCTTCGCCTCCATCCAGCTGCCCAGCCTGTGGCAGCTCGCGCTGTGGACCTTCGTTGCCTGCTGCGTCTGGCCGATGCTGCGGCCCGGCGCGCTCGCGCTGCGCGTTGCTCGTCGCGTGCCGGATCTGGAGCCGATCCTTCCCGGCACGTCGCTGCCGTCGGTGTTGATCGCCCTGGCGCTCTTCAACCTAATCTTTGCGGTCCAGAATGCCCTCGATATCGCCTTCCTGTGGGGCGGGGGCGCGCTGCCGGATGGCATGACCCAGACGGAGTATGTGCATCGGGGCGCCTATCCGCTGATCGTCACGGCGCTGATCGCCGGCGCGATGGCGCTCGCCATGTTGAGGCCCGGCAGTGCGAGCGAGCGCAATCCCTGGGCCCGGCGGATGGTAGCCCTGTGGGTCGTGCAGAACCTGGTGCTCGTCGCCTCCAGCGCGCTGCGGACGGTGCAGTATATCCAGGAATCGATGCTCACCTCCTGGCGGATCGCGGCGCTGCTGTGGATGGCGCTGGTTGCGCTCGGCCTGGTGCTGATCTGCTGGCGCATCCTGCGCGGGCGCAGTGCGCGCTGGCTGATCAACTGCAACGCGCTGGCTGCCGCTATCGTGCTGACCTCCTGCTGTTTCGTCGACATCGAGGCAATTGCCGCCCGCTGGAACGTGCAGGCCGCCGACCCGGCCAAGATCGATCTCTGCTACCTGCACAGGGGCGGGGACAGTGCCCTGCTGCCGCTGCTCGCGCTGGAACGCCGGCCGATGGACGCCGAGAAGTTGGACCGCGTTCGCTATGTGCGCGCCGAGCTCCTCCGGGATCTCGAGACGCGACAGGCGGATGGGCGGTACTGGACATGGCATGGCGCGCGCCGCCTGGCAGCGGCCCGCGCGCTCATCGGACCGGGAGCGCCGCGCCCGCTGCCTGCCAACTACAGCCGGGACTGGTGCGACGGCAGCATCATTCCCCCGCAAGTCCAATCTTGACGGGGGAGGCGCGTGCCATGATCCAGTGCCCCATGCCCCGTACGATCCTGGTCGCGGACGATGATCCGCACATCCGCCAGCTGCTGGTATTCGCGCTGGCCAAGGCCGGGCTCGATGCGATCGAGGCCGAGGATGGCGAGGCGGCGCTGGCCGCCGTCACGTCCCATGCGCCGGATTTGATCGTGCTCGACATCAACATGCCGCGCATGGACGGGATCGAGGTCTGTCGGCGGCTGCGCGCCGGCGGCGACCTGCCGATCCTGTTCCTGTCGAGCCGGGACGACGAGATCGATCGCATCCTCGGCATCGAGCTCGGCGCCGACGACTATGTCGTGAAGCCTTTCTCGCCGCGCGAGGTGGTGGCGCGGGTGATGGCGATCCTGCGGCGGGTGGGCAGCCGCCCGCCGGACGTCGCGGCGGCGGCCGGACCGCTCCAGCACGGACGCCTGACGCTCGATCCCGATGGCTGGCAAGCGAGCTGGGCAGGGGAGGCGGTGCCGCTGACCGTCACCGAGTTCGGCATCCTGCGCACGCTGGCGGCGATGCCGTCCAAGGTGTTCAGCCGCGATGCGATCATCGACCGGCTGCACGGGCCGGGCTTCGCCATCACCGATCGCACGATCGACAGCCACATTCGCAACCTGCGGGGCAAGTTTGCGCGGATCGGCGCGGAGGACGTGATCGAGACCCGCGCCGGGATCGGCTATCGGCTCGGCACCTGCGGGGCGGGATGATCGCGCGGTTCAAGGCGGTCGTGCGGCACCATTGGCCGAGGCTGCGGCTCCGCACGATCCTGCTGCTGACCTTCGTGTTCGTGGCGGCGTTGCCGGGCTTCGGCGCGCTGTTCCTGCGGGTCTATGAGAACAGCCTGCTGCGCCAGACCGAGGCGGCGCTGACCGCGCAGAGCGCGGCGCTGGCAGCGGCGGGCGCGGCCGAATGGCCGGGTGCGCACGAGATGCCGGCGAGCATGGGCACGATGCCCAGTGCGTCCACGCTTGATCTGCGTCTGACAACGGTTCTTCCTGAGCGCCCAACACCCGTCTTCCGACAAGGCTCGGCGGATCCCGAGACGCGTGCTTGGGCAACGCGCCTGGCCCCTGTCCTGCGTGCGACGGCAAACACGACGCGCGCATCGATCCAGTTACTCGACCCGCAAGGGCGCATCCTTGCAGGCGGTGATGCCCGCCTGGCCTATGGCGCGATGCCGGAACTGCAGGCGGCACTGGCCGGTCGCGCGGTGACGACGCTGCGCCGCAACGGCGCCTACAGGCCCCACTACGCGCTAGAGTGGCTGAGCCGCGCCTCCGACCTGCGCCTCCACCATGCGCGGCCGATCGTCGTCGATGGCCGGGTGGCCGGGGTGTTGCTGCTGGTGCGCTCGCCGCGCGCGCTGTTCGTCGGCATCTATGAGGATCGCGGCAAAATCCTGTTCGGCATCGTCGTGATCTTCGCCACCCTGGTGGTGTTGAGTGGCCTCTTGTCGCGCGGCATCGTGCGGCCGGTGGAGGCGCTGGGCGAGGCGACTCGCGCCGTCGCAAAGGGGGGCGGGGCGGTGCCGGAGGCGCCCACGACCGCCGCGATCGAGATTCAGGCGCTGTACCGCGACTTCGGCAGCATGGCCGAGGCGATCGAGCGGCGTTCGCGCTATCTGCGCGACTTCGCCCATGCCGTCAGCCACGAATTCAAGACGCCGCTGGCGGGCATCCGCGGCGCGGTCGAGTTACTGCAGGATCATGGGGACATGGCCCACGCGGATCGCGAGCGCTTCCTCTCCAATATCGCCGGCGATGCGGCCCGGCTGAATCTGCTCGTCAGTCGGCTGCTCGATTTGGCGCGTGCAGACATGGCGACGGCAGAGGAGGGAGCGCGGACCGATGTACTCCATGTGATGCGCTGCATCGCTGACGCCTACGGGCATGAGGGCGCTGCGCTCACCGTGCGCATTTCGGAGCAGCCTGTGCCGTTCGTCACGATGCCCTCCAACGTGCTGGAAGCGGTGCTGGTGGGGTTGATCGAAAACAGCAAGCAGGCAGGCGCCACGCAGGTGACGCTCGTAGCCCGATCAGCGCCTGCGGGTGTTACGGTGACCGTGACGGACGATGGCCCAGGGGTGCCTTTGGGAGATCGCCATCGCATCTTCGAGCCGTTCTTCACCACGCGCCGCTCGGATGGTGGTACCGGCCTTGGCCTGCCAATCCTGCGCTCGCTCCTCGACGCCAACCGCGGGAAGATCGACTTGGATGCGTCAGCCGCGGAGGGCGCCTCGTTTGTGATCTCGATCCGAGCTGGATTGTGAGGTCTTCGATCGAAAATCACCCAAAATATCTAACGTTCACAAGGCCGATTGATCGTTCTAGAAGCGGACGTGAACAAGCGTCCGGAAGGAGCACCTCCAACCTGCGCATGCTTCGCTAAACTCGACTGGCGAGTTACCTTGGCACGAGTTACACCACCGGAATGATCAGGTTATTCAGAAGGCGGTCGGACGTGCAGCCCCGAGTTCCTGCAAGCGAGCCATCTCGTATAGCCTTCGAGGGTGAACCGTCTTTCGGCGTACCCATAGTCCGAGTTCCGGTCTCGCAGCACACGTATGAGAAGTTGGATTTGCGCCATCGTCGATTCGACGACATGAACGCCAACAAGGCGCAGTTCATCGACTGCGACTTCTCCTATTCGGTCTTCGAGCGTGCGTATTTCCGTTCGGCCACGTTCAGGAACTGCAAGTTCGTGGGATGCAGATTCTACGATTCGAACCTGCGCGGCGTATCCTTCTCTGCATCCGACTTCAGATATGCGACGTTCCACCGCACGCTGCTTGAACCTATCGAGATGATCGCGGTCCTCCCGCAGGAGCCGAATCTCAAGCGAGACATCCTGCAGAATCTGCGGGCGAACGCTGCTGAGATCGGCGATTTCTCCAGCCAGCGGGACTTCGTGCTCGCGGAAATTGGTGCGGCGATCGATCACGAGAAGCGCGCCCTGAAGGGCAAGGAAGACTATTATCGCGTGAAGTACCAGGGCTTCGTGCCGAAGGCGCGTGCGACACTGAGCTATCTAGGCTTGATGTTCAGTGGCCTCCTTTGGGGCCATGGAGAGCGCCCGCTCAGGCTCATCGGGAGCGCGATCTTCTTCATAGCGGCTCTCAGCCTCCTCAATCTCTGGGCGGTGATACCACGGGTTGGGTGGACAGAGACGGGGGCTGGGCTGAAGCTCATCGGATACTGCTTCGACAAGTTCTGGGACGCTGGCCCGGACATCAGGTTCAGAGGCTTCGTCTTCGTAGACTATCTGTTGATCGCTATGCGCTACGTCTACATCGGGCTGTTCATCTCCGTGATGTTCAAGTCGATCTCGCACCGCTGATGGGGCAGCTCCTCGGCGTCTACGTTTTCGGATCGGTCGCCCGCGGGGATCGCGATCCGCGGAGTGATCTCGATCTGCTGGCAGTTGTTGCTGACGGACGCGGCAAGGTCGAGGAGAGCGAAGTGTATTCGTATGTCCCGCCTGATCTCGCCGACTTGGAGGCGTCGATCTCATGGTATGGTCAGCGCCGTCTCGGGGCGATGTTCGCGAACGGAGAGCTGTTCGGTTGGCACCTACATCAGGAGGCCATTCCCTTATTCGAGACGGAGCCCGTCATTGCTAAACTCAGGGTTCCTGCGCCATACCGTGACGCCGCTGCAGACGTCGCGTCTTTCGAGAAGGTGCTCTCAGGCATCCCGGACCAGCTGCAGGCGTCACCAGAGAACGCGGTCTACGAGCTGGGGTTGGTCTATGTATGCCTCAGGAACATCTGCATGGCTGCCTCCTCTGTGCTCTGCGATCGACCGGACTTCTCGAGATATTCGCCATTTCAGCTACGTGGGATCTCGCCGGTGCCGATCACGATAGAAGAATACGACCTGGCGATGAGCTGCCGGATGGCAGGGCAGCGCGGATTGCAGCCGCCATCCGCCGTTTCGAAATCGCTCGTGGCCAACCTACATGATAGGATTAGGCCTTGGATCGCCGAGCTGCGGCTACGGCTGGAGAGGAACTGATGGACGCATCTACGAGAAGGACGAGGTTCGAGGAGCGGGTACGGGTCGAGCGCGATTTCCTCGTGCCGGTCAATCGACGGTTCGGCGCAGTGGCACCTCTGGCGGGCATGACCGCCGGGGCGATCGCTTCGTGGCGCGGCCGTGCGTCAGCTCACGATCTGGGGGTGGACGTCGAACGCATCACCGCGGTCCTGCTGGAAGCCGCCGCCCGGGCCGAATTGCTAGCGGATAACTCCCGAGATGTATTCGAGGCCGGGCGCCACGTCACGCCAGATGGTCTCGGCGAAATCAAGAAGACGCTCGACGCACTTCTGGGCATGTCCGCGTAACGCCAAGAAAGTGCAAGCTCTCCGACTGGTGGGGCTTTGCGCTTCACCCACGGTTCGTCGGTGCACTCCGGGAATAAGCGGCCAACACCCGATCCTTGCCTGGATTGTCTCCACGCTGATCGATCGACTTGGATCATAGATGCTGCTCAGCGCCTATAGTTTGTTCATTCCGGGGGAACGTGATCCACTTCCTCATAGTGATCCATTCGGAGCCATGGCTCTTCCTCGCCGAGCACTTCCTCTCCGCCCTGGACGTCGCGGTTCTCGGCGAAAAGCACGATTGCCGGCTTTCCGTCTTTTGTGCTCGAATATGCCAGACCCTCGATAGGCTTCTTCTCGGCCGAGGCGATTGTCCGAAAATACTCGGTGATCACCTGTGTCGGTAGATACTCGAGGTGGGGGCCCGCTTGCCGGTCGATCGGCTTCTTAAAGTCGCCGATGAACTCGTGCATGAACATGGCAATCGCGCGGTATCGCGCTAGGTCAGGATCGAAAAGGCTAGGAACGGGAGGGAGACTGCTCAGGTCGACAATGACCACCTGCCGGGTCGTAACGAAGGTCCCGAGCGCGAACCGGCCGGGTGCCGTCGCGATTTCCGCGAGCGCCGTCGAGGCCTCGACGGCCCCGTAGAACATGGGCACCCCAATTGGGCTCATCCGGTTCGGCATCGTGGCGAAGGCGTAGGGGGGCGGCCCCATTCGGGCAGCGTCGAAGTCCTGCTCGCCCTCGTTCATCCTCTGGGCACGGATGAAGGCCGAGCCGGCGGGCAGGACACGGATCATCCCGAGGCGCTGGGTGAATTCCGCGATCCGCTCGAGCAGCTCGGGTATCCCGTATGCGGCTTCGCCCCAGCTTAGATCCCTGTCGAGATCCCGGTCCTTGTGCTGGAGGAAGAAGAAGCGTCGGCGGTGTTTGATCACCTGTTTGAACCCCGCCCAACTCACCCCTATCGCCTCATCACGCGATGCCGCGAGAGGATCGCGGCGGCACCACTGGTGATCCGGCATAGCGTTGGCGATATCCTCCATCAGGTCACAGTCGTGATCGTTGGGCAGTTCGAGTTCAATATGCGTCTCGAGCATGTCACGGGCATCGAACTCGTCTTCCGGAAACATCCGCTCTCCGGTGTCCGGGTCGTTCGGTAGAGCCTGGTCGGCGCGATCGTATTCGAGATCGATCTGGGGCAACATAAACTCCAGAACATCGCTCAAGTCGGCTGCGACAACCTTCTTCCCCTTACGACCGCAATAGTCGCAGAAATTACCTTTCGCATTGGCTCGCACGACCTTGGCGATGTGTTCGTCGGCGAAGCAGTCGGAACAGACCCGCTTGCCACCGACGTCGTCCAGCCGGAGACGTTGGTTCGTCATCTCGATCATCCGCTCGCTCCAGTAGCTCACGTCAGTCCTCCCGCTCAGTGGAAGTCCAACCGCCCGTTAGGAGTTTGAGGTTGGTGCGGGCGGGGCGCCGATCACATCGATCTTCTGGAGGACGATGACAAGGCCGACTATTTGGATCAGCTTCGGTTGCGACGGGTCCGGGTTTGGTGTCGCGCAGCCCGAAATGAATCAAGTGCGCGGCGGGGACAGCCGAGCGAACGGGCAGGGAGGGGATGATCATGAGTTTCAACTTCACGAACCGGGACCACGGCGAACTTCTCTTGGAAGAGATCGACCTGGCGTCCCAGCTGGCTGCTGTGCGCGGCCTGATCAGGCGCCAGCAGCAGGCGGATGAAGAGCTCCAGAAGGAGGTCGCAGATATCCGGGAGGCGGCAATGAAGGCCTCCGGCAGATACCAGATGCATCTCGAAAACACGTGGGTCGACAACATGCATGCCGGCGTCTTCCAGGACGCGGCCCACAGCATGTCAGCGCTTGGGATGCTCGCGCCGCTCATGGAGACGCTGATGACTGCGATCTTTCATGCCATTGGCCGTGAGAAGCTGGTGACAGCTGCCGATTTGAAGGAGCCAAGGTTAGGGCTGGCACCTAAAGAATTGTGGGATCCGCACATTGTTGCTGGGATAAGCCGTAACGGTAAGCGGAAGGGCGAACTCATCAGGAGCACCGACATACTTCGGGGAACGGTTCAGCTAGCGGTAGCCACGGGTTTCGCACTGCATTTGCCTGCGAACTGGCAAATCCGCATGGAGGCATTGTTCCGCTATAGGAACAAGATGTTCCACAATGGGTTCGAGTGGCCACTGGCTGAACGCGTGAAGTTCGCCAAGGATGTCGCTGAGTGGCCAGCTGGCTGGTTCGTGAAGTCTGAGCGTGGTACATCGAAGGGGCCATCGAACCATGGATCTTCTACATGAGCGCCGACTTCATTCGCGACACTCTGAGGATGATCGAGGCGATCATCGAGGCGGCCGGGGCCTTTGTGATCGAACGGAGCGCAAAGATGCGGCCTCTAGGTTGACCGCCACTAGCTTGACCGCCACCCGCCGCCCGAAAATTCCACAGTCAATTATACTAGCAAATGAGCGCACATTGATGACCGCGCCGCTTCAGGCGGCGTCATGCGCCCTATTTGGCTCTTGTCGACGACCATGCCAATCATCCAGAACGTACCTGAGACGAAGCGCGCAGCTCTGTGATTCTAGAGCTGCATAGGGGCAAATAAACATCGACAATGCAGTGTGCAACCTTTGTCATGTTAATGAGGGGTGTAGGAGCGATATGAATATCACGCCGAAGGACATCCGCATTCGTGCGCTTTTCCAGTCTACATTTTTCAAGATACCGAGATTTCAACGGCCGTACTCTTGGGATCGCGGGAACATCGAAGAGTTCTGGAATGATGCTATTGGATCAACACGCCCGGACTACTTCATAGGCTCAATGGTAATGTTCGGCGACAAGGCGAGCCAGGATCTTAACGTAGTCGATGGTCAGCAGCGGCTCACCACAATCACGATTTTTCTCGCTGCACTTCGGGACACGTTTCTCGACGTGGGTGAAAAAGATTTGGCCGAAGGCGTCCAGAACGTCATCCAACGCACGGATGTGATCACCAACCAGAGGCGCTATGTTCTCCTGACGGAGACATCCTATCCATATTTTCAGGAGTATGTGCAAAAGCTGGGTGCTCCAGATGTCGAGCTAAAGCCAGACGACGAAGAGAAGGGAATTCAAAGCGCCTACAGGTTCGCGCGTGAGAAGTTCAATTTGATGAAAGATGCTGCTGGCGGGGAGCTTCCGGAAGGAGCCAAACGCAAGACTGCAGTTCGTAAGCGGCTCGAATCAGCCAGAGACAGGCTGTTAGGCCTTGATGTCATTGTCATTCAGCTCGACAATGAAGACGATGCTTACGTTGTATTTGAGACGCTAAATACGCGGGGCAAGGATCTTGAACCTAAGGATCTCATTAAAAATCTGCTCGCCAAGCTGCTACCAGCGAAAAGCTCGGACGTAGACGCGACCAAGATCAAGTGGAATGGTATTGTAAAGTCACTCGCGCAGTCGGCTGCATCCATTGATCCCTCGACATACATTCACCATTGGTGGCTTTCTAGGTACGACTACACACCAGAGCGTACGCTTTTCCAAAGATTCAAGGCGCAGATAACGAAGGCAAATGCTGCCGAGACGCTGACGCAGCTGTCGCAGGATGTCGAGCAGTACCGTCGAATCTTTGAGCCCGACAACTTCTCTTGGAGCAGAGAGGAAGAGCCGCTTAAACGATCTTTGCGTGCCTTAGCGATATTCCGAGTGAGGCAGCCGACTCCGATGATTCTAGCTTTATTACGCGCTTACCGGGATAAGAATATCTCTCTCAAGCAGGTGCGCGAAACCATGCAGGCTATTGAACGGTTCCACTTCATGCATACTGCCGTATCGGGGCTTTCGTCATCCGGCGGTGTATCAATGATGTACGCAGCGGCTGCGAGAGAGCTGACAGCGGAGAATGACGCACAGAAGCGGGCGGGCCTACTTCAGGATTTTCGGGCAAAGATGAAGGCTCGCCAACCGGACAGGAACGTATTTCTTCAAGGATTCAAGGAAATCCGTTTCAGCAATGCCGACACTCGCAATCGGCCGTTGGTGAGGTACGTTTTGGAGCGAGCTGATGCTAAGCTTCGGGCAGATGCAACCATCAACTACGGTGCTATGACCATCGAGCACATCGGCGCCCAAAACCCTCAGGACGATCCTCCACTGGTCAACTATTCAGAAATCGGAAATCTCGTGTTGGTGTCAGAGTCACTAAACGGAGAATTGAAGAATAAGCCTTTTAGGGAAAAGAAGGCGATTATGAAGAATGCCAAACTGCCGATGGACTCGGTACTAGATGCAGCAACGACTTGGGATGCAGCTGACGTCACGAAACGGACTGAGGCGCTGGCTGCGACTGTGTATGAGAGCTGAGCAATCTGGCTTTGGTGCGCGCAAGAGCAAGCGGACCTGCGGATAAACTAGTCAGGCTTTATCGGACGCATCAACATTTTACATCAACAGGGACATGAGGAAGGGCGGACAAGCAGAGCTTAGTGACCGAATCTTGGTTCGCGACCGCGTGGAGCGCCTCCCACTGCCCACTGGCCGTCGACGATAATCCTCTCGCACCGCACACCGCTGAAGACTTCGCCCCGGTTGACTCGCGAGCGGGCTTAGAATGACATGCCAGATCCATCTCCGGGGCGCGCGTGTAGCGTGGGTTGGTTGATAGATCCGATTGCACAGAAGGCGTTTCGGTCCGGAGCTATTCTGCCGCGGTCTCCAACGTCCGCCTTGCCGCCGCGCGGAAGCCACGTCCGGTTCCGGGATGCGCGGCATGCTCGCCCTTAAGGGCCAGGTAGACGGCAGGGACCGGCGCGGGCGCTTCTGCCGGCGGGGTGCCTTGCGCCGGCTCGCGTAGTAGCTCGGGTTGTTCAGTTGTGATCGACGTCCCAAGTAGCTGGGTCCGGATAGCACGCGCTAGCACCTCGCCGAGCAGAGAAGGCACGGCGTTCCCCAGCTGCTTTTGAGCATCGCTGATAGAGCCGAGGACGTTGAAGCCGTCGGGGAAGGTCTGTAGGCGGGCCATCTCGCGCATGCTCAGGCGACGGCTATTCCAGTGGAAGGGGCCCGTTGCCGGACCGGGCTGCGCCTGTAGCGTCCAGGCAGGCTGGTCCTTGGCCAGCTTGAGCAGGAACGACCAGTAGCGGCGGCGCCAGCCGAACAACGGCTCGCCTTCGCCGCGATCGGTGTGGTGGAGATAGTTCTGGCCCTCGGGGATCGAGGGGAGGAGCCCGGCCCATTTGCCCTTGAGCGAGAGCGACATGTCGCGCGGCTCGGGCAGATCGTGGAGCGCATCCCACGCGGTAAGCCAGCGGCGCCGATTGTCGCCGGGGCGCCGGGCGTCGGGGTCGACATGCGTCGGCTCGGGGAAGCGAAACGGCGCGCCGTCGCGCGCGGCGACGACGAGCAGGCGTCGACGTACCTGTGGCACGCCGTAGTCGGCGGCGTTTAGCACCGCGACCTCCGGCTTATAGGCGGTGCCATAGCGCCGGTTGATCGCCGCCACTGCCTCACCGATCCGGGCGAGGCCCTCATCTTTGCCCTTGAAGCCCAGCCCCTCGACATTCTCGAGCAGGAAGGCGCGAGGTCGCGCCTCCTCCAGGATGCGCAGATAATGGTCGATTGTAGTCGCGCGCGGGTCGTCGAGGCGCCGTGCCTCGCCCGTCGCCCAAAAGCCCGATTTGGAGAAGGGCTGGCAGGGTGGCCCACCGATCAGCACGTCCGCGTCGCCGACCGCGAGGTCCGCCGCTTTGAGCAGCTCCTCAGTCGAGACTTGACCGACATCGCGCGCGATCACCGGCCAAGGCCGATTGGCGCGTAACGTGTCGACGCAGCGCGCGTCCATCTCGACCGCAACCCGCGTGTCGAATCCCGCCGCCTCGAAGCCGAGGTCGAGGCCGCCGGCCCCCGTGAACAAGCTGATTGCGGTAAGGTGCTTCATCACGCCGCTCCTACGCGCGCATACGCCGCCTTGAAAGCCTGCCCGGCGTCCGCGGTCCACCGATCGTCGATCAGCACCTTGTTGTCGAGTTTGCCAGGGCAGTCAGGACGCGGGTTGAGCAGCTGGGGCAGGGTATAGCGGAACTCCCAATCCTCGGTGACGGCGTGAAGGCAGCCCGCTACGATGTTGAAGTCTGTCGGCGCATAATAGCGCGAACAGGGATCGGACTTCGAGGCGCGGGTCCGCTGGAAGTCTATTTTGGCCATCCCCGCGGCGTTGGTCTTGCGTGAAACGTTCTTGCACTCGACGAGCAGGGGCGGGCCGCCTTGCCAGCGCAGACGCAGGTCGGCACCGCCTTCCTCGTCGAGCCGCTCGCAATCGGTAACGCCCTTGGTGCGGCTTAGCACATCGCGCAGTTTCTCTTCGGCGACCCAGCCGCGCACCGCCATCTTGAGGCGACGGGCGCCGGCGATCAGCTCGAGGATCTGGTCCGGCTCCAGCGCAAACTCGGCTGCCAGCGGGTGGATGGCGGCACCGGACGGCGCCGCGCTCGCGCCGTTGGCGCCCGGCGGCGCCGTGGTGAACAGCTGCGGCCGTTCTGCGAGCAGCTGCCGGTCGCCCGGAGACAGGCCCTGCGCCGCGCGCTCGAAGCGAACGAGATCGAGGAAGCTGGCCTGAGTACCGCCGACCAGAGTTTCGAAGCTGAACAGGCGCTCGCCGGGCTGAAGGTCCTTGCGGCCCCGGCTCTCGCGCTCCCACGCATGCCACCCGTCGCGCAGAATGGCGTCAGCATGGCGCTGCTTGAACTCGAGGCGAATGTAGAGGCGGGTGGGGTTGTGCACCTCGGGGTCCGCCGCGACGAAGAAGCCTTCCTTGGTGTCGATGCCCAAGAACAGCGTAGTGTAGAGCCCGAGCGGATCCTGGTAGAGCGTGTGGAGCTGCTTGTCGTCAGGGCCATACTTGATCTGGAAGCTGCGCTCGTCCTGAGGACGCTTGACCTTGGTCGGGGATTCGTTCGCCAGGAAGGCATAGGCGATGATGCCCATGCGCTCGCCGGCCGGCGTCTCGAATGTTATCACGAACGGCGCTTCGCCGGCGTCTGGCGCGTGAAGGATGATGCAGCCCGACGCGCGCAGGGCGTCGAGCATGAAATCGACCAGCGGCGCCCGCGCGGCGCGTCGGACAGGATAACGGCGAAGCCCCAGAATCATGGCCGCGATAATGGCCGAGGACGCGAGGACAGGAAAGCGGGCATGCTCGGCGGGCCGAGGCTAATATGTTGAAAGTCGCCCTGGACGCCCGCCGGGGCTCAGGTTAGCTCGACAGCAACAAGCGCTATCATTTTTCCGGGCGGCCGGTACCTCAAACACGCCATGTCGGCGCTTGAGCAATGGATCGCGCTCTAAGAGCTGTGCCGCAGAGGCGGGCGCGCCGCCTATGTCGCCATGGCGCGGCTCGCCGAGATAATGCCCGACCCCGATCAGCTCGGCCTTGTTGGGGCGGCTTATCGAGCGCTTGCCCTTCGACGCACCCGTGCCGCTTCGGGGGGTACCGGGAGGCGCTGCTGCGCGCCATCGAGGATCCCGGAAGTGACGACGGTGCGCGAGAAGCCGGGTTCCTTGGTTCGATGTGCTTAATAGACGAGTATGGTGCGCCCGCCCGGACGGCGCGAGGCGCTCAGAACCTGCGAGTGTCTGTGCCAGATTGCATATCGGCAGCATCGAGAGCTCGTGCAGCGCTGCTAGGTCGCCAAGTTGCCCTCAAATGCGGCTAGGGTGCGGCGCTGGCGGATTTTCTCATCCGCAGCAACACTCGTCTATTAAGCACATTCAGGAGGTGACTCGTCTATCGAGCACCTTTTCTCGAGAATGCTCGCATTCCACGCTCCAACGCTCTCCACTCGGGGCAGCATTCAGTTATGGGGTGATCTGAGTCTGTCGGCGCGAGCATCCCCGATCCGGCTGCCTCGGGTGCGGTGGCCGCCGACCAACGAGCGGGGGAGGGGTATCGGTGCGACCCAGCGTGCCTGAACGCTCTGCGCTGGCCTTGCAATAAAAGGTTCAGGCTGATGCCAAGATCGGCGTCATCTAACCAGACAGACCAACCAGCATGCCATGGCTGATCAGGGCGCCTCATGAAGGTGAGCCCACCGAGTTAGCGCTCGGTGGGCTCAGAAGTGATTTATTTGACACACACTTTGAAGCCAGACGAGCTTAGCACTTCGTTCTGCACCCTGGAATAGAGATGTTTAGCGCCACGAGAATTAGACGGTATCAGATCCGGCATCGATCTAGCTCGACGGCCTGCTCGGCCGTGACGAATGGATTTCATACGTTTGGTCACGGCCTTCCGGGATCGGGCTACGGCAGCCTCCCCTTCGACGTCCAAGGGATAGCCAAACTGCTCAAATCCCAGAATGGTATTTTTCATGGCACTGCGTGGCATAAAGCTGTCCAATAAACTGAAAAATAAACGTAATTTCCTCTCATTGATGTTCGAGTGGGAATGATCCCACGTTCGGCACAAGCCGGCGACGCGGCGTCGGTCCGCTTGCAGGGCGCTGAATTCCGCTAAACGTATGAGGTGCTCGTCATAGGGTGGAGGTTTTACCGGCGTACGGTCCGAAATCCCAGATGCGAGGCGGCTAGGCTCTCCTCCTGCGCATGGCGGGCGGCGGGGCGGTAGCGGGCGCAATAGTTGCTGGCGCAGAGGTAGGAGCCGCCCTTGATCACCCGCGCTTTCGCCTCGGGCTGGCGCGGATCGAAGCTCGGATTGGCGGGCGCGCCGTCGCCGACCGCGAAGGGCGCGTGGCCGGGCAGGTACCAGCTCTCGGTCCATTCCCAGACATTGCCGATCAGGTCATAGGCACCGGCGCCGTTCGGCTTGAAGCAGCCGGCAGGCGCGCGGCCGGCATAGCCGTCGCGCCTGGCATTGACGTTCGGAAAGCTGCCCTGCCAGGTGTTGGCCCGATCCGGGTTCGGCTCGGTGTCGGGATCGGCGAGCCCCACCCGCGCCGCCGCCTCGAACTGCTCCTCGCTCGGCAGCGCGCGACCGACCCAGCGCGCATAGGTCTGGGCGTCGGCGAAGGTCACGTCCACCACCGGCTCCTCCTCGTGCCCCAAGATCGTGCTTCCGGGCCCCTCGGGCTGCCGCCAGTTCGCGCCCTCCACGAAGCGCCACCAGCGGCGCGGATCGGGTTCGTCGATCGCGGTCTTGGGCGGCACGAAGACGAAGGCGCCGCCGCCGGGCTTCTCCGCCTCGGTGCGATAGCCGGTGGCGGTCACGAAGGCGGCGAACTGGCGGTTGGTCACTTCGTGCGCGTCGATGTCGAAGGCAGGCACCTGGGTTTCGGTGGGCGGACCTTCCTCGGGATAATAGCGGCTGCTGCCCATCACGAAGCGGCTGGCGGGGATGCGCACCGGCCGGTCGAGATGGCTGCCCGCGCATACCCGCGGCGGGCTGGCGGGCGTCGGTGCCGCGGCCGGGCGGGTCGCCCAGAGCAGCGGCAGCCCGACCAGCGGCGCGACGGCGAGGAGCGCGACCGGCTTCACGGGAAGGTCGCCGGGGTGGACTGCATCACCACCTTCGCGCCCTTGGCATAGGCGTCCCATGCCGCGACCAGCGTCTTCAGCCGGGCGGGCTGGTCGGCGGCACGGTCGCGGGTCTCGCCGGGGTCCTCGGCGAGGTTGTAGAGCTTCCAGCCATCGCCGAGATCGACGATCTTCCAGTCGCCCTGGCGGATCGCGCGGCGGCCGAACAATTCGGTGCCGACGATCTCCTTCGACCCGTGCACCGCTTTCGACTGCCCGCGCAGATAGGGGAGCCAGCTGCTCCCGCGCACCGGCTGCACCGTGCGGCCGCCATAGCTGCTGCCCTGCCAGCTGCCGCCGGCCGCCTCGACCAGCGTCGGGACCACGTCCATCACCGTGCCATAGGCATGGCTGATCCCGCCCTGCCGCTTCCAGCCGGGAAAGGAAAGGAACGCGGCGACGCGCGTGCCGCCCTCGCTGGTGAAGCCCTTGTAGAGGAAGGACGGCGTGGTCGCCGCTTGCGCCCAGCCCGGGCCATAGGCGGTGTAGGAGCTCGCCGCGCCCAGATTGTCGAGCCGGTTGTCCGCCGCCTTCAGTCGCGCCGCCATGGTCGGCAGCTTGGTGGTGGCGAGGTCGATGCCTTCCGCGCCATTGTCGGCGAGGAACAGGATGATGGTATTGTCATATTGGCCAGTCGCCTTGAGGTGGGCGATCACCTTGCCGACATTCTGGTCGAGCCGATCGACCATCGCCGCATAGACTTCCATCAGCCGTGCCTGCTCGCGCTTCTCGGCGGCCGAGAGATGCGCCCAGTCGCGCCCGTCGGGGAGCACGAAGGGGTGCGGCTTCACGCCCGCCGGCACCAGCCCCAGCGTCTGCTGGCGCTTGAGCCGCTCGGCTTGGAGCACCTCGAACCCGGCATCGTAGCGGCCGCGATATTTGGTGATATCCTCCGCCGGCGCTTGGAGGGGCCAGTGCGGCGCGGTGAAGGTGAGATAGGCGAAGAAGGGCTTGGCCGGGTCCGTCTTGCCGAGGAAGCCGATCAGCTTGGCGGCATAGGCGTCGGACGAATAGAAGTCCTTGGGCAGGCTCGGCAGCGTGACGCCGTTTTCGCGGTACGTAGCCTGGCCGGGCAGGGGCGTCGCGGTCGCGTCGACGCCGAAATGGTTTGCGCCGCCCTGGAGCAGGGTGAAGGCCTGGTCGAAACCGTGCTTGGTCGGATCGTCCTGCGGGCGCATGCCGAGATGCCATTTGCCCGACATCGCCGTCGCATAGCCGAGGTCGCGCAGACGCTCGGCGAGCGTCACCACGTCATCTGGCAGATAGCCCTGATAGCCCGGCTTGCCGATCTGGTTGGGTGCTATCAGCTCGGCCATGTTGCCGAGGCCCGCGAGATGGTTGTCGGTGCCCGAGAGCAGCATCGAGCGCGTCGGCGAGCAGGTGGGCGCGGCGTGGAAGCCGGTGAGCCGCAGGCCATGCTGCGCCAGCGCGTCGAGATTGGGCGTGTGGATCTCGCCGCCGAACGCGCCGAGGTCCGAATAGCCGAGATCGTCGGCAACGATGATCAGGATGTTGGGCCGCTTGGGCGGCGCAGCGGGGCGGGGCTGGTCCTTCGCCACCACGGCGGGCGAGGGGAGCAGCAGCAGGAGCAGGGCGGCGAGGCGAAGGCGCATCGGCTGGCGGTTCCGAAAAAAATGCCGCGCCCCTGGATGGGAGCGCGGCAGTGGGGTGGGAAATCAGGCGGCGGCTTCGACCGCGGCGACCGGCTCGGGCTTGAGCACCCGGCTGGGCGCACCGTCGACGCCGCGCGGCACATCGCCGGCGATGGTCGCGCGGCGCAGCGTGCGGCGCTGATGGCCGAAATCGGCGATGGCGCGGTGCTGGGTGGCGCGATTGTCCCAGATCGCCACGTCGCCGGGGCTCCAGCGCCAGCGCACCGTATTCTCGGGCTTGGTCGCATGGTCCTGGAGGATACCGAACAGCCGGGCGAAATCCTCGCGGCTGAAGCCGACAAAGCTCTTCACGAAGCTGCCGAGCAGCAGCAGCTTCTCGCCGGTCACCGGATGGACGCGCACCACCGGATGCTCGGTCTCGTACGCCGTGGAGGCGAACACTTCACGGTGGCGGCGGACCTGCTCGCTGGTCGCCTCGGGGCGTTGCTGGGCATAGTCGAAGGCGTTGGTGTGGACAGCGCGAAGCTGCTCCACCAGTGCCTTGAGCGGTTCGGGCAGCGTCGCATAGGCCGTCACCGCATTGGCCCAGAGCGTGTCGCCGCCCGCCGGCGGAATGGTGATCGCGCGCAGGATCGAGGCGGCCGGGTAAGCTGGCAGGAAGGTGATGTCGGTATGCCAGGCCGAGGCGGCCTCGCCTTCCTTGCTGTCGAGCTCGAGCAGGAAGCGCGAGCCCGCTGCCACCGGCACGGTCGGGTGCGCGAGCGGATCGCCGAGGCGTTCGGCAAAGGCTTCCTGCGCCGCATCGTCGAGATGCGTCTGGTTGCGGAAGAAGATCACCTTGTGGCGGTAGAGCGCCGCGCGGATCGCCTCGACGGTGGCATTGTCGACCTCGCCGCCCAGCCGCACGCCGCGGATCTCCGCGCCGATCCGGCCGGCCACGGGGTGGACGTCGAGCACGCTGTCGGCATCAGCAGCGTTGGGGGCGGCGTTGGGGAAGTCATGCGTCTGGATCGTCATGTGCATTCTCCTTCAGGGTCACAGGGGAAGTTGGCCGGCGGCGCGCGCATCGAGCGCGCGACGGATCGAGGCATGGCGCTGCGCGTCGAGCGGGAAGCGCCAGAGGAGGGCGGCGGAGAGGCTGTGGGCGAGCGCCGGGCCCAGCGCGAAGACGAGCTTCAGCGTCTCCAGCGCCTCGGGCGAGTTGGCGCCCTTGGGGCTGAACCCCATCCAGGCGATGAAGGGCAGGGCGACGCCGATGCCGATCGCCGGGCCTGCCTTGGTGGCGAGGCTGAACACCGAGAAGAACAGGCCGGTGCGGTTGTGGCCGGTCTCCAACTCGTGATGATCGGCGACGTCGGCGACCATGGCGCGGAGCATGAGGTTGCCCGAGCCTTGCGCCAGCCCTTGCGCGATGGTGAGCGCCAGCAGCAGCCCGATCCCGCCCGGCACCACGAAGAGCAGGCCGAGATTGATCGCGACCTGGACCAGCTCGCCCAGGATCGCGGTCTCGCGCTTGCCGAGGCGGCGGCCGATCTGCAGCCAGAGGGGGGCGGCGAAGATGCCGAAGACGAACTGGAACAGGTAGAGCCCGCTCGCCCAGCCGGCCGCGCCCATATAGTTGACCGCGAAGAAGGTGATCAGCCCGGCGCGGATCGACTGGCCGGCGGTGACGGCCACGTCCGAGGCGAGCACGCGGACCAGCAGCCGGTCGCGCAGGATCAGGCTGGCGGTGCGGAGAAAGCCTTCGGGTTTGGGTTCATAGGCCGGGCGCGGCGGCTCGCGAAAGGCGGTGAGGCTCAGCAGCAGCGCGGGCGCCAGGGTGAGCAGGATGAAGCCGCCGACGACATGGAGCTTGAGCGCGATGTCGGCGGGGCGGAACTGTTCGAGCAGCGTCGGCAGAATCAGCACCAGCAGCAGGCCCGAGGCTTGCGCGGTCTGCTGGAAGGTCACCGATCGGGTGCGGCCGTGGTAGGCGCCCGACAATTCCCCGGCCCAGGCGGAGAAGGGCACCTCGATCATCGTCCAGCCGGCGTAGAAGAGGAACAGCGCCGCCGCGAGGTAGAGCGGCGCCACGGTCGCGGGCGGGAAGAACAGCAGCGCCGAACCCAGCCCGAAGAGCAGCCCGCCCGCCGCGATCCACGGCCTGCGCCGGCCGAAGCGGCTGCGCGTGCGGTCGCTCAGCACCCCGACGATCGGGTCGGCGGCGACGTCCCAGAAGCGGCCGAGGAAGAAGATCAGCCCGATCGTCGCCAGCGAGAGCCCGTAATGGCTGGCATAGAGCTGCGGCACGAACAGGATCAGCGGCAGCCCCGCCCCCGCGATGGGAACCGCCAGCGAGGCGAAGCCGATCAGCCGCCGGGCCGGCGGCTCGTCGGCGCGGATCTGCGGGGAGGCGATGCGGAACCGGGTGTCGTGGGCAGGGATCGTCGCCATGGGCTCACCATTTCGTCCGGAGGGTGGCGCCCAGCGTGCGCGGGTCTCCGAGGATCGCCGTGACGAGCCCGGTGTTCGCGACGCTGAGCGTCTGGAAATAGTTCTTGTCGAAGAGGTTGCGGGCCCACACCGAGAGGTCGAGCCGGCCCTTGTCGAGCCGCACGCCGATGCGCGCGTTGACCAGGTCATAGCTCGGCACGAGGCCGTAGCGGCTGTTGCTGGCGACGGTGTAATAGTTGGAGCGCCACGACCAGTCGGCATGGCCGTAGAGCGTGATCCGGTCGGTCAGCGCGTGGCTCGCGTCGGTGCCGAGCGAGGCCGACCATTTGGGCACGCCCGCCAGCCGCTGCCCGCTCATGTTCTGAAGCGGTGACCCGCCGGGCTGTGCGGTGGTGGGGTTGAGCGCCTCGACCGGCGTCGGGCCGTTGGGATAGTTGCGATAGGTCGCATCGGTATAGGCCAGCGCCCCGGTGAAGCCGAGCGCGGCAATCGGCTGCCACGCCAGATCCGCCTCGAACCCGCGCGAGCGCACCTTGGGGATATTGGCGATGTAATTGATGTAGCTGTTGGTACCGATCACCTGCTGGACGATCGTGGTCTGGTAGTTGGTCACATCTGCCCAGAAGCCGGCGAGGTTGGCGGTGAGGGTGCGGTGGAACAGCTGGGATTTCAGGCCGATCTCATAATTGTCCGTCTGCTCGGGATCTACCAAGGCGCTGACCCCGGCGGGGATGGTGGTCAGGTTCAGCCCCTGCGACTTGGTGCCGCGTGACGTGGTCGCGTAGAGCAGCACGTCGTCGACCGGCTTCCAGCTGAGCGTCGCCAGCCACGACCAGCTATCGTCCTTGGCGTCCACGCGGTAATTGGCGGGCGGGGCGAGGCCGTTGCGGATCGCCTGCGCGCGGCTTGCCTGTGCGGGCGTCAGGCCGGCCAGCGACTTCCCGTCGGTCTGTGCCGAGACATAGCTCCCCCATTTGTCCTCATGGGTGAAGCGCAGACCCGTGGTGAGGCTGAGCCGCGGGTCGATATGCCAGGTGGTCTGGGCAAAGGCGGCGAGGCTGCGGGTGTGCGGATCGGAGCGCGAGCGCGAGGTGAAACCGTTCACCGCGGCGTCCGAAACCGCCGGCGCGTCCGTGGGGTACAGCCAGTTCGGCGCATCGGCGCCGTAGATCGCGGAGCCGACGCCGCGCACCACCTGCCAGAAATAATAGCCGCCGATCAGCCAGTCGATGCGATGCTCGCCGTTCGAGGCGATGCGGACTTCCTGGCTGAACTGGCGCTGGAAATTCTGCTGGTTGCTCTGGAGGTTGACCGAAAGCCGGGTGACGTCGGAGTCGTTCGACGGATACCAGTTCCAGTGTCGCCCGGCGGTGATCGAGGTGATCGTGGCGCCGCCCAGGTCATAGTCGATCTCGCCGGAGAGCCCCCAGGTGTCCATGATCGCGTAGAAGGGCGAGTTGGCGTCGGTCCTGCGCGCGAACGGATCGAAGGGGAGCGGCGTGTAGCCGGCGCGGGCGGCGCGCTGCAGCCAGTTGTTCGCGATCGTCGCACCGTTGGTGTAGCTGGTGAACACCGAGACCGGCAGGTTGATGCAGCATTGCTGGCGCTGGTTGGAATAGTCGCCGATCAGCCGGATCGACAGGCCGCTCAGCGGCGTGACGAGCAGCTGTCCGCGGGCCGTGAAGTCATCGTAGTTATGGACGTCGCGGCCCGTCGTGACGTTGTGGAGGAAGCCGTCGCGGTGCGTCTCGGCCAGGCTGATCCGCGCGGCAGCGATGCCGTCGATCAGCGGCCCGCTCAGCGATCCGCGCAACTGGCGGTAGCCGTAGTTGCCGAAGCTCGCTTCGCCCTGCGCTTCGGTCGTGAAGCTCGGCAGGCGCGAACTGATGTTGATCGCACCCGCCGTGGTGTTCTTCCCGAACAACGTGCCCTGCGGCCCGCGCAGCACCTCGACGCGCTCCAGGTCGACCAGGTCGAACTGGCTCTGGCCCGGCCGGCCATAATAGACGCCGTCGATGTAGAGGCCGACGCCGTTCTCGATCCCGTCATTGGTCAGCGCGACGTTGGAGCCGAGGCCGCGGATGTTGATGTTGGTGTTGCGCGGGTTGAAGCTGAACACCTGCAACGCGGGCACGAGCTGCTGGATCTGGTCGAGCCGATAGTCGCCGCGCGCCGCCAGCGTCTCGCCGCTGATCGCGCTGAGCGCGATCGGCACGTCCTGGGCGCGTTCCTTGCGGCGGCGAGCGGTCACGAGGATGTCGTCGCCCGCGGGCGCGGCATCGGTGCCGTCAGGTGCATCGTCTGCCCGCGCAGCCACCGGTTCGAGGGCGGCGAGCTGGACGGTCTGGGCCTGGGCGGCACCGGCGCAGAGCGCAACGAGGCTGGCGCCGGCGAGCCATGCCGGCAAGGATGAAGGAAACGACAATGGTATCTCCTTGGCAGGTCGAGGGCGATCGATCGCCAGCGGCAGCACGACGCGTCCGGCGCGGGGGCGCCCGACACGTCATGCGTCACGATGGGGATCGTCGGCCTTGTAGGACCACGGATGGGGGTTAGCGGCCCCGGCGTTTCGGCTGGATCATGTCGCCTCCCTTGTGGTGGTGCCTTATCTCTATCTATAAGGTAGAGATTTAGAACCTAGTTTGACTTGGGCTCGGCGAAGTGCAGCTTGGGCATCGTGCAAAGCCCGGCTGTATCGGGGCGGTCGGCAACGAAGCCGGGTACGGAGAGATAGCGCTCGCCGGTGTCATAGGCGAAGCCGAGCACCCGCAGCCCGCCGAGTTCCGGAAGCTTCGCCGCGATCGCCGCCAGCGTCGCGCCCGAGCTGGGCCCGACGAGCAGGCCCTCGCGCCGCGCCGCCGCCTGGGCGAACCGCAGCGCCGCTTCAGCGTCGACCTGGAGCACGCCGTCCAGCATGTCCGCATGCAGGTTGCCGGGTACGAAGCCAGCGCCGATCCCCTGGATCGGGTGCGGCCCTGCGCGGCCGCCCGAGAGCACCGGCGAGGTGGCCGGCTCGACCGCGAACACCAGCAGGCCCGGCCACTCCATCTTCAGCGTCTCGGCGAGCGCAGTGATATGTCCACCGGTGCCGACGCCGGTGATGATCGCGTCGATCGGCTCGTTGCGGAAATCGGCGAGGATCTCGATCGCGGTCGTGCGGGCATGCGCGTCGATATTGGCGGGGTTGTCGAACTGGCGCGGCATCCAGGCACCGGGCACCGACGCGGCGAGTTGCTCGGCGCGGGCAATGGCGCCGCCCATGCCCTGCCCGCGCGGGGTGAGCTCGCACGCAGCACCATAGGCCTGCATCAGCCGGCGGCGCTCGACCGACATGCTTTCGGGCATCACCAGGATCAGCCGGTAGCCCTTCACCGCCGCCACCATCGCCAGGCCGACGCCGGTGTTGCCGCTGGTCGGTTCGACGATCGTGCCGCCGGGAGGGAGCGCGCCGCTGCGCTCGGCCGCTTCCACCATCGCCAGCGCGATCCGGTCCTTGAGCGATCCGCCGGGATTGCCGCGTTCGGACTTGATCCACACCTCGGCGTGCGGAAACAGCCGCGATAGTCGGATGTGCGGCGTGTTGCCGATCGTGCCCAGGATGCTCGCTGCCCGCATGTGGCTCTACCCCATTCTTTGCGGCGAGCGTAATTCCTACTGGACGAATGGGCAATAAATCACGGCTTGGCCTGGGCCAATGCCAGATTGGCGGTCGGGAAGGGGTCGGCGAGTGTCACCTCATCCAGGATCCGTGCGGTTGCGTCGCGGACCTCGAGCATGAGCCGGCGTAGTCGGCAATCGGCTTCGGGCACGCAATTCTCGCACTGCTCGTGCGAATCGCGGCTGGCGCAGGGCACCAGCGCGATCGACCCGCGCATCAGCCGGATGATGTCGCCGATCCGTACCTTGTCGGGCGCCGGGACGAGGACGTAGCCACCGTCCCGCCCGCGCTGCGAGCGCACCAGGCCTTCACGACCCAGCTCGGAAAGGATGACGGTGAGGAACTTCGCCGGGATGTTTTGCGACGCCACGATCTCTGCCAGGGGCACCACGCCCTGCCCGTATCGGTCGGCGAGGTGCTGCAGCGCACGGATCGCGTAGCGGCTCTTCTGCGAAAGCATCGGGCCGCTATGCGCGGGCTGGGCCCGGTTTTCAACGCGAAGACTGGGCCGACCCAAGTGCCTCGTCTCATGGCTTGCTCATCATCGTTGGCGCTCGCGGGGCAAGGTGCGGGCGAGTTTTCCGCGATGTCGCGCGGACGGAGTCAACCCGGGAGCGGCGCAGCCGGGTCCACCAGTCCTGCCGCACGCAGGTCCCGCCAGAACGCGGTCGGGATATCCGCGTCAAACGCGGCGCTGTCTTCGGCGATCCGCTCCGGCCGGCTCGCCCCGGGGATCACCGCAGCGACGGCAGGATTGGCGAGCGAGAATTGCAGGCCGGCCGCCTTCATGGAAACGCCGTGTCGATCGGCAATGGCCTTGATCGCCGCGATCTTCGCGAGGATTTCCGGCGAGGCGGGCGCATATTCGAAGTTCGCTCCGCCGACGAGCGCACCCGAACTATAGGGGCCGCCGACGACCACGCCGAGCGCGCGCGCCTCGACCTTGGGCATCAGCCGCTGCAGCGCGCGCCCATGATCGAGCAGCGAGTAGCGGCCGGCGAGCAGGAAGGCATTGGGTTGCGGCGCGTCGAGGTCCAGCAGGATCTCGATGGGCTCGACCTTGTTGACGCCCAGGCCCCAAGCCTGGATCACGCCCTCGCTGCGGAGGCGGTCCAGCGCGCGAAAGGCGCCGGTGCGCGCTTCCTCGAACCGGGCGATCCACTGGTCGCCCCAGAAGTCCTGGGCGAGGTCGTGGACGAAGACGATCTCGACATGACTGGTCTGCAGCCGGGTGAGGCTGTCCTCGATCGACTTCAGCGTGGCGTCATAGCCATAGTCGTTGACCATCTTGTTGGGGCGGCCATGCGCGAACACCGTGCCCTTCTCGCCATGATCGCGCAGGTGGACGTCCTCGACCTCGTCGAGCACGACGCGGCCCACCTTGGTGCTCAGCACATAGTCCTCGCGCGGCTTGCCTTTCAGCGCCTCGCCCATGCGGAGCTCGGCCAGGCCCGCACCATAGAAGGGGGCATTGTCGAAATAGCGGATGCCCGCGTCCCAGGCAGCGATGACGGTCTCCAGCGCCTGTGCCTCGGGAATGGCGCGGAACATGTTGCCGAGCGGGGCCGCGCCGAAGCCGAGCTTGCCCTTCAGGATGGTATCGAGTGCCATGTCGGTGTCCTTCCAGTTGCGGAGGCGGCGGTTGCGCATGCGCCCGTCGACGATCTGCACGCTGCCGACGGTACCGGTGTGCATCCGAGACACGATGCACAATGGCATGCGATAGGCGAGGCGCCGGTCTGCAGCGAATACCCGAGCGGGTAGGTTCCAGCGCCCGCCTTGGCATTGAGCGCGGCGGCGGTGGCGCGCACCTTCCACGGCGAAATCAAAGCGATCTGGAGGCGCGTCGTTCCGATGTTGAAATCCGTTTTCCTGGCTGCGGCGTGCAGCATCGCCGCGCCTGCACTGGCGCAGGTCCCGCCGTACCCGAGCAGCTTCCGCACGCAGGAGATCGCCACCAACGGGACGACGCTCCACGTTCGCATCGGCGGGCATGGTCCGGCCGTGCTGCTGCTCCATGGCTATGGCGAGAGCGGCGACATGTGGGCGCCGCTCGCCGCCGCGCTGGAGGCGGATCACACCGTGATCGTGCCGGACCTGCGCGGCATGGGGCTCTCCGCGCATCCGGCCGACGGTTTCGACAAGCGCAACCAGGGCCGCGACATGCAGGGCGTGCTGGCGACGCTGAAGGTGCAGACGTTCGACATTGTCGCGCACGACATCGGCAACATGGTCGGCTTTGCGCTCGCGACGCAGGTGCCCGATCGGGTCCGCCACCTCGTGATGATCGACGCGCCGGTGCCGGGCGTCGGCCCGTGGGACGAGATCCTCAAGAACCCGCTGCTCTGGCATTTCCGCTTCGGCGGGCCGGACATGGAGCGCCTCGTTGCCGGACGCGAGCGGATCTATCTCGACCGCTTCTGGAACGAGTTTTCCGCGAACCCCGCGCGGTTCGATGAAGCGTCGCGCCAGCATTACGCCACGCTCTACGCGCGTCCTGGCGGCATGCATTCGGGCTTCGCGCAGTTCGCCGCGTTCGATCAGGATGCGGCCGACAATCGCGCCTGGCTCGCTGCCGGCAACAAGCTGAAGATGCCCGTGCTGGCGCTTGGCGGCGCCAAGTCCTTCGGCCTGACGATGGCCGTGGTGATTCGCGCAGCCGCCACCGACGTGAAGGAGGGCGTCGTCCCCGATTCCGGCCACTGGATCATGGAGGAAAACCCCGCCAGCACGATCGCACTGGTCAAGCCGTTTCTGGAGACAGCCCGATGAGCCGATAGTTGCTCGCCGCGGCGCTGTTCGCCGCCGGCATCGCTCCGCTGGTGCGCGCCCAGCAGACCCGGGTGACGCCGGCCGAGATCGCCGCGCTGCCGAAGGAGGCTGCGGGGCCGGGCACCTCGGGCCTCGCGGGTATTCGCACTACCGTGCTCGCCGGGGACCCCGGCAAGGAAGGGCCGTACACGATCGAGCTACGCGTGCCTCCGCACACCAGCATCCAGGCGCATGCCCACCGCGATGCGCGGACTGCCATCGTCGTCAGCGGCATCTGGTATTTCGGCTATGGCAGCAAGGCCGATCCGGCGCTGGTCAAGCGCCTTCCGCCCGGCAGCTTCTACAGCGAGCCCGCGGCCGATCCGCATTTCGCGCTGACCCGTGACGCGCCGGCGGTGGTCTACATCACCGGCTGGGGCCCTACCGACACGGTGTACGTCGCCAAGCCCTGAATGACCCGCCCGCTTCTCTCGAAAGGAAGGAAGCCGCCATGACGTCGCCCGCGCAAAGCCGCGATCCGGAAGCGGACGATCTGCTCACGCCGACGAACGCGGCGTTGCTGATCATCGATTTGCAGCCGGTACGGGTCGCCTCGATCGTGTCGATGGAGCGGCGCGAGCTCGTCGCCAATGTCGCCGCGGTCAAGGCGACGGGGCGACGCAAGCTGATCATGGTGGCGCTGTGGACCGAGGTCTGCCTGGCGTTCCCGGCGCTCGACGCGCTGCGCGAGGGGGTCGACGTCTATCCGGTCGTCGACGCGGTCGGCGGCACCTCGCTGGTCGCGCACGCGGCGGGGCTCGCCCGCATCCAGCAGGCCGGCGGGCGGCCGATCAGCTGGATCCAGCTGGTTTGCGAATTCCAGCGCGACTGGAATCGCTGGGAGACGGTGGAAGGCTTCAGCGACATCGTCTTCGCGTCGATCCACCCCTGAGCGACCGGCTCAGCGCCCGATATAGCCGCGTCGCACCGCGACCATCGCGGCATGGGTGCGATCATGGACGTCGAGCTTCTCGAAGATCGTCTTCACGCCTGCCTTGATCGTGTCGACCGACAGCCGCAGCGAGCGTGCGATCTCCTTGTTCGACTGGCCTTCGCCGATCAGCTGCAGAATGGCGATCTCACGCTCGACCAGCGGCTCGTCGAGCGCATGCTCGGCCAGGGCAAGGGCAATGTCTGGGGAGACGATGCGTCGCCCGGCATGGACCGCCCGAATCGCGTCCGCCAGTTCGGCACGCACGCAATTCTTGAGCAGATAGCCCGAGGCACCCGCCCGCATTGCGCGGACCGCGCCGGCGTCGCCCGCATAGGTGGTGAGGACGAGGATCCGCGCCTTGGGAGACCGGGCGCGGATCGCACGGATCGCCTCGACCCCGTCCATGCCTTCCATCCGCACGTCCATCAGCGTCACGTCGGGTGCCAGTTCGGCGAATTTGGCGAAGGCTTCGCTGCCGTTGCTCGCTTCGCCGACCGCCTCCATGTCGTCGCAACCCAACAGCAGGCCGGCGATACCGTCGCGCAGCATCGGGTGATCGTCGACGATCAGCACGCGGATCGGCCTCGTCACGGTAGCAGAAGCCGTCATCGCACCCTCCTGATGCGTGCCCACCAACTGCGTCGGTCCGGGAGATACGCGACCCGCCCGGGGACCGTCAGCACCAGCTCGGTACCATGATCCGCGAGCGGCCGAAGCGCAAGCGTTCCCCGCAGCGTGCGGGCGCGTTCGCGCATGCCGCGCAACCCGAAATGGTCGGCTTTCCCCGCTTCGGCGATCGACGGATCGATGCCGACGCCGTCGTCGGCGATCCGCAGGCACAGCCGTACGCCGTAGTGGATTTCGATCTCGACACGCGTCGCACCGGCATGGCGACGGATGTTGGCGAGCGCTTCCCCGGCGATCCGGACAAGTTCGTCGATTGCCAGCGGCTCGAGCCGGCGAGGCGGCCCGTGTTCCGAAAGCGCGATCTGCACGCCGGGCTCGAACCACTGTCGCGCGGCGAGGTCCCGAAGCAACGGTTCCAACCGATCCTGCTGGCGCGACCGCAGATCCTGCACCCGGTCGCGGCCTTCCGCGATCACCTGATCGGCGACGTCCAGCGCGTTGCGCAGAGTCCGACGCGCGGGTTGCTGGTCGGGCAGTTCGTTGATCACGCGCTGGAACCGCATGGTCACCGCCTGAATACCCTGGAGCAACGTGTCGTGCAATTCGCGCGCGATCCGCTCGCGCTCCTCGAACCGCTCGGTCATGCGCAGCCGAATGCGCGCGGCGACAACCCGCAGCCGCAGTGCATAGCCGGCCCACAGGACTCCGAGCAGCCCGACGGCACAGAGCAGCTTGAACGCGCTGCTCTGCCAGAAGGTCGGGCGGATCTCGAAGGCCAGTGCGGCACCGGTTGGATTCCAGACGCCGTCGGCGTTGGCGGCGACCACGCGGAAGCGATATTTGCCGGGGGCAAGATTGGTATAGCTCGCCAGACGCCGCGCGCCTGCGTCCACCCAGTCCGCGTCGATGCCGTCCAGTCGATAGCGGAAGCGCATGCGTTGCGGCACGATGAAGCTCAGGCCGGCATAGCTGATGTCGACCGCGTGCGTGCCAGCGGGCAGCGCCAGACGGGAGGGATCGCGCCAGCGCGCGCCGCCGCTGCTCAGCGATCGGATCGCCACGGGCGGAGCGAGAGGGTTCGGTGAGAGCGTCGCAGGCTCGAAATAGGCGGCGCCTTCCCGGTTGAGGAACCAGACCCGCCCATCGCCTCCTTCGACGATCTGCAGCCCCTTGAAACCGGCGTGCTGGGCGGCACTCGTCAACCCGTCGCGTATGTCGTACCCCCGGTACGGCAAGGGCGCGCGCCGGTCGCTGAAGGCACGTTCGAGATCGGCGGTCGCCACACGATAAATGGCGGTTCGCGCTACCAGCCAGGTTTCGCCGCGTCCGGTCTGCACCAGCCCGCGAAGCCAGATCAGCCATGGGAACCGCGTCTCCTCGATCCGCGCGACCCTTCCGTCGCGCCAGCGGGTGAGCCCATGATCGTCGCTGGCGAACAAGGCGTCGCCGCTCGCCGTGACCATCGTCATCGTCGCGGATTTTCCCGCCTGGGTCAGCTGATTGCCGTGAAGCACGGCGATCATCGGCCGGATGTGGAGCACGATGTCGCCTGACCGCGTGGCGCTCAGCTCCCAGGGCCGCAGCGCGCCCAGTGCGCCAGTGGCGACGTGCCAACCCGTCTGGTCGCGCCAGTGCAGCGGCTTCCCGATGAGGCTGACCCATAATCGACCCTGGCGATCCTCCGCGCAATTGATCGGAACGGCGGCGCCCGAATAGGGTGGCATCGTCTCGGTATGGCCGGGGTGCACGCGCATTGTCCGCATGGCCTGCAGGATCCACACGCCGCCCTGTCGCGCGGCGCACATCGCCACGCTGGCGCTTCCGGTCACCGCCACCTGGCGCGGCTTGTCGCCGGGGGCGATGCGGAAGAGCCGCTCGCCGGACTGGATGTAGACGCTTCCGTCGATTGCGCGGGCGATCGCCAGGCCGTTGACCGGGTCCGGGGGGATCGCCGTGGCCTGCGTCGCGCTTGCGCGGCGGAACTGATCGAGCCCGGTCTCCGTCGCGATCCAGATGCTGCCTTCGCGATCGACCAGCGCGGCATGGGTGATGTCCGACGTCAGCCCGTCGTGGACGGTGAATGGATAGACGTCCGGTTCGCGGGCGCCACGATCCCCGCGCTGGTGTGGCGTGTAGGAGATGCCGGACGATCCGCTCGTCCTCCACAGCCCGCCGTCCCGATCGAAGGTGAACGGCGCGGTACGGATGGCCGACGGGACCGGGACCACCATGGGATTTGCTGGTCGCTTCCCGCGCGCGTCTGCGAGCATCCAGGTGCCCTGTTGATCCGAAAGCCAGACAGCGCCTTCGCGATCCACCGCTAGTCGGGGGAGCGGCCCGACGCGGTCCGGCAGCAGCTGGAATCGGTCTGCGCCCCGCGGCAGGCGGGCAACCGCGCCGGCATGCCCATCGGGGTGCGTCACCGCGATCCAGACCGAACCATCCTTCGTCGCGACAAGACCCATGACAGCGCCGGGAGGCTGGCCGAACCTTGCCTGCGGTGCATCCCAGCGGCCATGGCGGAGGCGTCTGAGCTGGCCGTCGACCCGGTTCGAGGCAAACCACAAGGTGCCGTCGGCCGCTTCCACCATCGCGCCGATCGCGACCGGGGGCGCGGGCATCGCCATGTTCACCAGACGCCCGTTGTGGTACACCGCTACCCCGGCATTGCCGTTCAGCCCGATCCACAGCTCGCCGTTGCTCCGGACCATCAGCCCCATCGGATCGAGCCGCGCTTTCGCTTCCTGTTCCGGCCATCGAAGTTGCTCGAAGGTCATCCCGTCGAAGCGGTAGAGTCCGTCTCCGGTCAGCCACAGATACCCATCTGGCGTTTGCGCGATCTTGTAGGCACCGATCGGTGCGCCTTCGTCGGCCCCCCAGCGGACGTGCTTGAACGCGGCGAACCCTTCTGGCGGAACCTGCGCTGGCGCCGGCCCGCTCGCCAGCATCGTTGCACATACAAAGGATATCGTTTGCCAAAGTCGGGTACGGGGTGCGCGTTGTCGTCGACGCAGGTATGGGCTGTCCCAGCCTGCCATGCGTTAGCCCCCCGAGCCCATCGCACCGCCGCCTCAACGTCCGAATTGTAGCGCTACCGGAACTATCAGCTTCGGCCCCTGTTCGCCAGTCTTTCTCGTTGGATAGGATGGCGATCTTAGACGCTGGAAGCGGGCCCGTGGCACCCACCTCGTCGCGTCGCTCGGTGCCCGAGAAGGTCCGCCGCCATAGGGCCTTCGCGCCTTCGGCCGCAGCATGCGGCGTGGCAAGACGCCGTCCTAGGCCACCGTGCGGTATCCGGCGTGCATCATCTGCGCGACCTGCGGATGGCCGCTATTGTCTCCCTACCATTTGGGGCTAGCATCCCCCGATGGATCGACGATGTTCGACGGGCTGAGCTTTGGATGGCGGACGGCGATCCTTGCCGTCGCTGCGGCGCAGTTGCTGGCGATCGCCATCGGCCTCACCCGCGTGCTCGCCAATCGGGTGGCGAACCGAACGCTGTCCACGCTGCTGATCGTTCTGACCGGCATCCTGTTGCCCTGGCTGATCGGGTTCGCCGGCTTCTACGATCGTTGGCGCTGGCTGACCTTTGCGCCCTTCCAGATCACGCTCGCCGCGGGCCCGTTGATCTGGCTCTACGCCAACGCCCTGGTGACCGGCCGCTGGCCGGAAAAGGGCTGGCGCCATCTGGCACCTGCGGCCGTGCAGGCCGCGTTCCTCACCGCGAGCTTCCTGCTGCCGCTGCCGGTCAAGCAGCGCTGGTCCGATATCGTCCACCAGCCCTATTCCATCGTCGCCGATCTCGCGACGATTGCCGGCCTGGCGTGGTACGGAATTGCCGGGCTGCGCCTGCTCCGCCGCTATCGCGCGCTGCTTGCCGGGCAGCGCAGCGATGACACCCGCTTTGCCGCCCGCTGGCTGAGCCGGGCGATCGGCGCGACATTGGTGCTGTTGCCGGTGTGGACGGGCTATGCCCTGTGGGATGCGATCGCGCCGATCGGCTATGTCGGCCTGATGGGTCTCTATGTCGCGATCGCGGCCTTCGGCCTCTACCTCGCCATCGAGGGGTGGCGCCACGCAGCCCTCCCGTTTCCGCATCTGGACGATCTCGCGATCGCCGAGCCCGCGCCGCCACCCCGGGACTGGGGGCGGCTGGGCGAACTATGGGCGGCGAAGGTGGCTGCCGAGCGCTGGCATTGCGATCCCGACTTGTCGCTGGGCGTGCTGGCGCGGCGCCTGGGCACCAACACCAATCATCTGTCGCGCGCGGTGAACGAGGGGCTGGGGGTCAATTTCTCGAGCTTCATCGGCCGGATGCGCGCGGAGACGGTCGCGGCGGCACTGCGCGACGGCAGCAGCGCCGATCTGCTCGATCTGGCGTTGGAGGCGGGGTTCAGCTCCAAGGCAAGCTTCAACCGCGCCTTTCTCGCAACCTTCGGGCAGACGCCTTCCGCCTATCGCCGACACGTCGCAAAAGACGAATAAGTGCGCGGGCATGCGGTTTTGAGGCGCCTGCGCCGACGAAACCGGCACAAGCTTGCCCCATGATCGACCGCCGCCAGATGCTCGCCGGCCTCAGCGCCACCGCTGCTCTGCCATTCGCCGCCCGCGCGGCAGAGGCGCCGACGGTTGCCGACCTCCGACAGGATGTCGCGATCCTGCGCGACGCCCTGGCGCTGCATCCGGGGCTCTACCGGTACAACACCCCGTCGCAGGGCGCGGCGCGCCTTGCGCGATTCGAAGCGGCGTTCGTCGCCGCGCCGCACCTCGAAGGACGATATCTGCTGCTCTCGCGGTTCCTCGCGACGATCCGCTGCGGGCACAGCTATTGCAATTTCTATAACCAGAAGAAGGCAGTGGCGGCCGCGCTGTTCGACCGCGGCACCCGATTGCCGTTCCATTTCCGCTGGCGAGGCGGCGCGATGATCGTGACCGATCACGGCGGCCCAGAGCTGCCGCGCGGATCGGAGGTGCTGGCGATCCAGGGCGTGGCCCCACGCGACATGCTCGCGCGGCTGCTGCCCTATGCCCGTGCCGATGGGCATAACGATGCCAAGCGCGTCTCGCTGCTGGAAGTGCGCGGCGACGACAGCATCGAGTATTTCGACGTGTTCCACGGGCTGGAATATGGCGCTCCGCCGGGCGGCGTGCACCGCATCGTCGCGCGTCGTCCCGATGGCAGGCGCGTCGCCGTCGCGTGTCCGGCGATCGGCCTCGCGCAACGCCGGGCGCAGACGGCCGCGCGTGACTATCGCGGCGGCGCGCCGGTGTGGGGCTGGACCATGCGTCCCGACGGTATCGCCCTGCTGACCATGCCGGGGTGGGCGCTGTACGACAGCAAATGGGATTGGCGGGGCTGGTTGGATGCACGCCTCGACAGCCTGGCCGGCGCGAAGGGGCTGGTCGTCGATCTGCGCGCCAACGAGGGCGGCGAGGATTGCGGAGATCCGATCCTCGCACGGCTGATTCGCACGCCCATCGTGCTGCCGACGGCGGAACGACGCGTTCGCTTCCGGCGCACCCCGGCGGCGCTGGACCGTTATCTCGATACCTGGGACGACAGCTTCCGCACCCTGGGCGTGGGCGCGCGGCCGGTAGGGAACGGCTACTACGCGCTGCAGGGCGAGCGCGACGCTGCCGTGATCCACCCCGCGAGCCCCCCGCTCGACTTGCCGGTCGCTGCGCTGGTCGGGCCGGTCAACAGCTCGGCGACCTTCCAGTTTGCCGAGAACGCGCGGCGGAGCGGCCGGGTGCGGCTGTTCGGCGCGCGCACCGGCGGCAACCGGCGGGGTATCAATGGCGGCTGCTTCTTCTTCGTGCGCCTGCCGGGCAGCGGTATCGAGTTCGACCTGCCGCTGATCGGCTATTTCCGGCGCGAGCTACAGCCGGATGCCGGGCTGGTCCCCGATACCACGGTAACGGCGTCGATCGCGGACATCGCGGCCGGCCGCGATCCGGTCCTCGATCGCGCGATCCGGTGGCTGCACCAGCGCGACTGATGCGGCCACCGGGTTGCCTCAGGCGAGGAGGGGGCCATGCTCCAGCTTCGGCAGCACGTGCCGGGCGAACAGATCCGCCTCGGAGGCGTGCGGATAGCCGGAGAGGATGAATGCCTCGATGCCCAGCGCGCGATAGGCGTTGAGCTTGGCGAGCACCTGGTCGGGGTTCCCGACGATCGCCGCGCCGCAGCCCGAGCGGGCGCGGCCGATGCCGGTCCAGAGATTGTTCTCGACATAGCCGTCGCCGGCCGATGCCTCGCGCAGCTCGGCCTGGCGGCGGACGCCGGCGGACTGCGCGTCGAGCGAGCGGGCGCGGATCGCTTCCCCTTGCGCGGCATCGAGATGCGAGAGCAGCCGGTCGGCGGCGGTGCGCGCCTCCGCCTCGGTCTCGCGCACCACGACATGGACGCGGTAGCCGAAGCGCAGGGTGCGGCCGCGCTTGGCGGCGCGGGCACGCAGGTCGTCGAGCGTTGCGGCAACGGCGTCCAGCCGGTCCGGCCACATCAGGTACACGTCGGCGCCTTCCGCCGCGGCATCCCGCGCATCTTCCGAAAGACCGCCGAAATACAGCTGCGGCGCGCGGCCGGAGACGGTGGTGATGCGCGGCGGCTCGACCTTGAGCTGCCAGAACTCGCCCTGGTGATCCAGCGCCTCGCCGTTCAGCAGCGTCTTCAGGATGTGCATCGCCTCGATCGTCCGGCGATAGCGGGGCGCAGAGGCCAGCGTCTCGCCCGGCAGATCCGACGAGATGATGTTCACCGCGAGGCGCCCGCCGAGGATCCGGTCGATCGTGGCGATCTGGCGCGCGAGCTGCGGCGGCCAGCTCTCGCCGACGCGCACTGCCATCAACAGCCGGATGCGGCGCACCAGCGTGGCGATCGCGGCGGCGAAGGCGGTGGTGTCGATCCCCAGCGCATAGCCCGAGGGCAGCAGGATATTGTCGAACCCCGCGCTCTCGGCCACCATCACGATATCGCGGCAATGCTCCCAGCTGGAGAGCAGGCGCGGGTCCGGCTGGCCGAGAAACTCATAGTCATCGTCGCAAAGCGCGGAAAACCAGCTCACTTCGCAGGGGGGAAGTTGTTCTTGCTTGCCGGATGCGTCGGTCTGGGGATTGGGGGTGGTCATGAGTCAAAGCCTCTGGAGAAGATGATGGCGTCGCGAATTCGGTACGGTCTGGTCGGGTGCGGGATGATGGGCGTGGAGCATATCCGCAATCTCGCGATCACGCCCGGCGCGGAGCTGGTGGCGATCGCCGATCCGGTCGAGGCCTCGCTCGGCTGGGCGCGCGACGCGCTGGGCGGCAAGGCGCAGGACGTGACCGCCTACCGCGACGCCGAGGCGCTGTCCAAGCATGCCGGGCTCGACGCGGTGATCGTTGCCAGCCCCAACTTCACGCATCGGCAGACGGTGGCGCCGCTGTTCGATGCCGGCCTCCACATCCTGTGCGAGAAGCCGCTGGCGACGACGATCGAGGATGCGCGCTGGATCGCAGAGCGCGCCGCGCGCCACGACGCGGTGTTCTGGACGGCGATGGAATATCGCTACATGCCGCCGGTCGCCGCGCTGATCGCGGGCGTGCATGGCGGCGCAATCGGCCGGCTGCGGATGCTGGCGATGCGCGAGCACCGTTTCCCGTTCCTGGTGAAGGTGGACGACTGGAATCGCTTCGCCCGCAACACCGGCGGCACCATGGTCGAGAAATGCTGCCATTTCTTCGACCTGATGCGCTTCATCGTCCGCAGCGAGCCGGTGCGGGTCTATTGCTCGGGCGGGCAGGACGTGAACCACCTCGACGAGCGCTATGACGGCCAGGCGCCGGACATCGTCGACAACAGCTACACCGTGGTCGATTTCGCCGACGGCACCCGCGCGCTGCTCGACCTGTGCATGTTCGCCGACGGCGCCGAGGAGCAGGAGGAGATCGTCGCGACCGGCGATATCGCCCGGCTCGACGTCAGCATCCCCGGCAGCGTGCTCACCCGCGCGCCGCGCACCGGCTTCGGCAACCCCAAGGCGCCCGAGAAGCGCCGGATCGAGGTGGACGCGGCGGCGCTGGCGGCGGGATCGCACCATGGCTCGACCTTCTACCAGCATCAGGCCTTCGCCCGCGCGGTGCGAGGACAGGGGCCGGTGGAGGTGACCGCCGAGGACGGGCTCAAGGCCATCGCCATCGGCATGGCGGCGGAGATATCCTTACGGGAACACCGGGTGGTCGACATGGCCGAGCTGCTGGGTCAGCCCGCGTCCGCATAGGCGGTGCGCGGCAGGATCCAGCGCACCAGCAGCGCACCTGCGAGATAGGAAAAGGCCGCGATCCAGAACATCGGCGCATAGCCATGGCCATTGTCGAGCGACCAGCCGGCCAGCTCGAGAATGGCCATGCCGGCCAGGTTGCCGGCAAAGGCGCCGATGCCGATCACCGATCCGACGCGGTTGGCCGGGAAGATGTCGGTCGCCAGCCCGAACACGTTGGTCGAAAAGCCCTGGTGCGCGAATAGGGCAAGGCCGAGCAGCAGCGCGGCGACCCAGGGGTTGCTCGCCACCAGCACCAGCGGGATCGGCAGCACGAGCAGCGCATAGCCGAGCAGCGTCGCGTGGCGCACCCGCTCCGGCGTCCAGCCGCGCGCGAGCAGCCAGCCCGGCACCCAGCCGCCGCTGATCGCGCCCAACGCGGCGAGGCTGTACGCCAGCGCCACGGGGAGCCCCAGCGCGCCTTGCTCCAGCCCGAACTGGCGGTGGAACAGGTCGGGCGTCCAGAACAGCAGGAACCACCAGACCTGGTCGCTCAGCACCTTGGCGACGGCGATGGCGAGCGTCCGCCGGTCGCGCAGCAAGTAGAGCCACGGCACCTCCGAGCGCGGACCCCGCACGCTGGCGGCGGCGGGGACGTAGCGCAGCCAAACCGCCACCCAGACGAGGCCAAGGCCACCCGCGATCAGAAAGCTTCCCTTCCAGCCGACCCACAAGGCCAGCGCCGGGATCAGCAAGGGTGTGAGGATCGCCCCAAAATTGGGCGCAGTATTGCCGATGCCGAGCGCGCGCG
Source organism: uncultured Sphingomonas sp. (assembly GCF_913777625.1). Lineage (GTDB taxonomy): Bacteria > Pseudomonadota > Alphaproteobacteria > Sphingomonadales > Sphingomonadaceae > Sphingomonas. The sequence continues at coordinate 62,360 of NZ_CAJYTI010000002.1, forward strand.
AGCGCTCGACGGGCGGGAAGAAGGTGGCGGCGGACTTCACCGCGGCCGGAGTGCCGATCGACTCCGCCGCACCCAGCACGGCGCGTGCGGCGACGAACTGGGTAACGGTTGTGGCGAAGGCGTGCGCCATGCCCGCGACGCTCCACAGCGCCACGCCCAGCGCGAAGCCTCGCCGCAGCCCGACCCGGTCGAGAAACCAGCCGGTGCCGAGAAAGGCCAGCGCCGCCGCGAACTGGAAGGCCGAGGCCATGTGCGCATAGTCGCGGTCGGACCAGTGAAACTCGCCTTGCAACATGGGTTTCAGCAGGGCGAGGATCTGCCGGTCGACATAGTTCAGCATCACCGCGCCGAACACGAGCGCCAGGATCGCCCAGCGACCTTGCGCCCCGGCGGTGGTGTCAGTAGCGGATGCGCGCATTCAGGCCGACATAGCGATCATTGTCCCGCGGCACGTAACGGGCCACGCCCGCGGTGGTGCCATAGACCAGATAGTTCGAATAGTGCTGGTCGAGGATGTTCTTGACGAGCGCACGCAGCTCCCAGCGCTCGCCGCCGATCAGCGCGATGCTGGCGTTCCAGATGCCATAGGCGGGCTGGATCGTGTCCGGCGTCTGGGTGATCGCATATTGGGTCTTGGTCTTGTAGCTGGCGTCGGTCTGGAGCTCGACGGCAAGGCCGTCGGTGATCGGCAGCTTCCACGCCGCACCGCCGCTCAGCTTCCAGTCGGGCGCGAAGGGCAGGGGCTGGCCGTCGAGTGAGGTGCAACTGGTGCCCGCCGGGCAGTTGAAGTGGCGGATATGCGCATCGGTGCGCGCCACCGCGAAGTTCAGCGTCAGGCGATCGGTGGGCCGCGCGCTCAGATCGGCTTCGATGCCCTTGGTCTGCACCTTGCCGGCGTTGATCAGGCGGGTGACGATCGCCCCCAGATAGGTGTCCGAATAGTTTGCCTGGAAGCCGTCATAGTTCGTCAGATAGGCGGCGATGCCACCGCTCAGCCTGCCGTCGAACAGGCTGCCCTTCAGGCCGACTTCGTAGCTGGTCGAAGTCTCGGGCGCGAGCGGCTGGGCGTCGAACGCCTGCATGTTGAAGAAGACGTTGTACGCCGGGCCCTTATAGCCGCGCGAGAAGGTGAAGTAGGTGTTGGCGTTGGGCGCCAGCTTGTACTGGACGCCAAGGCGCGCGCTGTAATCCACCCGATCGGTCTTGCCGTTGCTGGCGAAGCTCGGGCGGATCCCGGCCACACCGGTCGCGGTGTCGGAAACGCGGGCATGGAAATAGGTCAGCGCGTCATGGATCAGGCGGCCGCCGGCGATGAAGGTCAGCTTGTCGGTGGCATGCAGGTTGGCCTCGCCGAACAGGGCATGGTTCTGCGCGCGGATGCCGTAGTTCGCCACGCCGCTGTTGGTTACCGGCGCCCCGCCCACCAGCTGGGTGACGCTGCGCTGGTAGCGCTCGTCGGTATCGGCGGCGAGCAGATAGGCGCCGACGACATAGTCGACCAGCCCGCCCTGCGGCGAGGCGAGGCGAATCTCCTGCGAGAACTGGTCGAAATCCACCCGGCCGTCGTCGCGGCCCTGCGGGAAGCCGATGGCGAGGATCGCGCGCGCGTCCCAGTCCGGGGTCTGGTGGTTGCGCCACTCGCGATAGGCGGTGATCGAGGTCAGCGTATAGCCGCCGCCCAGCCGCCAATCGAGCGTGACCGAGCCGCCATAGTTGCGGTCGCGCACCTCGGCGTCGAAATTGGTGTTGACCCGCTTGTTGTTGGCCGAGGGCGTGATGCCTTCCTGGGTGAGCAGCCCGGCCAGCGTCGCGTTCGGCGTCACCACATTGGTCGGGAAGGCGACGCGCGAGGCGCTGACATAGACGCCCTGCGGCGTATTGTCGCGATTGTAGAGATAGTCGCCGGCGAAGGTGATCGTCACATCGTCATTGGGCCGGGCGACGATCTTGCCGCGCACGCCCCAGCGGTCATAGCCGTTCACCTTGTGACCGGTGCCGGCGTTGAACACATTGCCCTTGTACGAGGCATAGAGTCCGCTCAGCGCATAGCCGATATTGCTGGTGATCGGACCGGAGACGCTGCCCTTGATGCGGCCCTCGCCGCCTTCGTAATAGCCGGCCTCCAGCGTCTCGGTCTGGACCTTGCTCGGCGCCTTGGTGACGAGGTTGATCACGCCGGCCGAGGCGTTCTTGCCGAACAGCGTGCCCTGCGGTCCGCGCAGCACCTCGAGATGGTCGAGATCGAGCAGGTCGAGCGTCGCCTGGCCCGGACGCACCAGCACCACCCCGTCGATCACCGTCGAGACCGAGCTTTCGACGCCGGGCGACGTGGTGATCGTGCCGACGCCGCGGACGAACACGGTACGGTCCTTGTTCGACTGGCCGGTGCGGAAGTCCACCGTCGGGATGATCGTCGACAGGTCCTGCAGCGTGTTGAGGTTGCGCGAGGCGGCGACATCGCCGTTCACCACCGAGACGGCGATCGGCACGTCCTGCAGATTCTCGTTGCGGAAGCGCGCGGTGACGACGATGTCGTTCGACTGTGCCGCCGGGGTGTTCGGCTCCTGCGCCTGTGCCAGCGCCGGCTGGGCAACCCCCGCCAGCAGGCTCGCCATCATCCACCCGTGCATGCGCCCCATTCCATCCTCCGCGATTGTTGTGCGAGGGGGTAATTCCGAGTTGCGTACTAGGAAAATAAGCTTTTGCTTGGGGACGGCAAAGCCAGCCTTCGCGGCGCCACAAAGACGTTTCCCGACAGGGGTGTAGCCGCACCTCTGTGGAAATGGACCGGGCCAGTCGGCGGCGAAGGAGAGGCTCGCATCCTGGCGCCGTCGACTGCTACAGGGATCGCCCGACCTGATAGGGAGCCTGAATGTCCGACCGTCTCGCCGTGCTGCTGCAACATGCCTTGCCGAAACGGCTGCTGACTTCGCTGGCCGGCCGGGCGGCGGGCGCGCGGGGCGGGGGGGCGACGCGCGCGGCGATCCGCCGGTTCGTCGCCCATTATGGCGTCGATATGGGCGAGGCGGCCGATCCGGAGATCGCCAGCTATGCCAGCTTCAACGACTTCTTCACCCGCGCGCTGAAGCCGGGCGCCCGCCCCATCGCGGATGCGGCTTTCGTGAGTCCCGTCGATGGCGCGATCAGCCAGTTGGGTGCGATCGACGACGACCAGATCGTCCAGGCCAAGGGGCATCGCTACACCACCACCGCGCTGCTGGGCGGGGACGCGACGCTGGCGGCGGCGTTTCGCCATGGCAGCTTCGCCAACCTCTATCTGTCGCCGCGCGACTATCATCGCCTGCACATGCCCTGCACCGGCCGGCTGACGCGCATGATTCATATTCCCGGCAGCCTGTTCTCGGTGAACCCGGTCACCGCGCGCGGCGTGCCGGGCCTGTTCGCGCGCAACGAGCGCGTCGTGTGCCTGTTCGAAAGCGCCGAGCATGGCCCGTTCGCAATGGTGCTGGTCGGCGCGACGATCGTCGGCAGCATCGCGACGGTGTGGCACGGCGTGGTAAACGCCAGGCGCACCGGGCGCCCGAGCGAATGGACCTATGACGATCAGGCGATCGTGCTGGAGCAGGGCGCGGAAATGGGCCGCTTCCTGCTCGGCTCCACCGTCGTGATGCTGTTCCGCCAGGGTGCGATCACGTTCGAGCAACGCTGGGCGCCGGAACGGCCGGTGCGGCTCGGCGAGCGAATGGGCGACCGGCCGGCCTGATCCACTCAGGCGGGCTGGGCGGGCAGCGGCCAGAGGATCAGCGTGATCCGGTCATGGCCGACCGCGATGTCGAGATGCTCGCCCGCCACCACGTTGATCGGCGCCGGGAAGCTGTGCAGCACCTGCAGCCAGCCGCCATCGGCATAGCCATCGGGGTGGTTGTCGAAGGTCACGCCTTCCCACAGATCGATGTGCATCCACTGGACGATGCCGATCGCCCGCCCGCTGGCGGTGACCGGGATGCGCAGCCGGGCGAGGGTGGCGTCGTGCTTCTTCTGGGTGAGGTCGAGGCGGACCAGTTCGACATCGTCGGACAGGCGCTGCCAGCCGGTCATCGTGCCGTGGATCGGCAGCCGCTGCGGCGCGAAGGCGGCGAAGGCGGAAAGGTCGAAGCCGGAAACCTCGCCGACAAAGGCATAGTCGGCCAGCGTGTCGCTCGCCACCAGGCACCCCATCGCGCTGGCGGCGTTGGGGATCACCAGCGCATCGGGGGCGAGCAGGCGGCGATGCGCGTCCTCGAAGGTATCGAGCACCTTCTCGGTCAGCAGGTCGCTGGAGAGAATTTCGGAGACGAGGATGTCGGCCGGGCCGTCCAGCTCCGCGCCGATCGCCAGTTCGGTCGAGGGCTTGGCGTGGACGGTGATGCGGTCTCTGTAGCCGTTCTGCGCGACGATCTGCTGCGCCATCTCGGCGATCAGCGGCTCCATCTCGCACGCCACCACACGCTCGGCACCGGCCCGCGCCGCCATCAGCGACAAGAGGCCGCTGCCCGCGCCGATATCGAGCACGCGCGCGCCCGTGCCCTTGCGCGCGATCGCCGCCTGGATCGCAGCTTCGAACGCGTCGTTGCGCGGCGCGTCGTTCATCATCGGGATGTGCCAGAAGGGCACCGCGCCCGAGCCGAGCCGGCGGACCTGGTGGCGCAGGTGCAGATTGTCCGGCTGCAGCGCGAGCGCGCGGCGGAAGTGCTGGATCGCCTCGAGGTTGCGGCCGGCATCGGCGAGCACCACCGCGAGATTGCCGATCGCGATCGGATTGTCGGGATCGAGCGCGTTCGCCCGTTCCAGCGCGGCAATCGCCTCGTCCGTGCGATTGAGCCAGTGGAGCGTCAGCCCCTTTTCGTGGAGCGCCACCGCATCCTCGGGCGCGATCTCGAGCAGTTGGTCCCAGGCGACGAGCGCATCCTCGGCGCGGGAAAGGCGCCCGAGCAGCCCGGCGAGCAGCGGCAGCACCTCGGCCGCGCGATAGCCCTGCGCCAGTACCGCCCGGTAGCCCGTCTCGGCACCTTCCAGATCGCCCTGCTCGTGCAGCGCCATGGCCGCAGCCAGTGTCGCGCGCGCTTCGTCGAGCCGATGGGGAGAGGCGAGGTCGGTCAAGCGTCGGGTCCTTGGATTGTCGCAAAAGCGGCGAACTGTGCTCGATAGGCCAATCGCGGCCGGCAGCGATAGCCCCGTATCGTCGTCGCGGTGCGGCCGCTACGGCGTGGCGATGGGGCGGGGTGGGGAGAGATGCGTGCCCAGCCACCGGGCCGCCGCGTCGGGGCTTTGCTTGTCGGTATCGCGATCGACCTGCAAATTGGCCTCGCGCATCCGCTCCACGGAAATCGCGCCGATCAGCGGGCGCAGGGCCGACTGGAAACGCTGGTCGTGGGCACGCGCGGGCGCGATCAGCAGGATCGCGTCGTAGCCGGGGATCGCACCCTTGGGATCCTTCAGCACCGCCAGCCCCTGCGCGGCGATGCGACCGTCCGAGGAGAAGGCGGGGATCACGTCGGCTGCGCCGCTGGCCAGCGCCCGGTACATGAAGGTCGGCTGATAGGGGTGCGCCTCGGCGAAGCGCAGGCCATAGGCCGCCTGTACCGCCTTCCATTCGGAGCGCTCGAGAAATTCGATGTCGGTGGCGAGCTTCAGCGACGGGGCTACCCCGGCGAGATCGGCGATGGTCGCGATGCCGCGGCGGCGGGCGTCGTCGCCGCGCATCACGAAGGCATAGGCATTCTCGAAGCCGAGCGGCCCGAGCAGCGTGACGTTGCTGGTCCGCTTCGCCCAATCGGCGACGCCGCGGACGATCTCGGCGCGCGGCGGCACGTCGCTGCGGTGCATCTGGTTGGTCCAGATCGTGCCCGAATAGTCGACATAGACGTCGATCGCATTGCTTGCGAGCGCACCATAGGCGACGCCCGAGCCCAGCCCCTCGCGGTAGCGCACCGCATAGCCCGCCGCCTCCAGCCGCGCGCCGATCAGCCGGGCAAGGATATATTGCTCGGAAAAGCCCTTGGCGCCGATCGTCACCGTGCCGCGTGCGGCCGGCCAGGCAGGCGCGAGTGTCGCCATGCCGCCCGCGACGAGCAGTCCGAGGCTGAGCCACACCAACCCCCGGCGACGGCGCGCAATGCCCCATTCGGCGAGGCCCAGCAGCGCATCGACCGCCAGCGCGAGGGCAGCGGCGACGATGCAGCCCGCCAGCACCAGCGCCCAGTTCTGGGTCTGCAGCCCGGCGAAGATCAGGTCGCCCAGGCTCGGCTGGCCGACGGTGGTGGAGAGCGTGGCGGCGCCGATCGTCCATACCGCGGCGGTGCGGATGCCGGCCATCACCACCGGTGCGACCAGCGGTGCCTCGACCAGCCACAGCGTCTGCCACCGCGTCATGCCCACGCCGTCCGCCGCCTCCCGCACGGCGGGATCGAGCGTGGCGAGCCCGGTCACCGCGTTGCGCAGGATCGGCAGCAGCGCATAGAGGGTTAGCGCGAGCAGCGAGGGCAGGAAGCCCAGCGCCGGGATGCCGCCGCCGACCAGCGTGGAAAGCGAGAGCAGCAACGGGTAGAACAGCGCCAGCAGCGCCAGGCTGGGGATGGTCTGGATCAGGCTCGCCAGACCCAGTGCCACCCGCGCCACGCCGCGATGGTGCGCCGAGAGCACCGCCAGCGGCAGGCTGATCGCGATGCCGAGCAGCAGCGCGGCCATGGCGAGCAGCAGGTGCTGCGCCAGCAATTCGGGCACGCGGGCAAAGGCAGCGGTCATCGGCCGAGCGCCGCCAGTCGCTCGGCCTGATCGCGCGGCACCGCGACCAGCGCATCGGCGGCGGCGCCGCCCTTGCCGGCGAGCAGCTCGCGCGGCGTCGCATCGCCGACGACGCGGCCCGCCTCCATCACCAGGACGCGATCGGCGAGCAGCAGCGCCTCCGCCATGTCGTGGGTCACCAGAATGGTGGTGAGCCCCATGTTTTCGTGCAGCCCCCGGATCGCCTTGCCCAGCGCATCGCGGGTCACCGGGTCCAGCGCGCCGAACGGTTCGTCCATCAGCAGCAATTTGGGGCCGGTGGCCAGTGCGCGGGCGACGCCGACGCGCTGGCGCTGCCCGCCCGACAGCGCATCGGGCGCGCGATCGGTCATCGTCTCCGGCAGATCGACCAGGCGGAGCAGTTCGGCGACGCGGGCCGCGCGGTCCCGCACCCCCGCCAGCTTGAGGCCGATCGCGACATTCTCGCCCACCGTGAGGTGCGGAAACAGCCCGACATTCTGGAAGACATAGCCGATCCGGCGGCGGAGCAGATGCGCCGGTTCGGCATCGACCGGGGCACCGTCGATCGTCACGCGGCCTGCACTGGGTTCGACCAGCCGGTTGATCATCTTGAGCAGTGTCGACTTGCCCGAGCCGGAGGCCCCGACCAGCGCGACGAAGCTTCCGCCGGCAATCTCCAGCGAAACATCGTCCACCGCCCGCACGCCCTTCGCATAGGATTTGCCGACGCCTTCAAAGGCGATGCTGCGCAGGGGATCGGGCATTGCCGCGGTTGTGCGGAATGTGCCCGCAAAGGTCAAAGCCCTTGCGGCGTGCGACGACAGCTTCCGGAACGCTGTGTTTCCAGCCGCTGCTATTGCCTGGCGGCGGCGGCTGGGCGCAACAAAGGATCGTTGCGGCGCCGATTCGGCTAACGAGGGCGCAGGGATTTTTCGAAAAGCGAGGCGCAGAGTGGCGAAGCTCACCGAACGATATAACGGGATTGCGATCCTGCTGCACTGGGCGCTGGCCCTGTTGCTGCTCTTCCAGCTCGGCCTCGGCTGGTCGCTGGAGGATCTGCCCAATTCCACCCGCTTCATCGCCTTCCAGTTCCACAAGTCGGTGGGCATTCTGATCCTCGTGCTGTCGCTCGCGCGGTTGCTGGTGCGGCTGGCGGTGCCACGCCCGGCGGCGGCAGACGGCCCCGCGCCGGTGAAGCTGCTCGCGAGCGCGGTGCACTGGCTGCTCTACGGCGTGATGATCCTGGGGCCGCTGACCGGCTGGATCATCGTCTCGACCGCGCGGGTGAAATTGCCGACGCTGCTGTTCGGGCTGGTGCCGCTGCCGCATCTGCCGGTGAGCGCGGCGCTCAACGTGCCCGCGGAGAGAATCCATGGCCTGATCGGCTTGCTGCTCGCCGGGCTGTTCGTGCTGCACGTCGCGGGGGCGCTGCGGCACCATCTGCTGCGCGACGATCTGATCGCGCGGATGATGCCGGCGGCGGTCGGCCGTCGCCCGGCGCTGTCGATCGCGGTGGTGGTGGCGCTCGCCGCCTGCGTCGCGGCGTTCCTCACCGGCTCATGGCGCTATCGCGGCCATGCCGAGGCGCCGCTGCCGTCGCAGCCGCTGCCCAGCCCGGTCTCGACTCCCGACGTGCCGCTCGCCCCCGCAGCGCCGACTCCGGCGCCGGAGGCGTCGGCCAGCCCGGCACCGAGCCCGTCGCCCTCGGCTTCGGCGACCAGCGCAGCCGTACCGGTGCGCAGCTGGAAGCTGGCTCCGGGCGGCTCGCTCGGCTTCCACACCGTCTATAGCGGCGAGCCGATCAACGGCCGCTTCACCCGCTGGACTGCCGATATCCAGTTCAGCCCCGACGACCTCGCCCATTCGAAGATCGCGGTCGATGTCGACCTTGCCTCGGTCAGCAGCGGCGATTCGGAGCGCGACGATACGCTGAAGGGCGACGATTTCTTCGGGATCGGCGCGCATCCCAAGGCGCATTTCGCTGCCACCCGCATCCGCAAGCAGGGCAATGGCTATGTCGCCGACGGCACGCTCGATCTGGCGGGTGCCAGCAAGCCGGTGCCGGTGAGCTTCACGCTCAAGATCGACGGCAACCACGCCCAGGCCAGCGGCACTGCGACCGTGAAGCGCCTGAGCTTCGGCGTCGGCAAGGGGCAGTGGAGCGACGCGAGCACGATCCCGGACGGCATCGCCGTCAGCTTCCGCTTCGCCGCCGACGCGAAGTGACGCACCTCCTCGAAGCGACCGCCGCCGATCGTTCGGCGGTGGTCGCCTTGTGGCAGGCGGCCGGCCTCACCCGGCCGTGGAACGACCCCGGTGCGGATTTCGACCGGGCGGTGGCGGGCGCGACCTCGACCATCCTGCTGCTCCGCGACGGCGAGACGCTGCTCGGCAGCGCGATGGTCGGCGATGACGGGCATCGCGGCTGGATCTATTATCTTGCGGTGGCCGAGGCGGCGCGCGGGCAGGGGCATGGCCGCGCGCTGATGGCGGCGGCCGAAAGCTGGCTGCGCGCGCGGGGCTGCCCCAAGCTCCAGCTGATGGTCCGCGAAGGCAATGCTGCGGCGATCGGTTTCTACCGCGCGCTGGGACTGGAGCCTCAGCCGGTTGTGACGCTCGGCCGTTTCCTCCACTAGGGGCGGCATGACGATAGCGCTCTACGGCATCAAGAACTGCGACACGATGAAGAAGGCCCGGGCCTGGCTCGACGCCAATGCGGTCGCCTATGTGTTCCATGACTATAAGGCGGAAGGCGTCGATCCGGCGCGGCTCGCGCGCTGGGTCGAAGCAGAAGGCTGGGAACCGCTGCTCAATCGTGCCGGCACCACCTTCCGCAAGCTGCCCGATGCCGACAAGGTCGATCTCGATTCGGCCAAGGCAAGCGCGCTGATGATCGCGCAGCCTTCGATGATCAAACGGCCGGTGCTGGAATATCCGGGCGGAATTCTGATCGGATTCGCGGTGGAACGCTACGCCCGCGCGTTGCTCTGAGGGTGATATTTCCGCGACTTCGTGGTCTAAGCTCCGTGTTTATCCTAGATTAACATTGTAACAGACGCGGAATATTGGGGTCGCATGGCATCCTACATTCGACAACGACCGGCCAGCTGGTTCCGGACCGTCGCGACGATGCTCCTCCTGTGGGGGCTGCTCGGCTGCCTTATTTTCTATTCCCATGCCACCCTCTCGCCCCAGCGCGCGAGTGAGCTCGCCTTCTGGAATTGGGAATATTATCAGGCGGTTCCCCGCTGGTTCCTGGTCGATTACGCGATCGGCGTCGGCGCCAGCCTGCTCGGGTCGCTGGCGATGCTGCGCCGCTCGCGCAAGGCGAACATTCTCTACGTCGTGTCGCTCGCGGCGGTGATCGTGCAGTTCGGCTATCTGTTCGCGACCGGCATGGTGTCCGGTCCGGTTCAGGCGTTCGTGATTCCGGCGTTCATCCTGGGCGTGGCGATCTTCCAGATCTGGCTCGCCGGCATGGCGACGCGGCGCGGCTGGATCCGCTGATAGCGTAGATCCTCCCCTGCGAGGGCAGGGCATAGCAGCTGGGCAAAACACCGCGTCATCCCCGCGAAGGCGGGGATCCATTGACGCTGACGCGGCGGTTCTTTCCCCAAGCGTCGAGGGCAATGAATTCCCGCCTTCGCGGGAATGACGATGGGTTTTCGAGATGCCGCCGACCCTCGGCTTCATATGGATAGCCCTGCCGGCACGGGCGGGATTTCCTGCAGCACTGGCGGCGGCGGCCGCGAGCCGCTAGACCCCGCGCCATGTCGCATCAGCTCACCCTCGATACCGCCACCAGCCGCGCCAACCCCACGCCCGCGCCGATGAAGCGCGTCACCGTGCCGGCGATCCGCAAGCGCAAGGGCGGCGAGCCGCTGGTGATGCTCACCGCCTACACGGTCCGGATGGCGCAGCTGATGGACGAGCAGTGCGACATGCTGCTGGTCGGCGACAGCCTCGGCCAGGTGATCTACGGCCTGCCGTCCACCGTGCCGGTCACGCTCGAGATGATGGCGGCGCACGGCGCTGCGGTAGTGCGCGGCAGCTACCACGCGCTGGTGGTGATCGACATGCCGTTCGGCAGCTACGAATCCTCGCCGCAACAGGCGTTCGAGAGCGCCGCGCGGCTGCTCAAGGAAACCGGCGCGGCGGCGGTGAAGCTCGAAGGCGGCGCGGCGATGGCGCCGACGGTCCAGTTCCTCAACGAGCGCGGCATTCCGGTGATCGGCCATATCGGGCTCACCCCGCAGGCGATCAACGTGCTTGGCGGCTATGGCGCGCGCGGTCGCAGCGATGCCGAGCGCGCAAAGCTGGTCGGCGACGCGGTGGCGATGGACGCGGCCGGCGCCTTCGCGATCGTCGTCGAGGGCGTGGTCGAGCCGATCGCGGTGGAGATCACGAGCAAGGTCCAATGCCCCACCATCGGCATCGGCGCCTCGGCCCAGTGCGATGGCCAGGTGCTCGTCGCCGAGGACATGCTCGGCCTGTTCGAGCGCACGCCCCGCTTCGTGAAGCGCTATGACGACATGGCCGGCCGCATTTCCGCCGCGGTTGAAACCTATGCCGCCGAGGTACGGGCCCGGGTCTTTCCGGGACCGGATCAGGTCTATGCGCCGAAGGACTGACGGAGTAGGGCGATTTGCGTTCACGGCACGCGGCGCTAAGGTCCGCGGCCGCATCAGACCCATGGAGTAGATTTTGGCGCTTCCTCCTTCCGGTACCACCGACGAGGCCTTTCTTCGCGAAGTCGACGAGGAATATCGTCGTGACCAGCTGATCCGCGCCGGCCGTCGCTATGGCGTGTGGGTCGCGGCCGGCGTCGTCCTGTTCCTGATCGCGGTCGCCGGCTGGCTCTATTACGACCACACCCAGCGCACCGCCGCCGAGGCGCGGGGCGAGGAATATGACGCCGCCCTCCAGCTCGCCGCGCAGAACCAGGCCGCCCAGGCGACGCCGGCGCTCGACAAGCTGGCGCAGGGCGAGGACGGCTATGCCGCAATGGCGCGCTTCACCGAGGGCAATCTGCTGTTCCAGCGCGGCGACAAGAAGGGCGCAGCGGCCAAGTTCGCCAGCGTGGTGACCGATGCCAAGCTCGCCCAGCCGTTCCGCGACGTGGCGCTGGTGCGCCAGACCCAGGCCGAGTTCGACACGCTCAAGCCGCAGGACGTGATCCAGCGCCTCGGCACCTTCGCCAACCCCGATTCGCCCTGGTTCGGTTCGGCCGGCGAGATGGTGGCGGCCGCCTATCTGAAATCGGGCAAGCGCGCCGAGGCCGCGAAGCTCTATCGCCAGCTGAGCGAGGCGGGGACCCGCGTGCCGGATTCGATCCGCGAACGCACCGCCGAACTCGCCAAGACGCTCTCGGTCGCCCCGACGACGACCGCCCAGACCCAGGAAAAGCAAGCTAAATGAACACGAAGGTTCGCGTTGTAACGGCAGTGGCCGCGCTCGCGCTGGTGAGCGGCTGCGGTGTCTTCAAGGGCAGCGGCGGCAAGAAGACGCCCGTGCTCGGCGAGCGCGTGCCGATCCTGATGACCGAGAACGACATCACTTCGGACAAGACGCTGGCCGGCATTGAGGTGCAGCTGCCCGAGGCAACGGTGAACGAGAACTGGAGCCAGCCGGGCGGCAGCGCGAGCAAGGCGATGGGGCATCTGGCGCTGGGCGAGTCGCTGTCGCGCCTCTGGTCGCGTCAGGTCGCCAAGCCGTCGAAGAGCGAGCGGCTCGCCGCCTCGCCGGTGATCGAAGGCAACAAGCTGTTCGTGATCGACCAGGCGGGCGTCGTCCATGCGATGGCCGCGGACACCGGCAACGAGCTGTGGAAGGCGAATACCGGCGCAGGCGCCGACAAGCGCAGCCGCGGCGCGCTGTTCGGCGGCGGCGTCAGCGTCGAGGGCGACCGGGTGTTCGCGTCGAACGGCCTGGGCGACGTGGTCGCGCTGCAGGAAGCGGACGGCAAGGAAGTCTGGCGCAAGCGCCCCGGCGGCCCCCTGCGCGGTGCACCGACGCTGGCCAACGGCAATGTCTATGTGGTCACGCAGGACAACCAGCTGTTCGCGCTGACCCAGGACAAGGGCGAGGTCTCCTGGACCGCGACCGCCAGCCTCGAATCGCAGGGCGTGTTCGGCGTCGCGGCGCCTGCCTCGGCGCAGGGCACGGTGATTGCGGGCTTCTCCTCGGGCGAGCTCAACGCCTATCGCTACGAGAACGGCCTGTCGCTGTGGGGCGACGTACTCACCCGCAACACCATGACCACCTCGGTCTCGTCGCTGTCGGACATCGACGCCGAGCCGGTGATCGACCAGGGCCGCGTCTATGCGCTCGGCGAGGGTGGCCGGATGGTCGCGGTGGACATCACCAGCGGCTCGACCCTATGGGAGCAGAGCATCGGCGGCCTCGCCTCGCCCTATGCGGCGGGCGAGTGGCTGTTCGTGGTGACCGACGATGCGCGCCTGCTCTGCCTGTCGCGCAGCAACGGCAAGCCGCGCTGGATCGTCCAGCTGCAGAAGTACAAGAACGAGAAGAAGCTGAAGAACCCGGTGGCCTGGAAGGGCCCGATCGTGGCCGGCGGTCGCCTGCTCCTGATCAACACGCTGGGCCAGATCGTCTCGGTGTCGCCGAAGGATGGCAGCGTGCTCTCCACCAAGGAGACCAAGGATCCGCTGTCGCTCGCCCCGGTGATCGCCAACCAGACGCTCTATCTGCTCGACGACAAGGGTCGCCTGACCGCCTATCGTTGAGCCCGCTGCCCCGGCGCGTTGCCGGGCAGAAAACCCATAAGGGGGCCGGAGCGCAGCGCTCCGGCCCCTGTCGTTTTTTCGGCGACTTTGCGTCGTCCTTTCGTCTGCGTTAGAGAATCGATCATGCCTTTGCCCACCGTCGCCATCATCGGACGCCCCAATGTGGGCAAGTCGACGCTGTTCAACCGGCTGGTCGGAAAGCGCCTCGCGCTGGTCGACGACCAGCCCGGCGTCACCCGCGATCGCCGCGAGGGCGATGCCAACCTGCTCGGTCTCGAATTCCGGGTGATCGATACTGCCGGCTATGAGGATGAGGACGCCGCGACGCTTCCCGGCCGGATGCGCGCGCAGACCGAGGCGGCGGTGCGCGAGGCGGACGTCTCGCTGTTCCTGATCGACTCGCGCGCGGGGGTGACCCCGCTCGACGAGGAAATCGCCCGCTGGTTGCGCTCGACCGATCGGCCGGTGGTGCTGATGGCCAACAAGGCCGAGGGCCGCGCCGGCGAGACCGGTGTGCTGGAGGCGATGGCGCTGGGCCTGGGCAATCCGATCCCCTTCTCGGCAGAGCATGGCGAAGGCGTGGTCGACCTGTTCGAGGCGCTGCTGCCGCATGTCGACCGCGACGAGGAAGAGCCGGAGGAGGATCCGGAGAGCCCCGACGCGCCGCTCAAGCTGGCGATCGTCGGCCGCCCGAATGCGGGCAAGTCGACGCTGGTCAACCGCATCCTCGGCGAGGACCGGATGATCACCGGGCCCGAGGCGGGCATCACCCGCGACTCGATCTCCATCGACTATGAGTGGACCGATTTCGAGGACAAGCCGCGCAAGGTGCGGCTGGTCGACACCGCCGGCCTTCGCAAGAAGGCGCGCGTCGAGGAGAAGCTGGAAAAGCTCTCGGTTGCCGACACGCTGCGCTCGATCGATTTTGCCGAAGTCGTGGTGCTGCTGCTCGACGCGACGCGCGGGCTGGAGGTGCAGGACCTCAAAATCGCCGATCGTGTGCTGCAGGAAGGCCGCGCGCTGATCATCGCGATGAACAAGTGGGACGTGGCGGAAAACGCCTCCAGCCTGTTCAACGGCGTGAAGGGCGCGCTGGACGAGGGGCTGGCGCAGGTGAAGGGCGTGCCGCTGCTCACCGTCTCGGCAGTGACCGGCAAGGGGATCGACACGCTGATGCGCGTGGCGTTCGAGACCCGCGACGCCTGGTCGCGGCGCGTTTCGACCGGCCAGCTCAACCGCTGGTTCGAGCGCGCGATCGAGGCCAATCCGCCGCCCGCCCCCGGCGGCAAGCGGATCAAGCCGCGCTACGTCACGCAGAACAAGACGCGCCCGCCCAGCTTCGTGCTGTTCGGCACCCGCGTCGATCTGCTGCCGATGAGCTATCAGCGCTACCTGATCAACGGTCTGCGCCGCGAGTTCGATTTCGGCGCGGTGCCGGTGCGGCTCGTGCTGCGCGCGCCGAAGAACCCGTTCGACCGCGACAAGGAATAAGGCGCGGCTGGGGGCTACGTATCCGCGTTCGCAAGCCGCCCACGCCCCGTACCGCACCACCTGCCGTCACCCCAGCGAAAGCTGGGGTCTCTCAGGGGCTTGGCGATAGCGAGAGGGTGCTACTGCGGGAGATGCCAGCTTCCGCTGGCATGACGTTCGGTGGAGGGGCCGCTCGGCGTAGGGGCAGGTTCTCCGGCGCTTACTCTTCGCTCCCCAGCCGATCGACATGCAGATCGACGTCGAGCTGCTCCTCGCCATGGCCGATGCGGTGGCCGGCAACGGCCGCGGCGCCTTCGGAATCCAGCCCTACGGCCACGCGCACATAGCCGTCGTCGGGCGACATCCCGGTCACCGGATCGAACGCCACCCAGCCGAGTCCGTCGATCCACGCCTCGCACCAAGCGTGCGGCGCGCACTGCTGGGTGCCGTCGAGATGATAGCCCGAGACGTAGCGGGCGGGCGCCTCCAGTGTGCGCGCGGCGGCGACGAACATCTGCGCCACGTCGCGCGACGCCTCCGCCTTGCCGGCAAAGGCCTGCGCGGCGGTAAGGCCCGTGTCTGGCGCATCGGGCACGCAGCGGAAGCGGGCGTGCAGTGCCTGGTTGAGCCGGTGGAGCTTCTCGATCGGATCGCCGGTGCCCGCGCTCACATCCGCCGCAAACGCGGTCAGCTCCTGGCTGGGCGCGGTGCGCGGCGTCGTGCGCAGGAACAGGGCGGGCGGCAGCGGATCGGACGTGCCGCGCAGCACCCCGGCATTGTCGGTGGTCAGCACCTCGCCGGTCACCGCGATCTCGATTTCCTCGATCGGGCCCTCGGCATAGAGCATCGTCACCGCATTGCCATAGCCGTCCACCGCGTCGCGCAGCCGGGCGTCGCAATCGACACCGACCATCCAGCTCACCACCGTCTGGTGCTGGGTGTCGCACGGCGTGAGGCGCAGCATCTGGACGATCCGCGCCTGGGGCTGGGTGAAGCGGTAGATCGAGCGGTGTTCGACGGCGATGCGCATCAGAGGAACCGGAACTGGCGAGCGATCGCACCGTCGAGCAGCGCGTTCTCGGTGATGAAATTCTCCAGATATTCGTGCAGCCCGCCGACGATGATGTCGGGCGTGCGCGCCTTCTGGATGCGGGCGAGGCGGGCGCGGGCCATGCGATCGGCCTCGCCCTGCAGGCCGGTGCGCTTGGCGAGCTGGCTGAGCAGGGTCACGCTCTCCTCGACGCACGCCGCGAGGCTCCGCGGCAGCTCGGCGCGGCTGACCAGCAGGTCGATGACGTTGTCCGGCCGGAGCCCCTCCGAATAGAGCCAGCGATAGGCGGTGACGGCGGAGACGGTCTGGAGGATCGTCGTCCACTGGTCGCGATCGACCGCACCGCCGACGCTTTCGCCCGCCGGCAGCAGCAGATGGTATTTCACGTCGACCAGTCGCGCGGTGTTGTCCGCCCGCTCGATCGCGGCGCCGAGCTGGATCAGCAGCGTCGCCTCGTTGCGCATCATCCGGTGGATCGCGCCTTCGAAACCGCGGGTCTCGCCCTTGATCTGCTCGACCAGGTGGAGCGTCTCGGTGGACCCGCCGGTCGAGGCACGATTGGCGAACAGCCACCAGGCGCGGTTGATTGCGGTCCAGGCCTCGCGGGTGAGCGCGGTGCGCACGGCGCGGGCGTTGTTACGCGCCATTTCGAGGCAGCGGATGATCGAGCCGGGGTTGTCCGCCTCCAGCGTCAGGAAGCGCGCGACATGCGCTTGGGTCGCAGGATGGCCGGTTTCGGCGAAGAGCTCGTCCGTATAGCTGACGGTGAGCGCGCTTTGCCATGCGGCCTCGCCGGCGGGACGGGCGGAGAGCGCATCGAGGCGAATGGTGGCCTCCACCAGCCGCGCGATGAAGTCGGCGCGCTCGACATAGCGGCCGAGCCAGTAGAGCGCGGCGGCGGTGCGGGAGAGCATCATCATGGGCGTGCCTCCCGGATCGAAGCCTTCAGATCCTCCCCGGAACGGGGAGGGGGACCATGCGAAGCATGGTGGAGGGGGATCGCAGCGAGGGATGCATGTGTGGAAGCGCCCCTCCACCTCCGCCTGCGGCGGCGGTCCCCTTCCCCGTTCCGGGGAGGATCAAAGGTAAGCGCCCTCATGCCACGTCTCCCAGCAGCACGAAGCTGTCCTTGGTGCCGCCGCCCTGGCTGGAATTGACCACGAGCGACCCCTCGCGCAGCGCCACGCGGGTGAGCCCGCCGGGCACGACACGCACCTTGTCGCTGCCGGTCAGCACGAAGGGACGGAAGTCGACATGGCGCGGCGCCAGGCCCTTCTCGGTCAGCGTCGGCACCGTCGACAGCGCCAGCGTCGGCTGCGCGATATAGCGGTGCGGCTCGGCGATCAGCGCGGCGCGGAATGTCTCGATCTGCTCGCTGGTCGCGGTGGGGCCGACCAGCATGCCATAGCCGCCCGATCCGTCGACCAGCTTCACCACCAGTTCGGGCAGGTGATCGAGCACGTACTTCAGTGCCTGCGGCTCGCGGCAGCGCCAGGTCTCGACATTGGGCAGCTTGGCCTCGCCGCCCGAATAGAAGCGGACGATCTCCGGCATGTAGCTGTAGATCGCCTTGTCGTCGGCGATGCCGTTGCCCGGCGCGTTGAGCAGCGCGACATTGCCCGCCCGGTACGCGGCGATCAGGCCGGGGACGCCGAGCAATGAATCCGGGCGGAACACCAGCGGATCGAGGAAATCGTCGTCGATGCGGCGATAGATCACGTCCACCCGCACCCGGCCGGCGATCGTCTCCATATAGACGATGTCGTCGTCGACCACGAGGTCGGCCGCCTCGACCAACTCGACGCCCATCGAGTCCGCGAGGAAGCTGTGCTCGTAATAGGCCGAGTTGAAATGGCCCGGCGTCAGCACCACGCACACCGGCCGCGCGCGGCCCGAGGGGGCGACCGAGCGCATCGTCTCCAAGAGCATGTCCGGATAGCTGTCGACGGGTGCCACGCGGAAATCGCGGAACAGCTCGGGGCACAGCCGGATCATCGCCTCACGATTTTCCAGCATGTAGGAAACGCCGGAGGGCGTGCGGGCATTGTCTTCCAGCACGTAGAACTCGTCCGGCCCGGTGCGGACCAGATCGATGCCGCAGATGTGGGCCCACACCCCGTGCGGCGGGCGGATGCCGGCGACCTCGGGGCGGAACTGCTCGTTGCGCAGGATCAGTTCGGGCGGGATGATCCCCTCGTCCAGGATGCGGCGGGCGCCGTAGATATCCTCCAGAAACGCGTTGATCGCCTCGACCCGCTGGACGAGGCCCTCGCTCAGTTTCTGCCATTCGCGCTGGAGGAAGATGCGCGGCACGATGTCGAAGGGGATGATCCGCTCGGCGGCGTCGCTATCGCCATAGACGGCGAAGGTAATGCCCAGCTGGCGGAAGGCGGCTTCGGCGGATTGCTGCCGGCGCTGCAGTTCCTCGGGCGGAGTATCTGCGATCCATTGCGACAGCGCGGTGAACGCCTCGCGCGGCGCCTCCGGACCGCCATGCCCCCAAATCTCGTCGAACGCCCCCGTTGATCCCATCAGAGCTCCCAAACGCCCGAGTGGCCAGTGGGTGCCATGCTGCAATGCTTCGTTGCGGCGCACAAGCGGGGAATGTGCAAGCCTGCGCAGCGGCGCGATTTTTTAACGGCGGCCATGGCAGGGTGGCAGGCATGTCGATCCTGCTCGCCTTCCTCGCCGCCACGCAGCCCTTCACCGTTGCAGAGACGGGGCAGGGGTTTGCCACCCTCGCCGCCGCCGTCGATGCCGTGCGCGACGGCACTGCGACGATCCTAATCGCCCCCGGTACCTACCACCAGTGCGTGGTGCAGGCGGCCGGGCGGATCACCTTCAAGGCGGTCCAGCCGGGCACGGCGATCTTCGAGAACACGGTGTGCGAGGGCAAGGCGGCGTTCGTGCTGCGCGGCCGCGGCTCTGCCGTGGACGGTATCGTCTTCCGCAAGTTCCGGGTGGGCGACGGCAACGGCGCCGGCATCCGCATCGAGATGGGCGACCTGAGCGTCACCCGCTCGACCTTCCTCGACAGCCAGGAAGGCATATTGGGCGGCGGCCACCCCACGGTGCGCAGCATCACCATCGATCGCTCGAGCTTTGCCGGGCTCGGCCAGTGCGACGAGTCGCCGAGTTGCGCGCATTCGGTGTACCTGACGGTCGACGGGCTGGTGACGATCACCCATAGCCGCTTCGAGCGCGGCACCGGCGGCCATTATGTCAAGCTGCGCGCGCGCCGCGTGGCGATCTCCGACAACAGCTTCGACGACAGTGCGGGCCGCAAGACGAACTACATGATCGACCTGTCCGAGGGCGGCACGGGGACGATCACGCAGAACCTGTTCGTGCAGGGCAAGGCCAAGGAGAATCGCTCGGGGCTGATCGTGGTCGCGGCGGAAGCGCGGACCTATCCGAGTGACGGCCTGCAGGTGACCGGAAACACCGCCAGCCTCGCGCCCGGTGCGCCGGCGGACCCGGCCTTCGTGGCGGATTGTTCCGGCAGCCGGATCCTCGTGGCGAACAACCGGCTGGCCGGCATGCGGCCGTTCGAGCGGCGCTGAGCCTCGGGACGCGCGGTTAGTCCGGCTTGCGCCGCGCGATCAGGGCGTTGGCGATGAAGGTGAGCACCGGCTCGTCCTTCTGGTTGAAGCTGGTCAGCCGGCTGCGGACGATGCCCATCTGCGGCTTGCTCTGCGAGGCGCGGACCTCCAGCACCTCGGTCTCGCAGCGGAGCACGTCGCCGGGATAGACCGGCTTCAGCCAGCGCAGCTCGTCGACGCCGGCGGCGCCCAGGCTGGCGATCGGGTGTTCCTGATAATGGGCGACCAGCATCGCCATCGTCATCGCATTGGTGTGCCAGCCGCTTGCCGCCAGCCGCCCGAAATGGGTCTGCGCCGCCGCCTCGTCGGAGAGATGGAAGGGCTGGGGATCATATTTGCGGGCGAAGTCGAGCACTTCCTCGCGGGTGACTTCGTAGCGGCCGAACTGCGCCCGGTCGCCTACCTGGATATCGTCGAACATGCGCATGCCAGCCAGTTTCAATCAGAAACTGGCATACGGCAAGCGGATTCAGCGGTCGCGGAGCAGCGACCGGAAGGGCGCGTCATTGCCGTCGACGTCGCTGCGCGGCGGCAGGCCGAGCAGGTCGCGGAGCAGCGGATAGACGTCGACATTGTCGAAGGCGGGCACGGTACCGTGGCGGAAGGCCGGGCCGGCGGCGACGAACAGCGCGGCCATGTCGCTCGACTGGTTGTCATAGCCATGCTCGCCGCGCGTATAGGGCGCGTCGGGCAGCTTCTCGACGATCATCCAGCGCGGCTCGGCGAGGCAGAAGATCGCGGCGATGCGCGGGTTGCGGCCATAGCGGAAGCGCGCGGGAATCTCGCCCTTGCGCCAGCAATCCATGTGCGGGTGCCGGCCGAGCAGCGTCTTTTCGACCAGCGCCTCCTGACCCGGGGCAGGATTCAGCGCAGCGAAGGGGCCGGCCTCGATCAGATGGTAGCTGTCCTTGGGCAGACCCAGCGGGATGATGCGGGTATCGCTGGTCTCCGACATGCCGTGATCGGAGACCACGACGATGTTGGCAGGCTGGTGGAGGGCGGCGAGGCCGTCGAGCAACACCCCGATCTGCGTGTCGATCTGCCCGGCGGCCTGGGTGACCTCGGGCGAGTCGGGGCCGTGGGCATGGCCGATCGTGTCGACCTTGTCGAAATAGAGCGTGACGAAGCGCGGGCGGTTGGCGGCGGGGCGGCGGAGCCAGTCGAGCACGGTATCGACGCGCTGGGTGTCGTTCACCGCCTGATTATACTGCAGCCAGTCGCGCGGGCGGGTGCCGCCGGGATAGTCGCCGTGATCGGCCTTTGTGGCAGGACTCCCCCAGGCGACATTGGCGCCGGGCCAGAACACGGTGCCGGTGCGGATGCCGGCCTTTTCCGCAGCGACCCAGATCGGCTGGGCGGCATTCCACCAATAGGGTGCGTCGCTGGCGGTGGTGAAGGTCTCGCCCGGATGGGCGGCATCCTCCATCCGGTTGCCGACGATACCGTGGTGATCGGGCACCACGCCGGTGACGAGCGTCCAGTGGTTTGGGAAGGTCTTGCTGGGGAAGCTCGGCCGCATTGGCCCGGTGATCCCCTGGCTGGCGAGGCGGAGGAGGTTGGGCGTGACGCCGCGCTGGAGATAGTCGGCGCGGAAACCGTCGATCGAGACCAGAATCGTCACCGGCGCACGCACTTCGATCGCGGCGGCGGGCGGGGGCGGGGTCAGTGCCGGCGGGGTGGCACAGGCCTGGAGCAGCGCGACGAGCGCGGCGGCGGCGATACGGGAAGTCCAGCGCATGGCGGCTCCCATGCGCTGGATTTGTTGCCGGGGGAAGACCGGCTATCGACCCAGCGCGAAGCGGGCGAACAGCGTGTAGCTCACCGGCCGCTTGCCATAGGCGGCGTCCAGCGCGGCGGGCTTGAGATAGGTCGCAATCGATCCGCCCAGCGCCAGCTCGGTCTGCCCGGGCAGGGGGATGCGATAGGCATAGCCGCCCTCGATCCGCGTCACCCGGAACTTCCGATCGTGCAGCGGCGAATCATGGTCCGGGAACAGCTCGTCATTGGCGACATTTTCCACCCGGCCGAACAGGCTGTGCCGCGAGGTCACATCCCAGTTCGCCTCGGCGGTGAAGGCGCTGAGCACCGGCCCTGGCAGGCGGTGCTTGGCGGCATAGGCCAGCATCGCCGAAACGGCGCCGTCGCTATAGTGGAGGCTGGCGGTGGTACGCTGCTCGTCCTCCCCGGCATGAGTGACTTCGGGGCTCTTGAGGTGCCCGGTCGAGACCTGCGCGAGCCAGCGGTCGGAAGGCGACCAGCTCGCGCGCACGCTCCAGCTGTCGAGCTTGATCGGATCGATGTCCCAGCGATGCTCGTCGGGCTCGCGGCCGTTGAACCAGGATCCTTCCAGCTGCACCCGTCCCGCCTGCACGCCGCCGGTGACCACGCCATAGGTGATGTGGCTGCTGTCGAACCAGTGATGCGCGATCGGCGACAGCGCGAAATAGCGCGCCGATCGGCGGTGCATGAACGCGCTGGGCCCCAGCGCCGGCTCGGCGACCGGGCCGCCATAGACGAACAAGCTGGTACCGGGCGCGACCTGGGTGTCGACGCGGGCGCTTAGTTCCATGAACAGGTCGTGCGGATGCTGGCGATCGACCAGCGGCACCCCGTTCGCGGTCTCGCCGCTGGCGAACAGATTGGGATAGCCGCGCTGGCCCATCGCCGGCTCGAGGCTACCCATCGCGCGCAGCTGAAGCGCGGTGCCGCCCCAGTCGCGCGTGGCGCTGAGCATGGCCATGGACTCCAGGATGGCCTCGTCGCCGCCGCGCTTGCCGCCCTGGTCGGTATAGACGCCCCAGACATAGCCATGCGCCATCACCATCCAGTCGCCATGGCTCAGCATCACGCCGCGCATCGGCCCGTCGGCCTGGGGCAGTAGCGAGGTGCCAGAGCCGCCGGTGGCGTAGTCGGATCCGCCCATCCGCATCCTCGACATTGGCTGGTCCATGGTCATTCCCGCCATGTCGTGCCCCATCCCCGCATGATCCTGCGGCGTGCTCGGCGTGGGTATGGTGTGCCCCATGGCGGCGTGGTCCTGCGGCGCCGGTTCGGCCGGCACGCTGCCCATGTCGTGCATGCTGCGGTCCTCCTGCGCCAGGACGGGCAGGGGGGCGAGCAGGGCGAGGGCGGAGAGGAGTAGGCGCAATGGATCAGGCTCCCAGCAGCATGCGCGTGAGCATCCAGAGGCCCATCGCGATCATCATCAGGTTTTCGGTAAGCGACACGAAGCCGAGCGGCACATTGCTGTCGCCGCCGACACAGGCGCATTTGAGGTCGCGCCGATCGACATAGACCGCCTTGAACACCGAGACGGCGCCGATCCCGCCGATGAACAAGGCGAGCGGCACCGAAAGCCAGGTCAGCACGTTGGCGGTCATCAGCAGCCCGGCAGCGGCCTCGGCGAACGGGTACAGCGTCGCATAGGGCGCCCAGCGGCGCGCGAGCAGGTCATAGCCTAGGAACATCGTCGCGAAGCCGGAGACGTCGCGCAGCTTGAGCATCGCCAGCAGGCACATCGAGTAGCTGACGAACCACTCGCAGGCCCGCAGCGTGGCCGGCGTGGCATAGACAGCCTGGCTCGTGGCGAGCGCCATCAGCGCGGCAATCGCGAACAGCGCGATCACCGGGCGGTAGGTCCTGGCCTTGGGATCGCGGACCTTCAGGCCGAGATAGCGGCGCAGATCGTCATGGCCGCCGATCCGCTGCTCGCCAACGAAAACCTGCGGCGTAGTGGCAACGCCGTGCCGCGCCTTGAAGGCATCGGTCTCCTCGCGGGTGGTGAGGTGGCGATCGTCGACCGAATAGCCGTGGCGTTTCAGCAGGTGCAGGGCGCGCAGGCCCCAGGGGCAGACGTGGCTGCCCATCACCATGCGATACAGAATTGCGCGTTTGTTCGAGGCGGATGGCATTGGGTTTCCCAGGGGCTTTCCTTGGCTCCGCACCACCTATACGGTCCGTACCATGGTACGGAGTCAACCCATGGTGAACTGGACGATCGGAAGGCTCGCCGACGCCGGCGGCGTAGGGGTGGAAACGGTGCGCTATTACCAGCGCCGTGGGCTGCTCCCCACGCCCGCCCGGAGCGGCGGGCCCGATGCGGGCGTGCGTCGCTATGGCGAAGGCGAGCTGCGGCGGCTGCGCTTCATCCGCTCGGCCCAGGCGGCGGGGTTCACGCTGGAGGAGATCGGCGAGCTGCTCGAACTCGACGCCACCGACGATCGTGCCCGCGCGCGCGAACTGGCTCGGGCCCGGATCGCCGCGCTGGACGCGAAGATCGCCGAGCTGGTGCAGGCGCGCGAGGGACTGGCGCGGCTGGCAAAGGAATGCGGATCGGGCCGCGCCGGGCCCTGCCCGATCCTCACTGCGTTCGAAGACTAGCCGGCTCGCCGACCGCCACCCGCGGCGGGGTAACAAATGTTATCGCGTGCCCCGCCGCGAATGAACGATTGCTGCTGCGAAACATTGTGCCGGCCGCGGAGGCGGGACCGGCATCCTGCTCGTAGGAGGGCGCAGTGGGCGAGCATGATTTTCCGATTGGCGGTGGCCAGCTCGGGCAGATGATCCGGGAGTTCGACTGGGCGCGCACCGCGATCGGGTCGCTCGCGCAATGGCCGCAGAGCCTCAAGTCGGTCACCCAGATGCTGCTGCTCTCGCCGGTGCCGATCGTGCTGCTGTGGGGCGAAGACGGCGTGATGATCTATAACGACGCCTATTCGAAATTCGCCGGCAGCCGGCATCCCGCCTTGCTCGGCTCCAAGGTGCGCGAAGGCTGGGCCGAGATTTCGGACTTCAACGACAATGTCATGCGGGTGGGCCTGAGCGGACAGACGCTCGCCTATCGCGACCAGGAGCTGGCGCTGCAGCGGCGCGGCAAGCTGGAGCCGGTATGGATGGACCTCGACTATTCCCCGGTGCTCGATGAGTCCGGCACGCCGGCTGGCGTGATCGCCATCGTGGTCGAGACGACGCAGAAGGTGATCGCCCAGCGCCAGCTGCGCGAAAGCGAGCGGCGGCTGCGTGCGTTCGTGGAGGCAACCTCGGATGCGATCTACCGGATGAACCCGGACTGGTCGCAGCTGCTGCATCTCGATGGCGGCACGTTCCTCGCGGACGCCGACCGCGTGATGCCGGACTGGATGTCGGTGTACCTGCACCCGGAGGACCATGCGCGGGTGCAGGCGGCGATCGAGCAGGCGGTGGCGACGCGCCAGCCGCTCGAGCTGGAACATCGGGTGCGCCAGGCGGACGGCAGTATCGGATGGGTCGCCTCGCGCGCGGTGCCGCTGACCGACGAGGCGGGGGAACTGGTCGAATGGTTCGGTGCCGCGTCTGACATCACCGAACAGCGGCGCACCAACGAGCATCTTCGGCTCGTGATCAACGAGCTCAACCACCGCGTGAAGAACACGCTGGCGATGGTGCAGGCGATCGCGATGCGCACCTTCCGCGCCGCGCCCGACATGGCGGTGGCACAGGAGCAGTTCGCCGCGCGGCTGGTCGCGCTGGCCCAGGCGAACGATCTGCTCACCGGAGAACGCTGGGCGGGCGCATCGCTCTACGCGGCGATCGAGCAGGCGGTGCGACCGCACCAGCATGATCCGGCGCGCTGCACCCTGTCCGGCACGGACCTGCGCGTCTCGCCCAAGACCGCACTGGCGCTGGCCCTGGCGATGCACGAGCTTTCCACCAACGCCGTCAAGTACGGCGCTTGGTCGAACGAGACGGGCCGGGTGGCGATCGCCTGGTCGGTGGCAGGCGATCGCCTGCTGGTGGAGTGGCGCGAGGAGGGCGGCCCACCTGTCACGCCGCCCGGACGTCGCGGCTTCGGCTCGCGACTGATCGAACGTGGCCTGGCCGGGGAACTTGGCGGCAAGGTGACGCTTTACTTCGATCCAGGTGGCGTACGCTGCAGGATCGAAGCGCCGCTCGCGGCAGTAACCGTAGAGTAGGATATGGGTTTGCGTGTCCTGATCGTCGAAGACGAAATGACGATCGCCTTCCTGATCGAGGACATGCTGGAGGATCTCGGCCATCAGGTGGTGGAAATCGCAATGCGGCTGCCCGAGGCGCTGGAAGCGGCGCGGCGGGTGGAGGCGGATCTGGCGATCCTCGACGTCAATCTCGACGGCCACCGGTCCTTCCCGGTCGCGGATATCCTGGCGGATCGGGCGATCCCGTTCGCCTTCGCCACCGGCTATGGCGCGCTGGGGCTGGAGGGCGCGTATCGCGAGCGCCCGGTGCTCGCCAAGCCGTTCCTGCGCGAGCATCTCGCGGCGCTGATCGCGAAGGCGTGTGGGTAGCATCCTCTAGCCCCTCCCCTTCAGGAGCGGGGTTGAGGTGGGGCTGTGTCTCACCGAGACCGACCTGCGTTCTGGAATCCGTCTTCCTCAACCCCTCCTCCCAGGAGGAGGGGCTTGAGATCGGATCAGCTATGCAGGAAGTGCATCACGTCCCCGTCCTGCACAATGTACGCCTTGCCTTCCGCGCGCAGCTTGCCGGCCTCGCGCGCCTTGGCTTCGCCGCCGAGCGCCACGAAATCGTCGAACGCGATGGTCTCGGCGCGGATGAAGCCTTTCTCGAAATCGCTGTGGATCGTGCCGGCCGCATTGGGTGCGGTCGCACCGCGATTGACGGTCCAGGCGCGCGCTTCCTTGGGGCCGACGGTGAAGAAGGTCAGCAGGTCGAGCAGCGCGTAGCCGGCGCGGATCACGCGGGCGAGGCCGGTTTCCTCCAGCCCCAGCTCGCCGAGGAACTCGCCGCGCTCGTCGAGCGGCATGGTGGCGATCTCGGCCTCGATCGCCGCCGAGACGACGACCGCCTGCGCGCCCTCGGCCGCCGCCTTGGCGAAGACCTTGGCGGAGAGCTCGTTGCCGTTCGCGGCGTCTTCCTCGTTGACGTTGCACACGTAGAGCACCGGCTTGGCGGTGAGCAGCTGGGCGATGCGCAGGTGGCGCGCCTCGTCCTCGTCCTTGGGCACGGTCAAACGGGCGGGCTTGCCGTCGCGCAGCAGCTCCAGCGCCTGGCCGAGCACGCTCGCCGCCGCCTTGGCCTCCTTGTCGCCCTGCGCCGCCTTCTTGGCGAGATTGGGCACACGCTTCTCGAGGCTTTCGAGATCGGAGAGCATCAGCTCGGTCTCGACCGTCTCGGCGTCCGCGATCGGATCGACGCGGTTGTCGACATGCTGGATGTCGTCATTCTCGAAGCAGCGCAGCACGTGGACGACCGCGTCCACCTCGCGGATGTTGCCGAGGAACTGGTTGCCCAGCCCTTCGCCCTTGCTGGCGCCACGGACCAGCCCGGCGATGTCGACGAAGCCGAGCTGCGTCTCGATGATCTTCTGCGATCCGGCGATCTCGGCGAGCTTGTTGAGGCGCGGATCCGGCACCGCGACGTTGCCGACGTTCGGCTCGATCGTGCAGAACGGATAATTGGCTGCCTGCGCCGCGGCCGTCTCGGTCAGCGCGTTGAAAAGCGTGGACTTGCCGACATTGGGCAGGCCGACGATGCCGCAACGGAAACCCATGGGTGTTCGATCCTGTGATGAGGGGCCGGCGGAGGCGCCGGCAAGAATGCCCGCTCGATAGGCGCATGGCGCGGCTTTTTCCAGTGCGACGCATAACCTTCCGTCTAGCCTTGACGCAGGGCCGTTCATCTGGGGTACAGGGGCCACAAGGTCTTTCCTGCACGCGCAGGTTCACGAGGAGTTTTGGGTATGATTCGCCGTATTGTGATCATGGGTACGGCTGCGGCCGCGGTCGCGCTGGCCAGCTGCGGCGGCGGCGGAAGCTCCTCGTCGACGGCAACCCCGACGCCGACGCCCACCCCCACGCCGACGCCGACGCCCACCTACACCGCGTTCCCGCTGACCGCGGCGACCCAGTTCAACACGCTGGACGCGACCACCAACTATACTGGTGATCCCACTGCGGGCGCGGTCACGCTGGGCCTTCCCACGACCGAGACCATCGGCGCGCGCGTCAGTCTCGCGGCCACTGCGGACCTGACCAACGGCACCTTCGTGATCGACGAGGGCAGCGAGGAATCGCGTTTCACCGGCACCAACGTGACGGCGACGGCGGCGCCCACCGTCACCGAGTTCGTCTACCGCATGGTCAGCACCGCCACGGGCGCGCAGGCCGGCAATTTCAGCCAGCTGGAAGTGCTCAACAACATCACCGCGGCGAACCTGGAGACCAGCGACAGCCTGCTCAGCAAGCTGAGCGTCCTGAGTTACGCCAATTGGTGGCGCGGCGATTCGACCACCGGCCAGAAGCGCCTGACCTATGCGATCTTCGGCTACCAGACGTTCACCTACGACATGCCGACCACCGGCACCGCGACCTACAATGCGCGCATCGTCGGCCGTGCGATCGGTGTCGCCAACAATGCGACGACGATCAATCGCGTAGGCGGCACCGCGACCGTGACGGTCAACTTCGCCACCGGCCTGGTCAGCACCACGCTCAACCTGACGACGGTGCCGACGAGCGGCGCCGAGACGCCGTACCTGGCGCTGAGCGCCCAGGGCGCGCTGCCGATCCAGGGCAACCAGTTCACCGGCAGCTTCGCCAGCGGCAGCCCGGCGACCGGCACGATCGCCGGCAGCTTCTACGGCTCGCAGGGCGTGAACATCGGCATCGTGTTCGGCGCGCTCGGCACGATCAACGGTGCGGACACCCGCATCGTCGGCGAACTGGTCGGCCTGAAGCAGTAAGCGTTTCGCCAGCAATGACAGGAAAGGGGCTCGGGCGACCGGGCCCCTTTTTTTGTTCGCGCGTGTTTCTTACGCCGCCTATCCCATAGGCGGAGCCGAGGATTGTTGGCGGCCCGTCTAGATCCTTGGTAGCAGGACATATGGGGAAACTAATCGCTTCCATTATGCTGGTCGCCAGCAGCGCGGCCGCTGGTCAGTCGACGTTCGATCGCGATTCGGTCATGGCCGAAATCGAGCGTGTCCTTGTTCTTCCCAAGGGGGCCAAGCCACTGGCGGCCTATGGTAGGAACTATGCGTTGTCCGCGCAGGGAACGGTGATTGGAACGTTCCTCCTGCCGCTGCCCGCCCCGGCGTACGAGGGGTGCGAAGTCTTGCTGGCAGACCTCTCATCCCGTCCCTGTACAAAGGCAGAGATCGCAGATGCTGCTGCCGGTCATGCGCACGCGTTATCGGCGCAAGCGCCAGCGGGCAGTCGACGCTGGTTCGACCATCGCGAGGCATTGCCGCAGATCTTCGATGGGGGATGTTCGCAGATCAATGTCGAGTATGACATTGCCAAGCACCGGATCCTTCGAGCTACGTGCAACGGCGTCGCATAGCCGCGCACGCGTCGTCGACGATCTGCAACTGCTGCCTCTTCGTCGCCTCAATCCTGCATTCGCCGCGCCACCTCGTTCATGAAGCGCACGTCGTCGCCTGCCGCCAGCCACGCGGCCTCGGCCGCAATCGCCCCCAGCATGTCGCTGAGCGGCTCGATCTCCGCCTTGGCATAGTTGCCGAGCACATAGCCGGTCACCCGGTCCTTGTGCCCCGGATGGCCGATGCCCAGCCGCACCCGGCGAAACTCGGGCCCCAGATGCGCGTCGGTCGAGCGCAGGCCGTTATGCCCCGCCGTGCCGCCGCCGCGCTTCACCTTCACCTTCATCGGCACCAGGTCGAGCTCGTCGTGGAAGACGGTGACGTCCTCCGGGCTCAGCTTGTAGAAGTCCATCGCGGCGCGCACCGCGCGGCCGCTTTCGTTCATGAAGGTGCCGGGCTTCAGCAGCACGATCTTGTCGGTGCCGATGCGGCCTTCCTGGGTCCAGCCCTGGAACTGCTTCTTCGGCGCGGAGAAGCCATGCACCTCGGCCAGCGCGTCCAGCACCATGAAGCCGACATTGTGGCGGTGCATCGCATATTGCGGCCCCGGATTGCCGAGACCCACCCATAGCTGCATCACCCACACTCCCCGAAAAGAAAATCGCCCCCGCACCTAGGGTGCGGAGGCGATCTTTTGAACCCGTGACGGGAAGGGCGATCAGCCCTCGGCCGACTCGGCGGCTTCGCCGTCTGCCGACTTCAGCGCCGACGGCGCGACGACGGTGGCGATGGTGAAGTCGCGATCGGTGATCGCAGGCGTCGCGCCCTTGGGCAGGGTCACGGCCGAGATGTGCAGCGAATCGCCGACTTCGAGGCCTGCGAGCGAGATCTCGATCTGCTCGGGGATCTCGGCCGCGTCGACCACCAGCTCCAGCTCGTGACGGACGATGTTGAGCACGCCGCCTCGCTTGATGCCCGGGGCCTGCTCTTCGTCGACGAACACGATCGGCACTTCGACGTGCACGGTCGCGTGCTCGGAGATGCGCAGGAAGTCGACGTGCAGCGGACGCTCGGTCACGACGTCGAAGGCGACGTCCTTGGCCAGCGTGCGCTCGCCGTTGACCATGATCACCGAGTTGAAGAAGTGGCCGGTGTTCAGCAGCTTCTGCAGCTCACGCTCGTTGACGTGGATGCTGGCGGGATCCTGCTTGTTGCCATAGATCACGGCGGGGACGCGGCCTTCACGACGCAGCGCCCGGGAGGCTCCCTTGCCAGCCCGGTCGCGCGTTTCGGCCGACAGCGTAAGCGTGTCGCTCATGTGTCGATTTCCAATGCGCTAAATGTTTCAACGTGCATGCAGCGGCAGGCCTCCAGGGATGACCCTGCCACGGCAAGCGCGCGCCTATAGTCGAGACGGGGGCGAATCGCAAGGCGGCGTTCGTCTCCCCGAAAGTTCCGAAAGTTCCGGCAAAACGACATTGGCGCACTCCGTCGTCCGTGGCCGCGCGGGGCGACCGGCGGACCATATACATCGGGACCACGGGTGTAGGAAAGCAGATGTTCCTTATTCGTTCTTATCGCGACCTCTATTGGAGCCGCTCCACCTTGAACCCGGCCCTGGCGAGCAGCGCCAGCACGCTTTCGTCGCCTGCCAGATGCCCGGCGCCCACGGCGACGAAGACGGTGCCCGGCGTCCGCATCCGGCCGCGGATCCAGGCCGCCCAGGCGCGGTTCCGGCGGACCAGCAGCACGTCGCGCAGTTCGGGATTGCCGGCGAGGTCGGCGTTGAGCAGGCGGGCGAGGCCATCGGCGTCGCCCTTGCCCCAGGCGGCGATCGTCGTGTCGATCGTGCGCCCCATGTCCGCCAGCCCGTCCAGCGTATCGTCCAGCAGCCGGCGCTGCGCCGCCGCCGAAAGATGGTCGAAATAGCCGAACTGCTGCGCCGCGGTTTCCAGCCCCGCCACCCGCTTGCCCGCCTTGCCGGCCGCGGTCTGCAGCACCTGCTCGGCACCGTTGGCGTCGTCATAGCCGAGCTTCTGGAGCGGCAGCAGCGACAAGGTGATCGCGGCAAGCCAGGGCTCGTCGCGGTCCAGCGCGCGGTCGGAAAGGCCGGCGCCGCGCAGCGCCTTGTCTAGTCTGGCATGCTCGGCCGGGGGCAGCGCGGCGACGGTGGGATCGCCGGGGGTGCGGCCGAGCCTGTCGAGCAGCGCCTGCGTCTCCCCCTGGGGCGGCATCACCAGTTCCAGCACGAGCGTGTCGGAGCGCTCGAAGGCCGAGCGCACCGGCCCCTCGAACCAGCGCAGGTCCGGGCGAAGCATGTGGACCGTGCCGAACAGATAGACGGTGGTGTCGCCGTCGCGCACCGCCCACAGCGCCGGCTTGGCCGCACGCGGCGCGGGGCCGCAGCTGCCGAGGAGGAGGAGGGCGGCGAGAAGGAACGCGCGGAACATGGCAGTCTTGTGGGGGAGGGCGGGCCCAAGTTCAACAATCCTCCCCCGCCAGGGGGAGGTGGGCCGCGCAGCGGCTCGGAGGGGGAGGATGCCAGAACCTCGCCACCGTCGTGCTTCCTCCCCCTCCGTCAGGCTGCGCCTGCCACCTCCCCCTGGCGGGGGAGGATTGGGGGGCGGTTGACCCCCCTGCTGCGGTGCGCCAAAGCGTGGCCAAACCTTACAGGGTGACCAACTTGTCCGAACCTCTCAGCTTCCAGCGCATGATCCTGACGCTCCATGACTATTGGAGCACGCGCGGCTGCCTGATCCTGCAGCCCTATGACATGCGCATGGGCGCCGGCACCTTCCACCCCGCCACCACGCTGCGCGCGCTGGGGCCGGAGCCCTGGAACGCCGCCTTCGTCCAGCCCTGCCGCCGCCCGACCGACGGCCGCTATGGCGAGAACCCCAATCGGCTCCAGCATTATTACCAGTATCAGGTGATCCTGAAGCCCTCGCCCGCCGACTTGCAGGACCTGTATCTGGGCAGCCTGGCCGCGATCGGCGTCGACATGACCAAGCATGATATCCGCTTCGTCGAGGACGACTGGGAAAGTCCGACATTGGGTGCCTGGGGCCTGGGCTGGGAAGTCTGGTGCGACGGGATGGAGGTGACGCAGTTCACCTATTTCCAGCAGATGGGCGGATACGACATGAAGCCGGTCGCGGGCGAGCTGACCTACGGGCTCGAACGGCTGGCCATGTATATCCAGGACGTCGACAATGTGTACGACCTGCGCTTCAACGATGCAGGCGTGTCTTACGGCGACGTGTTTCTCGAAAACGAGAAGCAGATGTCGACCTGGAACTTCGAGGTCGCCGACACCGACACGTTGTTCGACGCCTTCCGCAAGGCGGCCGCAGAGTGCGAGCGCTGCCTGGAGGCCAAGCTGCCCATCCCCGCCTATGAACAGGCGATCAAGGCCAGCCACACCTTCAACCTGCTGCAGGCGCGCGGCGTGATCTCGGTGGCGGAGCGCCAGGCCTATATGGGCCGCGTCCGCG
>NZ_CAJYTI010000003.1 GCF_913777625.1 uncultured Sphingomonas sp.
CGCGCTTCCTCGATCGCGTCGACGATCAGCGGCCGCTCTTCTTTCAGACGCCGCAGGTCCTGGGTGAGCTTGTCATAGCCCTCCTGGAGCATCGGCATCTTTTCGACGGTCGCCATATTCCTAGTCCCCAATTCTTACGCATTCCCGGTACGGACCGCCCTTCCCAAAGGGACGAGCGGCCCGCCAGCACATCATGTTCTCATGTCGGGATCAGTTGTGCGAACGCGAATAGTAGGATTGCAGGGGACGTACTTCAAGACCACGGCTGCCAGCAGCCGCAATCGCCTTCGCCGCCTCGACGCTGGCGGGCGCCGTGGTGAAGTAGGGAATCTTCTGACCCAGCGCGGCTTCGCGGATCGGCTTGGAGTCCTTCAGGCTCTGCCACCCCTCGGTCGTGTTGAAGATCAGGGTGATGCCGCCGTCCTTGATCCGGTCGACGATATGCGGCCGCCCTTGCGCCACCTTGTTGATCTTCTCGACCGTGACGCCTGCACGGTCGAGATAGTCGGCGGTGCCGCCCGTGGCGACGATCGCGAAGCCCGCTTCCGACAGCATCCGGGCGGCGGGAACGATCTGTTCCTTGTCGCCGTCCTTCACGCTGATGAAGACCGCGCCTTCGGTCGGCAGGACGGTGCCCGCCCCCAGCTGCGACTTCGCAAACGCGGTGGTGAAGTCGGGGTCGATGCCCATAACCTCGCCCGTGGACTTCATTTCGGGCGACAGCACCGGGTCGACGCCGGGGAAGCGCGCGAAGGGGAAGACCGCTTCCTTGACCGCATAATAATCAATGTGACGGTCGATCTGCGGCAGGTCGGCCAGCTTCTCACCAGCCATGACGCGCGCGGCGATCTTGGCGATAGGGGTGCCGATCGCTTTGGCGACGAAGGGCACGGTCCGGCTGGCGCGCGGGTTGACCTCGATCAGATAGACCGTGCCGTCCTTCACCGCGAACTGGATGTTCATCAGGCCGCGCACGTTGAGGCCGCGCGCGAGCGCTTCCGCCTGACGCTCGATCTCGGCGATGATCTCGGCCGACAGGCTGTAGGGCGGCAGCGAGCAGGCGGAGTCGCCCGAATGGACGCCCGCTTCCTCGATATGCTGGAGCACGCCCGCCACGACGACCTGGTCGCCGTCGCAGATCGCGTCCACGTCCACCTCGATCGCGTCGCGCAGATACTGGTCGATCAGCACCGGGGCGTCGCCCGACACCTGCACCGCCGTCTGGATATAATCCTCCAGCTGCTGCGGCCCGTCGACGATCTCCATGGCGCGGCCGCCCAGCACGAAGCTGGGGCGCATCAGCACCGGATAGCCGACGCGCTCGGCGACGATCAGCGCTTCCTCGCGGCTGCGCGCGATGCCGTTCTTGGGCTGGTGCAGCTTCAGCTTGTCGACCAGCGCCGCGAACTGCTCACGGTCCTCGGCCAGGTCGATCGCATCGGGGCTCGTGCCCAGGATCGGGATACCGGCCGATTCCAGCGCGCGGGCGAGGTTCAGCGGAGTCTGACCACCGAACTGCACGATCACGCCGACCAGCTCGCCCTTCGACTTCTCGACGTCGAGAATGGCCAGCACGTCCTCGGCGGTCAGCGGCTCGAAATAGAGCCGGTCCGAGGTGTCATAATCGGTACTGACCGTTTCCGGGTTGCAGTTGACCATGATCGTCTCATAGCCCGCATCCGCCAGCGCGAAGCAGGCGTGGCAGCAGCAATAGTCGAACTCGATGCCCTGCCCGATCCGGTTCGGACCACCGCCCAGAATGACGACCTTCTTGCGGTCGCTGGGGACGGCCTCGTCCTCGGGCTCGCCGAAGGTCGGGGCCTCGTAGGTCGAGTACATATACGGCGTCTTGGCGTCGAACTCGGCCGCACAGGTGTCGATCCGCTTGAAGACCGGACGCACGCCCAGCTTCTGGCGATGCTCGCGCACCTCCTGCTCGGTCACGCCGCCGGTCATCATCTTGACGACCTCGTGGATCAGGCCAGACCCACGCGCGATGCCGCGATCCATGCCGCGCAGGTTCGCCGATTGCAGCGCCAGATAGGCGAGCCGCTTGTCGGAGAAACCCATCGCCTTCAGGCGGCGCATACCGGCCGCGTCCTGCGGCAAGCCGTTCTGCATCACCTCGGCTTCGGCCGCGACGATCTCGGCGATCCGCTCCAGGAACCAGGGATCGTACTTCGCGATCGCATGGACTTCGGCGACGGTGAAGCCTTCGCGCAGCGCCTGGGCCGCGATCAGCAGCCGGTCCGGGGTGGCTTTGGCCAGCGCCGCCTCGATCTCGGCACGCGGCGCGCCGACCAGATGCTCGACATCGTTGAAGCCGCTGAGGCCAGTTTCCAGACCGCGCAGCGCCTTCTGCATGGACTCGTGGATGTTGCGGCCGATCGCCATGACCTCGCCGACCGACTTCATCGCGGTCGACAGGACGGGTTCGGAGCCCTTGAACTTCTCGAAGGCGAAGCGCGGGATCTTGGTGACGACATAGTCGATCGTCGGCTCGAACGACGCCGGCGTCGCGCCGGTGATGTCGTTGTCGATCTCATCCAGCGTATAGCCCACCGCCAGCTTCGCCGCGACCTTGGCGATCGGGAAGCCGGTCGCCTTCGACGCGAGCGCCGACGAGCGCGACACGCGCGGGTTCATCTCGATGACGATCAGGCGGCCGTCCTTCGGGTTGACCGCGAACTGCACGTTCGAGCCGCCCGTCTCCACGCCAATCTCACGCAGCACCGCCAGGCTGGCGTTGCGCATGATCTGATATTCCTTGTCGGTCAGGGTCAGCGCGGGCGCGACGGTGATCGAGTCGCCGGTATGGACGCCCATCGGGTCGATATTCTCGATCGAGCAGATGATGATGGAATTGTCGTTGCGATCGCGCACGACCTCCATCTCATATTCCTTCCAACCGAGGAGCGATTCCTCGATCAGCACCTCGGTCGTCGGCGATGCGTCGAGCCCGGCGCGGACGATAGCGATGAACTCTTCGCGGTTATACGCGACGCCGCCGCCGGTGCCGCCCAGCGTGAAGCTGGGGCGGATGATGGCGGGCAGGCCGACCTTCTCCAGCCCCGCCAGCGCCTCCGCCTCGGTATGCGCGATGGCCGAGCGGGCCGATTCCAGCCCGATCTTCTCCATCGCGACCTTGAACTTCTGACGGTCCTCGGCCTTGTCGATCGCCTCGGCATCCGCGCCGATCATCTGGACGCCGAACTTCTCCAGCGTGCCGTCATGGAACAGCGCCAGCGCGGTGTTCAGCGCGGTCTGGCCGCCCATGGTCGGCAGGACCGCGTCGGGGCGCTCCTTCTCGATGATCTTGGCGACCACCGCGGGCGTGATCGGCTCGACATAGGTCGCGTCGGCCAGCTCGGGATCAGTCATGATCGTCGCCGGGTTCGAATTGACCAGGACGATGCGATAGCCCTCTTCCTTCAGGGCCTTGATCGCCTGCGTGCCCGAATAATCGAACTCGCACGCCTGACCGATGACGATCGGCCCCGCGCCGATGACGAGGATGGAGGAGATATCAGTGCGCTTGGGCATTGGTGACCACTTGTCCCGGTTCGAGTACGTCTAAATTCAGCCCGCCTGCGTTCGCCTTTTGCAACGAGCACCGCCCCACGACCACTTTCGGCCGGGCAGTGTTCGACATGGCTTCGGCGCGAGCCGATCGAAAATCACTGACGCTGGTGTTGCAGCCCTTCGCCCAATCCCGATCGGTGTGGCGATAGGCGGGCCGGAGGTCCCAGAACGTCACGAAGAGTGCCAGAGCGGCGAGAGGTATAAAGATCGCAAGTGCGATCTTCACGCCATCATCCCCACGAACCGCTCGAACAGATAGAGGCTGTCCTGCGGGCCCGGGCTGGCCTCGGGGTGGTATTGCACGCTGAACGCCGGGCGGTCGGTGAGTTCGATGCCGGCGTTGGAGCCGTCGAACAGCGACACATGCGTCTCGCGGGCATTGGCCGGCAGGCTCTCGCGCTCGACGGCGAAGCCGTGGTTCATGCTGGTGATCTCGACCGCACCATCTTCCAGCCGCTTGACCGGATGGTTGGCGCCGCGATGGCCCTGGAACATCTTGGTGGTCTCAGCACCCACCGCGAGGCCGAGCAGCTGGTGGCCGAGGCAGATGCCGAACAGCGGCTTGCCGGTCTCGAGCAGCTGGCGGATCACCGGCACGGCATATTCGCCGGTCGCGGCGGGATCGCCCGGGCCGTTGGAGAGGAAGAAGCCGTCCGGGTTGAACGCCATCACCTGCTCGAAGGTCGCGGTGGCGGGCAGCACGGTCACGTCCGCGCCGGCCTGCACCAGGTTGCGGAAGATGTTGCGCTTCGAGCCATAGTCGATCGCGACGACCTGCGGTCGCTTGGTCTCCGGCCGGCTGGTGTCATAGCCGGCACCGAGCTTCCACACGCCGCCTTCCCAGCCGAAATGCGTCTCGCACGAGACGGTGACGGCGAGGTCCATGCCCTCCAGCCCCGGCCAGCAGCGCGCCTTTTCGAGCAGCGCGTCGAGGTCGAACTTGCCCTCCTTCGAGTGCGCGATCACGCCGTTCGGCGCGCCGCCCAGCCGGATGCGGCGGGTGAGCGCGCGGGTGTCGATACCCGACAGGCCGATGCGGTTGTGCTTCGCCATCCAGGCATCGAGATGCTCGGTGCTGCGGAAGTTCGACGGCTCGGTCACGTCCTGGCGGACGATCATGCCCAGCGCATGAGGGTCATCGGCCTCGATGTCGTCGGGGTTGGCGCCGACATTGCCAATGTGCGGGAAGGTGAAATTGATGATCTGACCGGCGAAGCTCGGGTCGGTCATGATCTCCTGGTAGCCGGTCATCGCGGTGTGGAAGCAGACCTCGCCGACGGCATCGCCTTCGGCACCGAATCCTCGACCCCACAATATCTCGCCGCTCGCCAGAACCAGAACGCCCGTGGCTCCAACGGGCATGGACAAGGGTTTGGCGTCGGCCATTTGGGGCGGGCACTCCTGCTTTGGGTTTGCGATGTTGCTAAGGGCCGCCCGCTAGACCCCGATGGCCGCAGCGTCAATCTGTTAAGTTTTCCGGGCCTCCGCTATGGTTCCCGGCTTACCGTACAAAGATCGAGAGAAACGATGATTCGCGACGACATCAAGGCTGCGCTGGTGACTGCCATGAAGGGCGGAGACAAGGCGTCGACCGCCACGATCCGCCTGATCCAGAGCGCGATCAAGAACCGCGACATCGAAGCGCGCACCGGCAAGGCGCCCGAGGACGACGACGTGCTGGTGGTCGAGGTGCTGCAGAAGATGGTCAAGCAGCGCCGCGAATCGATCGAGATGTACGTGAAGGGCGGGCGGCAGGAACTCGCCGATGCGGAAGCCGCCGAGGTGGTGGTGATCGAACGCTTCCTGCCGCAGCAGATGAGCGAGGCGGAAACCACCGCCGCGATCGAGGCGATCAAGGCCGAGCTTGGGGCGGGCGGCATGAAGGACATGGGCCGGGTGATGGCCGAACTGAAGGGCCGCCACGCGGCGCAACTCGACATGAGCAAGGCCAGCGCGCTGGTGAAGGCAGCGCTGAGCTGAGATGAAAGTCTGCGCTCCCCTCCCGCGGAGCGAGTTTCAGGTCGATCATGCCCCCGGCATGATCTAATCGATGCGGGGCATCGATTACCTGAAACTGGGTCGGGGGAGGGAATGGAACCAGGCACCCACGGACGCCGAGCTGGCGCTGTGGCAGGCATTGAGCGCACGGAAGGTTGCCGGCGTACGGTTCAACCGGCAGGTGAAGGTCCCGCCCTATGTGTGTGACCTCGTGGCGCGGAGTTTGAAGCTGGTCGTCGAGGTCGACGGCGGGCAGCATGCGGTGAATGCCGCAGAGGACGCGCTACGGACGCGATATCTGGAAGCGAAGGGGTATCGCGTGGTGCGATTCTGGAACAACGACGTGCTCGGCAATTTGGACGGCGTCGTCGCCGAGATCGAGCGGGTGATCGCCGCGATGCTTGAGCAGCCCCGGCGCAAAGTACGCAACGGCGCCGTCCCCTCCCCCAACCCCTCCCGCAAGCGGGAGGGGAGCGATGGAGCCGAAGCGACGCAGCCTGCGCACCCCTTCCGCTTGCGGGAGGGGTCGGGGGAGGGGCTGAGTAAGCCCCCCCGGGTGAGCAGGTAATGTCCCTAACCCCCGCCTTTCTAGACGAGCTCCGCGCCCGTACCACGCTGTCCACCCTCATCGCCAAGTCGGTGAAGCTGCAGCGCGCGGGCAAGGAGTTCCGCGCCTGCTGCCCGTTCCACAACGAGAAGACCCCCAGCTTCTACGTCAACGACGACAAGGGCTTCTACCATTGCTTCGGCTGCGGCGCGC
The DNA here is from genome assembly GCF_913777625.1 of uncultured Sphingomonas sp. Lineage (GTDB taxonomy): Bacteria > Pseudomonadota > Alphaproteobacteria > Sphingomonadales > Sphingomonadaceae > Sphingomonas. Next base: position 6,341 of record NZ_CAJYTI010000003.1, read on the forward strand.
ATGGCGATGCGATCCGCTGGATGACCGACCAGCGCGGCCTGCCCTTCATCGATGCGGTGAAGGAACTGGCCCAGGCCGCCGGGCTCGACATGCCGGAGCAGGACCGCCGCGCCGCCGAAAAGGCCGAGCGCGCGCGTGGCCTGCACGAGCTGATGGGCGACGCAGCAACCTGGTTCACCGAGCGGCTGAACGGCATCGAGGGCGCCGAGGCGCGCGCCGTGCTCCAACGTCGCGGCATCACCCCCGAGATCGCGCGCAGCTTCGGTCTCGGCTTCGCCCCCGATTCGCGCGGCAAGCTCAAGGAAGCGCTGAAGGCATATGGCGATCCGATGCTGGTCGAATCCGGCATGCTGATCGCCGTCGAGGGCAAGGAGCCGTACGACCGCTTCCGCGGCCGGCTGATGATCCCGATCCGCGACGTGCGCGGGCGGACGATCGCGTTCGGCGGCCGGATCATCGGCGACGGCGAGCCCAAATATCTCAACTCCCCCGAGACCCCGCTCTTCGACAAGGGTCGCACGCTCTACAATCTCGATCGCGCCCAGGCCGCCGCGCGCAAGGCCGACCGGGTGATCGCGGTCGAGGGTTATATGGACGTGATCGCGCTCGCCCAGGCCGGGTTCGGCGAAGTGGTCGCCCCGCTCGGCACCGCGCTCACCGAACACCAGCTCGAACGGCTGTGGCGATTGTCCGAAGTGCCCCTGCTCTGCTTCGACGGCGATTCGGCCGGGCAGAAGGCCGCGCTGCGTGCCGCGCACCGCGCGCTGCCGATGCTCGCCCCCGGCAGAAGCCTTGCTTTCGTCACCCTGCCCCAGGGCCTAGATCCGGACGATCTGGTCCGTGCGCAGGGCCCGGCCGCGTTCGAGGCCCTGCTGGCCAAGCCCGAGCCGCTGGTCGATCGGCTGTGGGCGAGCGAGGTCGCGGCGGGTCCGCTCGACACGCCCGAGCAGCGCGCGGGCCTCAAGCGCCGCCTCAGCGAACTTGCTGAACAGATTCAGGATCCGAACGTAAAGCACGAATATATCGCCGAATTCCGTGCGCGTGCGGACCAGCAGTTCGGCCGCGGCCCGCGCGAGTTCCGCAAGGATCAGCGCGGTCCCGCCCCTGCCCGCCAGCAGCGCGGCACGCGCAACGCCCGCGGCATGTGGCAGCCGCCCGAGCCGCCGCCGTCGCATCTGATCCGCGGCGTGCAGGCGAGCGGGCTCGATCCCATATTGGCACGCGCGGTGCTCGCGGGGCTGATTCGACACCCTGTCGAGATCGCGCGGCACATGGAGATTCTCGGCAGCCTGCGCAGTGCCTCCGGCGCGCTCGGCCGGCTGTTCGAGGCGGTGGTGGAGGTCGCTCTCGCCAATCCGGGCCTGCGTCAACTTGATAGCGAGGATTTCCTCACCATATTGGCGGGGTCGGGTTTCGATTCAGTGGCAAGCGAGTTGCTTCGCGCAGATACGCTCCCCTTCTCCTTCACGCGGCCCGCGGCCGACGTGACGAAGGCGCGCGAGGATCTGGGCGAGGCAATTGCGGTGATGGCGGCGCAGCCCGCCGTCGATGTGGCGCTCGCCGAGGCGACCGCTGCCCTGATGCGCGACGGCACCGAGGAAGCGTTCGCCCGCCAGGTGGCGCTTTCGCGGCAACGGCAGGAGCTTTTGGATCGGCTTGCCAATCTGATGCTTGCGGAAGACGGCGAATTTGAGGAATAGAGGCGGTGTAAAATTGCCGCCATCTGAGTTTCGAGGGATTTGATGGCGAAGGCGAACATGGCAGACGTCACCGACACGAGCGACACGAGTGACGCGCCGCTGATCGATCTGAACGAAGGTTCGATCAAGAAGCTGGTCGCGCGTGCGAAAAAGCGCGGCTACATCACCGTCGATCAGCTGAACGAGATGCTGCCGCAGGACCAGATGTCCTCGGAGCAGATCGAAGACGTGATGGCCGCGCTCAACGACATGGGTATCAACGTCGTCGAGAACGAGGACGCGGGCGAGGACGCCGAGACCGAGGACGACTCGGCCGACGACGCCGAGACCGCGGACAGCAGCGACGATTCCGCGCCTGCCTTCGAGATCGCGAAGAAGAAGGAAACCGTCGATCGCACCGACGATCCGGTGCGCATGTACCTGCGCGAGATGGGCGCCGTCGAGCTGCTCAGCCGCGAGGGCGAAATCGCGATCGCCAAGCGCATCGAGGCCGGCCGCGACACGATGATCTTGGGGCTCTGCGAGTCGCCGATCACGTTCAACGCGATCATCGGCTGGTCGACCGCGCTCAACGAAGGCACGATGCAGCTGCGCGAGATCCTCGATCTCGACGCCATGCTCTCCAAGGGTCCGTCGGCCGAGCAGGTCGAGGGTGCCGAGGACGACAATGGCGAGATCAGCGAATCGAGCACCGGCCCCACCTTCAAGGAAGAGGAAGAGCCCGAGGAAGCCGCGGCGGACGAAGACGACGAGCTGACCGAGCGCCGCGCGCGCCGCCCCTCGGACGACGAGGAGGAGGACAACACCCTCTCGCTCGCCCAGATGGAAGAGCAGCTCAAACCGCAGGCGCTCGAGAAGTTCGCGAACATCACCGCGATCTACAAGAAGTTCGGCAAGGTCCAGCAGCAGCGGCTCGACACCATGTCGGCCGGCGAGGACTTCCCGGCGGCGGAAGAGAAGAAGTACAACAAGCTCCGCGAGGAACTGACCGCCGAGGTGGAGAGCGTCCAGTTCCACCAGGCGAAGATCGAGTACCTCGTCGACCAGCTCTACAGCTTCAACCGGCGCCTGACGGCACTGGGCGGCCAGATGCTGCGTCTCGCCGAGCGCCACAAGGTCAGTCGCAAGGACTTCCTCGATCGCTATGTCGACCACGAGCTGGACGAGAACTGGCTGCCGACCGTGGTCGGCGTCGACAAGAAGTGGAAGGCCTTCGTCGAGAACGAAGGCGCCTCGGTCGATCGCATCCGCACCGAGATGAGCGAGATCGCCCAGCAGACGGGCATGACGCTCACCGAGTTCCGCCGCATCGTCAACATGGTGCAGAAGGGCGAGCGCGAGGCGCGCATCGCGAAGAAGGAGATGGTCGAGGCCAATCTCCGCCTCGTGATCTCGATTGCCAAGAAGTACACCAATCGCGGCCTGCAGTTCCTGGATCTCATCCAGGAGGGCAATATCGGCCTGATGAAGGCGGTGGATAAGTTCGAATATCGCCGCGGCTACAAGTTCAGCACCTATGCGACCTGGTGGATCCGCCAGGCGATCACTCGTTCGATCGCCGATCAGGCGCGCACCATCCGTATTCCGGTGCACATGATCGAGACGATCAACAAGCTGGTGCGCACCAGCCGCCAGTTCCTCCACGAGCAGGGCCGCGAGCCCACGCCCGAGGAAATGGCCGAGCGCCTGAGCATGCCGCTCGAGAAGGTGCGCAAGGTGATGAAGATCGCCAAGGAGCCGATCAGCCTCGAAACGCCGATCGGCGACGAGGAAGACAGCCATCTGGGCGACTTCATCGAGGACAAGAACGCGATCATTCCGGTCGACGCGGCGATCCAGGCGAACCTCAAGGAAACGGTCACCCGCGTCCTGGCGAGCCTCACCCCGCGCGAGGAGCGCGTGCTGCGCATGCGCTTCGGCATCGGCATGAACACCGATCACACGCTGGAAGAAGTCGGCCAGCAATTCTCGGTGACGCGCGAGCGTATCCGCCAAATCGAGGCCAAGGCGCTCCGCAAGCTGAAGCACCCGAGCCGCAGCCGAAAGATGCGCAGCTTCCTCGACCAGTAAACGCTCCAGCGTATCGCAAGACATGGAACGGCTCCGGCTTCGGCTGGGGCCGTTTTCTTTTGGGACAATCGTTCCAGACGCGTAAATTCGGGCTTTTCAAGATTAATGCGCACGTAACCATCTTTCTACGCGCCTTGGTATATTCCCCTATGCCAAGCCCTTCCTGCCCGCTCGCTGCCGACGGCGCTGCCCAGAGGAAGAAGGACATGCTCTTCGAAACCGCACAACTCGAACATCTGTCGGGGGCATGGGGATCGATGGGCGCACTGGCCGGTACCGATGGCAGCGCACTCCATCCGCACCTGCGGGCGCTGCGTGCCGGCGCCCTGCCCCGCCGCGACCTAGCGGACGCCATCCATCATGTCGCGCGGCTGCACGGACGCCATCCGGGCCTGATCGACTATGCGACCGCGCACGCCCGCCGCCCGGTGGAATGCGACTGGATCGAGGCAGCGGCCGAAGCCTTTGTCGCCGAGCGCGCCTATCTGGTGCGGCTGGTGGCGGCCGCCGGCCCCCTGCCCAGCACGCCTGGCCATGCCGAGAGCGAAGCAGCCGCGGCGGCCCAGCGCCACGCGCTCGACATGCTCGCCCAGTCGGATCGTGCCGGATGTGCGACCGGCGCGGCGATCGCGCTCGCGATCGACTGGGTGTCGATCCGGTCGGTGCTGGACCGCGCCGCGGCCAGCTTCGGGCTCACCCCCGCCCCGGCACGCCTGCCGATCCCCGAGGAGACGGTGAGCGTGGTCGATGCGCTTGCCCGCGAAGCGGCGCACGAACGCGCGATGCTGTTCGGCGCGCAACAGGTCTTCGCCCAGCATCGCGGGCTGTGGGACCTACTGGAGGCCCGCGCGAGCGCCCGCAGCCGGGGCTGACCTGCCCCTCGGGATGGGTTGCATCCCGCCACTGTTCGGCCCACCTTGCGGCCATGCGCTTCGAAGGCACCCAAAGCTATGTCGCCACCGCCGACCTGAAGGTCGCGGTCAATGCCGCGGTCACGCTGCGCCGCCCGCTGCTGGTCAAGGGCGAGCCTGGTACCGGCAAGACCGTGCTGGCGACCGAAATCGCCAAGGCGGTGGGCGCGCCGCTGATCGAGTGGAACGTCAAGTCGACGACCAAGGCGCAGCAGGGTCTCTACGAATATGACGCAGTGGCGCGTCTGCGCGACGGGCAGCTCGGTGACCCGCGCGTGCACGACATCGGCAACTATATCCGCAAGGGCAAGCTCTGGGAGGCCTTCACCAGCCCCACCTTGCCCGTGCTGCTGATCGACGAGATCGACAAGGCTGATATCGAGTTCCCGAACGACCTGCTCCAGGAACTCGATCGCATGGAATTCCATGTCTATGAGACCGGCGAGACGGTCCGCGCGGTGGAGCGGCCGATCGTGGTCATCACCTCGAACAACGAGAAGGAGCTGCCCGACGCGTTCCTGCGCCGCTGTTTCTTCCACTATATTAAGTTCCCCGACCGCGACACGATGCAGGCGATCGTCGACGTCCACTTCCCCGGCATCCAGAAGCTGCTGGTCAGCCGCGCGATGGAGCTGTTCTACGAGATCCGCGAGGTGCCCGGTCTCAAGAAGAAGCCGTCGACCAGCGAGTTGCTCGACTGGCTCAAGCTGCTGCTCCATGAGGAAATGCCGCTGGAGGTGCTCCAGTCGCGCGATCCCACCAAGGCGATCCCCCCGCTCCACGGCGCACTGCTCAAGAACGAGCAGGACGTGATGCTGTTCGAGCGGCTCGCCTTCATGGCGCGGCGGCAGAAGTGACGCGCCAGGCTGCCTTCCTCCGGCGGTCAACGTAATGGACGCCGCTTCCCCCAGAGGTGTAGTCTAGGCTCATGTTCCTCGCCTTTCTCGACGAACTGCGCGCCGCGGGCATCCCTGCCAGCCTCAAGGAACATCTGCTGCTGCTGGAGGCGCTCGACGCGCAGGTGATCGAGCCCACGCCCGAGGCCTTCTACTTCCTCGCCCGCGCCACCTATGTGAAGGACGAAGGGCTGCTCGACCGGTTCGACCAGGTCTTCGCCAAGGTCTTTCGCGGCATTGCCACCAGCTATGGTGTCGCGCCGGCCGACATCCCCGAGGAATGGCTCCGCGCCGTTGCCGACAAGTACCTGACCGACGAGGAAAAGGCGCAGATCGAGGCGCTCGGCTCGTGGGAAAAGCTGATGGAGACGCTCCAGCAGCGGCTCGCCGAGCAGCACGAGCGCCACCAGGGTGGGAACAAGTGGATCGGCACCGGCGGCACCTCGCCCTTCGGCAATGGCGGCTACAACCCTGAAGGCGTACGGATCGGCGGCGAAAGCAAGCACCAACGCGCGGTGAAGGTTTGGGAGGCGCGCGACTATCGCAACCTCGATTCCAGCCGCGAGCTCGGCACCCGCAACATCAAGGTGGCGCTGCGCCGCCTGCGCCGCTTCGCTCGCGAGGGTGCGGCGGAAGAACTGGACATCGACGGCACGATCGCCGGTACCGCCCGCCAGGGCTGGCTCGACGTGAAGATGCGCCCCGAACGGCACAACGCGGTGAAGCTGCTGCTCTTCCTCGACGTCGGTGGGTCGATGGACCCGTTCGTCAAGCTCTGCGAAGAGCTGTTCTCGGCGGCGACCAGCGAGTTCAAGAACCTCGAATTCTTCTATTTCCACAACTGCCTCTACGAAGGCGTGTGGAAGGACAATCGCAGGCGGTTCACCGAGAGCACCCGCACGGCCGATATCCTCCACAAATACGGCCACGACTATAAGGTGATCTTCGTCGGCGATGCCGCTATGAGCCCATATGAGATCACCCATGTCGGCGGCTCTGTCGAGCACATGAACGAGGAGTCCGGCGCCACCTGGCTGCAGCGGATGACCGACACCTATCCCGCCACCATATGGCTGAACGTGCTGCCCGAGGCGCAATGGCGCTATTCGCACTCGGTGACGATGATCGGCGAGCTGATGCGCGACCGGATGTATCCGCTCACGATTGCAGGGATCGATGCGGCGATGCGCGAGTTGAGTCGCAAGCGATGAGACCGATCCGCGACATGTTCCATCGGTGGCGCCGGCGCTGGCTCGGCAGCTACACGATCGCCGATCCCCGGCCGATTGCCGAAGGCGCGCCCTATACCTTCTTCCTGCCGAGCGAGAACGAGGTGCTGGCGCTGCGGCCGGGCGATCTGGTGAAGCTCATCTTCCAGTCGACGCCGCCGTCGCGCGAATATGCCGCCGAGCGCATGTGGGCGATCGTCCGCCGCATCGAAGGCGATCGTCTATGGGGCGAGCTCGACAACGTCCCGCTCGACATCCCGCAGTTGCGGCCGGGGAGCACCATCGCCTTCCGGCGAGAGGACGTGATCGACCTGCGCTGGGGCGAGGACCATGCGGTGCGCCCGCCCTCCGCGCCGGCGCGGCGCCACTATGAGGCGCGCTGCCTCGTCGACGCCTGCGTACTGCAGGACCGCACCGCCGTGCATTATCTGTATCGCGAATTGCCGCTGCCGCCTGCCATCGGCGACAAGCCGGACAGCGGGTGGCGCATCCGCGGCGATTATCGTGGGCTCCAAGACGAGGCGATCGGCGCGCGGCAGGTCGAGTGCGTGTCGCTCGGCGCGGTGCTCAACATCGACGACAGCTGGCTGCACCTGATCGACATGCCGACCGGCTCCGCCTTCGTCCGCAACTGGGATACCGACCGGTTCGAGCCGGAGTCCGCCGAAGCGGACTGATCAGTCGGCGAGATCGGCACGCCAGCAGGCGGCGCCGCCCTGCAGCGTCTCCCGCACCGCCGCATCGATCCCCGGCATGCCGACGCTGCCGGCCAGACACTGGAGCCGCAACGCCGCGCCCGCCCAGCGCTCGGCGTCGGCAGGCGAGGTGCCAAGGCCAGCGGCGCGGTGCAGGCTGTCGAGAAAGGCGTGCTGCAACTGCCCGACCAGCGCCGGATCCTTCTCGATCTCGCTGGCCAGAGACGTATCGAAAACGGCGTGATCGTAGAGCATGCCCTTGTGTACGCGCGCGATCGTTAACCATTCGTTCCTCACCACCCTTGGTCCCGGCGGCAAAGCTGGTAGAGTGGCCGGATGACTGGGGGATCTACCGCCGAATCCGCTGCGATGCCTGAACCGCTGCCCGCTGAACCGCCGGTGATGGCGGAGAGCCTCGTCATCCATCCGCCCGCGCCGGAGGCATTCGAGGAAGGACCCGCGCCGCGTTCGCCGATCGAGTGGCTCGCGCCGCTGGTGGCGATCGTCGTCGGAGTCGGCGCGACCTATGGCATGGCCTCGCTCGCGGTGCCGGCCTGGTACGAGCCGCTGAGTGCCTTTGCGCGCATCCAGCTGCTGGCGGCGCTCTGCGTGCCGGGCGGCGTCGTTGCCCTGCTCTATCTCGTCGTGATGCGCACCAGCCACGCCGAGGCGCGCCGCTTCGGCCAGACCGCCTGGGCGATGCACGAGGCCGCCGCGCAGCTGGAGGCCCGTACCGCCGCCCTCACCGATCGTCTGGTCGCCCAGCGCGCAGCGCTCGCCGAGCAGGAAACCACCCTGTCGGTGCTGAGCGACGCCGCGGCCGAACGGCTCGCCCATGCCGCCGCCAGCGCCGCGCGCCAGGCCGAGACGGTCGGCACCGGCACGCGCCAGCTCAGCGAAGCGACCAGCGCGGCCGAGCGCAGCGTGGCGGTGGTCCTCGCCTCGCTCCCGCGCGCGCACGAGGAAATGCGCGGCCTTGCCGATCGGGTGGATGCCGCCGGGCTCCAGGCCGGGCAGACCGCCGCTGCACTCGACATCCAGCTCAGCGTGCTGGCCGAGCGCGGTCGCGAGGCCGATCGCATCGCCAGCGGCGCGGCCGAACGGCTCGCGGCACATGTCGCCCGAATGGAAGCGACCAGCGAGGCCGCGAGCAGCCGCCTCGAGCAGGTGACCGACCAGATGTCTGCCCAGGTGGACGGCGTGCTCGATCGCGCCGCCGCCGCCGTCGACCAGTCGCGTCAGAGCATCGCCGCGCAGGGCGAGGCGATGCTGGCGATGCTCGGTGCCAACCAGGCCGCGCTGGAGCGCGCCGGGGAGGACAGCAGCACGCTGATGGCGCAGCGCATGGCGCTGATCGAGGATGCGATCATCCGCATCTCCGCCCGGTTGAGCGAGGAGCAGCGGCGCGGCGACGCACTGTTCGCCCGGCTCTCCGAAGGCGCCAGCGAATTCGATCGCGAGCTGGAGGTGCTCCACGCCGCCGGCACCCGCCGCACCGAGGCGCTGGCGACCGCGATCCACAGCCTCCACCAGTCAATGGACGGCATGACCGAATCGATGCGCACCGGCGAAGCGACCGCGCGCGGGGTGATCACCACCTCGGAAGAGCTGCTCACCGCCCTCGATGCCGCCGCACGCGAGATCGACGAGACCATGCCCGCCGCGCTCCAGCGGCTCGACGGCCACATCGACGCGACGCGCAAGCGGATCGCGGCGTCCAGGCCCGAGCTTCTCGGCCTCGTCACTGCGGCGGAGTCGACCCATGATGCGGTGGAAGGCATTGCCGCGACCGTCGTCCGCCAGCAGGCAGCGCTCGATCGGGGGCGCGCCGCGCTCGCGCAGACGCTGGTCACCGCCACCGAACAGGCGGAGACGCTCAGCCAGGCGGTGGATGCCGCAATCCTGCACGCCAGGAGCTTCACCAGCGACGCCGCACCGGAACTGATCGAAACGCTGATCCGCGTCCGCGACAGCGCCAACAAGGCCGCCGATCATGCCCGCGAGGCGGTCGACGGCATCGTGCCGGCGGTCCACCGGGTGTTGCAGGACGCAACGGACGCCGCAGTCGAACGCGCCGTCGAGGTCTCGGTCCGCCAGCAGGTGGAGACGCTGACCCGCGCCACCGATGCCGCGATCGGTGCGGCTGCCCGTGCCGCCGAGCATCTCCGCGCGCAGCTGACCGCGATCGAAGGCGCGACCCAGGCCGCCGATGCCTGGATCGCCGAAGCGCAGGAGGCACAGGAACGCGCCGACAGCGACGGCTTCGCCCACCGCATGGCGCTGCTGATCGACGCGCTCCATTCGACCTCGATCGACATTGCCAAGACCTTCTCGACTGAAGTGACCGACGGCGCCTGGGGCGCCTATCTGAAGGGCGATCGCGGCGTGTTCACGCGTCGCGCGGTACGGCTGCTGGCGCCCCACGAGGCGCGCGAGATCCACCGGCTCTACGACCATGACGACACGTTCCGCGAGAATGTGCACCGCTATGTCCATGATTTCGAGACGATGCTCCGCCAGGTGCTGGGCCTGCGCGAGGGCAATCCGCTGGCAGTGACGCTGCTCTCGTCCGACGCGGGCAAGCTCTATGTCGCGCTGGCCCAGGCGATCGAGCGACTGCGCGCCTGACGCTTATCGCGCCGGCGGTCGCCGGGTGGAGTCGCGAACGATCAGCGTCGCCGGCAGCGTGAGCGGTGCCGATATGGCGGGGCCGCGCCCGGCACAGGCCTCGATGATCCGCTCCACCGCCTTGGCGGTAATATCGGCGATCGGCTGCGACACCGCGGTGAGTGCGGGGCTGCCGAAGCGGACGATCGGCGTGTCGTCGAAGCTGATCAGCGAGACGTCCTCCGGCACGCTCAGCCCGCGCCCGCGCGCCGCCGCCATCGTCGCCAGTGCGGTCTGGTCGTTGGCGGCGATCACCGCAGTGACCTCGGCGCGGTCGAGCAGCCTGCGGGCCGCGACCAGCCCGCCATCATAGGAAAAGTCGCCGGTCTCGAGCAGCCCTTCGGCAGACAGGCCTACCGCCGCCATCGCCGCCTGCCAGCCCTCGACGCGCCAGGCGCTCAGTTCATAGTCAGCGGGCCCGGCGATGAAGCCGATACGGCGATGGCCGAGCGCGAGCAGATGCTCGGTCGCCTGCCGCGCGCCGCCGCGATCGTCCTGCACCAGCCTGTGCCCCGGGCCGTCCGCCACCGATCCAATCCGGGCGATCTCGATCCCCTTCTCGGCCAGCAGCCGCAGAATGACCGGATCTTGCGAATGTGGCGGGGTGAGGATCGCGCCATCCGGCTGCAGCGCGGCGATTGCGGCGCCCAGTTCGCGCTCGATCTGCTCGCTCTGGGTGTCGATCAGCTCGACGATCATGCGATAGCCGTGTGCCGCGCAGGCGAGCATGCCGCCGAGGAGCATCTGGTCGACCCAGTCGCGGCCCTCGCGCGCGCGCCAATCGGCGATCGTCCGCTCGCGATCCTTGAGCGCGAGGATCAGATAGGAGCGCGAGCCGCTCATCCGCTGCGCCGCCCGCGAGGGGACATAGCCGAGCTTGGCGATCGACGCCTGCACCCGGTGCAGCATCTCGGGCCGCACACCCGGCTCCTGGTTGATCACCCGGCTGACCGTCTGCAGCGAAACGCCGGCATCGGCCGCGACATGGCGAATGGTCACCGACTGATGCCGACGAGACATGCGGCCTCCCTCCCGTTCTTCTTCGCTCAGCGGCGCCGTGGCCGCAACAGACAGGGTCGCAGCTCCCCGGCCGCCGCCGGGGTCAGCGGAGCGAGAATGCCGCGCGTGCCTTGCGGCAGGAGCGCGGTCATCCCCCGTCGACCGGCGGCGGTCGCGGGTTTTCTCGACTTGCCGAGCGAGCGGATCGCGGTCGCGATCTCGGCATTCTCAACCGCACCAACGCCCTGCCCGCGCTGATCGGCACGGCGATTGCCTGGCTGGCGACGCCCCCCCGGCAGCTTCGGCCCGCTGCCGTTCCTGCTCGCCGGCCTCACCTTTGCCGCGGCGGGCAGCCTTCTTGCCCGCCGTTCAACCAGGCCCGCCCTTCAGGCGAAATCGAGCTGCGGGCGTCCGTGCGGCACGATCGCGGTCCGCGCGGTCTTCACCGGGGCGCCCGGCTCGCTGACCGTATCGACGGTACGGAACTGCGCCTGCCACTGGTCGCGCGTGACCTCGCAAAGCAAATAGCCGCGGCGGTCGTTCACATATTTGAGATAGGGATTGCGGCCGAGGATCTTGTCGCTGCCCTTGCGAACATCGGCCCCGTCGCCGCCCGAACTGATCGAGGTGGAGACGAACTCCACCGCCACCGTATCGCCCTCGCCGGCACGGGTGCGCAGCTCGCCGGCATAATTCTGGTGCTCGTCTCCGGTCAGCACCACGACATTGCCGTGCCCGGCAAAGCTGTGGAGCAGCCGCTCGCGCGGGCGATCATAGCCGCCCCAGCTGTCCATGTTGCGGATCGGCGCGGGCTCGTCCGCCGTCCGGCGGTCGAGCGGCATCACCATCACCTGCTGGGCGATCGCGTTCCAGCGCGCCTTGCCCTCGGCTAGGTTGCGGCCCAGCCATGCCTCTTGCGGGCTGCCCAGCACCTGAGCATCAGCCGCATCCCAGCCCGCGCAGCGCGGCTTGAAGCCGTCGTCGCAGGGCTGATCGCTGCGGAACTGGCGGGTATCGAGCAGATGCAGGTCGAGCAGGTCGCCGAAGCGCGCCCGCCGATAGGCCTGGATCGCGCCGCCCCTGGGGATCGCGCCGCTGCGCACCGGCATATGCTCGTACCAGGCCTGGAACGCGGCGGCGCGGCGCAGCAGGAAGGCCTCGGTTGGGGTGCCGTTCTGGTCACGGTCGCTGACCCAGTTGTTCTGCACCTCGTGATCGTCGAACGTCGCATACCACCCGGTGGCGGCGTGCGCAGCCTGGAGATCGGTGTCGGTCTTGTACTGGGCGTAGCGGCGGCGATAATCGTCGAGGCTGAACGGCTCCTCGCCGACATGCGCGCGGAGAAACTTGCGCGGTTCGCCGCCATAGTCGAACGCCACCGGGCTGCTGCGGCCCTCATAGATATAGTCGCCATAATGGAACAGGAAGTCCGCGTCCTCGCGCGCGGCATGGGCATAGGCGGTGTAGAGGCCCTGCTCGTAATGCTGGCAGCCGGCGACGACGAACCGCGCCTTGGCGGCCGGGGCGCCGACGACGGGCAGCGTCTTGACCCGGCCGCGCATCGAGCGCTCGCGGCCGCAGCTGAAACGATACCAATAGGGCCGGTCCGGCTGGAGCCCCTCGACCTCGACATGCACCGAATGGCCGAGTTCTGGGCGGGCGATCGCCTCGCCCCTGGCGGCGACGGTCTTGAACGCAGAGTCCGCGCCCACTTCCCACTGCACCGCGATCGGCGCCATCGGCATGCCGCCATGCGGCTCCAGCGGCTCGGGGGCGAGCCGCGTCCACAGCACGAACCCGTCGGCGGATGCATCGCCCGCCGCCACGCCCAGCGTGAAGGGATAGGCGCGGAAGATCTGCTGCGCCCGCACCAGCGCCGGGGCGGCCAGCAAGGTTGCGCCTGCCGCACCCCAGAGGAGCTCGCGTCTCGTGATGTCCATCTGCCCCATTCCCTTGCGCTCGTGCCAGCCCAGCGCATGGCAAGCGAACGTGACAGAATGGTGAACGTTCACATCGTCCCGCAAAGGTGCGGAGAAAGCGTGGCGACTTCGCGCGCAAGCTCGCGCCGCAGCGTCGCTTGCATCCGCGCCGAAGCGCGAACATAGCCCGGCCAGTCGGCTGCGACCTGTTGCAGCGTCCAGGTGCCGATATGGCTGCTCGACGCCGCCCGCGACAGGTTGGTCGCATCGCGCAGCGCCAGCACCGCCGGATCGCTGCACTCGCCCACCAGTAGTTGTTCGCACAGCGCCGTGACCTGCCGCCGGCGCGCGCTGCTCGCCCGGGTCAGCCGGTAGCGCACCGCCATGACGGCCTTTTCGTCGCAGACCGGCGCGCTGGTGAGCTGCGCCAGCGCATCGAGCGCGGAAAACATCTGGGCATGGTGACGAAGCAGTTCTTCCATCCCGCTCTTATAGGCGGGCATGCGGCCGAAATGATCGAAAAACCGCTGATCTTGCTGTAGGTTAGCGCGTCCAGTCGAGCATGTCGGCGGTCACCCAGCCATAGACGTAATTGAGATAGAAGGCGGTGAAGAGCACCGCCGAGACGATCGTGGTGCGCACCATGACCTTCCTGGGATTGAAGCTGTGCGGCGCACTCGGCGCCTGGCCCGGCACAAGCGGCACGCCCGCCTCCTCGCTGGTCCGCACCCCGAAGGGCAGCACGAAGAACACCGACAACGCCCAGAAGAGCGTATAGATCGCGAGCGCCGACTGCCACCTCATGGGTACGAGACTACGCCTCGATCAGCAGCACGTCCACCACCGGCTTCTTGCCGGTGAAGCGCACCGCGACCCGCCGCACCGCGAGGCGCAGCGACTCGCGCAGCTTCTCGCGATCGCGCCAGTCCTTCGTCACCGCCTCGGCGGCGGCATCGGCGGCGGCATCGATCAGGTCCTCGCGGTCCTCTTCCACCGGCACGCCCTGGATACGGATCTGTGGCTGGCCGAGCAGCTTGCCCTTGCGGTCAATCGCCACCGCGACCGACATCTGGCCGTAGAGCGCGATCCGGCGGCGCTCGCCCATCGTCGCACCATCGGCGGGCAGGATCACGTCGCCGTCGAGCACGAGGCGGCCGACCGTCGCATGGCCGATTTTGGCCGGGCCGTTGGGCGCGAGGCGGATGATCTCGCCATTCTGCTGCTTCACCGCCTTGGGCACGCCCTGTTCGAGCGCGAAGCGGGCCTGTTCGTGCATGTGGCGGATCTCGCCATGCACCGGCACGATGATCTCCGGACGGATCCACTTGTACATCGCGGCCAGTTCCGGCCGACCCGGATGGCCCGAAACATGGACGAAGGCCTGGCGGTCGGTGATGATGTCGACGCCCTTGTCGGCGAGCGTGTTCATGATCTTGCCAATCGCGATTTCGTTGCCCGGGATCTGGCGCGAGGAGAACACCACCAGGTCACCCTGGTGCAGCTTCAGCACATGGCTACCCTCGGCGATGCGGTTGAGCGCCGCGCGCGGCTCGCCCTGGCCGCCGGTCGCGACGATCAGCACGCGCGACGCGGGCAGCGTCATCGCCTTCTCGAAATCGACCGTTTCGGGGAAGTCGCGCAGATAGCCGGTCGCCTTGGCGACGCGGATGATCCGGTCGAGCGACCGGCCGGCGACGCACAGCTCGCGGCCGGTGTCGCGGGCGACCTCGCCCAGCGTCTGCAGTCGCGCCGCGTTGGACGCGAAGGTGGTGACGAGCACCCGCCCCTTCGCCCCGGCGATCACTTCGTCCAGGCCCTTGCGGACCTCGGCTTCGGAGCCCGAGGCTTCGGGATTGAACACGTTGGTCGAATCGCACACCAGCGCGAGCACGCCGGTGTCGCCGATCGCGGTCAGTTCCTCGGCGGTGGCCGAGCCGCCCAGCGACGGCGCCTCGTCCAGCTTCCAGTCGCCGGTGTGGAACACCTTGCCGTACGGCGTCTCGATCAGCACCGCATTGCCCTCGGGGATCGAGTGGGCGAGCGGGGTGTAGGTGATCTTGAACGGGCCGATGTCGAACGGCCCCTCCTCCTTGACCACGTTGAGCTCGATGCGATCCTCGATGCCTTCCTCGGCCAGCTTGCCGTGGATCAGGCCCGCGGTGAACGGCGTCGCATACAGCGGCACGCCCAGATCGGCGGCGAGATAGGGCAGCGCACCAATATGGTCTTCATGTCCGTGCGTCAGCACGATGCCGAGCAGGTCGTCCACCCGGTCCTCGATGAACTGGAGATCGGGCAGGATCACGTCGATGCCCGGATAGCTGGCATCGCCAAAGGTGATGCCGCAATCGACCATCAGCCATTTGCCGTCACAGCCATAGAGATTGACGTTCATGCCAATCTCGCCCGAGCCGCCAAGGGCGAGGAAGAGCAGTTCGTTTCTTGGGGTCACTTAATTTCCTTGCTGGCTGCGTTCCCACAGCATCGCCAAGCCCTGAATGGTGAGGTCGGGCTCGATCGTATCAAAGACAGATGTATGCCTTTCGAAGAGAATCGCCAGCCCACCGGTCGCAATAACCTTGAGCGGCCTACCCACCTCGGTCTTGAGCCGTGCGACCAGCCCCTCGATCATCGCCACATAGCCCCAGTAGATGCCGATGTGCATCTGATCGACGGTGTTGCGGCCGATCACGGTGGCGGTCTCCGGCGCGGAGATGGCGATGCGGGGCAGCTTTGCGGCTGCGGTCACCAGCGCGTCGAGCGACAGGTTGATGCCCGGCGCAATGATCCCGCCCTTGTAGGCACCGCGATAGTCGACCACGTCGAAGGTGGTGGCGGTGCCGAAGTCGATGATGATCAGGTCGCCTTCGTGGCGCGCATGGCCGGCGAGCACGTTGAGCGCACGATCGGCGCCGAGATTCTGCGGCTCGTCCACGTCGAGCGCGAAGCCCCATTCGGCGCTGCCCTTGCCGGCGATCACCGCCTCGGTGCTGAAATATTTGCTGGCGAGCACCTGCAGGTTGTGGAGCGCACGGGGCACGACCGTGCCGACGATCACCCCCGTCACCGCGGCGCGGTCATAGCCCTCCAATGCCAGCAACTGGCTGAGCCACACGGCATATTCGTCGGCGGTGCGGCGCGGATCGGTGGCGATCCGCCAGCGGGCGCGGATCTCGCCGCCGTCCACCAGGGCGAACACGACATTGGTATTGCCGGCGTCGATCGCGAGCAGCATCGCCCTTCCCTCTTCCTCGTTACAGCAGGAACACGTCGCCCGCGTGAATGGCACGGCTCGTCCCGTCGGCCAAGCGCAGGATCAGCGCGCCGCTCGAATCCAGCCCGCCGAACAGGCCGTCGAAGCTCGTCCCGTCGGCGAGCCGCGCGGTCAGCGCGGTGCCCTCGGGATGTGCCTTGGCCAGCCAGCGCTCGCGCACCGGATACATGCCCTCGCCCCGCCAGCGCTCCAGCCAGCGGCCGAAACTCTCGGCGAGCACCTCGGCGAAAATATCGGGCGCGACGGTCACGCCCTGCGCCGCCAGGCTGGTCGCCGCGCGGTCCAGCCCCTCGGGTGCTGCTGCCAGGTTGACGCCGATGCCGACCGCGATCGCATCCCCGGCCCGCTCGAGCAGGATGCCGGAGAGCTTGGCGCCCTCGACCAGCAGGTCGTTGGGCCATTTGAGCATCGGCGACACACCGAACGCCCGCACCGCTTCTTCGAGCGCGACGGCCGACAGCAGCGCCAGCGTCGCCGGCGAAGGATCGGTCGGCCGCACCCGGACCAGCGTAGAGATGTAGAGATTGCCCGCAGGCGAGACCCAGGCGCGCCCTTGCCGGCCCTTGCCGGCGGTCTGGCGTTCGGCCCGGAGCCAAAGCCCTTCCCCGGCGCCCGTAAGCGCCAGGGAAAGGATGTCGGCATTGGTCGATCCCGTCTCGGCGACGGTCCGGATCACAGCTGTCAGAACAGCGCCTTCGCCGCGACCAGCGACCAGGTGCCCAGCGCACCGAACGCCAGCCAGCCGATCGGCGAAATCACGACGGCGCTGATCGCGATCAGGCCGCCTTCGACGAGGTCGGTCTTGCCCGCAAAAGCCGGCGCCGGCTCGTCGAAGTACATCGTCTTGACGATCTTGAGGTAATAGAAGGCACCGATCGTCGAGGCCGCAGCACCCACCGCCGCGAAGATCCAGAGGCCCGAATGGACCGCTGCCATGAACACGCCAAGCTTGGCGAAGAAGCCGAGCAGCGGCGGAATGCCGGCAAGGCTGAACATGAAGATCGCCAGCGCCGCCGCCAGGCCCGGACGGGTGCGCGACATGCCCGAGAGGCTGGCGATCGTCTCGACCTGCTCGCCATCCTGCCCACGCATCTGCAGCACCACCAGGAAGCTGCCGATCGTCATGATGACGTAGATCGCCATGTAGACGAGCACGCTGGCAACGCCTTCCTCGCCGCCGGCCGCAAGGCCGATCAGCGCGAAGCCGACATTGTTGATCGACGAGTATGCAAGCAGGCGCTTGATGTTGGTCTGGCCGATCGCCGCCACCGCACCGAAGATGATCGAGGCGAGCGAGGCGAAGATCACGATCTGGCGCCATTCGAAGATCGCCGGGCCCATCGCGTCGATCGCGACGCGCACCGCCATCGCCACTGCGGCCACCTTGGGGGCAGAGGCGAAATAGGCGGTGACCGGGGTCGGCGCGCCTTCGTACACGTCCGGCGTCCACATGTGGAACGGCACGGCCGAGATCTTGAACGCCATGCCCGCGAACACGAACACCAGACCGAACAGCAGGCCGGTATGCTGCGGCGAGGCGAGGCCGGCGTGATAGGCGCCCGCAATGCCCTCGAACAGCGTGGTGCCGGCGAAGCCGTACACAAGGCTGATGCCGTAGAGCAGGATGCCAGAGGCCAGCGCGCCCAGCACGAAATACTTCAGACCGGCTTCGGCCGAGCGCGTATCGCGCCGCATGAAGCTGGCGAGAATGTACGCCGAAAGGCTCTGTAGCTCGAGACCGACATAGAGGCTCAGCAGGTCGCCCGCCGAGACCATCATGCCCATGCCGATGGTCGCAAGCAGGATCAGCACCGGATATTCCGGGCGCAGATCGTCGCCCGAGGTGCGCTGGAAGAAGCCCGGCGCAACGAGGATCGACACCGCGGCGGCGACATAGATCGCAACCTTGGCGAAGGCCGAGAATGCATCGGCATGATAGAGGCCACCGAACGCGACGCCGCCCGTGGAGGACGGACCGGTGAGCGCGATGCCGGCGCCAGCGAGCAGCGCCACCGAGGCCCAGCTCACCAGCTTGGTGGATGCCTGGCCACCCCAGGCAGCCACCAGCATCAGGACGATGGAGCCGACCGCGAGCACCAGCTCGGGCAGCGTCATGAGGAGTTGCATGGAATAGGACATCAGTGCGCCCCCTCGTGCGCGGAGGCTTCATGGGCGGGTGCCGCCTGCGGCGAACCCGGCGTGGGCTTGGAGTCGCTGATCGACAGGGTGTGCGCGGCGCTGTCGAGGCGCTGCGTCAGCCGTGCGACATCGGCGTGCATCGGCGCGGTGAAGCTGGTCGGGTACACACCCATCCACAGCACCACGGCAGCCAGTGCTACCAGCATCGCCACTTCGCGACCGTCGAGGTCCGGCATCGCCTTCACATCGTCCTTGGTCAGGTCGCCCCACACCACCCGACGGAACAGGTAGAGCATATAGGCGGCGCCGAGGATGATACCCGTGGTGCCGATCAGCGCGGTCCAGGTCGAGACCTGGTACACGCCGGCGAGGCTGAAGAATTCGCCGACGAAGTTGCTGGTGCCCGGCAGGCCGATCGAGGCCATGGTGAACAACAGGAACAGCACGGCGTAGCGCGGCATGTTGATCGCCAGGCCGCCGTAGCGGTCGATCTCGCGGGTGTGGAGGCGATCATAGATGATGCCAACGCACAGGAACAGCGCGCCCGAGACCACGCCGTGGCCCAGCATCACCATCATCGCACCGTCGATGCCGTTCGCGTTGAAGGCGAACAGACCCATGGTGACGATCGCCATGTGCGCGACCGACGAATAGGCGATCAGCTTCTTCATGTCGCTCTGCACGAGCGCGACGAGCGAGGTGTAGACCACCGCCACGCAGGACAGGCCGAAGACGACCCACATGAACTGCACCGACGCGACCGGGAACATGGGCAGCGAGAAGCGCAGGAAGCCATAGCCGCCGAGCTTCAGCAGCACGCCCGCCAGGATCACCGAGCCAGCGGTCGGCGCCTGCACGTGCGCGTCGGGCAGCCAGGTGTGGACCGGCCACATCGGCATCTTCACCGCGAACGAGGCGAAGAAGGCCAGCCATAGCCAAGTCTGCCAGTTGGCCGGGAAGTCGTGCGCCATCAGCACCGGGATCGAGGTGGTGCCGGTGTTCAGCACCATGAAGATCATGGCGACGAGCATCAGCAGCGAGCCTAGCAGCGTGTAGAGGAAGAACTTGTACGACGCGTAGATGCGGTTCACGCCGCCCCAGATGCCGATGATCAGGTACATCGGGATCAGGCCACCTTCGAAGAAGATGTAGAACAGGAACAGGTCCTGCGCGGCGAAGGTGCCGATCATCAGCACTTCGGTCGCAAGGAACGCCGCCATGTACTCCGGCACGCGCTTGGTGACCGAGAGCCAGCTGGCGCCGATGCAGATCGGCATCAGGAACAGCGAGAGCTCGATCAGCAGGAAGGCGAAGCCGTCGATGCCGAGCGCCCACTTGAAGTCGACGCCACCAAGGCTGAACAGCACATGCTGCTCGACGAACTGCCACTGTGGGGCACCGTCGCCATGCTGGAACTGCGTCCAGAGGAAAACGCCGAGGCCCAGGTTGACGAGCGTCGCGAGGAGCGCCGTCCAGCGAGCGCCCTGGGCGCCCACGAAGAGGCAGAGCACCGCGGCAACCGCGGGGATCGCGAGCAGGACGGAAAGGATCGGAAAGCCGGTCATTTTTCCATCACCCCGCAATGACCCAGGTGAGCGCGGCCGTGAGCCCGATCAGCATGACGAAGGCATAGGTGTAGAGATACCCCGATTGCAGCTTGACGGCGCCTACGCTGCCGATCTGCACCAAGCGCGCTGCGCCATTGGGGCCGAACCGGTCGATCGTCTGCTCGTCGCCACGCTTCCAGAACAGCCGCCCGATGGCGAATGCGGGACGCACGAAGAGCAGGTTGTAGAGCTCGTCGAAATACCACTTGTTGAGCAGGAACAGATACAGCGGACGCACCTGCTCGGCGAAGGCCGCCGGGAAGCCCGGCGAAACGATATACGCGAACACCGCGGTGCCCAGGCCCAGCAGCATCGCCACCGTGGCCGAGAGCTTCACCCACACCGGCACCTCGTGCATCGCGTGCATCAGGTGCTCGTTGAAGGCCAGCGCGCCGTGCCAATACGTCTCGCCCGCGGTCGGTTCGATGAACGCGCCGTGGAAGACGAAGCCGGCGAGCACTGCGCCGATCGACAGCAGGATCAGAGGAATCAGCATGACCAGCGGGCTCTCGTGCGGGTGGTACCCTGCCGTGCCGTCGCCGTGATCGTGCGCATGGTGATTGTCGTGACCCTGCGCGGCGTGCGCGAGCGCATGATCGTCATGACCATGATCGTCGTGACCATGGCCATGCGCATCGTGCACCGCGTGCTGGATATGCTCGGAAGCGGCCCAGCGCGGCTTGCCGTGGAAGGTGAGGAACACCACGCGCCACGAGTAGAAGCTCGTCAGCAGCGCGACGACCACGCCGACCCAGAACACGCCGGTGTTACCCGACGCGAAGGCCGCCTCGATGATCGCGTCCTTCGAGTGGAAGCCAGCAAAGCCGAACGCCACCGGATTGCCGAACAGGGCGGGGATGCCGACGCCGGTGATCGCGAGCGTACCCGCCATCATCGCCGTGTAGGTCAGCGGGATCTTCTTCCAGAGGCCGCCATAATAGCGCATGTCCTGCTCATGGTGCATCGCATGGATCACCGAGCCGGCGCCGAGGAACAGCAGCGCCTTGAAGAAGGCGTGCGTGAACAGGTGGAACATCGCCGCGCCATACGCGCCGACGCCTGCGGCGAAGAACATGTAGCCGAGCTGCGAACAGGTCGAATAGGCGATCACGCGCTTGATGTCGGTCTGCGTCGTGCCGACGGTGGCGGCGAAGAAGCAGGTGGCCGCGCCGATCACCATCACGACGTGCATCGCGACCGCGCTCTGTTCGAACAGCGGCGACATGCGGCAGACCATGAACACGCCCGCGGTCACCATGGTGGCGGCGTGGATCAGCGCCGACACCGGGGTCGGGCCTTCCATCGCGTCCGGCAACCAGGTGTGCAGGCCGAGCTGGGCCGACTTGCCAATCGCGCCGACGAACAGCAGCAGGCAGAGCACGGTGATCGTATCGAAGCGGTGGCCGAGGAAGCCGATCGTCGAACCCGCATGGTTCGGCGCCGCCGCCAGGATCGTCGGGATGTCGACGGTGCCGAACACCAGGAACACGCCGAAGATGCCGAGCATGAAGCCGAGATCGCCGACGCGGTTGACCACGAAGGCCTTGATCGCGGCGGCATTGGCGCTGGGCTTGCGGAACCAGAAGCCGATGAGGAGGTAGGACGCGAGACCCACGCCTTCCCAGCCGAAGAACATCTGCACCAGGTTGTTCGCGGTCACGAGCATCAGCATCGCGAAGGTGAACAGCGATAGGTACGCGAAGAAGCGCGGCTGGTCCGGCTCCTCGCTCATATAGCCCCAGCTATAGAGGTGGACGAGCGCCGAGACGCTGGTGACCACCACCAGCATCACCGCGGTCAGCGCGTCGACGCGCAGTTCCCAGGCGAAGCTCATCGTGCCCGAGGTCATCCAGTGCAGCACCGGGGTGACCGTCGGGGCGGCGTTGCCGGCGAGATACGGCAGGAAGCCGTAGATCCACGACAGCGCGCAGGCGACGAACAGCGAGCCCGTGGTAACGAGCTTCGGGAGCGCGGCCCCGAACGACTTGTTCACGAGCCCGGCGAAGGCTGCCGCGATCAGCGGCAGGAATACGATGATCAGGATAGGCGACATCAGCCCTTCATCCGATTGACGTCGTCGACCGAAATCGTGCCGCGACCGCGGAAATAGATGACCAGGATGGCAAGGCCGATCGCGGCCTCACCGGCAGCGACGGTCAGCACGAACATCGCGAACACCTGGCCCACCAGGTCGTGCAGGAACGACGAGAAGGCGACGAAATTGAGGTTCACGCTGAGCAGGATGAGCTCGATCGCCATCAGGATGACGATCAGGTTCTTCCGGTTCATGAAGATGCCGAGCACCCCCATGGTGAACAGGATCGCCGAGACGACCAGATAATGGGTTAGCGAGATCACAGCTCCATCCCCTGCCCGACCGCCGGGTTCATGTTGCGGGTGGCATCCTTGGCGCGGCGGGCGTTCTGGCGCGCAATGTTCTGCGGCCGCACGTCGCTGCGCTTGCGGTAGGTCAGCACGATCGCGCCGATCATCGCGACGAGCAGCACCAAGCCGGCGCCCTCGAACACGAACAGGTAGCGCGTGTAGAGCAGCGCGCCGATCGCCTCGATGTTCGGCACGCCGTCCGCAACCGGGGCGACGCGACGACCCAGCGCCAGCGTGCCGGCGCTCCAGGCGCCGACCGCGACGATGATCTCGGCGACCAGCGCCAGCGCCAGCAAGAGGCCGATGGCGGCATACTTCATCACGCCCGCGCGGAGCTCGGTGAAGTCGATGTCGAGCATCATCACGACGAACAGGAAGAGCACCGCGACCGCGCCGACATAGACGATCACCAGCAGCATGGCGATGAATTCGGCGCCCACGAGCACCATCAGGCCCGCAGCGTTGAAGAACGCCAGGATGAGCCAGAGGACGGAATGGACCGGGTTGCGCGACAGGATCGTGGCTGCGCCGGAGACGCACACGATGGTCGCGAACAGGTAAAAGGCGAGAAGCTGGATCACGGAATCGGATGGCCCCTTTGAATGGTGCGGCGCTTAACGGTACGGCGCGTCGGCGGCAAGGTTCGCCGCGATGGCGCGTTCCCAGCGGTCGCCGTTCGCGAGCAGCTTATCCTTCTGATAAATCAGCTCTTCCCGCGTCTCGGTGGAAAATTCGAAATTCGGCCCTTCGACGATCGCATCGACCGGGCACGCTTCCTGGCACAGGCCGCAGTAAATGCACTTGGTCATGTCGATGTCGTAGCGCGTCGTGCGGCGGCTGCCGTCGTCGCGCGGCTCGGCCTCGATCGTGATCGCCAGCGCCGGGCACACCGCCTCGCACAGCTTGCACGCGATGCAACGCTCTTCGCCATTGGGATAGCGGCGCAGCGCATGCTCGCCGCGGAAGCGGGGCGAGAGCGGGTTCTTCTCGTACGGATAGTTGATCGTCGCCTTGGGCTTGAAGAAATACTTCAAGGTCAGGGCGTGCGCCTTCACGAACTCCCACAGAGTCCAGGTGCGAATAAAACTACCGACGCTCATGCGGGCACTCCAACCCGGGTCAGCATGAGATACCCGGAAACGAGGAAGACGAAGAGAAGCGACAGCGGCAGGAAGATCTTCCAGCCCAGGCGCATCAGCTGGTCATAGCGATAGCGCGGGACGGTGGCCTTCACCCAGCTGAAGCAGAAGAAGAAGAACAGCATCTTGGCGAAGAGCCACAGAATGCCCGGAACCGCGTAGAGTGGCGCCCAGTCGAACGGCGGGAGATAGCCGCCCCAGAACAGCGTCGCGTTGAGCGCGCACATCAGGATGACGTTGGCGTACTCGCCGAGCCAGTAGAGCGCGAAGGCCATCGACGAATATTCGGTCTGGTAGCCCGCAACCAGTTCCGACTCCGCTTCGGTCAGGTCGAACGGCGCGCGCTGCGTCTCGGCGAGCGACGAGATGAAGAACACGATCGCCATCGGGAAGAGCAGCGGGTTGACGAAGTTGCCGTTGACGAAGCCGTAATAGCCCTTCTGCATCTCGACGATCGCGCCGAGATTGAACGAGCCAGCCCAGAGCACGACCGAGATCAGCACGAAGCCGATCGAGACTTCGTAGCTCACCATCTGCGCCGCCGCGCGGATCGCCGAGTAGAACGGATATTTGGAGTTCGACGACCAGCCGGCGAGGATGATGCCGTACACGCCCAGCGACGAGGCCGCGAGCACATAGAGCAGGCCGACATTGATGTTCGACAGTGCGACGCCCGCCTGGAACGGCACCACCGCCCACACGATCAGCGCGACCGTGAAGGTGATGATCGGCGCGAGCAGGAACAGCCCCTTGTTCGCGCCCGACGGAATGATGGTTTCCTGGAGGAACACCTTGAGGCCGTCGGCGAAGGACTGGAGCAGGCCAAGCGGGCCGACGACGTTTGGACCGCGACGCAGCGCCATCGCCGCCCAGATCTTGCGATCGGCGTAGATGATCATGGCGACGGCGAGCATCACCGGCAGCGCGATCACCAAGATGTCGATGATCGTGGCGACGGTCCAGGCCAGCTCGAACGGCAGGCCAAGATAGGTGAACCAGGAGGTCATTCTGCGGCCTCTGCGAAGTCTTCGCCATGGAGCAGTTCGGCCGAGCAGCGCTGCATCGTCGGCGACGCACGGCAGATGGCGTTGGTGAGATAGAAATCGGCGATCGGATAGGTCACCGGACCCGAGGCCTGCGAAGCGAGCGACGGCGGGTTCCACGCGAACTCGGCCAGACCTTCCTGACCGAGCGCCGGAACCTCGCTCGCCATCGCGGCGCGCAGTTCTTCAAAGCTGTCGAACGGCAGCGTGCGGCCGAGCTTTTCGGAGAGCGCGCGCAGGATCGTCCAGTCCTCGCGCGCCTCGCCCGGTGCGAACACCGCACGATCGGCGCGCTGCACGCGGCCCTCCAGGTTCACATAGGTGCCCGGCTTCTCGGCATAGGTGGCGCCCGGCAGGATCACATCAGCATGATGCGCGCCCTGGTCTCCGTGGTGGCCGATATAGACCTTGAAGCTGCCGGCGAACTTGGCGAAGTCCACTTCGTCGGCGCCAAGGAAGAAGGCCAGCTTCGGCGCGGCCGCGACGATGTCGGCAATGCCGCCCTTCTGCGCATAGCCCAGCATCAGGCCGGCCATCCGCGCTGCGGCAGTGTGGACGACGTTGAAGCCGTTCCAGGCCGCTTCGGTCTCGGTCGCGGCGCGCTGGAAGGCACCCGCGATCGCAAGCGCGGCGCCATGGCCGTTCTTGAGCGCGCCGGGGCCGAGGATCAGCGCCGGCTTCTTGGCATTGTCGATCGCCTGGGCGAGGTTCTCCGGCAGGCTGTTGAGCAGCCCCAGATCGTCGCCCAGCCACTCGACCTTGTAGGTGAGGTCCACCTGCGGGCCGATCGCGAACACCTTGGCGCCGCGCTTGATTGCCTTGCGCACGCGGGTGTTCACCAGCGGCGCTTCCCAGCGCAGGTTGGTGCCGACCAGCAGGATTGCATCGGCCTCTTCGAGCGCCGCGATGGTGGTGTTGAACGCCACTGCCGACAGGCTCGACGTGTCATAGGCCATACCGGTCTGGCGGCCTTCGAGCAGATCCGAACCGAACGCCTTCACCAGTGCCTTGGCGGCATACATCGTCTCGGCATCGAGCAGGTCGCCGGCGATCGCCGCGACGCTCGAGCCCGCGGTTGCGGCCACGCCCGTGATCGCGTCGAACGCTTCTTCCCAGGTCGCCGGGACCAGCTTGCCGTCCTTGCGGACGAACGGGCGGTCGAGACGGCGGCGGACCAGCGCGTCGACATGGTAGCGGGTCTTGTCGTGCGCCCACTCCTCGTTCACGTCCTCGTTGATGCGCGGCAGGACGCGCATCACCTGACGGCCGCGGCTGTCGAGGCGGATGTTGGTGCCGACCGCGTCCATCACGTCGATCGACAGGTTCCGCTTGAGCTCCCAGGGGCGATATTCGAACGCGACCGGCTTGTGGGTCAGCGCGCCGACCGGGCAGAGGTCCGCGACATTGCCCGACAGCTCGCTCTTGAAAGCCTTTTCGAGATAGGTCGTGATCTGCATGTTCTCGCCGCGATAGATCGCGCCGATATCCTCCACGCCGGCGACTTCCTCGCCGAAGCGGACGCAGCGGGTGCACTGGATGCAGCGGGTCATCACCGTCTTGATAATGGGGCCCATGTACTTTTCGGTGACCGCGCGCTTGTTTTCCTCATAGCGCGACTGGCCACGGCCATAGGCGACCGACTGGTCCTGCAGGTCGCACTCGCCGCCCTGATCGCAGATCGGGCAATCGAGCGGGTGGTTGATCAGCAGGAATTCCATCACGCCTTCGCGCGCGGCCTTCACCATCGGGCTGTCGGTGCGGATTTCCTGATTGTCGGCGGCCGGCAGCGCGCACGAAGCCTGGGGCTTGGGCGGTCCGGGCTTCACTTCGACCAGGCACATGCGGCAATTGCCGGCGATGCTCAGCCGTTCATGATAGCAGAAACGCGGAATCTCCTTGCCCGCAGCCTCACAGGCCTGGAGCACGGTGGCGCCCTGCGGCACCTCGACTTCGATTCCGTCAACCTTGAGCTTGGGCATTACTCTGCCGCCTCTTGCATGGTTTCGATGCCGCCCGACTTGCGCTCGTTGATACGGCGCTCGATCTCGGGGCGGAAATGGCGGATCAGGCCCTGGATCGGCCAGGCGGCCGCATCGCCCAAGGCGCAGATGGTGTGGCCTTCGACCTGCTTGGTCACCTGCTGCAGCGTGTCGATCTCGCTGATGTCGGCGTCGCCGGTGCGCAGCCGCTCCATCACGCGCCACATCCAGCCGGTGCCTTCGCGACACGGGGTGCACTGGCCGCAGCTCTCATGCTTGTAGAAATAGGAGAGCCGGCTGATCGCGCGGACGATGTCGGTCGACTTGTCCATCACGATCACCGCGGCGGTGCCGAGGCCCGAGCCGAGCGCGCGCAGACCGTCGAAGTCCATCGGGCAGTCCATGATCTGGGCTGCCGGCACCAGTGGCACCGACGAACCGCCCGGGATCACCGCGAGCAGATTGTCCCAGCCGCCGCGGATGCCGCCGCAATGCTTCTCGATCAGCTCGCGGAACGGGATCGACATGGCCTCTTCGACCACGCACGGCTTGTTCACGTGGCCCGAGATCTGGAAGAGCTTGGTGCCCTTGTTGTTCTCGGCGCCGAAGCTGGCAAACCATTCGGGGCCGCGCCGCAGGATCGTCGGCGCGACCGCGATCGACTCGACGTTGTTGACCGTGGTCGGGCAGCCATAGAGGCCCGCACCCGCCGGGAACGGCGGCTTGAGGCGCGGCTGGCCCTTCTTGCCTTCCAGGCTCTCGATCATCGCGGTCTCTTCACCGCAGATATAGGCGCCGGCGCCGCGATGGACGAAGACGTCGAAGTCATAGCCCGAACCGCAGGCATTCTTGCCCAGCAGGCCGGCGGCATAGGCCTCGGCGACCGCCGCGAACAGCGTCTCGGCCTCGCGGATATATTCGCCGCGGATATAGATGTAGGCCGCACGCGCGCGCATCGCGAAGCCCGCGACCAGCGCGCCTTCGATCAGCAGATGCGGGTCGTGGCGGATGATCTCGCGGTCCTTGCACGAGCCGGGCTCGGACTCGTCGGCATTGATGACGAGGAAGCTCGGACGCTCGGGTGTCGGGTTCTTCGGCATGAAGCTCCACTTCATGCCCGTCGGAAAGCCGGCGCCGCCACGGCCGCGCAGGCCCGAGGCCTTGATGCGGTCGATGATCGTGTCCGGCCCCAGATCGAGCAGCGCCTTCGTGTTGTCCCACGCCCCACGCGCCCGCGCGGCATCGAGATGCCACGACTGGTAGCCGTAGAGATTGGTGAAGATGCGGTCCTTGTCCTGAAGCACCTTAGCGTCCCTTCCCGACCAGCTTCTGTACGAACAGATAGAAGACCACGGCCACACCGATCAGGACGAGCGTCCCGATCAAGTTAAATGCAAGCTTGAGCACCCAGCCGAGCACGACGATGCCGCCGATGATGGCCAGGATGGTGACGATGAGGCTGTTGCCCCGCATCACCATTCGCCCCGATAGTCATGGTTCTCGCCCACCATCGCGGTGAGCGTCGTCGGTCCGCCGAGCGGCTCGACGGTGTGGCGGCCCGGCTCCTGCGTGCCGGTCTTGGGGCTCTCGCCCTTGGCCAGCGCGTCCAGGATCGCCAGCGTGCGATCATAATCGAGATCTTCGAAATTGTCGTCGTTGATCTGCACCATCGGCGCCGACGAGCAATTGCCCATGCACTCGACCTCGGTGAGCGTGAACAGCCCGTCCGCGGTGGTGTGGCCCTTCTTCAGCCCGCGCGACTTGCACGCGGCCATCACGTCGTCCGACCCGCGCAGCATGCACGGCGTCGTGCCGCAGACCTGCACATGGTAGCGGCCGACCGGCACCAGGTTGAACATGGTGTAGAAGGTCGCGACCTCGAACACGCGGATATAGGGCATGTCCAGTTCGCGGGCGACGAACTCGATCACCGGAACCGGAAGCCAGCCCTGCGTGTTCGTCTCGGCACCCACCTGGCGCTGCGCCAGGTCGAGAAACGGGATGGTGCACGACATCTGGCGACCCGCCGGATAGCGCGCCATGATCTCGCGCGCCTTCTCGGCATTGGCCGGCGTCCAGGCGAAATTGCCCCAGCGCGCGCGGACTTCCGCTTCGTCGGGGAGTTGGGGTGCGTCAGCCATCAGCGGATAAACTCCACCCGATCGACCTTGTCGTCGGAGAACGTATAAATGGACATCACCTCGAAGGGCTCGGCCTCGGGCGAGCGCGACACCTTCTCGTGCAGCACGACGGTTTCGCCGAGCGCATAGGAGGACAGGATGTCGGCGCGGTTGTGCGGAAACTCGGCGAACATCGCCTTGAGGCCCGAACGCACGCCTTCACGGCCCTCACGCAGCACGGCGCCGCGATAGGTCGCCTCGCAGGCGCCGTCGGTCATCAGTTCGACATAGCCATCGGCATCCTGCGCATTGTAGCGCGCAATCATTTCATGCGTGGTGGCGATACGATCCGCGCTCATCGGTCGCACTCCCCGAACACGATATCCATGGCGCCCAGGATGGCGGTGATGTCGGCGAGCATGTGCCCCTTGGACATGAAGTCCATCGCCTGGAGGTGGCTGAACGCGGTCGGGCGCACCTTGCAGCGATACGGCTTGTTGGTGCCGTCCGAGACCAGATACACGCCGAATTCGCCCTTGGGGCTTTCGGTCGCGACATATACTTCGCCCGCCGGCACGTGATAGCCTTCGGTGAAGAGCTTGAAGTGATGGATCAGCGCTTCCATCGACTGCTTCATCTCGCCGCGCTTCGGCGCACCGACCTTGCGGTCGAGCGTCAGGACCGGGCCTTCCGGCATGTCCTGGATACACTGCTTGATGATGCGGGCCGACTGGTAGACTTCCTCGACGCGGACCATGAAGCGATCATAGCAATCGCCGCGGGTGCCGACGGGAATCTCGAAATCGACGCGGTCGTATACATCGTACGGCTGCGAACGGCGGATATCCCAGGGGATGCCGGCGGCGCGGATCATCGGACCGGAGAAGCCCCACTTGATCGCGTCCTCACGGCTCACCGTCGCGATGTCGACGTTGCGCTGCTTGAAGATGCGGTTCTCGGCAACGAGGCTGATCGCGTCGCCGAACAGCCGCGGCAGGCGCGTGTCGAGCCATTCCGCGATGTCGTTCAAGAGCTTGACCGGCACGTCCTGGCGAACGCCACCGACGCGGTAATAGTTCGAGTGCATGCGCGCACCCGAAGCCCGCTCGAAGAAGTTCAGGCAGTCCTCGCGGATCTCGAACATCCACAGGTTCGGCGTCATCGCGCCGACGTCCATCACGTGCGAACCCAGGTTCAGCATGTGGTTGCAGATGCGGGTCAGCTCGGCGAACAGCACGCGCAGATACTGGCCGCGCAGCGGCACCTCGAGATCGAGCAGCTTCTCGACCGCGAGCACATAGCTGTGCTCCATCGCCAGCGGCGAGCAATAGTCGAAGCGATCGAAATACGGCAGCGCCTGGGTGTAGGTCTTGTACTCGATCAGCTTCTCGGTGCCGCGATGGAGCAGGCCGACATGCGGATCGATGCGCTCGATGATCTCGCCGTCCAGTTCGGTGACGAGACGGAGCACGCCGTGCGCCGCGGGATGCTGCGGGCCGAAGTTGATCGTATAGTTCGCGATCGAGGTATCGCCCGTCGCCGGGTCGATGTCGCGCTCGGGGATCTTGACTGCGGTATCGGTCATCACTTCTGCCCCTCGCCCTTGGGTGCGGGAACGTCCGCATCCTTGGGCTTTTCGCCGGGCTGGTTGCCCGGATGCGGCTGACCGGCGCCGGTCTGGGCCGTGTTCTCGCTGGTCTTGGTGTCCTTGACCGGCGGCGTCGGCACCGGCGCGGCGGGCGCCTTCTCGTCACCCGGGAGGACGTACTTGGCGCCTTCCCACGGGCTCATGAAGTCGAAGTTGCGGAAGTCCTGGGCCAGGCTGACCGGCTCATAGACCACGCGCTTTGCCTCTTCCGAATAGCGCACTTCGACATACCCGGTCATCGGGAAGTCCTTGCGCAGCGGATGCCCCTGGAAACCGTAATCGGTCAGGATGCGGCGGAGATCGTCATTGCCCGAGAACAGCACGCCGTACATGTCGTACGTCTCGCGCTCTAGCCAGCCGGCGACCGGCCAGATGCCCGTTACGCTCGGCACCGGCTTTTCCTCGTCGGTGGTGACGCGGACGCGGATCCGGTGGTTCCTGGTGAACGACAGCAGTTGGTAGACGACGTCGAAACGCTCAGGCCGCTCCGGATAGTCGACGCCTGCGATCTCGCTGAGCTGCTGATATTCCAGGCCCGGCGTGTCGCGGAGCGCGAGCATCGCCTCGCACAGCTTCTCACGGACGACGGTGAGCGACACCTCGCCGACGGCATCCTTCGCCTCGATCAGCAGATCGCCGAGCGCGGCCTTCGCCGCGTCGATCACGCCGTCATTGGCGGCATAGCGGGGAGCAGGCGCCTTCACCGGTCCAGGCTCCCGATGCGGCGGATCTTCCGCTGCAGCTGCATGATGCCATAGAGCAGCGCCTCGGCGGTCGGCGGGCAGCCGGGGACGTAGATGTCCACGGGCACCACGCGGTCGCAGCCGCGCACCACGCTGTAGCTATAGTGGTAATAGCCGCCGCCATTGGCGCAGCTGCCCATCGAAATCACGTATTTCGGTTCCGACATCTGGTCATAGACCCGGCGCAGCGCCGGGGCCATCTTGTTGCACAGCGTGCCCGCGACGATCATCACGTCCGACTGGCGCGGAGAGGCGCGCGGGGCGGCACCGAAGCGCTCCATGTCGTAACGCGGCATGTTGACGTGGATCATCTCCACCGCGCAGCACGCCAGACCGAAGGTCATCCACCACAGCGAGCCGGTCCGGGCCCACTGGAACAGCTCCTCGGTGGAGGTGACGAGAAAGCCCTTGTCGGCGATCTCGGCATTGATGTCGTTCAGGAAGCCGACGTCCGGGAGCGTACCGGCCGGGGGCGGCGCCGAAAGCTCTACTCCCATTCCAGGGCTCCCTTCTTCCAGGCATAGATTAGACCGAGCAGCAGCTCGGCGACAAAGATCATCATCGAGAACCAGGCAACCCAGCCCAGTTTGAACACGCTCACCGCCCACGGATACAGGAAGGCCGCTTCCAGATCGAAGACGATGAACAGGATCGCGACGAGGTAGAAGCGCACGTCGAACTGGCTGCGCGAATCCTCGAAGGCGGGGAAGCCGCACTCATATTCGGTGAGCTTCTCCGGCGTCGGCTTGTTCGTGCCGGTGAGGCGCGACACGAGCATCGGCAGGAACACGAAGGCGCTGGAGAGCACCAGGGCGATCCCGAGGAACAACAGGATCGGCAGATATTGTGACAGGTCGACCAATGGCCTTCTCTTCTCGCGACTGCGGAATCTTGGGGGGCTTCTAGGACCATGATCCCAGTGCGGCAAGGCCTGGAACCGCTGAGAATCATTCGCAATTGTTAAGGGGTGGTGAACATCTGTCCGGGCCCTTCACGCAAGCGCATGAATTCGGATGGAATGCGCGGTTCCGTCGATCGTTGCGGGCACGAACTGCGCGCCGGGACTGCCCCCAGGTACAGGGAGTGCGGGGGCGTTGATGATGGTCGCCAGCCGCTGGGCGAGGAAGCCGCGGGCGCCCTGCCCTTCCTGGTCACGGGCGATGATCAGCAACTTGGCGTCGGCGGGCTGCGCACCCGCCTCGACGGCATAGACCGAGACCGGCGCACCGCGGTGATCGCTGAGGCCGCACAGGCCGGAATAGTCCTCGACTCGCGAGGAAAGGCCGCGAAACGGCACGACCTCGCGGATCGCGTCCAGCGGCGTGGCAAGCAGGCGCTCGCCGGTATCGAAGATCAGGAAGGCGCGCCCGCCCTCCGCCCCGCCGCGGGCCATCGCGAGCGATCGCCCTTCGGCCTGCGCAGGGGCGCGGCATAGCGCCGCCATGGACTGGATCGCCGGATCGGCGCGGACGGCGTCGCTGTCGAGCACGAGGTTCTGGCCGCCGGCGGAATCGGTGGCGGTACCGTCGAACAGCGATCCCCTGCCTGCGAGGCCCGCCGGCAAGGGGCCGCGCTTGTCGTCCGCGATCCGCGCGACGCTGCGCACGCTCTCGACGTGCCATCCGACCAGCCGGTCGGGCGCGATCCGCAACAGGATGACCGGACCTTGCGAGTCGTCCGGCGTCGCGCCGTCGAGCCCGAGCGTCGCG
The DNA here is from genome assembly GCF_913777625.1 of uncultured Sphingomonas sp. Lineage (GTDB taxonomy): Bacteria > Pseudomonadota > Alphaproteobacteria > Sphingomonadales > Sphingomonadaceae > Sphingomonas. Next base: position 39,213 of record NZ_CAJYTI010000003.1, read on the forward strand.
AGCTGGTCGAAGACGCGGACGTCGCGGCCGAGATAGTTCACCGAGCGCGCCCAGCCGGGTGCCGGCACCGCGCAGCGCCGCAGGCTGCTCGCGGGCGCCGTGCTTTCCACCAGATGGCTGTCGATGGCGATCTGCACGCCGGCCACGGTCACCAGCACGAACGGCCGCGCCAGGCCGACTGCGGCGCCGTCGGCCTGGCGCGGCTGCGAGCGGACCAGCGGCAACCCCGCCATCGCGAACAGCGCGGCGGGATCGAGAATGCCGACCAGATGCTCCTCGCGCACGAACGCCCGATCGACCAGCCGCGCCGCCCCGCCGGAATCGACGAGTTCGCGCACGGCGGATACGGGGATACGGTACAGTCCCGACACCGTGTCGATCCGCAGGCCAAGCAGCACATCGTCGCGCCGCAGCACCACGATGGTACCGCCCGCACCCGTCGTCGCGGCGAAGCCGAGCAGCACGCTGACGTCGACGACGGGGATCACGTCGCCCCGCACCCCGATCGAGCCGATCAACGCGGGATGGCTGCCGAAACAGGGTCCGAGCGCTGCCGGGCACGGAACCACTTCGCGGACCCAGTCCACCGGTACCGCCAGTTCGACCCCGCAGAGGCGGAGCAGCCCGACGTCGATATGCCGCCGCCCCGCCTCGCCGACCGGCGCACCGAACTCGGTCCCCACGGCCATGGTCAGATCTTGCCGCTGGTGGAGGTCGCGAGCTCGTCGATCATCGCCACCACCTGGCGCGAGGTTTCGCGCTGGGCGCCGACCGACTGGGCGATGCCCGAGATCGCGCCGGTGGTCTTGTCGACGCAGCCGGCAATCGCCGCGAACGCGTCGCGGGCCGAGCGCGAGCGATCGGTGCCCTGCGCCACCCGCTCGCTCGACTCGCCGATCAGCCGGTTGATCTCCTCGGCGGCCGAGGCACTGCGCTCGGCAAGCTTGCGCACCTCCTCGGCGACGATCGAGAAGCCGACGCCGTGCTCGCCGGCGCGCGCCGCCTCGATCGCCGCGTTGAAGGCGAGCAGGTTGGTCTGGCCGGCGAGATCGCCGATCACGTCGACGATGCTGGCGATCTTCTTCGACGAAGCCCCCATCAGCTCCATCGATTCGATCGTGCCCTCGATCGCGCTGGTGCCGCGATCGGCCGCAGCCTGGGTCTCGCTGGCGAGCCCCGTGGCGCTGCACGCGCCTTCGCTGATGATTTTGATCGCGTCCGAAAGATCGCCGACAACCGACTGCATCTGCTCGGTCTTTGCTGCAATCTTGCGCTCGAGCATCACCTGGTCGGTAACGTCATAGGCATATTTGATCACCCGCGACGGATTGCCCTGCAGGTCGAACACCGGCGAGTAGCTCGCCTGGATGAACACGTCGCGATCATATTTGCCGATGCGGTGAAAGCGACCCGACTGGCCTTCGCCCCGCCCGAGCGCGCGCCAGAAATCGCCATATTCCTTCGACTTGAGGTGGACCGGATCGACGAACATCGAATGGTGGCGCCCCTGGATCTCGCGCAGCGTGTAGCCCATGGTCGACAGGAAGTTCTCGTTGGCGGTGAGGATTTCACCATCGAGACTGAACTCGATCGTCGCGAGGCTGCGATCCACCGCCTGGGCGCGGCTCTTGGTCTCGATCGCGTCCTTCTTCCGCTCGGTGATGTCATGGGCAAACTTGACCACTTTCACCACGTTGCCCAGCCCATCGAAGATCGGGTTGTAGGTGGCGTTGAGCCAGATCTCCTCGCCTGCCTTGTTGCGGCGACGAAAGTCCCCGGCGACATATTCGCCGTGCCCTAGGTCGGTCCAGAAGCGCGCATATTCCTGCGAATGCACCAGTTCGGCATCGCAGAACATCTTGTGATGCTTGCCGACCACGTCGTCGCGCCGGTAGCCGGTGGCGTTCAGGAAATTGTGGTTGGCGTCGAGGACCATGCCTTCCGGCGTGAATTCGATCACCGCCTGGGCGCGGTTGATCGCGGCGACCTTGCCCTCGGCATCGGCGGCGCGCTGGGTCTGCTCCGTGATGTCGTGGGCGTATTTCACCACCTTGATGAGCTTGCCGTCGGCATCGACGATCGGGTTGTACGTCGCGCGGATCCACACCCGCCGCCCGTCCTTGCCGATCCGCGGGAAGACCCCGGCCTGATATTCGCCCGCCGAGAGCGCGCGCCAGAAATTGGCGTACTCCTCGCCCTTCACATAGTCCGGATCGCAGCAGGTACGATGGTGCTTGCCGATCAATTCGCTGCGCTCATAGCCCATGGTCTGCAGGAACATGTCGTTGACTGCCACGACATAGCCACTGGTGTCGAACTCGATCACCGCGGTCGAACGGTCGATCGCGGCCAGCTTGCCGGTGGCCTCCGCGCTCTCGATCTGCGCCTTGGTCACGTCCATCGCGAACTTGACGATCTTCACCGGCAGGCCCTGATGGTCGAGGATCGGGTTGTAGGTCGCCTGGATCCAGCGCTCTGTGCCATCCTTGGCGACGCGCTTGTACAGGCCGCCGTCGAACTCGCCGCGGCCGAGCCGCTCCCAGAACTGGCGATAGGCGGGCGAGCGGGCATAGTCGGCCGTGCAGAAGATGCGGTGATGCTGGCCGATCACCTCCTCGGCCTTGTAGCCGAGAAGCTCACAGAAATTCTCGTTGGCGCCGATCACGCGGCCCGAGAGGTCGAACTCGATCATCGCGGTGGCGCGGCTGAACGCATTGAGCACGCTGCGGTTGAGCGCCGCCTCGATCTGCGCGCCGCGCACGTCGCGGGCGATCAGGATGATGCTCTGCACCGCGCCGTTGGCGTCCTTTACCGGGGCGTAATGACCGGCGATCCAGGCGTCCTTGCCCTCGCAGCCGTTGCGGCGGGCGGTTTCTTCGATCGTCTCGCCCGCACGCAGCCGCTCCCAGAAGGCGGCATAGGCCGGGCTGGCGGCATAGTCGGCGTCGCAAAAGAAGCGGTGGTGCTCGCCGATCACGGTGTCGAGCACGCAGCCCATCGCGTCGAGGAAATGTTGGTTGGCGCGGGTCAGGATGCCGTCCGGGCTGAACTCGGCCACCGCATAGAGCCGGTCGAGCACGGTGCCGACGTCATGGCAGAACGCCTCGTCCGATGCCTCTCCCCGACGCCCCTTGCCGAGGCCGCCCGCTTCCATGTTCATGCGCCGTTTGTCCCAATTCGCCCGACTGGATAGCCGGAGGCGTTTTAAGGAACTTATAGGACGCAAGCCCTAGGAAACGGCCGGGAAATAGAGTCAATTCCCCGGCTCCGTAGTCGTACGTACGGCCTCAGCGAAGCGCGTTGGCGACCAGCTTGTGGAGCTTGGAATGCAGGCCGTCGTTCGCAGCAAGGAACTGGTTGCGCTGCATCGCCATGTCCTGGCCGCGATAGTCGGTGACGAAGCCGCCGGCTTCTTTCACGAGCAGCATGCCTGCCGCGACGTCCCACGGCTTCAGGTCCGATTCCCAATAGCCGTCGAAGCGGCCAGCGGCGACCCAGGCGAGGTCGAGCGCCGCCGAGCCGAGCCGGCGAATGCCCGCCACTTCGGGTGCCACCGCACCGAAGATGCGGCTCCACTCGGCGAAATTGCCATGGCCCATGAACGGAATCCCCGTCGCGATCAGCGCCTCGGAGAGGTCGCGACGCGCCGAAACGCGCAGCCGCTGGTCCTGCAGCCAGGCGCCGCGGCCCTTCTCGGCCCAGAAGCTCTCGTCGGTGAGCGGCTGGTAGATCAGGCCGTGGGTGATCTCGGGCTTGCCCTGGCTGCCGTTGGGATCCTCGACCGCGATCGCGATCGAGAAATGCGGGATGCCGTGGAGGAAGTTGGTGGTGCCGTCGAGCGGGTCGACGATGAAGCGCGGCTTGTCCGGATCGCCCGGCAGCTCGCCGCCCTCTTCGGCCAGGATGCGCCAGTCGGGACGCGCCTTGCGCAGTTCCTCGATCAGCGTCTGCTCGGCGCGCTTGTCGGCCATGCTCACGAAATCGGCCGGGCCCTTGCGGCTGACCTGCAGGTGCGTGACCTCGTTGAAGTCGCGACGCAGCCGCGGCGCGGCCTTGCGTGCGGCACGGTCCATGACGGTGAGAAGGCCGGAAAAGGCTGCCATATCAATCTCTCTCCCTGCCGCGCATGCGGGGGACTAAGGAAGGCCTGACCTGAAAACGGGAAAAGGGGACGCAGGCCTGCCGTCCCCTTCCCTTCGCATGTTCGGCCGAAGCCGGGCAGATCAGTCCGCGCGGCGGACGTAGGTCTGCTCGTACACGTCGACGACGATGCGCGTGCCGCTGCCGATATGCGGCGGCACCATCACGCGCACGCCGTTGTCGAGCACGGCCGGCTTGTACGAGGACGAGGCCGTCTGGCCCTTCACCACCGCGTCGGCCTCGACGATCGTTGCTTCGATCGTGTCGGGCAGCTGGACGCTGATTGCCTCGTCGTCATAGAGTTCCATCACCACGTCCATGCCGTCCTGCAGGAAGGCTGCTGCCTCGCCGAGCAGGTCGCGCGGCAGCGTCGTCTGGTCGTAGGTTTCCTTGTCCATGAACACGAGCATGTCGCCTTCGGGATACAGGAACTGGAAATCCTTGGTGTCGAGGCGCACGCGCTCCACAGTCTCGGCCGAGCGGAAGCGGACGTTGTTCTTGCGGCCGTCGCGCAGGTTCTTGAGTTCGACCTGCATATAGGCACCGCCCTTGCCGGGCTGGGTGTGCTGAATCTTGACGGCGCGCCAGATGCCGCCCTCATATTCGATGATGTTGCCGGGACGGATGTCCACGCCGCTGATCTTCATGGATCGTGCCTGTATGTGAGAAAGAGCTGAGCCGCGCCCTTTAGCTCCGCCCGGGCTTTCCCGCAAGCAGGGGATAGGGATCGATATTGGTTCCCTGCCACCAGCCCTCGCCGGGCGCCATCCGCTTGACCTCGAAATGGAGGTGCGGCGGGCCCCCGGCGGCGCTGCCGCTGTCGCCGACAGTGGCGATCGGCTGGCCCTGGCGGACCAGCGTGCCCTCGGGCACCGCGATCGTATCGAGATGGGCATAATAATGCACCGTCCCGCCATCGGGCGTGCGGATATAGAGCGTATGGCCGCCCAGATCGCTCTCGAACCGCTTCTCCACGGTGCCGGTAGCAGCGGCGCGGACGGGCGTGCCCTTGGGGGCGAGAATGTCGATCGCGTGATGTGCGCGGTCGCCATCGCCGCGCGGCTGGCCCCAATCGTCATGGAGCGCGCTGGCCGCGACGCCCTGGACCGGGATGATGAGCCCGGCGGATGCGGCAGGCGCGGCCGGAGCCATCGGGCGCACTGCCCCGGCCCGCGGCGCCTGCCCCGCCGGCAGGAACCGTACCCGCGACACCAGCAGCGCAAGCAGCGCCACCACCACCAGCCCCGCGATCAGGCCGAAACGGCGCATGCACTTGCTCCGGGCAGCCGCGGCAGAGACGCACTGCCATACGCAACGCCGTCATCTCGGCGAAAGCCGGGATCCGTTGGCGTCGCCGTTGCCGTTCCAGCCTTGCCCGAAAGGCGAATGGATCCCGGCCGTCGCCGGGATGACGGCTGGTAGGCGGAAGGGGCATCCGCAACCGACACGACGCTATTCCTGGAAGATCGCCGGGGTGCCCGGCTTCACCATCAGCGCGACCCGGGCGGCGTCCCAGTTGGTCAGGCGAATGCAGCCATGGCTCTCGCTGCGGCCGATCGTCTGCGGCTCGGGCGTGCCGTGGATGCCGTAATGCTCCTTGGAGAGGTCGATCCAGACCACGCCCACCGGGCCGTTCGGGCCGGCGGGCAGCATCGCCGGATCGTCGCCCTTCCTGGCGTCCCAGAACAGCTTGGGATTGTAGTGGAACTTAGGATTGGTATCCAAACCGTTGATTTTCCAACTTCCGATCGGCAGCGGATCATGCGTGCTGCCCATCGTCGCGCTGAACTGGGCGAGCAGCCGGTCGCCGGCGCCATAAACCTTCAGCACGCCCTCGGACTTGTCGACGACCAAATGATCGGCCTGGGGCTGGCGCGGGTCGACGTTGAGCATGTTGAGCGTCTGGCGCCATTCCGGCTTCCACTCGGCCGGATAGGCACGCGAGCCGGGCAGCGCGTTGGGCAGACGCAGCGAGGTGCCCGTCTTGATCCTCGTCACCCCCGGGTTGAGCGCGCTGATAACCTCAGGGCTGGTGTGAAACATCTCCGCCAACTTCTCGAGCGAATTGCGATACCCAAGCGCTTTGAGCTTGGCCTGCTGGTCGAGATCCCTTGGGATAGGATCGACGAACGGGCCCTGCATCGTCTCCGCGCCCACCGCGAGCGTGCGGACCGGCCGCAGCGCACGATATCGGTGGAGCACGGCGAGCGTCGGCGCGTCGATCACGCCCGTCACCTTCAGCCCGCGCGCTTCCTGCAGCCCGCGCACCGCGGCGGTGAGCGACTGGCCGGGGCGCCCGTCGAGCATGCCCGGCCCGAAGCCGAGATGGTCAAGGATCACCTGCGCGTGGAGGATATTGAGGTCGATCAGCGGCTTGGGCGGCGGTGTCTGGGCAAGAGCGGGGGTCGCGAGCAGTCCGAGCATCATTCCCAGCATCTTGCGCACACGGCCTCTCCCGATCGTTGGAAGCGCTAAACGAGCGCACCCCGCTAAGGGTTGCCTCCCCGGGCGAACCCGGATGGACAAGCTCGCAGCAACATGCCCTAATCAACGGAATGCGGCGGATCCTTACAGATGCGGAACAGGTGCTCGGCTCGCCGACGCGCAACCTCGTCTCGATCCTCGTCTTCGTGCTGGTCGTCGGCGTGCTCGCGACGATCGGCTACATGGCCGCGGGCTGGAGCTTCGCCGACGCAAGCTACATGGTGGTGCTGACGCTCTACACCGTCGGCTATGGCGAAGTCCGCCCGATCGACACCCCCTATCTCCACGCGCTGACCATGGGGACGATGGTGCTGGGCTGCACCGGCATGATCCTGCTCACCAGCGCGCTCGTCCAGCTCTTCACCGTCCTGCAACTGCGCAGTATTTTCGGAGGCTCCCGCATGCAGAACCGGATCGACCAGCTATCCGACCATGTCGTGATCTGCGGCTATGGCCGGATCGGCGTGATGCTCGCCCGCGACCTTGCCCAGGCGACGGTACCCGTGGTGGTGATCGAACGCGGTCCCGAGAAGCGCGCCGAGGCGGAAGCGGCGGGACACTGCACGCTGGCCGGCGACGCGACCGAGGAGGAAGTGCTGATCGCCGCCGGCATCGGGCGGGCCCGGGCGCTCGCCACGGTGCTGCCGGACGACGCGGCCAACGTGTTCATCACGCTCAGCGCGCGCAATCTCAACACGGCGCTGGAGATCATCGCCCGCGGCGAGGCGCCGACCACCGAGCGCAAGCTGATCCATGCCGGCGCCGACCGCGTCGTCTTCCCCACCCATATCGGCGCGGAGGCGATGGCGCGGATGATCCTCTATCCGCACAGCCAGCAGGTGCATGGCGACGCCCAGCTCGGCCGGCTGCGGCGCGACCTCGAGGCGCTGGGGCTGGACGTCGAGCTGATCGAGGTCGCGCCGGGCTCGGCCATGGCCGGGCTCAGCGTCGAGGCGGCCGAGCGGCGGGCCGAGGGCAGCGTGTTCATCGTCCAGATCGACCGCAGCGACGGCCGCTCGATTCCCCGCCCGGCGCGCGACGAGCGGCTCGAGCCCGGCGACAGGGCGCTGGTGGTGATGCGCGACGTGGGCGCGGCGGCGCGGGCGCTGTTCACCAGCCGCCAGGAAATCCGCGCGGGGAGGAACAAGTTTTGAGGGGCTGGCACAGCGCCTCCGGCAAGCCCCTCCTCCGAGAAGCGGTTGGCGGAAGATTTCCGGAACCGGCGCTGGTCTGCGCGGGACACCGCCCCACCCCAACCCCGCATCAGGGGAACGGTGGTCCGCACCGTCCAGGCGCTGCCGGGGGCGACGCCGACCCGATGCGCCGGACGCAGGGAGACTCCGTCCTTCACCCCACCTTCAGCTTGCCCGGCGCAGCATAGGCCGATGGCGTCGAGTTCTTCCTCCCCCCGTCCCCGCCGCCTCGGCTGGAAAGCCTGGACCGGCCTCGTCGCCCTGCTGCTCGCCGGGCTTGCGCTGGGCCTCTACTGGACCGCGGGCTTCCTCGATCGCGATCCGGTCCGTCTCTACGGCATGCCGGAACGGCACGGCAGCGCCCCGGTCGCCGCGATCTTCCTCTCCGGCGACATGGGGATCCGCTACGGCATGGGGTCCTATGTGGTGGAGTCGCTCGCCGGTGCCGGCGTGCCCGTATACGCGATCGCCAGTTCGACCATGTTCGCCCGCCGCCGCAGCGCGGCCGAGGTGCAGGCGCTGCTTCCGGACGCGATTCGGCAGACCCTGCGCCGATCGGGCGCGCGCAAGGTGGTGGTGATCGGCCAGTCCTTCGGCGCCGACATGGCGCGCGTCGGCCTGGCCTCGCTGCCGCAGGACCTTCGCGCCAAGGTCGCCGCGCTGGTCCTCGTCGTGCCCGGTACCAACGCCTATTTCCGCGCCGACCCGCTGGGGATTGCCTATATCGGTACGCCCGACGCAGACGCCGCCGCAGCCGAGGCGCTCACCTGGTTACCGGTGACCTGCATCCGCGGCGCGGACGAGACCGACAGCCTGTGCCCCAGCCTGCTCGCGCCCAATGTCCGCCGCATCACCCTGCCCGGCGGCCACTTCCTGCGCATGGACCATGACCTGCTGGTCCGCACCGTCTTCGCCGCGCTGGCACCGGTGCTCGACACGCATCTCGAGGTGCCCGCCCACTGAGTTGCCGCGTGGCCTGCGCAGGGATAAAGCCCCGCTGCAGCGGCGTTGCACGGACCGACCGACAAGGCTCGGCGCGCGGCGCCTGGGGAAAACGATGCAGGCGAATGAAGAGCAGGCGCCGGACGAAGGCGGTGGCACCGCACGGCGGCTGCGCGAGGGGTTGGCGCGATACCGGCGGCTGCTGATCGTCGTGCTGGTCCTCGGCGTGGCGCTGCTCGGCTTCGAGGCGATGCGCGCGATCCTCGCCGAGGTGCGACTGCGCGACGTGCGCCATGCGCTCCATCGCATCGACGCCGCGCAGCTGGCGCTGGCGCTGGCGCTCACCACCGCCTCCTACCTCGCCTTGACGCTGTACGACTGGTTCGCGGTGCGGACGATCGGCCAACGCCTGCCGTGGCGCACCGCCGCGCTGGCCTCGTTCACCAGCTATACGATCAGCCACAATCTGGGGCTGTCGCTGCTGACCGGCGGCAGCGCCAGGCTGCGCGCCTATGGGGCGGCCGGGCTCGACTTCGCCGATGTCGCGCGGGTGACGCTGATCGCCAGCGGTACCTTCTGGGGCGGCGTGTTCGCGGTGACCGCGGTCGCGCTCCTGGTCGCCCAGCACCCGCTGGTCCTGCTCGGCTACACCCTCTCCCTGACTCTGCTCCACCTTGCCGGCGCGGTGCTTGCCCTGGCCTTTGCCGCGCTGTTCCTGCTGCGTGCGCGGGGGCTCTCGACGCTGCGGATCGGCAGCGCGACCCTGCCGCTGCCGCCGCCGTCGCTCATGGCGGCGCAGATCGGCATTGCGGCATTCGATCTCGCCTGCGCCTCGGGCGCGCTGTTCGTGCTGGTGCCGCATGCCGACCCGGCCCTGATCGGCAGCTTCTTCCTGGCCTATGCCCTGGCGATCGTGATCGCGCTGATCACCCATGTCCCCGGCGGCATCGGCGTGTTCGAAGCGGTGATGCTCGCGCTGGTGCCGATCGGCCGCAGCGACCTGTTCGCCGCGCTGCTGCTCTACCGGCTGATCTATTATCTGCTGCCGCTGCTGGTCGCCGGTGCGCTGCTCGTCGCGATCGAAGGCCGGCGCCTGCGTCAGCCGATCGCCACGGGACTGGGCGTCGCCCACCGCATCGGCCAGGCGCTGGTACCGCCGCTGCTGGCGCTGCTGGTGTTCGCGGGCGGATTGGTGCTGCTTATCTCTGGCGCGCTGCCGCCTGCGCACGGCCGGATGCATCCGTTGCGCGGCATCCTGCCGCTGCCGTTCGTGGAGGGTTCCCATTTCGCCGCCAGCCTCGTCGGCACCGCGCTGCTGCTGATCGCGCCGGCCGTGCAGGCACGCCTGAAGAGCGGTTTTCATGCCGCCCGGCTGCTGCTGCTGGCGGGCGCGATATTCTCCCTGGCCAAGGGCATCGACTATGAGGAAGCGACGGTGCTGCTCGTCGTCGCCGGCCTGCTCCAATATGCCCGGCCGGGCTTTTACCGCAGCGCCGGGATCGGATCGGCACCGGTCGCCCGCTGGTGGTGGGCGGCGGCGCTGATCGCGCTCCTGCTGAGTGCCTGGGCCGGCTTCTTCGCCTATAAGCGCGTGCCCTATAGCGATGCCCTGTGGTGGGACTTCGCCTGGCGCGGCAACGCCCCCCGCTTCCTGCGCGCCACCTTGGGCGCGACGATGCTGCTGGTCGGCTGGGCCTTCTGGCGGCTGATGTCGGCCAGCCCGCGCATCCGCGAGCACCAGGCACTGGACCCGGAGGTGGCGGCGCGCGCCATCGCCGTCTCGCCGCGCGCCGACGCGATGCTCGCTTATGCCGGCGACAAGGATTTCCTCGTCTCGACCTCGGGCGACGCCTTCCTGATGTACCGGGTGCAGGGCCGCACCTGGGTGGTGATGGGCGATCCCGTCGGGCCCGAGGCCGCCTGGTCCGAGCTGATCTGGGAGATCCGCCGCCGCTGCGATGCCGCGCGCGGGCGGCTCTGCCTGTTCCAGGTGAGCGCCGCGATGCTGCCGCTGGTCGTCGAACTGGGCCTGCAGCCGCTCAAATATGGCGACGAGGCGGTGGTCGACCTCCGCCAGGGCTATGACCTGAAGGGCGGGCAGTTCAAGTCGCTGCGCTATTCGGTGAAGCGCGCCACCAGCGAGGGGCTGGTGTTCGAGGTAATCCCCGCCGCGCAGGTCCCCGCGTTGCTCCCCGACCTACAGCGCGTGTCCGACGCCTGGCTGGCCCGCAAGCACGGCGCGGAGAAGCGCTTCAGCCTCGGCCGCTTCGATCCCGACTATCTCGCCCATTTCGACTGCGCCGTGCTGCGGCTGGAAGGAGAAATCGTCGCCTTCGCCAACATCTGGGAGACGCCCAACCGCGAGGAGATATCGGTCGACCTGATGCGCCATCTGCCGGACACGCCCTATGGCGCGATGGACCTGCTGTTCGTGCGGCTGCTGCAATATGGCGCCGCGCAGGGCTTCGAGCGGTTCAATCTCGGCCTGGCGCCGCTGTCCGGTCTCAAGCCGGGGCCGCTGGCGCCGATCTGGTCGCGGCTGGGGGCAGCGGTCTATGGCCATGGCGAGCGGCTCTACGGCTTTTCGGGGCTGCGCGCATTCAAGGCCAAGTTCGGCCCGGACTGGGTGCCGCGCTATATCGGCACGAGCCCAGGCGTGTCCGTGCCGCGGGCGCTGATCGACGCGGCGGTGCTGATCGGCGGCTAACCCCTTGGGTTCCGGGGCCGAGCCCCCACATGCTGCGACGCAACCTGGGAGACACGCATGGACCTCGCATTTCTCGGCCTCGGGCAGATGGGCATCGGCATGGCGGGTGCGCTGCTCGATGCCGGCCACAGCCTCACCATGTGGAACCGCTCGCCGGAAAAGGCCGCAGCGCTGACCGAGCGGGGCGCCCGCCTTGCCCGCACCCCTCGCGAAGCCACCGACGGCGCACAGGCGGTGCTGACCATGGTGGCGGACGATGCGGCCCTCGCCGCGATCCTCGACGGCGAGGACGGCCTGATCGCCGGCATGGCGCCCGGCGCGCTGCACCTTTCGCACAGCACCGTCGCCGTCGCCACCACCGACCAGCTCGCCGCCCGCCACGCCGAGGCCGGCCACCACTTCGTCTCCGCCCCCGTGTTCGGCCGGCCGCCGGTCGCAGCCCAAGGCAAGCTCGCGATCGTCGCCGCCGGTGCGCCCGAGGCGATGGCGGCTGCCGCGCCGATCCTCGACGCGCTGGGCCGCGTCACCTTCCCGATGGGCGACACGCCCTCGGCTGCGAACCTGGTGAAGCTCGCCGGCAACTTCATGATCATGGCCACCGTCGAAGCCTATGGCGAGGCGATGTCGCTGGGCGAGAAGGGCGGCGTGTCGCGCGCGCAGATGCTGGAGGTATTTTCCGGCACGATCTTCGATGGCGCGATCCACAAGGTCTATGGCCCGCCGATCGCCGAGCGCCGCCACCGTCCTGCAGGTTTCGCCGCGCCCTTGGGGCTGAAGGACATGCGTCTGGCCGGGGAAGCCGCCGAGGCGGTGGGCGCCAAACTGCCGCTGCTCGATCTGGTCCGCGCGCACCTCGCCGAAACGGTGAAGAGCGAGGGCAGCGATGTCGACGTGACCGCGCTTGCCGAGACGATCGCCAAGCTGTGAACCCGTACTCCCCCTCCCGCTTGCGGGAGGGGGACATGAGCCGCGCCCTCTCTCCCGCAAGAGGAGAAGGATTTGGGACGAGCGCCCTTCCCCCTCGCCCCGATCCCGCGTACATTTCCCACATGATCACTCGGCTTTTCCTCGCCCATCCCCGCAGTGTCGGCGAAAGCTATGGGGAGCATGCCGCCACGGCGGCGCGGTTCGGCGTCACGATGATGGCGGGCGGCGCAGCCTGCATCATCCATGCGGTGCTGCCCTTCCTGTTCGTGCGGACGGCGAGCGATTCGGTGAAGCGGCTCTACGCCCAGATGATGGCGCGCCAGCCCGCCTTCGCCGAGCAGAAGCCTGCCTTCCAGCAGCCCGAGTGGCAGCTCGACTACGAAATCTGACGCCGGCATCGGGGGAGCCGCACCTATGATCGAACACGTCGCCATCATCGGCGCGGGCTTTTCCGGCACGCTCCAGGCGATCAACCTGATCCGCCACGAAGGGCCCCGCGCGACGCTGATCGAACGCGCGCCGGTGGCCGGCACCGGCCTCGCCTATGGCGCAGCGCACCCCTCGCACCTGCTCAACGTCCGCGCCGCGAACATGAGCGCCTTTCCGGACGATCCCGGGCATCTGGTCCGCTGGCTGGAGGCGCGCGGCGTCGAGAATGCCGCGACCAGCTTCGTGCCGCGCCGGGTGTATGGCGACTATCTGCGCGAGATGCTGGCACAGGCGCTCGCCGAGCACCCCGAGCGCCTTCGGCTCGTCCATGCCGAGGTGGAGGACGTGACGTTCGACGCCCAGGGCGCGACGCTCCAGCTTTCGGACGGCACGCTGCGCGCGGATGCCGCCGTGCTTGCGGTGGGCAATTTGCCGCCGCACGACCCGCCGGGCCTCGATCCGGCGCGGCTCTCGGCAGCACGCTACAAGGGCGACCCCTGGGACCCCAGCGTGCCCGAAGACCTGTCGGACCAGGACACCGTGCTGGTGATCGGCACCGGACTCACCATGGTCGACGTCGCGCTGCTGCTCGAGGCGCGCGGCTTCACGGGCAAGATCGTCGCGGTATCGCGGCGCGGATTGCTGCCCCGCCCCCATGGTCCGGGCCAGGATTGGCAGAAGATCGCCGAGCGCCCACGCACCCGTGCATCGGCCTTGCTTCGCGCCGTCCGGGACCGCGCCGAGCAGGTCGGCTGGCGCAATGCCGTGGACGAGCTGCGCCCGTTCACCCAGCCGATGTGGGCCAATGCCAGCGCGGCCGAACGCGCCCGGTTCCTGCGCCATCTGCGCCCCTGGTGGGACGTGCATCGCCACCGGCTTGCCCCTGAGGTCCATGCCCGCCTGCAGGCGCTGATCGACCGCGGCCAGCTGGAAGTGCTCGCCGCCAAGACGCTCGGCTTCGAGGAAGGCCCGGATGGCATTGCTGTCACCCTGCGGCCGCGCGGGCAGGATGCGCCCCGGACGATCCTCGCCCAGCGCATCGTCAACTGCACCGGCCCGCTCGGCGACCTCAACCGCACCCGCGAACCGTTGCTACAGCGCCTCGCCGAACGGGGGCTGATCCGCCCGGACGCCGCGCATATCGGCATCGATGTCGACAATCAGGGCCAGACCATCGCCGCCGATGGCCGCGCCAACGCCAACCTCTACGCGCTTGGGCCCATGACCCGCGGCGCCTTCTGGGAGATCGTCGCGGTGCCCGACATCCGCACCCAGACTTGGGCGGTCGCGCGCCGCCTGTCCAACGCGCACTGGGTCGGCGGCGAGGGCCTGTAGCGAACTGGTAACATTTGACACTAAATCGGATTATGCGGTATCAGGTCTTCCATGACCGATACCGCCAATCCGCTCGGCCTCAACGGCTTCGAGTTCGTCGAGTTCACCTCGCCCGATCCGGACGCGATGGCGCGTCAGTTCGAGCAGCTGGGCTTCGTTGCCAGCCACCGCCATCCGCGCAAGAACATCACGCGCTACAAGCAGGGCCGCATCAACCTGATGCTCAACCGCGACGATGCCGGCCGCGTCGCCGCCTTCCGCGGCGAGCACGGCCCCTCGGCCAGCGCGATGGCCTTTCGGGTGTCGGATCCCAAAAAGGCGATGGAATGGGCGCTCGCGCACGGCGCCAAGCCGACGGACGAGGACGATACCGTCATCCAGGGCATCGGCGGCTCCTATCTCTATTTCATCCAGGACGAGACCGACCTCTACGCGGACTGGGCCGAATTCCCGGGCTGGCGCGAAGCCGAGGCCGCGAACAGCGTCGGGCTCGACCTGCTCGACCACCTCACCCACAATGTCCGCCGCGGCCAGATGCGGGTGTGGAGCGAATTCTACCGCACGCTCTTCGGCTTCGAGGAGCAGAAGTATTTCGACATCAAGGGCAAGGCGACCGGCCTGTTCAGCCAGGCGATGATCGCGCCGGACAAGGCGATCCGCATCCCGCTCAACGAGAGCCAGGACGACAACAGCCAGATCGAGGAATTCCTCCGCGAGTATAACGGCGAAGGCATCCAGCACCTCGCGCTGACCACCGACGACATCTACGACACGGTCGAGCGCCTGCGCGCCCGCGGTGTGCGGCTGCAGGACACGATCGAGACCTATTACGAGCTGGTCGACAAGCGCGTCCCCGGCCACGGCGAGGACCTGGAGCGGCTGCGCAAGAACCGCATTCTGATCGACGGTTCGGTGGAGACGGGCGAGGGCATCCTGCTCCAGATCTTCACCGAGACGATGTTCGGGCCGATCTTCTTCGAGATCATCCAGCGCAAGGGCAACGAAGGCTTCGGCAACGGCAATTTCCAGGCGCTGTTCGAGAGCATCGAGCTCGACCAGATCCGCCGCGGCGTGATCAAGGTCGACGCCTGACAAGTTCGGAGAGGGAGAGAGCCGGGGGTGCCGCCGCAGGAACGATGGCATACCCCGGCCCCATTCCCTCCCCTTTGGGACCGGCCAACCGCAGTCCCACACCCACCGTCATCCCCGCGAAGGCGGGGATCCATTGGCGCAGGTGGCGCGGTTTCTGCCCCGAGCGTCCTGGCAAATGGATTCCCGCCTTCGCGGGCATGACGAAAATGGGCCGAAATACCCCGAGAGGCGCTAGCCGTCGGAGGAGAAGGAGCAGGATGACCCAGTATTTCCCCGGCTTCGGCAACCATGTCTCGACCGAGGCCGTGCCCGGCGCGCTGCCGATCGGCCGCAACAGCCCGCAGCGGCCGCCCTATGGCCTCTATGCCGAGCAGCTCTCCGGCACCGCCTTCACCGCGCCGCGCGCGGAGAACCGCCGCAGCTGGCTCTATCGCCTGCGCCCCAGCGCCGAGCATCCGCCCTACCGCCCCTATGCCGGCGCGCCGCGCTTCTCGCCGCAAACGCCGGTGAAGCCGCTCGCCCCCAATCGCCTGCGCTGGAACCCGATGCCCGCCCCCGCCGCGCCCGTCGACTGGATCGACAGCATGGAGACGATGCTCGCCACCCGCGACCCCGCCGACCTGGAAGGCGTGGTCGTCCACCGCTACGCCGCCAATCGCGACATGGACAATCGCGCCTTCGTCGACGCCGACGGCGAACTGCTCTTCATCCCCCAGGCCGGCGCGCTCACGCTGCTGACCGAACTCGGCCGCATCGACATCGCGCCCGGCCAGATCGCAGTGATCCCACGCGGCGTACGCTTCCGCGTGCTGCTGCCCGAGGGCGCCGCTGCCGGCTATGTCGCCGAGAATTACGGCGCGCCGTTCCGCCTGCCCGATCTCGGGCCGATCGGCGCCAACGGCCTCGCCAACCCGCGCGACTTCGAGACGCCCGCCGCCTGGTTCGAGGACCGCGACGAGCCGTTCGAGCTTGTGCAGAAGTCGTTGGCAAGTCTGTGGATAACTGCGCCGCCCCACAGCCCGCTCGATGTGGTGGCGTGGCACGGCAACCTCGCCCCCTATCGCTACGATCTCGCCCGGTTCAACACGATCAACACGGTGAGCTTCGACCATCCGGACCCCTCGATCTTCACTGTGCTCACGTCGCCCAGCACCGTCGCGGGTCGCGCGAACGCGGACTTCGTGATCTTCCCGCCGCGCTGGATGGTCGCCGAGGACACGTTCCGCCCGCCCTGGTTCCACCGCAACGTGATGAGCGAGGCGATGGGGCTGATCCACGGCGCGTACGACGCCAAGGCCGAGGGCTTCGCCCCCGGCGGCCTGTCGCTGCACAATCTGATGGCCGGCCACGGCCCCGACGTCGCCAGCTGGCGCGGCGCGTCCAACGCCGCGCTCAACCCGCACAAGATCGAGGGCACCATGGCGTTCATGGTCGAGACCTGCTGGCCCTACCGCCCGACCGACCACGCGCTCGCCCATGCCCAACCCGACTATGACGCGGTGTGGGAAGGCTTCCCCAAGGCCCAGCTGCCGTGAAGCGTGCCGGTGCCGCATGGCAGCTCCATTGGCATCAAAGGAAGGGACACGCCTTCACAAAACATCGTCATTCCCGCGAAGGCGGGAATCCATTGCCCTCGACGCTGGGGGAAAGAGCCGACAATGCAGCGCCAATGGATCCCCGCCTTCGCGGGGATGACGAACGGCGTGTTTCGCAGGTGGCCGCGCTCCGCGTCCTCGGTAGGATCTAAATGGACCGCCTCACCACCACCCCCGCCGGCGTGAAACTCGGCCCGCTCGACCTGATCCCCGACGGCACCGCCCGCAACTTCGTGCTGGAGATGCGCGCCGGCCGCTTCCACGGCTTCGTCGTGCGCCGCGGCACCCGGGTCTTCGGTTATGTTGATCGCTGCGCGCACATGCCGGTGCCGCTCAGCCAGGCGCTCGATGCCTATCTCACCCCCGATACCACCCATATCCAGTGCAGCTGGCACGGCGCGCTCTACACCGTGGAGGAGGGCCGGTGCGTCGGCGGCCCTTGCGTCGGCGCGCGACTGCTTCCATGGCCCGTAACAACAATCGACGGCATGATCGTGACCGTTGGAGAGGAACAAGCATGACCCCGGACTTCGACTTCGCCCTCGGCGATTCCGCCGACATGATCCGCGACACCACCGCGCGCTTCGCCCGCGAGCGCATCGCCCCGCTCGCCGCGCGGATCGACGCCGAGGACTGGTTCCCGCGCGATGAACTCTGGGCAGCGATGGGCGAGCTCGGCCTGCACGGCATCACCGTGCCGGAGGCCGATGGCGGCCTCGGCCTCGGCTATCTCGAACATGTCATCGCTTGCGAGGAAGTCGCCCGCGCCTCGGCCTCGATCGGCCTCAGCTACGGCGCGCATTCGAACCTTTGCGTCAACCAGATCGCCCGCTGGGGCAATGAAGAACAGAAGGCCAAGTACCTCCCGAAGCTGATCTCGGGCGAGCATGTCGGCAGCCTGGCCATGTCCGAGGCCGGCGCGGGCTCCGACGTCGTCTCGATGAAGCTCAAGGCCGAGAAGGTCCAGGGCGGCTATGTGCTCAACGGCACCAAGTTCTGGATCACCAACGCTCCTCATGCCGACACGCTGGTGGTCTACGCCAAGACCGGCGAAGGCTCGCGCGGCATCACGACCTTCCTGATCGAGAAAGACATGCCGGGCTTCGCGATCGGCCAGAAGATCGACAAGATGGGCATGCGCGGCTCGCCCACGGCGGAGCTGGTATTCACCGACTGCGAGGTACCCGAGGAGAACGTGATGGGCCCGCTCAATGGCGGCGTCGGCGTGCTGATGAGCGGGCTCGACTATGAGCGCGCGGTGCTGGCGGGCATCCAACTCGGCATCATGCAGGCCTGTCTCGACGTGGTCCTGCCATATTTGCGCGAGCGCAAGCAGTTCGGCCAGGCGATCGGCAGCTTCCAGCTGATGCAGGCCAAGATCGCCGACATGTATGTCGCGCTCAACTCGGCGCGGGCCTATGTCTATGCCGTGGCCCGCAGCTGCGATGCGGGCAAGACGACGCGCTTCGATGCGGCCGGCGCGATCCTGCTGGCCAGCGAGAACGCCTTCCGCGTCGCCGGCGAGGCGGTGCAGGCGCTGGGCGGCGCCGGCTATACCAAGGACTGGCCGGTCGAGCGATTCCTGCGCGACGCCAAGCTGCTCGACATCGGCGCGGGGACCAACGAGATCCGGCGCATGCTGATCGGCCGCGAACTGCTGGGGGCTGCGGCGTGAGCTGGGCTGCACTTCTTAAGCCCCTCCCCTTCAGGGGAGGGGTTGAGGTGGGGCACTGCTCCCCCAGTGCTGGACTCGCTCCCAGATCATTCTCCACCCCAACCCCTCCCCTAAATGGGAGGAGCTAGTAAATATGACCGCCCCCATCCTCCCCACCGCCGTCAACCCCGACAGCGACCAGTTCCGCACCCAGGCCGCGCATCACCGCGCGCTGGCCGAGAAACTCCGCGCCGATGTCGCGCAGGCCGCGCTCGGCGGCAGCGAGTCCGCCCGTGCCAAGCATGTCGCCCGCGGCAAGCTCCTCCCCCGCGAGCGGGTCGAGCGGCTGCTCGATCCGGGCAGCCCCTTCCTCGAGATCGGCCAGCTCGCGGCCTGCGACCTCTATGACGGCGAAGTCCCCGGCGCGGGCGTGATCGCCGGCATCGGCCGCGTCTCGGGCCGCATGGTGATGATCGTCTGCAACGACGCCACCGTGAAGGGCGGCACCTATTATCCGATGACGGTGAAGAAGCATCTCCGCGCGCAGGAGATCGCCGAGGCCAATCACCTGCCCTGCATCTATCTGGTCGACAGCGGCGGCGCCAACCTGCCGCATCAGGCCGAGGTGTTCCCGGACAAGGACCATTTCGGCCGGATCTTCTTCAACCAGGCGAATATGAGCGCGCAGGGCATCCCGCAGATCGCCTGCGTGATGGGCAGTTGCACCGCGGGCGGCGCCTATGTGCCGGCCATGTCCGACGAGAGCGTGATCGTCCGCAACCAGGGCACGATCTTCCTCGCCGGGCCGCCGCTGGTGAAGGCGGCCACGGGCGAGGAGATCAGCGCCGAGGACCTCGGCGGCGGCGACCTCCATGCCCGCCGCTCGGGCGTGGTCGATCATCTGGCGGAAAATGACGAGCACGCGCTGACCATCGTCCGCGACATCGTCAGCCACCTGCCGGCCGATCGCGTGCCCGATGCCGCGCTGAAGGACCCGCGCCCGCCCAAATATGCGCCGGAGGAGCTCTACGGCATCCTCCCCGCCGACGTCCGCGCGCCCTATGACGTGCACGAGGTGATCGCGCGGCTGGTCGACGCCTCGGAATTCCACGAATTCAAGGCGCTCTATGGCAGCTCGCTGGTGTGCGGCTTCGCGCATATCTGGGGCATGCCGGTGGCGATCCTCGCCAATAACGGCGTGCTGTTCTCGGAGAGCGCGCAAAAGGGCGCGCATTTCATCGAGCTCGCCTGCCAGCGCCGCATTCCCCTGCTCTTCCTCCAGAACATCTCCGGCTTCATGGTCGGCGGCAAATACGAGGCAGAAGGCATTGCGAAACATGGCGCAAAGCTGGTGACGGCGGTGGCGACGGCGACTGTCCCCAAGCTCACCATCCTGATCGGCGGCAGCTTCGGCGCGGGCAATTACGGCATGTGCGGACGGGCCTATAGCCCCCGCTTCCTGTTCAGCTGGCCGAACAGCCGGATCAGCGTGATGGGCGGCGAGCAGGCGGCGAGCGTGCTGGCGACGGTCCACCGCGACGCCGCGGGCTGGTCGCCGGAGGAAGCCGAGGCCTTCAAGGCGCCGATCCGCCAGAAATATGAGGACGAGGGCAATCCCTGGCACGCCACCGCGCGGCTGTGGGACGACGGCATCATCGATCCGGCGCAGACCCGCGACGTGCTCGGCCTCGCGCTGGCGGCGACGCTCAATGCGCCGATCCCGGCGCGGCCGCAGTTCGGCGTGTTCCGGATGTGATCGGAGAAGCGCATCCCAAGATCCTCCCCCAGCCCCGCTGGGGGAGGGGGACCGCCGGCCGCAGGCCGTTGGTGGAGGGGCCGGCGCCGCAGGCGGCGGAAGCCTTGCGCCGCGCCCTAGCCCCCGCGGATATCCCTGCGCCGTTCGGCCACGACCTCGCCGATCCACATGACGAGGCCGTCGAAGTTGTTCAGCACCTCCACCGCCGGTATCCGCAGCGTCGCCACGCCCTCGGCGGCGAGCCACGCATCCCGTCGCGCATCCGCGGCAGGCGCAGTGCCGTGCGCATGCATCTCGCCGTCAATCTCGACGCACAGCCGCACCGCATCGCAGTAGAAGTCAAGTATATACGGCCCGGCCGGATGCTGCTTGCGCCATTTCTCCCCGCCGCGCCCGCGCAATGTTTGCCACAGCAGCACCTCGGGCAGCGTCATTTCCCGGCGCAAGCGCTTCGCTCGGCGATACGATCTACCGTTGCCCTTGAGCATCGCCTCCCCCTTTCGCGCTTCGCGCGCCCCTCCACCATGCTTCGCATGGTCCCCCTCCCCCCAGCAAGCTGGGGGAGGACTTGACTAGAGGTTGAACCACATGTTCCTGACCCTCTTCGCCCTAACCCTGGCCCCGCAGACCGCCGGCCTGCCGCCGCCCGCTGCCAACCCGCCGCGCAGCATGCCCTCGCCGGCCAAGCTCCCGCCCGCCAACCCGCTCGCCCCGCCCGACGGCAGCGACGAGCGCGCGGTGCTGGCGACCGTCGACAAGCTGCTGGGCGGGATCAACACCCGTGATGCCGCGGCGATCGGTGCCGTCCTCCGCCCGAGCGCGAGCGCAACGATCGTCACCGAAGCCGCCGGTGGCCCCAGCACCGTGCGCACCCTGACCAACGCCGAACTGCTCGCCCGCTTCCAGCCCGGCCCGGAGACGTTCGACGAGCGCATCTCCAGCCCCGCGGTCGAGATCGACGGCGACCTCGCGATGGTGTGGGCGCCGTACGTGTTCCGGCTGAACGGCAAGGTGCATCACTGCGGAACCGATCATTTCAGCCTGGTGCGCGAGAACGGCGCCTGGAAGATCGCCAGCCTCGCCTGGACCTCTCGCACCACGGGATGCGCCGAATGAGCCGCGACACGCTGTTCGTCCTCGACACCGATTGGGCCGATCCCGCTTTTGGCGGCACGCGCCGCTTCTACTGCAAGGACTGCATCACGGTCGAGGGCCTGCTCGCCGCCTTCCCGGCGCGCGCCGCGGCCATCGACGTGGTCCGCGTTCCCTGGTCCCGCCCCCGCGCGGCGGTGGTGGCGCGGTTGGGCGAGGAAAACCAGAACCTCCCCGCGCTCGCCTTTGCCGAGGGCGGCTTCGCCAACGACATCGAGAGCGTGCTCGCCGCGCTCCACACCCGCCACGGCTTTCCGGAGCGCCACCCGTGATCCAGTCCCTGCTCATCGCCAATCGCGGCGAAATCGCCTGCCGCATCCTCCGCACCGCCCGCGCGATGGGCATCCGGACCGTAGCGGTCTATTCGGACGCCGACGCCAACGCGCTCCACGTCCGCCAGGCCGATGAAGCAGTGCATATCGGCCCGTCCCCGGCGCGCGAGAGCTATCTGGTGGGCGAGAGGATCATCGCTGCGGCCAAGGCAACCGGCGCCGAGGCCATCCACCCCGGCTATGGCTTCCTGTCCGAGAACGCCGAGTTCGCCGAGGCGGTGCTCGCCGCCGGGCTGGTCTGGGTCGGGCCGAAGCCCGACAGCATCCGTGCAATGGGCCTCAAGGACGCCGCCAAGGCGCGGATGATCGCGGCGGGGGTACCGGTCACGCCCGGTTATCTCGGCGAGGACCAGCGCCCCGAGCGGCTCCAGGCCGAGGCGGACGCGATCGGCTATCCGGTGCTGATCAAGGCGGTGGCGGGCGGCGGCGGCAAGGGGATGCGGCGGGTGGAAAGCGCCGCGGAGTTCGCCGACGCGCTCGCCAGCTGCAAGCGCGAGGCCGCCTCCTCCTTCGGCGACGACCGGGTGCTGCTCGAGAAGTACATCCTCTCGCCCCGGCACATCGAGGTGCAGGTGTTCGGCGACGGCCATGGCAATGTCGTCCACCTTTTCGAACGCGACTGCTCGCTCCAGCGCCGCCACCAGAAGGTGATCGAGGAAGCCCCCGCCCCCGGCATGGATGCCGAGACGCGCGAGGCGATCTGCGCGGCGGCGGTGCGGGCCGCAAAGGCAGTCGACTATGTCGGCGCCGGCACGATCGAGTTCATCGCCGACGCCGGCGAGGGCCTGCGTGCCGACCGGATCTGGTTCATGGAGATGAACACGCGGCTCCAGGTCGAGCATCCGGTGACCGAGGAGATCACCGGCGTCGACCTCGTGGAGTGGCAGCTCCGCGTCGCCAGTGGCGAGCCGCTGCCCAAGCGGCAGGAGGAGTTGTCGATCAACGGCTGGGCGATGGAAGCGCGGCTGTACGCCGAGGATCCAGCCAAGGGGTTCCTGCCGAGCGTGGGCCGGCTCGAGATCTTCCGCCCGTCGCCAGAGGTGCGCTATGAAACCGGCGTGTACGAAGGCGCAGAGATCACCGGCTTCTACGATCCGATGATCGCCAAGATCGTGGTGCATGCGGAAAGCCGTGTCGAAGCTTGCGAGGCGCTCGCCCAGGCTTGCGCCGCGACCGACATCTTTCCCGTCAAGACCAACGCCCCGTTTCTCTGGCGGGCGCTGGATGACGCGGACTTCCGAGCAGCGCACATCAATACCGGCTTCATCGCCGAGAAAGGCGACGTGCTGCTGCCCCCGGCCGAGCCGACCGACGACATGATCAAGCAGGCCGCCGCCGCACTGATTGTCCAGGAATATCGGGGCGAACCCACCATGCTGCACGGCTGCGACGACGATTTGCTGGGAGCACCGCAACCCAATCCGTGGCGCGGCGCCCTGGGGCTTCGCGTGAATGCCGCTCAGAACCGCCGTGTCGCCGTGGCCGTCGACGGGAAGGTCCATGTTACCGAACTGCCCGCCAGTTGGCGGACGGCCACGGTCATTGCCGAGCCGGTGACCGACGGGGTGGCGGTAAACGATGACGGCCTGTCGTTCCTCGCATCCCCGGCACGCGTCGGTCCGACGAGCGGCACCGCGGCCGGTGACGGCGCCCTGCTCGCTCCGATGCCCGGGCGAATCACCGCGGTGGACGTCGCCCCCGGCGCGCAGGTCACCAAGGGCCAGCGGCTCGTCACGCTGGAAGCAATGAAGATGGAGCATGCGCTCACCGCCCCGTTCGACGGCACCGTCGCCGAGCTGCCGGTCACTGCCGGCGGCCAGGTGACCGAGGGCAGCCTGCTCGTCCGCGTGGAGAAGGCGGCATGATCTTCCGCGACGCAACCCTCGCCGATCTGCCCGCCATCGTCGCACTGCTGGACGATGACGACCTCAGCCGGGGCCGCGAGGATGCTTCGCTGCCGCTCGATCCGCGCTACGAAATGGCCTTTGTGGATCTGGATTCCGATCCCAATCAGCGCCTGATTGTCGCAGAACGGGACGGTGTGGTGGTCGGCACGATGCAGCTGAGCTTCCTGCCCGGCATCGCTTTTCACGGTGCACGGCGGGGCCAGATCGAGGCGGTACGGATCGCCTCCAGCCTGCGCGGCCAAGGACTTGGCGGCGACATGATAGAATGGGCGGTGGAACAATGCCGCGGCCGGGGCTGCCGCCTGGTCCAGCTGATGTCGATGCGGGACCGGCTCGATGCGCACCGCTTCTACGAAAAGCTCGGCTGGACCAAGAGCCATTTCGGCTTCAAGCTGAAACTGGATCAGGACCTGGGATAGATGGCGCGTTTCTTCGACGAATGGCAGCTCGGCGATCGTATCGAGCATGCCCTGCGACGCACGGTGACGGAGACCGACAATCTCCTGTTCACCACGCTCACCCACAATACCCAGCCGCTGCATTTGGACGCCGAGGCGGCCCGCGCCTCAGAATTCGGCCAGATCCTCGTCAACGGCACCTACACGTTCAGCCTGATGATCGGCATCAGCGTGGCGGACACCACCGCGGGCTCGCTGGTCGCCAATCTCGGTTATGACAAGCTGACCATGCCGGCGCCAGTGTTCCTGGGCGATACGCTGCGCGCCAGCTCGGAAGTCGTGGAACTGCGTGTCAGCAAATCGCGCCCCGGCCAGGGCATCGTCACCTGGCGGCACCAGATGCACAATCAACGCGACCAACTCGTATGCGAGTGTCTGCGTTCGGCGCTGCTACGCAGCCGACCGGCCTGATCGGGCGTTCGATGCCCATGCAGAACCTCGACGTGATCGTAATCGGCGGCGGCGCAGCGGGCATCGGCGCCGCGCGAACGCTGGCCGATGCGGGCAAGGCGGTGCTGCTGGTCGAGGCCGATACACGGCTGGGCGGGCGGGCGCGGACCGAGCATGTCGACGGCATGGCGCTCGATCTGGGGGCCGGATGGCTCCATTCGGCCGAGCAAAATCCCTGGGTGAAAATCGCCGCCCTGCACGGCTTCGCGCTCGACCAAACGCTGCCGCGCTGGCGCGAGCAATGGCGCGGCCTCGGCTTCGCCAAGAGCGAGCAGCGCGCCGCCGCGGCAGCATTCGAAGCGTTCGAAACGCGGCTGCGCGACGATCCGCCCCCAGGCGACCGGGCCGGGGCGGCGCTGGTGGCGGGCAGCCCCTGGAGCGTATGGATCGATACGGTCAGCGGCTTCGTCAACGGGACCGATACCGCCAAGCTCTCGATTGCCGACTACCTCGCCTATGAGGACGCCGCGACCGAAACCGATTGGCGTGTGCCCGCGGGCTATGGCGCGCTGGTCGCAGCCCAGGCGTACGGACTGCGGACCGCCCTGGCAACGCCGGTAACGGCGATCGATCGGTCCGGCACATCGCTGAAGATCGAAACGCCGCGCGGCACGCTCACCGCCGCGCAGGTGATCGTCACCGTCTCCACCGATGTGCTGGCGCGCGGTGCAATCGCGATCGGCGGCCATGACGCGGTGCTGCACGCCGCCGCCGCGCTGCCGCTGGGAATGGCCGACAAGCTGTTCCTGGCGATCGACCATGGCGAGGACGAACTCGACGCCAACGCGCATCTGCTCGGCGATCCGCGCAACGTGATCACCGGCACCTACACGCTGCGGCCGTTCGGCCGTCCGGTGATCGAGGCGATGTTCGGCGGCGACGGCGCGCGCGAAATGGCCGAGCGGGGCCTGCAGGGTGCCGCCGATTTCGCGATCGAGGAACTGTGCGCGCTGCTCGGCGGCCAGTGGCGCCGGCGGCTGCGGCTGCTCGCGGGCTCTGCCTGGAGCCGCGAGACCCATATCCGCGGCGGCTACAGCCACGCCCTCCCCGGCCGCGCTGCCGCCCGCCAGGTGCTGGCAACCCCGATCGATCCGCGCATCCGCTTCGCAGGCGAAGCGTGCTCGACCAGTGAATTCTCGACGGTGCACGGCGCGTACAAGACCGGCGTGGCTTCGGCGCGGGCGCTGCTCGGGTAGGTCGAACCTCGCAGGGTAGCGCGCAGCTTGGTGCAATGGACGGGGGATTATGGGTGGTTAGCCGCCGTTCGAGAACGCCGTGTCTCGGATGCCGAAGGCATTCACCTCACGGCCGTCATCGCCGGCGGTAGTCGCATAATCGAGTAGGCCAACGGCATCGCAAGCAAGCGGTCTTCCATCAGCCCAAGTAATTCGCAACCGATCCAAATTGGGAAGCTCGCGCCCCTCCAACGCCGATCTACGCCGCCGCCCGCTTCGCCGGTTCCGGGTTCGAGAACACCATCTCGTCGTCGATGCTGCCGAACTTCAGTGCCATCAGATCGCGCGTGTAGCTCTGGTGCACCCGCCAGGGCTTGCGATGCCCCTGGCGCGGCAGCAGCGCCAGCGCGCGCTGGACATAGCCCGAGGTGAAGTCGAGGAAGGGCTGTGCCTCCACCGGCGTGCTCGGCTGCGGTGTCACCTGGCGCATGCCGCGCTTGGCCATCGCGTTGAGCAGTCGCGCGACATAGCGGGCAGTCAGGTCGGCCTTCAGCGTCCAGCTGGCGTTGGTATAGCCGAACGCCATGGCGAAGTTGGGCACGCCCGAAAACATCATGCCCTTGTAGGCCAGCCGATCGGCCCAATCGACAGCCCGACCGTCCACCGTCACCGGCACGCCGCCCATCAGCTGCACCTCCAGCCCCGTTGCCGCGACCACCAGATCGGCGGGCAGTTCGCGCCCCGATTGCAGCCGCAGGCCCTGGGCGGTGAAGCGATCGATCCGATCGGTCACCACCTCGGCACGGCCCTCGCGGATCGCGGCGAACAGATCGGCGTCGGGCACCAGGCACAGTCGCTGGTCCCACGGATTGTAGCTGGGGGTGAAGTGGGTGCCGACGTCATAGTCGGGCCCCAGTTCGCAGCGGACCATCTCGACCAGCCGCTCCTTCGCCTTGGCAGGGTGCTTGCGGGCGAGCGCGTAGAAATATTGGGTGAGCAGCACGTTCTTCCAGCGGGTGAGGCTGTAGGCGCTCTTCGCCGGCAGATGCCGCCGCAGCCAGTTGGCGATCCCGTCCTGCGACGGGCGCGCGACGATATAGGTGGGCGAGCGCTGCAGCATGGTGACGTGCGCGGCCTGCTTGGCGAGTTCGGGCACCAGCGTCACCGCGGTGGCGCCGCTGCCGATCACGACGACGCGCTTGCCCGCATAGTCGATGTCCGGCGTCCAGAATTGCGGGTGTACGATGCGGCCCTGAAACGCCTCACGCCCGGCGAAATCGGGCAGATAGCCACGGGCGTAGTTGTAATAGCCGGCGCACAGGAACAGGAAGCTGCAGCTGAACTGGCGGGTGCGGCCGTCGGTCTCCACCGTCACCGTCCACAACGCCTCGTCGCTCGACCAGGCGGCGGCCGTCACCTTGTGGCGATAACGAATGTGCCGATCGATGCCGAAGTCGCGCGCGGTATCTTCCAGATAGCGCAGGATCGCATCGCCGTCGGCGATCGCCTTTGCCTCGGTCCAGGGACGGAATGAGAAGCCCAGCGTGTGCATGTCCGAATCCGAACGGATGCCGGGGTAGCGGAACAGGTCCCAGGTGCCCCCCATCCGCTCGCGCCCTTCGAGGATAGCATAGGTGCGGCCGGGACAATCGGTCTGCAGGTGATAGCCTGCCCCGATCCCCGACAAGCCTGCGCCGACCACGAGAACGTCGAAATGTTCGCGCATGTTCTGCCTCTCCTGGAGGCATGGTTGCACGACTATTGCCGGCGCGCCACCTCAATAATCCCGCGAGTATCGGAGCGTTGCACCCGAGCCGCCGAACGAACTGGTCTGCGACAATACACTGAGCGCACGCGACAGCGAGACTTCCAGCTGCGTCGCGGTAAAGCCGCGGGCATCGGTGATGATCTCGATATAGATATTGCGCGTGATGTACTTGCCCGCCGCCAGAGAGGTGCCGCGCCCCGTCGTGTCGTCGGCGCCCAGCACCCGCAGCCGATCGATGCCGGTTGCGGACTTGAGCTGACCGAGCGGGTTGAGCCCGCCACCGGTCGCCCGCAGCGAATTGAGCGCGGCGGCCAGCTGGATTGCCTCGGTGGCGGAGAGATTGGTCACGTTGGTGCCGAAGAACAGCCGCGAGAGCACCTCGTCCTGCGGCAGCGCGGGATTGGAGGTGAAGGCGATCTGCGGCTTCTGCGCGGTGCCGGTGATGTTGAGGATCGCGGTCACGCCCTCCGCCGTGGTGCTCGCCGAAATGTCGATCGTCGGGTTGGTCAGCTCCGCCCCCTGGAAGCTGATCACGCCCTTGGTCAGGTCGAACCGGCGGCTGGCGAAGCTGTAGGTGCCGCGCACCACTTCCATCGTGCCGCGGACCTGCGGGTTGAGCGTGGTACCGCCGATCGTGATGTTGGCCTGCCATTCGGATTCGAGGCCCATGCCGCTGACCATCAGGCGATTTTGTGCGCGAACGCGAATGGCGAGGTCGAAATTGCCGAAGGCACGCGCCGGCTTCTTTGCCTGCGCCTGCTGGTTCGGGTCGAGATCGCCCTTGCGGCGCACGCCGGTCAGCTCCGGGATCTCCGCGGCACCCTGGCGGATGATCTGGTAGTTCGCTTCCGGAATGTTGATCTGGCCTTCGATCTTCTGGACGTCGGCGCTCTTGGTGATCGTCAGCGTGCCGGTCGCCGTCGCCCCCAGCGCCTCGCTGCGAGCGAGCCGGGCGTCGTCGAACTTCACGGTGATCGCCATCGGGAAATTGTCCGCCGACGACAGGCCCACCCGGCCGCTCGCGCTGACGCTGCCATTGCCGGCACGCGCGCTCAGCTGGTTGAGGACGAAGGCGTCGTTGGAGAACTGGCCGTCGATCTTCAGGTTGGTCAGCCGGGTGCCGGTGCCTTCATTGTCATAGGTGAGGTTGTCCGCCCGCACCACGCCGTTGAGCTGCGGGCGATCGACCCGGCCGCTAAAGTCCGCCGCCATGCCGATCGGGCCGGTCAGCTGCTGGTTGGGCAGCCCGGCAAAGGCGAAGGGCAAGGCTGCCGGGCCGTTGTAGCGGATGCCACCGGAAAGCGGGGCCGCCATCAGCCGTTCGGTCCAGCTGCCGGCGCCGGGGCCGAGCGGACGCAGCGTGGTGACCACACGGCCGATCGTGGTGCTCCCCTGGCGGATCAGCGCGCGAAGATCACCGCCGTCGGGCAGCAGCTTGCCGACCATGCTGATGTGCACCGGCGCCGAAACGCGCACCAGGCTGGAGCGGGTGAGGTCGTCGATCTCCAGCCGCGCATCGGCGCTGGGGAACGCGTCCGGCGAGGTCTGGGCAAAATCCAGGCTGCCGGTCGCGGTGCCGCCGATGCCGAGATCGGGCACGAAGGCGTTGATGATCGCCAGGTCGAGCTTGTCGAGCCGTGCCTGCAGCACGGTGCCGTCGCCGTAGCGCCCGGCGAGGCGGACGCTGCCCTGGTCGAAGTCGATCTGCGTCGGCAGCAGGCGATAGACGCCCTTCTCGACGGCGACCCGGGCCGGCGTGGAGGTGTGGAACTTCACCCCGCTTGCCTGGCCCTGCAGCGCCGCCGTCCAGAGGTCCGGCGTCATCCGGCCATTGAGCGCCACGTCGAAGGCGACGCCCGAAGACCCGCTCGCCACCGCCTGCACCGTGCCGTTGCCGCCGCGATAGTCGATCTTGGCGCGCGCCGTGCGCAGCAGGAACTCGCCGCGCTTGAGGTTGGCGATCTGGACGTCGGCGACGACCTGCGGCTGATCCGCAAGGACGATGCTGGCATTGGCGACCGCCCGGCCGATGGTCAGCTCGGATACGCCGGGAATGGCGGCATTGTCCGCCGTCGCGCGAACATCGGCACGCTGGAACTTGCCCTCTGCCGCCAGCGTGGCGACGCCGTCGATGCCGGAGCCCCGGAAGGTCAGCTGGCCGGCGAACGGCCCCGCCGGCGTCGCCTGGAGCTGGCCGGCAATGTC
Organism: uncultured Sphingomonas sp.; assembly: GCF_913777625.1. Taxonomy (GTDB): domain Bacteria; phylum Pseudomonadota; class Alphaproteobacteria; order Sphingomonadales; family Sphingomonadaceae; genus Sphingomonas. The sequence continues at coordinate 68,914 of NZ_CAJYTI010000003.1, forward strand.
CATGCCCGCGAACTTGGCGGCATTGACCTGGATGGCCAGCGCCTTGCCGGTGCGCACGAGGACATCGGCGCTGAACGGACCATAGTTGCTCTCGCCGGTGGCGGTGACGGCATAGGCATCGCCGCGACCGACCACCTTGGCCTCGACCTTGGCGAGGCCGACGCCCAGCCCCGGCTTTTCGGCGCGGAGTAGCAGCTGCGGTGCGTTGAGCGTGCCGGTCACGCGGGCGCTGAGCGGGCCATATTGATCGGAGACCGCATCGGCGGTCAGGCGGATCGGCCCGGCGGGGTCATAGGTCCCCTGCCCGCGCAGCACGCGGAACTGCGGCGCACGCATCCGCACGTCGGCAATGCCGATAACGCCCTTGGGATCGAGGTTGAGGCGCGCCGAGACGACGGTGTTGCCGCCGAGGAAGTTGCGCACCCCTTCGTTGAACAGCTTGCGGCTGCGCCCTGCCACCTTGCCGCGGATACCCCAGCCGCCGCCGGGGGCGGTGTACAGCTCGGCATCGGTGTTGAGATCGACCACGCCGACGCCGGCGATGGTATAGTCGTTGATCCGCCCCTTGAGCGCGCCGGTGTAGCGGCCCTTGGCCATGTCGGCGGCAACGATCGCGGTGGCGTCGATCTTGTCCGATTTCAGCCGGAGATTGTCCGACAGGATCCGGCTGCCGGAGATGGCAAGATCGCCGTTCACCGTCACGTTGGTGACCAGCCCGCCGGCCGCCGCGTTGAGGCCAGAGACGCGCGCCGCCCTGGCGCGCACCGGCACCAGGATGCGATCGGAGTCCACCCGTGCGCGGCCCTCGGCGTAGAGCTGCTCCACCACCGTCTCGCCAAAGCCGATCGCGCCGGCGGACAGCTTGTAATCGACCATCGGCGTCGCGAACGCGCCCTCCAGCGCCAGCGAGGCACGCACCGATCGGCCGACCAGCTTCGGGGCGATCGTGCCGGGCTTGAGCAGCAGCGCATCGACATGCACGCCGTGGAACTGGTTGTTGCCGAGGTCGACCAGGCCCTGCGCCTGCGCGGAGAGCGCATCGGACTGGAGCTTGATCACGCCGTCGGCTTTGCGGTCCGCCCAGCGGAAATCGGTGTCGAGGCGCAGGCCGGGCGCGGTCAGCCGCGCCACCGGGCCTGCCATGTAGAGCCCAGGATGGGTCATGCCGCGGATCTGGAAGCGGCCATTGTCGGCCGTCACCCCGAGATCGGCGAGGTTGCGGCCGCCCAGCGTGGCGAGGCCCTTGCCCTGCCAATGCTTCCAGTCCCCTGCTCCCTGCACGCTGGCGACGAGCGGCGCTTGCAGCTTGGCGAGACCGGCAACGAGCCCGCCCTTGGGCGCATCGAGACGGAGGTCGATGTCCAACCGATTGGCAGCCGGCACCGCGTCCAGCTTGAGCGACAGCCGGTCGCCGCCGGCAACGTCCCGCGCGGCGATCGTCCCGGCATCGGCCAGGATCTGCGCCCGCCCGTCGGACAGATGCGCAGCGCCGCTCAGCCGCGCGATGTGGCGCTGGCCGTCGACGGCAGGCGCGATGTCGATCCGCGCGACGTTCAATCGGGCAATGTCAATATTGAGATCGGGTAGCAGAGGGGCGTTGGGATCGCTCGAGGGCTTGAGCTCGGGAAGCCGCGCCAGGCGAATTTCCGGGCTCTCCAGGTTGCGGATGTCGATCCGGTTCTTGAGGTAGGACAGCGGGCGCCAGTCGATCTTGATCTCCTGCGCGGTGGCGAACACGCCCTTGGTGTCGCTCACCCGCACGTCGCGCAGGACCATCGCGCCGTAGATCGAGCCCTCGATGCGCCCGATGCGGAACCCAAGCCCGGATTCCAGCTGCAGCTTGCCGAGCTGATCGGCGATCAACCGCCGCCCCGGCTGGGTGTCGAGGCCGAGCACGGCAAGTCCCGCCAGCGCGGCGAGCGACACCAGCCCCAGCGCCACCCACTGCACGATCTTCACCCACAGCGGCCTGCCGGTGCGCACTACCGTCACGGTCTCGGTTTCAGGCACGTCGTCCACCATCAGAATGCCTGTCCGATCGAGATGTAGAGCGCGATCTTGGATTCGTTCTTCTTGCGCGCGATCGGGGTCGCCACGTCGATGCGGAGCGGCCCAAAATTGGTGTAGAGCCGGCCGCCGATGCCGGCGCCGAAGCGCAAGTTGCGGCCGGTGGGCGTCACGCCCTCATAGACCTGTCCCGCATCGAGGAAGGGGACGATGCCGTAATTACCGAAGCGGTAGCGCGCCTCGATACCGAACTCGTTGAACGCGCGGCCGCCCACCGGCTTGTCGTCCGGCGAGCGCGGCCCAAGCTCCTGATAGCCGAAGCCGCGGACCGAGCCGCCCCCGCCGCCATAATAGCGCCGAGAGGGTGGCAGGTCGTCGCGCGAAACGCCGTTGATCGAGCCCACACGCGCGCGTCCGGCAATCACGATGCTGCTGGTGATCGGGTAATAGCCATCCACCTCCAGCATCATCCGGGCATACGGCCGCACCTGCCCGCGGACCGACGTCTCCGCGCTCAGATTGCCCTTGATGCGATAGCCGCGCGTCGGATTGAGCAGGTCGTCCGAGGTATCATAGCCGAGGAACGCCGGGATGGCGGCGATCAGCCAAGTGCCGCGATCGCGCTTGCCGGCCTCATAATTATACCGGTCCTCGTTCGATCCGACGAGCTCGGCGCCGTAATAGTAGGTCCAGCGCTTCTGCCAGATCGGCGTCGAATCGCGCGAGATGCGGACCGACAGCGTCGACGTGAACGCTTCGAAGGCATCATAGTCGCTGTGGTTAAGCCCCGCCGTGATGAGCAGCGTCCGGTCACGCTGCCCGGCGTTGGAGCGGCGGAACGTGGTGGTCAACGCCTGCTCCTGCGTACCTAGAATGCTGCTGACCGTCAGCGCACCTTCGGGCGGGAACAGGTTGCGGTGCGCCCAGCTCGCCTGGAGCTTGATGCCCTGCCCCGTGCTGTAGCCGAGTTCGCCTGCTAGCGTCCGCGGTTTGCCCGCAACCTGGCGGACGAGGAGGTCGACCTGCTCGGTACCGTCGGGCCCCGGCTTGCCGGTACGCTGCGGTTCGACCGAGACGGTGGAAAACAGTCCCGTCGCAATCAGCGCCTGGCGCAGATCATCGACCTTGCGGCTGTCGTAGATCGCGCCGTCGCGGTAGCGGCGGAAGATGCTGATATGCTCGGGCGTGAACACCTGGCGGGTCCCCGCCGTCTGGATCTGCCCGAAGCTGGCGCGCGGACCCAGTGTGACCGGCAGGGTATAATCGCCGGTGTGCGTGGCATCGTCGAGCACGATGTCGCGCTGGCCGAGCTCGATGAACGGGTAACCCTGCTGCGGCATCCGGAGGGAGACGTTCGCCTCGGCCGCCAGCACGCGATCGGCCTGGATGGGGTCGCCCGGGTTGAGGTTCAGCTCGCGATCGAGCAGGCCCGGCGGAGCGGTGGGATCGCTCTCGATCCGGATCGCGCCCAGGCGATAGAGCTTGCCCGGCGACGCGGTGATGCTTGCCTTCACCGTGCCGGAGTTCGGCGGATCCTGCGTGATCGACGATGCCGCGGTCGCATCATAATAGCCGAGCGACTTCATCAGCCGCAGCGCCAGCTTCTCGTCCTCGCGCGCGCGGGCAGAGACCATCGCGGCGTTCGCGGCTTTGCCCTTGCCGTGCTGGAGCGCCGACAGTTGCCGGAACTGCCCATCGAGGCGCAGCCCGTCCAGGCCGGTCACTTCGGTGGTATAGCGGATGGCCGGCGCCTTCTCGCTGTCGTCCGGCGTCTCGCCGACCGGCTGGACCTTGAAGTCGGCGAGCGGCGGCAGCGGCGCCGTGAGCTCCGCTGCCTCGGGACCCGCAGGCGCGAAGCCCTGCTCCCCGGTCGACGGTGCGGTGGGCGTTGACGGAATCGGCGCGGGAGCCGCGGGATTGTTCGGCTGCGCCGCCTGACCGGCTGCGGCGCCCTTCTTGTCGAACGCGTTCAACGGCTCCAGCGGCGCGTTGATATCGTCGCTGAGCTTGGGGAGCGCTTCCTCGAACGCCTTGTCCGGGACGATCGGCGCAGCCTGCTTCGCGTCCCCGGAGGTCCCAGGCTCGGCGGCGGGCGGCGCCGGTTGCGGCGCGCCCTGACCCGGCTTCGGATCGTTCAGCTGGGCATGGGCAATTGCGGGCAAAAAGCTCGCCCCTGCAATCGCGGCGACCCAAACAACCCGAACCCCTTTAACCACGCGCCTCCTCCGGGAGCCGCGTTCTATTCCGGCCCGCCCCCCTCCGTAACGGCCTGTTGCCGATTTTGCTCCCCCGATGCGTCGCTCCAAGCAATGCGCGCGATCAAACGCAAGGCTCTAGCGCCTTGGTACGGACGCGAAAGCGGTGCAACAACGGCTCGGTATAGCCGTTCGGCTGGTCTACGCCGTCGAAGATCAGCGCCCGCGCCGCCTGATAGGCGAGGCTTTCGCGCTCCCGGCCTGCCATCGGCTGGTACAGTGGATCGCCGGCATTCTGCGCATCCACCTTCGCCGCCATGCGCTGCAACGCCGCATCGACCTGCGCCGGCGTGGCGACGCCGTGCAGCAGCCAGTTGGCGATATGCTGCGAGGAGATGCGCAGCGTCGCGCGGTCTTCCATCAGCCCGACATCGTGGATGTCCGGCACCTTGGAGCAGCCGACGCCCTGGTCGATCCAGCGGACGACATAGCCGAGGATCCCCTGGGCGTTGTTGTCCAATTCGCGCTCGATCTCCTCGTCGGCCCAATCGCGCCCACCGGCCAGCGGCACGGTCAGCAGATCCGCCAGCGGCGGAAACGCGGCCGGCAGCGCACGCTGGCAGGCGGCGACGTCGACCTGGTGATAATGCGTGGCGTGCAGCGTTGCCGCGGTGGGGCTCGGCACCCAGGCGGTGGTCGCACCACTCTTCGGATGCGCGATCTTCTGGGCGAGCATGTCCGCCATGCGGTCGGGCGCCGCCCACATGCCCTTGCCGATCTGGGCGCGCCCGGCCAACCCGCAATCGAGCCCGATCCGGACATTCCGCGCCTCATAGGCGGCGATCCAGCGGGCCGCCTTCATCTCGCCCTTGGGGACCATCGCCCCGGCGCGCATGCTGGTGTGAATCTCGTCGCCGGTGCGATCGAGAAAGCCCGTGTTGATGAAGAACAGCCGGTCCCTCAGCGCGTGAATGCAGGCGGCGAGGTTGGCCGAGGTGCGGCGCTCCTCGTCCATCAGCCCGATCTTGATCGTGTTCGGGGCCAGGCCGAGCAGCGTCTCGACCGCGCCGTAGAGCCGGTCGGTGAACGCACACTCCTCCGGTCCGTGCATCTTCGGCTTGACGACGTAGATCGCGCCCGCGCGGCTGTTGCGGTAGCGGCCGAGTCCACGCACGTCGTGCAGTCCGATCGCGCCGGTGACGATCGCGTCGAGGATGCCTTCCGGCGCCTCGCTGCCATCCGCCAGCAGCACCGCCGGCGTGGTCATCAGATGCCCGACATTGCGGACCAGCAGCAACGCGCGTCCCGGCAGCGTGGTGCCGTCCGCCAGCATGCGATCGGGCGCGAGCGTGCGGGTGCGGCTGTGGCCGTTCTTCTCGAACGTCTCGGCCAGGTCCCCGCGCATCAGCCCCAGCCAGTTGGTATAGCCAAGCACCTTGTCCTCGGCATCGACCGCGGCGACCGAGTCCTCCAGGTCGATGATCGCGGTCAGCGCCGATTCGAGCAGCACATCGGCGACATGCTCGGGATCGTCCTTGCCGATCGGATGGGCGGGATCGCGGACGATCGCGAAGTGCAGGCCGTTCGCCCCACGATAGGTGATCGTCTGCCGCGCATCCTCGGCGATGCTGCCGATCTCGGTAGCGCCCGGCAGGACCTCATCGAGGAACGTGCGCGCCCAGGCGATGACCTGCGCACCCCGCTTCGCATCATAGCCACCGGGCTGGGGGGATCCGGGGATGGCATCGGTGCCGTAGAGCGCATCGTACAGGCTGCCCCAGCGCGCATTGGCCGCATTGAGCACGAAGCGGGCGTTGAGCGCCGGAACCACCAATTGCGGCCCGGCAAGGGTGGCGATCTCGGCGTCGACCCCGGTCGTGGCGATGGTGAAGGGCGCAGGTTCGGGCACGAGATAGCCGATCTCGCGCAGAAAGGCTTCGTCGGCGGTGTTGCCGGCGATCAACCGGGCGTCGATCGCGGCCTGAAGTGCATCGCGCTTCGCCAGCAATGCCCGATTTTCCGGCGCAAACCGCGCGAAGATTTCTGCGGCTCCCGCCCAGAAGACCTCCGGCGCAAGGTCGAGCGGCGGCAGCACCGCCTCTTCCACGAAGCGCGCCAGCGTCGTTGCAACCTTCAGTCCGGCGCGGTCCACATACGTCATTACGGAGTCCTCCTTGCGGTTCTTCGCTACACGCCTGGGGAGGGCCTGCCCTGCTTACGCGAGGGGCTATGCGCCGATCAACCCCCGTCGAACGCCGTAGCCGCCGCCTCGATCCGCGCCAGCATGGCGGCGAGCTGCGTCTTCTCCACCTCCGTAAAGCTCTCGAACAGGCGGCGTTCGAGTTCCAGTGCCTTGGGCGCCACCTGTTCGTACAGCTGCCACCCCTCTGGGGTGAGCGCCACGAGATGCGATCGCTGGTCGCTCGGGTTTGCCGCGCGGGCAATCAGGCCTCGCTCCACCAGGCCGATCGCCGCCCGGCTCACCGTCACCTTGTCCATCCGGGTGCGGCCGCACAGCGCCTGCTGACTCATCGCCCCGCCCTCCGCCAGCACCGCAACGAGTCGCCATTCCGGAATGCGCAAACCGAAAAGGTTCCGGTACGCAGTGGCCACCGCGTCCGAAACCGCATTGGAGGCAATGGACATGCGGTACGGCAAAAAGTCGTTCAATTTCAACGCAGTCATCCACCCTCCTCAACCCTGATTAACCATTTTGAACGTGACAACGCTGGCAGGTTGCAAATTTTGCAATGATACCGGTAACAGTTCGCACTTGCAGCACAAGCCTGTGCGATGCAGAAAGATCGGGCCTTTCAGGCATCCTCTCCTAAGACTTTCAAAGGCCGTCCTCCGGGGCGGCCTTTTTTTTCGCCTACCGCCGACGGCGGATCAATGCTCTGCATAGCTGAGCTGGAGTTCGACCGGTACACCGAATGAAAATGTCAGCTGCGGCGGGACGAGTTGCCCGCCGATCCATACCGCCCATGCACCGGCGGCCAGCATTACCCCGAAGGGCAGCCGGTCGGTCGCACGCACCCGTCGACCTGCGCTGATAAACCCGAGCACAGCCGCCAGGCCGATCAGGCTGGCCGCAAGCAGCACCAGCGGCAGCGCCTGCCATCCCAGCCAACAGCCGATCGCGCCGAACAGCTTGGGGTCCCCACCGCCCAATCCCTGCCGTCCGCGCAGCGCTTTGTAGACCTGCGCGACCAGCCACAGCAGCGCGAATCCGGCGCCGCCGCCGATCAGGCGCGCCGCCACGGGCGGATTCAGCCCGCTTGCACCCGCCGCCAGGCCGCACAGGGCAAGCGTCGCATTCAGCGCGTTGGGCAACCAGAACGCGGCGAGGTCCAGCGCTGCCAGCGCCAGCAGCAGCCAGCCGAACACCGCGCCGGCCGCCCCTTCGGCACCGGGGGCGAGCAGGCCCGCCCCCCCCCCGATCGCCAGCCCGATCAGCTCGGTATACCAGTGGCTCCGCGCGATCGGCGCCGAACAGCGGCCGCAGCGGCCGCGCTGCACGATATAGCTGACCACAGGCACCAGTTCCGCCGGGCGCAGCGTCGTGCCGCAGGCATCGCAGGCCGATCGCCCGATAATGGTGCTCCGGCCTTCGGGCCAGCGAATCGCCAGCGTGGCGATGAAGCTGCCGAACACGGCGCCGAGCGCGCTCAGCAGCACCGGCCACCCCCAGATCTCCATCGCCGTCACGCGGCGGCCGCTTGCGGATCGGATAACGATAGACGCCGAACGGATCGATGCGGAACAGCACCGGCTTCCGGCTCCACAAGGGCATGTCGGCGGTGATCCGGCAGAGGCGGGATCCCGCGAACAGCACCACGCCCCAGACGGTCGGCCGCCGCCCGCGATCGAGCGAACCAAGGAAGGCCGCAATCGTCCCGCTGATCGAGGCGCCCCATTTGCGAAGATCGAGAAGGTGCACGCACGATGCCCTTCCTGCGGGAGTGCGATGGCTTTTGCAAACCGGGCGCTGGCCCCCTAGATCCCCGGCAAACACCCGAGAGGAGCCTTTATGTCCGCCGATCCTATCGTGATCCTGTCCTATGCCCGCACGCCGATGGGCAGCTTCCAGGGCAGCCTCGCCGATGCTTCCGCCACCGATCTGGGCGCCACTGCCGTCGGCGCCGCGGTCGAGCGCGCCGGGCTGAAGGGCGAGGCCATCGAGCGCATCTATATGGGCTGCGTGCTGCCCGCCGGGCTCGGCCAGGCCCCCGCCCGCCAGGCCGCGCTCAAGGCAGGGCTACCGCAGCACATCGAGGCGACGACGATCAACAAGATGTGCGGATCGGGCATGCAGGCGACGATCATGGCGGCCGAGGCGCTGGCCGCCGGTTCGGTCGACCTGCTGATCGCCGGCGGCATGGAGAGCATGACCAATGCGCCCTACCTGTCGATGCGCCACCGCAGTGGCGCGCGGATCGGTCACGACGTTCTCAAGGACCACATGTTCCTCGACGGGCTGGAAGATGCCTATGAACCCGGCCGCCTGATGGGCAGCTTCGCCGAGGAGACCGCGAAGGAATATCAGTTCACCCGCGAGGCGCAGGACGCCTTCGCCATCGCCAGCCTGGAGCGGGCCAAGGCTGCCCAAACCAGCGGCGCGTTCGATCGCGAGATCGTTCCCGTCGAGCTCCAGGGCCGAAAGGGGGTGACGACGGTGTCGCTCGACGAGCAGCCGACCAAGGCCGATCCGGCGAAGATCCCGACGCTCAAGCCGGCCTTCGCCAAGGACGGCACGATCACCGCCGCCAATGCCTCGTCGATCTCGGACGGTGCGGCGGCGCTGGTGCTGGCACGCGCTTCGGTTGCCGAGAAGCTGGGCCTTACGCCGATCGCCCGGATCGTCAGCCACGCGGCCCACGCCCATGCGCCCGCGCGCTTTACCACTGCGCCGGTGTTCGCGATGCGCAAGGCGCTGGAGAAAGCGGGCTGGGAGACCGGCGACGTCGACCTGTTCGAGGTCAACGAAGCCTTTGCCTGCGTGACGATGATCGCGATGCAGGAGCTCGGCCTCAGCCATGATGCGGTGAACATCCACGGCGGCGCATGCGCGCTGGGCCACCCGATCGGCGCGAGCGGCGCGCGGGTACTGGCGACGCTGCTCTCGGCACTGGAGACCAGGGGGCAGAAGCGCGGGCTGGCCTCGCTGTGCATCGGCGGCGGGGAAGCAACCGCCGTGGCGGTGGAACTGATGGATTGAAGCGAACTATAGCCCCTCCCCTTCAGGGGAGGGGTTTGGGGTGGGGCAGTGTCTCACAGAGACCAATTTCTGGTCTGGAATATCTCCACCCACCCCCCTTCTCCAAGGAGAAGGGGCTTAGAGACGAGGATTACCGCACTGTCTCGCCGGGATCGGTTCCCCAGATCCGTGCCTGCTCGACATAGCCCGCCCGCCCGCCGGCATCGAACCAGCACCAGCCGCCGCTGCAGGCGCTGATCTTGCCGACCACACCCGGCGCCGCACGCCAGCTGATGTGCGAATCCCTCGACGGGCCGCTGTGCAGTTCGGCCACGCCGCCGGCAACGATCGCGGTGCGCTTGTCCTCGAGCAGATTGGCCTGCATCCAGCCCTCGGCGCCGTCGGGATCGCGCACCTTCAGCCAGGCGCCGTAGCTCGCGATCACCTTCAGCGGCAGGCTGCGGCGCTGATAGAACCAGTTGGTGGGATAGTTGCGTCCCGGCCCGGTGCGCATCCGCGCCTTGCTCGCCTTCAAGCTGGCATAATAAGGCGGCTTGCGCTCGGCATATGCGGGGGTAGCCAGCGCGACGAGCGCCAGGGCCGAAAGTCCGATCGAGAAACGCCACTGCTGCATGGGTCGTCTATCGGCCAGCACGCGCCACGCTTCAACCGTTGACTGCGCCCCCGCCACCCGCCAAGCCGGTGTCATGGCCGATCCCAAGCGACCGTCCCGCCCCCGGGTGCTCATCACCCGCGCGCTGCCCCAGGCCAGCGAAGCGCGGATGGCGGAGCTGTTCGACTCGATTCCCAATCCGGGCGATTCGCCGATGGAGGCCGCCACGCTGGCGGCTGCCATGGCCGACGCCGATGTGCTCGTTCCCACCGTCACCGATCGGATCACCGCCGACCTGCTCGCCGCCGCACCCGATCGACTGCGGCTGATCGCCAACTATGGCGCCGGCGTCGGCCATATCGATCTGAAGGCGGCGCGCGCACGCGGCATCATCGTCACCAACACGCCCGGCGTGCTGACCGACGACACCGCCGACATGGCGATGGCGCTGATCCTCGCGGTGCCGCGTCGGCTGGTGGAGGGCGACAAGCTGGTCCGCTCGGGAGACTGGCGCGGCTGGAGCCCGACCAGCATGCGCGGGCACCGGATCGGCGGGCGCAAGCTCGGCATCCTCGGCATGGGGCGGATCGGCCAGGCGGTGGCGCAGCGCGCCCGCGCCTTCGGACTGCAGATCCATTATCACGGCCGGCACCGGGTGCACGAGGTGCTCGAGCACCAGCTGGGGGCTACCTATCACGAGGATCTCGATGCCATGCTCGAGGCGATCGACATCCTGACGATCCACACGCCCCACACCGCAACCACCAGTGGGCTGATCGACGCACGGCGGCTCGACCTGCTCGGACCCGACGGTTGGCTGATCAACACCGCGCGCGGCGAGATCGTCAATCCCGAGGCGCTGGTAGCGGCGCTAAAGGACCGTCGCATCGCCGGCGCGGGCCTCGACGTCTATGTCGACGAGCCCAAGGTCGATCCGCGACTGATGGCGCTGGAGAATGTCGTGCTGCTGCCACACCTCGGCTCGGCAACCTTCGAGGCGCGCGAGGCCATGGGAATGAAGGTGATCGCCAATATCCGCAGCTGGGCCGATGGGCATCGCCCGCCGGATCAGGTGTTCGAGGGGTGGCTTTGAAATTCTGCACTTAAGCCCCTCCCCTTCAGGGGAGGGGTTGCGGGTTGGGCTGTGTCTCGCAGAGCCCAACAGGCGTTCTGGAATCCCTCCACCCCAACCCCTCCTCCAAGGAGGAGGGGCTAAAAAGTGTCCATCAATCCCCGGTCAGGATCCGATCGACCAGCTGCTTCACCGTCGGCACGAACCCGTTCGAATAGAAGGGATCGCGCTTGAAGTTGTACGCGGCGTGCCCCGCGAACATCAGGTTCTGGTCGGTATCGCCGCCATGGGCGATGTCCTGCAGCGTCTTTTGAATGCAGAAGCTGCGCGGATCGGCCAGGCGACCGGTCGAGTTGGTCTCCGTATCCGCCCAGGACGAGAACTGGCACTGGCTGAGGCAGCCCATGCAGTCGGCCTGGTCCTTGCGGATGATCTGCTGGTCCTCGCTCGTCACGAACACCAGCGTGTTGTCCGGCGTCTTGAGCGCGCTGGTGAAGCCGAGGCCATACCATTCGCGTGCGCGCAGCAGATCGTTGCGCGTCACCCAGAAATTCTTGCCCTTCACCCCCACGTCGAGCTGGAAGGTGTGATCCCCCGCCGCCTCGGTCGAATAGGGGATCTGGCGCTCGCTGCGCGCTTCCAGGTGGCGGAGGAACGGGTTGCGCACCGCGCTGGAATAGAAGCCGGTCGGCGAGAAGCGGTGCAGCAGCACATCGCCTTCCTCGATCTCCATCAGCTTGGCCTTCCACCCCTCGGGGATCGGGCTTTCCTGCGTCAGCAGCGGCCGGGTGCCGAACTGGAAGGCGATCGCGCCCAGCTCGGGATTGTCGATCCAGTCGTTCCAGTCGCGCAGGTACCAGACGCCGCCGGCCATCACGATCGGCACGCTGTCCGGCAGGCCGCCTTCGCGCATCACATCGCGCAGCGCCTTGACGCGCGGATAGGGATCCTGCGGGGCGCGCGGGTCCTCGGCATTGGACAGGCCGTTATGGCCGCCGGCGAGCCAGGGGTCCTCATAGACCACCGCTGCCAGCCATTCCTGCGCCTTCGAATATGCCCGCTTCCACAGCGCGCGGAAGGCGCGGCCGGAACTGACGATCGGCAGGTAGCTCACCTCGTGGTGCGCGGCGATCTCGCTCAGCTTGTAGGGCATGCCGGCGCCGCAGGTGACACCGGCCACCATGCCCTTGGTGCGCTCCAGCACGCCCTGCAGCACGCGCTGCGCGCCGCCCATTTCCCAGAGCACGTTGATGTTGATCGCGCCCTTGCCGCCGGCGATCTCGAAGGCGCGCTTTACCTGCTGGACGGCGCCTTCGATCGCGTACTGGATCAGCTCTTCATGACGCTCGCGGCGCGTGAGGGCACGGTAGATCTGCGGAATGATCTTGCCATCCGCGTCATAGCTGTCGGCGTTGACCGCGCTGACCGTGCCGATGCCGCCGGCGGCGGCCCAGGCCCCCGCGCTCGCATGGTTGGTCGCTGCGACGCCCTTCCCACCCTCGACCAGCGGCCATACTTCACGACCGTTGTAGTTGATGGGCGAAAGACCCTTGAACACATTGCCTCCACAAAAATTGCCGCGCGACGCTAGCCGGATCGGCCGCAACAAGCGAGTAACAAATGGTACCGGCGCGGTCTCAGCCCAGCACGCCCGGCCGACCCATCGCCTGGGCGTAGAGCCGCGCATAGGCCGCGACCATCTCGGCCTCGTCGTACAACGCGACAGCGCGCAGGCGGTTCGCCTCGCCTACCCGCTTCCGCTCGTCGGGATATTGCGCGAGCAGATCCAGCCGATCCCGCAGCGACACCTCGGTCCTGTCAGCCGAGAGATATCGCCGATTGGGCTCTGATACCATCGCCGCAATATCCCCTACCTGGGGAGCTATTACGGGAAGCCCGGCGGCCATCGCCTCCAGGACGGAAACCGGCGCCTGCTCGCTCTTCGACGAGAGCGCGAACAGGTCGAACAGCCCCAGATAGCGATGCGGATTGGCGACGAAGCCGGGCAGGAATACCTGGTCCTCCACCGCCATCGCCTCGGCCTGATCGAGGATCGCCTGGCGTTCGGGCCCCTCGCCCAGGATCACAAGCTTGAAGCGCGAGGACATGCCGGCGACGGCGCGGACCAGCATCGGCAGGTCCTTGACCGGCCGGAGGCCTGCCAGACAGCCGATGAACACCTCGCCCTTCCGACGCTTCTCCAGCATCGGCAGGAGCGAAGGATCGATCTGGCCGGTGTAACGGGCCGTCGGCACGCCGTTGGCGATCCGCACCAGCCGCTCGGCCGGCTGCTTCCAGAACTTGGTCGCGACCTGTTCGAGCTTTTCCGAGGGCACCACCAGCGCGTTCGCGGCCGGCAGCGCCATGCGGCGATACATGTTGCGGACGGTGCTCAGCTTCTCCGCCTCGTCGGCGTTGAACCCGTCCTCGTGATGGATGATCGGCGGCAGGCCCTTGCCGAACACCCGCGCTGCCATCACCCCGTCGATCGCCCCCCAGTTATAGGTGAGCACCAGGTCGAACCGCCGCATGAACCGCGCGATCTGCTCGTAGCGCTTGACCGAAGGCTTGCCGGTGAGCGGCGGCGGATCAAGCGCGATCTCGTACTTGATGCCGCGGTCGATCGCCTCGCGGGCGCCGAGCTGGTCGGGCATCGCCGAGACGATGGTGTGCCGCGCGCGGTCGCCGAACGCGTTCATCAGCTGCACTGCCCGCGCTTCCTTGCCGCCGAGCGCGAAGGTGGAATGTAGATGGAGGATGTGGATCGACATGGGGGCCGGGGTTTAGCGGGGGTTTGCGGCCACCGCTACCTTCGCCAGCAGCCGCTCGATCCCCGCCACTGCCGCCGGCTCGTCGAGCGTTGGGGCATGACCTACCCGCTCGACCGTTACCAGCTCCGCCCCCGGCACCCGCGCGACCATCTTCTCGGCGGTCTCGGCGCGCAGGATGTCCGAGCGTTCGCCGCGCACCACGAGCAGCGGGCGGCCGGCGAGCGCATCAATCGTCGGCCACATGTCAGGGCCTGCCTCATTGCCGGGCACGCGGAACGGCTCGGCGATCTTCATGTCATAGTCGAGCACGATGCGGCCCTGGCTGTTCACCCGGTGGAGCCGCTTGGCCATCGCCAGCCAGTCCTCGATCGCATAGTCGGGATAGACGTCCGCATTGGCCTCGGCGACGCCGCGCGCCGCATGCATCCAGGTCGGATACCAGACCTGCTTGCCGACATATGTGCGGATCCGCGCCAGTCCTGCCGGGTTCAGCTCCGGGCCGACATCGTTCAGCACCGCGCCGGCCAGCTTGCCGCCGTCGGTCGCCGCGAGCAGCATCGTCACGATGCCGCCGAGCGAGGTGCCCACCGCCACGAACTTGTCGATCTTGAGCTCGGCTAGAAGCGCCTCGACGTCCTGCAGATAGGTGAGCGGCACATAGCTCATCGGGTCCTTGGCATAGGCGCTCTCGCCGCGCCCGCGGAACTCGACGCACAGCACCCGCCATTCGCCCGAAAACCGCACGGCCAGATCGGCGAAGTCGCGGGCGTTGCGGGTCAGGCCGGGGAAGCAGATCAAAGGCGGGCGGTCGGCGCGGCCCGGATAGTCGCGGTAATGCAGCCGCAGGCCGTCTTTCGACCACCAAACGCCATCGGAGTAGTTGCGCCGAGCATCCATCGCGCCCCATATCGCCGCATGGCCTTCGCTCCGCAACAGGCGATCCTCGAACTCGGGGATGGCTTCTACGATCCGGTGACCCCGGCGACCTTCCCGCAGACTATCCTGCGCTATCGCAACGACCGCGCGGCGGCGAGCGTGGGGCTCGAAGGACTGAGCGATGCCGAATGGCTCGCCCATTTCGGCCGGTTCGAGCCCCTGCCGGGCAGCCTGCCCCAGCCGCTGGCGCTGCGCTATCACGGCCACCAGTTCCGCGTGTACAATCCCGAGATCGGCGACGGCCGCGGCTTCCTGTTCGCGCAGATGACCGACACTGCCGGGCGGCTGATGGACCTCGGCACGAAGGGATCGGGCCAGACCCCCTATAGCCGCTTCGGCGACGGGCGGCTGACGCTGAAGGGCGGCGTGCGCGAGATCCTCGCGACCGAGATGCTGGAAGCGCTCGGCGTCGAGACCAGCCGCACCTTCTCGCTGATCGAGACCGGCGAATCGCTCCATCGCGGCGACGAGCCCTCGCCCACCCGTTCGTCGGTGCTGGTGCGGCTCAACCATGGCCATATCCGCATCGGCGTGTTCCAGCGCCTTGCCTATTTCCAGGACGAGGGAGGGCTGCGAAAACTCACCGGCTACGTCCTTCGCCACTATTTCGGGGAGCCGGATGGCCCGGATGCCCCGCAGCGGCTGCTCGCCCATGTCGTCCAGCGCACTGCGCGGCTCGCCGGCCAGTTCATGGCGGCGGGGTTCGTGCATGGCGTGCTCAACAGCGACAATATCAACGTGACCGGGGAGAGCTTCGACTACGGCCCCTGGCGCTTCGCCCCGAGCTGGGCGCCGCACTTCATCGCCGCCTATTTCGATCATCAGGGACTCTACGCCTTCGGCCGCCAGCCCGAGGCGATCTACTGGGACGTGATGCAGCTCGCCATCTCGCTGCGCCTGATCGCCGAGGAGGCGCCGCTGATCGAGGCGCTGGAGGGCTTCGCTCCCGCCTATCAGCGAGAGGAGGCCAGGGCGATCCTGTGGCGCCTGGGCGTCCAGCCGCGCGATGCGGCAAGCGACCGGGCACTCACCGAAGCGCTGGAAAAGGCGCTGCACCAGAGCGGCGCGCCGCTCGATCTTTTCTGTTTCGATGCCTTCGGGGGGCAGTTGCCCGACCACTATGGCGCCGAATTCGACGCGGTCCGCGGTCACCTCGCAAACTATCGGCCGCGCAAATCCCGGGATCACCCCTACTGGCGCGGCGCCCCCTGCGGGATGCACATCGACGTCGTCGAATCGCTCTGGTCCGCCATTGCCGATCGCGACGACTGGGCGCCGCTCACCGCCAAGATTACGGCCATTCGGGCAATGGGCGAGGCTCTGGCCTAGCGCTCAGAAATCGGGCAAGAGCGGACATAACGGGGCAACGAAGCAACAAAATAGAAGGCCCATGCCGGACCAGGAACTCCTTTCGACCGAGCCCGCAACGGGCGCCGTACTCTGGCGTCATGCGATCGGGGATGCCGATGCCGAAGTAGCGATCGCCCGTGCCAGTTGGGCGCAGTGGGCCGCCAGGCCGCTTGCGGTGCGGATCGAGGCGCTGCGTCGCTTCGCCAACGTCGTGCGCCAAAAGGCCGATGCCTTTACCGACCTGATCGCGCGCGAGACCGGCAAGCCGCTCTGGGAAGCGCGCACCGAGGTCGAAACGGTGATCGCCAAGGTCGATATCTCGGTCACCAGCTATTCGGAGCGCACCGGCCAGCGCCGGATCGAGGCACCGATGAACACGCGCCTCGCGCTCCGGCACAAGCCGCACGGCGTGCTGGCGGTGCTGGGCCCGTACAACTTTCCGGCGCACCTGCCCAACGGCCATATCGTGCCCGCGCTGCTGGCCGGCAATGCGGTGGTGTTCAAGCCCTCCGAGAAGACGCCGGCCAGCGGCGCCTTCCTCGTCGAGTGCTACCGCGCCGCCGGCATTCCGGAGGGCTGTGTCCGCCTTCTGATCGGCGGGCCCGACCAGGGCAAGGCGCTGGCAAGCCATCCGGACATTGACGGCCTGCTGTTCACAGGGTCGGCGAACACCGGCATCGCGCTTAACCGCCAGTTCGCCGCGCGGCCCGAAAAGATCCTCGCGCTCGAAATGGGCGGCAACAATCCCATCGTGGTGTGGAACGCGCCCGATATCTATTCCGCCGCGGTGCTGGTGGTGCAGTCCGCCTTCACCAGCGCCGGCCAGCGCTGCACCGCCGCGCGCCGGCTGATCGTCGACCAGAAGCTGTTCGATCCGCTGATGGAGGAACTCAACAAGCTGATCGGCCGGCTGATCATCGGCGAGCCGCACGCCGATCCCCAGCCCTTCATGGGCCCGGTGATCGACAACAACACCGCCGACATGCTCACCGAGAGCTTCCTTGCGCTCTCCACCATGGGCGGGCGACCGCTGCGCCACATGGAGCGGCCGATCGAGAACAGGCCCTTCCTCACCCCCGGCGTGGTCGACATGACCGAGGCGCGCGAGAAGGTGGATGTCGAACTGTTCGGCCCGGTGCTCCAGGTGTTCCGCAAGACCAGCTTCGAAGAGGCGATCGCCGAGGCGAACGACACCCGCTATGGCCTGTCCGCCAGTCTGGTGAGCCAGGATCCCAAGCTCTACGACCAGTTCTGGGCGAATATCCGCGCCGGCATCGTCAACTGGAACAAGCCGACCAACGGCGCCTCTTCGGCGGCACCGTTCGGCGGCGTGGGCTGGTCGGGCAATCATCGGCCGAGCGCCTATTATGCCGCGGACTATTGCGCCTATCCGGTCGTTTCCTCGGAATCCGAGCAGGCACGCGCCGCCATGGGGGTGGGGTTGCGCGACGCCTGAGCATTAGGTGTTTCGAAACCCTCTCGCTTAACCGGCGCTTCAGTCGCGCCCCGGCATGGTTCCCGCCTTCGGACGGGACAACAATATGGATTCGGGGCATACGTCCGCGACGATTTTCAGCCTGACGCACGATCTGCCGTCCCCCCGGCTGCCGGGGGCGGAGGCAGCGGACGGCCTCGATACGGCGCGTCTCGCGCTGAACGGCCAGACGCTCGCGTGCGGCATCCGCTGGATCGGGCGGGCCGGAGCGCGGCTGCGCGTCGAGGGCGAACTGGCCGAGCAGGTGCCGGCGCAGTTGCAGGTCGCCGGCGCGCCGCCGCTGATCGGTCGCACGCTCTGGTCCGATGGCGCCGAAGCCGGGCTGTTGTTCGACGCGCCGGTCGACATCCTGGGTCTGGTCGCGCGCAACCTCGCACGCGCCAGCGCCGAACGTCGCCGCCTGCCCCGCATCGAACTGCGCCAGACCGTCGGCATCCACCGCGGGGCCGACGTGGAGCAGGTTCGCACCCGCGACATTTCGCAAGGCGGCGTCGGCGTCGAAGCGCGGTCGCTCGCCCCGGGCGAGGCCGTGCAGCTCACCTTCGACGGGCTGCGTCCGCTGGAGGGCTGCGTTCGCTGGGTCTCGGGCGAAACCGCCGGCATCGTCTTCGCCGAGGAACTGGGCTGGCAGATCCTTTTTCCCTGGCTGCGCGAGATCCAGCAAGCTCCGCCTGCCGCGCCTGGCGGCCCCGAGCCCGATGGCCTGCTGCAGGACAAGCTGGCGCTGCGGCTCGACTTGCCCGGCCGCGTTCGCGAAGGCGCACGCTGGTGGAACTGCCGCATCCATGCGCTTACCGCCCAGCAGGTGGAGTTCGAGGCGCGGCAGAGCTTCCCGCCCGGCACCGGTGTGTGGGTGGCATTGCCCGAAATCGGCGGTGGCCCGGTGCGCGTGCTCACCGCGCGCAACGGCCGTACCCTGGGCGAATTCCGCATGCCGCTCCGCGATACCGACCTTCGGACCCTCACCGCCAGCCGACGCGCCGGCTGAACCCGCTTGCATCGGCGCCCCCGTCAGCCCAAGCGGGGGAGATGGCGCTCCTTCCCATTGCCGAGGCACAGGCGCGATTGCTCGCGCTCGCCGGCCCTACACCGATCGAGCTTGTCCCGCTGGCCCAAGCCGTCGGTCGCTGGGCCGCCGCGCCGGTGGTCGCGCGGCGTAGCCAGCCGGACCAGGATCTCTCGGCGATGGACGGGTATGCGATCCGCTTCGCCGACCTGCCCGGCCCCTGGCGGGTGATCGGGGAAAGCGCTGCCGGCGCCGTCGTTGCTGGGGCGGTAGGCGCGGGCGACGCGGTGCGCATCTTCACCGGCGCACCGATCCCGGCCGGGGCCGACACCGTACTGATCCAGGAGGAAGCCGCACGCGACGGCGCGGCGCTGCAGCTCGCCGGCGAGGGGCCCGGGCACGCCGGACGCAACGTCCGCCGGCGCGGCCTCGATTTCGCCGAGGGCGATACGCTGATCGCCGCCGGCGACCATCTTACGCCCGCGCGGATCGCCGTCGCTGCGATCGCCGGGCACGCCGAACTGCCGGTCCGCCGCAAGGTCCGCGTGGCGATCGCTGCGACGGGCAACGAGCTGGTGCCGCCCGGCGCGCCGGTCGGCACCGCCCAGTTGCCCGAGTCGAACCGCACGATGCTGGCGGCACAATTGCGCGACTCTCCCGTGGAGATCGTCGACCTCGGCATCCTGCCCGACGATCTGGAGACGCTCACCCGCGCCTTCGCCACCGTCGAGGCCGACCTGCTCGTTACCAGCGGCGGCGCATCGGTGGGGGATCACGATCTGGTACGCCCCGCGCTGGAAGCGGCCGGGGCGACGATCGACTTCTGGCGGATCGCGCTGCGTCCGGGCAAGCCGATGATGGCCGGCCGGCGCGGCGACATGGTCGTGCTCGGCCTTCCGGGCAATCCGGTATCCGTGTTCGTCACCGCCTTGCTGTTTGCCCGGCCGCTGATCGCCCACCGCGCCGGTGCCACCGATCCTTTCCCTCGCTGCCGCACCGTCCCACTGGGCGAGCCGCTGCCGGCCAATGGCCCGCGCACCGACTATATCCGCGCGGCGCTGATCGACGGCCGCGCTCACGCCGCGGCGATCCAGGACAGTTCGATGCTGCGCACCCTCGCGCGCAGCACCTGCCTGATCGTCCGCGAACCCCATGCGCCGCCAGCTAAAACCTCCGATCTGGTGGAAATCCTCGACATCGCTTGACAGCCTGCCGGAACATTGCATAAACGTTCCCAGTCTGTTCTGGACCCGGAGGATTGGATGCTCACGCGCAAGCAGCACGAGCTGATCTGCTTCATTGCCGACCGCCTCGCCGAGACCGGCGTGTCGCCCTCGTTCGAGGAGATGAAGGAGGCGCTGGACCTGAAATCCAAGTCGGGCGTGCACCGGCTGATCAGCGCGCTGGAGGAACGTGAGTTCATCCGTCGGCTGCCCAACCGCGCGCGCGCGCTGGAGGTGCTGCGCATGCCCGAACGCGGCGAGCGCAAGCCCATTGCCAAGGCCGCCAAGGCCACCGCGCCCGCAACGGCCGCGGTACCGCCGACGCCCGCCAACGACGTGGTGGAGATCCCGCTGCATGGCCGCATCGCCGCCGGTACGCCGATCGAGGCGCTGGAAGGCTCGACCATGCTCCCGGTGCCGGCCGCGCTGCTGGGTGCGGGCGAGCATTACGCGCTCGAAGTCGCCGGCGACTCGATGATCGAAGCCGGTATTCTCGACGGCGACTATGCGCTGATCCGCCGCACGGAGACCGCGCGCGACGGCGAAATCATCGTCGCGCTGATCGACGAGGCCGAGGCGACGCTCAAATATTTCCGGAAGGAGGGCGCGATGGTGCGGCTCGATCCTGCGAACCGGGATTATTCGCCCCAGCGCTATCGCCCCGATCAGGTGCGGGTGCAGGGGCGTCTGGCAGGGCTGCTGCGTCGCTACTGATCGGCGTTCTTGCCCCGGGGCCGGTATCGGCCTCGGGTTGCGCGAGGATCGTCCGGGCGATCCGCCCCCCGGTGCATGGAGGCGAGCTGATTGGCGCTGCCGCTATACAGACCTTTCAGATAGCCACGGTCGAAGCCGGTCAGTTCCTGCGGTGGGGCGGCGATGTTCGGGTCGAACAGCAAGAGGATCGTATCGGACGTGGCGGTAGCGCCGTCTTCCGGCCCGCGCAGGGGGTTGGCGTCGCCTAGTGCCCGCATGGCGACATAGTCTGCGATCTGCACCGGAGTCTTGCCGATGATGGCGGTGCGCTCGATCAATATCACGGACGCGAGGATATCACGCCGGATCGCTGCAAACAGGTGCGACGCAGTGGTAACTGCCAGCGTAGCGCTGAAGCTGCCCGAGGCGACGTTCGCGCCGATCCGATCCCCGTCGCGGCTGCGGGTCTCGATGATGCGCCAGGCGCGGACCGGGCCACCCTGCTGGCCGATCGCATCGATCTCTTCCCGCGTTCGATACCCGAAGCGCAAGGGGTCGCGCTGACGAAGGCGCGAAAAAGCGGCATCGACATCTTCGACGAACACCAGCGTGACGTTCGGACGACAACCGGGGCCCGCGAGCGTGATCCCGGCTTGTGCCGCATCCTCCACTAGCCTGCCGCCGAGCTGTTCTAGGGTTCCACGGTCGAGCCCTGCCGCCGCGAAGCAGATGGGGTCGCCGAAGCGCGGCAAGGGCTCGTCCGATGCGGTGCGCGGGGTGACCGCGCGTTGCAGGGCTTCGACGCGCATGCGAACGGGGGCGGCTCGGCCCGTGACGATGAGCGGATCGAGCGGGGTCGCTCCAGCGGGCGCGACCGCTGCGGGTGGCGACAGTTCCTTCTGTGCCTGGGCCGCGCCTGGCGCCGCCAGCAGCGCCGACATGCCCCACCATGCCCTTATCCGCAATCGTCTGCCCCTTCCCCACCACTGCCGAGGCGCGAACTTGGGCTTGCAAGGCGCGCGAGGGAAGAAAAATCGTGCGTCCCTCGGCTGTCCCTGGGGAACGATCGCTCGCGGCGTTCAACAGGCAATGCCGATCGGGCTCCTGCCGTCGCGGGAGTGTACGTGCCGGGCGGGCAATGCAGCGGCCTCCATAAAATCCTCGACGCCGTAGAGCTGCTGCTGCGGCCGCGCGCGGGCCGGTTCCCGCACTGTCGGACGACGCGTCCCCCGCGTCGCCACCCGGGCCTACTTCTTCCCTGGTGCACGGGCTTGTGGCAAATAGCGGTGACGTCGCACGTGTGGAGGACTAGCGATGCGGGGATCCTGGTTGGCGGTACTTATCGGCCTGGGGCTGCCAGGACTTGCGCTGGCGCAGCAGGCCGAACCGCCCGCCAGCGCACCATCGCTTGTCAAGGAACATCCCGCGGTGCCCGGCGACCCGATCATCGTCACCGGCCGCCCGCTGCCGCCCAAGGACGAGATCCGCTCGCTGGCCCGCGCCATCACGCCTCCGACGATGGCGAATGAGCCGTTGCCGCGCTTTTTCGAGTCGGTGTGCTTCGGAAGCAAGGGTCTCGACCGCCAGACGCTTGTCGATATCGGCGATCGGCTGGCAGCCGATGCCGACCAGGCCGGTATCAAGCTTGCGGGCGACGGTTGCAGGCCAAACGTCGTGATTTTGTTCGTGGACGGTATCGAGGGCGAGATCGACACGCTGGTAAAGCGCCGATGGTGGGTATTCGGCTATCGCTCGCCTTCCGAGATACGCGAGATCGTCGACGAACGCGGGCCTGTGCGCGCCTGGAGCAACATCGAGACGCGAAGCAGCGACGGAAATCGCATCGATTCCAACGGCGTTCTAAGGGTCTCCGTCGCCTCCCGCCTCGTTTCGTCGGTTCGCCAGGACGCGCTGGCATCTATCGTGCTGGTCGAGCGCAAGGCGCTGATCGGCAAGACTCCGGTGCAGATTGCGGACTATATTGCCATGCGCGCGCTGGCCGGCGCGCGGCCCCGACGGACCAGCGGCAGAGAAACGATCCTCACCCTCTTCGACGGCGCGACACGAAACGCGCCGCCGGAATTGACCGCGTTCGACCGTGGCTATCTGCACGGCCTGTACGCTGGGGAGGCAAATGCCCTTGCGTCGACCACGCAGGGCAGGATCGTTCGCGATATCCTGAAAGCCAAGGATCGGGAGATGACGACCGCAACGGGCAAATGAGCCCGCTCGGGCGCCTGTCCTCCGCATGGTTGCTCGACCGCGCAGTGCCTGGGCGGCCCCCGGGCGTGGCTTAGCGCCCTTGCTGTCGCCGTAGTTCGACGTCGAACGCCTTCTGCGCCGCATCCAGCCGGCGTGCCAGTTCCGCCGGGTCCACGAATGCCTGCGTGTCACCACCAAGCTGTTTGGCGCGCTTGGCGGGGAGATCGAACTGCTCTGCATGGAAGCTCAGGAACACATCCGCCTGGGTCGCGCGCAGCTTGGCGAAGGTGGCACGAAAATCGGCGGCCGCAGCGTCATAGCCATGGCCCGGGGTCAATGGCTGGTCGGCCACCGTCAGGCTGCAGGCGAACAAAACGGTGAGGCTGTCGCCCCCCGAGGGGACCTGCATCGTGAAGCTGGTGCAGCCCTTGGTGTGTCCCGGCGTGAGGTGCGCGACCAGCGTATTGGTGCCGAGCCGGATTTCCTCGCCGTCCTTCAACTGCGCGTCGACCTTCACCGGCGGTGCCGAGATGGAAATATCGGGCCGATAGTCCGCGCGGCCCGCCTCCAGCGCGGCGGTATCGCCCGCGCTCGCCAGCAGCCGCGCGCCGGTGCGGCGCTTGAGTTCGGCAAGGCCGCCGTCATGGTCCCAGTGCGCGTGGTTGATCAGCAGGATCTTCACGTCGGTCAGCTTGAAGCCCAGCTTCTCGATATTGGCGGCAATCAGCGACGCGCTTTCGGGCATGCCGCCGTCGATCAGGATATGCCCTTGCGGGCTCGTGATCAGATAGGCGGAAATGCCCGCGGTGCCGACATAATGGACATTGCCGAGGATGCGGAACGGCGCCATGGGCTGGTTCCACTCGGTGCGGACCTTGGCCCAGTCGGTGCCTTGCGCCATCCCCGGCGAAGCCAGGCCAAGTGCCGAGGTTGCAAGCAGAATCCGGATCATCGTCGATCTCCCTTCGCCGCCGTGGATGGCGGCTGGACGGTGGGCGGGTCAAGCCATGGATGGCGCCCCGCCCCGCGCACCGTGCGGACAGTGCCGCGCGCAAAGGTGATTGCGACGCCGCCGGTCTGGGCCAGCGCCGTCCGATCGAGCCGCAGCCAACGGGGCCGGCAGCCGCGCGGCAAGCGGCGATCGCTCACCACCACGTCGCTGGCGGCGCAGACCGCGACCAGGTCCTGCCACACGACGGGATAGGCGCTGCGGGTGGCAGCCACTCGCCAGCGGCGGCCGTGCCAGTCGATCTCCGCCAGGCAAAGGTCCGCGCTGCACCGCGCATCCGGCCGGTCGTCGAGCGCTGCGAGCGCATCGGGCTCCACCCCGCCATTCTCGCCCAGCACCTGCCGGGTGAAATCGCCGGCACGATCGCGCAGCAGCGCGAAGCTGCCGTCGGCCATCCGCAGCGCGACATGGCGGCCGTCTCCGGTTACCAGCAGGTCGGGGCCGGGCGTGACCAGCGCCCACACCGCTCCCGCGGCCAGCGGTACCAGCCCCGCCATACGGATGCGCGTCCGCCACAGCCCCAGCCAAAGTCCGCCCAGTACCATCAGCGCGAATGCCCCTGCCGGCATCACCGGTAGCGCGGCGACCGATCCGGGAGCGCTCGCCGCCGCGTGCGCGATCCATAGCAGCAGTGCCATCGCCTTGCCGGTCAGCCACCAGAAGGGCGCGCCCGCCCCAACCAGGTCGGCAACCAGCGCCAGCGCCTCCAGGGGCATCACCACGAAGGTGGTCAGCGGGATCGCGGCGATATTGGCGACCGCGCCGTACACGCCGCCCTTGTGGAAATGAAACAGCCCGATCGGCATCAGCGCCAGCTCGACCAGGATGCCGGTGAGCAGCAGCGATCCCGCCTCGCGCGCGATCCGCCGCGCGAGCCCCTCCTCGCGCGCCTCGAACCAGCGGTGCATGCGCGGGCTCTCGTGCAGCGCGACGATTGCCGCGACGGCGGTGAAGCTCAGCTGGAAGCTGGGGCCCGCCAGCGACTCGGGCCAGAGCAGCAGCACCACCATCGCGCCCGCCGCGACCAGCCGCAGCGTCAGCGCCTCGCGCCCCAAGCTGAGCGCCACCAGCACCAGCAGCGCGGCGGCACAGGATCGGATCGTCGGCACCTGCCCGCCGGTGAGCCAGGTATAGCCGATCGCCGCCAGCGCACCCGCACCCGCCGCTACCAATGGGAGCCGCACCCGCAGCGCCAGCCAGGAACTCAGCGCCAGCAGCCGCAGCACCACCAGCATCGCAGCGCCTGTGACGGCGGTGACGTGGAGGCCGCTGACCGAGAGCAGATGCGCCAGCCCCGCGCGCCGCATCGCCTCGCTGTCCTCCTCGGCGATCGCGCCCTCGTCGCCGGTCGCCAACGCACTGGCGATGCCGCCGGCGCTGCCGGGCAGCTTAGCCTCGATATGCGCGGAAAGCGCCGCACGCAGATCCTGCCCGGCGTTGGGCGGCGGACGGCGCAATGTCACCGGATCCAGCGCCTTGCCGGTCGCGCCGATGCCGTCGAACCAGGCGACTCGGCGGAAGTCATAGGCGCCCGGCACCGAGGGCCCGGGCGGCGGCAGCAGGCGGGCCCGCAGCGCCACCCGCGCGCCGACGCCGATGTCGGCGGGCGCCGCGCCCATGTCGACATTCACCCGCACCCGCGGCGGCAGGTCGGTCCGCGCAACGGGCGCCAGCACCAGGCGCACCAGCCCGCGCGCGGAGAGGCTGTCGACGCGCAGCACCTCCGCCTCGAACGTCATGATCGCGGGGCGCGCAAGTACCGGCGCGGAACCGCTTTCGGCCCGCCACCAGATCGCGCCGCACCCCGCCGCCAGCAACAGGCCGAGCACCAGCAGCGCACGCCCCGATCGGCCGGGCACCACCACGCCTACCGCCGCCACGCCCAGCGCTGCCACGAGGAATCCGATCCACTGCCGTGCATCATCCAGCACGAACCAGGCGGTGATGCCGGCGCCGAACGCCACCGGCAGCCACAGCGGCAACTGCCCCCGCTCCGCCTCCAGCCAGCGCTCGATCGCGTGCCTCCCCTTGGGGAATCCCCTCCCCGCCCCCATTTGAAGGCCCGGAAACCCCGTGCTAGGGGCCGCGGCGGCTGAACTGGCCATCGAGACAACAGACTGGGAGCATGCGCGCTTGAGCGCAACACAAGAAACCACCCCCGCCAAGCCCGTCGTCACGCGCTTCGCCCCCTCGCCGACCGGCTTCCTCCATATCGGCGGGGCGCGCACCGCGCTGTTCAACCTGCTGTTCGCCCGCCACCATGGCGGCAAGTTCCTACTGCGCATCGAGGATACCGATCGCGCGCGCTCGACCCAGCCGGCGATCGAGGCCATCCTCGACGGCCTGCGCTGGCTCGGGCTCGATTGGGACGGGGACGAGGTGTACCAGTTCGCCCGCGCCGCTCGGCATGCCGAAGTGGCCAACGAAATGATCGCGCGCGGCGCGGCCTATCGCTGCTACCTGACCCAGGACGAGCTCGCCGCGATGCGTGCCGAGGCGGAAGCCGCCAAGAAGCCGCTGCGCATCCGCTCGCCCTGGCGCGACCGCACCGATGGCGATCCCGCGATCCCGCACGTCGTCCGCCTCAAGGCACCGACCGAGGGTGCGGTGACGATCCGCGATCATGTCCAGGGTGAGGTGACCGTGCAGAATGCCGAGATCGACGATCTCGTGCTGCTGCGCTCGGACGGCACGCCCACCTATATGCTCGCCGTGGTGGTCGACGACAACGACATGGGCGTGACCCATGTGATCCGCGGCGACGACCATCTCAACAACGCCTTCCGCCAGTTGCCGATCTACCGTGCGATGGGCTGGGACGAGCCGGAATACGCCCATATCCCGCTGATCCACGGCGCGGACGGTGCCAAGCTCTCCAAGCGCCACGGCGCGCTTGGCGTCGACGCGTATCGCGACGAACTGGGCCTGCTGCCCGAGGCGGTATCCAACTATCTCCTCCGCCTCGGCTGGGGGCATGGCGATGACGAGATCATCAGCCGGGAGCAGGCGATCGAATGGTTCGATCTGGCAGGCGTCGGCAAATCACCAAGCCGGTTCGATCTGAAGAAGCTCGAGAACCTGAACGGTCACTATATCCGTCAGTCGGAAGACGATCGCCTCGCCGGTCTCGTCGCCGCGCGGCTGCCGTTCGAACCGAGCGACTCGCAAGCCGACCTTCTGCGCCGCAGCATGGCCGCACTGAAGCCGCGCGCCGCGAATCTCCTCGAACTTGCGGATGGCGCAGGCTTTCTTTTTCGCACTCGCCCACTCGAAATGGACGAGAGCGCGGCCGCTCTGCTAGAGGGCGATGCACGCACCCTGCTCGCCCGGTTGCACACCGCGCTTGACGGATTGGCAACGTGGGATACGGAGGCGCTCGAAGCGGCGGTACGCACCGTCGCCGACGACGCGGGCGTGAAGCTCGGCAACCTGGCGCAGCCGCTGCGTGCGGCGTTAACCGGACGCCGAACTTCCCCGGGTATCTTCGATGTCCTGGCGTTGCTGGGGCGCGAGGAAAGCCTCGCCCGCATCGCAGATCAGATGCGTACGCCCGCCTGAAAACGGGTCGAAGGAAAGGACGACTATATGAGCGAGACCGCCAAACTGCATGTTGCGGGGAAAGACGTCGAATATCCGGTCCTGAAGGGCAGCACCGGGCCGGACGTCGTCGATATCCGCAAGCTCTATGCGCAGACCGGCGCCTTCACCTACGATCCGGGTTTCACCTCGACCGCGAGCTGCGAATCGGGCCTGACCTTCATCGACGGCGATCAGGGCGTCCTGCTCCACCGCGGCTATCCGATCGGCCAGCTGGCCGAGCAGTCGAGCTTCATGGAAGTCTCGTATCTGCTGCTCAACGGTGAGCTGCCGACGCAGGACGAACTCACCAAGTTCGAAAGCACCATCACTCGCCACACCATGCTGCACGAGCAGCTGGCGACCTTCTATCGTGGCTTCCGTCGCGATGCGCACCCGATGGCGGTGATGTGCGGCGTTGTCGGCGCGCTCTCGGCCTTCTACCACGATTCGACCGACATCACCGATCCGCAGCAGCGCATGATCGCGTCGCACCGCCTGATCGCCAAGATGCCGACGATCGCGGCGATGGCGTACAAGTACAGCGTCGGCCAGCCGTTCCTCTATCCGAAGAACGAGCTGAGCTACACCGGCAACTTCCTGCGCATGACCTTTGGCGTTCCGGCCGAGGAATATGAAGTGAACCCGGTGGTGGAGAAGGCGCTCGACCGCATCTTCATCCTCCATGCCGATCACGAGCAGAACGCCTCGACCTCGACCGTGCGCCTCGCCGGTTCGTCGGGCGCCAATCCGTTCGCCTGCATCGCGGCGGGCATCGCCTGCCTGTGGGGCCCGGCGCATGGCGGCGCGAACGAGGCCGCACTCAACATGCTGCAGGAAATCGGCCGTCCGGAGCGAATCCCCGAGTTCATCGCCCGCGCGAAGGACAAGAACGATCCGTTCCGCCTGATGGGCTTCGGCCACCGCGTGTACAAGAACTACGATCCGCGCGCCACGGTCATGCAGAAGACCGTTCGCGAAGTGTTCGCCGCGCTCAACGTTTCGGACCCCGTGTTCGAAGTGGCGCTGCAGCTCGAGGAAATGGCACTCAAGGACGATTACTTCGTCGAGAAGAAGCTGTTCCCGAACGTCGACTTCTATTCGGGCGTGATCCTGTCGGCGATCGGTTTCCCGACCACGATGTTCACCGCGCTGTTCGCGCTGGCCCGCACCGTCGGCTGGGTGGCGCAGTGGAACGAGATGATCTCGGACCCCGAGCAGAAGATCGGCCGTCCGCGCCAGCTCTACACCGGCCCGACCCAGCGCGACTACGTGCCCGTCAGCCAGCGCTGAGCCTGGCGTTCGGGGCTTCGGCCCCGGCAGCGTAACGAGAAACGGCGCCTCCGCTTGTGCGGTGGCGCCGTTTTCCGTTTTCAGCCCATGTGCGGCTGCCAACGCGACGACCGCACGAGGGCCGTCACGACGCCGGCAATTACGCGCCTTCGAGCTCCGCGAGGTCTTCCTCGAGCGCCTTCAGGGTGACCGGGAACTGAATCCATTGCTGCGCCGGCGAGCCGTTGTTCGGGAAGAGCCAAACGGGGTTGCCCGTCTGCAGTACCCTATTCTTGTTGTCGACGACCATCCCAGGCGCCCCGACCGACGAGATGAAGCCCTGCTGCCCGTAGAAATTCCATTTCTGCAGGTCGTTGGCGATCTGGCGATTGTTGACGACGAGTTGCGTCTGCGCGGCGGCAGAAGGCGCCGTCAGCACGAGCGGCGTCGGGCTGGTCTGGCTGGCAACCAGAGTGATATACTGGTTGAAGACGTTCACATCCCACAGGATCAGCGAAGGATTGGTCACCTTCGACTGCTGCAGGATCACGATCGGCGAGCCGGCCTGCACATTCTGCACGCCCAGCACGTAATTGGGATCGAACGCATATTGAATGATTGCCTGAGTCACTATCCTCTCCTCCGATTTGGAACGCGGCACCGTTGACGCCGCAGCGCGTTGGCGATCCTCTTCCCCGCCAACGGTGTAGCGACTAATGCCCAGGTGTTGCGACGGCGACCCCGTCCGTTCCGGCGGCGTTGCTGCCGATAATGCTCGGGAGCGGAGCGTTTCGGCCTCACCCCGCCACCTGTCTTTCGACCAGTCGCAGTGCCGGACGCGGGCTGAGGCCGAACATGCGCCGGGCGGTGCCGGCGACGAAGCGCGGCAGCTCGCGACGCTCGGTCGGGGCATCGAGTCCCTCGGCCTGAAGCGACCAGAGCCGCTGGAACGCCCCTCCCGCCCGCAACAGCTTGAGCGGTGCGCCGTCCTCCACGATGCAGCCGTGCTCGACGACGATCACCCGGTCAAAGCCGACGACCGTCGAAAGGCGGTGCGCCACGGCCAGCACCGTGCGGTGCGCCATCAGCGCATCGAGCGCCTGCTGCACCTCGATCTCCGAGCCGGTGTCCAGCGCCGAGGTAGCCTCGTCGAGCAACACGATCGGCGCCTTGCTCAGAAACGCGCGGGCGATGCCGATCCGCTGGCGCTGGCCGCCCGAGAGATTGGTGCCGCGTTCGCCGACCACCGTGTCGTACCCCTGCGGCAGCAGCGCGATGAAGCCGGCGCAGTGCGCAGCCTCGGCCGCGGTGCGAACCTCCGCGTCGCTCGCATCGGGCCGAGCGAAGCGGATATTCTCCAGGATGGAGCGATGGAACAGCAGCACCTCCTGCGGCACCACGGCGACGGCCTGGTGGAGACTGTCCTGCGTCACCTGCTCGATCGGTTGGCCATCGATCAACACGCGGCCGGCCTGCGGATCGTGCAGGCGCTGAACCAGCTGGAGGATCGTCGACTTGCCGGCGCCCGAAGGACCGACGATGCCGATCTTCTGCCCCGGCGCAACGGCGAGCGAGAGATCGTGCAGCACCGGACGGCCAGGATGATGCCCGAAGGTCACGCCTTCGATCCGAACCTCGCCCTGCGTCGCCTTGAGCGGACGTGCATCCTCGGCGTCTTCAAGCGCGTGGGGCGCGCCGACGATCTCCAACGTCTCGCGCAGATAGCTGAACTGCTGACTCGTATCGATCAGCGCCATGGCAAGGTCGCGCGAGCCGTTGAGCATGCGGAAGGTCATCGCGCTCACGACGACCACGTCGCCGGCGGTGATGCCGCCCGCAATCCAGCGCTGGACCGCCCACAGCAATGCACCGCCGACCAGCACGACCAGCGCCACGTCGTGCAGTACGCGGATCCGCTCGACGAACATCCAGCCGCGCTTCTGCGCCGCTGCCTCGGTCTCGAAGAAGCCGCGCAGCCGCTCCGACTCGCGGGCGCGGGCGCCGAACGACTTGATCGCGGCGATGTTGCTGACGAGGTCGACCATCTCGCCGCCGCTCTCGCTGGCGGCACGGGCAAAGGCCTTGTGATATTTGTCGCCACGCGTGCCGAGGAACACCAGCCCCGAACTGGCCGCGACGAAGATGCCGGTGATGGCAACGGCCATGCGCCAGTCGATGGCGAGGAAGATCAGCAGCGCGCCGCCAAAGGCGATCAGCGGCGGCGTGATCTCCATCAGGATGCGGTGGGTAAGCGCCGCGAACGAGCCGGTGAGCGCACCCACCCGGTGGCCTAGCGAACCGCCGCGCTGGTTCTGGAAGAAACCGATATGATGGCCGGTCAGATAGTGGAACATGTCCAGCCGGATGCGGACGCCGCTCGCCACGGTGATGTTGCACAACAACATTGCGGCGCCGCGGACCAGACCGTTCTCCAGCGCCACCAGCCCGACGAATGCCGCAAGCGCGAAATAGACCGCAGCATGGGACGGCGCGGCGTTCGTCATCGAGTCGATTAGCAGCTTCATCGCATATTGCACGCCGACGGCGCTCGAAGCGCCTCCGACCACGAGCGCGGCAAGCAGCACGAAGGCGAGCGGCCGCCGCGTGACATAATGGAGCAGGAACCTTGCCGGGCTCTTCAGAAACGGCATGGCATTCCCCTTCGGGGTTTCCGGGCGCTGCGTTGCAACAAACATCGGCCGAAAAGACCCGTCAGGTCATGAACCCACTGTTAACTTTCGCGAACCGCCCGACGAGCAGAGGAGAAGCAGCGGCGAATTGCGGCGGAATCTGGGCAACCCTGCCCGGCTCAGCGCTCTTCGAGGATCGCCACGGCACCGCCTGTCGCCGCGAGATTGAGGGTAAGTCGATCCTGCGCAGCCGCGCGGCGGGTTTCCAGCTGCACCGCATCGGGGGCACCCCCGTCGGTCCAGATCCGCGCCTCGCCGCCGCGCGAGCCGAGAAAGCCGAGTGGCACGGTCACGATGCGCGCCGTCTCGTTGTTCATCGCGCCGAGATACCAGCGCTTCCCCTTGCGTCGCGCCAGCACGATGTACTGACCGGTCTCGCCGGCGAGGAAGCGTGTCTCGTCCCAGCTTGCCGGCACCGCCTTGATGAAGTCGAACCCGGCGGGGCTCGCGGCATAGGTGTCGGGACTGTCCGCTACCGCAGCCAGCGGCGAAAGATAGACGACGTACATCGCCAGCCCATGCGCCCGCGTCGTCTGGACGAAGGGCAAATCGTTGCGAATTTGAAAGTCGGCAGGCGCGACGTTGCGGAAGCCGCCCGGCGTATAGTCCATCGGGCCAAGCAACCCGCGCGTATAGGCCAGCATCACGTTGCTGCCAGCGGTCGCCCGCCGGCTCCACTTGTTATACTCGGCGCCCATCACGCCTTCCTGGGTCACGAAGTTCGGCCAGGTGCGGGTGAGGCCGCGCGGCGGGAAGGCGCCGTGCAGGTCGACCATCAGATGGTGCCGCGCGGCCGCCCCCAGCAGCTTCTGGTACCAGTTGACCATCCACTGGTCGTCGCGGTCCATGAAGTCGATCTTGATTCCGGCGATGCCGAGCTTCTCGTAGAGCGCGAGCGCGTCTTCCATCTGCTCGTCGAGCGCCTGCCAGTGCGCCCAAAGCCACAGCCGCACCTTCCTGGTGCGCGCATAGTCGGCGACGTCCTGCAGGTTGATCGCGTCGGACCATTTGGTGATGTCGACGCCCGGGCGGCGCACCCCGCCGCCGCCGGCACCGGCATACCAGCCCTCGTCGATCATCGTGTAGGGAAAGCCGTTCTCGGCGGCGAAGTCGATGAACGCCTTGGCCACCGCGGTCGTGGTGCGCTGTCCGGGCAGCTTCGCGATCACGGGCCCGTTCCACCAGTCCCAGCTGGTCAGGCCCGGCTTGATCCAGCTGGTATCCTCGATCCGGCTCGGGCTGGAGAGGTTCGTCAGCAGCGTCGACTCGTGGAGCTTGCCGAGTTGGTCGGCCAGCATCACGACGCGCCACGGTGTCACGATCGGGCTGCCGATGCGGGTGTGGACCGCGATGCGCGGATCGTCGAGCGAGGGGGAGAGCTTGATCTGCAAGCCAGGCCCGCCATCGCCGCGCCCGGTGAGGTACATGCCGGCGAAGTCGATCAGGTCCGCCTCGGTCAGCGCGAAGGCGCCCTTGCCCGTTTCGCAGGCGAAGGGCAGGTCGAACAGATTGTGGTCGCGCAGCCTATTGGTGTCGACGGGATCGAACTCGCCCTCGTGGCTCGAGCCGAAATGGCCGACATTGAAGCCCCAGCATTTCCACGCCTGCGGAAAATAGAAGCCGGTGCGCTCATAGCGGACGATCGCGGCCGCCGTAGCAGCCTGCACAGGAACCACGGTGCGGAACGCCACGCCATCGTCATAGGCGCGCAGCACCAGGTCCATCCGCCGCTTGGCACCGCCACGCTCCTGCAGGTGGACGATCCGCTGGTTATAGTGGTCGCGGCCCTCGTCCGCCTTGCCGAGCACGATCTTGTAGCGCGTGTCGGCACTCGTCGCCTCGCTGCCGGTGATCGCCATGCCCCAGCCGAGCATGTCGCGATCGAGATCCAGCGCGATCGGCGACGGCGCGAGGATCATCTCGCCGCGCCGCTGGACGAGGTAGTTCGGCGTGCCCTGGCGATCGAGCGCCACGACGATGCGGTTGGTACCATCCGGCGACACCACCTCCAGCGTCTGCCCGGCGGCCGGAGCCGCGACCAGCAGCGCGACCGAGCCGAGCAGCGCCTTCACGCGTGGCGGGCCTTGAGGATCGGCTCGATCACCGTCGCCATGGCATCATAGCCGGCTTCGGTCGGATGCACGCCATCGGAAGCGAAACCCGGCTTCATCGCGCCCTTCGCGTCGCCGAGCACGGGGGTATAGTCCACCCAGGTCAGCCGCTCGGACTTGGCGTAGCCCTGCAGCCAGGCGTTGATTGCGCGGATCGGCCCGACCACGTCGAGGCCGGGACGCCACGGGAAATGGTCCGCCGGCGGCACCGAGGCGAGGATCACGCCGATGCCGTTCGCCCTGGCGATCTGCGCCATCATGCGGAAATTGTCGTAGCTTTGTTCGCGCGTCATCTTGCCGGTGTTGCCGGCGATGTCGTTGGTGCCCGCCATGATGTGGACGAAGCGGGGCTTCAGATGCACCACGTCCGCCATCATGCGCAGGACCATCTGCGGGGTAGTCTGGCCGCTGATGCCGCGACCGACGCGGCCGGGGGTGAAGAAACCGGGCCGTTTGCCCTTCCAGCCCTCGGTGATCGAATCGCCCATGAAGACGATGTTCACCTTCTCGCCCGAGGCAAGGATCCGGGCATTGTCCGCAGCGTAGCGGCTGAGTTCGGGGAAGTCCTCGTGCAACAGCCGATCCTTGCGCTGCTCATAGCTTTCCTGCGTCTGTGCGCGGGCGACGAGGGGAAGCGCAAGGGCGCCGGCGAGCAGCGAGCGGCGACGGACGGACATCCCGAATCTCCTGGAGAAGCTGTTGTTTTGGCAGGACCGAGCGTGGCGCAACGTCGCGAAAGCGTCAAACCCGCTCGGCCCCTGCCCTCAATGGAGCGAGGCGCCCCCGCTCACGCGCATCGGACGCGAACGCCCCGCCGCGATGGCGAAGCCGCACAGCACGACGTAGCAGAGCGCGGGCACGATCAGGGCGAAGGCATAGCCGTGCAGATCGGCCACCTTGCCGACGAGCAGCGGCAGCAGCGCGCCGCCGACGATCGCGGTGCAGAGCAGGCCCGAGGTCGCCTCCTCGCTCGCCGCCGAACGCTCGAGCGTCAGCGTGAAGATCACCGGGAACATGATCGAGTTGAACAGGCCGATCGACAGCGCGACGAAGCCGGCGGTCACGCCGCCCACCGCCACGACATAGAGGCACATTGCGGCCGCGATCACGGTGAACAGCGCGAGCAGCTTGTCGGCACGCACGCGGGTGAGCAGCAGCGAGCCGAGCGCACGGCCGACCATCGCGCCGCCCCAGTAGAAGGCGACGGCCTTGCCGGCCTCCTGCAGCGAGACGCCGTGGACGCCGTCGCTGCCCATCAGCGTGCCGAGCAGCGGCACCCCGAACGGCGCGTCGGACTGGCCCCAGATGCTGTTGTCGTTGAGGAACAGCGCCATCTGCGTACCGATCGAAACCTCGGCACCGACATAAAGGAAGATGCCGAGCGCACCGAACAGCGCCCAGCGCGACGAAAAGGCATCGAGCAGACCCGGTGCGGCGGCCTGCTTGGGGGCGGCATCGGTCACGACACGGCGGCTGAGGAAGAAGAACACGGCCAGCGCTAGGATCAGCCCGCAGATCCACAAATAGGCAGTATCGATGCCCGCCAGCGCCTGCGACCGAACGCCTGCATCGACCACGGCGCCGGACTTCACCTCGACGCCCTTCAGGAACAGATGCGCGCCGAGCAGCGGACCGAGGAACGTGCCGAAGGAGTTGAAGGTCTGGCTGAGCACCAGCCGGAAATGGCTGCCCTTGGGATCGCCCAGCGCCGCCGCCAGCGGGTTGGCGGCAACCTGCAGCACGGTGATGCCGCTGGCCAGCACGAACAGGCCGAGCAGCACCAGCCAGTAATTGGCGAGGTTGGCCGCGGTCAGCATGATCAGGCAGGCGACTGCCATGGTGCACAGCGCCAGCAGGATCGACGGCACCGCCTTGAGCCGCGAGACCAGCGCGGCCGCCGGCAGCGAGACGACGAAATAGGCGAAGAAGAAGGCGAAGGCACTCGCCTGGGCCTGCAGATTGGTGAGCGTGAAGATGCCCTTCACCGCCGCCACCAGCGGATCTACCAGCGAGGTGATGAACCCCCAGGCCAAGAACAGCGTTGTTACCGCGGCGAATGCCAGCGTGGTCTGCGTCGAACGTGCGGTGCTCAAGCGATCCCCTCCTGCCTGTAGCGTATAAATCGGGCGCGACGCTTCCCGACAACGTTGGCAAAAGTCAAGCAGGGGCCGGGTTTTCGCACTCGCATCCAAGGGCATGGCTCGCCTATAGGCGGTAGCGTTGGTAAATGACGCGACGAGTGGAGTATTGCGCGTGGACGAGATGAAGAAGGCGATCCGGATGAAGGTGCTCGGCGGCGGGGGAATGATGGCGCTGGCGCTCGCGGGGTCGATTGCGTCTCCGGCTGCTGCGCAATTTCGATTGATCCCGGCGCCGAAACAGACCCCAGCCGCGACGCAGGCGAGCAAGCCCGCCCAGACGCAGACGCCCGCTCCGCGCGCGCCGCAGGCCCAGACCCCGGTTGCCGCTCCCGCGGCAAGGCCCGTGACGCAGGCCGCGCCGGCACAGCCGCAGATAACGCCGCCACCGGTGGTGGCGCCGGTGCTGCCGCTGCCGACGCTGAGCACCAAGCAGATGGCCGAGCTGCGCCAGCTACTGCCCGATGCGAGCCTGGCCCAGGGCCTGCGCCGGATGACCAGCACGGTCACCCTGCCCAACGACAGCGACGGGCTGGTCCGCGCCGCGCTCGACTATGCCCGCGCGGTGCATTCCGGGCGTCTCGACAGCAGCGACTTCATCAACGACTGGGGCCTCCGCCCCGCCGCCTTCGATCCCCTGCCCGGCTTCATCGATGCGGTGAAGCGCGACCGGATCGCCGTCTGGATGCGATCGCTGCCCCCGCCCTATGCCGGCTATGACGGGCTGGAAAAGGGCCTGGTCGCCTATCGCGCCATCCTGACGAGCGGCGGCTGGCCGAAGCTCGCGGCCGGCCCGGACCTGGCCAAGGGCGCGAGCGGCGCCCGCGTCCGCGCGCTGCGCAAGCGACTGGCGGTCGAGGACAAGAAGGTCGCTTCGAGCGGCGACATGTTCGATCAGGACCTGCAGGACGCCGTGGTTCGTGCCCAGCGCCGCTATGGCCTGCGCCCCACCGGCGTAGTCTCCACCGGCACGCTGGCCGCACTCAACGTGCCGACGGAGGAGCGCGTCCGCCAGATCATGGCGAACATGGAGCGGTGGCGCTGGCTCCCGCAGGAACTGCCTGCAAAGCGCATCCAGGTGAACATCGCCGCCGCCGTGATGACGGTGTTCGAAGGCGACAGCCCGATCGCGTCGATGAAAGCGGTGACCGGCAAGCCCGGCCATGAAACGCCGATGCTCCAGTCGCGCATCCACTCGATCGTCCTCAATCCGCCGTGGAACGTGCCCACCGGCATCGCCGCGAAGGAGCTCTGGCCCAAGGGCGAGGCCTATCTGAAGGCGCACGGCTACCGCATCATCGGCACCGGTCCCGACCGCCGCCTGCAGCAGGAATCGGGCGCGAAGAGCGCGCTTGGCCGCTACAAGTTCGATTTCGACAATCCCTATGCCGTGTATCTGCACGACACGCCGGTGCAGTCGGGCTTCAACAGCTATAACCGGCTGGACAGCCATGGCTGCGTGCGGCTGGAAAAGCCCGGTCCGCTGGCCGAGATGCTGCTGAAGAACGATCCGAACTGGCAGCCCGATGCGATCGCCGCGCAGCTGGAAGGCACCAAGACGGTCCGCGTGCGCCTGCCCGAAGCGGACCAGGTCGCAGTCTATCTGCTCTACTGGACGGCATTTGCGGGCGCGGACGGCGCGATGAATTTCCGCGATGATCCCTATAGCTGGGACAAGCTGCTCGCCGAGAAGATCGAGGCGCGCGCCGCCGTCAGCGCCTCCAGCGCCTCCTGACCCCTTATTCGAAGGAAACACCCATGAAACTGCGTACTCTCGCGATCCTGGCCGGTGCCGGTCTGACCCTGGCAGCCTGTGGCGGCAAGGATGACGGCCCGGCGGCGCCCGACGCCAACGTTACCGAGATCACCGTGCCGGAGACGCCGGCGGACGTGAACGTCTCGACCCAGGAACCGGCTGCCGTCGAGCCGGCGAACGCCCTGCCCGCGCCGGAGCCGACTGCAAAGCCGACGCCGTTCAGCGATCGCGAACAGACCGAAGCCGATGCGGCTGCCACCGGCATGACGTCGCGCGTCAACCGCGACAGCGACAGCGAAAATCAAGAAAAAAAGCAGTAAGCTCGATCAACGACGGCGGAGCGCGCATCCGGCGCGCCCGCCGATCAGGCGATGGCCTTGCGTGCGACCTGCGCCAGCAGCAGCTGAAGCTGCGCGAGGGAGAAACCCGCTGCGTGAAAGCCGGCTAGTTCGTGCGCGGGGATCGCCTCGCCCTTGTGCCAGGCGTGAACCGCGACGCGGCGCAGCGCCTCAAGGCGCGGATCGGCGAGGCGCGGGCTGGCGCTTTCACGGCCGAAGAACAGCGCGACGAATTTGGACCAGCGGCCCGGCGCCTCCAGCGAGGACAGGCGGTCGCCTTGCGCGATCCCGACGACCTGCCATTCGAGCGCCGACAAGGTGGTGGACGCATCGACCATGGCCGGCGCAGCTACCGCTTCACCGCGGAATTTGGAAAGATCGAGATACGCCATCACCTGCACTCCCTGTACACCGGCGGATGCAGGCCTCCCCTGGTCGCGCGCGAGTATGCGCACGGCACTGGCCGTTCCGCCAATTCAATCCAACCTGCCTGCCACCGCCACCAGGTCCCCCTGCGACTACTGGCAGCAAGTACCG
The DNA here is from genome assembly GCF_913777625.1 of uncultured Sphingomonas sp. GTDB lineage: Bacteria > Pseudomonadota > Alphaproteobacteria > Sphingomonadales > Sphingomonadaceae > Sphingomonas. The sequence continues at coordinate 107,101 of NZ_CAJYTI010000003.1, forward strand.
GTATATCCCGGTTGCCTGAACCCGAGCTTGCAAAAGCGCACGGGTCGTTTCGGTATGCACCGCTATTTAGGCCAGCGTTCCGCAACGTCAAGCCAAAATCGTACTGCACAGTACTCTTTTAACCACCCCCCTCGATCGGGGGGCGAACATCGCGCATAACTGCCTGCATGAACGAGCTTTCCCGCCGCTCGCTGCTTGCCGGGTGCGCCGCCGCGATGGCCCTGCCACGTCCTGTTCGCGCCGCCGAAACATCCACCGAAGAGCGGCTACGCGCCGTGCTGGAGCATGCAGTACAGGATCGGGCAGGCGCGCTTGCACAGCTTTCCGGCTTCGACCCGGCGACACTCCCGCTGCCGCTGCGGCTCGACCTGTTGACGGCGCGGTCCGGACTGGCGATCGATGTCGAGCTGGGCCGGCGCTTTCCGTTCGGTCGCGCGGGCCGCAGCCCCTATCTGGTCACGCCGGGCAGCGGCGCCTGGGCGAAGGCCGACGCCCCCGCCGAGACGGTGCTGCGCGAAACCGAGGCGCTGCGTGCCGATGCCGCCCGCGGCGTTCGCCTGCCCGCCGACCTGCTTGGCCGGACGATTGCGGCGGTCGAAACCGCCCAGGCGGCGGCGCAGGACTCCCGCGCTGCGGCGCTGGCCGACCAGGCGGCGATACTGCGCGCACAGGCGAGCGACGCACCACGTGTCGGCGTCTCGCATCTGCCCGGTGGCGAAGACTATTTCGCGCTCCTCCTGCGGCGGACGACCGGGGACGACATCCTGCCCGCCCGCCTTCACGAGCGACTGGTGCGCGAGCAGGCGCGTACCCTTGCCCGTGCCGACCGGCTGTTCGCGCAAATCGGCCAGCGACATGGCAGCGTCGGCGCGCGCTATTCGGCGCTCTGGCGAGACTCCCGCTTTCTCTATCCGGACGATGATGCCGGCCGGGACGCGGCCGTGGCAGACATGAACCGGGCGCTGGCCGCCGTTCTGCCGGACCTCCCGGCATGGTTCGGGCCGCTTCCGCCCGAGGTCCTGAGCGCCCGCGCCGCGCGCATGCCGGCCGCGGAAGCGGCAGCGGGCAAGCAGGGCTATCGCACGGTACCCGATCGCGAACGTCCCGGCCGCTACATCGTCGATCTCAAGGACATCCGCCGCCGCCCGCGCTGGACCTTGCCGGCCGTGGTCCATCACGAGTTGCTGCCCGGCCATATGGTGCAGTTGCCGCTCGAAACACGGGCCGCCCCGCATCCGCTGCGGATCGACTATGCCGCGTCCTTCGTCGAGGGCTGGGCGATCTATGCCGAGCAGCGCGCTGCCTCGGCAGGCCTGTATCGCGGCGATCCGCACGGCGAACTCGGCTATTGTCATTGGCGGCTGTTCCGCATCGAGCGCGCATTGGCCGATCTGGGCATCCATCTGCATGGCTGGAGCCTCGACACGGCGCTGGCCCACTGGCGCGAGACGATGGGCGAGCCCGCCTATTTTGCTCCCTTCGCCACCGACCTCGATCGCATCGCCCTCGAGCCCGCCGCCCGTGCTGCCGAAGCCGCGGCATGGCTGGCGATCGAAGACCTTTCGCGCGGGCGTGCGCCGATCCCGTTTCATCGGGCGCTACTTCGCCATGGACGGGCGCGCACGGATCAGCTGGCCTCCCTGACCCGCGCGGCATGAGATGAAGATGAACCCGGGCCTACGATCCGGTTCAGCCTAGCGAAGCCGCGACTCGACTAGCGTTTGTCCATCAAAGTTTGAGAGGACAGGCCCATGAAACTGCTTCACCTTTTCGCCATCGCCAGTGTTGCGGCCACCGGCTTGACGGGCGCGACCGCCGCCCAGGCCCAGGACTGGGGCTATCGCGACCATCACGAGCGGCGCTGGGAACGCCATGAACGCGCCGAACGCTGGGCACGCCACCATCGCTGGGAGCGCGAGCGCCATCATGGCTGGGATCGTGGCCATGGCTATGGGTACCGCGATCGCCCTGTCTGCTGGGAGGAATGGCGTCACGGGCGGCCGGTGCAGGTCTGCCGCCGCTGATCGTTCAGGGAGCGCCCGCCGGAGGAGACGGGCGCTCCACTCCCTCGCGCAGGGGCAGCATCAGCACGAACCGGGCGCCCTGCCCCGGTGCGCTGTCGACGGTGAGATCCCCGCCCATCGCGCGCGCCAGCCGGCGCGCGATATACAGGCCCAGGCCGCTGCCGCCGGGTTCCGTCGGGTCGACCCGCGCGAACTTCTCGAAGATGCGGGCCTGCTCGTCGGCCGCGATCCCCTTGCCCTGATCTGCGACGATCACGCAGGCGGTATCGCCATCGCGCTCCCCCCGCACCCAGACCGTACCGCCCCGATCGCTATAGCGGATCGCATTGCCTATCAGATTGACGAGGATCTGCAGCGTTCGACGGAATTCTGCGCGGATCGGCAGCTTCACCTCGGGCTCGGGTGCCTGGATCCGCACGCCGGCCTCGGCGGCCTGCAAGCCGAACAGGCCGGCCGCACGCCGCGCGACATCGGCCAGATCGATGGCCTCGGGCGTGGTGACGAAATCGGCATGGTCGATGGCATGAAGCTCGACGAGATCCTGCACCAGCCCCAGCAGGTGCCGCCCTGCCGCGGCGATGTCGGTGGCATAGGCCGCATAATCGCCGCGGATCGGCCCTTCGGTTTGCGCGCCGATCGACTCGGCGTTGGCGATGATCCGGGCGAGCGGCGCACGCAGCGCGCGTTCGAGCCGCTTGCCGAAGTCCCGCGGAAAGCCGCCGGTGGCGCTTCCGCGGCTTGGCGAGGCCTCGTTGCTTGCATCGGGTACCGGGTCGAGCAATTGCGCTGCGCCGACGAACCCGGCGAAGCGGCCGGCAGGATCGCTGCGCGGCCTCGCTTCCAGCCGCACCATCCGACCCGTGCCACGGAGCTCCGCATGTTGCCCGTCGAAGCGCGCGCGTGCGGCAATGGCGGAGTGGATCGGCAGTTGCCCCGCTTCGTCCCGCGCCAGCGCGAAAAGGCGCGTGAGAGGCTGGCCGAGAAGCGCCCGCAGATCGAAACCGTGGTGCGACGCGATCTCCGGCGACAGAAAGGTCAGGCGCAGCGCCGCATCGGTTTCCCACAGCCAGTCGCTGCTCGCCCGCAGGAAGTCGCCGTCACGATCGGTCGCCCCCGCTGGTCGCCAGGCCGGGCGCGACCGCCAGCCGCTGACCTCCAGCCGAACCCCGCCGCGCTCCGGCCCGGCCCGCACCCAGAGGTCCAGTTCCTCCTCGCCGTCCGCCGCGACCGCCGCTCGCGACACCGCAATGCCGAGCCGGTGGGCAAGCGCCGCAATCGCCGCCACCCCCGGCAGGGCAAGCGGCGCGCCGATACCGCCGCCGGCGCGATCGTTGAGCGCACGCAGCCGCGGCTCGGCATCGACCAGCCGCCCTTCCGCATCCAGCCGCGCGATCGCGAGCGGAACCACCGGATCGAGCGAGCGCGTCAAGGTATTGCCGCTCGCGCACCGCCGATCGCACTGCGCGCTGCGCGATAGTCGGCATCGAGCCGCAGCCGCGCGAGAAGATCGCGGCCGGCCCCGAAATCCTGCGCATCCAGGGCATCGAGCGCATCGACCAGCGCCGGAAGATCACGGCCGGGATCGGCGTCGCACAGCAGGAAGCCGATCTGCGCGAGCGAATCGCGGGGGATCGCAAGGGCATGCAGCACCAGCAGCAGCCGCTCGGCGCCGGGATCGAGCACCAGCGCGCGTGCGTCCGCAAAGGCGATCCCGCCCGCCTGGGCAATCAGGGCGAGGAAGAGGGGCAACCGCCGATCGGCCAGGGCTTCCACCAGCATCGCCGCACGCTCGCGCGGGGCCGGCGCGAGCAGCGCCACCAGTTGGCACGAAGCCGCTTCGGGCTGGTCCTGCGCGCGCTGCTCGAACCGCGCATGTTCGGCGGCGACGGCAGCACAGAGTGCCTCGTCGAGTGCCACGCCGGCCAGGGTTCCCGCTTGTTCGCGCATGGCAGCGGCAACCCACCAAAGCAGCTGGCGATGCAAGTCCCGTGGCAACTGCCAATGTCCCGCTTCAGGACTGCGCGCGCTGCTTTCCGCGACCATCAGCGAGCGCGCCGCCCCTGCCAGCGCCTCGACCGGGTGCTCGGCGAGCCGCCCGAGCAGGCTCGGCCGCGCCGGATCGCGCGGGGCATGGTGCGGCAGCCCCTGAGCGAGCTGATCAAGCCGCACCTGCGCCAGCACCTCGCCCACCAGCGCGGCGTCGGCCGCCAGCCCCGCGCGCCGCAGCAGCGGCAGCGTCGGCCCTATGCCGGGGAACCCGAGCGGCGCGACGGCGTACAGCAGGCCCGCTTCGATCGAGGTGATGATGCTCTCGATCCGCAGTGCGATGCCGCTGCGGGTCCGTTCGTCCAGCCGCAGCGCCTCGGGGATCGCGAAGTCGCGGGCGGTCGCATCGCGCAGCGCATCGGCATGCGTTTCCGCCGCCGCGGCACGCGCGGCGAGGTCCAGTACCGCGCTGGGTCGCACCCCACGCGGATCGGATGCATTCTGCGCCATCGGCCCTGTCTAACCGACAGGGCTTAAGCCCAGCCTAAGACTTGTCGCGAAGCCCTTCGATTGCCGCCGTTAATGTCGCCAGCGCATAGAGCGTCACGGCACCCAGCCCGAGCGTCGCATGGCCGAACAACGCAAAGGGAGAAAAGACCAGCAATTGCCCCGCGGCATTGGCCCACCAGCGGCGGCGAAGCACCGGCACCCGCTCGACCAGCAATTGCAAGGCGATCCCGCCGCCGGCGAGGAGCAGCGGCACACCGGTACCGATCGCCCGGAACTCGCGCCAGCCGACCGCCGTCAGCAGCAGACCGAGCAGCACCAAAACCGCCAACTCAGTCTTGCGCGCACGAATTTCCTCGCCGCGCAGGGCCGCGTGCGATGCGGCCGTTGCGAAGCTCAGCGTCGCGAACAGCGCCACCAATGCGCCGACGCCCTCCCAGCCGGCGAGAATGGTAAGCAGCGCAGCGACCGACACCACAGCGCCCAGCACCAGCGCCGCCCAGTCCGGCACCTCCCGCGCCATCAGCTGCGGGAGCACGAAGCGCGCGGTGCGGGTGAACACCCAGCGATCGGCCCAGATCGTGCGGCGATCGCTCAATGCCGCCAGCACCGCGTCGTTGCGGGTGGCAAGCCCCTCCCCGCTGCGTTCGACGGCATGGCCGGCACGCGCCCATCCCGGCGCCAACGACACCTGTAGTGCCCCCGATTGCGCCGCTACGCGCAGCAGCGCAGACTGGAAATCATAGTCCTCGGGCATGTTCGCGATTTGGGCAAGATGGCGCGTCTCGATCCGGGCGATGCCGGCCCAGCAATGGCGCATGTCCAGCCGCTCGATCGCGGCGGGCGACTCGGCATCGTCGGTAACGAGCAGCGCCGCGTGCGGCTCGGCCGCCATGCGCTCCATCACTGGATCGATCGTGACGAGGCCATCCGCCAGCACCAGCACATCGGCGTCGCGCAGCACCTTCTCCGCGGCTTCCTCGGCCGATCGGACGATGTCGACCTTCAGCTGCCCGCGCCCCGCCCGCTCGATCGCTGCGAGGAACTGCGGGGTCACCTTGCCCACCGCGACCAGCACCTGCTCCGCGCCGATTCCCGCGAGCAGGCGAATCTGGTATTCGAGCAGGGTCATGCCGCCGAACGGCAGGCTGGCGACCAGCGTGCCGGGCCGATCCTGCGCTTCCTCGACCGCAAAGATCAGGCCGCAGAGCGCGCGTTCGGGTGCCACCATCGTGCCCTCCATCAGTAGAGCAGGTGCGGCTGGCGAACGGAAGTCCAGGCGGATTCGTCCGGCAGGGTGATCGCGTCGAGATCGGCAGGCGTCGCGGCGGCATCGTCGACCCATTCGCGCAGGCCAGGGCCGCCGTTGATCACGTCGATCGCCAGCTTGTCGAACACATATTCGTAGGGGAAGTCGCGCCAGAGCGCATAGTCGGGAGTAAGCGCGCGGATCGCCTTGAAGCCGAGCGCCTGCATCCGCCACGGGCGGAACGCGGCATGGTCATAGGCCGGCCCCTCGGCATGGAGAAACACGCCGGCGCAGAGCTGGCCGACATGCTTGTGGAAGGTCGGCTGGAACCACATGTCGCGCAGGGTGCAGCCGATCAGCCATTCGGGGGCAAGGCGCTGCATCTCGGCGATCACCGCCCGCGCATCCAGATCGGGCGCGCCGAACAGCTCGAGCGGGCGGGTGGTGCCGCGGCCTTCGGAAAGCATCGTGCCTTCGAGCATCACCGTGCCGGCATAGGCGCGCGCCATGTTGACGTTGGCGGCATTGGGGCTCGGGTTGATCCAGGGGCGCTCAGCAGGCCAGCCGTACCCAGGCCCCGCCTCGGGCTGCCAGCCCTGCATCGCGATGACGCGATATTCGACGTCGAGGCCATAGTGCGCGATGAACCAGTGGCCGAGCTCGCCCAGCGTCATGCCGTGGCGCATCGGCATCGGCCCGGCACCCACGAAGCTTTCCCAACCCGGCAGCAGCGTCAGCCCCTCGACCGGGCGACCGGCGGGATTGGGGCGATCGAGCACCCATACCGCCTTGCCATGCTTGGCGGCGGCTTCGAGCACGTAGAGCAGCGTCGTCACAAAGGTATAGATGCGGCAGCCGACGTCCTGCAGGTCGACCAGCATCACGTCGAACGTGTCCATCGACGCTTCGGTCGGGCGTCGGACCTCACCGTAGAGGCTGAACACGGGGACGCCGTACTGCGGATCGGTAAAGTCCGGCGACTCCATCATATTGTCCTGCAGGTCGCCGCGGACGCCGTGCTGGGGGCCGAACACCGCCGAAATGTTGACGCCGGCGGTGACCAGCGCGTCCAAACTGTGCGTGAGGTCCGCCGTCACCGAGGCGGGATGCGCGAGCAGCGCGACGCGCTTGCCCTGCAGGGGGGCGCGGAGGTCGGGTTCGGCGAGGAGGCGATCGATTCCGAAAAGCATGTCAGTCTGCTGGCGGCAGTTGGGCGACAAAGCAATCGGGATCGTGGAAATCGGGCGCATCTCCGCCATGGCGCAGCGCCCAATAGGATTTGGTGCCGTCCGTCTCCTCGATCACCGCAGTGATGCCGAGACGCAGCGGGCCGGGGCCGATGCCGGGGAGAACGACGGAAAGGATCGTCTCGCCCTCGCGGGCCACCAGCTGGATCGCGGGCGGCTCGGGCATCGCCAGCGGCGCGACGCCTTCGCGCCGGGCCGCGAAGCCATAGGCAGCCCATTGCCCCGATGGCGCGAAGTTGAACTCGCGATAGGCCGCGTGGGCATCTGCGACGAACAGTTCGAGGCACGTCGTCTGCCACAGGCCGTCGGTGCGCACGGGCAACGCGCTTGCCGGGAGCAGCAAGGCGCCCGGCGCTGCGGCGACCGTATAGGTCAAGCGAAGCGCATCGCCGTCCCGCTGGATGACGCATTGGACGGACGACACGGACTTCGGCGGCATCGCGGGGTGCGACAGCAGGCAATAGCGCATCTCACCGCTCTAGCGTGGAAACGGAGCCGTCGTCAGCATCGATCGATGCGCTTGCCCGCATCGAAAGGCCATGGCAGCGCAACAATTCCTCCATAGAGCTGCACCGATGAAGTTTCTCCACACCTTCCACCTCGCCGCCTATTGCGACACGCTGCTGAGTTACACCCTCGCGCTGGTCCTCGGCGCGGCGATCGGCGCGGAGCGACAGTTCCGCCAGCGCACCGCCGGCCTGCGGACCAATGCGCTGGTCGCGCTGGGATCCGCGGCGTTCGTCGATCTCGCCCAGCGCATCGCCGGCGATCTCGAGGCGGTGCGGGTGATCTCCTATGTCGTCTCGGGCATCGGCTTTCTCGGCGCCGGCGTTATCATGAAGGAGGGCATGAACGTCCGCGGGCTCAACACCGCGGCGACCTTGTGGTGCTCGGCGGCGGTGGGTGCCTGCGCGGGCAGCGACATGGCGGCCGAGGCGGCGACACTCGCGATCTTCGTGATTGCCGGCAACACCCTGCTGCGCCCCATCGTCAACGCGATCAATCGCGTGCCGCTCGCCGGAGGGCAGGTTGAGGCGCATTATTTCGTCATGCTCACCACCGTCCCCGCCGAGGTCGACCGGCTGCGCGACCTGCTGACCGACCACTTGGAACTGATGCGCTATCCGGTCGCCGAGATCGAGACGATCGAGCGCCCCGACGAGCGCATCGAGCTGCGCGCGCGTCTCGTTTCCACCGCAGCACTCGATGCCGAGCTGGACAGCATCATCGCCCATCTCGCCAAGCGCCACGACGTGCAGCACGCGAGCTGGGAACTGCAGACGCAGGACTGAGCGGCCGGGGATGACGTGGGCGCCGGCTTTGGCTATGCGCCCTCCCACTATGACCGAATACAGCTCCGATCTGCTCCGCCTGCTCGCCTCGCGCGGCTACATTCACCAGGTGACCGACGCCGAGGGCCTCGACGCGCTCGCCGCCAAGCAGATCGTGCCCGGCTATATCGGCTTCGATCCGACCGCACCGTCGCTCCACGTCGGCAGCCTGGTGCAGATCATGCTGCTGCGCCGTCTCCAGCAGGCGGGCCACAAGCCGATCGTGCTGATGGGCGGCGGTACCGGCAAGATCGGCGACCCCAGCTTCAAGGATGAAGCCCGCAAGATGCTGACGCTCGACACGATCAGCAGCAACATCGCCTCGATCAAGACCGTGTTCGAGAATTTCCTGACCTTCGGCGACGGCCCCAGCGACGCGGTGATGGTCGACAATGCCGACTGGCTCGACAAGCTCGAATACATCCCGTTCCTGCGCGACATCGGCCGGCACTTCTCGATCAACCGGATGCTGAGCTTCGATTCGGTCAAGCTGCGGCTCGACCGCGAGCAGTCGCTGAGCTTCCTCGAATTCAACTACATGATCCTCCAGGGCTATGACTTCCTGGAGCTGTCGCGCCGCGCGGGCTGCCGCCTGCAAATGGGCGGATCGGACCAGTGGGGCAACATCGTCAACGGCATCGAGCTGTCGCGCCGCGTCGACGGCACCGAGGTCTACGGCGTCACCACCCCGCTGATCACCACGGCGGACGGCGGCAAGATGGGCAAGACCATGTCCGGCGCGGTGTGGCTCAACCCCGACCAGCTGCCGCACTATGATTACTGGCAGTTCTGGCGGAACACTGACGACCGCGACGTCGGCCGCTTCCTGCGGCTGTTCACCGATCTGCCGCTCGACGAGATCGCCCGGCTGGAGGCGCTGGAAGGCGCCGAGATCAACGAGGCGAAGAAAATCCTCGCCAACGAAGCGACCGCGATGTGCCGCGGCCGCGCCGCCGCGGAGGAGGCCGCCGAGACCGCGCGCAAGACCTTCGAGGAAGGTGCCGCGGGCGGCGCGCTGCCGACACTGGCGGTAAACGGCAGCATCAGCGTGGTCGATGCGCTGGTCGGCCTGGGTTTCTGCGCCTCCAAGGGCGAAGCGCGGCGGCTCATCAAGGGCGGCGGCGCGCGCGTCGAAGGCGAGAAGATCGACGACGAGGCCGCGACCATCGCCGTCTCGGGCGAGGTTCGCCTCTCCGCCGGCAAGAAGCATCACGGGCTGCTGACCCCGCAGGGCTAAGCCGCATTAACCATCGGCTTTGCGTGCCCGTTTACCGCTTGAGACTATAGTCTGACCCGTACCTCCAGTATGTGACGAGGGGCGTGTGAGCGTGACAGGTACTAATCTGGCGAGCCTCGAGGATCGGTTGCTTCGTCGTGACGAGGTGGAATATCGCACGCGCGCGGCAGGACCCGACGCGGCGTCGCTGGCCTTGCTCATCGTCAATGTCTCGCGCGAGGGGCTGATGGCCCGTAGCGGCGCGTCGCTGGAGCCAGGCGACCTCGTGCGCATCCAGCTGCCGCACCTCGGCGAAACGGGGGCGGAAGTCCGGTGGGCCCTGGGCGGCCGGATCGGCTGCCAGTTCCTTCAGCCGGTCGACCCTGCCGACTACGCCCCGCTGCTGGCGGAGCTGCGGCGCCGATAGTCACCCGGCGCGCAGCAAACCCACTGCGGCATCGCGTTCGAACAGATACAACGCCACCCGCGCCGCCTGGCCGCGCTCGCCGCTCAGTCCGCCGTCCCGGTCGACGAGCAGCCGCGCATCGCCATTCGCCGCCGGCAACAACGCGCCCAGCATGTCGGGCTCCGCCAGGCGGAACTGCATGTCACCGGACTGGCGCGTGCCGAGCAGTTCGCCCGCGCCGCGCAGCCGCAGGTCTTCCTCGGCGATGCGGAAGCCGTCATTGCTCTCGCGCATCAGCGCCAACCGGGCACGCGCGGTTTCGCTCAGATGGTTGCCGCGCAGCAGCACGCAGACCGAACGTCCCCCGCCCCGCCCGACGCGTCCGCGCAGCTGGTGGAGCTGGGCCAGGCCGAAGCGATCGGCATGCTCGATCACGATCAGCGTCGCGTTCGGCACGTCGACGCCGACCTCGATCACCGTCGTCGCGACCAGCACGCCGAGTTCGCCGGCGGAGAAGCGCGCCATCACCGCGTCCTTCTCCGGCCCCTTCATCCGGCCATGGATCAGCCCGACCTTGTCACCGAAATGCGCCTGCAGCTCGGCCGCGCGCGCCTCGGCGGCGGCGAGGTCGCTCTTTTCGCTTTCCTCGACCAGCGGGCACACCCAATAGGCCTGCCCGCCACCTGCGAGGTGGCGCCCCAGCCCGCCGACCACTTCGCCGAGCCGCTCTTCCGAGATCACGCTCGTCTCGATCGGCTGGCGGCCGGGGGGCATCTCGTCGAGCCGGCTGACGTCCATCTCGCCATATTGAGCGAGCGTGAGCGTGCGGGGGATCGGGGTGGCGGTCATCACCAGCAGGTGCGGCGGGCGTTCCGCTTTCGCCTGCAGCATCATCCGCTGGGCGACGCCGAAGCGGTGCTGCTCGTCGACCACCACCAGCCCGAGGTCGCGATAGGTCACGCCTTCCTGGAAGATCGCATGGGTGCCGATCAGGATGTCAATCTCGCCGGCCGCCAGCCCCATCAGCGTCGCCTCGCGGGCCTTGCCCTTGTCGCGGCCGGTTAGGATCGCGACGTTGACGCCGAGCGGGGCCAGTGTGCGGCTGAGCGTCTCGTAATGCTGGCGGGCGAGGATTTCGGTCGGCGCGAGCAGCGCGCCCTGCGCTCCCGCCTCCGCCGCGATCAGCAGCGCCATCGTCGCCACCAGCGTCTTGCCCGAGCCGACATCGCCCTGCAGCATCCGCAGCATCGGCTGCGTCTGGGCCATGTCGCCTTCGATCTCGGTGATGGTGCGGCTCTGCGCACCGGTGGGAGCATAGGGCAGCTTCAGCTTGTCGCGCAGGCGACCATCGCCGGCTAGCGGACGCCCCCGTTTGGCCCGCGCCTCGCCACGCACCAGCAGCAGCGCCAACTGGTTGGCAAACACCTCGTCATAGGCGAGCCGCTCGCGCGCTTTGGCATCGGCCGGATCGGCATGGATTCGCGCGATCGCTTCGCGCCAGTCCGGCCAGCCCTTCTGCGCCTTCAGGCTGGGTTCGATCCATTCGGGGAGATCGGGCGCACGCTCGATCGCCTGCGCGGCAAGCGCGGCGATCCGCTTGGAAGTAATGCCCTCCGAACAGGGATAGATCGCTTCGCGCCCGCCGACGCTCTCCACCTGGTCGAGCGGCAGGACATGGTCCGGATGGACCATCTGCAGGTCCTGGCCATAGTGTTCGAGCTTGCCCGAGACCCAGCGCGGCTCATTGAGGGGCAGCAGCTTCTTGGCCCAGCCCGAGCTGCCGCCGAAATAGACCAGGGAGACATGGTTGCCCTTGGCGTCGACCGCCTGCACCCGCGCCGGCGAGCGCGGTCCGCCACCGAAGCGATACTGCACGGGCGTCAGGGCGATCGCGATCACCTTGCCCGAATCGGCCATGTCGAGTTCGTCGCGAGGAATGCGGTCGACGAAACCGGTCGGCAGGTGGAAGGCGATATCCACCACCCGCGCCAGTCCCAGCTTCTCCATCGGCTTCGCGAGCGCCGGGCCGATGCCCTTCAGCGCAGTGACTTCGGCGAACAGCGGGTTGAGAAGCTCGGGACGCATCGCCCCGCCCTATCGTGCGGCGGGGCGGCTGACAAATGGCTCAGGCGTTGAGGAAGATCGGGCTGTGGCTGGCGAGCGCGGCTTCGATCGCCTGCACCACTTCCGGGACCGACGACCCGATCACGACTTCGTGATCCTTGCCGAACGAGATCACGCCGACATCCTCACCGGCCATGTTGATCGTGCTGACGGTGCGGACGGCCGAGATGTTGACGAGCATCGGTTCGCCGTTGATCGACTTCAGCATCACGAAACGCAGCTTGTTGGTCACCGAGTCGCTCATCCTACCCTAGCCCTAGAAGTCCCAAAGAGACTGGAGGTCTAGCGCAGTTGGGTTAACAACCCGTCCAAGCCCGGCCCCGGAAGAGCCCGCTGGCCTTTGCCCGCGGGGACACCTATCTGCAGGCAACGTGATCCACCAAGACCGGCCGCGCCTGGCGCGATGCCGGTGCTTTGCCGTTCGAAAAGGCCCATCATGGACAGAGAAACCCGCCTCAAGCGCCTCCGCTTCCGCAGCTGGCATCGCGGCACCAAGGAAGCCGATCTGCTGATCGGCGGCTTCTTCGACCAGCATGGGGAGCGGTGGGACGAGGCGGAGATCACGTTGTTCGAAACGCTGCTCGAGGAGCAGGATGTCGATATCATGGCCTGGGCGATGGGAACCGCGGAAGCGCCCGAACGCTATCGGGGTACCATCCTCGAAGCGCTCAAGACCCTGAATTACGTTCCGATTTCCGAGTGATCCGTACCCGTCGCGCGCCCTGTCCCGACGATGACGGCGGCGGATCGCGCGAACATCCTGATCGCTCCCGACACGAGATACCATGCCCGACCTGAAGACGATCCTTTCCGCAAAGCATCCGCTCACGCTCGCCGGCGTGCCGGGCGGCTTCCTGCCCTGGATGCTGGCCGATCTCGCCCGCGCGAGCCGCACGACCGTGTTCATCGCCGCCGACGAGGCCGGCATGCGCGCGATCGCGGGAACGGCCGCCTTCTTCGCGCCGGAACTGGATGTCCTTACCTATCCGGCCTGGGACTGCCTCCCCTATGACCGTGCCAGCCCGACCCTGCGCGTGATGTCGGAACGGCTCGCGACGCTGCATGCGCTGCAGGGCAAGAGCGAGGCACCCCGCCTGCTCGTCACCACCGTCAACGCTGCCACCCAGCGCACGCTCACCCCCTTCCGTATCCGCCAGTTGGTCGCGCGCCTCGCACCCGGTGAGAGGATCGGGCTCGACAAGTTGACGGGGCTCCTCCAGGCCAATGGCTACGTGCGGGTCGAGACCGTCAACGACCATGGCGAATTCGCGGTGCGCGGCGGCCTGGTCGACCTGTTTCCGAGCGGCGCCGAGCAGGCGCTGCGGCTCGACTTCTTCGGCGACGAAATCGAGAGCGTCCGCACCTTCGATCCGCAGGACCAGCGCACCACCGGCCGGGTCGACGGCTTTACCCTGTTGCCCGCGAGCGAGGCGCTGCTCGACGAGGAAAGCATCAAGCGCTTCCGCAGCGGTTATCGCGACCGGTTCGGCGCGACCGCCACGGGCGATCCGCTCTACCAGGCGATCAGCGAAGGCCGCCGCCTGGCGGGCATGGAGCATTGGCTGCCGCTATTCGAAGAGCGGATGGAAACGCTGTTCGATCACCTGCCCGACACTACGGTGATCGTCCGCGACAGCGGCGCGCCCGCCGCCGCCGAACAGCGCTTCGACGCGATCAAGGATTATCAGGACAACCGTATCCGGGCGCAGTCCGCCGATCCGGGCAGCTATCGTCCGCTCAAGGCCGGCGACCTCTATCTGCTCGCCAAGGAGTGGCAGGCGCGGATCGACAGCGAGCCGATGCATCTCGCGACCGCATTCCACGAGCCCGAATCGGATCGCGTCGTCGAATTCGGCGTCGACGGCCCGCGCGATTTCGCGCCCGAACGTGCCGCCGGCAGCAACGTCTACGAGGCGGTCGTCGCGCACCTCAAGGCACTGCGCAAGGAAGGCCGAAAGCCGGTGCTCGCCAGTTATTCCAACGGCGCGCGCGAGCGGCTGAAGGGCCTGCTCGAGGACCACGGCCTCACCGGCGCGGTGCCGGTCGACGGCTGGCAGCCGGCGCTGGGCGTGGCCAATCCCAATGGCAGCGGGCTGCAGGTGGCACTGGTCGTGCTGCCGCTCGACCATGGCTTCACCGCGCCCGACGTGGCGGTGCTCACCGAGCAGGATATGCTCGGCGACCGGCTCGTCCGCCGATCGAAGCGCCGCAAGAATACCGATGCCTTCCTGCAGGAACTGGCGACGCTGTCGCCGGGCGACCTTGTCGTCCACCTCGACCACGGCATCGGCCGCTATGAGGGGCTGACCCAGATCCCGGTACAGAAAGCGCCGCACGATTGCGTCGCGCTCGAATATGCCGGCGGCGACAAGCTCTACGTGCCGGTCGAGAACCTCGAAGTGCTGAGCCGCTACGGCTCGGGCGAGGAAGGCGCGAGCCTCGACAAGCTGGGCGGCGAGGCCTGGCAGCGCCGCAAGGCGCGGATGAAGGAGCGGATCCGCGAGATCGCGGGCGAGCTGATCGCCACGGCGGCCTTGCGCGCCACCCGCGGCGCCGATGTCGCCGAGCCCGATCATGGCGGCTATCCCGCCTTTGTCGACCGCTTCCCGTATGAGGAAACCGACGATCAGGATCGCGCGATCGGCGACGTACTCTCGGACCTCGCCGCCGGCCGCCCGATGGACCGGCTCGTCGTCGGCGATGTCGGCTTCGGCAAGACCGAGGTCGCGCTCCGCGCCGCCTTCGTCGCGGCGATGGCCGGCATGCAGGTGGCGGTCGTGTGCCCCACCACCCTGCTCGCCCGCCAGCATTACAACAATTTCAAGGCGCGCTTCGAAGGCTTCCCGCTCGAGATCGGCCGCCTCTCCCGCCTCGTCACCGCTGCCGAGACCAAGAAGGTCAAGGAAGGCTTGGCCGCCGGCACGATCGATGTCGTGGTCGGCACCCATGCGGTGCTGGCGAAGAACATCGACTTCAAGCGGCTGGGCCTCGTCATCGTCGACGAGGAGCAGCGCTTCGGCGTGACGCACAAGGAGCGGCTAAAGGCGCTCAAGACCGACGTCCACGTCCTCACCCTCACCGCCACGCCGATCCCGCGCACGCTGCAGATGGCGATGAGCGGCCTGCGCGAACTCTCGGTGATCCAGACCCCGCCCGTCGACCGCCTGGCGGTGCGTACCTATGTGATGCCCTGGGATCCGGTGGTGCTGCGCGAGGCGCTGCTCCGCGAACATTATCGCGGCGGCCAGAGCTATTTCGTCACCCCCCGCATCGCCGACCTGCCCGAGATCGAGGAATTCCTCCGCAACGACGTGCCCGAGGTTCGCTATGTCGTGGCCCACGGCCAGATGTCACCAACGGAAGTCGAGGAGCGGATGTCCGCCTTCTACGACAAGAAGTTCGAGGTGCTGGTCTCGACCACCATCGTCGAAAGCGGGCTCGATATCCCGAGCGCCAACACGCTGATCATCAACCGCGCGGACAAGTTCGGGCTCGCCCAGCTTTACCAGCTGCGCGGTCGCGTCGGCCGCGCCAAGACGCGCGCCTATGCGTACATGACCACGCCGCCCGAGCGGCAGATGACCGAGGCGGCGGAAAAGCGGCTCAAGGTCCTGTCCGACCTCGAAAGCCTGGGCGCCGGCTTCCAGCTCGCCAGCCACGATCTCGACATTCGCGGCGCCGGCAATCTGCTCGGCGACGAGCAGTCGGGCCACATCAAGGAAGTCGGCTACGAACTCTACCAGTCGATGCTGGAAGAGGCGATCATGGAGGCCAAGGCCGGCGGCCTGCGCGACGATGCCCGGCCGAAGGACCTGTCGCCGCAGATCACCGTCGATGCACCGATCATGATCCCCGAAGACTATGTGCCCGACCTCGACCTGCGCATGGGCCTCTATCGCCGCCTCAACGAGGTGGAGGAGACCGATGGCATCGAGAGCTTCGCCGCCGAGCTGATCGACCGCTTCGGCAAGCTGCCCGAGCCGACCGAGAACCTGCTGCGCCTGATCGAGACCAAGCTCAACGCCAAGAACGCCTGCATCGCCAAGCTGGACCTGGGGCCGAAGGGCGCGCTGGTCACCTTCCACAATGACCAGTTCCCCAACCCCGCCGGGCTGATCGCCTATGTCGAGAAGCTGGGCGAAACGGCGCGGCTACGGCCCGACATGAAGCTCGTCATCAATCGTGCCTGGGCGAACCCGGCGGCACGGCTGCACGGCGCGCTCCAGCTCTCGCGGGGGCTCGCCAAGGCGGCGGGCTGAGCCGCCGCGCTCAGCTGCTGTGATCGGCGATGATCTTCCAGCCCCCGGCCTCGCGGTGCAGCACGAGGCTGGTGGGCCCGGAGGCCGTACGTCCATCGGCATACCGCAAGGTGTAGCGGCCGATATACAAGGCATAGCCGGGCCCGAGCGGCCGATAGTCCAGCCGTTCGATGGTCAGCGCGCCGCGCTTGATCGGATCGGCGAAATCATATTTCGTCTGATATCGTACCTTCATCGCAGGCTTGCCGCGCACAAGATCCGCTCCGGCGACGAAGCTGGTCTCCGGCCCATCCGAGTAAATCTGAAGGAATTTGTCGACATCGCCGCTGTTCCACCCAGCGACGCTTTGCAGCATCGCGGAATCGATGGCTGCAGCGTCCGGCTGTTGTGCCGCAACAACGAGCCCTATCAGCAGCAACATGTAGCCACCCTCTTGCAGATGATGCCAAACAGGACGGATCGCCAGCGCCAGTCGATACCGCAACGAAACGATCCGATTGAGCAAACGTATTCCATCGGACACCGTCGGGCAACATCGGCGAAAGACAGGCTTTCAGGCACTTGTCGCCGACCCACCGCGCTATCCACAGGAATTATACTTAACGGGCCCACCTGCCCCAAGGGACATACTATGATGATTAAGATGGGTTAGTCGCGTTCGGCGCGAACCCCTGGCAGGCGTAGCAAGAGGATCGATTGTGCCCGAACAGATGAAGTCGCGGCTGACCTTCATGGAAATGGATGAACGCCAGCGCGATGCGCTGCGAGCAACCCAGCCCTGGGTGGAAGCGACGCTGGGGGATGCGCTCGATCAATTCTACGCGCGCGCCTCCGCCACGCCGGAGACGGCCCGCTTCTTTCGTGATCAGGCGCATATGTCGCGCGCCAAGTCTGCCCAGCAAAAGCATTGGGCGCGGATCGCAGCGGCGGAGTTCAACAACGACTACCACGCCAGCGCTCGCCGCATCGGCGCCACCCACGCGCATATCGGCCTGGAGCCGCGCTGGTATGTCGGCAGCTATGCGATCGTCCTGCAGCATCTGATCGCCGGCGTTCACCGCCTCAACAGCCCGTTCCGCCGCTTGCTGCGCCTGTTCCGCGGCCCCAGCACCGAAAAGGCCACGGTCGCGTTGGTGAAGGCCGCGCTGCTCGACATGGAAGTCTCGCTGTCAATCTATTTCGAAGAAGCGCAGGCGGAGCGCGATGCGGCGATCGCCGCCTTCGAAACGGCGCTCCATTCGCTCGCCGAGGGCGATCTCACCAACGAGCTGAACGGGATGCCGTCGAGCTTTGCCGGGCTGGAGAAAAGCTACAACAGGACGCTCACCCGCATCCGAGAGATGCTGGCCGCCGTGGGCGATGGCACGATGCGGATCCGATCGGGCATCACCGAGATTTCGCAGGCGGCCGAGGATCTGTCGCGCCGCACCCAGGGCAATGCCGCAAGCCTCGAGGAAACCACGGCCGCCGTCTCGCAGATGGACGCGCGCTTCCGCTCCACCGCGGAAGCGGCGAAGCACACCGTCACCCGGGCCGACCAGGCGATCGCCACAGTCGGCCAGGGCCGGGCGATTGCCGAGGAAGCCGTGCAGGCGATGGGCCGCGTGTCCGAAGCCGCGAAGGGTACCGACAGCGTGATCGAGGGTCTCGACAAGATCGCCTTCCAGACGCGCGTTCTTGCCATGAACGCCGCGGTCGAAGCCGGCCGCGCCGGCGAGGCGGGCCGCGGCTTCGCGGTCGTCGCAGACCTGGTGTCCGCGCTGGCGATGCGCGCAGAGGAAGAGGCCGGCCGCGCCCGCGAACAGCTCACCATGACCCAGGCGGAAATCGTCACCGCGGTCGATGCGGTGCAGAAGGTGGACGGTGCGCTCGCCAACATTTCCGGCGACGTCAGCCAGGTGCATGATCTGCTTGGCAGCATGGCGACGGACAATGGCGCGCAGTCGACGGCGATCAGCGAAATCTCCCACGCCATCGGCGACATGGACCGGGCGACGCAGCAGAACGCGGCGATGGTGGAGCAGACCTCGGCGGCCGCGCAGAACCTCACCCAGGAGGTGGGCGAGCTCGCCAATCTGGCATCGCAGTTCCGCACCGAGCGCACCGGTGCCCGCTTCGGCGGCTACCGGCCCCTGCCGGCTGCCGCGGTACCGGCACTCACCCGCCCGGACCTCTGATCGGGGTCAGCGGACCGGCACCTCGAGCAGGATCTCTTCCGAGAGTTCCTCGACGCTGAACCTTT
Organism: uncultured Sphingomonas sp.; assembly: GCF_913777625.1. Lineage (GTDB taxonomy): Bacteria > Pseudomonadota > Alphaproteobacteria > Sphingomonadales > Sphingomonadaceae > Sphingomonas. The sequence goes on from NZ_CAJYTI010000003.1 coordinate 125,692, forward strand.
CGCGTTCCATCGCGAACGTGCCGGAATAGGTTGAAAAGCGCCATGTGCCGGTAATCCGCGTGGCGTCCTCGCGCACATCGCCCGCATAGTGGACGGCGTGGGCGAGCCGCCCGGCGCCGTCATATTGCTTGACCCAGTGGATCGCGCCGCCGCTGCGTGCGCCCCGCAGCATCGCATGCAGGGGCATGCCGCCCTGCAGATCCGGCTCGCTGACCGTGCCGCTAATCCTGCCGGCCTGCTCGTCGAGGAGCGCGATAAAGCGGTTCGGCGTCACCCAGGCCGTCTCCGATGCCCAGCGGCCGTACCAAACGCCGGTGACGCTCTCGCCGCTCACCAGTCGCGCACCAGTGCCGCGAGCGCCGGCACGTCGATCGGGGGCGAGCAGAGAAAGCCCTGGAAATATTGGCAGCCTTCCTTGGCGAGCAGGTCGAGCTGCGCCTCGGTCTCCACCCCTTCGGCGACCACCGCCAGCCCCAGTGACCGGGCCATGTCAATCACCCCGCGCACCACGATGCGATCGCGCGGCGAGCCGGTGATCTCGTTGGAGAGCTTCTTGTCGATCTTCAGGTAATCGAGCGGCAGTGCCTTCAGATAGGCAAGGCTGGAATAGCCGGTGCCGAAATCGTCGATCGCCACCCGGCAGCCGGCGGTGCGGAGTTCCGAAAGCAGATCGGCCGCCTCGCTCAGATCCGCCATGATGCCGCTTTCGGTGATCTCCAGCGTCAGGCGGTGCCGCGGGAAGCCGGTGGCATCCACCCAGCGCAGCAGGCTCTCGCCGAAGCCGGGGCGGCCGACATCGCCGGCGGTGACGTTGATCGACAGACGCAGCTCCGACAGCGATCGCGGCCAGTGCGCCGCGATGGTGAGCGCGCGGCGCTGGACATGCTCGCTCAGCACCCCCGCAAGGCCGGCGCGATCGGCCGCGGTGAACAGCGGTTCCGCACCGATCTCGCCATGCTGGGGATGCTGCCAGCGGGCAAGCGCCTCCACGCCGGTGATCTGGCCCGTCGCGACCGCTACCTGCGGCTGGAACAACACGCCGATCTCACCGCGTTCGATGCCCCGTCGCAAATCGCCGATGAGGGACTCGATCGATGGCCCGCTTCCCGGCCGCACCGGGCCTTCGCCAAGCAGCGTCTCGCTCGCCCGGCGCAGCAGGCTGGCCGCCCCGTCGCCGGTCACGCTCTCGGTGAGCGTGACCTTGGCGCCAAGATGGACGAGCTCGCCCGCGGCGACGAAGGGACGCGCCAGCGCCTCCTCGATCCGCCGCGCGGCGGTGCGCAGCGCCGAAGTGCCGGGGTCGACGGCCGCGGCGAGAAAATCGGATCCGCCGATTCGCGCGACCACCGCCTCCGATCCCAGGGTCTCGCGCGCCGCCTCCGCCACCCGGCGCGAGACGCTGCGGAGCAGTTCGTCCCCGGCAGGACGGCCATAGGCGGTGTTGATCGTATCGAAGCGGGTGAGCCCCACCAGTACCAGCCCGACCCGCTGGCCCTTCTCGAGCAGGCGATCGATCCAGCGCCGGGCGCTGGAGGCATCGCGCGCGCCGGTCAGCACGTCGCGCACGGCGGCGCCGGCATCGGGCGCGAGGCCGAGCGGCTCGACCAGCGCGTCGATCTGGCCGGTCTCCGCATCATATTGCAAGTGCTGCACCACCCGACCCTTGCCGGGCAGATCGTGCGCAAAGGCAGTCGACCCGGCCTCGCGGAGGCGCCGCAATGCTGCCCAGGCGAGTCGGCGATCGGAGAGCTCCAGTCGGCCGAACAGCGCGCGCGGCCCCGGCGCTTCCGGCAGATCGAGCAGCTGGGCGAGCGCCGGGGTCAATTCGATCGACCCCGAGCCGGGGTCGAATCGCCAGCCGAGCGGATTGGCGATGCTGGCCCCCTGCCCCGCCCAGCCGGACAGGCGCTCGACATAGCGTTCGGCAAAGCGGATCGCATGGGCGATCGCGGCCGACGACATCGGGCTGCCGAGGAAATGCGTCGCGCCAGCCTCGTAGAAGCGGCCCATATGCACCGTGTCGCTCTGCGAGACGAGGATCAGCAGCGCGGCGCCGTACGCCTTCACCGTCGGCCCCAGCAGCCGGGCCGCGTCCAGCCCCTCGCTCATCGCGCCTCGCGCGTCGATCACCGCAACCGAGGCACCGCTCGCGAGGAACCGCGTTTCCAGCCCCTCGCTGCGCCGCGCCGCCACGACCCGCCAGCCCCCGCCTGCCGCCGCTGCCGCCACCTCGTCCCGCTGCCGGAACGAGAGCACGAACACCGGCACTTCGGCGGCCGGGGCGGTACTCTGGACGATCGTAAACCCTTCTTCCATGCCCCTCCGATAGCGGCTCCTTTGGCGCTCCGCCATCCAAGCCTTGTGCAGGGGCGTTCGACGCCCTACCTCGACGGATATGGCCAGCGCTCAAGCCCTTGCGACGCCGCCCACGCTGGTCGATCGCCATGGTCGCGCGATCCGCTATCTGCGCATCTCCGTCACCGACCGCTGCGACCTGCGCTGCCGCTATTGCATGGCGGAGCACATGACCTTCCTGCCCCGCGAGGCGGTGCTCAGCCTGGAAGAACTGGCGGCGATTGCCGGCCGCTTCATCGTTCGCGGCGTTACCAAGATCCGGCTAACCGGGGGCGAGCCGCTCGTCCGCCGCAACATGATGACCCTGGTCGAGCAGCTCGGCACGCGGATCGGCATGGGGCTGAACGAGCTCACGCTTACCACCAACGCCACGCGGCTGGCAGACTATGCGCAAGGCCTTGCCAATGCCGGTGTCCGCCGCATCAACGTGAGCCTTGACAGCCGCGATCCCGAGACCTTCCGCTACATCACCCGCCACGGCGACGTCGCACAGGTGCTCGAGGGCATCGAAGCAGCCAGGCGCGCGGGCCTGCGGGTGAAGATCAACATGGTGGCGCTGCGCGGGCTCAACGAGCACGAAATCGCGCCGATGCTCGCCTGGGTCACCGAGCACGACATGGACCTCTCGCTGATCGAGACGATGCCGATGGGCGTGATCGACGAGGACCGCGCCGATCGCTTCCTGCCGCTGCCCGAGGTGCTGGCGCGGCTGAAGACGCAGTTCGAGCTGACCGCCGATTCGCACGACAGCGGCGGCCCGGCGCGTTACTGGCGCGTGGGCGACACGACCAGCCGGCTGGGGCTGATCTCGCCGCTCACCAACAATTTCTGCGCAAGCTGCAACCGCGTTCGGCTCTCGACCGACGGACGGCTGCACATGTGCCTGGGGCATGAGGATTCGGTGGACCTGAAAGAAGCGATTCGCAGCGGGGGGCTGCAAGCCGTGGACGACGCGATCGATCGGGCGCTCGCCGCCAAGCCGGAGCGGCACGATTTCCGGATCGAGGCCGGCGCCGCGCCCGCCGTCTCCCGCCACATGAGCGTGACCGGCGGATGAACGCGACGAAACCGCGGGCGCTGCTCGCCTCGCCGACCCCGCCCGCCCAGACTGCCGCCGGGGAATTGCGCGATTCCTATGACTGGGTGCCGATCGAAGAAGCCGAGGAGGTCGTAGCGCTCGGCGGCGACGGCTTCATGCTCCAGACGCTCCACGCCATGCTGGAACGGCGCCGGCTGCTGCCGGTGTTCGGAATGAACCTCGGCACGGTCGGCTTCCTGATGAACGACTGGCGGCTCGACGGGCTCACCCAACGACTGGAGCGCGCGCGTCCCTTCCGCGTGGCGCCGCTGGCGATGACCGCCACGACGGTCGAGGGCGAAACCTGCGTCCTCCCGGCGATCAACGAAGCCTCCCTGCTCCGCGAGACGCGCCAGACGGCCAAGCTGGAGGTGACCATCAACGGCCGAATCGTGATCCCCGAGCTGGTCTGCGACGGCATCCTGGTCGCCACGCCCGCCGGCTCCACCGCCTATAATTTTTCGGCCCAGGGCCCGATTCTCCCGCTCGGTTCGGCCCTGCTGGCGCTCACCCCGATCAGCCCGTTCCGCCCGCGGCGCTGGCGCGGCGCGATTCTCCCGGAGAAGACCCGCATCGATATCCGCGTGCTGGAGGCGGACAAGCGCCCGGTCAGCGCCGTCGCCGACCAGCGCGAAATCCGCGAAGTCGCGCACGTCCATGTCGAGATCGACCGCATGCGCGACCTCACGCTGCTGTTCGATCCAGAGCACGCGTTGGACGATCGGATAACGATGGAACAATTTATTGCATAAACCCCCTTGCGCCTTTCGAAAACCCGGTGCTAAAGGCGCGCCTCCCGACGCGGTGACCCACCGCCGAGGGGTTGACCAGAGTGGTCCCCGATAGCTCAGCGGTAGAGCATTCGACTGTTAATCGAATGGTCGTAGGTTCGAATCCTACTCGGGGAGCCATCTGCTGTTGTCGGGACCGGTTATGACCGGTCCCGATATCCCGAACGCCGATATCCTTGCAATATCCGCATCCTGGCGCAGCATCGTGGTGCCGCGCTCCGTCGCAAAGCCGATGACCCGACCCTCCTTCGCATCGACGAAGTAGGAGACCGGCTGCCAGTGAATCTCCATCCAGGCATCGGGCCCGATCGGCGCTTCCTGAATCGTCACCGACCATACCGCCACGTCGCCGATCCTCGCCGGCTGGGCATCGGCATGCACCGCGTGGGCATCATCACAGGGCGGCTGCGCGAATCGCAGTGCCGCATCCATTGCCTCCTCCGCGGTGATCATGGCCGATCTGCCTCCCGATAGATGCACCGAACGCTTGGGGTCCGCCGGGCGTTGCGCTTGCGACTCGCCGCCCCCGCTGCGATGTTCGGGCGATGGACGATCTCGACGCATTCATCGCCGGCCTGCCCAAGGCCGAACTCCATCTCCACATCGAAGGCAGCCTCGAACCCGAGCAGATGTTCGAATTCGCCCGCCGCAACGGCGTGGCCATCCCGTTCGACAGCGTCGAGGCGGTGCGGGCGGCCTATGAATTCTCCAACCTGCAGGACTTTCTCGACATCTACTATGCCGGCGCGGACGTGCTGCGCACCGAAGCCGATTTCCGCGACCTCGCCATCGCCTATTTCGAGCGCGCGGCGGCGGACGGCGTGCGCCATGCGGAGATCTTCTTCGATCCCCAGACCCACACCGCGCGCGGCATCGCCATGGGCACGGTGGTCGAGGGGCTGCTGGCGGGCATGGCGGACGCCGAGCGCCGGCTTGAGGTAACCTCGGCGCTGATCCTGTGCTTCCTGCGGCACCTGGACGAGGACGACGCCTTCCGCACGCTGGAAGCCGCCGAGCCGTGGCTGGACAAGATCGCCGGCGTCGGGCTCGATTCGTCCGAGCTGGGCCATCCGCCGTCCAAATTCACCCGCGTCTTCGCCGCCGCCGCCGCGAAGGGCCTCAAGCGCGTCGCCCATGCTGGCGAGGAAGGCCCTGCCGACTATGTTCGCGAGGCGCTGGACCTGCTCCAGGTCGACCGGCTCGACCATGGCAATCGCAGCCTCGACGATCCCGCCTTGGTCGCCCGACTCGTCCGCTCGGGGATGACGCTCACGGTCTGCCCGCTGTCCAACGTGAAGCTGTGCAACGTCGAGACCATCGACGCGCATCCGATCGACCGGATGCTGGCGCTGGGCCTGCGCGCGACGGTCAATTCGGACGATCCCGCCTATTTCGGCGGCTATGTCGGCGAGAATTACCGCGCCGTCGCCCGTGGGCGGGGCCTGAGCAAGCGGCAGCTCGCCACGCTGGCCCGCAACAGCTTCCTGGGCTCGTTCCTGCCCGACGAGGCCGTGGCGGCGCACTGCACGGCGATCGACGCCTGGGTTGCGGAGGCGGCGTGATGAGCGACATCGTCTTCACCCACTTCACCCATGACCAGCTCGTTGCCGGCGTCCACGCCATTGCCGAGGCGGTGGCGGACTGGGCCCCTACCCTGCTGGTCGGCGTCGGCCGCGGCGGGCTGACCCCGGCGGTCTATCTCTCGCACCGCGTCGGCCTTCCGCTCGTCTCGATCGACCATTCCACCCGCATCGCCCAGTTCGGCGAGGAGCTGGTCGCGGTGCTCGCCCAGCGCACCCGCGAGGGCGAGCGGCTGTTGTTCGTCGAGGACATCAACGACAGCGGCAAGACGATCGGCGAGCTGCGCGCCGCACTGGCCGCAGAAGGTGCGGTGGCGGAGCAGGTCCGCTTCGCCGTGCTGATGGACAATATCCGCTCGTCGCAGCGGGTGGAATATGGCGCGCAGACGATCGACCGCGCGGTTCAGAAGGACTGGTTCGTCTTCCCCTGGGAAGCGATGGCGCCGCACGCGGCGCTCGACAAGGATGCCCGCGAAGTCCCCGAACGACTGGGTTGACAGCTGCCGTTCAGCAACGGTCAATCGTGGCTGTGCCACGCCTCACCGCGTGAGCGCACGGGAGAGTTTCGCCGGTCCGTGCGTTCGAGGGGCTCACGGCGAGAGTATTCGCTTGTTAAGTTTCGGAGGAACAATGCCAATCTTATCACAGAAGGGCCGGCGGTTCGCAGCACTCGGCCTGATGGTCGCAGGCAGCCTCTCGCTTGCTTCGTGCATGACCGCCACGCCGTACCAGCCGGCCTCGGTCAGCGGATCGGTGCGCAACGGCTATTCGGACGAGCAGATCGAACAGAATCGCTTTCGGGTGAGCTTTTCCGGCAACAGCCTGACCTCGCGCGAGACCGTCGAGCGCTACCTGCTCTATCGGTCGGCCGAGCTGACGCTGCAGAACGGCTATGACTATTTCGTCCTGTCGAACCGCGACACCGAGAAGAAGACCCAGACCTACGCCACCCCGGGCATCGGTGGTCCGGCGTTCGGCCCGTGGGGCGGCTGGGGCCCCTATTGGCGCTACCACAATCCGGGCTGGGGCTGGCGCAGCTGGGATCCCTTCTGGGGCGATCCGTTCTTCGACCGCAATGTCGATATCCGCACCGTCGACCGCTACGAAGCCGTGGCCGAGATCGTGATGGGCAAAGGACCCAAGCCCGCCGACAACATCCGTGCCTTCGACGCGCACGAGGTGAAGGAACGGCTTGGCCCCAAGATCGAGCTGCCACAGAACCGCTGATCGATAGCAACGGAAACAGAAAAGGGCGGTGCCGGCATCCCGGCACCGCCCTTTTTCGTGTCCGCGCCCCTCCCGCATCCGGGAGGGGAACGCATGGCCGCTTACGCCACCTGGCCGTGGCAGTGCTTGTACTTGAGCCCCGAGCCGCACGGGCACGGCGCGTTGCGGCTGACCACCCCCTCCCACTGCGCCGGATCGGTGCCATAGTCGTCGCCCGCCGGCTGCGGAATGCTCAGCTGCGGGATCCGCGTGGTCACCAGGCCGGCCGAGCCGCCGTCCCAATCCGCGGTATTGTCCTCACCGGTCAGCGGATCGATGTGCGTCGTCAGGAACGCCGGCAGTTCCGGCAGCTGCGGCGGCGGGCTCATGCGGAACTGGGCGAAGGCCATGGTGCGCGTCACGTCCTCGCGGATCGTGTCGAGCATCCGCTGGAACATCGAAAATGCCTCGTGCTTGTACTCGTTGATCGGCGTCTTCTGCGCATAGGCGCGCAGGTGGACGACCTGGCGCAGCGCGTCGAGCATCGCGAGATGCTCCTTCCAGTGATGATCGAGATTCTGGAGCAGGATCGACTTCTCGATCGAGGTCCAGGTCTCCGGCTCCAGCTCGGCCGCCTTCTCGGCAACCGCGGCGTCGGCGGCCTCGCGGATGCGGGTCTCGAGTATCTCGGGATCGATCGCTTCCTCGTCCTTCACCCACTGGTCGACCTGAAGGTCGAGGTTGAGCGTGTCGACCAGGCGCGCCTTCAGCCCCTCGATGTTCCACTGCTCGGGGTAGCTGTTCGGCGGGCACGCCTCGCCGACGATCGCGTTCACCGTCTCGTGGCGCATGTCCTCGACAACCGAGCCCACGGTATCGGCATCCATGATGTCCGCGCGCTGCTCGTAGATGACCTTGCGCTGGTCATTCATCACGTCGTCATATTCGACGACCTGCTTGCGGATATCGTAGTTGCGCGCCTCGACCTTGCGCTGCGCGGTCTCGATCGCCTTGCTCAGCCAGCGCGACGGCGGCATTGCCTCGCCATCTTCCAGGCTGGAGCGCATCATCCGCGAGAACAGCGTGTTCGAGCCGAAGATGCGCAGCAGATCGTCGTCGAGGCTGAGGTAGAAGCGGCTGAGGCCCGGATCGCCCTGGCGGCCCGAGCGGCCGCGCAGCTGGTTGTCGATGCGCCGGCTTTCGTGCCGCTCGGTGCCGAGCACGAACAGCCCGCCGGCAGCCTTCACCTTTTCCTTTTCCTCGGCGACCTCGGCCTTGATCCGCTCGATCGCGGCGTCGCGCTCCGGCCCCTCGGGCATGTCGCGCAGTTCGTCGGCGATGCGGAACTCGACATTGCCACCCAGCTGGATGTCGGTGCCGCGGCCAGCCATGTTGGTCGACACGGTGACCATGCCCAGCCGGCCCGCCTGCGCCACGATATGCGCCTCGCTCTCGTGGAAGCGGGCGTTGAGCACCTCGTGCTTCACGCCTTCGCGGTGAAGGAATTCCGACAGCATCTCCGACTTTTCGATCGAGACGGTGCCGACCAGCACCGGCTGGCCGCGCTCGGCATGCTGCTTGATCGTCTTGGCGATGCCGGCGAACTTGTCCTCGGTCGACTTGTAGAACACGTCCTCGTCGTCGACGCGCTGCACCGGCAGGTTGGTCGGGATGGTGACGACGTTCATCTTGTAGATGTCGTAGAACTCGGCTGCCTCGGTCGAGGCGGTACCGGTCATGCCGCCCAGCTTGGGGTACATGCGGAAATAATTCTGGAAGGTGATCGAGGCGAGCGTCTGGTTCTCCGGCTCGATGTTCACGCCTTCCTTGGCTTCCACCGCCTGGTGCAGACCATCCGACCAGCGGCGGCCGTCCATCATGCGGCCGGTGAACTCGTCGATGATGACGATCTTGCCGTCCTTGACGATGTAATCGGTGTCGCGCTTGAACATCACGTTCGCGCGGAGCGCCTGGTTCAGGTGGTGGACGACCTGGGTGTTCTCGAAGTCGTAGAGATTGGCGCCTTCCAGCACCCCGGCAGTCTCGAGCAGCCGCTCGACCACTTCGGTGCCTTCCTCGGTCAGCACGATGGTGCGCTGCTTCTCGTCCTTTTCATAGGTCGAGGCATCGAGCTGCTTCACCACCGCGTCGACCTTCAGGTAGAGCTCCGACTTGTCGTCGGTGGGGCCCGAGATGATCAGCGGAGTGCGCGCCTCGTCGATCAGGATTGAGTCGACCTCGTCGACGATCGCGTAGTTGAACGGGCGCTGCACCATGCTCGCGCGGTCGTACTTCATGTTGTCGCGCAGATAGTCGAAGCCGAACTCGTTGTTCGTGCCGTAGGTGATGTCCGACGCATACGCATCCCGGCGCTGCTGGTCGGAGAGGTTGGGCACGATCACGCCGGTCGTGAGGCCCAGGAAGCCATAGACCTGCGCCATCCACTCGGCGTCGCGGCGGGCGAGATAGTCGTTGACGGTGATGACGTGGACGCCGTCGCCCGGCAGCGCGTTGAGATAGGTGGCGAGCGTCGCCACCAGCGTCTTGCCCTCGCCGGTGCGCATTTCGGCGATCTCGCCGCGGTGGAGCACGATGCCGCCGACCATCTGCACGTCATAGTGGCGCTGGCCGATCACGCGGCGTGCCGCCTCGCGCACCGTGGCGAAGGCTTCCGGCAGCAGGTCGTCGAGCTTGGCGCCGTTGGCGAGCTGCTCGCGGAACTTGATCGTCTGCGCGGCCAGCGTGTTGTCATCCATCGCCTGGAGCGTGGGCTCGAAGCTGGCGATCTTCTGGACGATCGGCTTCAAGGACTTGACGTAACGATCGTTGGACGAACCGAAAAGCGACTTGGCAATACCGCCGAACATGCGAATTCCTGACCTGTTGGGATGGGGGTGCGCGACGGCGGCCGAAGCGGCGGGGCCATCACGGGCGTGCCGCGCAAGGCGCGCGGCGACGGGAGGAAGGACGGCCCGGCAGGCGGGCCGGAGAAGCTATTCGCGCCGCTGCTCGAAGGCGAGGCGAAGCGCAGGCCGCGGCGGGGCGGCCCGATGGAACACCGGCAGGGCGATGACGTGCACCGGCGCGGGGAGCACGGCCGCAGCCGCCACGATCGCGCGCGAGGGAGCAACCGCCGCCTGCGCCGCTTCCGCCACGCGCACCACCGCCACCCCCTGCATCGGACGCAGCCCACGCTCGCCCGACACGCCGGTCAGGCTCGCGAAAAGCGCAGTGAGGAGCAGCAGCAGTTCCAAGCGAAACCCTGGGTTACACGGTGATGACGTCGCAGCGTGCGGGCCGCAACGCACGACACATAGGGACCGATGCACGCTTCGTCTAATCAAAAGCTGCGTGGGTTGGTCCTTGTTCAGGGCAGTTCTTTCCACGAAGTGGCGATGACCATGCTGCCGGAAAGCGGCCCGTCCTTGCCGCCGGGAGCCAGATGCTGCCCGGCAAAGCTCTGCGGAATGCCCGGACAAAGTGGCGCCGGCGCCGACAGGCTGGAAGACATGCCCGGCGTTTCCACAGTCTCTTCGCACTTTACCCGCGTGCCTGCTGCATCCGTTTCGAACCGCGCCGCTCGCTTGGCGATCTTCACCTCGCCGGGCATATCGTACACGAGCGGGTGCTGGCCACCGATCTCGGACCGCTGCTCCATCGTCAGGCGACGATGCTTGCCGGTACCATAGGCGGCGAGATTGCCGGCCATATTGCCGATCGTCATCGCACCACAGGATTGGCCAATCGTCTCGATGACCTTGTCACCTACGCGGCAGGTACGCAGCACATTGTCCGGGGACAGTTCGAACTCGGCGCGGTTCGAGCCTGGGCGGAAGACAGTCTCGTCCTGCTGCATCCGCCAGGTGAAGCGCCCTTTGTAAGGAGCGGCGATCGCTTTGCCGCTTGCATCGCGCGCAGGCGAGAAGCGGGCGCGCTGCACCATCAGACTGCAAACCTGCTGGTCCAGTTCCTCGAAGCCGGACGATTGAGTTACGCTGCAACCCGCAGGAAATCCGGAGGAGTCGATCGTCAGTTGAAAGGCGACGGTGCCCTGATGATTCTGCCGCGCGGCGGTTGCCGGATAGTCATCGTCCGTCACCCAGCTACCCGGACTGGTCAGAGGCCTCAGCGGCTGAGCCACCTTTGCGTTATCCAGCGACTGCATCGCCAGCAAAGCGATCCCGAAAAGCATGACACGAACTCCCTCCAATCGCGATCCGGCAACCGCCGGCCCATAACGACCAAATCGTCACACATGCACCGTATCAGTGCTTTGCACCCGGCTCGACGTGAAACGGGACGACATACTCCGCCGCATCGACGCTGCTTCCCGCGGAAGCGACGACCAGCGTCCGCAGCTGCGTGCAGGCTGCCGAATCGACCGAAGCATTGCCGCTGGATTCCTCGATGGTGCATTCACGGACCCGATGATTCGGGCCGAAGCGGACCTGGGCCTTCACCGGCTGCTTGTAGCTTGCGGGCAGCATCGCCACCGCCACCTCCAGCACCCCCGGTGCGGGCGGAGGTTCGGAGCCGGCCGCGCCATCAACGCCGTTCCGCGTCGGCTTGGCGTTCCCCAGATGCCAGGTGAAGCGACCGGGGAAGGTCGACGCCACCGCCCTGCCGCTGGCATCCCGGGCGGGATCGAAGCGCGCGCGCCGCATCAGCAGGAAGCAGGCGCCGTTGTCGAGCCCGGGATAGCCGCTGGAGGCCGTGACGTCGCACTTCGTGGCCCGGCCGCTTTCGTCCACCAGCAGCGTAAATCCCACCGTGCCCTCATGATGCTGCCGAGCCTCGGCGGCGGGATAATCGTCATTGGTGAGCCAGGGCGTCGTGGTCCTGGGTTTGGCCCGCGTCAGCGAAAGTACGTCCTGCGCCTGCGCCGCCAGCAGCGCGATCACCAAAAGCATTGATCTTTGTCCCCCCATGCACGAAGCACGCGCCGCACTTTAACCGGAGGCATCCCCGTGTCCACCAGCACCTCCCCGCTCGCGCTCCCCTTCCCCGCCTTGCCCGCGATCCCCGGCGTCACGCTGCGCGTCGCGCGAGCGCGGTACAAGAACTGGGATCGCTGCGACCTGACCTTCGTCACGCTCGACGAAGGCACCAGCGTCGCGGGCGTGCTGACGACCAGCAAATGCCCCTCGCCCGAGGTGGAGTGGTGCCGCAAGGCGCTGCCGCTCGGCAAGGCGCGGGCGCTGGTGGTGAATGCGGGCAATTCCAATGCCTTCACCGGCAATCGCGGGCGCGCCGCGGTCGAGGCGATCGCCGCCCGCACCGCCCAGCATCTCGGCTGCGATCCCTCCGACGTGTTCGTTTCCTCCACCGGCGTGATCGGCGTACCGCTGCCGATCGACAAGGCCGAGGCGGGGCTCGACGCCGCCTATGCGGCAGAGCCGTGCAGCTGGGAGCAGGCCGCCGCGACGATCATGACCACCGACACCTTCGCCAAGGGCGCGATGACCACGGCCGTGGTCGACGGCCGCACGGTGACGCTGGCGGGCATCATCAAGGGCTCGGGCATGATCGCGCCGGACATGGCGACGATGCTCGGCTATGTCTTCACCGATGCCGCGGTCGACCCGGTGTTCCTCCAGCGCGCGCTGAGCGATGCGAACGGCAAGAGCTTCTCGTGCATCACCGTCGACGGCGACACCTCGACCAGCGATACCGTTCTTGCCTTCGCCACCGGCAAGGCCGGCAATGCGCCACTCGCCAGCGACGAGGATGACGGCGCCGATGCCTTCCGCGCTGCACTTTCCGATCTGTGCCGCCAGCTCGCCCTTCTCGTCGTCCGCGACGGCGAGGGCGCGCAGAAGCTGATCGAGATCACCGTCGAGGGTGCGGAAAGCGACCGCAGCGCGCACCGGATCGCTTTGTCGATCGCCAATTCGCCGCTGGTGAAGACCGCGATCGCCGGTGAAGACGCCAATTGGGGTCGCGTGGTTATGGCGGTCGGCAAGGCCGGTGAGCCCGCCGAGCGCGACAAGCTCGCCATCCGCTTCGGCACCACCCAGGTGGCGCACGACGGTCTCGCGGTCGAGGGCTATGACGAGGCACCGGTTGCCGCCCATCTCAAGGGGCAGGAAGTGGAGATCGGCGTGGACCTGGGCCTGGGCGAGGGCCGCGCGACGGTTTGGACCTGCGACCTCACCCACGGCTACATCTCGATCAACGCCGACTATCGGAGCTGACCGCATGCATCGCCACCACGCCGCCGTATCCTTGCTGATGCGCACCGTGGCCGAGGCGGTGGTGATGCCCCGCTTCCGCAATCTGGCCACGCACGAGGTGCTGGAGAAGACGCCCGGCGAGCTGGTGACGGTCGCCGACCGCGAGGCCGAGCTCCGGCTGACCGAAGGGCTTGCCGCCATCGACGGCGACGCGGTGATCGTCGGCGAGGAAGCCTGTGCCGCCGATCCGGCGCTGATGGAGCAGGCGACGGCGGCCCGCGCGTGGATCATCGACCCGATCGACGGCACCGCCAACTTCGCCTCCGGCCAGCCGCCCTTCGGCATCATGATCGCGCTGGTCGAAGACGGCGTGACGCAGGCGGGCTGGCTCTACGATCCGGTCGTCGATCGGATGTGTCACGCGGTGCTGGGCGGCGGTGCGTTTCTGGGCGATGCGCCGGTGCGCGCACGCGCCAGCGGCGCCGCGCGCCCGCTCGCGGCGGTGTCGAAGGTCGGACAGTCGGAGGAAGAGCATGCCGCCCGCGCCGCCCGCTTCGCGGCGGGGTTCGAGATGGTGCCGCTTCCCCGCTGCGCGGCCGAAAATTATCCGCGGCTGGTGCTGGGGCAGAACGACATTGCCGTGTTCCGGCGGACGCTGGTGTGGGATCACGCTCCCGGCGTGTTGTTCCTGACGGAAGCGGGCGGCTATGTCGGCCGCTGGGACGGCAGCGCCTACCGGATCGGCGACGAGGGTATCGGCATTGTCGCGGCGTCGACGCTGGAGCTGGGCAAGCGCGCGACGGAGTTGTTGTACGGCTGACGCCCCTGCCCCCCACCCGCTGTCGAGTGGGGGGCCAAGCGGAACGCGATCAGATCTCGCGCTCGATCCACTGCTTGATGCCGCTCTTCGGCAGCGCGCCGACCTGGGTGGCGGCCTGTTCTCCGTTCTTGAACAGGATCATCGTCGGAATGCCGCGCACGCCGTACTTGGTCGGGGCATCGGGATTGTCGTCGATGTTGATCTTCACGATCTGCACACGATCGGCCAGTTCTTCCGAAAGCTCCTCGAGCGCCGGGGCGATCATGCGGCACGGGCCGCACCATTCTGCCCAGAAATCGACGATCACCGGCTTGTCGGCCTGCAGCACGTCGGTTTCGAAATTGGCGTCGGTGGTCGCCAGAGTGGCCATGTCATTATCTCCTGAATATCGTGTCGGTCGGCAATCTATGGATGCCGGGGCCGCCGCTCAAGCGCACCGGCCCAAACTTTGCTCCTAGCCCCCGTAGCCGGGCTTGTGCGCGTCGAGAAGATCCTCCGGCAACACATAGAAGGATGGCCCTGCCGAATAGAGCAGCGCCGCCTCTACCGCACGGTCGGGGAAGATCACCCGCAGCGCCGCGACATAAGCCGACATCTGCCGCAGATGGTAGCCCGGTACATCGTCGAGCGATGCAGGCGCCCGCCGCCCGGTCTTGAAATCGACTACCCGTACCCGGTCCGGCCGAACGACCAGCCGATCGACCGTGCCCGAGACGACCACGCCGTCCGCCACCACCGCCGCGATCGGCGCTTCGCCGAGCGCATCGGGGCCGAACAGCTCGGCGAAGCGCGGATCCTCGGTAACCGCCAGCGCCGCGTCGATGAGCGCGGTGCGCTCCGCCGGATCGACGATCCCGCACGCACCCGCCAGCCAGCGATCCGCGGACGACCGCCGCGCGTCGGGCGCAACGCCCGGCAACCGCTCGAACAGCGCGTGGAGCAGCCGCCCCCGCTCGGCGGCGGCGCGTAGCGCGGGCCCCGGCGGCGGGTCGGCGACGCGGTCGTCACCCAGCGAGGAGGGGGCGAGCGGCCGCGGCGGCCGAGCTTCCTCGGGCGCCCGGGCATGGAGCCAGCCGGGCGCCGTCGGCACCGGCGTCTCGGGCTTCGACGTCGAGGGCGCCACGGTCCGTACCGGCGCCTGCGGCACCACCCCGTGGAAATCGCGCACGCCGGTCTCGTCTTCGGTCACCCCCAGTGCATCGAGCGCGGCGGCACTGGCGGCATACCAGCTTGCCCTGGGCGGCACACCCTTGGCCTGGGGGCCGAGCGCACCGGCAATCACCAGGCGCTCCTCCGCGCGCGTCGCGGCAACATAGAAGAGCCGCCAATGCTCCTG
Organism: uncultured Sphingomonas sp.; assembly: GCF_913777625.1. Taxonomy (GTDB): domain Bacteria; phylum Pseudomonadota; class Alphaproteobacteria; order Sphingomonadales; family Sphingomonadaceae; genus Sphingomonas. The sequence continues at coordinate 141,031 of NZ_CAJYTI010000003.1, forward strand.
CAGTTCGCGCGCATCCGCCTCGGCAAGCGCCTCCGCCAGCGCACCGTCGCGCTCGGCGCTGCGCGGGCGGAAGATCGGGAATTTCTCCTCCCCCTCGGGCGCCCATTTCAGAAAGCTGCGGGGGCTGCGGGTCGGATCGACCGTGGCGTCGGCGAGGATGACCAGCGGCGCCTGCAATCCCTTGGAACCGTGCGCCGTCATCACCCGCACCGCCGGCTGCGGCTGGGCCGCGTCGCGGACGATCTCGACATCGCCGCGATCGAACCAGTCGAGGAAGCGCTGGAGCGACGGCGTCGCCCGCGTCTCGAAGGTGAGCGCGGCGTTGAGCAGCTCCTCGATCGGATCGCGCGCCTCCTCGCCAAGCCGCAGCAGCAGCTTGCGGCGCCCCTGCATCGGCCCCGACAGGATCTCTTCGAGAAAGCGATAGGGCGTCGCGAGATCGGCGCGGCGCAGCAGGTCATAGAGCGGCGCCAGTCGCTCCGCCGGCTGACGTTCCCGCAGATGCCGCCAAAGCCCGCCGCGCTCCCGTACCGCTGCGGCCATCAATTCGTCCTGGGTCCAGCCGATCAGCGGCGACACCAGCAGCGCCGCCAGCGACAGGTCATCCTCGGGCTGCAGCGCGAAGCGGATCGCGGCGAGCAGATCCTGCACTGCCAGGGGCGCGTTGAGCCGCAGCCGGTCGACACCCGCCACCGGCACCCCTTCGGCATAGAGCCGCGCGACGATCAGCGAGGCAAGCTCGCCGCGCCGCTTGACCAGCACCATCACGTCGCCGGGCGCGAGCATGCGCCCCTTGGAAGACAGCGGCAGCGTGCCGATCCAGCCCTTGATCGCCCGCGCGATGCGCGCGGCGAGCGCGCGCGTGGCGTCGCCGATCCACTCCTCTTCATCGGCATCGCTGCCGCCTTCGATCACCGGCGGCCAAAGCGTCACCGTGCCGGGGCCCGGCACTTCGCTGGCATGCGGTTCGCTGTCGCTCATCGGCCCCATACCGGGGGCCGGCAGCAGACCCAGCGCGGTATCGACGAATTCCAGCACGGGCCGAGTCGAGCGGAAGCTGTGCGTGAGCGACAGCTGCTCCAGTTCGCGCAGTTCCGCCTCATAGTCGGTCTGGATGTTCGCCAGCCGCTTGAAGCGCTCGAACGCCGCCTGGAAGAAGATCGGGTCGGTCCCCTGGAAGCCGAAGATCGCCTGCTTGTAGTCGCCGACGGTGAACAAGGTGCGCAGCCGGTCGCCACGCGCGCCCTCGCCGGCGAAGAACTCGTCGGCCATCGCCGAGACGATCGCCCATTGCCGAGGATTGGTATCCTGCGCCTCGTCGATCAGCACATGCTCGGTCACCTGGTCCAGCTTGTAGCGCACCCATTCGCCCATGCCCGGCTGGCCGAGCAGCGCGATGGTGCGGCCGATCAGATCGTCGAAGTCCACCGCGCCCAGCCGACGCTTGGCAGCGGCATAGGCGCGGGCATAGTCCCGGCCCGCCTCCAGCCCGCGCGCGAGCAGGTCGACATAGGCGACGCGCACCTGCATCGCGAGCAGCGCGCCGCAGCGGCCGTGCAGCCGCAGCGCTGCCTCGGCATAGTCCGGATCCTGCGGCGCCTGTCCCTTGGCGAAGCTGCGCGGGTCGCCCTTGGCGGTGGCCCAGACGAGGTGGAGATCGGCCAGCGTCTCCGCCCGTTGCTCCGGCGACCGTGCCAGCCAGGCAGCGATCATGTCGGCGCGTTCGAGGCCGCGCGCGGTACCCCAGCTAGCGTTCGCCGAGGCGATATTGCGTAGCGTTCGCACATCAAACTGGTCGTCGCCGCAGCTTGTTGCGAGCGATTCTCGAATATCACCAGCGGGTAACTCGAAGGCACGCCGCAGCCAGGGCTGGATGCCGCTCGGCAGCGCCTCGAGCGCGTCGCCGGCCCGCGCGCATTCCTGCAGGAACCCTTCCGCCCCGCCCTCACCGAGCCGCAGACTGAGCGCGCCGATCGCGTCGATCACGCCCTCTCGTCCCTCGCTGCGCGCGTCGACCAGCATTTCCGCCAGCGTCTCGCGGGCCAGCACCGCCTCTTCGCGCGCCTCCAGCGGCCGGAAGCCGGGGACCAGCCCCGCCTCGATCGGAAAGGCGGCGAGCAGCGACTGGCAGAAGCTGTGGATCGTCTGGATGCGGATGCCGCCGCCGGGCGCATCGAGCACCTTGGCGAACAAGGTACGCGCGGTGGCGCGGCGTTCGGGGCCGATGCTCTCCCCCAGCGCCGCCAGGTCGGCGGCGAGTTCCTCGTCCTTCGCCCGCACCCAATAGGCAAGCCGGCCGGTGATCCGCTCGGACATCTCCGCGGCGCCGGCCTTGGTGAAGGTAAGGCACAGGATCGCCGAGGGATCGGTGCCGGCGAGCAGCAGCCGCCACACCCGTGCGGCGAGCACCTGCGTCTTGCCGGTACCGGCCGAGGCGGACAGCCAGATGTGCCGGGTGGGATCGCTGGCGCGCTTCTGGTTCCCCTTCAGCGGGTGAAGCTTGGCGGGGCTGCGGCTCATGTGCGTGTATCCCAACGATTGGCGTGATCGCTCCCCTCCCGCTTGCGGGTGGGGTCGGGGGAGGGGCTGAACGGTCGCCGCGCTTCTACCACGTCAATCCCTCCCCCAGCCCCTCCCGCAAGCGGGAGGGGAGCGCAAGGTCGACGCGCCTCACTCACGGCCATACCATTCGTCCCGACGCATCAGCTGGTCATATTCGGCATAGGGCGCAAATTCCGGCACCAGCTTGGCGGTGAAGGGGCGGTCGCCGGTGAGCCACTCGCCCGCGGCCGCGGCGAAATGCTCGGCGGCGATCGGGACGAAGTTCTCGGCCGGCACCGGCTCGCGCTTCTTGGGATCGACGGGCGAGTCGATAAAGCCGAACCCGCCACTCTTCGGATTGCGCGCCATCGACCAATATTCGAAGCAGCGCGCGCTGCCCTCGATCCCCTTGAACCCGCCACGCTCGGCGATCAGGCCCAGCAGACCCAGTTGCAGGCTGAACCCGGCCTTCACCGCGCGGGTGCTCGGCGGCTGGCCGGTCTTGTAGTCGACGATCGCGAGCGCGCCGTCGGCGAGCCGGTCGACGCGATCGAATTTGCCGCGGAGCGTGACGCCGGCAAATTCGATCGATCCGTCCCGCTCCACCGCGAGCACCTTGCGCCCCTTCGGCCCCTGCCCGGCCAATTCGCCGGCGATCCAGTCGACCGCCTCGATCAGCCGCGGTTGCCACAAAGCCCGGATCAACGGGTGGGTGCGGGTATCGGCCAGCATCGCTTCGGCACGCGCGCGGAGCAGGTCGGGCCGGCAATCGTCTTCCTCGAACCACTTCTGCAGCACGTCGTGCACCGCCGTCCCGCGCCAGGCTGCGCTGGGATCGGCATCGACGGGTTCGAGCGGCAGCAGCCGAAGCATCCGCCGGGCGTAGAAGGCATAGGGGTCGGCCTTGAGCCGGTCGACTTCAGTGACGGAGATCACCCTGGGCCGGTCCTTCGCCGGTGGTGCCGGCTCCGGCCGCGCGACCGGGGCGAAGGCACCCGGCGCATCGATCGCGGCGATCCAGGCAGCCAGATCGTCCGGCCGCTCCAGGCCGCCCGACAGCGCCTCCAGCCGCAGCCAGAAGCGCGACGCGATGGTCGGTGCGCTGGCGTCGCGGCGTGCGCGGGTGAGCAGCACGTCCCGCGCGCCCAGGCCGATCGCGAGATCATGGGCCGACACACCGATCCGTCGCTCCAGCCCCGGCAGACCCAGCTCGGCGCGGATGCGCGGCGCGAGCCAGGGGTCCGGCGCCGGCAGCCCGGGCCAGACGCCCTCGTTGAGCCCGCCCAGGATCATCAGGTCGGCGCTGTGCAGCCGCGCCTCGATCAGGCCGAGAATGGCGAGCCGCGGATGCCCGCCCTGCGGCGGCCGCACCGCCACTTCGTCCATCAGCGTGCGGAGCATCGGCGGAAGGCTGTCCGGCTCGGCGAGGGCCGGACCATGCGCGGCCTCCCGCTCCAGATCGTCGAGCAGCAGCGCGGCGGCGCGGCCGTCCTCGCGGCTCCACAGCGTGTCGCCGCCCAGCGCCTGCGCGGTTTCGCGAAGGGCCGCGACGAGCCTGGCAAGCGGCTGTGCGCCACCGGCAAACACATTCTCCAGCGGGGCGAGCAGCGGCCGCGCGCGCTCCCACCAGCCAGCGGCCGTTCGACGGAGCGCCCCTTCGCGCCCGCTCTGGTCGGCCAGATGGCCGTCAACCCCGGCAAGCCCCGGCGCCGGCCGCGGCCCACGCAGGGCGAGATCGAGCGCCCGCGCACCGTCCAGCCACGCGGCCCGGTCGTTCGGCCGTACCAGGGGGTGCTTGAGCAACGTCAGCAGCGGCATCGGCGCAAAGGCCTGCGCCGCGGCGTCCGCCAGCGCGAGCAGCAGCGTGCCCGGCGGCGTCAGCGAGAGCGGCTGGCCGGCCGAATCGTCGACCGCGATCCCCCAGCGCGCGCAATGCGCCGCCACGCGTCGGGCGAGCGCGCGATCGGGCGTCACCAGCGCGGCGGTCCGCGCCGGCGTCTCCAGCGCCTCGCGCAACGCCAGCGCGATCGCCTGCGCCTCTTCGGCCGGCGTCGCCAGTTCGAGCGCGCGGACGCCGTCCAGCCGCCGCTCGCCGGCCGGCAGGCCGGACCAGTGATGGGTGAGTTCGGGCGGCTGCATGGCCGAGGCGATCGCCTTGCTGCGCGCCGGCGGCGCGTCGAGCTCGCTGGCGACGCGCCATTGCTGGAACTCGCCGCGCCCCACGCCCATCCGGTCGAGCAGCAGCTTCAGGTGGAATTGCGGGTGAGTCTCCAGGTTGCGGCGCCGCCGGCCGGTGACGGGATCCGGCTGGTGCGGCCCGAGCGCCCCCCATTCCTCGTCGCCCATCGCGGTGGCGAGGCCGGGCAGCACGACCATCCCCTCGGGTAGCCCCGCGACCACGCGCAGCAGCCGCGCAATCGCCGGCGCGGCGGTGGTGATGCCCGCGGCACAGACGAAGCCGCCCGGCGGCATCGCCTTCCAGCGCGCCGAGACGCGGTCGAGCAGCCGCCGCCGTCGCTCCGGCAGGTCGACCCGCCCCAGCGCTACCAGCTCTGCCGGCCAGCGGGTCAGCACGATCTCGAACAGCGCGAGCGAGCGCTCCCAATGCGCCGAGAGCTCGGGCCCGAGCTCCAGATCGCGCAGCCGCTGCGGCGCGACCTCCTCGACCAGCAACTGGTCGAGCGTGGTGCCCAGATCCCCCGCCAGCCGCACCGCTTCCGCCGCATCGAGCCGCGCGTCATGCGCTTGGAGCAGCCGCGCCAGGATCATCCGGCGCTGGAGCGGATCGACCGCGGGCGGCACCGGCTCGGCATCGTCGACCGTCTCGAACACCGCTTCGTCGAGTTCCGGATCGCCGATCGCGACCAGCCGGGGGAGCAGCAGGCCGCCGCCGCTCTCGCGGACAAAGGCGTCCTGCATCGCCCGCTTGGCACGGTTGTTCGGCAACAGCACCACGCCGCGCGCCAGCCGCAGCGGGTCGCTCCCGAAGCGGCGGATCAGCCCGATCGCCAGCGCATCGGCAAAGGCACGATGCGGCGGGATGGTATAAAGGTGGAGGGCGTGCGGCATCCGGCTCGACAGAAAGGGGAACGGAGCGCGAACCTTAGCGATGTTGGAGCAACGAGTGCAACCTTCGAAGCAGCCCTATCCTCCCCCGCCAGGGGGAGGTGTCAGGCGCAGCCTGACGGAGGGGGAGGATGCACGAAGTTTCGAGATGTTCTGGTATCCTCCCCCTCCGTCGCCTTTGGCGACACCTCCCCCCGCCAGGGGGAGGATAGGGAAGCAACTCAGAGTTCGGCCAGCGCCAGTTCGGTCTCGCGGATCGCCTTGGGCGAGCCGACGTCGAACCACAGGCCCTGGTGCACCGCGCCCCACAGGCGGCCGGCCTCCATTGCGCGGTTCCAGAACAGGTTGGTCGAGAACGGCCCCTCCGGCCAGTCGCGGATCACGCGCGGCGAGAGGATCTGCACGCCGGTATAGACGAAGGGCGCCAGACGGCCCGGCTTGCGCCGCTCGGTGATGCGGCCGAACGCATCCAGCCGGAAGTCCCCCTGCCCGCGGTGGCAAGCGGCACGCGCCAGCGGCACCAGCAGCAGCAGCGCGTCCATCCTGGCGTCGTCCCACTGGGCCGACAGCAGCCGGATCGCGTCGCTGGGCCCATCGACCCAGAGATTGTCGCTGTTTACGCACAGGAAAGGCGCGTCGCCCAGCATCTCCCGCGCCTGCACCAGCCCGCCGCCGGTCTCCAGCAACTGGCGGCGCTCGTCGGAAATGCAGAGCTCCATGCCCTTTACCCGGGCGCGCAGATGCGCCTCGAGCTGGTCGGCAAGATAATGGACATTGACCACTGCGCGCTCGACGCCCGCCGCGCCCAGCCGATCGAAGACGTGGTCGATCAGCGGCTTGCCGGCCACGTCGATCAGCGGCTTGGGGCGGGTGACGGTGAGCGGACGCATCCGCTTGCCGAGGCCGGCGGCCATCACCATCGCCGTCTTGGGCACGGGGGCGGCCGGCTGCGGGCGAAGCGAATAGATCGTCATGCCGCCACCTGCATCGGGTCCCCGCGCTTCTCGGGCGGCACATTGGCGGCGAACCAGTCGGCCACCGGCTTCAGCGCCGGATGGGCCAGGTCGCGCTCCAGATAGCGCCAGACGCGCGGGCACAGCGCAGGATAGCGCGGCTTGCCGTCGCGCTTCCACAGCCGGGTGAAGATGCCAAGGATCTTGGCGTTCCGCTGCGCGCCGAGCACGTGATAGGCCATGTCGAACGCCTCCCCCGCGCCGGTCGCCGCGCGATAGCGATCGCGCATCGCCAGCTCGGTCGCCTCCGGCACGTCCCTCCGGGCGTCCTGGAGCAGCGAGACGAGATCATAGGCGGGATGGCCGGCAAGCGCGTCTTGGAAGTCGAGCAGGCCCAGCCCCTCGCCGCCGTCGATCAGCATCAGGTTTTCGGCATGATAGTCGCGCAGCACCGTCACCGGGCGATGCCCCGCCAGCAGTGGTGCCAGCACCGCGTCCCAGGCGTCGCGATAAGCGGCGGTATCGACCTCCAGCCCCACGGCCGGGCAATACCATTCGACGAACAGCGCCGCTTCCCGCTGGTAGACGGCAAGATCATAGGGCGCATCGACGCCTGCCTCGGCGTCATGCAGCTGCACCAGCAGGTCCACCGCCACCCCGTACAGGCCCAGCTCGCGCGCCGGCTCGGCATCGACGGTTTCGCGCAGGCGGACGTCGCCGAAATCCTCGAGCAGCACCAGGCCCTGCGCCAGATCCTCGTGCAGGATCGCGGGCGCGGCAAAGCCGTTGCGGGTCAGCCAGCGCGCGACCGCGAGGAAGGGGCGCGGATCCTCGTGCGGCGGCGGCGCATCCATCAGGATCGCGCTGCGGCCGCCGTCGACCACCCGGAAATAGCGGCGGAACGAGGCATCGCCGGCGACGGGCAGGATATCTGCCCCGCCCCAACCGGCGGAGGCGAGAAAGGCGGGCGCCGCAAGCGGCGGAGTCATGTCAACGGCCATCGGCCTCCCCATGCCGAGGGCACGCGCGCTGTCAAGCGACGGGTGCCGTCGGCCGCGACGTCCAGCGTAAGCCACAAGGCGTCGTGCCAATAGTCGTCGTCCAGCCGCTCGGGCCATTCGACGAGCAGCAACGCATCGTATCGCGCATCGTCCAGCCCCAGTTCCTCGGCTTCTTCCGGATCCTCGATCCGGTAGAGGTCGACGTGCAGCACCGGCAGCCGCACCTCGGGCGGGTCATAGGGCTGGACGATCGCGAAGCTGGGCGACGGCGCCTCGCCCGCCAGCCCCAGCGCGGCGAGCAGCCCGCGCGCGATGCTGGTCTTGCCCGCGCCAAGCGGACCGGACAGCGCGATCACGTCACCGGGGCCAACCACGGCCGCCAGCGCCGCACCCAGCGCCAGGGCCTCGTCCAGCGAGTGCAGCAGGATGGTTTCGGCAGTCATGCGTTCGCAATGCCTTTCTTCCAACAACCCTCGTCATCCCCGCGAAGGCGCGGATCCATTCGCCTGGGCGCTTTAGGAAAGAACCGCAGCATCAGCGCCAATGGATCCCCGCCTCCGCAGGGATGACGGGTGCTGAATTGGTGACACCGAGCGCTTGCCAAGCATGGCTGGACCCGCGCACTCATCCGCGCGGCAACTCCACCGTGACGAGCGTTCCCTGCCCCGGCTCGGAGATCAGCTCGATTCGCCCGCCATGCGCCTCAACGAACTGCTTGGCGAGCGGCAGTCCCAGCCCCAGCGCGCGATCGCCGCCGCGCGAGGTGCCGACCTGGGCAAACCGGTCGAACGCCCGCGCCACCGCTTCCGGTGCCATGCCGGGCCCGTCGTCGCTCACGATCACCCGCGCCACCCGCGCATTGCCGTCGAGATGGAGCAGCACGCGGCCGCCCTCCGGGGTATGCGACACGGCATGGCGCAGCAGATGCTCCACCGTCTGGCGGATGCGGCGGGCATCGCCCTGCACCACGCCGGCCGTCCCGGCATCCTCGATCACCAGCTCGATCGCCTTGCCCTTGGCGAGCGGCGCGATCACGTCCGCCGCGCTGGTCGCGGCGAGTTCGACGTCGACGGTCTCGCGCGCGATCGGCTGGCCCTCGCTCTGGGTCAGATCGAGCACGTCGTCGATCAGCCCGCCGAGCCGGTCCACCGACATCAGAATCGCCTCGACATATTCCTTGCCGTCGGCGCTCAGCTTGCCGGCGAACCCGCCCTGGAGCATCTCGCCGAAGCCCTTGATCGAGGTCAGCGGCGTGCGCAGCTCGTAGCTCATATTGGCGACGAAGGCGGTGCGCACCCGGTCCGCCGCCTCCAGTGCCTCGTTGCGATCGCGCAGCGCCCGCTCCACCCGCTGGCGATCGGTGGTGTCGAGCATCGTCACCAGCGCGTTGCCGTCGGGCAGCGGCACCGCCGCGATGTCGAAATGCCGGCCATTGGCGAAGGTGATGCTGGAGCCGCGCTGCTGGCGATCCTTGGCGGCCAGGCGGATCAGGTCGCCGATGATCTCGGCGCGCGCCGGGTTGACCAGCTTGGCACCCGCCGTCTTGACCAGCGTGGCGATCTGCGGATGCCCGTCGAGAAAGCCGTCCTCGAAGCTCCAGACCTGGCGGAACTTGCGGTTCCACAGTTGCAGCCGCCCCTTGCCGAACACCGCAACCGCCTCGGCCAGACTGTCCAGCGTGGCGGTGCGCACCTGCTGCATCTCGCCATGCTCGCGCTGCAGCTCGAACTGCTGGGTCTGGTCCTCGAAGATCAGCAGCAGGCCGCCTTCCGGCAGCGGCTGGGCGACGACGCGCAGATGGGTGGTGCCGATGCTCCAGCTTTCCTCCACCGCCTCCGGCGCGGTGAACCACTCTCGACGCTCGGCCTTCCACTGGGGAAAGTCGCGCACGTCGGGCAGCTTGCGCGCTTCGCGCATCCGCTCCAGCACGCGATCGAATTCGGGGCGATCGGCCAGCCACTCGTTCTTCATCGCGAACAGGCGACGGAAGGGCTGGTTACAAAATGCGAGGCTGCGGTCCGAACCGAACTGCGCGACACCGGCAGACATGCGATCGAGCATCGCCCGCTGCGCTTCGGCAAAGCGCTTCAGGCCGCCGCGCGCACGCTCCAGTTCCTCGATGTCGACGGCGAAGCCCGCGATCCCGCCGGTGGGCAGCGGCACGTCGTGGAGGCGGAGCATTCGGCGAGCGCCGGCGATGGTGGCCGGCATCGCCGCCGATTGCGGCTCCTGTGTGTCGCGCGCGATGGCGGCGTTGGCGAGCGGCCCGCCCAGTCCGGCGCCGTCGACCAGCTCCAGCCCGCGCGCCACCACATCTTCCGCGTCGCGGCCTTCGACGGCCGAGACATAGGCGGTATTGACCATCAACAGCCGCAGATCGGGCCCGCGATACCACATCGGCATCGGCGCGGCCTCGATCAGCGCGGTCAGCGCATCGAAGGCAGCGCGCAGCCGATCCGCTTCGCGCTCCAGCCCGCCCACCTCGGCCTGGGCATCGGTAGCGTCGAGCACCCAGAGCAGCACGCTGCCGGGCGTCTCCACCGCTTCGGAGGCGCGCTCGCCGAGTACCAGCAGCGTCCGCTCCGATCCGCGCACCGGCAAGGACAGGCGGAAGGACTGGCCGGCCCGCTGCGCCGCCTCGATCTGCTCGCCGAGCAACGTCACGTCCTCGGGTTCGAGTCCCGCATCCTTCTGCGACAATTTGGCGAGCGACTCGACCGGCCCGTCCAGTCCGAGCCAGGTGGCGAGCCGCGGCGACATCTCCATCCGCCCGTCGGCGCGCACCAGCATCGGCAGCGCCGGCGAGGTGCGGGAAAAGCGCAGCAGGCGGCGGTTCTGCTCATAGGCGGTGCGCGCCGCGGCCCGCGCGGCCAGTCCGGCATAGAGCGCCCAGATCGCCGCAATCAGCACAAAGGCGACGACCGCGCCTGCAACGGCCGCGCTGCTCTGCGAGAGAACAATCACCGGAAGAGACGCCCAACAACCATCGTCCCACCCTTAGGCGAATCCGAGCGCAAACGAAAAGGGGCCCGGCAACCGCCGAGCCCCTTCCGGATCATTTTCGATCGATCGGATCAGTAGCGATAGTGATCCGGCTTGAACGGGCCTTCCACCGGCACGCCGATATAGGAGGCCTGCTTCTCGCTCAGCTTCGACAGGTGCACGCCCAGCTTCTCGAGGTGCAGCGCCGCGACCTTCTCGTCGAGGTGCTTCGGCAGCACGTACACTTCGTTCTTGTAGTGCTCGCCGCGGGTCCACAGCTCGATCTGCGCCAGCGTCTGGTTGGTGAAGCTGGCCGACATCACGAAGCTCGGGTGGCCGGTGGCGCAGCCCAGGTTCACCAGGCGGCCCTTGGCGAGCACGATGATCTGCTTGCCGTCCGGGAACTCGACCAGGTCGGTGCCCGGCTTCACTTCGGTCCACTTGTAGTTCGACAGCGCGGCGATCTGGATCTCGCTGTCGAAGTGGCCGATGTTGCAGACGATCGACATGGGCTTCATCGCCTTCATGTGATCGGCGGTGATGACATCGGCGTTGCCGGTGGCGGTGACGAAGATGTCGGCGCGCTTCACGGCCTCATCCATGGTCACGACCTCGAAGCCTTCCATTGCCGCCTGCAGTGCGCAGATCGGGTCGATTTCGGTCACGAGCACGCGCGCACCGCCGTTGCGGAGCGACTGGGCCGAGCCCTTGCCCACGTCGCCGAAACCGGCGACCGCGGCGACCTTGCCCGCCAGCATGACGTCGGTGGCGCGACGGATCGCGTCGACCAGCGATTCCTTGCAGCCATAGAGGTTGTCGAACTTCGACTT
>NZ_CAJYTI010000004.1 GCF_913777625.1 uncultured Sphingomonas sp.
GCATACATGATGATGCTCTCGAGCGGCATCATGTATGCCGTCGCCGCGGTGTTCTGCGTGATCGGCGCCGGGCTGCTGCTCGCACTCGCCCGTCCGCGGACGGCGGGACAGGTCTATGCCTTTCGCATGATCGGCATCATGGCGCTGTCCGGCGGCGTCGTGCTGGCGATGAGCGCGACCGCCATGTGGCAGTGGAGTGTCGAAGGATGAGCCCGGCCCTGCCGCTCTTGTTCGCTGGTGTCGCCGCGGCGATGTTCGGGGCCGGTGTGTCCTCGCGCCGTTCGCCTGAGCGCAACCAAGACCCCCGGCTCCTCTTCGTGGCGGGCGGGTTATTCCTGCTCGCCGCTTTCGCCTTCCTTCTTTCCTATCTTTTCGCCTGATCGTTTCGGAGTAACCCCCATGTCCCTCACCTCCGCCCGCAAGACCTACAAGCCCTTCGAATACCCTTGGGCTTATGAATTCTGGAAGCGCCAGCAGCAGATCCACTGGATGCCCGAGGAAGTGCCGCTGGGCGAGGATTGCCGCGACTGGGCGCAGAAGCTGACCGATCACGAGCGCAATCTGCTCACCCAGATCTTCCGCTTCTTCACCCAGGCCGACGTCGAGGTGCAGGACTGCTACCACGAGAAATACGGCCGCGTATTCAAGCCGACCGAGATCAAGATGATGCTCGCCGCCTTCTCGAACATGGAGACGGTGCACATCGCGGCATACAGCCACCTGCTCGACACGATCGGCATGCCCGAGACCGAATACAGCGCCTTCCTCCAGTACAAGGAGATGAAGGACAAGCACGACTATCTCGCCACCTTCGGCGTCGATACCGACGAGGACATCGCCAAGACGCTGGCGATGTTCGGCGGCTTCACCGAGGGGCTGCAGCTGTTCGCCAGCTTCGCGATGCTGATGAACTTCCCGCGCTTCAACAAGATGAAGGGCATGGGCCAGATCGTCACCTGGTCGATCCGCGACGAGAGCCTGCACTGCGAAGGCATCATCAAGCTGTTCCACACCTTCTGTAAGGAACGGAACTGCATGACGCCGAGCGTGCGCGACGACATTCTGGACATGTGCCAGAAGACCGTGCGCATCGAGGACGCGTTCATCGATCTCGTCTTCGAAATGGGCCCGGTGAACGGCATGACGCCGAAGGACATCAAGAAATATGTCCGCTTCATCGCCGACTGGCGCCTGGGCCAGCTGGGCCTCAAGCCGATCTACATGATCGACGAGCACCCCCTGCCCTGGCTCGCCCCGCTGCTCAACGGCGTGGAACACGCCAATTTCTTCGAGACGCGGGCGACCGAATATTCGAAGGCGGCGACGCGCGGCAACTGGAACGAGGTGTGGGACAGCTTCGACAAGCGCCGCCAGGCCAAGACCAGCACCATCGCCAACGAGGATGCGCTCGAAGGCGACATGTTCGCCAAGGCCGGCATCGCCGCGGAGTAAGCCGGACGACCCTTTCCTCCCCCGCCAGGGGGAGGTGTCAGGCGGCAGCCTGACGGAGGGGGAGGATGCCAGACCGGTAGCGGCTGGCCTCCTCCCCCTCCGTCGCCTTTGGCGCCACCTCTCCCTTGCGGGGGAGGATGAAAGCGGCATCAAATCCCCTTGCCCCTCGGACATTCGCGAGCAACAATGTTGCCCGAACGAAGCGCTTTCTTGCTCGCGAACATCCGAAAAAAGGGGTCATCATCTTGGTTCGTGCCATCTCGCTCGCCGGCTTGCTGCTGGCCACGACTGCGCCCGTGCTCGCGCAGAACTCCGCGCCCCAGCCGACGCCGATCGTCGACACGATCCCCGCCGCGCGCGACATCGCCTATCCCGGCACGCTGAAGGTCGACATCGACGCGACCGATACGATGCGCGGCATCTTCCGGGTGCGCGAGACGATCCCCGTCGCCAAGAGCGGCCGCCTGACGCTGCTCTTCCCCGAATGGCTGCCCGGCAAGCACGGCCCCCGCGGCGAGATCGAGAAGCTGGCGGGCCTGCAGATCAAGGCCAACGGCAAGCGCCTGCCCTGGACGCGCGACACCGTCGACGTGTTCGCCTTCCATGTCGACGTGCCGGCAGGTGCCAAGGCGATCGAGGCCGAGTTCCAGTTCGTCTCCGCGACCGACGGCAACCAGGGCCGCATCGTGATGACGCCCGAGATGATGAGCCTGCAGTTCAACTCGCTCAGCCTCTATCCGGCCGGCTATTTCACCCGCCGCATCCCGATCCAGGCGACGGTGAAGTATCCCGAGGGCTGGACCGCCGCCGGCGCGGTGCCGGCCAAGGTGAACGGCGCGACCTATGCCTATGAGACCACCAGCTACGAGATCCTGATGGATTCGCCGGTGATCGCGGGGCGTTATTACCGCAAGTTCCCGCTGTCCGAGCGCGTGACGCTCGACGTCGTGGCGGACAGCCCCGACGAGCTCGAGGCCAAGCCCGAGCAGATCGACGCGCACAAGCGCCTCGTCGAACAGGCGGTGAAGACCTTCGGCGCCCAGCATTACGATCACTATCACTTCCTCCTGTCGATCAGCGACAAGATGGGCGGCATCGGTCTCGAGCATCACCGCAGCTCCGAAGATGGCGTGGGCCCGGGCTATTTCACCAAATGGGCCGAGCAGGCGGGCGCGCGGAACCTGCTGCCGCACGAATATACCCATAGCTGGGACGGCAAGTATCGCCGCGGCGCCGAGCTGTGGACGCCGGACTTCCGCACGCCGATGCGCGACCAGTCACTGTGGGTGTATGAGGGCCAGACCCAGTTCTGGGGTTATGTGTTCCAGGCGCGGTCGGGCCTGGTCTCCAAGGAAGAGACGCTGGAGGGCTATGCGGGCATCGCGGCCAGCCTCGACAATCGCGCCGGCCGCCAGTGGCGCCCGATGATCGACACCACCAACGACCCGATCATCACCGCCCGCGCACCCAAGGGCTGGACCAGCTGGCAGCGCAGCGAGGACTATTACAACGAGGGCCTGCTGGTGTGGATGGAGGTCGATTCGATCCTCCGCGAGCAGAGCAAGGGCACCAAGTCGATCGACGATTTCGCCCGCGCCTTCTTCGGCGGCCGCGACGGCGATTATGGCGAGGTGACCTACAGCTTCGACGACGTGGTGAAGACGCTGGAAGGCATCCAGCCCTATGATTGGCGGGGCCTGCTCACCGCTCGCCTGCACGACGTGTCCGAGCATGCGCCGCTCAAGGGATTCGAGCGCAACGGCTACAAGCTCGTCTATACCGATGTGCCGAACAAGATGGGCCGCCCGGGCACGGCGGACCTCAGCTATTCGCTGGGCCTTGCCGTCGGCAAGAAGGGCATCCTGGGCGTGATGTGGGACGGCCCGGCGTTCAAGGCCGGCATCACCGTCGCCGACGAGATCGTCGCGGTGAACGGCCGTGCCTATGCGACCGAGGCGCTGATCAATGCGGTGAAGGCCGCCAAGGGCACCAAGGCGCCGATCCGGTTAACCCTGAAACGGGACGACAGTTACCGGGAGGTTAGCATCGACTATCATGACGGGCTGCGCTATCCGCACCTCGTCAAGACGGTCGAAGGAGAGGCTGGCCTCGACAAGCTGCTGCAAGCCCGCTGAGACGGGCGGAGCCGCCAACCAAGGTTTAGAGAGCATATGCGCATCGATCTGATTCCTGTCGGGGACGATCCCCCCAACAACCTGAACGTCGTCATCGAAGTGCCGGTGGGCGGCGAACCGGTGAAGTATGAGTTCGACAAGGCGAGCGGCGCACTGTTCGTCGATCGCATCCTGCACACGCCGATGCGCTACCCGGCGAACTATGGCTTCGTGCCGCACACGCTGTCGCCCGACGGCGACCCGCTCGACGCGCTCGTCATCGCCCGCTCGCCTTTCGTGCCGGGCTGTGTGGTGCGTGCGCGCCCGATCGCGGTGCTGAAGCTGGAAGACGAAGCCGGCGGCGACGAGAAGCTCGTCTGCGTGCCGGTCGACAGCACCTTCCCTTATTATTCGGACGTCGATGAGCGTTCGGACCTGCCGACGATCGTGCTCCAGCAGATCGAGCACTTCTTCACGCACTACAAGGACCTGGAGTCCGAGAAGTGGGTGCGGATCGGCAATTGGGGCGATGCCGCCGAAGCGCGCCAGATCGTCCTCGAGGCGATCGAGGCCGCGAAGAAGGCCAAGGCAGCCTGAACGGGAAATTGCGGCGGCGTGGGGCGCGACCCCGGGGGGTCGGCAACGTCCTCGCGCCGCCGCGTTTCCTCGCCTTTGCGGTGGCGACGCTCGCGGCAGGCGTTTTCCTGGTGCCGCAGTTCGGCATCCGGATGGGGGCGATGCTCGCCTTCGACATCGGCGCGGCGCTGTTCCTCGCGCTGTGCATTCCGATGCTCAAGCACCAGTCCGATGCGATGCGGCGCTCGGCCTGCAACAACGATGCGAACCGGCTGGTGCTGCTCGGCATCACCGGCGCCGTCACCATCATCATCCTGATCGCCATCGCCAGCGAGCTGATGGAGCGCAAGGCGCCCCAGCCCGCGCAGCTTGGCCTGATCATCGGCACGCTCGCGCTCAGCTGGACGTTCAGCAACGGCGTCTACGCGCTGCACTACGCCCATCTCTTCTACACCGAGGCGCCGGGCGGCCGCGACAAGGGCGGGCTGGAATTCCCGAAGACGCCCGAGCCCAATTACTGGGACTTCATCTACTTCGCCTTCTGCCTGGGGATGACCTTCCAGACGAGCGACGTATCGGTCACCACGCGGCAGCTGCGCCGGGTGGTGACGCTGCACTGTCTCGCAGCCTTTGTGTTCAACTTGGGCGTGGTGGCCTTCACGATCAACGTTCTCGGCGGTAGTTGAGCGGGCGGGCGTCCGCCCGATACCAGCCTGCCGGAGAAGCCATGTTCCGTGTCGCCGCCCTCGCGCTTGCCGCGCTGCTCGCGCCTGCCGCCGCTGCCCAGACCAACGACAAGTTCGTGGTCGCCGGCCTCACCGACGGCATCTGGCTGAAGGGCGACCTCCATGTCCATTCGCGGCACAGCAAGGATTCGACCAACCATAGCGAGGCACGGATCATCGCCGACGCCGAACGTGCGGGCTTCGACTTCCTGCTGATCAGCGACCACGACAACCATGTGAACGGCGACACCGCGCACACCACATGGAGCGACCCCGAATTTCACTCGGACAAGCTGCTGCTGCTCTACGGCGCCGAATGGACCACCGTGCGCGGCCATGCCGTGATTCTCTCGGCCAAGCCCTATGATCACCAGAAGCTGTTCGATATCCGCGATGCGCGCGACGTGCAGGTGCAGAAGGTAAAGGACGGGCTCGGCGTCCACCTCTCGGCCAACCACCCGACCAACAAGGATCATTTCGGCTATTCCTACGACATGGTCGATTCGATCGAGGTGTGGAACACCGTCCGCTGGGCGCCGAACAAATCGAACCTGATGGTGTGGGACGACATGCTGAGCTCGGGCCGCAAGATCGCCGCGCGCGGCGGCAGCGATTCGCACCACGGCACCGTGCCCGGCGACACCACGCCCCAGGCGCTGGAGGCGACCGCCAACAATGTCGGCACGCCGACCACCTGGGTGTTCGCGCCCGCCCGCACCCGCGAGGCGGTGATCGCCGCGATCGGCCGCGGCCGCGCCTCGATCAGCGCCAACCCCTACGCCCCGCGCGTCGAGCTGACCGCGGACGTGAACGGCGACGGCAAGGCCGACATGATGATGGGCGACAATGCCAAGGCCCCCGCCGGCCCGGTGCGCTTCACCGTACGCCTGTCGGGCAAGCGCGAGGACGGCGCCTACCATGTCCGCGTCGTCAAGAATGGCGATCCGTTCGCCATGCTCGACATCGGCGCGGACGGCACGGTGGGCTTCACCGATACGCCCGATGCCAAGGGCCGCAGCTATTACCGCGTCGAGGTAGAGGGGCCGCAGACGCCCTATCCCGGCGTCGACAATTTCCCCAAGGTCGCCGGGCCGATGGTCGCCATCTCCAACCCGATCTTCTTCAACTTCGACCCGAAGTTCTGACCGCGCGGGGTGGCGCGATTACAGCGCCACCACCAGTTGCTTGCCCTCATAGACGACCTCGCGCCCCGGCGTCTCGGCAAGCCCGATGCCGGTGCCCGGCGCCACGGTGACCACGCGGAAGCGGCGCGTCTTCGCGATGCCGGGATAGCGGCCGTCGCGCGCGCCGATCGTCAGCGTGCCGGCCTTGTCGTCGAGCAGCAGGTCGATCGTCGCCCGTTCGCCGCGCCGCCAGCCCTGGCCGTCCCCCGCATCGTCATAGAGGGTGAAGTGCCCGTTCGCGCCGCGATAGACACGCAGCTCGATCGGTCGGGTGGGCGACTGGTCGGCATATTGCACCGGCGATCCGAGCGGCAGGATCGTGCCCGCCGCGACCTGCACCGGGATCTGCCCGATCGGCGCGGCGACCTGGATCTTCGCGCCACCGGCATGGCGCGTGCCGGTCCAGAAATCGATCCACTCGGTGTCCGCCGGCAGATAGACCGCGCGGGCGGTGGCGCCCGGCTCGATCACCGGGCTCACCAGCAGATTGCGCCCGAACAGATACTGGTCGCGCAGGTCCTGCGCCTTCGCGTCGTTCGGGAACACCATGCCGGCCGGATAGAGGAACGAGGCGCCATGCGCCGTCACCTGCCAGCTCTGCGCATAGAGGAAGGGCAGCAGCCGGTAGCGCAGCGCCACCGCATCGAGCAGCGGACCGCGCACGGCTTCGGGGAAGCTGTAGACCTCCTTGCCCTCGCCGGTGCCATGGATGCGAAACATCGGATTGAACACGGCGAACTGCAGCCAGCGGGTGAACAGCTCCTGATAGGCCGGATCCTTCGGGCTGCCGCCGAAGAAGCCGCCAATGTCCGCCGACCAGAAGGGATTGCCGGTCATCGAGAAGTTGACGCCTGCCGGAATCTGCTTGGCGAACACGTCCCAGCGTCCGCTCACGTCGCCCGACCAGGTGAACGCGCCGTTGCGCTGCTGCCCCGCCCAGGCCGAGCGGGTGAGCAGCAGCGGCCGCTTGGCGGGATAGTCCCCCGCCATGCCGTCGCGTACCGCCGTGGTGTGCATCAGCGGATAGGCATTATAGACCAGCGCGCCGGACCCGGCCGCGGTGTTCACCGCCGCCATCTCGCCCCATTGGCCACCCAGTTCCGCCTCGCTGCCGTCGAGCCAATAGCCGTCGAACCCGGCCTTACCCAACCGGTCCGAAATCTGCCGCCAGTAGAGCGCGCGCGCCTTGGGGGAAAAGGCATCGTACCAGCGCCCTTCGCCGGCCGGGTACACGTTCGGGTAGGTCTGGGGATAGAGTCCGCCGATCGCATCCAGCGCCTTGGTGTTCTCCAGCCCGACATCGAGCCGCGGCCATACCGAAACGATACTGTGCACCTTCTCCCGGTGCAGCGTATCGAGCATGCCCCTGGGATCCGGATAGCGGCTCGGGTCCATCTCATGGCTGCCCCAGCGGCCCGCCGGCCAATATTGCCAGTCCTGCACCACGGCATCGAGCGGGATGCCGAGGCGGCGATATTCGGCCGCCACCCCCAGCAGCTCGGCCTGCGAGGCATAGCGCTCCTTCGACTGCCACAGCCCCCAGGCCCAGCGCGGCAGCAGCGAAGCCGCGCCGGTCAGCTGGCGATAGGCGCCGATGACCTGATCGACATCGGGGCCGGCGAACAGGAAATAGTCCACGCCCTCGCCCAGGCTCGACCGGAACAGCGCCCGGCCTCCCGCCTGCGGCGTATCCACCGCCACCTCCGTCACCGAGGCGTTGTTCCAGAACAGCCCGAAGCCCGCAGGCGAGACGAGGACCGGCACGCCGACATCGGTGTTCGCCTGCTGGAGCCGCACGGTGGTGCCGCGGTAATCGAGCAGCCCAGCCTGATGCTGGCCGAGGCCGTATACCGCGCGCCCTTCGGGCAGCGTGAAGAGCATGCGCACCGCCCCTTCGGTATCGGGCGTGCCGCCGAGCCTGCGGCGTTCGAGATTGGCCTCGGCGATCAGCGGCTTGCCATCGGCGCCGAGCAGCGCCACCGCGCCGGTCTTGCGATCGACACTGGCGCGCATCGCCGGGGTGGCGATCAGATAGCGGTCGGCCTGTTCGTCGAGCGTCCAGCCGACCTTGGCCGGTTCGCCGACCAGCGCGAGATCCGGGGTCCGCTCCGCCCCTTCGCGCAGCATCGTCACGCGGAGGATGCGGTCGCCCCAGACGGTGACCACCAGCACGCCCTGGCCGGTGCGGAATCGTACGCCGGTATCGTCGCGTGCCAGCAACGCTACCCCAGCGCTCTGCGACTCATGTGCCGGGACGGCCGACGCAGCAAAACTCGGCGCAATGGCGGCAAGGCACGCTGCGCCGAGCAGCAGGAGCGACTTGGCGTTCACGGACATTCTCTCCCCCGACACGATGATCTGGGGATAATCTTGTCAGACAAGAAAGCGGATGCCTAGCCCTGTCGGGGTATTAGTGGCCGCCGCCTGCCAGCCGCAGCCCGGCGATGCAGCCGACCAGCCCGAGAATCAGGAGGATGCGGACCATGCTGACCGGCTCGCCGAACCACAGCATGCCGACGATCACCGTGCCCAGCGCGCCGATGCCGCCCCACACGGCATAGGCGGTGCCGAGCGGCACGGTACGCGACGCCATCTCCAGCAGCGCCATCGACACGGCGATGAAGGCGAGGAAAGCCAGCGTCCAGGGGAGGTTCCGAAAGCCGTCGGTGAAGCGCATGCAGGTGGTGAACCCCACCTCGCACAGGCCGCCGAGCAGCAGGTAGATCCAGCCCATCAGCGCCCCGCCAGCTTGGCGAGCGCATCCCCCGTCACCCGCTGTACCGTCCATTCGTCCATCCCCACAGCCCCCATCGCGCGATAGAAGTCGATCGCCGACTGGTTCCAGTCGAGCACCGACCATTCGAACCTGGCATAGCCGCGCGTGACGGCGATATCGGCCAAATGCCGGAGAAGCGCCTTGCCGACGCCTGCCCCGCGCGCGGTGGGGGTGACGTACAGGTCCTCCAGATACATGCCGGGCAGCCCCGTCCAGGTGGAGAAGTTCTGGAAGAACAGCGCGAAGCCGAGCGGCGTTCCTTCCCCGCTCTCCGCGATCACCGCCTCGGCGGCCGGGCGCGGGCCGAACAGCGCCGCCTCCAGCATCGGCTCGGTCGCGACCACGGCATCGGGCTCCCGCTCATACTCGGCCAGCTCGCGTACAAAGGCGAGGATCTGGGGGACGTCGCCGGCGGTGGCGAAACGGATGCGGGTCATGCGGCGGCCTCGGTTTGCGGCGCGGCTGCCACCCGACCGCGGATCGCGGCGAGGCAGCCCAGGATGATGAGCAGCGCACCGCCGACCGTCCAGCCGGAGACGCGCTCGTCGAACACGACATAGCCGAGCAGCGCGGCCCAGACGAAGGCGGTATATTCCACCGGCGCGAGCACCTGCGCCTCGGCATGGGCATAGGCCCAGGCGAGCAGCACGGCGGAGACCGAGCCGACCAGCGCCGCCCCGAGGATCCACGGCCACAGCGTCACCGCCGGCATCGCCGAGAACCAGGGGGCGCCCGGCAGCATCACCAGCGCCAGCACCAGGCTGGTGAACAGCGCGACCTCGATCGGATCGGCCACCTGTGCCTGCCGGCGCAGCAGGATCAGGCTGCCGGCATAGAGGATCGAGGCGACGAACACCGCGATCGAGCCGAGCACGACGTCGGTCGAGGCATGGGCCTGCGCCTGCCCTGCGGCGATAGCGAGCACGCCCAGGCTGGCGATCAGCGATCCGCCGATCGCGGCGCGGCGGATCTTCTCGCCCAGGAAGGCGGCGGCGAGGAACATCGCGATCAGCGGCGCGAGGAAGGTGAGCGCAATCCCCTGCGCCATCGTCACCCGGGCGAGGCCCCAGAAGAACAGCACCACCGAACTGCCCGCGAGCACGCCGCGCGCGAAATGGAGCTTCAGCGCTGCGCGGCTAGGCCAGGGCGTCCGGCGCAGGAGGAAGATCGGACCCAGCAGCACGATCGCGCCGACCGAGCGCCACAGCACCGCGCTATAGGCGCCATGCGCGATCGACATGCCCTTCATCACCGCGTCCATCACCGAATAATTGGCGATTCCCAATGCGGCGACGAAGAAGGCAGTGCGAGGCGAACGAGGCATGGAGCGCCGGGTAGCGGGGTTTTGCCGCCCTATAAACCCTCTCCCCACCGGGAAGAGGAAGGGGCCCGCCGCCCACCCTTTCCAAGCTTCGCTAGGCACCGCGCTGCCAAGCTACGCTATCCTCTCCGTTGAAGGAGAGGATTCACGGCGCCGCTTTCCCCTCCGCATAATCCTGCGTGCCCCGTGTGATCACGTCGTCCCCCGGCAGGATCGCTGCGATCGGGATGTCCGGCTGCGCCAGGATCTCCGCATAGAGCGGCGCGAAGTCGGTATCCACCGTCTCGCGCAGCAGCACCTCGAAGCTAGGGATCACGAAATAATTCTGCTGGAAATCGTCGATGCGATAGTCGGTGCGCATCACCCGCTTCATGTCGAAGCGGATGCGATTGGGGCTGTCGCTGTCCAGCGCGAACAGGCTTTCGGCGGAGCTGGAAACGATGCCCGAGCCGTAGATGCGCAGCCCTTCGGCCTCTTCGACCAGCCCGAACTCCACCGTGTACCAGTAGAGCCGGCCGAGCTGCTTGAGCGCCCCCAGCTCCAGCGCGCGCATGCCGCCGCGGCCATAGGCCTCGAGATAATCGGCGAACGCCGGATCCGCGAGCATCGGCACATGGCCGAACACGTCGTGGAACACGTCCGGCTCCTGGATATAGTCGAGCTGGTCGGGCCGGCGGATGAAATTGCCCGCGACGAAGCGCCGGTTCGCCATGTGATCGAAGAACACCTCGTCCGGCACCAGCCCCGGCACCGCGACGACCTGCCAGCCGGTGAGCTTGTGCAGCCGCTCGGACAATTCCTCGAAATTGGGGATGCCCGAGTCCGAGAGCCGCAGCGCCTCGAGCCCTTTCAGATAGGCCGAGGAAGCGCGGCCCGGCAGCAGCTTCGCCTGCCGCGCGAACAAGCGGTCCCAGGTCGCATGTTCCTCGGGCGTGTAGGCTGCCCAGTCCTGTGGGATCGTCCAGTCGGCCGCCGCGCCTTCGGGCGGACGGTCCAGCACATGCGTTTCCTTATTCATGGTACGGATATAGCATCGTAGCAAATGCAACGAAACGGCGGGAAATCCCGCGTCGAGAAGGAAGCGCGACATGGCCCCGGCCTGGCCCGTACCGAACAGCCATCGCGATCCTCCGCCCCGACTGGCAATGCTCGCGGAGTTGCCGCGCGCCTTCTACGGACTGGCCGAACTCGCTGCGCGCTGGCGCGGCCTGGGGGACGAGCCGCGCGGAGACGGCCATCCGGTGCTCGCGCTGCCCGGGCTGTTCAACGCCGATCGCTCGCTCGCCGTGCTCCGTCGTCATCTTCGCCGGCTGGGCTATCGCGCCCATGGCTGGGGCCTGGGCCGCAACCTGGGCGCACGCACGATCGGCGTAGAAGGCGAACGGCTGATGGCGCGCATCAGCGAGCTTCACCAGAGAACGGGCGAACCCGTCACGCTGGTCGGCGTGTCGCTCGGCGGGATCATGGCGCGCGTCGCGGCGCATCGCCATCCCGAGCTGGTGCGCGGCGTGATCACGATCAGTTCGCCCTTTGCCGGCCCGCCCAGCGCCACCAATGTCTGGCGTCCGTTCCAATGGCTGAGCGGCGAACGGATCGACGATCCCGCGCTGCTGGAACAGCTGGCCGAGGCAGCAGCGCCGCTATCGGTGCCGGCCACCGCGATCTGGAGCTGCAGCGACGGGCTGGTCAACGGCCTGAACTGCCGCACCAGCGCTTGCCGCGCGGTGGAAGTGCGCAGCAGCCACCTCTGGGTGCAGATGCGGGCCGAGGTGCTCTCGGCCGTGGCCCGGGCGCTGGCCGAGCGGCGCGCGGCTTAGCCGAGCGCCTCGTCGAGCAGCTTCGCCAGCCGCAGCCCGCCGCGCACCACCTGCTGACGGGCGACCGGCACCAGCTTCGCGATCGTCGCCTCATCGAGATGCGCGGGATGCTCGCCCGCGGTGCAGACGGCCGCTCCGGCCGCGCTCGGATAGACCATATCGCGCGCGACCTGCCAGCTTTCACGGCTCCAGTCGGCGACGCTGCCCCCCCACACCGCGCTGCGCTCGTCGGCGGTGTAGACGCGCACCGGCGAGGGCGGCTGCGAGATGGCGCGCTCGGCGAGATAGCCGTCCCACACCGAATGGAGGTTGAGCCTGGCGCTGGTGAAGGCGCCATAGTTGGTCTTCACCTGGTTGCCGCCGAGGTCGCTGTGATCGCCGGCATGGAGCGGCTGGTGCAGATCACCGACGAAATGGACGAGGAACACCAGCGCCATCACCCGCTCGCGCACCGGCACCTTGGGGTCCTTGAGCAGCTTCACGTCGCGCTCGATCTGCGCCGACACGCAATTGCCGTCGCGGCACGGCGGCTTGAGGTCGAACGGCTTGCAGATGTCGATATTCTGATAGTGCCACGAATAGGCATAGCTGAAGCGCGGCCCCAACGTCTTGACGCAATCCGCCCACACCGCCGCCTGCTCGATGGTGTTCGCCGGGCAGGTCGGCGTCTCGAGCAGCGCCTGGCGCTTGAGCAACGCGTCGATCTTCGCGCGGACCTGGGGCGTCACGTTGCGATAGGCAATCGCGCCCACCGTTTCATGGCCATATTCCCAATAGGCGGAAGCGGGCGAAGCGGCGGCAAAGCCGACCAGCGCGGCGAGCAGGAGGAGAACGCGACTCATGCTCGCCCCCTAGGACCGTGCAACTTCGCGTTCAATGGGTTAGCGCTGGTCCTCGTAGATCGCGACCAGCCGCGCGCCACCCGACGACACCTTACCCCGATACATGCCGGGCGTGGTGAAGCACCAGTCGAGCTCCCCCGAGGGGGCCGCGAGGATCACGCCGCCGACACCGCCCATCGCCTTCACGTCGGCCATCACCACCGCGGCAGCCTCACCCGCAGTCTCGCCCAAGAAGCGCATCCGCGCGCAGATCTCGTGGGTCACGCCTTCGCGGATGAAGAACTCGCCCGAGCCGGTGGCGGAGACCGCGCAGGCGCGATCATCGGCATAGGTGCCCGCGCCGATCAGCGGCGAATCGCCCACCCGGCCCCAGCGCTTGCCGGTCAGCCCGCCAGTCGAGGTTGCCGCCGCGACATGGCCGTGCACGTCCATCGCCACCGCGCCGACGGTGCCGTACTTCATGTCGACATCGAAGCCGCCGCGCGCGCTATCCGCCTTCATCCAGTCGAGCTGCTGGCGGCGCTCTTCGGTGCCGAACCATGCATTGTCGACCTGCTCCAGACCTTGTTGGCGAGAGAATTGATCCGCGCCCTCGCCGGCGAGCAGCACATGGACGCTGTTCTCCATCACCGCCTTCGCCAGCGCGACCGGGTGGCGCGTGGTCGTCGATCCCGCGACCGCGCCGGCCGCCCGGGTGCTGCCGTCCATGATCGCCGCATCCAACGTGTGGCCGCCCTCCCAGGTAAACACCGATCCGCGTCCGGCGTTGAAGTGGGGATCGTCCTCCAGCACCTGGACGGCCGCCTGCACGGCCTCCACCGCCGAGCCGCCCGCCTCCAGCACAGCCGCACCGGCGTCGAGCGCCGCGTTCAGCCCGGCAAAGGCGCCCGCCTCCTGCGCCTCGGCGAGTTCGCCGCGCCGCATGCTGCCGGCGCCGCCGTGAATCGCCAGCGTCCAGCGGGGCTTGGGAGTTTCGGTCGTCATCGCGCAGGCTCCGGATACAGTCGGGATCTTGCGCGCGTCCCTAGCAGATCGGGCGACCCGTCCAAGCCATCGCCGCGCCAAATACCGGCATGCATCCCCGCTAGCCGCCGCGCTGCGAAGCGCCTATATGCGCCCCATGTCCGTACGACCCTGGCGCGATATCGTCCGGCGGCAAAGCCGTCAGATCATGGTGGGCAACGTGCCCGTTGGCGGCGATGCGCCGGTGACGGTGCAGACGATGACCAACACCGCGACGTCCGACGTGAAGGCGACGATCGACCAGATCCGCCGCTGCGAGGAAGCCGGCGCGGACATCATCCGCGTTTCCTGCCCGGACGTGGAGAGCACCACCGCGCTCAAGCAGATCGTCCGTGCCGCGCGCGTGCCGATCGTCGCGGACATCCACTTTCACTACAAGCGCGCGCTGGAAGCCGCGGATGCGGGTGCTGCCTGCCTGCGCATCAACCCCGGCAATATCGGCTCGGCCGACCGGGTAAACGAGGTGGTCAACGCCGCCAAGGCCAATGGCGCCTCGATCCGCATCGGCGTCAACGCCGGCAGCCTCGAGAAGGACCTGCTCGAGAAATACGGCGAGCCCTGCCCCGAGGCGCTGGTCGAATCCGCGCTCGACCATATCAAGCTGCTCCAGGACCGCGACTTCCACGAGTTCAAGGTGGCGGTGAAGGCGAGCGACGTGTTCCTCGCGGTCGCCGCCTATCAGCAGCTGGCCGATGCGGTCGACTGCCCGTTGCACCTGGGCATCACCGAGGCCGGCGGGTTCGTCGGCGGGACGGTGAAGTCGGCGATCGGGATCGGCTCGCTGCTCTGGTTCGGCATCGGCGACACGATCCGCGTCAGCCTCTCGGCAGAGCCGGAAGAGGAAGTGCGCGTCGGCTTCGAGATCCTCAAGGCGCTCGGCATCCGCAACCGCGGCGTCCGCGTCGTTTCCTGCCCCAGCTGCGCGCGCCAGGGCTTCGACGTGATCCGCACCGTGCAGGCGCTGGAAGAGCGCCTCCAGCACATCCGCACACCGTTGTCGCTCTCGGTGCTGGGCTGCGTCGTCAACGGCCCCGGCGAGGCGCGCGAGACCGATATCGGCCTCACCGGCGGCGGCAACGGCAAGCACATGGTCTATCTGTCGGGCCTTACCGATCACACGGTCGAGGATGCCGACATGCTCGATCACATCGTCAAGCTGGTCGAAGCCAAGGCAGCGGAGATCGAGGCCGCGAACGCCGAGCCGGCGCAAGCGGCGGAGTGAGGGCGGGGGTCGCCGCCCCCTGCCAGCCGAACCTCAAGCGCGCAGGCGATCGATCGTGTAGCGCTCGAAGGCGTGGGGATCGCGCGCCGCATCCCGAAGAATGCCTTCTTCCAGCGTCATGGCGACCTTGCCCTCGGCAAGCATCAGCCCAGCATCGCAGGCGACCGCCAACGTCGTCAGGTCGTGCAGCGCCGTCAGCAGCGTCAGGCCGGCATCGACGCGTTGCCGCAGCGCGTGCCGCAGGTCGAACGCCGCGACGGGGTCGAGCCAGTTGAAGGGCTCGTCCAGAATCACCTGGTCGTGGCCGCCCGCAAAAGCCGCGGCGATCGCAAGCCGTTGCCGCATCCCGGCGGAACAGTCGCCGATCCAGCGATCAAGGAGCGCGCGCACCCCCAAGGCGTCCCCCACTGCACCCACCTTAGGAAGCGCCGCTTCGACGGTCCCGCCGACCAGCGCCAAGATGTCGCGCCCGCGCAGGCTATCCGGCAGCTTGTCCGCTGGGGGCGCGAAGCCGAAGCACGCCGCGCGGACCACGCGGTCCGATGCCACGTCCTGCCCAAGGATCGAACAGGTGCCGCCGGCAAAGGGCAGCCGACCGGCCAAGGCCCGCAACAGGCTCGTCTTGCCCGATCCGTTCGCACCGATCAGGCCGAACCAGGCACCCGACTGAACCGCTAGGTCCACGCCGTGCACGATCCGCTGGCCGCCCCGGTCGACGACTGCCCCAATGAGGCGGATGGCGGCGCTCATGCGAGCAGCCACCTATTGGCGGCCGCGCGCCGCTCCAGCCGCCACAGAATGGCGACCATCGCAACCGGAAGCAGCATGGGCAACGCATAGCCGATCAGTGCAAGGACCCCGATGAGGATGGTGATACCAAGATCGGCGAGCCGCTTCCCATAGGCGCAATAGGCGCAGATGCGGAGCGCAAGAAAGAACAGCATCGCAAGACAGGCGAGCAGCACCGCGCTCGCGCACCCGGCTCCCACGACCAGCCAGCAACCGGGAATCGCGACGCCGGCGAACGCAAGCAACGCCCGTGCATGGCGGCCGACGATGCGGAGGGGTGAATGCCCGCTGCCGACCTCGAACCGCACGACCGCATCGTCGATCATCGTCAACGCCGCTGCGAAGAGTACGGCCTCAAGACCGAGGATGGCGAGTTGTCCCTGCGGTGCGAGGGCCGCGAGCGGGACCAGCGAAAGAAGCTGGAGGATCGCCATCCCGACCCCGATATGCGGCGCATGCAGCAGTCGACGCGCGCGCCACCCCGCTGCCGAAGGAAGGGTCCGCACGTGCCCAATGTGCCGCGCCGCCACCTCGACGGTCGCACCCCCGCAAAGATAGGCCGCCAGACTGAAGGGGAGCATGCCAGGCCGTGCGGCCAGGGTGACCGCGGCGACGACGAGGATCCCGATACAGTGCCAGCCAAGTCGGTAGAGTCGACACGACCTACGTTGCAGCGCCTCTGCTGCCAGCACGCCATCGGTACGATGAAAGGCCAGCCGCGCAGACAAGAGGCGGCTCACCCAGATTCCCGAGGCTTACGCGACAGCCGCGGCCGATCTTGTCGCCACCGTCGCGCTTTGGTCCTGCGCCCAGGAACGCGCGAGCGCCAGCGCGATGCAGAGCACGGCTCCCACAACCAGACGATCCTGCCAGCCGGACAGGTTCGCTGCCGCGCTGTTGATCACGATCTGCCGGTCATGCCGGAATAGCCGGTTGTCAAAGACCCGCACGCGTCGCATCGAACCCGTCTACTGCAAGGCGGGCACTTCACAACCCGCGAAGGGACGTGCTGCCCGCCCCATCCTCTCACCGCGTCGGCACGGGCTCCGCGCCGGTATAGTCGTAGAACCCGCGCTTGGTCTTGCGCCCATACCAGCCCGCTTCGACATATTTCACCAGCAACGGCGCGGGGCGGAATTTGGGGTCGCCGGTGCCTTCGAACAGCACGCGGGTGATCTCCAGGCAGGTGTCCAGGCCGATAAAGTCGGCCAGGGTGAACGGGCCCATCGGGTGGTTGAGCCCCAGCTGGCAGGCCGCGTCAATGTCGGGAATCGTCGCCACGCCCTCGCCCAGCGCGAAGCACGCCTCGTTGAGCATCGGCATCAGCACGCGGTTGACGATGAAGCCCGGCGCGTCGTTGGCATGGACGATCCGCTTGCCGAGCGACTGACCGAACGCCTCCACCGCGGCGACGGTCGCGTCGCTGGTGGCGAGGCCGCGGATCAGCTCGATCAGGCCCATCACCGGCACCGGGTTGAAGAAGTGCACGCCCATGAACCGCCCCGCATCGGGCGCCGCCTGGGCGAGGCGGGTGATCGGGATCGAGGACGTGTTGCTGGCGAGGATCGCGTCGGCGCCCAGCGCCTTGCCGACCGTCTCGAAGATCTGGCGCTTGATCGCCTCCCGCTCGGTCGCGGCCTCGATCACCAGGTCGCAGGGCGCCATCGCGGCGAGATCGGAGATCGGGGTGATCCGGCCGAGCGCCGCTTCGGCATCGGCGGCGGTGATCTTCTCCTTCTCCACCGCCCGCGCCAGCTGCTTGGCGATGCCCGCCTTGCCGGCCTCGGCGCGGGCCTGGTCGACGTCCGACAGAAGCACCGCATAGCCCGCCTGTGCCGAGACCTGGGCGATCCCCGCCCCCATCTGACCCGCACCGATCACGCCTACCGTCTTCATGTCCGTCTCCTGCTTGCTTTGGCAGCGCTCCTACCGGCTCCCGCGCGTCAGGGCTAGCGGCGCGATCACTCCTCGCCGTTCGGCGCGTCGCGAGGGTCGCGGCGGCGACGGTCGGCGTCGGCGGCGGGGGCCGGGATACGGACGTTGCGCGGGATGGCATCGCGCGCCTCGCCTTCGGGCACCAGCTCGCGTACCCGGTTGAGATCGAGCTGGACGCCCTTGTCGTCGATCTGGACGCCGGCGCTATTGAGCACGCCCTCCAGGTCGAGGCCGTTCTCGTCGATCGCATTGTCGGGCTCGGGCGGCGGCGGCGGCAGGGTGAGGCCGAGCGCGCGGACCATGAAGTCGCGCCAGATATGCGCGGGCAGGCCGCCACCATAGGCGCCGGAGACCGGGCTGTTATCGTCATTGCCGATCCACACGCCGACGACGAGGTCGCCCGCCCAGCCGACGAACAGCGCGTCGCGGCCGTCCTGGGTGGTGCCGGTCTTGCCGAACGCCGGCACCGGCAGCGCGGCGGCACGGGCGGTGCCGGACTGGACCACCGTGCCGAGCATCGAGCGCAGATCGTCGAGCAGCCGACCGTCGAAGCGACTGGGGCCACCGAGGCGGCGCGCCAGCCAGTCATCGGCGGACTCCTCCGCATCCAGCCCGCGCGGGCGCACGGGGTAGCTCCCGTTCGCCACCGCGGCATAGGCTGCGGTCAACTCGAGCAGCGTGCCGGTGGAGGTGCCGAGCGCGATCGAGGCGTCGTTGCCGAGCGGCGTGGAGATGCCGAGGTCGCGCGCCGCCTGCGTCACCCGGCCGACGCCGAGCTTCTGGATCAGCCGCGCCGCGACGACGTTGCTCGACTTGGCCATGGCCTGGCGGAGTGTGATGCGGCCGGCATAACGGCCATCGCTGTTCGAGGGCTTCCAGTCGCCGATCTGCACCGGCGTGTCGTCGACCATCGTGTCCGGCGTCATGCCCGAGCGCAGCGCCGCGAGGTACACGAACAGCTTGAACGCGGAGCCGGGCTGACGCCGCGCCTGGGTAGCGCGGTTGAACGGGCTGGCGGCATAGTTGCGCCCGCCGACCATCGCGACGACGCGCCCGTCGGGCCGCATCGCGACGAGTGCGACCTGCGTCTTGCCGAGGCCGGCGCTCCTGACCACCCGTTCGGCCGCGGCCTGCAGGCGACTGTCGAGGGTGGTCGTCACCGTCTGCTCGGTGGCGACGCCGCCGGCGCGGTCGCGCGCCTCGGGCAATACCCAGTCGGCGAAATAGGTGCCGTTGGGCAGCGTCTCGTCGCTGTCCTGCACATGGAGCACCGCCGGGCGCACGCGGCGTGCCTCGGCCTCGGTGATGAAGCCCGCTTCCCGCATCGCGCCGACCACCAGCCGCTGGCGTTCGCGTGCGCCGTCGAGATTGCCCGTGGGAGCAAGCCGGCTCGGCGCCTTGACGAGACCCGCGAGCAGGCTCGCCTGGCTGAGCGTCAGATGCTCGGGCCTGGTCGAGAAATAATGCTGCGCGGCGGCGCGCAGCCCATAGACATTGTCGCCGAAATACACGTTCGAGAGGTAGCGCGAAAGGATCTCGTCCTTGGTCAGCCAGCCTTCCAGCCAGAAGGCGATCAGCACTTCCTGCGCCTTGCGCCCGAAGGTGCGACGCGAGTCGAGAAAGGCGTTCTTGGCGAGCTGCTGGGTGATCGTGCTGCCGCCCTGCGAGCCGCCCCCCGAACTGACATTGTGGAACATCGCCCGCGCGATCCCGCGCGGATCGACACCCCAATGGCTGTAGAAGCGCCGGTCCTCGATCGCGATGAACGCCTGCGCGACATGATCCGGCAGCTTCTTCACGTCCACGGGCGCGCCGATCACCGCGCCGCGCCGGGCGATGGGCGTGCCGTCGGCGGCGAGCAGCGTGATCGAGGGCGGCGCCGGCGGGCGCAGCGACTTCGACAGCGGCGCGGTGATCGCCAGCCAGGCGACCGCGGCGATGAACAGCAGGATGAAGACGGCAAGGCCGCGGACGATCCAGCGACCCCAGCGGATGCGGCGCTTCGCCGGGGTAGCGGGAGGCAGATCGTCGCCGCCGCCACCACCAAAGCTTCCGCCGCCATAGCCATGGCCCAGTGGCTCGGCGGTCGCCGCGCTTTCGGCAGTGCCCAGGCCGGGCCGCCAGATCGGCTCGCGCTTGTCACGCCGGCCTTGCGGGCGCCAGGCACCGGATTGCGCCACATCGTCGTCGGCGCCATCGCGCCGCAACGGGAATCGACTGTCAGGGATACCGGGCTCGCGCGCCATTTCCTCGCCTTACCCGACTATCTGTGTTATCGCAATAACACACAGGGATTTTGCGGAGGGAGGCGGCTCAAGCCTCCAGCTCGATGTCCCAATAAAGCCAGTCGCGCCAGGTTTCGTGGAGGTGGTTCGGGGGGAAGCGCCGGCCATGCTCCTGGAGCTGCCAGCTGGTGGGCCGGATCGGCTGGATGTGGAGCGGCATGCTCGCCTGCTGGGGGGTGCGGCCACCCTTTCGCAAATTGCAGGGGGCGCAGGCGGTGGCGACATTTTCCCAGGTGGTGCGGCCGCCCTGGGCGCGGGGAATGACGTGGTCGAAAGTGAGATCCCGGTGCGATCCGCAATATTGGCAGGCGAACTTGTCGCGGAGGAACAGATTGAACCGGGTGAAGGCGGGGAATTGCGAAGGCCGAACATATTGTTTGAGCGCGATGACTGAAGGGAGCTTCAGCACCGCGCTGGGACTTCGCACTTCCCGTTCATAGTAGGAGACGACGTCGACGCGATCGAGGAAGATGGCCTTGATCGCGGTCTGCCAAGGCCACACGCTCAGGGGATAATAGCTGAGCGGGGTATAATCGGCGTTCAACACGAGCGCCGGGCAGCCATCCGGATGGCGGATCAGATCGGGATGGTACATGCAGAACCTCACCCTCGACTTTGGTGTCCCGCCTTTTACGCAAAAGCGTGACGCCCACATGACAGCATATGCCGCGACTCGCGGTCAAGAGCCACGTCCATGGATATCCACACCCGATTCGCTCCCAGCCCCACCGGTCGCCTCCACCTTGGCCACGCCTTTTCGGCGCTGCAGGCGCACGACTTCGCGAGGGCGAACGGCGGTCGTTTCACCCTGCGCATCGAGGATATCGACGGCACAAGGTCGCGACCTGAACATGTCGCAGCGATCCTTGCGGATCTCGACTGGCTGGGGCTGACATGGGACGAACCGCCCGTGTTCCAGTCGCAGCGGCTACAACGCTATGCCGCCGCGCTGGACCGGTTGCGGGCGATGGGCCTGCTCTACCCCTGTTTCTGCACCCGCGCCGACATCGCGGCGAGCCTGTCCGCCCCGCACGGGCCGGAGGGTGCTCTGTATCCCGGCACCTGCCGCCGACGCGCCGACCCCGACCTGAGTCGCCCGCATAGCTGGCGGCTGGACATGGCGGCAGCGGTTGCCCGTGCGGGCGACCTCGTCTGGCAGGATGCCTTGGCCGGCACGGTGGTCGCCGATCCGCTCTCGCATGGCGACGTGATCCTGGCGCGCAAGGACGCGCCCGCCAGCTATCACCTCGCGGTCACCATAGACGATGCCGCGCAGGGCATCAGCCATGTCGTGCGGGGCGCGGATCTGTTCGCCGCCACCCATGTCCACCGGCTGCTCCAGGCGCTGCTGGATCTGCCGACACCCGAATATCGCCACCACGCGCTGCTCGCCGGGCCGGACGGCACCCGCCTCGCCAAGCGGCACGGCGCACCGACGCTGGAATCGCTGCGGCTGGCCGGCGAAGACGGACGCGCGCTCGCCGATCGACTGCGCAAAGGGGAAGTACCGATTGGCTTCGGCCAAATCGAGGCGTAGAACAGCGCGATGATATTCCTCGCGATCCTGTTCCTCGCAGCGGTCCTGACGACGCTGTTCTTCCTGATCAAGGGGCTGGTCAACATGGCCGGCACCACCAGCCAGGACCTGCAGGGCGACGGGCCCAGCGAACGCGCGATCCGATCGAACAAGCTGATGCAGAAACGCATCCTGTTCCAGGCGATCGCGATCGGTATCGCCGCGCTGATCCTGCTGATCGCCTCCGCCAAGAGCTGAGCACACCGCGCTGGCAGGCCCGTCCTGTCGAGTGAATGGTGTGCCGCATGGTGACAGTTCCCCGGCCCGCTGCCGGGGCACCCAGCGTCCGGGCAGGAGCCGCCCGGAGGCGGCCCCATCTCACTCGGCGGTGTAGGAGAATTCTACCTCGGCGATCTCATGATCGTCGACGCGAAGCGAACGGCGCGAGCGATAGAGCCCGCCCCCCACTTCCTCGTCATGCGTTGCCGGTTCGAAACGGCCCATCAGGAAATGGCCGTCCGGATGCCGCGCGAATGCATCACGCAGCACCTCGCGGAACAACAGCCAGTTGGCCCCGGTGGCGCCCGCTGCCTGGCCGCCCTCGAGATAATAGGTCTCGCGGCCGAAGCGGACGTTCAGCTGGAAAGACAGAATCCCGCCCGCTCCATCGCGCGCGATCTGCAGATCGGTCCGGTCGCGGAAGGTCAATACCGTCATGATCAAGCGGCGGGCACGATGGATCGCATGCTCCTGCAGCCCCTTCTTGTCGAGGCTGGCCGCCTTGAGGCTGCACAGCGCCCAGAGATTGGTCAGCACGGCGCGCCAACCCAGACGCTCGGTGTGGATCCCTTCGTTCCGCTCCAGCGCATAGCGGGCATTGCGGCGGACATTCTCGCTGGTCTTCTTCCAATAGCTGTCGAAATCCGGCCAGCGCGAGAAGTTCACGCCCTGCACGAACATCGGCCGCGCCGATTCGAGGCAGACGCCGGGCAGCGCGGCAATGCAGGCCGTGCGCGCCGGATCCTTGTTCCAGCGTCCCCCATAGAAATAGCGGCCACTGCCGATTGCGCGGAGCATCGCCATCATCGCATCGGGCCAGCAATCCGCCGCGTGGGGCAGCAACTGGATCGCGTCCAGGATGCGATTGCGGGGGTTGCCGACCAGGACGGCGCACTGGCCGATCTGCGCACCCTGCGCGTCGAAAAAGGCGAAGCGCCGCAGCCGTTGCTTCCGCGCGCTCTTCAGCGCCTCCAGCCGGATCGCGGTCGCGCTGCCCTGGAAGGACGCACCCGCCTGTTCGGCGAACGCATCCCATCGCGCATCGGCACGCCGACCGCCCCCGAGCGCGCCGATGCCGATGGAAGATCTGGCATGAACTCGATTGGTGGAAGCGTTTGTTTCCTCCGCTGCGCGACTCGCAATCTCGTCCGCGACGCTTTGAGACGTGTCTAGGTCCCGCGCAAACAGCCCGGCTTGCTGGAAACTAAGCCTCACGAACACCACCTCCCGAGGAACCTGCATGCACGAAGGACGAGAAGCCCTTCCAGCCCACACCCGCAAATGAATTTAAAATGACGAACTGGTTGCACGTCTCGCCCAGTATACGGGGGCGGAACATCTCTTTTTCACTACCCTTCCTGACAGACGGCACGCCCGCCGCCCTTCCTCACCTATTTCAAACCGTTTTTTTCGTGCTGCGCCCCCGCGTTCTTCTAGCGCAGCACATAGCACGCACCCCTCTTGGGAAACAGACACAATCAGAAATATTCCCTTTGGCGCAACCCTTCCGGACCGCACAGCTAGGCTTATGATATAAGGCCTTAAATTTCTCTGCCGCACCGATCGGAGAGCGTTGCTGGGGCTACTATGCCAGAAGCTGGGACAATCAAGCCCGCGCCGCCCACGCGCTGCGCGATTCCGCACGCGCAAGTCGAACAGTTTTTGTCCATGCCGAGGACGCGCGCAAACGGTGGTTGCGCCCAGGACCGCGACACCACGGGACGACAATAGGCGGCCCCCTGGGCGCGCCCCGCTTCGGCGACGACGGGCCCGTTACCGCGGCGCGATTTCCGCCCCGCTCACCCGCCAGACGATGTTGCCGAGATCGTCTGCGATCAGCAGGGCGCCGGTACGATCCAGTCCAAGGCCGACCGGCCGGCCATGCGCCTTCTCGCCGTCGACGAAGCCGGTCACCACGTCGACCGCCTTGCCGGCGGGCCGCCCCTCCGCAAAGGGGACGTAAATGACCTTGTAGCCGTTGAGGTGGCCCCGATCCCAGCTGCCGTGCTCGCCGATAAAGGCGCCCGATCGCCACTGCGCCGGCAGCGCAGCAGCATTGGCCGAGAACACCATCCCAAGCGGTGCGACATGGCTGCTGAGGCCGTAATCGGGCTTGATCGCCCTCGCGACGAGGTCTGGTCGCTGCGGCTTCACCCGCGGATCGATATTCTGGCCCCAATAGCTGTACGGCCAGCCATAGAAGCCGCCGTCGCGCACCGAGGTGATATAGTCCGGCACCAGATCCGGCCCCAGCTCGTCACGCTCGTTCACGACGGCCCACAAGGTGTTGGTCAGCGGCTCGAACTGCAGCCCGTTGGGGTTGCGCAGGCCGGTGCCGTAGAGTCGATAGGCGCCGCTTGCCCGATCGACTTCCCAGATGGCGGCGCGGCCGCGTTCGGCGTCCATGCCATTCTCGGTGATGTTGCTGTTCGAGCCTACCCCCACATACAATTTCGTGCCGTCCGGGCTCGCGACGAGGCTCTTGGTCCAGTGATGGTCGATCGGGCCGCCGGGCAGGTCGATCAGCTTGGTGCCCGCAGCAGTGATGCGCGTCTGGCCGGTTTGGTAGGGGAAGCGCAGGATCGCGTCGGTGTTCGCGACGTAGAGATCACCGCCGACCAGCGCGACGCCGAAGGGCGAGTTGAGCCCGGTGATGAACTTGGTCTTGAGCTCGGGAACGCCGTCCCCGTTGGCATCGCGCAGCAGGACGATGTCCATGCCCGCCGTGCCGCCGCCATGGGCATGCGCCTGAATCAGGTTCATCACCACATCCTTGGGACGGTGAATCGGCTCGGGCGGGCCGTCCGTCTCGACCACCAGCACGTCGCCATTGGGCAGCGTGTAGACCGAACGCGGCTTGGCGAGGCCGGTGGCGAACGCCTGGACCTTCAACCCCGACGGCACCTTGGGTGCGCCTTGCCCCCAGGGGCTTGGCGGAACGACATGCATCGGCGGCACCAGATATTGCTGGATCGCCGGCAGCTTGGGATCGGCACCGATCTGCTGCTGGGGATCCTCACCCTTGCTGGCGCAACCGGCGAGCGCGAGCGTGGTGCCCGCGGCGAGAAGCAGTGCGCGCATCAGCGAAACCCTCCGAAACGGCTTTGACGCAGCAGGATCGCGCCGAGCGCCGATGCGGCGGTCAGCACCAGCACGGTGAGCACCGAGAGCACCAGGCCGGCAGGCATGGCACCGTAGGCGTCGCGACTGTGAATGAAATTGTTGAGCAGTGCCAACACCATGGCAACGCCGTAAGCAATCGCATAGGGATAGAGCAGCCGGTTCGCCCGCACCGCCGGCCGCACCAGATCGACCACGCCCACGATCGCGCCGAGCGCACCCAGCACCATCCCGCCCGCCAGCAGCCAGTCGGCAAAATTCTTCCAGGCGATGTCGTAGGTGCGGAAATAGGCGATGTCCGCCACCAGCGCCGCGAGGAAGCAGATAAAGGGCAGTCCGAGCACGATCGGGTGCAGCGGCAGGCCATAGGCGCGGGAACGGAGCGGAACGGGATCGGGCACGGGACGTCTCCCCAGACGAGTCAACCCTTCGAACGGTCGCGCTTTCAAGGGGTTCCGCCGCTTCCCCTGTGGCCCCTAGCCCTGCCGCCGCATTCGCCCTACCGTCCGCGCCCATGGTCAAGCTCAACAAGATCTACACTCGCACCGGCGACGCCGGCACCACCGGCCTCGCCGACGGCTCGCGCGTCTCCAAGGCCTCCGCACGGCTCGAGGCGATCGGCGATGTCGACGAGGCGAACAGCGCGATTGGCGTCGCCCGCACCACCCTCGCAGCCGGGGACCCGCTCGACGCGACGCTCGCGCGCATCCAGAACGATCTGTTCGACCTCGGCGCCGATCTCGCCACGCCGGGCGACCGGGAAGGCGCGTTGCGGATCACGCAGCAGCAGATCGAATGGATCGAAGCGGCGATCGACGATCTCAACGCCGCCCTTGCTCCGCTCAACAGCTTCGTGCTGCCCGGCGGCAGCCCCGGGGCTGCCGCGGTCCATCTGGCCCGCGCGATCACCCGCCGGGCGGAGCGTGCCGCGGTGGCAGCCAATGATCAGGGCACGCTTAGCGCCAACGCCTTGGTCTATCTCAATAGACTTTCAGATTTTTTGTTCGTGGCGGCACGCCACCTGAACCAAAATGGCAGCGACGACGTTCTGTGGGTGCCTGGGGGGCCGCGTAACGATTAGCACTCGATCCCCGCATCCCACCGTATGGGTTGTCCCGGCGACGGGCTTGCGGTAGGAGAACAGAGTGAGAACGAAACCGGCTATCGTCACGGCGCCCGATGCCCTAGGTCGCCGATTCCGGACGGTGCGGGGCCTGAGCACGGCGTTGGTCGCCACGCTCTCTGACGCCGATGCGACGCTCCAGTCGATGGACGACGCGTCGCCGGCCAAGTGGCATCTCGCGCACACCAGCTGGTTCTTCGAGACCTTCGTGCTGCGCGATCATGTGCCCGGCTACCGGCTGTTCGACGATCGCTGGCCGTTCCTGTTCAACAGCTATTATGAGGCGGAGGGCCAGCGCCATGCCCGGCCCCGCCGCGGAATGCTGTCGCGTCCGACGCTGGACGCGATCCAAGAATATCGCGCCGCGGTGGATGCCGCGCTGCTGGCGGTGCTGCCGGAGCTTCCGCAGGCGGCGCTCGATCTGGTCGAACTCGGCTGCCAGCACGAGCAGCAGCATCAGGAACTGCTGCTGACCGACATCCTCCACCATTTTTCGGTCAACCCGCTGGAGCCCGCCGTCTGGCCGGGCGCGGCGAAGGTGCCGGTGGCGATGCCCGGGCCGATCGGCTGGATCGCCGGGCGCACGGGTGAAGTGTCTACAGGACGCGAGTCGGGCCACGGCTTTGCCTTCGATTGCGAGGAGCCGCGCCATCGCGCCGTGCTCCACCCCCATGCGCTCGCCGACCGTACCGTGACCAACGGCGAATGGGCGGCGTTCATTGCCGAGGGCGGCTATGCCGATCCGCGCCACTGGCTGGCGGACGGCTGGGCCTGGGTGCAGGCCAACCGGATCGGCGCGCCGCTCTACTGGCGCGAGATCGACGGCGTCTGGACGCGCTTCGGCCTGGACGGCCGTCGCCCGATCGACCCGGCCGCGCCGGTCACCCATGTCAGCCTGTTCGAGGCCGACGCCTATGCAAGCTGGGCCGGCGCCCGGCTGCCGACCGAGTTCGAGTGGGAAGCCGCCGCGGCAGACGCCGATCCGCACGCGGGCAACCAGCTGGATGCCGCCGGCCCCGTCGAGCCGCGCCCCTCCCCCAGCGGCCCGGCCTGGTT
Organism: uncultured Sphingomonas sp.; assembly: GCF_913777625.1. Lineage (GTDB taxonomy): Bacteria > Pseudomonadota > Alphaproteobacteria > Sphingomonadales > Sphingomonadaceae > Sphingomonas. Next base: position 27,156 of record NZ_CAJYTI010000004.1, read on the forward strand.
CGGCGATGTCTGGGAATGGACCGGCAGCGCCTACCGCCCCTATCCCGGCTTCCGCACGGCGGAAGGCGCGGTGGGCGAATATAACGGCAAGTTCATGAGCGGGCAGTTCGTGCTGCGCGGCGGCAGCTGCGCCACCCCGCGCGGCCATATGCGGGCCAGCTACCGCAATTTCTTCTATCCCCACCAGCGCTGGCAGTTCACCGGCGTACGTCTGGCGAAGGACCTCTGATGCTCAAGCAGGAACTCGAAGACGGCCAGGCGAGCCTTGCCGATCCCCATTTCCGCGCCGACGTGCTGACCGGCCTCGCCGCCAGCCCGCGCGCGATTCCCGCCCGCTGGTTCTACGACCGGCGCGGCTCGGAGCTGTTCGAGGAGATCACCGAACTCCCCGAATATTACCCGACCCGCACCGAGACGGCGCTGCTCGAATCGATCTCCGCCGACCTCGGCGACCTTGCCGCGCCCAATGCGGCCGTGGTGGAGTTCGGCTCGGGCTCGTCGGTGAAGACGCCGCGGCTGCTCCGCGCGATCGAGCCTGCCGCCTACGTGCCGATCGACATCTCCGGCGAGTTCCTGCGCCACTCGGCCGCGCAGCTCTCCCAAGCCTTCCCGGGCCTGCCGGTCTATCCGGTCGAGGCGGATTTCCTGCGCCCGGTGCCGCTGCCCGAGCAGGTGGCGAAAATGCCGAAGCTCGGCTTCTTCCCCGGCTCGACGATCGGCAACATGAATGCCTGGCATGCGGTCGACCTGCTGCGCGCGATGCGCGAATGGCTGGGCGAAGGCGCGCGGCTGCTGATCGGCATGGACCGGGTCAAGTCGCCCGACATCCTCGTCCCAGCCTATGACGACTCGGCCGGTGTGACCGCGGCGTTCAACCTCAACCTGCTCGAGCGGATCAACCGCGAGCTGGACGGCACGATTCCGGTCGACGCCTTCCGCCACCGCGCGATCTGGAATGCCGATTTCGCGCGGATCGAGATGCATCTGGAGGCACAGCGCGACGTCGGCTTCACTGTCGACGGCAGGCCTTTCACGATGGCGGCGGGCGAGACGATCCACACCGAGAACAGCCATAAATACGGCCCCAACGGCGCGCGCCAGCTGCTCCGCGCGGGCGGCTGGACGCCGATCGAGCAATGGACCGACGCGAACGACTGGTTCGCGCTGATCCTCTGCGAAGCCCAGCCGCTGCGGCGGGCGCCGTAGTTTTCTGATTTCACGCGAAGTCGCGAAGATAAGAAGCTTTTGTTCGCGCAGAGAATGAAACCTGCTTCGCGACTTCGCACCTTCGCGTGAAATCAAAAGCACCCGACACCAACCGGTTGACCCCCGGGAAAGGAATCCGCAAGGCTCCTGCCCATGCGCTTCTTCTCGGACAATGCCGCCGCCGTCTGCCCGCCCGTGCTCCAGGCGCTGGTCGACGCGAACACGCTAGACACCGCCTATGACGGCGACGCCTGGTCGAAACGGCTGGACGGCGCCTTTTCGGATCTGTTCGGCACCCAGGTCCGCGCGCTGTGGGTCCCCACCGGTACGGCGGCCAATTGCCTCGCGCTGACCGCGATGTGCCCGCCCCACGGCGGCATCGTCTGCCACCGCGATGCGCACATCAACTGCGACGAAGGCGGTGCGCCGGAATTCTACACGCACGGCGCCAAGCTGCTGACCGCCACCGGCCGCGGCGCGAAGCTGACGCCCGAGACCATCCACGCGGTGATCGATCCGATCCGCAACGACGTCCACCAGGTGCAGCCCCACGCCATCTCGATCACCAACGCCACCGAATACGGGCTGGTCTACTCGCCCGATGAGGTTGCCGCTATAGGAGACGCGGCGAAGGCCCGAAAGCTCGGCCTGCACATGGACGGCGCACGCTTCGCGAATGCGGTGGCGCATCTCGGCTGCCATCCCGGCGACGTTACCTGGCGCGCGGGCGTCGACGCGCTGAGCTTCGGCTTCGTCAAGAATGGGGGCATGAGCGCCGAGGCACTGGTGTTCTTCCGCCCCGAACTCGCCGACGTGACGCTCTACCGTCGCAAGCGCGCCGGGCTGCTCTTTTCCAAGGGCCGCTATCTCGCCGCGCAGCTGCTGGCGATGCTCGAGAACGACGTCTGGCTCGCCAATGCCCGTGCCGCGAATGCCGGCGCCCGGCTGCTCGCCGAGGCGGCGGGCGACCGGTTGGTCCACCCCGTGCAGGCCAACGAGGTGTTCCTGAAGGCGGACCCGGTGGAAGCCGCCAGCCTCCGCGCGCTGGGCTTCGACTTTTACGACTGGGCCGAGGGCGAGGTGCGCCTCGTCACCAGCTGGGACCAAGCCGAGGACGCGATCCGGCCGCTGGCGCAGGCCATCGCCACCCTGTGAGCGCGGCGTTGCCCCGGTCCGCTCGGCTGACGGTGCTCGTCCCCTTCCTGCTGGTAACGCTGATCTGGGGCTCGACCTGGCTCGTCATCAAGGACCAGCTCGCGGTGGTGCCGCCGAGCTGGTCGGTCAGCTACCGCTTCCTCGTTGCCGGCGTGACGACGCTTATCTGGGCGGCATCGCGGCGCGACCGGCTGTGGCTCGACGCGCGTGGGTTCACCTTCGCCGCCTGCCTTGGCCTCGCGCAGTTCGTGCTCAACTTCAACTTCGTCTATCGCGCCGAAGCCCATGTCACCTCGGGTGTGGTCGCGGTGGTCTATGCGCTGCTGCTGGTACCCAATGCGATCCTGGCGCGGATCTTCCTGGGCCAGAAGATGGGGCGGCAGCTGCTGATCGGCTCGTTCGTGGCGATGGCCGGCGTGGCACTGCTGTTCGTGCACGAGGCACGCCTCAACCCGGTGGGCCCGCACGAGGCGCTGATCGGCATCGGCATCGCGCTCGCCGGCGTACTCTCGGCATCGGTGGCGAACGTGATGCAGGCAACCGGGACCGCCAAAGCCTATCCGATGGCATCGACGCTGGGCTGGGCGATGCTGATCGGCGCCGCGCTCGACGCGAGCTTCGCGCTGGCCACCGTCGGCCCGCCGGTGATCGAGACGCGGCCCGCCTATCTGCTCGGCATCCTCTATCTGGGCGTGATCGGCTCCTCGATCACCTTCACCCTCTATTTCCAGCTGATCCGCACCATCGGCCCGGCCAAGGCGGCCTATACCAGCGTGTTGATCCCGGTGATCGCGATGCTCTTGTCGACGCTGTTCGAGGGCTATCGCTGGTCGCTGCTGGCGGTGGGCGGCGGCGTGCTGGTGCTGGTCGGGCTGGTGCTGGCCTTGAGGGCGCGCAGGCCCAACCGGTAATCGGCGTAGCGCGGCCGCCAGCCGAGCAGCCGCCTCGCCTTGCCGTTCGCCACCCGGCGGTTCTCGGCATAGAAGGCACGCGAGGCGGGGCTCAGCTCCACCTCGTCGGGGGTCACCGCCGGGCCGGGATCGATGCCGAGCAGTTCCGCGGCATAGGCGAGCACCTCCGCCTGCGGCGCGGGCAGGTCGTCGGCCAGATTATAGGCACCCGGCGGCCCTGCGAACGCGGCAATTACCCCCGCCACCAGATCGTCGACATGGACGCGGCTGAACACCTGGCCGGGAAAGAACACGCGCACCGCACCCGCCGCCATCCGCTCCAGCGCCGAACGTTCGGGGCCGTATATACCCGGCAGGCGGAAGACGTGCGCGTTGGGCAGGCTTAGCCAGCCGCGGTCCGCGTCCAGCCGCCCGCCGCGCCGTCCCCGCAGCGGCGCACGCTCGTCCACCCAGCCACCGCCGGTATCGCCATAGACGCCGGTGGACGAGAGGTAGCCGAGCCACTTGCCACAGCCGGCGAGGTCCGCGCCATAGGCCGCCAGCACCGGATCCGCCTCGCCAGGCGGGATGCTGGAAAGGATGTGCGTTGCCGCCGCAATTTCGGCGCGGGTGCGGTCGCCGTCACCGAAGGTCGCGCGGGTTACCGTCGCCACCGTCCCGCCCCCGGCCTCCACCGCCGCCATCAGCCGCGACGCGGTGTAGCCGGGGCCGAAGACCAGCAGGCGCACGCCGCTCACGGCGCGACCGCGCCTCCGAACAGCGTCCCGAAAAAGTCGCCCCTGTTCCAGCTCGGCCGCGCATCGCCATTCGCCAGCGCCTGGACGGTGGCGAGGCCGACATGCTTGTACTTCACCGCCGAATCCCAGTTGAACGGCAGGTCGATCTGGTCCGACGGCTTGTGGTAATTCTCGTCGAGGAACTTGCGCGCCGCGACCGCGCCGGTGCCGCCCGGGCCGGTATCGATCGACACCGCCGGAATGCCCGCCTGCACGAAGCTGTAATGGTCGGAGCGGACGAAGAACATTTCCTCGGGCTCGGAATCGGGCACCACGCCCAGCCCTTCCGCCTTGGCGGCAGCCACTACCGCCGGACCGATGCTCGAACGCTCGCCGCCCAGCACCACCAAGTCGACCAGCGGATAGGTGAGGATCGGCATGTCGAAGTTCACGTCCGCCACGATCGAGCCCTTGGGCACCGTCGGGTAATGCGCGAAATAATCGGAGCCGATCAGCCCCTTCTCCTCGGCGGTCAGCGCCACGAAGAGCAGCGAGCGCCGTGGCCGGGTGCCGCCTTCCTGGATTGCCTTGGCGATCTCCAGCACCATCGACACGCCGATCGCATTGTCCATCGCGCCGTTATAGATCGGGTCGCCCTTCACCGGCTCGCCGACGCCGACATGGTCGAGATGCGCGGAGAGCACCACGACCTGCGCCTTGAGCGCGGGATCGCTGCCCTCGATCATGCCGACCACGTTGCGGCTGTCGCGCGTGGTCAGCCGGGTCTTGCTCGCCAGCACCAGCGTGCCGGCGAGCGCCCCGGTGGGCATGCGGGCGCCCTTGGTCTGCGCGGCAACCACATCCGCCCAGCGGATCTTCGCGCCCTCGAACAGCTTGGCAGCGCCCGCCTGGCTCAGCTGCCCGACGACCGGCGCCGTGGGCGACACGGTGTTGGCGACGCCGTCCGGCCCCGCCCAGCCGGTACGCGGATAGGCATAGAAGGGCGCGAACTTCTCGAGGCTGAACTTCTTGGCGCGCTCCACCGTCTCGACGATGAGCACCGCCTTGGCGCCGCGCGCCGCCGCCAGCCGTGCCTTCTGGCCGTCATCGCCGAAATGGGCGTTCACCTCGTTGGGCAGGCCCTTGGGCGTACCGGCGAGGATCGCGACGATCTTGCCGCGGACGTCGAGGCCCTTATAGTCGTCGCGCTTGCCCTCGGGATAGACGATCCCGTAGCCGGCGAACACGACCTCGCCCTCGGTCTTGAAATCGGGGGCGGAGGGGATCGGTTCGTTCACGAACTCCGTGCCGAAGCTGAGCGCGACATCCTTGCCGCCGCGCTTCAGCGTCCACACCGCCTTCTCGGCGGGGCGGTAGGTGGTAAGCTTCACCGGCTGGAACCAGCTGCCATTGGCGCCGGGCTTGAGCCCGATCGCGGCCATCCGTGCGGCGACATATTCCGCCGCGACATCGAAGTCGCGCGTGCCCGCCTCGCGTCCGCGCAGGGCATCGGAGGCGAGGAACTGGACATGCGCGCGGATCGCTGCCTGTTCCGGGGTGAGGGGGGCGGCCTGCTGCGCCAGCGCGGGGCTGGCGAGCAGCAGCAGGGCGAACAACGCGGGAAGCTTCATCGCGGCTTACTTCGCGCCGGGGCCGTCATAGGTGAGGCCGAAGAAATCATCCTTGTTCCACACCGGCCGCTCGTCGCCATTGGCAATGGCGTTGGCGATGCGGAAGTTGACGTCGACGAAGCGCACGCCCGACTGCCAGTTGAGCGCCGGCTGCTGGTCGATCTGGTCCGAGGGCTGGTGATAATGGTTCTTCATGAAGTGATCGATCGCCGCGCGGCCCGGCCCGCCGGCACCCGGCCACAGGAATACCGAGGGCACGCCCTTGCGGACGAAGTTATAGTGATCGCTGCGCACGAAGATATTCTCGCCCGGCAGCGGATCGTCGGACATCTTCACGCCGATCTCGGCCGCCGCCTTGGCAACGATCGGCCCCAGCGTCGAATGGTTGGCGCCGTACACCACGATATCCTCGAACGGATAGGTGATGATCGGCATGTCGAGGTTCACGTCGGCGACGATCGTGTTCTTGATCGTCGGATTGTTCGAGAAATAGTCGGAGCCGACCAGCCCCTTCTCCTCGGCGGTGACCGCCAGGAACAGGATCGAGCGGCGCGGTTTGGTACCCGCCGCCTTGAAGCGCTTGGCTTCCTCGATCAGCGAGGCGGTGCCGATCGCGTCGTCGAGCGCGCCGTTGTTGATCGTGTCGCCCTTAGCATCCGGACGGCCGACGCCGATATGATCGAGGTGCGCCGACAACACCACCACTTCGCTCGCTAGCTTCGGATCGCTGCCCTCGATCATCCCGGCGACGTTGAAGCTCGGCATCGGGGTGAGCACGGTCTTCGCCGCGACGGTGAGCGTGCCCGGCAGCTGCATCGCCTTGAAGGTCGCGCCGTCGACCTCGGCCGCCTTGGCGATCGTCGCCCAGGGGGTCTTGGCGCCGGCGAACAGCTTCTCGGCACCCGCCATGCTCAGCATGCCGAGGCCCGGCGTGCCGGGGGCTGCGATATGGCCGGTGCCGTCGGCATTGCCCCAGGTGACGCGCGGACGGTTGCCGTACGCCGCGTACATCGCGAACGGCCGGCTCTTGGCAGTGATCGGCGATTCCAGCGTGATATAGCCGATCGCGCCGTGCTTCCTGGCGATCTCCGCCTTGGCCGCGGGGTTCTGGAAGTGCGCGCCTTCCTCGCCGGGGAAGCTCTTGGGCGCGCCGCCGAAGAAGGCGACGATCTTGCCCTTCACGTCGACGCCCTTGTAATCGTCGCGGCCGAGCCCGACGATGCCGTAGCCGACGAACACCACCGGTGCGGTGACGCTATATTCCGGCTTTTCCGGGTTCGCGCCGACGATGAAGTCCTTGCCCGCTTCGAGCGTGATCGCCGCGGCCTTGGGCTTGCCGATCGACATCGCGCCGGTGCCGTCCAGCTTGTAGCTGATCAGCGGCACCTTCTGCAGATAGCCGCCATCGTCGCCGGCGGGCTTCAGCCCGGCGGCATAGAATTGCGACGCGACATAGTTGGCGGCGATCTCGAACTCCGGCGAGCCCGCATCGCGGCCCTTCAGCGCGTCCGAGGCGAGGAACATCACATGCGCCTTGAGCGCCGCCTGATCGGCGGGGAGCGGGGCGGTGATGATGGCGTTCCGCTCGGCAGCGGTCTGGGCGAGAGCGGGCGAAGCCAGGCATAGGACGAGGGCAAGCGGCGCGGTCGAACGAAGCATCGGGAATCCCTGGTGGTCGCAACAATATTTCAAGCCTAGCAGCGCTTCGGGGTCCGTCAATCGGCTGAACCGTTCGTCGCAGCATTTCCTTTCTGCGACGATTCCGTAGCGGGCGTGGCATCGCCTATGTCGAACAGGGAAATCGACAGAATTACAGTAGCAGGCAGGGCGGCTTGTCCTATATCGAACCCTGTATGAGTGACGCCCGCATCGCCGCCGCAGCTCCCCAGGCCATTCGCCGCGAGGACTATCGTCAACCCGACTGGCTGGTGCCGGACATCGCGCTGGACTTCGACCTCGACGTCGCGGCGACCCGGGTGAAGGCCGCGTTGCACGTCACCCGCAATGGCGCGCACGACCGGCCGCTGGTGCTGAACGGCGACGGGCTCGAGGCCCTGTCGGTGAAGGTCGACGGCGCGGCCGCAATAGGCTGGCGCATGGACGGGCAGGATCTGGTGATCCCGCTCACCGGCGATGCCCACACGATCGAGACCGAAGTGGTGATCGCGCCCGAGCGCAACACCCAGCTCCAGGGGCTGTACGCCTCGTCCGGCATGCTGTGCACCCAGTGCGAGGCCGAGGGCTTCCGCCGCATTACCTTCTTCCCGGACCGGCCGGACGTGCTTTCCAAGTACAAGGTGCGGATGGAAGGCGACAAGGCACGCTTCCCGGTGCTGCTCTCGAACGGCGATCCGATAGCGCAAGGCGATGCCGAGGGCGGCCGCCACTGGGCCGAGTGGCACGACCCGTTCCCCAAGCCGAGCTATCTGTTCGCGCTGGTCGCCGGCGATCTCGTCGCCAACACCGGCACCTTCACGACCATGTCCGGCCGCGAGGTGCAGCTCGGCATCTATGTCCGCGCGCCCGATCTGCCCAAGACCGACCATGCCCTCCACGCGCTCAAGCTCAGCATGAAGTGGGACGAGGACGTCTATGGCCGTGAGTACGATCTCGACGTGTTCAACATTGTCGCGGTCGACGACTTCAATTTCGGCGCGATGGAGAACAAGGGGCTGAACGTCTTCAACAGCCGCTACATCCTCGCTGACCCCGATACCGCCACCGACTGGGACTATGACGCGATCGCCGCCGTGGTCGCCCACGAATATTTCCACAACTGGTCGGGCAACCGCGTCACCTGCCGCGACTGGTTCCAGCTGAGCCTGAAGGAAGGCTTCACCGTCTTCCGCGACCAGAGCTTCTCGGCCGATCAGGGCTCGGCGGCGGTCAAGCGGATCGAGGATGTGCGCTCGCTTCGCGCCAGCCAGTTCCCCGAGGATTCCGGCCCGCTCGCCCACCCGGTGCGCCCGGACGAATATATCGAGATCTCGAACTTCTACACGGCGACCATCTACAACAAGGGCGCGGAGCTGATCCGGATGATGGCCACCATCCTCGGGCCGCAGAAGTTCCGCGCCGCGACCGACCTCTATTTCGATCGCTTCGACGGCACCGCCGCCACCTGCGAGGATTTCGTGGCGAGCATGGAGGAGGCCGGCGGCGTCGATCTCGGCCAGTTCCGCCGCTGGTACAGCCAGGCCGGCACGCCGCGCGTCTCCGCCAATCTGGTACAGGACGGCGCGACCACCCGCCTCGCACTCGCCCAGACCGTACCGCCGACGCCCGGCCAGCCGGTCAAGGAGCCGATGGTCCTGCCGCTCAAGATCCGCCTGTTCGGCGAGAAGAGCGGCGCCCCGCTGACCGACGAGCAGCTGGTGCTGTTCGACAAGCCCGAGCAGGAGCTGCGCTTCGAGAACCTGCCCGAGCGCGCGGTGCTGTCGATCAACCGCGGCTTCTCGGCACCGGTGATCGTCGATGCCAATCGTAGCGCCGCCGATCTCGCTTTCCTCTCGGCGCATGACGACGATCCGTTCGCGCGCTACGAGGCGATGCAGCAGCTGATGCTCGACACGCTGGTCGCGGCCGTCACCACCGGCAAGGGCGAGCATGGCGCGCTGATCGATGCCGTCCGCAACACGTTGACCGATCCGGCGCTCGATCGCGCCTTCATCGCCGAGGCGGTGCTGCTGCCGTCGGACAGCTTCATCGGCGACCAGATGGCGATCGTCGATCCCGAGGCGATCTTCCAGGCCCGCGAGGCGCTGCGCGCCGATCTCGGCAAGGCACTCGAAGCCGAATGGCGTGCCGCGTACGAGGGCGCGCGGGCCAACCGCTTCGAATATTCGCCGGCTGCAAAGGGCGCGCGCCGCCTGAAGAACGTGGCGCTCGGCTATATCGCGGCGAGCGGCGCGGCCGATGCGGCGGAGCTTGCCTATGCCCAGTTCGACGCAGCCGACAACATGACCGATCGCCAGGGCGGTCTCGCCACGCTGGTCAACGGCACCTCGTCCTACCGCGAAAAGGCGCTGGCGGGCTTCTACCAGCGCTATGCCGGCAACGCGCTGGTGCTGGACAAGTGGTTCCAGACCCAGGCGCTCTCCTCGCGCGACGACACGCTCGCCGCCGTCGAGAAGCTGGCCAAGCACCCCGACTTCACCCTCGCCAACCCGAACCGGGCGCGAGCGCTGGTCGGCGCGTTCAGCATCAACCAGCGGGCGTTCCACGATCCTTCGGGCCGCGGCTATCGCTTCGTCGCGGACCAGCTGATCGCGCTCGACAAGCTCAACCCGCAGACCGCCGCAAAGCTGGTGCCGCCGCTCGGCCGCTGGAAGCGCTTCGACGCCGACCGCGCCGCGCTGATGCGGGGCGAGCTGGAGCGGATCGTCGCCAGCCCCGGCCTCAGCAAGGACATGTTCGAGCAGGCCACCAAGTCGCTCGACTGATGCTCCGGCTGCTCACCGCCACGGTCCGCGACTCCGCCCGCGTGCGGACCGTCGCCACCGTGGCGGCACGGTTCGGACTGGGCGTGCTGCTGGAGACGCTGGGCTTCGCGGGGGAGGCCGACGCGGCCGACCCCGAGACGGGGGCGCTGCCGCTCCCGCGCCGCACCCGGCTGGCGCTGGAGGCGCTGGGCCCCACCTATGTGAAGATCGGCCAGATCCTGGCCACGCGCGGGGACCTGCTGCCGCCCGAATGGATCGCCGAACTGGAGCTGCTCCAGAGCGCCGCGCCGACACTGCCGTTCGACGCGATCCGCGGCGAAGTGGAAGCGGCACTCGGCATGCCGCCCGAGCAGGCCTTTGCCTGGTTCGACCCCGAACCGCTGGCCGCCGCCTCGATGGCGCAGGTCCATCGCGCCCGACTGGTGGACGGCCGCGAGGTGGTGCTCAAGGTCCGCCGCCCCGGCATCCGGGCAGCGATGGAAGCGGACCTGCGGCTGATCGGCGAGCTCGCCGCGCTGGTTGCCCGGAGCAGCGCGGAGGCGCGCCGGTTCGAGCCGGTGGCGCTCGCCCGACAGCTCCGCCAGGCGCTGCTGGAAGAACTCGACTTCACCAACGAAGGCCGCAACGCCGATCTGCTGCGCGCGGATTTGGCGAACAACCGCCGCGTCGTGGTGCCCGAGATCCACTGGCAATGGACGTCCGAGACGCTGCTGGTGATGGATTTCATCGCCGGCACCAGGCCGGTTTCCGGTGACGCGCTGCGTGCTGCCGGCATCGATCCCGAAGCCATCGCCGAACTCGGCGCCGATACCGTGATCGCGATGGTGCTGGTCAACGGCCGCTTCCATGCCGACCCGCACCCCGGCAATCTGCTCTGCCTGCCCGGCGACAAGCTGGCGCTGCTCGATCTCGGCTCGATCGGCCATGTCGGGCCGAAGCGCCGCGACGAGTTCATCGCCTTCGTCCTTGCGCTGTCCGGCGGCAATGCGCGGGCGCTGGCCGACACACTGGCGCTGTGGAGCGAGGGCCATGCCGTGCCCCGCCGCACGATCGATCGCGCGGCGGAGGCGATCGTCCAGCGGCACGGCGGCGGCACGCTCGTCCTGTCGGCAATGATGCCGGACTTCCTGCGGCTGCTGCGCGAAGAAGGGCTGGTGCTGCCGCCGGATCTGCTGCTGGTGTTCAAGGCGATGGTGACGATGGACGGCGTGCTCGGCCGCATCGCGCCCAGCTTCGACCTGTCCGGCGCTATCCATCGGGCACAGGTGACGCTGCTCGCCAGCCGCTTCGGTCCCATGCGGACGGCGGCGCGTTCGGCAGCGCTGGCGCTTGCTCTTGCCGAACTGGGTGAAGATGCGCCCCGGCTGCTGCGCGCTGCCGCCGCCAGGCTGGAGGCGCCGCCGACGGATACGGGCACCGCGCGGGCGATCACCAAGGCCGGGCAATGGGTCGCAGCGGAGCTGATCGCCGGTGCCGCGCTGCTCGCTGCCGCACTCTGGAGTCGCTGAACGACGTGCCACCTCCCCCGGCTGGGCGAGGCGGCGTCGCAGATCGCGGCTTACTTGCCCAGCTTCTCGATCTTTTCCTGAAGCCGCGCCAGTTCCGCCTTGAGCGCGGACACGTCGCCCTCGCCGCTGCTCGCTTCGGGGGCGGTGGGCGTCGCGGCCGGAGCGGCGTTCGGCGCGGGATTGGCTGCGCCGCCGGGCTGGAAGGCGCTGGCTGCGGCTTCGAACATCGCCATGTTGCGCTTGGCGATCTCCGCAAAGGGCGAGTTGGCGAAGGCGCCCTCGACCGCCGACTTGAACTGTTCCTGGTTGCGGCGGAAGCTGTCCATCGACGCTTCCAGATAACCGGGCACCATCGCCTGCATCGAATCGCCGTACATCGAGATGAGCTGGCGCAGGAAATTCACCGGCAGCATGGTTTCGCCCCGGCTTTCCTCTTCCATGATGATCTGGGTCAGGACATTATGGGTGATGTCCTCGTCGGTCTTGGCGTCGACGACCTTAAAATCACGACCCGCGCGGATCATGCCCGCCAGGTGATCGAGCGTGATGTAGGAGGAGGTTTCGGTGTTGTAGAGCCGCCGGTTCGCGTATTTCTTGACGATCACGACGCCGTCCGATGCCTGCTTCTTCATGGACCCCCGCCTTTCATGGTTTTGCCGCAGCCTAACGCCTTGGATTTCGCATCGCAACATGGTCCGCG
>NZ_CAJYTI010000005.1 GCF_913777625.1 uncultured Sphingomonas sp.
CGCGTTCCTGGGCACCGATGCCGAGCAGATCGAGATCAACCCGCTCGCCGTCACCGAGGACGGCAAGCTGATGGTGCTCGACGCCAAGGTCGGCTTCGACGGCAACGCCATGTTCCGTCACAAGGACCTGATGGAACTGCGCGACACCACCGAAGAAGACGCGATGGAGCTGGAAGCGTCGAAGTACGACCTGGCCTACATCAAGCTCGACGGTGACATCGGCTGCATGGTCAACGGCGCCGGCCTCGCCATGGCGACGATGGACATCATCAAGCTGAACGGCATGTTCCCGGCCAACTTCCTCGACGTCGGCGGCGGCGCGAACAAGGAGAAGGTCACCGCGGCGTTCAAGATCATCCTGAGCGATCCGGCGGTGAAGGGCATCCTGGTCAACATCTTCGGCGGCATCATGCGCTGCGACATCATCGCGGAAGGCATCGTAGCGGCCGCCAAGGAAGTGAACCTCTCGGTGCCGCTGGTCGTCCGCCTCGAAGGCACCAACGTGCAGCAGGGCAAGGACATCCTGGCCAATTCGGGCCTCGCCATCGTTCCCGCCAACGACCTGGGCGACGCCGCCCAGAAGATCGTGGCGGAGGTCAAGAAGGTCGCGTGAGCGACACGGCCGCCCCGACTGGCAAGTCGGTCGAGGGCGGCTGCCGCTGCGGCCGCGTGCGGTTCCGGGTGACGGGCGATGCGCTCGTCACCATGGCTTGCCACTGCACCGGCTGCCAGCGCATGACCGCCAGCGCCTATTCGCTGAGCGGGCTCTACCCGGCGGAAAGCTTCGCGGTCACGCAAGGCGCGCCGGTGATCGGCGGCCTGCACGGCGCCACCCGGCATTTCCACTGCGACCATTGCAAGAGCTGGCTGTTCACTCGGCCCGAAGGCCTCGACGCCTTCGTGAACATCCGGGTGACGATGCTCGATGTGCCGATGTCCGCCCCGCCCTTCCTCGAGACCTATACCGAGGAAGCGCTGCCCTGGGCCGCGACTGGCGCTTCGTACAGCTATCCAAAATTTCCGCCCCCGGAATCCTTCGGCACGCTGATGCAGGCGTACGCCGAATCGCTTGCGAGCGGTTGACGTTCGCGTAAACGTAACCCAATTGTCAGGGGGAGAGCCCCGGCAGACAGGAAGGATGCGATGAAGGTCTTGGTGCCGGTCAAGCGTGTGCTTGACTATAACGTGAAGCCCCGCGTCAAAGCGGACGGGACGGGCGTCGATCTGGCGAACGTCAAGATGAGCATGAACCCCTTCGACGAGATCGCGATCGAGGAAGCGGTGCGGCTGAAGGAGAAGGGCGCAGCGACCGAGATCGTCGTCGTCACGATCGGCGTCGCCAAGGCGGAGACCGACGTGCTGCTCACCGCGCGCGCCATGGGTGCCGATCGCGGTATCCTCATCCAGACTGATGACGAGGTGGAGCCGCTGGCGGTCGCCAAGCTGCTCGCCAAGGTCGCCGAAGAGGAGCAGCCCGGGCTGATCATCCTCGGCAAGCAGGCGATCGACGACGATTCGAACCAGACCGGCCAGATGCTCGCGGCGCTGCTCGGCTGGGCGCAGGGCACCTTCGCCTCGAAGGTCGAGATCGACGGCGAGCGCGTGAAGGTCACCCGCGAGATCGACGGCGGCCTGGAAACCGTCGACCTCAAGCTGCCGGCGATCGTCACCACCGATCTCCGCCTCAACGAGCCGCGCTATGCGACGCTGCCGAACATCATGAAGGCGAAGACCAAGCCGGTCGCGAAGAAGACCGTCGCCGACTACGGCGTCGACGTCACCCCGCGCCTCAAGACGCTGAAGGTCGTCGAGCCGGCCAAGCGCCAGGCGGGCATCAAGGTGGGTTCGGTTGACGAGCTGGTCGAGAAGCTCAAGGGCATGGGAGTCGCGTGATGAAGACGCTGGTTTGGGTCGAACACGACAATCAGAGCGTCAAGGACGCGACGCTCTCCACCGTCACCGCGGCCGCAAAGCTGGGTGAAGTCCATCTGCTCGTCGCCGGCAAGGGCGTCTCGGCCGTGGCCGAGGCGGCCGCGCAGATCGAAGGCGTGGGCAAGGTCCATGTCGCCGACGACGCGGCCTATGAGCATTTCCTCGCCGAGAATGTCGCGCCGCTGGTCGTCCAACTGATGGATGCCCATGACGCGGTGCTGTTCCCGGCGACCACCACGGGCAAGAACGTGGCGCCGCGCGTCGCCGCCGCGCTCGACGTGATGCAGCTGTCGGACATTCTCTCGGTCGAGGGTCCGGACACCTTCACCCGACCGATCTATGCCGGCAACGCGATCGCCACCGTGCAGACCAGCGACAAGAAGCTGGTGATCACCGTGCGCGGCACCGCCTTCGACAAGGCGGCGGCCACTGGCGGCAGCGGGACGGTGGAAGCCGTCGCGGTTGCGGGCGACAAGGGTCTCTCGACCTTCGTCGGCGCCGAGATCGCCGCCTCGGAGCGTCCGGAGCTGACCAGCGCCAAGATCATCGTCTCGGGTGGTCGCGCGCTCGGCTCCTCGGAGCAGTTCCACGCGCTGATCGATCCGCTCGCCGACAAACTCGGTGCCGCAGTCGGCGCCAGCCGCGCGGCGGTCGACGCAGGGTACGCGCCCAACGACTATCAGGTCGGCCAGACCGGCAAGATCGTCGCGCCGCAGGTCTATGTCGCGGTCGGCATTTCGGGGGCGATCCAGCACCTCGCCGGCATGAAGGATTCGAAGACGATCGTCGCGATCAACAAGGACGAAGACGCCCCCATCTTCCAGGTGGCGGATATCGGCCTGGTCGGCGACCTGTTCACGCTGGTGCCGGAGCTGACGAGCAAGCTCTGAGCCGCGCGTGACGCTCGATTTCGAACGCGATGGGGCGGCGCACCTTGCCGGTGCGGCCGCCCCATTTCTTGCCCGGCTGCACGCGCTGGCGGACGCGCTGCCGGCGGACAAGGCTGGCCTGCGGCTGCACGGCGTGCCGGGATTCGCCGAACTGTTGGCACCCGACGCGCTGGGAGCACCCGCGATCAAGCGGCTGGGCGCCGCCGCCCGCCCCGTTCGCGCCATCCTGTTCGACAAGAGCGCCGCGACCAACTGGGCGCTGGGCTGGCATCAGGACCGCACCATCGCGGTGCGGGAGCGGGTGGAGGCAGCCGGCTATGGCCCCTGGTCGACCAAGCAGGGCCTGCTCCATGTCGAGCCGCCCTTCGCGCTGTTCGAGTCGATGGTAACGCTGCGGATCCATCTCGACGCGGTTCCGGCAGACAATGCGCCGCTGCTGGTCGCCCCCGGCTCGCACCGGCTCGGCCGCGTGCCGGAAGCGGAGATTGCCGCTGCGGTGGCACGCTGCGGCACGGAGACCTGCCTGGCCGAGCCCGGCGACGTCTGGATCTACAGCACGCCGATCCTCCACGCCTCCGCCGCGAGCAGCGTGAAGGCGCACCGGCGCGTGCTGCAGGTGGATTATGCGAGTGCCGAGCTGCCGCCCGACCTCGCGTGGCTGGGCGTTTGAACGAGAAAGCCCGCCGGCGAGGAGGGTCGCCGGCGGGCCAGGCCTTGCGCAAAGGGGGATAGCGCGCGGCCTATCGCAGCGTCAGGGCATGAGGACGCTGTCGATCACGTGAATCACGCCGTTCGACTGGTTCACATCGGCGATGGTGATCTTCGCCTTGCCGCCCTTGGCATCCTGGATCATCCAGCCGCCGCTCGGGCCCTTCATGATGGTGATCGGCTCCCCCTGAACGGTGGTGAGCGTCGCCTTGCCGCCATGCGCCTTGGCATTGGCGGCGATCTGCGCGGCGCTCATCTTGCCGGCGACGACATGATAGGTGAGGACCTTGGTGAGGGTCGCCTTGTTCTCGGGCTTCAGCAAGGTGTCGACGGTACCGGCGGGCAGCTTCTTGAACGCCGCGTTGGTCGGCGCGAAGACGGTGAAGGGGCCGGGGCCCGACAGCGTATCGACCAGGCCCGCGGCCTTGACGGCGGCGACCAGCGTGGTGTGATCCTTCGAGTTGACCGCATTCTCCACGATGTTCTTCGTCGGGTACATGGCGGCACCGCCGACCATCGGGTACTTCTGCACGGCGGCGACGGCGCCGGTGGCGAGCAGGGCGGCACCCACAATGCCGGTGAGCGAGGCGAGACGGGTCTTGCGCGGCATCTTCTAGCTTCCTCTTGCTACACACCTCTCTTGCTGGAGGTGCGGCGGAGCTACGGAGCGGCACGCACCCCGGATGCAGCAAAAATTAAAGGATCGTGATTTTTCCTGCCGCGACCGGCGCGCTGCTGGGGCTGGCGTGGGGCGCGGTGGCGCCGTCCTCCATCGTCACCGCCAGCGTCGCACCATCGGCGAGCAGTGGACGATGCGCCGGGGACACCGCCATGTCGCGGCCGCCGCGCGTCGCGACCAGGCCGAGCGAGACCGGCTTGCCGCCGGCCGGGATCACCCACAGCTCGGGCGCCTTGCGGCTGGCGGGCATCTGGTCAGTGCGGATGTGGAGCATCCCCTGATCGACATCATAGCGCGCCGCGAAGGTCGCGCCTGCGGTGCCGGTGATCTGCGCGACCACCACCGGCCGCGGCGGCAACACCACCGCTTCGGGCACGGGCCGCAGCAGCAGGATGGCGAGCAGCACCGCGGCGGCGGCGCTGGCCGCGATCGCGGTCGCCCGCCAGCGCCGCAGCGCGACCACGGCACCCGACTGGCCCGCAGGCAGGCGCGCCTCGATGCGTTCCCAGAGCCCGCTCGGCACGGGCACGTCGACACCACCCAGCGCCAGCGGCGCCAGATCCAGCGACCAACGCTCGACCGCCGCGGCGAAGCCAGGGTCGGCCAGCTGGCGGCGGCGGGCGGCGGCCAGTTCGGCGCCTTCGAGCACGCCCAGCGCCAGTTCGGCGGCGAGCGCGATATCCTCGTCTTCGGGGCGCAGCGGCTCAGCCATCGCCGAGGCACCCCCGCAATTGCAGCAGGCCGCGGCGGATCCAGCTCTTCATCGTGCCCAGCGGCACCGCGGCAGCGGCGGCGAGCTCGGGATAGGAATGGCCTTCGAAGAACGCAGCTCGAATCGCCCGGCGCGGCTTTTCTTCCAGGGCGTCGAGGCAATCGAAGATCCGCGCCTGGGCCTGACCGGCTTCCAGCAGCATGTCGGCCGAGGGGCGCTCGTCGGGGATTTCCAGCGCGGCTTCCACCGCCGCGGTCTCGCCGAGCCCGCGCGCGCGGCGCCAATCGATCGCGGTGTTGCGGGCAATCGTGCACAGCCAGGTGATCGGGCTGGCGCGCGACGCATCGAAGCGCCCCGCCCGGTCCCACACCTTCAAGTACACTTCCTGCATCACGTCCTCTGCGGTTTCCCGGTCCTGGCAGATACGCAGGCAAACGCCCATCAGCTTCGCCGCGGTTAGATCATAGACGGTTTTGAGCGCCCGGCGGTCGCCGCCAGCCACATCGGACAATGCCCGGACCAGCCGGGCACGCGCGCCGTCGCCGGCCGAAGGGGTGGGAGAAGCCACGCGCGCAACCTAGCGATTCGCGCGCGCAGGGCAAGCGGGCGCAATTGACGTGTGCGCGGGGTGCGCCCACGCTGCGATGCACCTTGGGGAGCCTGATGCCAGCACCGAACGCGCAGCTCGATCGCAGCCTGGGCACCGCCGGGGTGCTGTTTCTCACGCTTTCCATCACCACGCCGGCCTCGTCGCTGTTCGTGATCATGCCGGGCAGCCTGCAGATCGCCGGCACCGGCGCACTGCTGGCGCTGGCCCTTGCCGGGCTGGTGTGTCTCGCCACCGCGCTGATCTATGCCGAGCTTTCCTCGGCCTTTCCGGTGGCGGGGGGCGAATATGTGATGGTGGGGCAGACGCTGGGGCCCGCGGCGGGCTTTGTGATGCTGGGCGTCAACGCCTGCAACAACCTCCTCTTCCCGCCGGTGGCCGCGCTGGGAATCGCATCGGTGGCGTCGACGGTGCTGCCCGGCTTACCGGCGGTACCGGTGGCCGTCGCAGTGCTGCTCGCCTCGACGCTGGTCGGCATCCTCGACATCCGCTTCAACGCGCTGCTGACCGGCGCCTTTCTCGCCGCCGAAGTGGCCGCGGTGCTGGCGATCCTGGTGCTGGGCCTGGCAACGCCCGTGCGCGACATCCTGCCGCTGCTGCTCCACCCGGTGGCGCCAACGGGCGCCGCGCTGGTGCCGGCAACGGCGGCACATATCGGGCTTGCCACCTCGGTCGCGATCTTTGCGCTCAACGGCTATGGCGCGGCGGTCTATTTCGGCGAGGAGATGCATGCCGCCCCGCAGCGGATCGCCCGGGCGATCCTGCTGGCGCTGGTCGGCGCGCTGCTGCTGGAGGCGGTCCCCATCGTCGCCGCGCTGGTCGCCGCGCCGGACCTCGCCGGCTTCCTGTCGGCCGAGGACCCCTTCGGCGCGTTCGTGCGCGTGCGGGGCGGACCGGCACTCAACCTGTGGGTAGCGATCGGCATCCTCGTCGCGATCGTCAACGCGGTGATCGCCTGCATCCTCGCCAATGGCCGGTTCTTCTACGCCACCGCCCGCGACGGGAGCTGGGGACGACCGCTCGACGCCTGGCTCGCGGCGATCCACCCGCGCTTCGGCTCGCCGGCGCGCGCGACCCTGGTGTCCGGCGCCATCGGCATCGCCGCCTGTTTCCTGCCGCTGCGGCTGTTGCTGCTGCTGAGCGGCACCGGGCTGATCGCCATCTATGCCGGGCTGGCGCTGGCGACGATCGCCGGGCGGCGGCACGGCACCACCGGTCACGCGCCGTATCGCATGCCGCTGCACCCGCTGCCCGCCATTGCCACGCTGCTGGTGCTGGCCGGTGTCACCTGGCTCAACGCGCTCGATCCTGCCGAGGGTCGGCCGGCGCTGCTCGCCACCGGTGCACAGATGCTGCTCTCTGCCCTCTACTACCTGCTGGTACTGCGTCGGCGCGGCTGGAGGGCGCGGCTGGAACAGGCGCCTTGATTGCGCGCAAAGCATTCGCCGGCAAACGTATTTCTATTTGACGCTGCGGTGCAGCAAACCCATCTGCGATGCGTGCACGCACCCTCGCCCCGCTCCGCCGCCCGCTCGCCGGGCCTGGTCCATTTCGCGCTCGCCATGGGCGGCTTCGCGATCGGCACCACCGAATTCGCGACGATGAGCCTGGTACCCTATTTCTCCAAGGGGCTCGGCATCGACGAGCCGACGGCAGGCCATGTGATCAGCGCCTATGCGCTGGGCGTCGTGGTCGGCGCGCCGCTGCTCGCCGTGGCAGCGGCGAAATGGTCGCGGCGGACGCTGCTGATCGCGCTGATGGCGAGCTTCGCGCTGTTCAACGCGGCGAGCGCACTGGCCCCCACCTATCACTGGATGCTGCTCTTCCGCTTCCTCAGCGGTCTGCCGCACGGCGCCTATTTCGGCATCGCGTCGCTGGTCGCCGCGTCGCTGGTGCCGAACGACCAGCGATCGCAGGCGGTGGGCAGGATCATGCTGGGCCTCTCCGTGGCGACTGTGCTGGGCGTGCCGGCGGCGAACTGGCTGGGCCAGGCAGTGGGCTGGCGCTGGGGCTTCGCGATCGTCGCGGTGCTGGCGCTGCTTACCGTGCTGCTGGTGCTGTGGCTCGCGCCGCAGGACCGGCCCCAGCAGGGCGCGAGCCCCTTGCGCGAGCTGCGGGCGCTGGCGAACGGCCAGGTCTGGCTGACGCTTGGGGTGAGCGCGATCGGCTTTGGCGGCTTGTTCTGCGTCTATACCTATGTCGCCTCGACGCTGATGCACGTCACCGGGACCCCGCCCTGGGGCGTGCCGCTGGTGCTGGCGATCTTCGGGCTGGGGATGATCGGCGGCAACATCGTCGTGCCGCGCTTCGCCGATCGCGCGCTGATGCCGACCGGCGCGGCGCTGCTGGTCGCCAGCGCCGTCGCGCTATCGCTCTATCCGCTGGCGGCGCACTCGCTCGTCTGGGTGTCGCTCGACGTGTTCGCGATCGGCTTTGCCGGTGCGCTGGGGCCGGTGCTGCAGACTCGGCTGATGGATGTCGCGGGCGACGCGCAGGCGCTGGCCGCCGCGCTCAACCACTCCGCCTTCAACACCGCCAATGCGCTCGGCCCCTGGCTGGGCGGGCTCGCGATCGCCGCGGGTTACGGCTGGACGTCGACCGGCTGGGTCGGCGCGCTGCTGGCGCTGGGCGGGTTGGCGATCCTGGGAGTCGCGGTGCTGGTCGACCGCAGGACCGCGTAACCCGCCACCGCCGACAGGATCGAGCCGAGCAGCACGCCGAGCTTAACCTCGTCGACCAGCAGTTCGTTGCCGGGGAAGGCGAGGCCGCCGATGAACAGGCTCATCGTGAAGCCGATGCCGGCGAGTAGCGACACGCCGTAGATCTGCCGCCAGCCGGCATTGCCCGGGCGCTTGGCGATGCCGGTCTTCACCGCCAGCCAGATGCTGCCGAAGATGCCGAGCTGCTTGCCGAGGAACAGCCCCGCCGCGATACCGAGCGGCAGCGGCTCGAGCAGGATCGAAGGCGACAGGCCGTCGAACGACACGCCCGCATTGGCGAAGCCGAACAGCGGCACGATCAGGAAGGCCGACCAGGGATGCAGCGCATGCTCAAGCTTGTGGAGCGGCGAGTCCACGGCATCGGGCGCGGCGGGGGATTTGACCAGCGGGATCGTCATCGCCGCAGCGACGCCGGCGATGGTCGCGTGCACGCCCGACTGGAACACCAGCACCCACAGTACCACCGCCAGCGCCAGATAGACGGCCAGATGCCGCACGCCGAAGCGGTTACAGGCGATCATCACGCCCAGCACCACGGCGGCACCACCGAGCGCGATCAGGTCGATATGCGCGGTGTACGCGACCGCGATGATCGCCACCGCGCCCATGTCGTCGACGATCGCCACCGTGGTCAAGAACAGCTTGAGCGCGGCCGGCGCGCGGCTGCCGAGGATTGCCAGCACGCCGATCGCGAAGGCGATGTCGGTCGCAGCCGGAATCGCCCAGCCGCTGGTGACGCCCGGCGTGCGGCCGGCGATCAGCAGATAGACGAGCGCGGGGAGGGCCATGCCCGCCGCGGCGGCGATCACCGGCAGGCGGCGGCGATCCCAGCTTGCCAGGCGCCCGTCGACGAACTCGCGCTTGATCTCCAGCCCGACAAGGAGGAAGAACACCGCCATCAGCCCGTCGTTAATCCACAGATGCACGGTCATCGGCCCGTGGAGTGGCGCGATCACCGGGCCGGTCTGCAGGTGCAGCGTGTGGAAATAGGTTTCGGAGATGCCCGGCAGGTTTGCCGCGAGCATCGCCAGCACGGCGGCCGCGATCAGGAAGATGCCGCCCGCCGCCTCGCCGTGCAGAAAGGCCCGCGTCGCCGATCGGATATGGCGGATTCGGCGTTGCATGGTCTTCTCCCTTGTCAGTTGCCGTATCCTCCCCCGCCAGGGGGAGGGGGCGCGCGACGCGCGACGGAGGGGGCGGAAGCACGACGATCCTTGGTCGCTTACCTCCCCCTCCGACCCGCTACGCGGGCCACCTCCCCCTGGCGGGGGAGGATACGCTGTGTTTTCAGCCTTCCACCTTCGCCAATGCCTCGGCGATCAGCTTGCGGCTGTTGGCGATGCCGTACAGCGCGATGAAGCTGCCCATGCGCGGGCCCTGTTCGGAGCCGAGCAGCGTCTCGTACAGCGCCTTGAACCAGTCGCGCAGGTTCTCGAAGCCGCCGGTCTTGCCGATCTCGTAGACCTGATCCTGGATCGCCTCGGCGGTTGCATCAGCGGGCAGGGCGGCAAGTTCGGCATCGAGCCGCTGGAGCGCCTCGATCTCCACGCCCACCGGCGCGCGCTTTCGGAGCGTCGGGGCAACGAAATCGCGGGCATAGGCGAGCGCATAGCCGATCAGACGGTCGAGCGCCGGATAGGTTTCCGGATTCGCGTCCGGGACATAGTTCGTAAGATAGCCCCAGACCTGCTCCTTGGTCGCCTCGCCCATCACGCCGACCAGGTTGAGCAGCAGCCCGAAGGTGACCGGCAGCGTCTCCGCGGGCGGCTGGCCATTGTGGATGTGGTGGACCGGGTTGCCGAGCCGCTGCTCGACTGCCTGGCCGGCATAGTTGCCGCGGAACTGCCAATACTCGTCGATCGCGCGCGGGATCACGCCGAGGTGCAGCTGCTTGGCCTTTTTGGGCTCGCGATAGGCGTAGAAGGCGATGCTTTCCTCGGGCCCATAGGTCAGCCACTGCTCGAGACTGAGGCCGTTGCCCTTGGACTTGGAGATCTTCTCGCCCTTCTCGTCGAGGAACATCTCGTAGTTGAATCCCTCGGGCGGGCGGCCGCCGAGCACGCGGGCGATCTTGCCCGACTGGGTGACCGAGTCGATCAGGTCCTTGCCCGCCATCTCGTAATCGACGTCGAGCGCGACCCAGCGCATCGCCCAGTCGACCTTCCACTGGAGCTTGGCCTTGCCGCCGAGCACCGACTGGACGATCCGCTCGCCTTCATCCTCGAAGGCAATCAGGCCGGCCTCGGCATCGACCACCTCGACCGGCACCTGGAGCACGATGCCCGACTTGGGGCTGATCGGCAGGACGGGCGAATAGGTCGCCTGGCGCTCGGCACGCAGCGTCGGCAGCATCACGTCCATGATCCCCCGATAATGGCGCAGCACCTTCTTCAACGCGTCGTCGAAGCGGCCGCCAGTGTAATAGTCGGTGGACGAGGCGAACTCGTACTCGAAGCCGAACTGGTCGAGGAATTCGCGCAGCCGCGTATTGTTGTGGTGCGCGAAGCTTTCGTACTTCTCGAACGGATCGGGCACCCGGGTCAGCGGCTTGCCGAGATGTTCGCGCAGCATGTCCTGGTTGGGCACATTGTCCGGCACCTTGCGCAGCCCGTCCATGTCGTCGCTGAACGCGATCAGGCGGGTGGGCACGTCGCACAGGCTCTCGAAGGCGCGGCGGACCATGGTGGTGCGCAGCACTTCGTTGAACGTGCCGATATGCGGCAGGCCCGAAGGACCATAGCCGGTCTCGAACAGCACATGGCCTTTCTCCGGCGCGCCACCCTCTGCGATCTGCGGGTAGCGTTTGAGCAGCTTGCGCGCCTCTTCATAGGGCCAGGCCTTGGAGACGAGCGCGGCTGCGCGGAGTTCGGGGGATACGGTGCTCATAGTCCCCTGCCTCTGCCGTTTTCGCGCCCGCGATGCAAATATTCGCGCGTCCGGCGGCGGGACTGCGCCCCTGCCGCACCTTGCCCCAGGGTTAACGCCACCCTAGCTTGTGGGCTCCTTCCGGCCGGGGCCACATCCATGCAACCCATCCTGTCGCTACGCCAGGTCTCCAAGACCTATGCGTCGGGCCATACCGCGCTCGACCATGTCGATCTCGACATCCACAAGGGCGAGATCTTCGCCCTGCTCGGGCCGAACGGCGCGGGCAAGACCACGCTCATCTCGATCATCTGCGGCATCGTAACCCCCAGCACCGGCACGATCCTGGTCGACGGGCACGACGCGATCCGCCAGCCGCGCGCAGCGCGTTCCAAGATCGGCCTGGTGCCGCAGGAGATCGCGGTCGACATGTTCTCGCGCGTCGGCTCCGCCGCGCGCTATTCGCGCGGGCTGTTCGGCAAGGCGCCCGACAACGCCTATTGCGACCGGCTCCTCAAGGACCTGTCGCTGTGGGACAAGCGCGACGCCAAGATCATGGAGCTCTCGGGCGGCATGAAGCGCCGGGTGATGATCGCGAAGGCGCTGAGCCACGAACCGGACATCCTGTTCCTCGACGAGCCGACCGCAGGCGTCGACGTCGAGCTGCGCCGCGACATGTGGAAGCTGATCGGGCGCCTGCGCGACCGCGGCACCACCATCATCCTGACCACCCATTATATCGAGGAGGCCGAGGAAATGGCTGACCGGGTGGGCGTGATCAACAAGGGCAAGCTGCTGCTGGTCGAGGAAAAGGCCGCGCTGATGAAGAAGCTCGGCAAGCGCGAGCTCGATCTCAGCCTGGTCGAGCCGCTCGCCGCGATTCCGGCCGAACTCGGCGAATGGCAGCTGAGCCTCGCCGACGAGGGCCACAAGCTGCGCTACACCTTCGACGCGCAGGCCGAACGCACCGGCATCCCGTCGCTGCTGCGCAAGCTGCACGACCTGAACATCGGCTTCAAGGATCTCGACACGTCGAAGTCGAGCCTGGAGGACATCTTCGTCGACCTGGTGGGGGCACAGGCATGAACGGCATCAACTTTCCCGGCATCTGGGCGATCTACAAGTTCGAGATGGCGCGGACGATCCGCACGCTGTGGCAGTCGATCGCGACCCCGGTGATCACCACCTCGCTTTACTTCATCGTGTTTGGCGGGGCGATCGGCAGCCGGATCGATTCGATTCACGGCGTGAATTACGGCAGCTTCCTGGTGCCGGGGCTGATCATGCTGTCGCTGCTGATGCAAAGCATCGTCAACGCCTCGATCGGCATCTACTTCCCCAAATTCACCGGCACGGTGTTCGAGCTGCTCTCGGCGCCGATCTCGGCGATCGAGCTGGTGGTGGGGTTCGTGGGGGCGGCGGCGACCAAGTCGGTGGTGATTGGGCTGATCATCCTGGCGACCTCGGCGCTGTTCGTGCCGCTGCGGGTAGATCATCCGCTGGCGATGATCGCCTTCCTGCTGCTCACCGCGATCACGTTCAGCATGTTCGGCTTCATCATCGGCATCTGGGCGAAGAGCTTCGAACAGCTCAACATCGTGCCCTCGCTGCTGGTGACCCCGCTGACCTTCCTGGGCGGCGCCTTCTACTCGATCGACATGCTGCCCGAGCCCTGGCACACAGTGAGCCTATTCAACCCGGTGGTATATCTGGTGAGCGGCTTCCGCTGGAGCTTCTTCGGGCACGGCGATGTCGGCATCGCCTGGAGCCTGGGCTTTACGGGCGTGTTCCTGCTGCTGTGCCTAGGGCTGATCGTGTGGATCTTCCGGACCGGGTATCGCCTCAAGAACTAATCCTGCCCAATTTGATCAATAAACCTGATCCACCATGATTAATTCATGGAAAGGTAATTCATCCACTTTTTCTTAACCATCAAAATGCTCATCGAGAAAATCGATCGGAACCAGTGATAAATACGGATGTTTCGTGGTGCTTATACTTAGATGAGGCCAGGAGAGCCTACGGGTATAAAAAATAAGCGCCACTCGCGCGAAACGCCAAATCCGGGAAGCTCACAATGCTCTGGTTCGAATCCGTCGCTCCCATCCGCCAAAAGACGCTGATCGCCTTCAGCAGCATGGCCAGCATCGCGCTCGTAACCGCATTGGTCGCTGCACTTCTCCCTGCGCTTTTGGGAATATGCGCAGCATTTGTCGGCG
Organism: uncultured Sphingomonas sp.; assembly: GCF_913777625.1. Taxonomy (GTDB): domain Bacteria; phylum Pseudomonadota; class Alphaproteobacteria; order Sphingomonadales; family Sphingomonadaceae; genus Sphingomonas. The sequence continues at coordinate 13,333 of NZ_CAJYTI010000005.1, forward strand.
CGGGGGCGGCGATGCTGCTCGGCCTTCGGTTTCGCCGGGCGATCTGCGATCCGTATGTCATCACCGTCGTCCGTATGGAGGCGCTGGCCGCGGGGGACCTCGATAGCGAGATCCGCTTCACCGACTACAAGGATTGCGTAGGACGCCTGACCAAGGCGATGTTCACGTTCCGCGACGCCGCGCTGGTCCAGCAGCGCATGGCCGCCCAGCAGTCCGAAATCGTGCGGATCGTGGGCGAGCACCTCGGCGCACTTTCGTGCGGTGATCTGACTCGTCCGATCGACGCTCGCTTCCCGGAAGAATATGAAGCCCTGCGCAGCAGCTACAACAAGACCCTTCATGCTTTGGGCGAACTGATCGGCGCCGTTGCAACGAGCACCGAATCGATCCGCACCGGCGCACGCGAGATCGCCGCCGCATCGGAGGATCTGGCACGCCGCACCGAAGGCAACGCGGCCAGCCTTGAGGAAACCTCGGCCGCGACCAGCGAGATGGAGCAGCGTCTGCGGGTAAGCGCCTCGGCTTCCGTGCAGACCGTCCAGAGCACCGACGACGCGATCGCCACCGTTACAACGGGGCGCACCCTGGCCGAGGAGGCGGTGACCGCGATGACTCGCGTCAGCGAAAGCGCCAAGGGTATCGACAGCGTGATCGAGGGGCTGGACAAGATCGCCTTCCAGACGCGCGTCCTTGCAATGAACGCGGCGGTCGAAGCCGGCCGTGCCGGCGAGGCGGGCCGTGGCTTCGCGGTAGTGGCGGATCTCGTCTCGGCGCTCGCGATGCGTGCCGAGGAGGAGGCCAGGCGCGCCAAGGAACAGCTGACCGTGACTCAGTCGGGCATCCTCTCCGCAGTGGAGGTAGTCCGCCGCGTCGACGATTCGCTTGCCAACATCGCGGGCAATGTTCACACTGTGCATGATCTGGTCGAGCGCATGGCAAAGGACAATCAGGCGCAATCCGCCGCCATCACCGAGATCAGCGTCGCGGTCGTGTCGATGGACAACAGCACCCAGCAAAACGCGGCGATGGTGGAACAGACGTCGGCGGCCGCCCGCAACCTCAGCTCCGAGGTCGAACTGCTGGCCGAAAATGCTGCCAAGTTCACGGTCTCGCAGTCCGACCGATCGAATCGCTGGTCGGCGAACCGCAACGCGCGGGGCGGCCGCAGCGCACGCTTGTCCGTTGCCGCCTGATCGCCGGCGCTTGGTGCGCGAGGCCGGATCGGCGCCCGTCTGCCCCGACCGGTCTCACCGGCGCTCCGCGCACCGGTGAGACCGCCGTTCCTGCGGCGGCGCTAGCGCACCACCGGCAGCGTCACCGCGGAGCCGCTACACACCCGCTGCGTCGCCTTGCGATAGTCCTCCGGCTTGGCCTTGTAGATGTTCGGCACGAAGGTCTGCGGGTTGCGGTCGATCACCGGGAACCAGCTCGACTGGACCTGCACCATGATCCGGTGGCCTTTCTTGAACACATGGTCGTGGTCGCGCAGAGGAAAATCCCAGGCGGTCACCTGGTCGGGGACCAGCGGCGTCGCCTGCTCGAAGCTCTTGAGATAGCGGCCGCGACGGATCTCCATGGCGATCGGCAGTTCATAGCCGTTGAGGCCCTTGGCATAGGCTCCCAGCGCGGTCGGCGCCTTCTCGTAGTTTTCGGGGAACACGTCGATCAGTTTGACGACAAAGTCGCTGTCGGTGCCGCTAGTGGCGGCCATCAGCTTGGCGGTGACCTCGCCGGTGACGGTCAGGTCGTTCTCCAGCGGCGCGGTGACATAGCTGAGCACGTCGGGCCGATCGTCGACGAAGCGCTGGTCCTCGGCTTCCCACCAGCGCCAGTCGGGCGTGGCATAGGTGGCGGACATCGGCCGCGGGCGGAACGGCACGGGCCGCGCCGGATCGCTCACATAGTCCCGGCAGCCCTCGCCCGCCGCCGGCGCGGTGAAGCTCAGCGAGCCGTCGCCGTGCAGATACAGGTTCGTCGCCTGCGCATTGGCGAGCGGGTAGCTCTGATAGGTCTTCCACTGCCAGGAACCCGACTGGAAGCTCTTCAGCGCGAAGTCCGGCTTGGTGCCGGTGCCGTGGAGCCAATAGGCGAAGAAGGGCGCCTCGATCTGCTCGACGAACTGGGTGCCGCTGTCGACGCCGAAGGGAATGCGCCCGAGGCTGTTCGCGGGCGACTGCCACACGCCGTGCGCCCAGGGGCCGGCCACCATCAGCGCCAGCTTGTTCGGATCGTTGGCGCGCTGCTTTTCCCAGATCTTCCAGCTGCCCCAGGGATCTTCCTGGTCCCAATAGCCGGCGACGTTGAGCGTCGGCACGGTGGTCTTGCCGAGCGCGTTCGACCAGACCTGCTTCTTCCAGTGATCGTCATAGTCGGGATGCTCGATCATCTCGCGGAAGCGCGGCACCCGGCCGTTAAAATATTTCTTCTCGATGTCGTCGGGCGAGCCGGCGTGGAGGAACCAGTCGTAGGTGTCGTAGCGATCGTAGAGGCTGATGCCGTCGTTGTTGGTCTTGTCCGCCTGGAGACCGTTCACCCAGTCGCTGGCATAGGTGAGCCGCATCGCGCCCCAGCGGTGGAGATCGTCGTTCTTCCAGTAATCGATCCACGCCGCCTGCGGGCTGGTGGCCTTGAGCGCCGGGTGGGGCTTGGCGAGCGCGATCGCGGCGGTGAAGCCGGGGTACGACACCCCCCACATGCCCACCTTGCCGTTGTTGGGCTTCACGTTCTTCACCAGCCAGTCGATCGAGTCATAGGCGTCGGTCGCCTCGTCGACCGCGCCCTTGCCGGTCTTCACCTCAGTGGAGAGGGTGAAGGTGCCCCCCTCGGACTTGAAGCGGCCGCGCATGTCCTGGAACACGAAAATATAGCCGTCGCGCACCAGCGGCGCCCAGCTGTTCGGCACGCGCCCCGGCGCGGCATCGGGCGACCCATAGGGGCTGCGCTGGAACAGGATCGGCAGCGGGCCGGTGGCGCCCCTGGGCCGCAGGATGACGGTGTGGAGCTTCACCCCGTCGCGCATCGGGATCATCGCCTCTTCGAAGGTGAAGGGCGCGTCGGTCGCGGCGGGCGCGGCCTGGGGCGGCGCCGCAGCCGCGAGAGGTGCGGCAATCGCCGCGAGCGCTACGGAAACCAGCCAGTGCCGCATGTTCGTTCGTCCCCCTGAGGTCAGGGTGACTTGGTGCGGCAAGACGCCGCCGGGATCAAGCCGGCGGCGTCGTTGCGGCCTGTCAGTCGACGCGGTGTTCGCCCTTCACCCAGCGCACCGTGCCCGAGCTGGCGCGCATCACCACGCTCTCGGTGGTCATCTTGCCCTTCACCCGCTTCACGCCGGCGAGCAGCGAACCGTCGGTCACGCCGGTCGCCGCGAAAATGCAGTCGCCCTTGGCCAGTTCGTCGAGCGCGTAGATCTTGTCGAGATCCTCGATCCCCCACTTGGCCGCGCGCGCGCGCTCGTCGTCATTACGGAACACCAGACGGCCCTGGAACTGCCCGCCGACGCAGCGCAGCGCCGCACAGGCGAGCACGCCCTCGGGTGCGCCACCCTGGCCCATATAGACGTCGATGGTGGTGTCGGGATCGCTGGTCGCGATCACGCCCGCCACGTCGCCGTCCGGAATCAGCATGATGCCGCAGCCGATGCCGCGCAGTTCGGCGATCAGCTTCTCGTGGCGCGGGCGATCGAGCACGCAGGCGATGATGTCGCTCGGCTTCACCCCCTTGGCGGCAGCGATCGCCTCGACATTCTCGGTCGGGGACTTGTTGAGATCGATCACGCCCTGCGGATAGCCGGGGCCGACCGCGATCTTGTCCATGTAGACGTCGGGCGCGTTGAGCAGATTGCCTTCCTCGGCCACGGCCAGCACCGCCAGCGCGTTGGGGCCGGCCTTGGCGGTGATCGTCGTGCCTTCCAGCGGATCGAGCGCGATGTCGATCTTGGGGCCCTTGCCGATCGCCGAGCCGACCTTCTCGCCGATATAGAGCATCGGCGCCTCGTCGCGCTCGCCCTCGCCGATCACCACGGTGCCGTCCATGTACAGCTGGTTCAGCGCCTCGCGCATCGCTTCGACCGCGGCATGGTCGGCGGCCTTCTCGTCCCCCCGTCCGACCAGGCTGGAGGCGGCGATGGCTGCCGCTTCGGTGACACGCACCATTTCGAGCACGAGGACACGGTCGAGAACATGGCTTGCGTTCGGCATCTGTACGGTGATCCCCTGTTCGATACGTGCGCCGCGATAGGAGGCCACCGGGGCGCTGTCGACCGTGCTAACGTTGTCAGCGCCGTTAACCAAAGTGGTTTAGTGATTCCAAGTGCAAACTGCGCTATTGTTGCGCGGACTCGCGGGGGACTGACACGATGTTGCTGCCGATGTTGCTCTTCGTTCAAGATGCTTCCGTAGCCACGGTGCTGGCGGACTATCGCACGCAAACGCGGGCGGAAGTTCCCTGCCGGGCCCCCAGCGACCAGGGCGAGATCATCGTCTGTTCGCGGCGCGAGGCGGACCGCTATCGGGTGCCGTTCGTCACGCCGAACCTGTCGCGGGATTCGGATGCGGCGCGGCTGAACCGGCTGATCGGCGACCCCGTGCAGCAAGGTATCACCAAATGCGGCGAGGGTGCGTTCACGGTGAAGTGCGGCAAGGTCGGGGTCACCGCCACGGTCGGGTTGGACGGCAAGGTGAAGATGCAGCAGCGGGAGCTGGCGCCGTGATCGCCGGCCGCCGTTCGCTGCAAAGGTTCGCAACCACCGGAGCACCCGCGCGTTGGCGCGACGGGATGCAACAGGAGGGCATATGTTGTTGATCGCACTGGCACTGCAGAGTGCAAGCATGGCGGCGGCGGTCAGCGCGGCAGACTCTGCCCGGGCACCGATCGTTCGCGCCACGCTGCGCCGTTCGGCGCGGCCGCAGCCGGTGCTTTCGCCCCTGATCTCCAGCTGCGAAGTAGAGCGCGATTGCGGCACGCGCGATGGCCGCGCCCGGATCGCGGCGACCCGCGAGCCGCTGGTCGACCGGAAGATGGAGATGATCCATGCGGTCGAGGGACCGGCCTGCAACCGCACCGGCATGCCGGTGTGCCCCGATACCGGCCACCGCGTGCTGCGCCTGAGCTTCTAACTACCAGCGCAGCCGACGCTCAGGCGTCGAGAATGTGCATCCACATCGGCTCGCTCGTCAGGCTCTGCGAGCCCCGCAGTTTTTCCAAGGCCTGGGCAATGCTGCGCTCCGGCGCCTCATGCGTGACGATGGCGACGAGCGCGCTGCCATCCGGGCTCACGCCGCGCTGGATCAGGCTCTCGATCGAAACCCCCGCGTCGCGCATCGCCGCCGCGATCTCCGCCAGCACGCCGACGCGATCCGCCACGGTGAAGCGCACATAGGAGCGCCCGCGGCGTTCGCCGCTGTCCGCCGCGGGCTGGGCAACCAAAGCAGTCGCCGGCATCGCATAGGGCGGGCCGAATTCGCCGCGGGCGATATCGATCAGGTCGGCGACCACGGCGCTCGCGGTCGGGCCGTCGCCCGCACCCGCGCCCTGGAACAGCAGGCGGCCGACGAAATTGCCCTCGGCCACCACCGCATTGGTCGACCCCGTGACATGCGCGAGCGGATGGCCGAGCGGCACGAGATGGGCATGGACGCGCTGGAACAGCCCGTGCGCGCCCGCGTCGGCGATGCCGAGCAGCCGGACGCGGTAGCCGAGCGTCGCCGCCTCGGCGATGTCGGCGGCGAGGATGTGGCGGATGCCGCTCGCCTTCAGGTCGCCGAACGCGGGCTGGGTGCCGAAGGCGAGGCTGGCGAGGATCGACAGCTTGTGCGCGGCATCGATGCCGTCGATGTCGAAGGTCGGGTCCGCCTCGGCATAGCCGAGCGCCTGCGCCTCGGCGAGGATCTCGGCGAAGTCGCGGCCCTCGGCCTCCATCTTCGACAGGATGAAATTGCAGGTGCCGTTGAGGATGCCGTAGACGCGGGCGATCTCGTTGGCCGCCGCGCCTTCGCGCAGGCCCTTGATCACCGGCACGCCGCCGGCCACCGCCGCCTCGAACTTGAGCGCAACGGCCGCGTCTTCAGCCGCTTGGGCCAGTTCGAGACCGTGATGCGCGATCATTGCCTTGTTAGCGGTGACGAAGCTCTTGTTCGCGCCCAGCGCCGCGCGGGCAAGCGCCAGCGCCGGGCCGTCGGATCCGCCGACCAACTCCACCACCACGTCCGCGTCCGCATGACGGGCAAGCTCGACGGGATCGTCGACCCAGTCGAAGCGCGACAGGTCGATGCCGCGATCCTTGGTGCGATCGCGGGCGGAAACGGCGACCACCTCGATGGGGCGTCCGGCGCGGCGGCTGATCAGCTCGGCATTGGCGTCGAGCAGGCGAATTACGCCGCCGCCCACGGTTCCCAGCCCCGCCAGTGCCACGCGCAACGCTTCCGCCATTCCTCGTTCCTCTTGAATCCATATGACAAGGCGGCGGCGGGACGCTTGTCGCCCTGCCGCCGCCTGTCCGTCCCTAGCGCCTTCCCTTCCCATAAGGAAAGACAGATTTTGTCGCGTCAGCAGGCCACGACGCGCTGTTTATTTCTTGATCAGCCCGATCTCGACCAGCCGCTCGTGCAGATAATCATGCGCGGTGATCGGCTCCGGATAGCGGTTCGGATTCTCGGCGCTCACGCAGCCCGGCAGCGTCTTGATCAGGAAATCGGGCGCCGGATGCAGGAAGAACGGCATCGAGTAGCGCGAATGGCCGCGCCGTTCTGCCGGCGGATTGACGACGCGGTGCGTGGTCGACGGCAGGACATGGTTGGTCAGCCGCTGCAGCATGTCGCCGACATTGATCACCATCGCGCCTTCGGGCGGCTTCACCGCCAGCCACTTGCCGTCGCGATCGAGCAGCTCGAGCCCCGCTTCCTCGGCGCCGAGCAGCAGCGTGATCAGGTTGATGTCCTCATGCGCGCCGGCCCGCACCTCGGGCGCATCGGCATCGACCGGCGGATAGTGGAGCAGGCGGAGCACCGAATTGCCGTCCTTCACCGCGGTGTCGAACCAGTCGGGTGCGAGGCCCAGATAGCGCGCCACGGCCGAGAGCAGCTTGTCGCCCGCGGTATCGAAGGCAGCGAACAGCTCGATGAAGGTCTCGCGGAACCCTGCGGGCTCGGCCGGCCAGACGTTCGGCGCCATCACGTCGGCGAAGCGGTGGCCGGCGGCCAGCTCGCGGCCGATATGCCAGAATTCCTTGAGGTCGACATGGGTCGCGCCCTTGGCGATCTCGGTCTTGAACGGGGTATAGCCGCGCGCGCCACCGCCGCCGGGGATGAAGTGGGCGCGCTTTTCCGCCTCGGGCAGGTCGAAGAACGCCTTGGTGAGGCGCCAGGCGCGCTCGATCAGCGCCTGCGGCACGCCGTGATCGCGCACCACGGCAAAGCCGAAGCGCTGGAACGACTGGCCGAATGCCTGGGCGAAGCCCTCCGGGTCGCCGGCCTGCTCATTGAGCGAAAGCACCGGAATTTCGGTGAGGGTATCCAACATCACAGTCTCCGAACGCAAAAACGCGTGGTTAGTCGTGCCGCCGCGGGGCCCGCAAGCCTGGGGACATTCCCAATGGCCGGGCAGCTGTCCCGCACCGGGCTCAGCGGCCGACCTGCATCAGCCCCTTGGTCTTGGCATCGCCCTGCGCGCTCAGCTGCAGCGCGAAGGGCTGGCCGTCATCGGTGGTGCCGATCAGATTATCGTCCTTGGTCGTCACCTTGAAGCCCTGCTTGGTCATGTTGTCGCGGAACCAGTCGCGCACCACCGTGGGTGCGGCAGGGCTCTCGAACTCGACGATCACCTGGCCATCCTTGTCGCCCTGGTTGTCGTTGACCTTGAGGTTCTTCAGCGTCGATCCGGGATAGAGCGTCACCCCGTCGATGTCGAAATTCTTCGCGTCCAGCGGCACCTTGGGCAGCGTGATCGAGCCCTGGACGCCCGGCGCCTTGATCTGGATGCGGCCATTGGCATCGGTGGAGATCACGCTGTTGCCGTCCGTATCGTTGCCGTCGAAATTGATGTTCGCGCTGCCATGGCACGCCGCCAGCGCGATCGGCAGCAACAGGGGGACGAAAAGGCGATTCATGGCGGTCTCCTGCGGCGGTTGCACCCCGCAATGTTGTTGCGCGGGCTTCCACGTCAACCGGAAAAAGGGTGACGCGGGGGAAGGCTTGGGCCATGGCCCCTGCCATGAACGCCCCGCACCTGAGCACCGCCTCGGCCGGCCAGGCCCCGTTGCGCTTCGCCGAGTTCGTCGCGCTTGCCGCCGCGCTGATGGCGCTGACCGCGCTCGGCATCGATTCGATGCTCCCCGCCCTGCCCGCGATCGGCACCAGCCTGGGTGTCGATTCGGCGAATCATCGCCAGTTCGTGATCACCGCCTTCCTGATCGGCTTCGGCACCGCGCAGCTGCTCTACGGCCCCCTGTCCGATCGCTACGGGCGGCGGCCGGTGCTGCTGATCGCGCTCGGTTGCTACGTGGTGACGAGCTGGATCGCGGCGATCTCGGGCAGTTTCGTGCTGCTGCTCGTCGCCCGCGTCGCGATGGGTACGGCGGCGGCAGGGTCGCGCGTGGTCACCGTGGCGCTGGTGCGCGACTGCTATGCCGGCCGGGCGATGGCGCGAGTGATGAGCCTCGTGTTCATCGTGTTCATGGCCGCCCCGATCTTTGCGCCGACGGTGGGGCAGATCATTCTCGCCGCCGGGGGATCGTGGCGGACGATCTTCTGGGGGATCGGCGGGATCGGCGCGCTCGTCCTCCTCTGGTTCGGGCTGCGCATGCCCGAGACGCTGGCCACCGGTGCCCGCCAGTCGATGCAGCCGGCTCGGGTGCTCGCCGACTATGGCGTGATGCTCCGCGACCGGGCGGCGGTCGGCTATACGATCGCGGCGGCGCTGCTTTCCGGCGCGTTGTTCGGATTCATCGGATCGGTCCAGCAGGTGATGGCCGACGTGTTCCACCGGCCGGAGTTGCTGACCACGGTATTCGCCTGCGTCGCCAGCACCATGGCGGTGGGATCGTTCCTCAACTCGCGCATCGTCATGCGGCTCGGCACGCGGGTGATCTCGCACACCGCTCTCACCCTGCTGACGCTGCTCGCCGCCATCCACCTCACCGTCACCGTGTTCGGGCTGGAAACGCTGTGGAGCTTCGCGGTGCTGCAGGCGCTGATGATGGCATGCTTCGGCCTCGCCACATCCAACTTCTCGGCGATGGCGATGGAGAAGATGGGCGCGATCGCCGGCACCGCCTCCAGCCTGCAGGGCTTCGTCACCACCATCGCCGGTGCGCTGATCGGCGCGGCGATCGGCCAGGCCTTCGACGGCACGACCATACCCTTGTACAGCGGATTTCTCCTCATGGGCGGCCTATCGCTCGTGGTAGTAGCGGTGACCGAGCGCGGACGGATGTTCCGCCCCAGCTGAGTCGGAACGCGGCCGGGGGCTGCGCCGTTGCGCATGCAAATCCCGGCGATTCCCGCCGGGCTTGGGAAGGAAATGGGCGATGAGCGGCATTCAGGGTCCCGCCGATGACGGCTATGACGCGGAAGGCTATGACGAGAGCCAGCGCGCCGAAATTCTCGAGGCGACCAGCGATGGCCCCGACAACGGGTCGTTGCTGACCGATCTCAACCCCGATCTGGGCGGCGGCGAGGACGATGACGACGATCTCGACGACCTCACCATGACCGATGACGAAATCGGCGAGGAAGATGACGACGCCGACGAGGATGAGGACGACCTCGACGAGGACGATATCCAGGACGATTTCGACGACGAGGATGTCGACGAGGACGATCTGGACGAGGAACTCGACGATCCGGACGACGTCGCCCTGCGGCCCTGACGCTTGACGGCATGGCGCGCGGGACCGAGGCTCCGCGCGCCATGCCCACCGACCCCCGAGTCGACGCCCATATCGAGGCCGCCGCCGACTTTGCGCGGCCGCTGCTCCTGTGGATGCGCGCGCGAGTCCACGCCGCGGTGCCGGAGGTGGAAGAGTCGATCAAATGGGCGCGGCCCGCCTTCCTGCTCGGCGGCCGCCCGTTCGCGATGATGATCGCGTTCAAGGCACATTGCAGCTTCGGCTTCTGGGAACATGCCGCCGCATCCTGGAACAAGGACAGCGAAGTCGACGCGGTCGAGCAGTTCCGTCGCGTCACCAGCTTCTCCGACCTGCCGGACGCCGCCACCTTCGAGGCCATGGCGCGCGCCGCGGCTGATCGCCTGGCCGCCGGCGGTGGCCCCAGGCGCCCGCCGCGCACGCCACGCCGTGAGCTGCCGGTGCCCCCCGAACTCGCGGCAGCGCTCGCGACCGACGATGCCGCCCGCGCCACCTTCGACGCCTTCCCGCCGAGCAGTCGGCGCGAATATTCGGAATGGATCGGCGAGGCCAAGCGCCCGGAGACCCGCGCCCGCCGTACCGAGGAAGCGATCACCTGGCTTCGCGAAGGCAAGCGCCGCAACTGGAAGTACGAGTAACGCTTGTACCGAACCGCCTGTATGGTACGTTGTATCGTACCAGTGATGGAGGAGAGGCCATGCGCAAGTTCGTACCCGCGTCCGACCCCATGCCGATCGGCGCGATCAATGTGACGCCGTTCATCGACGTGATGCTCGTGCTGCTGATCGTGATGATCCTCAGCATCCCCGTCATGACCCACAAGGTGCCGGTCGACCTGCCGCAGGGGGATCCCGGGTTCACCGACACCGCCAGCCACCGTCTCGCCATCGACAAGGACGGCGGGCTGTTCTGGGACGGCGCCCGCCTCGCCGAAGCTGCGCTGCCGGCCAAGCTTGCAGGCCTGCGCACCGATGCCGCGGTGCTGGAGCTGCAGACCGATCCCGAGACGCGCTACGACCGCTTCGACAGCGTCCTCGCCGCGATCAAGCGGGCCAACATCGTCAAGCTCGGCTTCGTCGGCAACCAGCCGCTCAAGGATTGAGGAACCGGCGCATTCGGTGGCTCGTTCGCACATTCTTGATGTGGAAGAGAACCGGATGCGCCTGATCCCTGCCCTGCTGACTAGCTGCGCGCTCGCCGCATGCTCCTCGGGCTTGCCGCCCAAGATGGACAATGCGAGCACCGACAACGCCGCAAACCAGATCTCGCAGACCGCCCCGGCCGCGACCGAACTGGCGCCGGGCAACGAACAGGTCGAACCGCTCAATCCCCCCGCCCCGGGTCAGCCCGGCGGCCTGCCCGATGATCGTACCCCGGTAAGCGAGGCCAAGTTCACGCCGGACAGCGCACAGGGCGCCGCCAATGTCGTGCAGACCTATTATGCGCTGATCGAAAGCGGCCGCTACGGTCAGGCCTGGGCGCTGTGGAGCGATGGCGGCAAGGCCTCGGGCGGTGATGCCAAGGCGTTCGCCGCACGCTTCGCACCCTATTCCGAATATCATGCCAATATCGGCGCGCCGGGCCAGATCGAGGCGGGGGCGGGCCAGCGCTATGTTACCGTGCCGGTACAGGTCTATGGTCGGCTCAAGGCGACCGGCAAGCCCTTCCACCAGCTGGGCGAAGCGACCCTGCACCGCGCCGGCGACATCGACGGCGCGACGCCGGAGCAGCGCAGCTGGCATATTCGCGCGATCAAGTTCCAGGACGATCCGGGCAAGCCGGCGCAATAGCCGCGGCTCGGAATCGCCGTTAGCATCGCCGCCATGCCGCGCTTCACGCTCTCCATCACCGCCGGTCCCGACGACATCGACATCCTCGGCCATGTCAACAATGCGGTCTGGGTCGCGTGGATCCAGGATATCGCCGGCGCACACTGGATGGCGCTGGCGACACCCGAGGAGCAGGAAACGCTGATCTGGGTCGTGACCCGGCACGAGATCGACTATCGCGGCAATGTCCGCGAGGGCGAAACGGTGACCGCCGAGACCTGGGTACCCGAGGCGCCGCGCGGCGCCCGCTTCAACCGCCATGTCCGCTTCCTCGGGCCGGACGGCAAGGTGCGGGTCGAGGCGGTCACCACCTGGGCGCTGATCGATCGTGCCTCGGGACGGCTGCTGCGCGTGCCCGCCGAACTGGGCGAGCGGTTCGTCGAGGCCACCGCCTGACGAGCCGAGTCGCCGATGCGACGAGTCGTGGTTCGCGTGGGCACTCTCTTGCCCTATCGTGCGGCCATGGTCTCCCGCCGCGTACTCCGCCCCCTTGCCGGCCTGGCGCTGCCGATGCTGCTGTCGGCCTGCCTCTTCGGCAGCGGCGGTGGGGAAAAGCACCCGGCACCCGCGCCGGCCCGTCCGCGCCCCAGCGGGCCGATCACGCTCAACGGCCCCACCCCGCGCGAGACGCAGCAATGCTTCACCGATCTCAGCCGCGCGGGCGTGCGCTACAGCCCGCTGCCCGATCGCGACTTTGGCGGCGGCTGCATCGTCCAGGGCGCGGTGCAGCTGGTCGACATCGGCGTACCGGTGGGCGGCATCAAGGGCATGCGCTGCCCGCTCGCCCGCGCCTTTACCGGCTGGGTGCAATATGCCGTGGCGCCGGCGGCGCGGCAGATCCTGGGCAGCGACTTGGTGCGGGTAGACACGTTCGGCACCTATGTCTGCCGCGCGATCGTCGGCGGCACCCAGCCGAGCAGCAAGCTGTCCGAGCACGGCCGCGCCAACGCCGTGGACGTGTCGGGCTTCGTGCTGAAGGACGGGCGGCGGATCACCATCCTGAAGGACTGGCAGAATCCCGATCCGGCGGTGCGCCAGTTCCTCGAGACGGTGCACGGATCGGCCTGCAAGCGTTTCGCTACCGTATTGAGCCCGAACTATAATTATGTCCACCGCGACCATTTTCACCTGGACATGGGCCGGGGGCCGTTCTGCGCCTGAGGCTTTCCAACCGCCCCGGATGCGCCTAATCCGCCGGTAATGAGCGATACGAGAGTCCCGTCGCGCGTCTTCCGCCCTGCCCAGCAGGAAGCCGAGACCGCCAACACCGCCACCGGCACGCCCCAGACCGAGCACCCCGCCTATCGGCTCGCCTTCCAGGACATGGACTTCCTGCTGCGCGAAGACCTGCGGCCGGTGCGCTTCCAGCTGGAGCTGCTCAAGCCGCAGCTGCTGCTCGACGAGGCGAACATCGCGTCGACCTTCGTGATCTACGGCTCGGCCCGCATCCCCGAGCCGGCCAAGGCCGAAGCCGTGCTCGCGCTCGCCGAGACCGAGCAGCAGAAGCGCATCGCCGAGAGCCTGGTCGCCAAGTCCAAATATTACGACGTGGCGCGCGAGTTGGGTCGCCTGGCCAGCAACTTCCCGCTCGATGCCGCCGGCAAGCGCCACTTCGTCGTCACCTCGGGCGGCGGTCCCTCGATCATGGAAGCGGCGAACCGCGGCGCCCGCGACGTGGGCGCGGAGACGATCGGCCTCAACATCGTGCTGCCGCACGAACAGGCGCCGAACCCCTATGTCACGCCGGGCCTGAGCATGCAGTTCCACTATTTCGCGCTGCGCAAGATGCACTTCCTGCTGCATGCCCGCGCGGTCGCCGTGTTCCCGGGCGGCTTCGGCACGTTCGACGAGAGCTTCGAGCTGCTGACGCTGATCCAGACCGGCAAGGTCGATCCGATCCCGGTGCTGTTCTACGGCAAGGAATTCTGGAACCGCGTCGTCAACTTCGAGGCGCTGTGCGACGAGGGCGTGATCTCGCCGCGCGACCTCAACCTGTTCCGCTTCTGCGAAACCGCCGAAGAGGGCTGGGAGATCGTCCAGGATTTCTGGCGGAACAAGGAAACGGCCGGGAGCTGAGTGCCCCGGCCGGCGGCCATCGCCTCTCGGGACCGGCTTAGAGCCCGAGGGCGATGGCGCTCCAATAGGTGATGCCCGCCGCGACATAGGCGAGCGCGAACAGATAGCCGATCATGAAGGACGGCCATTTCCAGCCGTTGGTCTCGCGCCGGGTGACCGCGATCGTCGAGATGCATTGCGGCGCGAAGACGAACCACATCAGGAAGGCGAGCGCGCTCGGCAGGCTCCAATGCTTCTGGAGCTGCTGCTGGATCGAGGCCTTGCCCGAATCGTCATCGGCATTGTCGATCGCATAGACGGTGCCGATCGCTGCCACCGCCACTTCGCGCGCGGCCATCGCCGGGATCACCGCCAGCGCCATGTCGCGGTTGAAGCCGATCGGCGCCACGATCTTCTCCAGCCCGTTGCCGATCCGCCCGGCGATCGAATAATCGACCTTCGAGATGCCGCTGCCCTCGGGCGGCTTGGGGAAGCTCAGGAGCGCCCAGAGGATCACCGTGGTGTAGAGGATGATCGTGCCGGCGCGCTTGAGGAAGGTCAGCGCGCGCTGCCAGAGGCCCAGCAGCACGTCGCGCAGGCTCGGCCACTGATATTTGGGCATCTCCATCATGAAGCCCGAGGTCGCGCCCTTGGTGACCGTGCGGCGCAGGACCAGCGCGACGGCGAAGGCGCCGAGGATGCCGAGAATGTAGAGCGCGAACAGCACCAGCCCCTGCAATCCCATGCCCGGCAAAATCGCCCGATCGGGGATCAGCGCGCCGATGATGATGGTATAGACCGGCAGGCGCGCCGAACAGGTCATCAGCGGCGCGATCAGGATGGTGGTCAGCCGGTCCTTCTCGTCAGCGATCGTGCGCGTCGCCATGATCCCCGGCACCGCGCAGGCAAAGCTGGAGAGGAGCGGGATGAACGCGCGGCCGGACAGCCCCACGCTCGCCATCACCCGGTCCATCAGGAAGGCGGCGCGAACCATGTAGCCGGTCGCCTCCAGCACCAGGATGAAGGCGAACAGGATCAGGATCTGCGGCAGGAATACCACCACCGCGCCGACGCCCGCGATCACGCCGTCGACGATCAGCGATCGGAATACCCCGTCCGGCAGCGCGGCCCCGACCTCGGTGCCGAGCCACTTCATCCCGTCCTCGATGAAGCCCTTCGGCACCTCGGACCAGGCGAACACCGCCTGGAACATCAGGAACATCGTCGCCAGCAGGATGATCGGCCCGGCGACGGGGTGGAGGAACAGCGCGTCCAGCCGGTGCGTCCAGCGGCGCGCGGCGGTTTCGGAGATCGTGACGGCAGTGGCGATCTGGCGGGCGCGACGCTGGAGCAGAACGATGTCGTGCTGCACGCTGGGGGAGGGGCGGATCTTGGTCACGCCCTTCACCATCTCGGCCATGCGATCCTTGAGCGCATCAAGGCCGCGACGCCGCACCGCTACGGTGGCGACCACCGGCACGCCCAGCTCGCGCTCGAGCGCTTCCGGATCGAGCTTCAACCCGTCGCGCTCGGCCAGGTCGACCATGTTGAGCGCCACCACGATCGGCAGCCCCAGCGCGATCAGCTGGAGCGTGAAGCGGAGGTGGTTGTCGAGGTTCGACGCGTCGATCACCGTGAGGATCGCGTCCGGCAGCCGCTCGCCCTGCTGGCGGCCGAGCAGCACGTCACGGGTCACCTGCTCGTCGGGGCTGGCGGGATCGAGGCTGTAGGCGCCGGGCAGGTCGATCAGCTCGATCGGGCGGCCATCGGGCAGCGCCATGCGGCCGGAATGGCGCTCGACGGTGACGCCGGGATAATTGCCCACCTTCTGCCGCGCGCCGGTGAGTGCGTTGAACAGCGCGCTCTTGCCGGCATTGGGATTGCCGACCAGCGCAACCAATGGCGTGGTGTTCATGCGTGCCTGGCCAGCGGCGTCACATGAATGGCGGCAGCGACATGGCGGCGAAGCGCGACCGTCATCCGGCCGATGCGGCAGGCAAGCGGGCCGCCGAAGATTCCGGAGCGGTGGAGCAGTTCCACCTCGACGCCTTCGTCCAGGCCCAGTTCGCGCAGACGCCGCGCCTCGGGTTCGGCGAGCCGGTCCCAGTCGACGCCAGCAACGGTACCGGGAGCATGGCGATGCAGCTGGGCAAGGCGTACGGGCACGGGAATCGCAGCGCTGGCGTTCATGCTGCGAGTGATTATCAATTACTTGGCCGGATTGCTAGCGCGAAAACGCGCAGACACTGCGCGGCGGAGCGATGCCCGCCGCGCCGCGCTCCTTATTGGTAGCCGCCTTCTTCCTCGCGTTCCTCGGCGGCGTCCTTCTGGGCTTCTTCCATCGCTTCGGCTTCGTCGTCCTGCGGCTTCTGCTGTTCGGGATCGTGACTCATGCGGGGCCTCCTAGGGTTGCCCCCGATCAACGAAGCGGCAGGCCAAAGGGTTCGGCGCTCAGCCGAGCCGCCGGATCAGCTCCTGCGCACCGGCCGGCGCGCGCACCTTGCCGCCATGGATGAAGAAGACGAAGGTCTCGCGCGGCTGCACCGGTGCCAGCTCGGTCGCGAAGGTCGGCAGTCCCTTCGGCTGGCCGCCTGCCGCCCAGATCCTGGCCGCTTCCACCCAGCGGGGCAACGCGGCTTCGGGATAGCAGAAGGGGTTGTCGTCCTCACCCGCCTCGAGCCGTGCGTAGACGAAGTCGCCGCTGACATCGGCAATGGCGGGATATTGGGGCGAATCCGCAAAGACGATGCCGACGCCGGCTGCGCGGCACAGCGCGACGAACGCGGGCGTCTGGAAACTCTCGTGGCGCACCTGCACCGCGTGGCGCAACGTCACCCCGTCCTGCGTCGCGGGCAGCAGCTTGAGGAACACACCGAAATCCTCCGCGTCGAACTTTTTCGTCGCCATGAACTGCCAGAAGATCGGGCCGAGCTTGTCGCCCAGCTCGGTGAGCCCCTGGCCGCAAAAGCGCGCGATCGATTCGCCCGCCTCGGCGAGCACCTTGCGGTTGGTGACGAAGCGCGAGCCCTTGACGGTATAGACAAAGCCTTCGGGTGCCGCCGCCGCCCACCCGGCGAAGCTCGCCGGCTTGAAGGTGGAATAATAGGTGCCGTTGATCTCGATCGCGGTGAGCGCGGCCGCGGCATATTCCAGCTCGCGCTTCTGCGGCAGCTTGTCGGGATAGAAGGTGCCGCGCCACGGCTCGAAGGTCCAGCCGCCGATGCCGACGCGGATGGGGGCGGGAGAATCGGACAGGGTGTCTCTCCTAAGACCATGGCACGACTCGCCATTTTGCAGCGCCTTAGTATCGTGGAGGACCATGTCGCGAAACCTCAGCCCCGCTCCCGACCAGCGCCTCGCCGACCAGGCCTATTCGCGCATCGTCGAAATCATCCTCGATGGCCTGGGCATCGGCGACCGGCTGCCGTCCGAATCGCGGCTGGCGGAAAGCTTCGGCATGTCGCGCACCGTGGTGCGCGAGGCGCTGGTGCGGCTGGCGGCGGACGGCATCACCGAGGCGCGGCGCGGCGCCGGCTCCTATGTCATGCGCCGCCCCTCGCTGCGGCTGGGCGCGCACATGGCGTTCGACGAACTGTCGGCGACGCTCGGCACCTATGAAGTGCGGTTCGCGCTCGAATCAGAAGCCGCCCGCCTGGCGGCCCGTCGCCGCTCGCCCGAACAGATGGCCGAGATCGAAACGGCGATGACCGATCTGCGCAAGGCACTGCTCTCGAGCGACCCCGCGCATGACGAGGATTGGCGGCTGCACCGCGCGATCTTCCGCGCCACCGCCAACCCCGCGTTCGAAAAGGCGTTCGAGCATCTCCACGAGGAAACGATGCGAATCATGCGCGCCGGCGTCGACATCGCCCGCCTGCGCGAAGCCGAGCCGATCGCGGCGATGGTCCGCGAGCACGAGACGATCGTCCAGGCGATCCGCGCGCAGGATGCGGATGGCGCGGCGCTCGCGATGCGCTGGCACTTGTCGGAAGGGAGAAAAAGGCTGATGCCTTGAAACCGACGGCACAGTCGCTGGTTGGCGACTGGAGCGGGCGAAGGGATTCGAACCCTCGACCCCAACCTTGGCAAGGTTGTGCTCTACCCCTGAGCTACGCCCGCTCTGGCGTCTTGGCCGGGAGCGTTTCGAAGCGCTCTCGGCGGGTGAGGCGCGCCAACTAACAGCGGCCTTTGCAGTGCGCAACCCCCAATTTGCACTTTTTGGAAAAGGCTTGGCGGTTGGGCCCCGAACGCCCAAATAGGAGCCGACCCGCCCAGGCCCCTATACGAGGTGCCGGCACCCGCAGATCGCTTAAGGAGCGCATTTTGGCCACGCTTGGTATGAGCCCCGCCGACAAACAGGCCGTCGACGCCTTTCGAAAAGACGTTGTCGAGCCGTCGATGTCGAAGCTCGTCATCCTCGATTTCTGGGCAGAATGGTGCGGCCCCTGCAAGGCGCTGGGGCCGGTGATCGAGAAGGTCACCAGCGAATACGCGCCCAAGGGCGTGCTGCTGGTCAAGATCGACGTCGACAAGAACAAGTTCATCGCCAGCCAATTCCAGGTCCGCTCGATCCCGACGGTCTATGCGATGTTCCAGGGCCAGCTGGTCGCCGACCTGACCAGCGCGCGGACCGAATCGCAGCTGCGCACGATGCTCGACCAGATTCTCCGCCAGCTGCCGATCAGCGGCGAGGAAGCCGAGGCCGAGGCCGAACTCGAACCGCTGATCGCGATGGGCGAGCAGGTACTGAGCGACGGCGATGCCGAGCGTGCCCTCGCCATCTTCGATCAGATCGCCGAGATGGCGCCCGATCATGCTGCCGTCGCCGCGGGCCGCGTCCGCGCGCTGACGACGCTTGGCCGGCATGACGAGGCGCAGGCGGCGCTCGATGCGATCCAGGGCGATGCGGCCAAGGCGCCCGAGGTTGAGCGCGCCCGCGCCGCACTGAGCCTCGCCCGCGAAGCGCAGCCGGTCGGCGATCTGGCGGGTCTTGCTGCGCGGGCCGCCGCGAATCCGGAAGACATGGAGGTGCGCTACGAACTCGCCGGTGGCCAGATGGCCGCAGGCGACCGCGAGGCTGCGGCCGCGACGCTGCTCGCCATGGTGCGCGACGATCGCGCGTGGAACGAGGGCGCCGCCCGCCAGCGGCTGCTCAAGCTGTTCGAGGTCGTCGGGCTCGAGGATCCGTGGGTCGCCGCCCAGCGTCGCAAGCTCTCGCAGATCCTGTTCGGATGAAGACGACGCGGCTTTCGGTGTTTCCGCTGGCAGGTGCGCTGCTGTTTCCGCGCATGCACCTGCCGCTCCACATCTTCGAGCCGCGCTACCGCGCGATGGTCTCCGAGGCCCTCGCGCGCGACCGGCGCATCGGCATGGTCCAGCCGCGCGACGACCGCGATCCGCCGACGCTGTTCGATGTCGGCTGCGTCGGCCGGATCGCCGATGTCGAGGCGCTCGACGACGGGCGCTTCAACATCGTGCTGGAGGGGCTGAGCCGCTTCACCATCGTCCGTGAGCTGGAAGTGGGCACGCCGTTCCGCCAGGTCGAGGCCGCGCTGGAAGTGGTGGGCGAAGCCGAATCGCTATCGCTCGCCGGTCGCGCTTCGATCGAGATGGAGGCACGGCGCTTCGCCGATGGCCTGGGCTATATGGTCGACTGGGAAGCGGTGACGCGGCTCGACGATGAATCGCTGGTCAACGGCATCGCCCAGATCGCGCCGTTCGACGCCGCCTCGAAGCAGGCGCTGCTGGAGGCGCCGCGGCTTGCCGACCGTGCGGAGCTGATCGTCCAGCTGATGCAGTTTTTCGGCCGCCACGGCGAGGACAGCGCGACGCTGCAGTGATCTGCCCGTTTTTCGGGCAACTGCGCGTCGCAAAATTCACCAGTTCGTAATAAATTGCGCCCGAAAACGCACAGTCGCTCTGTGCGTTCCGTTTGGCACGCCCCTTGCTGAATGGTCTGGTGGGACAACCGCCAGAGGGGGCGACATGAAGCTCATCATCGCCATCATCAAACCCTTCAAGCTCGACGAGGTGCGCGAGGCGCTCACCACCGTCGGGGTGACGGGCATGACCGTGACCGAAGTGAAGGGGTTCGGCCGCCAGAAGGGCCAGACCGAAATCTATCGCGGCGCCGAGTACAGCACGAACATGGTGCCGAAGATCAAGATCGAGGTCGCCGTGGGAAGCGATCTCGCCGACCGCGCCGTGGAAGCGATCCAGGCTGCGGCCAGCACCGGCGCGATCGGTGACGGCAAGATCTTCGTTCTCGACATGGGCCAGGCCGTGCGCATCCGCACCGGCGAAACCGACGAGACGGCGCTGTGAGCAAGGGGGTAGCAATGAAGCAAGGATGGAAGACCGCCGGGCTTGCGCTCGGCGCGGCCGCGCTGGTCGCGGCGATGCCCGCCTGGGCGCAGACCGCAGCCATGGTCAAGGCACCTACCGTCGCCCAGCAGGCGACGATGGTGAACAAGGGCGACACCGCCTGGATGCTGATCTCCTCGGCGCTCGTGCTGATGATGTCGGTGCCGGCGCTGGCGCTGTTCTATGGCGGCCTGGTCCGCACCAAGAACATGCTCTCGGTGCTGATGCAGGTGTTCATGATCGTCTCGGTCGCGGCCCTGGTCTGGGTCAGCTGGGGCTATTCGATCGCCTTCACCGGCGGAAATCCGTTCTTTGGCGGCCTTTCCAAGGCGTTCCTGATCGGGGTGAGCGCGAATACCTATTCGGCGACCTTCTCGAACAACGTCTACATTCCCGAATTCGCCTATGTCTGTTTCCAGATGACCTTCGCCTGCATCACGCCGGCGCTGATCGTCGGTGCCTTTGCCGAGCGCGTGAAGTTCACCCCGCTGATCATCTTCACCGTGCTGTGGATGACGCTGGCCTATTTCCCGATCGCGCACATGGTGTGGTACTGGGCG
Source organism: uncultured Sphingomonas sp. (assembly GCF_913777625.1). Lineage (GTDB taxonomy): Bacteria > Pseudomonadota > Alphaproteobacteria > Sphingomonadales > Sphingomonadaceae > Sphingomonas. Next base: position 33,999 of record NZ_CAJYTI010000005.1, read on the forward strand.
GGCCCGGACTTCCTGGTCGACTCGCCCAAGGATGCGGGCTTCCTCTATTCGCTCGGCGCGCTCGACTTCGCCGGCGGCACCGTCGTCCACATCAATGCGGGCATTGCCGGCCTGGTCGGCTGCCTCGTGATCGGCAAGCGCGTGGGCTTCAAGAGCGAGCCGATGCCACCGCACTCGCTGACCATGACCATGATCGGCGCATCGCTGCTGTGGGTGGGCTGGTTCGGCTTCAACGCCGGTTCCAACCTCGAATCGAACGGCGTGACCGCGGTTGCCTTCATCAACACCTTCGTCGCCACTGCCGCTGCCGCGGTCAGCTGGGCCGTGATCGAGCAGGTCGTGCACAAGAAGCCGTCGCTGCTGGGTGGCGTGACCGGTGCGGTCGCGGGCCTCGTCGCGATCACCCCGGCCTCGGGCTATGCCGCGCCGATGACCTCGATCGTGCTCGGCCTGGTCGTGTCGCCGGTCTGCTTCTTCTTCGTCACCACCGTGAAGAACAAGCTCAAGTATGACGACTCGCTCGACGTGTTCGGCGTGCACTGCATCGGCGGGATCCTGGGCGCCCTCGGCACCGCGATCGTCGCCAACCCGGCGCTCGGCGGCCAGGGCGTGATCGACTACACCAAGTTCCCGTCGGTCGTGGCGCCCAGCTACGACACGCTGGGCCAGCTGATCATCCAGGCCGAAGCGGTGGCGCTGACCCTGGCCTGGTCGGGCGGTGTCTCGGCCATCCTGTTCCTGGCGCTCAAGTTCACCATGGGCATCCGCCCCTCGAAGGAAGTCGAAGTCGAAGGGCTCGACATCAACGAGCATGGCGAGCGCGCGTACAACTACTGACGAAATCGGGCGCCGCGGGATCCTCTCCTGCCGCGGCGCCCCACCGAGGTTCCTCCTGCGGACAACTGGGCTGGTGGGCAACCACCAGCCCATTTTTTGTACGTGGGAGAGTGAGACCCTCCCCCGAAGGGGGAGGGAGACCGCCGCCGGAGGCGGTGGTGGAGGGGTGTCCCCGCTGGGGATGCAGGGCTCCGTTTCGTGCGGCGACGCCCCTCCGTCGCGCTTACGCGCGCCACCTCCCCTTACAGGAGAGGATTTAGGACGTTACTTGCCCGCCAGCTGCGCCAGTGCCGGGCGGATGCCGGACAGGTCGTAGCCGGCACCCGCGCCCTTCTCGACCAGCGCGTCGGGCTCGCCGCCCTTGTACGCGGTGGCCAAAGCCCAGAGGTTGCACGAGCGGGTGCCCGAGCGGCAGTACGCCAGCACCGGCCCGTCGACCGAGGCCAGCGCCTCCGCCATCGCCTCGACCTGCGCCATCGAGAAGCCGCCCGGCGTCACCGGGATCGCGGTATAGCCCAGCCCCGCCGCCTCCGCCGCCTCGGCGATTTCCGCGCCGGTCGGCTGGCCGAACTCCTCGCCTTCGGGTCGATTGTTGATGATGTGGACGAACCCCGCGGCGGCCAGTGCCGGCACGTCCTCGGGCCGGATCTGCGGGGCCACCGAGATGCGGTCGTCGATCTTGTTGGGCATGGCAGGTCCTCCTCGTGATTGCAGCGCGAGGGTCTAGCGCGGGGCGGAGCCCCGCGAAAGCCGATCAGAACTGGCGGAGGACGTTGAGGAAGTCCTGCCCATAGGCATCGAGCTTGCGCGCACCCACGCCCGAAAGCTGGCCCATCTCGGCCAGCGAGGACGGCCGCACCATCGCCATGTCGCGCAGCACCGAATCGTGGAAGATGACATAGGGCGGAAGCCCGGTCTCCTGCGCGATTTCGCGGCGCTTGGCGCGCAGGGCCTCGAACAGCGGGTTACCGACCGGGTTCGGGACCGCGCCCTTGGCACCCTTGCGACGGCGTTCGCGGCGCGGCGGGAGGACGAGCTCCAGTTTCGCCTCGCCCTTGAGGATCGCCCGCGCCTCGGGGCCGAATTCCAGCCCGCCATGCTCGTTCGTGCGCAGCGCATCGCGCAGCAGCAGCGCGCGCGACACGGGCTTGAGCATCGCCACCTCGTCGCCGTCGACGATGCCGAACACCGAGAGCTTCTCGTGCCCGTTCATCAGGCTGCGCTCGGTCGAGACGCCGGTGAGGATCCCCTCGATATAGCCGACGCCGTACAGCATACCGGTGCGGAACACGGCCGAGAGGAATTTCTGCGCGGTGACGCTGGCGTCAATCGCCGCCGGCGGATTCAGGCAATTGTCGCAATTGCCGCAGGTCTCGGGCGCGTCCTCGCCGAAATGCTTGAGCAGGATGCGGCGTCGGCACCCGGCCGTTTCGACCAGTGCGCCGAGCGCGGTCAGCCGCGCGCGCTCGCCCGGCTGGCGCGACGGCTCCACTTCGCCGATCCGCTGGCGGGCCCGGGCGAAATCGTCCGCCCCCCAGAACAGATGCGCGACCGAGGGATCGCCGTCGCGGCCGGCGCGACCGGTTTCCTGGTAATAGGCCTCGATCGACTTGGGCAGCCCGGCATGCGCGACGAAGCGCACGTCGGGCTTGTCGATCCCCATGCCGAACGCGACGGTGGCGACCACCACCATGTCTTCGCTGGCGACGAATTGCGCCTGGTTGCGGCGGCGCACTTCGGGATCGAGCCCGGCATGATAAGGCAGCACCGACCGGCCCGTCTCTGCCGCGAGCTTTTCCGCCAGCTGCTCGACGCCCTTGCGCGTCTGGGCATAGACGATACCGGGGCCCGGATTCTCGGCAACGATATCGATGATCTGCCGCGTCGTGTTCTCGCGCGGGGCGATATGGTAGCGGATGTTCGGCCGGTCGAAGCCGGCGACGATGAGCCCGTCTTCCGGGATCCCCAGCTGTTCCAGGATGTCGGCCCGCGTATGCGCATCGGCCGTCGCGGTGAGCGCGAGCCGCGGCACTTCCGGAAAGCGATCGAGCAGCGGGCGCAGCAGCCGGTAATCGGGGCGGAAATCATGCCCCCATTCGGATACGCAATGCGCCTCGTCGATCGCGAACAGGCTGAGCGGCGCCTGGGTGAGCAGGTTGCGGAAGCCCTCGCCTGACGCTCGTTCCGGCGCGATATAGAGCAGGTCCAGTTCGCCCGCGCGGAACCGTTCGATCGTCTCGGCGCGATTGTCGTCCACCGAGGTGAGCGTGGCGGCGCGAATGCCCACCGCCTCGGCGGCGCGCAGCTGGTCGTGCATCAGGGCGATCAGCGGGCTGACGACGACGCAGGTCCCCTCCAGCATCACCGAGGGCAGCTGGTAGGTCAGCGACTTGCCCGCGCCGGTGGGCATCACCGCCAGCGTGCGCTGCCCGGCCATGACGCGGTCGACCACCGAGGCCTGCACGCCGCGAAAGGCGTCATAGCCGAAAACACGGCGGAGATGTTCAATGGGATCGGGACGCATGGCTGCCATCAGACTGCCCGGCACCTGCTTGCGCTGTCGAGCATATGTTAAATTGTTAACTTGTGGCTCGGTATTAGCCCGAATGTGCCGGGGGGCGCAAACGCAGGACGATGAAAACGATGCCACTCGAACCATCGGACGAAACCGCCCGTGTCGCCGAGCTCAAGGGCTATGGCGTGCTCGACACTCCCAACGAGGCCGAGTTCGATGCGATCGTCCGCGAAGCCGCTGCCGCGCTCGGCGTGCCGATTGCGCTGATTTCGCTGATCGACGAGAACCGGCAATGGTTCAAGGCGCGGGTAGGTCTGGAGCCGCAGGAAACCCCGCGCTCCATTTCCTTCTGCACCCATGCGATCCGCGGGCCGGACGTGTTCGTGGTCCACGATGCCCAGGCCGATCCGCGCTTCGCCGAGAACCCGCTGGTCACCGGCGATCCCAACATCCGCTTCTATGCCGGGGCACCCTTGCGCACCGCGACCGGCAAGCGGATCGGCACGCTCTGCGTGATCGACAGCATGGCCCGTCCGCAGCTGACCGCGCAGGATACCGCCCGCCTCACCCTGCTCGCCGAGAAGACGATGGAAGCGCTGGAGCGCCGACGCCAGCGCCTGGACGCCGCCGACGCGGCCTGAAGCGAAACAAACACCCACAGTTTTCGTGGTGCCAGCCCTTGCCGCTGCCCCCCATGATCCGGCAAAGCGGCCCGGATGACCGTCAGCGTGGACATGGGCGTCGACGGCACGGGCAGCCCCGTGCCGGTCGATCTGGAGGAGTTGCTTGCGACCCGGTTGCTCGTCCAGGGCAATTCTGGCTCCGGCAAGTCACACCTGCTGCGCCGGCTGCTCGAACAATCTGCCGGCCATGTCCAGCAGGTGGTGATCGACCCCGAGGGCGATTTCGTCACCCTCTCCGATCGCTACGGCCATCTCGCGATCGAGGCGGTCGACCATAGCGAGCGCGACGTCGCCCGCTTCGCCGCGCGCATTCGCGAACATCGTGCGTCGGTGGTACTGAGCCTCGAGGGGCTGGAGGCGGAGGGGCAGATGCGCTGCGCCGCCACCTTCCTCAACGGCCTGTTCGATGCGCCGCGCGACCATTGGTATCCCGCCCTGGTGGTGGTCGACGAGGCCCAGCTGTTCGCGCCCGCCGGTGGCGGCGAAGTGGCGGAAGAGGTCCGCCGCGCCTCGCTTTCGGCGATGACCAACCTCATGTGCCGCGGCCGCAAGCGCGGGCTGGCGGGCGTCATCGCCACGCAGCGGCTGGCGAAGCTTGCCAAGAACGTGGCGGCCGAAGCCTCGAACTTCCTGATGGGCCGTACCTTCCTCGACATCGACATGCAGCGCGCCGCCGACCTGCTCGGCATGGAGCGCCGCCAGGCCGAGGCGATCCGCGACCTGCAGCGCGGGCATTTCCTGGGACTTGGCCCCGCGATCACGCGGCGGCCGGTGGCGATCCGCATCGGCGCGGTGGAAACCAGCGCGCGCAGCTCGTCGCCGAAGCTGACGCCGCTACCGCAGGCGCCTACGGAAGACATCAAGGATCTGCTGCTCGCCCCGGCCGAGCCCGAATGGGTCCCGCCGGCCCCGCCGCCGGCGCATGCCTATGCCCAGCCGGAGACCGTGCTCGAGCAGCTTGCCCGTTCGGCGCCCTCCCCCATGGAAGTAGAGCCCGATCACGATCCCGACGAAGTCGCCGGCCTGGTCGCCGACGTGCTGCGCGCGATCGTCGAGGACGAGCAGTCGACGCTGCGATCGCCCGCGGTGCTGTACCAGGATTTCCAAGTGCGCTGCCGGATGGTGGGGCTGACCCGTCCGCCGCTCGACATTTCGGGATTTGTCCGCCGTCTGTCGGCGGCGCGCGCGGGCATCCATGGCGACCCCGACAACGAGTGGGCGCAGGCGCTGGAAGCGGCGCGTGCGCTGCCGGACGACATGCTCGCCCCCTTCCTGCTCGTCGCCAAGGCGGCGCGCGAGGGCCTGCCCTGCCCGAGCGATACCGATATCGCGACCAGCTACGGCACCAGCTCGCTTGGGCGCGCGCGCCGGTTGATGCAGTATATCGAGAGCAAGGGGCTGTTCGTCACCCGCGTGGATCTCTCGGGCAAACGCTCGATCACCATCCCGCGGCTCGGCTGGACGACGCAGGCCTCGGACGGCTGACCGCTAGCGGCGGTGCAGGCGAGCGTTGAGCGCGAACATGCACAATGCCCAGATCGCGCCGAAGCACCAGCCGGCAAGCACGTCCGACGGCCAGTGGACGCCGAGGAACACCCGGCTGCAGCCGATCAACAGCACCAGCAGCACCGCGATGGCGAGCAGATAGGCGCGGGCCCAGCGGCTTTCCTGAGTCTGCGCGACCATCACGCCGAGGGTAAGGTACACCGCCGCCGAGGTCATCGCATGGCCGCTCGGGAAGCTCGCGCTGGAAACATGGGCAAGATGGGGCACCACCTCCGGCCGCGGGCGATGCAGGACCATCTTGAGCAGCGCGTTGATCGAGGAGGCGCCGATCAGCGATCCACCGAGCAGCAACGCTTCGGCGCGTTTGCCGAACGCGAACAGGAAGATCAGCGTCGCCGCGCCGGCCAGGCACAGCACCGTGAAGCCGCCGAGCGCGCTGATATCGATCGCCGACTGGAGCAGCCAGGCCGGGCCGATCGGCGTACCGAGGTCACCCGGGCGGCGGAGTGCCAGCAGCAATTCGGGATCGAAGGCGAACCCGCTGGCGAATCGCAGGCACAGAAAGGCGGCAAGCCCTGCGAGCGACGCGCCCAGCAGGGCGAGTGCCGGCCAGAGCCATTGGCGGTTCGATTGCTGAAGCGGGTTGGAATCAGTCATGCGGCTCGCGTTTTGGAGGGAAGAGGCAGCGCCTTCGCATCGTCAGGTGCGAGCGCGCGCCGCAAAACCGCCGCCATCCCCGCGAAGGCGGGGATCCATTGGCGCTGATGCTGCGGCTCTACACGCGAACGCACACGCAAATGGATCCCCGCCTCCGCAGGGATGACGAGAGAATTGGGCTATGCGGCGGCCCGTCCCGGCGGTGGGGAGGTGCCTCATCCCTTCGGCCCGCGGCCTTCCAGCATGCCGGGCGCGATGAAGCCGATCGGCTGGATCGAGGAGGCCTGCTGCTTCAGCTTGCCCTGCATCGCGGCATAGTCGCTCTCCATCTCGGGCGTGACCGTGGCGCGCGAGTCCTTCAACGCTTCCTCGAAATGCGCCATCGTCACTTCGCGGGTCGCCAGCGACTGGCGGAGCGCGACCAGGCCGGCGCGGCGGACCACGTCTTCCAGGTCGGCGCCGGTATAACGCTCGGTCTGCTCGGCGATCGAACCCAGGTCGACGTCGCTGCCGAGCGGCATCTTCTCGGTCTGGATTCGCAGGATGCGCTCGCGCCCGGCCTTGTCCGGCACGCCAACATAGACGAGCTCGTCGAACCGGCCGGGGCGGAGCAGCGCCGGGTCGATCAGGTTCGGCCGGTTGGTCGCCCCGATCACCACCACCGACTGGAGTTCCTCCAGCCCGTCCATCTCGGCGAGGATGGTGTTGACCACCCGCTCTGTCACCTGCGGCTCGCCCATCGCACCACCCCTCGCGGGGACCAGGGAGTCGAGCTCGTCGATGAAGATCACGCAGGGCGCGACCTGGCGGGCGCGGGCGAACAGCCGGGCGATCTGCTGCTCGCTCTCGCCATACCATTTGGACAGGAGGTCGCTCGACTTGGTGGCGATGAAGTTCGCCTCCGCCTCGCGCGCCACCGCCTTGGCGAGCAGCGTCTTGCCGGTGCCCGGGGGCCCGTAGAGCAGGAAGCCCTTGGCCGGGCGGATGCCGAGGCGCCGAAACGCGTCCGGATCCTTGAGCGGCAGCTCGACGCCTTCCTTGAGCCGCATCTGCGCATCGTCGAGCCCGCCGACATCCTCCCAGCGGACTGTCGGCGCCTGCACCATCACTTCGCGCATCGCCGAAGGCTGGACGCGCTTCAATGCCTCCAGGAAATCGTCGCGGGTAACCGACAGCGTGTCCAGCACCTCGGGCGGAATCGTGCCTTCCTCCAGGTTGAGGCGCGGCATGATCCGGCGCACCGCCTCGATCGCCGCCTCGCGGGTGAGCGCGGCGAGATCGGCGCCGACAAAGCCATAGGTGGTGCGCGCCAGTTCGGCGAGATCGACATCCTCCGCCAGCGGCATGCCGCGCGTGTGGATGCCCAGGATCTCGCGACGGCCGCGATCGTCCGGCACGCCGACGACGATCTCGCGATCGAACCGGCCCGGACGGCGCAGCGCCTCGTCGATCGCCTCGGGGCGATTGGTCGCCGCGATCACGACGATGTTGGCGCGCGCTTCCAGCCCGTCCATCAGCGTCAGCAGCTGGGCGACGAGGCGCTTTTCGGCCTCGCCGGTCACCTGGCCGCGCTTGGGCGCGATCGAGTCGATCTCGTCGATGAACACGATCGAGGGCGCGTTCTTGGACGCTTCCTCGAACACCTGGCGCAGCCGCTGCTCGGATTCGCCATAGGCCGAGCCCATGATCTCCGGCCCGTTGATCAGGTGGAAGCTGGCATCGCTTTCGTTGGCGACCGCGCGGGCGAGCCGCGTCTTGCCGGTGCCCGGGGGGCCGTGCAGGATCACGCCCTTGGGCGGATCGACGCCCAGGCGCTGGAACAGCTCGGGGTAACGCAGCGGCAGCTCGACCATCTCGCGCAGCTGGTCGATCGTGCCGGCCATGCCGCCGATATCGTCATAGGTCACGTCGGCGCGGCGGCTTTCCTTCGCCTCCTCATATTCGGTGCGGAGTTCGACCTCGGTATTCTCGTCGATATGCACCACGCCACGCGGCACGGTGGAGAGCACCGTCAGGCGGATCTCCTGCAGCGCATAGGCGGGCGCGCGGACGAACTGCTGGACGTTGGGCGGCACGTCGGCGCGCTGGTGGCCGACCGTGGCGATCGTGTCGCCGGCGGTCAGCGGGCGGGTGAAGAAGGTGCGCTTCAGCGCCTCGCCGGTGCCGCGCAGGCGCAGATTCGCCTGTGCCGGTCCGAACACGACGCGGATCGCCGGCTTCGAATCGGCACGACGCACCTCGACAAAGTCGCCCGAGCCGACGCCGGCATTGGCGCGCTGCAGACCGTCGATGCGGAGCAGCTCCAACCCTTCGTCTTCGGAATAGGGGAGAACGGCACGCGCAGGGGTGGTGCGCTTGCCGACGATCTCGATCACATCCCCCTCGGTGATGCCGAGCGCGGCCATCAGACTACGCGGGATATGGGCCAGTCCGCGGCCGCTGTCCTCGGGCCGCGCATTGGCGACCTGGAGCCGGCGCTTGCGGGATTCGTCATCGGCCATTCTGGGTTCCTTCGTGGCGGTAGGCCCGAAAGCTAAGAACGGCGGAGGCAAAAAAAAGGGCCGCCTCAAAAAGGGCGGCCTTGGAAAGTTTTAGGAGAGGATGCCTGAAAGGCACCCCCTATGTGCAGTGCGGCACGGTTTTGTGCAAGTGCGAAAATTACACGGCGTAGATGCAGGACTTGCAATCAGTGTTGTCAATAGCGATACTGGCGGGGAGGAGGCGGGGCTGCTGCGCGGGGCAGTAGGTACCGCTTCGTGTATGCTGCGTTGCACAATCTAGAGAGTCGGATCCGATGCGTCGCCTTCCGCCGCTCACTGCTATCGAAGCCTTTGTCCAGGTCGCCCGCCTGGGCTCGATCAAGGCCGCGGCAGAGGAACTCGCCTTGTCTTCCCCGGCGCTTAGCCGGCGCGTGCAGGCGCTGGAGCGGTTCATCGGCAAGCCATTGTTCGAACGGCGCCACCAGTCGCTGCGTCTCAACGACGATGGCGACCGGCTCCTCAGCCTGATCGCACCCGCACTCGACACGATGACCGACGCGATCGAGACGATGACGAGCGGCAGCGAGTTGCTGCGGCTCCGGCTCGGGGTGCTGCCGCTCTATGCGACGCAACAGCTGCTGCCCCGACTGCCCGAGCTCAAGAAGCAGCACCCCCAGCTGCACCTCGACGTCGATACCGGCAGCCACGGCATGGCGCGGCTCGGCGACGGGCTCGACGCCGCGATCGTCATCGCCCGCGATATCGATCCCGGCTATTACTCCCGCCGGCTGGATCGCAATCGTGTCCATGTGATTGGCGCGCGGACCCTGGTGGAAGGTCCCAACCCGGTCCGCGACCCGACCGATCTTTCGCGCCTCACGGCCCTGGTCCACCGCGAAATGCCCGAGACCTTCACCGCCTGGCGGATGGCGGCGGGCTATCCGGATCTCGAGCCCGCCGCGATCGACCTGTTCGATTCGGGCAATCTGATGCTGGAAGCCGCCGCGCAGGGGCTCGGCGTCGCGTTCATGCTCGAATCCCACTACCAGTCGGCGCGCGACGACCGGCTGGTGCAGCTGTTCGATCTCGCAGTGGAGAGCCATTACAGCTACTGGTTCGTCTGCCGCCCCCGGGCGCTGACGTTGCGCCCGGTGCAGATCTTCCACGACTGGTTGATCTCGGCGATGGGCGCCGACCTGCTGGACCTGCCCCAGGGCTGACCCTGCCCCTTTGGGCAAAGTCAATGGAATGGGCACGGCAGATCGCCTACATGGGCACCATGTCGCCGCTCAACGCCTTCCTGCTGTTCCTCGCCACCGTGCTCGGCATGGAGCTGTTTGCCTATGCCGCACATCGCTGGATCATGCACGGGCCGGGCTGGTTCCTTCACGCCAGCCATCACCGGCCCCGCACCGGCAACTGGGAGCTGAACGACCTGTATGCCGCGATTTTCGCGGTACCGTCGTTCGTGCTGCTGCTGGGCGGCGTGCAGCTCGGCTGGTGGCCGGGCTTCACCTGGATCGGCGCGGGGATCGCCGCCTATGGCGCGATTTATTTCGGCTTCCACGACCTGATCGTCCACAAGCGCATCCGCCACCGCTACATCCCGCGTTCCAGCTATATGAAGCGGATCGTCCAGGCGCACCGGCTCCACCATGCGGTACGCACCCGCAAGGGGACGGTGAGCTTCGGCTTCCTCTATGCGCCCAAGCCAGAGGTGCTGAAGGCGCAGCTGCGCGAAAGCGGCGCCGTCGTCCAGCGGATCACCATCCCGGATTGAGGCGTTTACCCGGATTGACGGCGGCGGCTCCCAGACCCACATTTTGGGCCTATGGAACAGCTGAATCTCCCCGAATCCGAATGGCGCAAGCGCCTCACCCCCGAGCAGTTCCACGTGCTGCGCGAGGCCGGCACCGAGCGCCCGTTTGCGGGCCGCTACAACGACAACAAGGCCGACGGCATCTATCGCTGCGCCGGCTGCCAGCTGGAGCTGTTCGACAGCATCGACAAATATGATTCCGGCTCCGGCTGGCCCAGCTTCACCCAGCCGGTGGCGCCGGACCATGTCAGCGAGCATGCCGATGTCAGCCACGGCATGCGCCGGGTGGAGGTGCGCTGCGCCCGGTGCGACGGTCATCTCGGCCATGTCTTCCCCGACGGACCGCCGCCGACCGGCCTGCGCTACTGCATGAATTCGGTCAGCCTGGAGTTCCGGCCGCGCGCCGCAAGCGCATCGGCCGCCTGACCCGCGTGGCCAACTCCTTGTGAGAAGGCCCCGCACGCTGTAATCGCGGACCCCGTACATGGTCGCGAAATCGAAAACCGCAGCTGCGCCCTGGTGGCGCCGGGGCTCCTTCTGGAAGAAGTTCTTCCTCTGGTCGTTCTTCAGCGGCCTGGGGGTGGTGCTGATCGCCACCATCGCGCTGGTGATCGCCGTCTACTCGGCGCGCTCGACGCTGCCCAGCTTCGACGAGCTGAAATCCTCGCCCAACGGCCAGATGATCCGCGTCCACGCGGTCGACGGCACGGTGCTGGTCTCGCTCGGGCCGAGCTATGGCGACTGGATCAAGTACGACCAGATCCCGCAGGTGATGAAGGACGCGATCATCGCCACCGAGGATCGACGCTTCGAATCCCACTGGGGCGTCGATCCCGTCGGCATCGTCCGCGGCGTGCGCAACAGCCTGGGCCATAAGGGCAGGGTGAGCGCTGTCTCGACGATCACCCAGCAGCTGGCGCGCAACGTGTTCCTCACGCTCAAGCGCTCCTATGGCCGCAAGGTGCGCGAAGGCGTGCTGGCGCTGGCGCTGGAGCGCAAGTTTTCCAAGCAGCAGATCCTCGAGCTGTACCTCAACAAGGTCTATTTCGGCGGCGGCGCCTATGGCATCGATGCCGCCAGCCGCAAGTTCTTCGGCCATCCGGCGACCAGCCTGAGCCTCGCCGAGGCCTCGGTGATCGCCGGCCTGGTCAAGGCGCCCTCGCATTATTCGCCGAGCGCCGACGCCCAGGCGGCGGTGGAGCGCGCCAGCGTGGTGCTCGACCTGATGGTGGAGACCGGCAAGATCAGCAAATCCGAAGCCGCGGCCACCGATCCGCGCACGGTGCAGCTGGCGCCCGAGCCCAAGCAGAACAGCGTCCGCTACTTCACCGACTGGGCGCTGCCGCAGCTGGAGACGCTGATCGACGAGACCGACGCGCCGCTCGATGTGTGGACCACGCTGGACCTCAACATGCAGCGCAGCGCCGATGCCGCGATCCGCACCAACGCGCCGGACGGGGCACAGGGCGCGCTCGTCTCGATCGACCGCGACGGCGCAGTGCGCGCGATGGTGGGCGGCAAGGACTATGTGTCCTCGATCTACAACCGCGCGACCCAGGCGCAGCGCCAGCCGGGTTCTTCGTTCAAGCTGTTCGTCTATCTGGCCGCACTCGAAGCCGGGCATAAGCCGGACGACATCGTCGTCGACGAACCGATCACGATCGACGGGTGGAGCCCGCGCAACGATTCGCGCCGCAACAGCGGCCCGATCACCATCCGCACCGCCTTCGCCTATTCGGTGAACACCATCGCGGCGAAGCTGGGCCAGGAGGTGGGCTTCACCACCGTGGCGGACATGGCGAAGCGCTTCGGCATCACCACGCCGGTCAACACCCAGCCGGCGATGGTGCTCGGCACCTCCAACGTACGCCTGATCGACATGACCCGCGCCTTCGCCTCGGTCGGCAACAACGGCGTGGCGGTGACCCCCTATGGCATCACCCGCGTGACCGCGAACGGCAAGGTGATCTACCAGCACGAGGTGGATACGAGCCATGTGCTCGTCGCCAACTATGTCGCCGCGCAGATGATCGACCTGATGCAGACCGCAGTCGCCACCGGCACCGGCCGCGCCGCGCAGATCGGCCGTCCGGTGGCGGGCAAGACCGGCACGACCACGTCGAACAAGGATGGCTGGTTCATCGGCTTCTCCAGCGGCCTCACCACGGGCGTGTGGATGGGCCGGGACGATGCCAAGGTGGTGCCGGGCCTGCAGGGCGGCCGGGCCCCGGCGCGCGCCTTCCACGACTTCATGATCCAGGCGGTCGCCAACCGCCCGATCGAACAGTTCGAGACGCAGCTGACCCCGCCCGACAACATGCTGGAGCCCGATGCGGATGCCTATGGTGCGCCCGACAACGGCATGATGGTCGATCAGGACGGCAACCCGATCGCCCAGCCGCCGCAGGTGCCGGTGGAGCCGCAGGACGGCGACGGCAGCGACGGCGCCGCGCCGGTCCAGCAGGGCGGCCGTCCGGCACCGGTCCAGCCGCAACAGGGCGAGAAGCTCGATCGCGACTGGATCAACCGGATGACCGGCCGTGCGCCGGCGCAGCAGCAGCCCAATCGCCCGCAGCAGCGCCAGCCTGCCCCGCAGGACCGCCAGCGCCCCAACGACGAATATTAAGCCCGGCCCACCCAGTGCAGCCCGGCACCATGGCGGCGTAGCCAGTGCCGGTGCGGGGTGGGGTCGGCGCCGTAGAGCTGCTCGACCAGCGCGTGGAAGTCGGGGCCGTGGTTCATGTGCACCCGATGCGCGACTTCATGGGCCACCGTTGCCCGGCGGACCGCGCTGGGCGCGAGGATGAGCCGCCAGCTATAGCGGATCACACCGGTCGAGGCACAGCTGCCCCAGCGGCTTCGGGCATCGCCGATCGCCACCTTGGTGACCCGAACGCCCGCCAGTGCCGCATAGTGCGCGGTCTCCTCGCTCAGCACCCGCAGCGCCTCGGCGCGCAGCCAGCGCTCGACCCGGCGGCCGAGCCCCTCCCCGGTACCGCCGCACAGCAGCTGGTCGCCCTCGCGCCGCACGCCGCGCACGCCTGCCGCCGGCCAGACGATGGTCAGCTCGCCGTCGCCGAAGGGCAGGGTGGCGCCCGGCACGAAGGGTCGCCCGCCCGGCAGGCGCTCGCGCTGGGCGTCGATCCAGCCCTGCTGCTCGCCTACCCATTGCATCGCCTTGGCGAGGCTGGCGCGCGGCGGAATCGTCAGGCGCACCTTGCCGTCGCGGGGATCGATCGCGAGCCGCATCCGCCGCGCGCGGGGATGGCGGATCACTTCGAGCCCCTCGATCAAAGGCGGCGGTCCGTCATGTGATGTTCGAGGTCGCCGGCATCGTCCTCGGAGATCGTCCAGCCGCGCGTGGATTCGCCCGCCATGTGCACCGCCTCGCGGTCGCCGCTGACGAGATAATGCCAGTCGGGCAGCTTCTCGCCATTGGCGCGCAGCCGATAGGCACAGGTGCTGGGCAGCCATTCGATGTCGCGAACGTTGCGCGTCGTCAGCCGCACGCATTCGGGCACATAGGCGCGGCGGTGCTTATAATCCTTGCACAGCCCCATGCGACGATCGAGCAGCTTGCAGGCGACGTTGGTCGCGAACAGTTCGCCCGTCTCCTCATCCTCCAGCTTGTGGAGGCAGCATTTGCCACAGCCGTCGCACAAGGCTTCCCACTGCGCGCGATCGAGCGCCTCCAGCGGCAGATCTTCCCAGAATTTGATGGTCACCGCACCCAATGCTCAAGCTCGGCGACGATCGCCGGGGGATCCTTCTCCAGCGGCAGGCTGGTGATCGGCTTGCCGTCCGGGCCCATCAGATAGGCCACTTGCGTATGGCCCATGAGATAGCCCGACGGCGTCGGCTGCTTCATATAGGCAATCGCATAGGCCTTCGCCACCTGCGCGATGGCCTCCGGCTTGCCGGTAAGGCCGACCAGGCGCGGATGGAAATTGCCGACATATTGCTTGAGCTGCGCCGGCCCGTCGCGCTCGGGATCGACGGTGATGAACAGCGGCACGATCTTCTGCGCCGTGCGCGGTGCCTGCTTGTCGAGCGTGCGCAACGCCGCGCCGATCTTGGCAAGGTCCGTCGGGCACACGTCCGGGCAATAGGTGTAGCCGAAATAGACAATGCGGTACCTGCCCGCGAAGTCGGCATCGGTGACCGTCTTGCCGTCCTGATTGACGAGGGTGAAGGGCCCGCCGATCCGTGCGCCAGCCAGGGGCGGCGCCTCCGAAGACGCCCCCCCGCAGGCGGAAAGCGCCAGCATTGCGGAAGGTATCAACGCGCGAAACATCCAGTTCATGGTAACCACCGCCAGTCTTTGCTACGAGGGTCGCCGCATCCGTCGCCAGTATCGAAGGTACCGATCCAGCAATGACGTCCCGTCTCGCCTCTGCCGCCGTCGCGGCCCTGCTTCTCCTGCCGCTTCCCGCTTTTGCCCAGGGCATGGGCCAGCCGCGCGAAAGCATCCAGTTCCTCGACGCGATCCGTAAGCAGGACGGGAACAAGGTCAACGAGTTCCTGCGCGACAAGGCCAGCTCGCTGATCAACGTCAAGGATCCGTACGGCACGGGCGAGTCGGCGCTGCACATCGTCGTCAAGCGCCAGGATCCGACCTATCTCTCGGTGCTGATCAACCAGCCGGGCGTCAACGTGAACATCCAGGATCGCGAGGGCAACACCCCGCTGCTCTTTGCCGCCAGCCTTGGCTGGGGTGCGGGCGTCGACGCACTGATCGCCAAGAAGGCCAATGTGAACCTCGCCAACAACGGCGGCGTCACCCCGCTGATCCGCGCGGTGCTTGCCCATGATTCCGAGGTCGTGAAGAAGCTGCTCGACGCCGGTGCCGACCCCGATCGCGCCGATTTCGGCGGCGGCCTGTCGGCCCGCGAATATGCCGCGCGCGAGACGCGCTACCCGACGATCGCCAAGCTGCTCGCCGATGCTCCCAAGGTGGGCCGGGCCGCCGCCGCCGCGGGCCCCAAGCTCTAAGCCTTGCTCAGAACCCGTCGGCGACGTCGGGATCGAGCATGCCCAGCAGCCTTCGTCCCGCACGCCGGGCGAAGGCGAGCGTGGCCTTGCGCCGCGCTGCCGCCGCCAGCGGTATCGTCGCCGCCTCGCGCGCGACCGCCGCATCATAGCGATCGGCGACGATCAGGCCGGTACGTTCGGGGAGGAAATGCTGCTGGTCGAGCGGCCGCAGGTCGAATCCCTGTGGCACCGCCCAGAAGAAGCGGTCGCAATGCTCGAGATATTCGGGCCATTTGCCGTCGCCGAGCAGGTCCGCGCGCGATACCTTGATCTCCACGATGACGATATTGCCGCGCGCATCCAGCGCCATCAGGTCGACCCGGCGGCCACCGTCCAGCGGTACTTCGGCGATCGCCACGCAATCATGCCGCAGCAGCATCCGGCAGACCCCGCGCACGACATCCGCCGCGACCAGCGCGTCGGCCGAGGCGGAGAAACTGGCGGGGAGGGGCTGATGGGCGTTCATGCGAACGGTATAGAACATTCAGCGAACACGAAAAAGCCGCCGAATCGCTTCGGCGGCTCTTTCAGGCGATCGGGATGCGCCGATCAGCGATAGAAGACGTGGTTTCCTACCGTTGCCACGGTACGGCCGGTGCCGGCGCCGACATAGCGCGCATGGAAGAACAAGGCGCCTTCGGCCGGGCTCTCCCACAGATTCTTGCGGGCGACCTGTGCCACGGCAAGGGCGCGGCGCCATTGGGCATTCGCCGGCGGGGTCGGCAGCTTGCCGCCACGTACGAACGAGAACTGGCCCTTCTGCGTCATGACCGAGCATACCGTGCGGGGGAATCGACCCGAGGTGCTGCGATTGAGGATCACGTCGGCAACGGCAAGCTGGCCGGAGAGCGGCTCGCTGCGTGCCTCGTAATAGACGCCGGTGGCCAGGCAGCGCAGCTCGCGATCGTCTTCCATCGCGGCGGCAACGTCCTGCTGCGCGGCGACCGCATCGGACAGGCTGGCATATTCTGTGGCGAGCGCGGGGTCGCCCTGCTGTTCCACCGCAGCCTGGGGCGCGGGAACCTGCTGGGCCGGAGGGGCGTTTTCTGCCCGTGCGGGTGCGGATGGAACCGTGACCTGAACCTGCTGGGCCTGCTGCGGGAGCGGCGCGAGGTTGAGCGTGGCGGCATTGGCAAGTGCCCCAGCGCAGAAGGTCACAGCTGCGAAAGTGGCAGCCCGCGGCAGAAACTTCATTACAGATCAATGTTATGCGGTTGGCGCGCGGATGACCGTATCTCTTCCGAGAACTGCCCCCGGGCGTACCCCCCGACTGCGTAACCGCTCGACTTCACACCCCGAACGGCACAACGCGACGTGTTATGGCAGGTGCTTGGCCGGGGGAGGGTTACGGTGTCAACAAAGGTTCATCGTTTCAGCGGCGAACCGTTCGGCGCCTGCGATATCCAGTTCGACGACCCACAAATCGGCATCGCGCTCGCGGCGGCGTCGCCAATAGGCAAGTGCCTCGGCCTCGTCGGCAAGGTCCTTGGGACCTGATGGAAGAAGGGCAGGCACACCTTCCGGGCCAGTTCCGCGCTCGACGAAGCGTGGATTGCAGCCGCGCTCGAGCAACAGCAGCAGGACTGCGCCGGACATGGGATCGCCTTTGGCGAGTACCATCGCCGATCCGCCCTCAGCATCGGCTCGTCGCACCAGCGCGCTCACCAGCATCGTGCTGGTCAGCCGCGGCGTCATGCGGCGCGATAGCCGGGCAGGGTGGCGAGCGGGATACGCGAGCGCATGAAGGTACCGGTACCCCGCGCCGCCTCCTCGCCATTGGCGTCGATCAGGCGCGCCTCGCCCACGAACACGCGGCGCTGGCCGCTTACCCAGCGGCCTTCGGCGATCACCGGCCCCTCGGGCAGCGGCTTCGTCAGCAGCAGGTTGAACGCGGTCGTCAGCAGGAAGCGATCGGTGACGAGGCTATTGGCCGCGTAGAAGGCGGCGTCGTCCAGCATCTTGAAATAGCTGGTGCCGTGGGCCGCTCCCGCTGCGTGGAAATAGCGCGACTCCACCTCGAAGCGGATCCGCGCGACTCCGGCTTCGGGAATTTCGAGAACCGACGGGAACAGCTGGTTGATCGGCGCGGCGGCGTAGAGCGATTCGAGCGCTCGGAAATGCGCCTCGGCCCCGGTCGGCGCCGTGTCAGGCGGCGTCACGCGCCTCGACTCCGGTCAGCAGCACGTAGAGCGCATCGGGCGAGCCTGCGCCGCGCAGCTTTTCGGCAAAGGGGCGCTCGCGCAGGCGGCGCGACACCGAGGCGAGCGCCTTCAGATGCTCGGCCCCGGCGTTGGCCGGCGACAGCAGCATGAACACCAGGTCCACCGGCAGATCATCGATCGCACCAAAATCGACCGGCTGGGCAAGACGCGCGAACACCCCGCACACGCGCGGCAGGTCGTCCAGCCGCGCATGGGGAATGGCGATACCGCCGCCGAAGCCGGTGGAGCCCAGCCGCTCGCGCTCGATCAGCCGCTCGGCCACCAGCTTGGCGTCGACGCCGTGCGCCGCTGCCGCCGCAGACCCGAGCTGCTGGAACAGCGCCTTCTTGTTGCTTGCCACCACGCCGGCGAGCACCGCCTCCGGCACGAGCAAATCGCTCAAATCAGTCATTTACTCGTTCCAAAGAAGCGGCTGCCCGCAGGCAGGCTGGCGCCTTACGCCGGTGCGCGGTTGGGCTCAACCCAGCCGATCGTCCCGTCCCCG
This sequence comes from uncultured Sphingomonas sp., assembly GCF_913777625.1. GTDB lineage: Bacteria > Pseudomonadota > Alphaproteobacteria > Sphingomonadales > Sphingomonadaceae > Sphingomonas. The sequence goes on from NZ_CAJYTI010000005.1 coordinate 52,233, forward strand.
CGGCGATACACCATATTATAGGCGCCGGTGCCGCTGTTGCGGAACAGCAACGCGTTGGTATTGCGCAAGTCCAGCATCATCACCGCATCCGAAACCGTCGCATCCGGCACGTCGACCCGAGTCTCGGCGATCACCAGCGGGGCGTCGGCGACTTCCTCCTCGGCATGCGGCTCCTGGAACAGGGTGTAGCCGGCATTGTCGAAGCCGTTGTCATAGGCGCCGCCTTCGGCCAGCGCGATCACTTCGTTCGGGCGTCGGTCCTTGAGGCGACGGACATAACGGCGCAGCTGCTTGTCGATCCGGTCCGCCGCGCCATCGAACGCACCATGCGCTTCCATGCCGCTGTTGGTCGCCTTGAGCACGAGCCCCTGCGTCACGTGCATCACGATGTCGCATTTGAAGCCGTTGTCGTGCGGCCCCTTGCCGAAGGTGATCTGCGAGGAAATGGCGCGGGAGAAATACTTGTCGGCGATACCCTGGACCCGATCCGTCACCTGCGTCTTGAGCGCCTCGCCCGTATCGACCTGATGCCCCGAGATCCGGATATCCATAATGTACCTCCACTTCGCAATTAAGGACGAGCGACCTAGGGCTGCGCCGGAACCGCGTCGATTGTGGGAACACCCCATAGCGGCTCGTCCAGGGACTTCAGAAACGCTGCGTGCCGTTCAAGTTCCGCCGCACTCGCGGTGAATCGCCGCGCCGGTCGGACGTGCACCCGGCTTGGCGCCTCGGCGACCGTTTCCGGCACCACCGGCACTTCCTCGGCGAGCCCCAGCGTGATCTGGCGGCCGCCGGTAAGCTCGACATAGACCTGCGCCAGCAGCTGCGCGTCGAGCAGTGCGCCGTGCAGGGTACGCGCGCTGAGATCGATGCCGTAACGGCTGCACAGCGCGTCCAGCGTGTGCTTGGCGCCGGGATGTTTGGTGCGCGCAAGTACCAGCGTGTCGACCATGCGGCTCAGGTCGATCGGCGTTCGGCTGCACTTGCCGAGCTCGCCGTTCAGAAAGCCGAAGTCGAACCCCGCATTGTGCGCGACCAGCGGCGAGTCGCCGATGAAGTCGAGCAGGTCCTCGACCACGTCCTCGAACAGCGGCTTGTCCGAGAGGAACCGCTCGGACAGGCCGTGGACGTTGAACGCCTCCACCGGCATCGGCCGCTGCGGATTGATATAGGCGTGGAAATGGCTGCCGGTGGCAACCCGGTTGACCAGCTCGACACAGCCGATTTCGACTAGGCGATCTCCGCCTGAGAAGCTGAGTCCCGTCGTTTCGGTGTCAAACACGATTTCCCGCATGGAGCGCTTATCCACCCGCAGGCGGCGCGAGGCAAGCGATCACCGCGCGTACGCAATCTTCCGTAACCTGCAGGCCTTCGCCGGTGGGAATCACGAAATCGGCGCGGGCGCGCTTTTCCGCGTCGGGCATCTGGCGCGCGAGAATGGCGTCGAAGCGTTCCGCGGTCATGCCGGGGCGGGCGAGGACGCGATCACGCTGGACGTCGGGGGGCGCGGAGACGACGGCGATCTTGTCGACATGCCGCCAGCCGCCGGCCTCGAATAGCAATGGTACGTCAAGAACCACCAAGGGCGAGGCGGCATGCAGAGCGAGGAACGACTCGCGCGCCTCCGCGACTGCGGGGTGCAGAATCGCCTCGAGTCGCGCAAAGGCGGTGGGGTCCGCCATCACCGCCTCGCGCAGCAGCGTGCGATTCACGCCGAGATCGGTGGTGGTGTCCGGAAATTCGGCCTCGATGGCCGCCACCGCCGCGCCGTTCGGGCCCTGGAGCTGGTGGACGGTCACGTCGGCATCGAACACCGGCACGCCGTCCGCCGCGAACATCGCCGCGACGGTCGACTTGCCCATGCCGATCGAGCCGGTGAGGCCCAGCACGATCGGCCGCCGGCTCATGCGGTGAGCAGCGCGCGCAGTTCGTCGTCGCGGTCGCGCGGAGGCTCGGCGCCGAAGAAGAGCTCGAAGGCGAGCGCGGCCTGGCCGACCAGCATTTCCAGTCCGTCCACCGTATCCAGTTCCCGGTCGCGTGCCTGGGCGAGCAGCGGCGTCTCCAGCGGGGCATAGACGATGTCGTACACCACCGCGTGCTCCGGCAGCGGCGCGAGATCCAGGTCGAGCGGCGGCTGGCCTGCCATCCCGAGCGGGCTGGCGTTCACCAGCAGGTCGGCAGCGGGCAAGGGGGCGCCGATCGGCAGCGCGTCGCCCTTCACCCCGAAGCTGGAGAGCAGCGCGGCTGCCTTGAGCACATTGCGGTTGAGGATCGTCACCTTGCCGATGCCGACGCGGGACAACGCGAACAGCACGGCCCGCGCACCGCCGCCCGCGCCAGCGACCACCGCGTGGCGGCCTTCCAGCTCCAGCCCTGCGATCGGCGAGAAGAAGCCGCCGGCATCGGTGTTGGTGCCGATCAGCGCGCCATCCTCGCCGCGGATCACGGTGTTCATCGCACCGATCGTACCCCGCACCCCGCCGGGATCGCCGACGAGATCCATCACCGCCAGCTTGTGCGGGATGGTGACGTTGCAACCGCGCCAGTCGGAATCATCCTTGGCACGGGCGAAGTAGGCCGCGAGGTCGTCGCCGAGCACATGGGCGCGGCGATAATCGCCCTCGATTCCCAGGGCATCGAGCCAGAATTTGTGGATGATCGGCGATTTGGAATGGGCGATCGGATCGCCGATCACCTCGGCATAACGAGTCACTTGGGCATCACTCCGCGGGTGCGCAGATAGTCGAGAATCGGCAGCAGCGGCATGCCGAGGATGGTGAAGTGGCTGCCTTCGGTGCGGTGGAACAGCTGCACGCCGGGCCCCTCGATCCGGAAGCAGCCGACGCAGCCGGCGATCGCCGGCCATTCCAGGTCGAGATAGGATTCGATGAAGGCGCCGCTCAGCGGACGGACATGCAGCTTCGCGCGATCGACATGGCGCCACACCGGGCGGCCGCCCTCCGCGATCACCGCCGCGCTGTAGATGTCGTGGGTCTTGCCCGACATGCGCCGGAGGTGATCGCGCGCCTGTTCGCGGCTCTCGGGCTTGTCGAGCAGGCTGCCGTCGTCGAGCGCGACCAGCGAATCGCCGCCCAGCACCAGCGCCTGCGGCGCCATGCGCGAGACCTTGAGCGCCTTCAGCTCGGCGAGCGCATCGGCGAGGTCGCGGGGAGACGTTCCCTCGGCGAGCAGCGATTCCTTGGCGCTGGCCTCATCGACCAAGGCCGGCAGCGCCTCGTGCGCCACACCCGCGGCATCGAGCATCGCCCGGCGCGACGCGCTCTGGGAGGCAAGGACGAGAGTCGGCATTATCGGCGGTCCATTTCACGGTCGTTGCACAGCTGGATGATCGCGGCGGCGGTTTCCTCGATCGAGCGGCGGGTGACGTCGATCACCGGCCAGCCATTGTCGGCGAACATCCGCCGGGCAAAGGCGATTTCGCGCTGCACGGCTTCCTGGTCGACATAATCGGTCTCGGGCGCCTGGTTCAGCGAGAGCAGCCGGTTGCGGCGGATCTGCACCAGCCGGTCGGCGCTGGTAGTAAGGCCCACGATCAGCGGCCGCTTCAGCTGGAACAGCTTGGGCGGCGGCGGCGATTCCACCACTACGGGAATGTTCGAGACCTTGTAGCCGCGATTGGCGAGGTAGATCGAGGTCGGCGTCTTCGACGAACGCGACACGCCGGCGAGGACGATGTCGCTTTCCTCCCAATCCTCCCAGCCGATCCCGTCGTCATGCGCGATGGTGAACTGGATCGCGTCGACGCGCGCGAAATAGGCGGCGTCGAGCATGTGCTGGCGTCCGGGGCGCGCCTTTGCTTCCTGGCCGAGCAGGTTGGAGAGCGCATGGCTCACCGGATCGAGCGGCGCGATCGCGGGCAGCCCCAGCGCGCGGCAGCGCGTCTCGAGCATCCGCCGGATGTCGCGATTGACCAGCGTGTAGATCACCAGCCCCGGGTTCTGGGCGATCTCCTGCAGAATGCGCTCGAGATGCGCCTCGCTGCGCACCATCGGCCAGAAATGGCGCAGCGGCTCGACATCGTCGAACTGCGCCAGCGCCGCCTTGGCGATGTTTTCCAGCGTCTCCCCGGTGGAGTCCGAGAGCAGGTGCAGGTGCAGCCGCATCAGGCTGGGGACGGATCTGTGCATAACATGGCGAACAAGCGGTAGCGTAACCGCGGCACCCGGCCAACCCGCCGAGATTCGGGATTCGCCGCGTGATTCGTCCACAGCCGCATCCCCAGCTTGTGCTTTTCATTCACAGGGTGTGAGTCTTGTGGACAGATTTCCCGAATCCGGGCGAATCCGTATGGCCGCAGGAGTCAAATTGTTGGCAACTGACTCACATCGCCATAAGCCCCGGCTTTCACCGGCCAACAGACTCCAACATCCTGAGAATCGAATCTTCTAGTAGTGGGATCCCGGCTCTGACTCTTCGCGCTTCCAAGCCGCTGCTCGCGACCCTCCGTGGAACTCGCCAGCCCGTTCCACCCGTCTGGCTCATGCGCCAGGCCGGCCGATACCTGCCCGAATACCGTGCGCTCCGTGCTAAGAAGGGCGGATTCCTCGCGCTCGCAATGGATTCCGACTCCGCCGCCGAGATCACGCTGCAGCCGATCCGTCGCTTCGGCATGGACGGCGCGATCCTCTTTTCCGACATTCTCGTGGTGCCGATGGCGCTAGGCCAGAAGCTCTGGTTCGAGACCGGCGAGGGCCCCAGACTCGCCCCGACGGTGACCGCGCGGGACGTGCTCGACGGCTTCGATGCCGATTCCAGCGTCCTGGAGCCCATCTACGGCACGATTCGGCGGGTGAAGGCGTCCCTGGACCCCTCGACCACCTTCCTGGGCTTTGCGGGCTCTCCCTGGACCGTGGCGACGTACATGATCGCCGGGCAGGGCAGCCGCGAGCAGGCCGAAGCGCGCCGCCTCGCCTATCGCGACGAGGGCCTGATGCAGGCGCTGGTCGATCGCATCGCCGACCAGACCATCGCCTATCTGCGCGCCCAGGCGGAGGCGGGCGTCGAGGCGGTGCAATTGTTCGACAGCTGGGCAGGCAGCCTCAGCCCCGCCCAGTTCGAACGCTGGGTGATCGCCCCCAACGCGCGGATCGCGGCCGCCGTTCGGGATCTGGTGCCCGTGATTGGATTCCCGAAGGGGGCAGGGGGCAAGCTCGCCGCCTATGCTCGCGAAACCGGCGTCGATGCGATCGGACTCGACGAGACGGTCGACCCCGCATGGGCTAACGCGGTGCTGCCGGAAGGGCTACCGGTGCAGGGCAATCTCGATCCGCTGGCGCTGATCACCGGCGGCGCGGCGCTGGACAGCGCGATCGACCGGATCCTCACGGCCTTTCCGGCGCGGCCGCACGTGTTCAACCTGGGGCACGGCATCCTGCCCGACACGCCGATCGCGCATGTTGAGCAGCTGCTGGCCCGTATCCGAGGAACCGCAGCATGATCGGCTGGCTGGGCAGTGCCTATCTCTGGGTGAAGGCGTTCCACGTCATCTTCGTGATTTTCTGGATGGCGGGGCTGTTCCTGTTCCCGCGCTATCTCATCCACCACCAGGAGGCGCTCGGCACGCCCGAGGCGGCCGCCTGGGCGAAGCGCGAGGCGCTGCTCAAGCGGATGATCCTCACGCCCTCGATGGTCATCGTGTGGGTGCTGGGGCTGGCGCTGTCGGCCAATATCGGGCTTTTCGACGGGCAGGCGGGCATCGGCTGGCTCCACGCCAAGCTGCTGCTCGTGGTGCTGCTCAGCGGCTATCACGGCTGGGCGATAGGCTATGGCAAGAAACTCGCACGCGGCGAGGCGCCGATCGCCACGCGCACGCTGCGCTTCCTCAACGAAGTCCCGGCGTTGGCACTGGTCTTCATCGTCATCCTCGCCGAGGTGAAGCCGTTCTGACGCTCACTCAACAATCGGCCGTCATCCCGGCTTTCGCCGGGATGACGATTGAAGGCGGCGTTTCCGAGATCAGCACCCGCAAATCTGCGCCGAATCGCAGTTGACTTGGGGGGAGCCGCTACCTAATTTTGCAGTCGTGTACCGAACCCCGGTGCATCCTTCCTCCAAGCATCGACTCCTGCGCGTACCTATCGCCGATCGACGCTCTCCCCCTTAGAATTTCCGGACCTTCCATGCATCTCAAGGACCTCAAGAAAACCGCCCCCGCCGAACTGGTCACCATGGCCGAGGCATTGGGCGTCGAGAGCGCGTCGACGCTGCGCAAGCAGGACCTGCTTTTCGCCATCCTCAAGGCCCAGGCCGAACAGGGTGACCAGATCATGGGCGAAGGCACGATCGAAGTGCTGCCCGACGGCTTCGGCTTCCTGCGCTCGCCCGAGGCGAACTATCTCGCCGGCCCCGACGACATCTATGTCAGCCCCAATCAGGTCCGGAAGTTCGGCCTGCGCACCGGCGACACTGTCGAGGGCGAGATCCGCGGGCCGAAGGACGGCGAACGCTATTTCGCGCTCACCAAGCTGGTGAAGGTCAATTTCGACGATCCGGATGCGGTGCGCCACCGCGTCAACTTCGACAACCTCACCCCGCTCTATCCCGAGCAGAAGCTGCGCCTCGACACGCTCGACCCGACGGTCAAGGACAAGTCGGCCCGCGTGATCGACATCGTCGCGCCGCAGGGCAAGGGCCAGCGCGCGCTGATCGTGGCACCGCCGCGCGTCGGTAAGACGGTTCTCCTCCAGAACATCGCCAAGGCGATCACCGACAACCACCCCGAAGTCTTCCTGATCGTGCTTCTCATCGACGAGCGCCCGGAAGAAGTCACCGACATGCAGCGTTCGGTGAAGGGCGAAGTGATCAGCTCGACCTTCGACGAACCGGCGACGCGCCACGTGCAGGTCGCCGAGATGGTGATCGAAAAGGCCAAGCGCCTGGTCGAGCACAAGAAGGACGTGGTGATCCTGCTCGACTCGATCACCCGCCTCGGCCGCGCCTACAACACCGTGGTGCCGAGCTCGGGCAAGGTGCTGACCGGCGGTGTCGACGCCAACGCCCTGCAGCGCCCGAAGCGCTTCTTCGGTGCCGCGCGCAACATCGAGGAAGGCGGTTCGCTCTCGATCATCGCCACCGCGCTGATCGACACCGGCAGCCGCATGGACGAAGTGATCTTCGAAGAGTTCAAGGGCACCGGCAACTCGGAAATCGTCCTCGACCGCAAGGTGGCGGACAAGCGCATTTTCCCGGCGCTCGACGTCGGCAAGTCGGGTACCCGCAAGGAAGAGCTGCTGGTCGAGAAGGCCAAGCTCACCAAGATGTGGGTGCTGCGCCGCATCCTGATGCAGATGGGCACCGTCGACGCGATGGAATTCCTGCTCGACAAGATGAAGGATTCGAAGACCAACGAAGACTTCTTCGACAGCATGAACCAGTAACGTAGCGGCTTTCGCTCGTGATTTCGGAAAGGCCGGGCCGTGGTGCCCGGCCTTTTTGCGTTTGAATGCAGGGAACGTCTGGCGTCTCGCGCGCGTAGGCGTTGCGTACGCCAATGGGGGCGCTAGGGTTTCGGCATGATCGATCTTCTTCTCAGCGCAGCCGCGGCGGGCGTCGGCTCCCCGCTCGACATCTGGCAGCACATCGTCGCCGATTTCTCCAATCTCGGCGATCCGTCCGCGCTGGCAGCGTTCGGTTCGGTGCTGATGATCGACCTGGTGCTGGCCGGCGACAATGCGATCGTCGTCGGCGCGCTGGCGGCAGGGCTGCCGGCCGAGCAGCGCAAGAAGGTGATCCTGATCGGCATCGGCGCGGCGCTGGTGCTGCGCATCGCGTTCGCGTTGATCGTCAGCTGGCTGATGGGGATCGTCGGGCTGATCTTTGCGGGCGGGCTGCTGCTGCTCTGGGTCAGCTGGAAGTTCTGGCGCGAGATCCGCCATGGCGGCGAAAGCGCGGGCTCCGAGGAAATCGAGGGCGACGAGCATTCGGGAGTCCGTGCCGCGCGCAGCTTCGCGGGTGCCGCCTGGGCGGTCGCCGTTGCCGACGTCTCGATGAGTCTCGACAATGTGCTGGCAGTCGCCGGCGCCGCGCGCGAGCATCCCGGCATCCTCGTCGTGGGTCTGTTGCTGTCGGTCGCGCTGATGGGGCTCGCGGCGAACCTGATCGCCAAGCTCATCGATCGCTACCGCTGGATCGCCTATTTTGGCCTGGCGGTGATCGTCTTCGTCGCGTTCAAGATGATCTACGAAGGCTGGGTGGGTACTGCCGGCACCCCGGGGATCACCAGCCTGTTCTGAGCCCCTGGTCCCCTCCCTGCGCGGCAGGGAGGGGAGGGGGTGCCTCAGCCGAGATGCGCGGCGAAGAATTCTTCCGTGCGTTTGTCCGCCATCTGCGCGGAGGATTCCGAGCGGCGCTTGCCCATCTCGGCGGCAAAGCCATGGTCCTCGCCCGGATAGTCGTACAGCGTGACCTTGGGGTGATCGTCGAGCCCCTCGTGCATCTTGGCCTGCACTTCCGGCGAGACGAAATGGTCGGCCTCCGGAATATGCAGCAGCAGCGGCTTGGCAATCGCGTGCTTCTCGCCGAGCAGCCCGTCGATGCCGACCGCATAATAGCCGACGCTGGCGTCGATGTCGGTGCGCGCCGCGGTCATATAGGCGAGGCGGCCGCCGAGGCAGAAGCCCACCGCACCCACCTTGCCGCCGCCCAGTTCGGCACGCGCGACCTGGATAGTCGATTCGATGTCGGCCACGCCCTTGTCCTGGTCGAACTTGCCCATCCAGTCGAGTGCCTGCTGCATCTCCTCCGGCACGTCCGCATCGAGTTCGATGCCCGGCTGCAGGCGCCAGAACAGGTCGGGCGCGATCGCGAGATAGCCCTTGGTAGCCCAGCCATCGCACTTCTTGCGGATGCCTTCGTTCACGCCGAAGATTTCCTGGATCACGATAACCGCAGCGCGGGGTGTGCCCTCGGGGCGCGCGACATAGGCGGAGAAGCTGCCGCTCTCGTCCAGCGCGTCGATCGTCAGGGTGCTCATAGCAGATACTCTCCGGTTAACCGCCGCTCGTGATCGAGCAGCCAGGATTTGGTGGTCGGCCCTTCACCGGCCGAATAGGCGCCCAGCCTGCCGTTCTGGTTCAGCACGCGGTGGCAGGGCACGACTAGCGGGAAGGGATTGCGGGCACATAGCTGTCCGATCGCCCGTGCGCTGGAACCAAGTACATGCGACAATTCACCATAGCTCATCGTCTGGCCGAACGGCACGGCGATCAAGCCATCCCGAAGAATAGCACCCCGCGCAGTGGCAGGACGTGCCAGGGGAAGATCGAAGCCGCGCCGCGCGCCGGCGAACCATTGTTCGATCTGTTCGCTGGCCCTACGGACGGCGTCGGCGGTGCCCGGTGCGATGTCCCCCTCCGCCCCGATCTGAATGCGGTACAATTGTTGGTCGTCGCCTTCGATCCGGATCCGGCCGATGGGCGTTGCGATCAGGGCATGGTCGCGCGCATACATGAAATACGGCCTAGCAGGGGGTCGGCGATGCGCTCAAGCGCGGAAGGGATCATATGAAGATCAACGTCGAAGTCGAGTGTACGCCGGAAGAAGCCCGCCGCGCCATGGGGCTGCCGGACCTTACGCCGGTGCACGATCGCTACGTGAAGCTGATGGTACAGGCGATCGAGAATCACGGCACGCCGGAAGGGTTCGAGCAGATGATGCGCAGCTGGGCGCCGATGGGCGAGGCGGGCATGAACTTCTGGCGCGGCCTGTTCGACGCGGCGACCAAGAAGCCGGGTAGCTGACGACGCGCATGGACACGATCTTCGCGGTTTCCAGCGGTGCGCCGCCCGCTGCCATCGCCGTGGTGCGTATCAGCGGCACCCGGGCTTTTGCCACGGTGCAGCAGCTGGCAGGGCATGTGCCCGCGCCACGTCATGCAGCGGTACGAACGCTGCGCGACGCGGACGGCGAAGCACTGGATCAGGCACTGGTGCTGTGTTTCCCGGGCCCGCGCTCCGCGACGGGCGAGGATCTTGCTGAACTCCATCTGCATGGCGGTCGTGCCGTCGTTCGGGCGGTTGAGGCTGTGCTTGGCAGGATGGCAGGGTTGCGGGCCGCGGAGGCCGGTGAATTCACCCGGCGGGCTTTGCTCAACGGTAGGCTGGATCTGAGTGAGGCCGAAGGGCTCGGCGACCTGCTGATGGCCGAGACCGAGGCCCAGCGCCGCGCGGCCATCCGCACCGCCGGCGGCGCGGTACGCCGCTACGCGGAGGACTGGACCGTCCGCGTGCTCGGTATCGCTGCGCGGATCGAGGCCGAGCTCGATCATGGTGACGAGGAGGACGTCGCGGGTGCCGATCCGTTGCCGGAGCTTCGTCTTGTCGCCGCAGCGCTCGCGCAGGAAATCTCGGCCGTTGCAGCACGACCGCCGGTGGAGCGGCTGCGCGACGGTCTGCGCATCGTCCTCGGCGGTCCCCCCAATGCAGGCAAGTCGACGCTGTTCAATGCGCTTGCCGAGCGCGAGGCGGCGATCGTCTCCCCGATTGCAGGTACCACCCGCGACCGGATCGAGGTGCCGGTGGTGCGCGAGGGTATCGCCTGGCTTTTGGTCGACACCGCGGGTCTGGCCGACGACACCGACGATCCGATCGAGGCGATCGGTGTTGCCCGGGCGCGCGATGCGCTGGCGGAGGCCGACCTGCTGCTTTGGTTGGGTGATGACCCCCCGCCCGAACATGGCTGTGCGATTTGGATCCACGCGCGGGCGGATGCGCCGGGCCGCGGTCCCGCGCGAGCGGAGCAGCTGTCGCTGTCCGTAGCTGAGGGGAGGGGCGTCGATGCGCTTTGGCAGCGACTGGCGCAACGCGCCGCGACGCTGTTGCCGCCACCCGATCTGGTGGTGCTCAATGAACGCCAACGAGGCTTGTTTGTCGCGGCAGCGGAGGCACTGGCGCGAGCATCGGCGCTCGACGATGCGCTGTTGTTTGCCGAGGAACTTCGGACAGCTCGGCGGTCGCTCGATGCAGTTACCGGGAGGGCTGGCGTCGAGGACGTCCTCGACGCGTTGTTCGGGAAATTCTGCATCGGTAAATAAAGTGTTTCACGTGGAACATGCGCCAGGCCCGTTCTGCCGCACCGCCACTGGACAAGCCCGTCGCGAAGGCGTTTAGCGGATCCATGCAATTCGATGTGATCGTGATCGGCGGCGGCCATGCCGGCACCGAGGCGGCCGCCGCGGCTGCGCGCCGGGGCGCGCGCACGGCGCTGCTCAGCTTCGATCTCGCCAAGCTTGGTGCGATGTCGTGCAATCCGGCGATTGGCGGGCTGGGCAAAGGCCACCTCGTCCGCGAGATTGACGCGCTCGACGGTCTGATGGCGCGCGCGGCTGATGCTGCCGGCATCCATTACCGCATGCTCAACCGCTCCAAGGGGACAGCAGTGCAGGGACCGCGCGTGCAGGCGGACCGGATCCGTTATGCTGCCGCGATCCAGGCAATGCTTCGGACGCAGGACGGGTTGGCGCTGGTCGAAGGCGAGGCCGAGGCGCTGGTGCTGGACGGTGGCCGGATTGCCGGCGTCCAGCTCCGTGACGGCAGCATTCTGGCAGCATCGGCGGTGGTTCTTGCAACCGGTACCTTTTTGGGCGGCCGGTTGTTCCGTGGCGAAGAGCGGTTCGAGGGCGGACGGGTAGGGGAGGCGTCTGCGCTTCGCCTGGCGGCGCAGCTGCGCGAATTGGCGCTGCCGATGGGGCGGCTCAAGACGGGGACGCCGCCGCGTCTCGACGGGCGGACGATCGACTGGGCGCGTACCGAGGAGCAACCTTCCGACGTCGAACCATGGACGATGTCTGCCATGACGGTGGCGCGCCCATTGCCGCAGCTACACTGTGCCGTCACCCGTACAACCCAAGCGACGCATGACGCGATCCGCAGCGGCCTAGATCGCTCGCCGCTGTTCACTGGCGCGATCGAGGCCCAGGGTCCGCGCTATTGTCCCTCGATCGAGGACAAGGTGCACCGGTTCGGCGACCGCGACGGTCACCAGATCTTCCTTGAACCGGAAGCACTGGACGATCCCTGGATTTATCCGAACGGCCTCTCCACCTCGCTGCCCATCGATGTGCAGATGGCGATGATCGCTTCCATTCCAGGACTGGAGACGGCGAAGATCACCGTCCCCGGCTATGCGGTCGAGTATGACTATATCGATCCGCGGGCGCTCGACTCCACGCTGGCGCTGCCGCAGATTCCGGGGCTGTTTTTCGCAGGGCAGATCAACGGTACAACGGGCTATGAAGAAGCGGGCGGGCAGGGGCTCGCTGCGGGCGCCAACGCCGCCGCGGTGGCGCTGGGCACGGCGCCATTGCTGCTCGATCGGGCGACGTCCTATCTGGGCGTGATGATCGACGATCTCGTGCTGCAAGGCGTTACCGAACCCTATCGCATGCTCACTGCGCGTGCGGAATTCCGTCTGCGCCTGCGGGCCGACAACGCGGAAACGCGGCTGGGGCCGATCGGAGAAGCGTTGGGATTGCTCGGGGCAGCGCGCACCGAGCGCCTCGCAGCCCGTCGCGAGGGGCGGGCGCAGCTTGACGCCACCTTTGCGATAGAACGGACCGCGCACCAGCTAGCTGCGCGCGGGGCACCCGTGGCGCAGGATGGCGCCCGGCGACCGGCACGCGAATGGCTGCGCTTTCCGGGCGTCACGCTGGCGCAGGTGCTCGATGCCGGGCCCGAGGTCGATCCGGCGCTGCTCGCAGAATATGTCGAGGATGCGCGATATGCGCCCTATCTCGAGCGGCAGGATGCCGAGGTTGCGCAGCTCCGTGCCAACGACGCGGTACGGTTGCGGCGAGACATGGACTATGCGTCCATTCCAGGGTTGTCGAACGAGATGGTAGAGCGATTGACGGCAGCCGCGCCCGAAACACTGGGTGCCGCTGCGCGGATTCGGGGGATCACGCCGGCTGCGCTCTCGGCAATCCTGCTCCACGCGCGAAAGGTAGTCGCATGACCGAAGAAGAAGCACGTGCCTGGGTGCGCGATCGCTATGGTGTTTCACGTGAAACAATGCTCGGGCGATTTGGCGAAATCCTCGTCGCCGGCGCAGAGCACCAGAATCTGATCGCACGATCAACGCTCGATACCCTGTGGAGCAGGCACCTGGCGGACTCCGCGCAACTGGTGCCTTTGTCCGACGGGGCTGGGGAGGGCAGCTGGCTCGACGTCGGCAGCGGGGCAGGGTTGCCCGGTCTCGTTGTCGCGCTGCTCACCGCGCGACCGGTTGTTCTGGTAGAGCCCCGTGCCAAGCGCGTCGTTTTTCTGCGCGAAGCGGCTGAGGCGCTTGGCGTCGCCGCGCGCGTGACGGTCATCGGCAGCAAGGTCGAGGCCTATCGTCCGGCGCGACCCGCTGCGGTCGTGTCGGCGCGTGCCGTCGCCGAGCTGAGCGCGCTGATGTTATCCACAGTTCACTGCACCGATTCGTCCACAGTCTGGTTGCTGCCCAAAGGCCGCAGCGCGCAATCGGAGGTGGATGCCGCGCGTGCGAAATGGCAAGGTCGGTTTCACGTGGAACCCAGCATCACGCAGCCGGACTCGGGCATCGTGGTCGCAACACAGATAGGCGCCAGATGATCACCATCACGATCGCCAATCAGAAGGGCGGGGTGGGCAAGACCACCACTGCCATCAATGTCGGCACCGCGCTGGCCGCTACGGGCAAGCGCGTTTTGCTGATCGATTTCGATCCCCAGGGGAATGCGTCGACCGGCCTCGGCATCGGTCGCGGGGATCGTGAGCATTCGAGCTATGACCTGCTCGTTACCGACGCGAACCTCGAGGACGTGGCGGTGCCGACCAACGTACCCGGGCTCGACGTCGTGCCGGCGACGCAGGATCTCTCCGGTGCCGAGATCGAGCTGATCGAGTTCGATGCACGCACCCACCGCCTCGATGCGGCGATCAAACGCCACCGCGCGGCGCGCTGGGACGTGATCCTGGTCGATTGTCCGCCATCCCTGGGTCTGCTGACCGTCAACGCCATGGTCGCTGCCCATGCGCTGCTGGTGCCGCTTCAATGCGAGTTCTTCGCGCTCGAAGGCCTCAGCCAGCTGCTCAACACCGTCGAGCGGATTCGAAGCCGATTCAATCCGGGCCTGTCGATCCTCGGCGTGGCGCTGACCATGTACGATCGTCGCAATCGGCTGACCGATCAGGTCTCCGAGGATGTGCGTGCGGTGCTGGGGCGGGTAGTGTTCGACACCGTCATCCCTCGCAACGTTCGCCTTTCCGAAGCGCCGAGCCATGGCGTGCCCGCGCTGATCTATGACCATCGCTGCGCCGGTTCCGAAGCCTATATCGCGCTCGCCCGCGAAGTGATCGACCGTCTTCCCAAATTGCAGAAAGCCGCATGACCGATTCCCCCGCCGCCGCCCGCAAACCCCGCCCCGGTCTCGGCCGCGGGCTATCCGCGTTGCTGGGCGACAGCCTCCCCGAAGAGCCGATCAAGGGCAATCCGACCAGCGCTTCCGGCGTGCGGATGCTGCCGATCAGTTCGCTGGTCGCCGATCCCAACCAGCCGCGTCGCCACTTTGACGAGGAGGCGCTGGATACGCTGGCGGAGTCGATCCGTACCCGTGGGCTGATCCAGCCGATCTTCGTGCGTCCGCATGGCCAGAGCTTCCAGATCGTCGCCGGCGAACGTCGCTGGCGCGCGGCACAGCGGGCACGGCTGCACGAGGTGCCGGTGATCGTTCGCGAGCTGAACGACGCCGAGACGCTCGAGATCGCGCTGATCGAGAACATCCAGCGCCAGGACCTCAACGCGATCGAAGAAGCTGAGGGCTATGCGCGCCTAATCCGCGAGTTCGGCCATACCCAGGAAGCGCTGGGCAAGATCGTCCACAAGTCGCGCAGTCACATCGCCAACTTGCTGCGCCTGCTCGACCTGCCCCAAGCAGTGCGTGAGATGGTGGTCGATCGCTCGCTGGAAATGGGCCACGCCCGCGCGCTGATCGGTGCGCCCGATCCGGAGAAGCTGGCGCGTGAAGTCGTCGCCAAGGGCCTCTCGGTACGCGACGCGGAGAAGCTTGCCCGCACTGCCAAGCCTGCACCGAAGCGCAAGGCGAGCGTGGCGAGCAGCGAGCGCGATCCCGATATTGCCGCGCTGGAGCGCCATCTGGGAGACGTTCTGGGTCTCAACGTCCGCATCGCCCATGCCGAGAAGGGGGGCACGCTGCAGGTGAGCTACTCGACGCTCGACCAGCTCGACATGCTCTGCCAGCGGCTGAGCGGGGAGCGGATCTGATCCGACTGCGCTGCCCTTAGTGGCAGGTTTGACCTTTTCGCTGGGCATGGCAGCATGACGGCATGCTGCTCTCTGCGCCGGGCCGTGGGCCGATCCTGTCCTTCGACTTTCCCCTGTCGCGTTCCACCGCCGAGGCCCGGCTTTCGGCCTTCCTGCCGCATGCCGGGGCGGCCTATACTGAGCATCGCAACGAGGATCAGGGGCCGGGACGCCACCATGCCGTGTCTCGGCTTTCCGCTGCCTTGCGGCGCCGGTTGGTCAGCGAGGAGGAAGTCGCTCGCGCAGTCGTTGCTCGTCACGGCGTGCACGCGGCTGCCAAGTTCCTGGCCGAGCTCTTTTGGCGCACCTATTGGAAGGGGTGGCTCGAGCAGCATCCGGCGATCTGGCGCCAGTGGCGTGGGGCCTGCGCCGCGTGGGATGCCCGCGGCATGCCGGAGGGCTATGAGGCGGCGATCGACGGTCGCACCGGGATTGATGCCTTTGACGGCTGGGTCCGTGAGCTTCTGGAAACGGGCTATCTCCACAACTGGGCGCGGATGCAGTTCGCCTCGATCTGGATCTTTACGCTTGGGCTTCCCTGGGAGCTCGGGGCTGCCTTTACCTTCGACCATTTCGTCGATGCCGATGCGGCGTCAAACACGCTGTCCTGGCGATGGGTTGCGGGCTTGCACACCAACCGCAAGCCCTATCTCGCGGATCCAGATCGCATTCGCGAGCGCACCGGCGGTCGGTATCGTCCGGACGGATTGGCGCGGAACGCGGCTGTTCCACGTGAAACATCATCGGCTTCGCGCGAACCGCTGCGGACGGCGGCCATGCCGACCTCCGGCGCGCCGACCCTGATCCTGCTCACGCCGGAAGACCTCTCCCTGGAGACGGAGCACGCCCTTGCGCAGATCGACGTTCGCCACGTCGTTGCCTGCCGATCCCATTGCCGAGGTCCCGGCGATATTGCCGCCGTCGCCGATGGCCTCCAGCGGGCAGCCAGTCATTGGCGTGTTCCGGCCGCTTGGTTCAACGATCTCGACGGCGTGTTCGATCTCGCACGAGAACAGGGGGTTCGCCAGATCCTGACCGGCTACGCTACCGTGGGCACCGTGGCGGATGCGCTCGCTGCTGCGGTGCTCCCAAAGGGGCTGACTCTTGCCGAGCACCAGCGACTGTGGGACGCACGCGCCTGGCCACACTGCGGCAAAGGCTATTTCGCGCTCGGGAAGCAGATCCCGTCGCTGCTGGCGGAAGCAGGCATAGTCTAGCGAGCGTCGCTCCTTGCGCCCGTCCTGGTAAAGGAAGCGTAACCGTGCGCCGGGTCGGCGTAGCTTGCACAGGCTGTTCCCATCCTGCACGAGAGAGGGATGGCCGCTCCTGACCACGAACTCGAAGGGCTGACGATCGTCGCCCATCCGCTGGTGCAGCATCGCCTGACCCGTTTACGCGACCGCACCACGCCCCCCGAGCGGTTCCGATCGGAACTGCGGGCAATTACTATGCTGCTGGGCGCCGCTGCACTCGCCGACCTTCCCCTGCGAAATGCCCGGATCGAGACGCCGGTGGCCGGAATGGAATCGCCCTTGCTGGAGGGGCCGCCGCCGGTGATCGCCCCCGTGCTGCGGGCCGGGTTGGGAATGGCGGAAGGGCTGGTCGATCTGCTGCCCGAAGCATCCGTCGCGCATCTGGGGATGTATCGCGATCCGCAGACGCTCGACGCGGTTGAATATTATTTCAACGCGCCGGCCGATCTGGCCGATCGCCTCGTCGTCCTGGTCGATCCGATGCTGGCAACGGGGCACAGCGCGATCGCCGCGCTCGACCGGCTGAAGCGGGAAGGTGCGCGCGCCGTGCGGTTCGTCTGCCTGCTCGCGGCGGCACCGGGTGTACGGGCGGTACGCACCGCCCATCCCGACGTGCCGATCTGGGCAGCCGGAGCCGATGCTGCGCTCAATGACCATGGCTATATCGTGCCCGGCCTGGGCGACGCCGGCGATCGCATTTTCGGCACCGGCACCACGTAAATTAGCCCTACAAAAACAGCGATGATAGCGCTAACGTCGCCCACGTTGCGTACGAGATAACACGATAATCGGTCCACCCTGACCGACCGACGCGCGTGGCTACTCCGTGTAGAGGGGTGGCGGCGCTGCGACGGCGGTCCGAGCGGATCCCAGGGAGAGAGAGATGCACCGCACCCTTCGTGCCGCGCTGCTGAGTGCCGCGCTTCTGCCGCTGCCCGCCTGGGCCCAGAGCGCGGCCGATCCGCGCGCCGATGCCGATGCCAAGGCTGCCGCCATCGTTGCGCAGCTCACCCGCGAGGAAAAGATCGGCCAGCTGCTCAACGTCGCGCCGGCGATCCCACGGCTGAACATCCCCCGCTACAATTGGTGGACCGAATCGCTCCACGGCGCGCTCGGCACGGTGCCGACCACCAACTTCCCCGAGCCGATCGGTCTTGCCGCGAGCTTCGACGCGCCGCTCGTACACGACGTCGCCGCGGCGATCAGCAGCGAGGTGCAGGGCCTGCACGCGCTGGCGCGCGAGACCGGGCGGCTGGGGCGGATCGGCATCGGGCTCGATACCTGGTCGCCCAACATCAACATCTTCCGTGATCCGCGCTGGGGGCGGGGGCAGGAGACCTATGGCGAGGACCCGTTCCTCACCGCACGAATGGGGGTGGCCTTCGTTCAGGGCATGCAGGGCTCCAATCCGGACCTGCCGAACGTGATCGCCACGCCCAAGCACTTCGCCGTGCATAGCGGGCCGGAATCGACCCGCCACGCCGCCAACGTGTTCGTATCGCGACACGATCTGGAGGATACCTACCTCCCGGCATTCCGCGCGGCGATCGTCGAGGGCAAGGCGGGATCGGTGATGTGCGCCTATAACCGCATCGACGGCCAGCCTGCCTGCGCGAGCGACGAGCTGCTCAAGGACCATCTCCGCGGCGCCTGGGGCTTCAAGGGCTATGTCGTCTCGGACTGCGATGCGGTGAAGGACATCAGCGACAACCATCATTATGCACCCGACGGCGCGACCGCGGTCGCCGCGGCGATCCGGGCCGGTGTCGACAATGAATGCCACACCCAGACGCTGACCGACACGGCGGGGCTGGGCGAGCGCTACCGCGAGGCGCTGGCCAAGGGCCTGATCACCCAAAGCGAGATCGACCGGACGCTGGTGCGCCTCTTCTCCGCGCGGCTGCGCAACGGCGACCTGCCCGGGATACGCGCCACGAATGGCAAGCGCAGCGATGTCGGCGCGCCCGCGCATCGTGCGCTGGCGCTCGACGCCGCCGAGAAGAGCCTGGTGCTGCTCAAGAATGACGGCCTGCTGCCGCTGAAGCCCGGTAGCCGCATCGCGGTGATCGGCCCGCTGGGAGACGCGACGCGGGTGTTGCGGGGCAATTATTCCTCGCCGCAATCGGGCACGCCGATCTCGGTTATCGAAGGCCTGCGCCGCGCCTTCCCCAAGGCGGAGGTCCGCTATGCACCGTTCGGATCCTCGGTCACCGATGGCGATCCGGTGCCGGGCTCGGCGCTGCGCACGCCGGATGGCAAACCCGGGCTGCTCGCGCGCTATTTCAACCCGGTATCGCCGCCGCCCGCCGAATTTGCGCCCGGCACCTTCCGTGATGCCACGGCAAAAATGCAATTTGCCCCTACGCCGGTCGTTACCCGGGTCGAGGCGGACGTCTCTGCCCGCAGCCTCGATCTGGCGCAGGTTTCCGACCATCATCGCACCGTCTGGACCGGCTTTCTGGTGCCGCCCGAAACCGGCACCTATCGGCTGGGCCTGACCGGTTTTGGCGGCGGGATGACCTTCGAGGGCAAGCCGTTCGTCGATCTGAGCAAGGGCGGCTGGGGCACGCTGCCGACGATGCGCGAGGTGCAGCTGGTTCGCGGCAAGCGCTATCCGATCGAGATCCGCACCGACGAGCACGTCCTTTCCGGCATCAATCTAGTCTGGAAGCGGATCAGCGCCGATCCTATCGCGGAGATGAAGGCCGCTGCCGCCAATGCGGATGTCCTCGTCGCGGTCGTGGGCATCACCTCCGACCTCGAGGCCGAGGAATCGCCGCTGCAGATCCCCGGCTTCAAGGGCGGCGACAAGACCAGCCTCGATCTGCTGCCCGATCAGCAGGCGCTGCTGGAAGCGGCAAAGGCCACCGGCAAGCCGCTGGTGGTGGTGGCGATGAACGGCAGCCCGATCAACCTCAGCTGGGCCAAGGACCATGCCGCCGCGATCCTGGAGGCCTGGTACCCGGGCGAGCAGGGGGGCACCGCCATCGCCAATATCCTGTCGGGCAAGACCAGCCCCTCGGGGCGCCTGCCGCTCACCTTTTACCGCAGCGTCGACGATCTCCCGCCGTTCGGCGATTACGGCATGCGGGGGCGGACCTATCGCTACTTCACCGGCACGCCGGTCTATCCGTTCGGCCACGGCCTCAGCTACACAAGCTTCGCTTATGGCACGCCGGTCGTGGACCGCACCGAGGGCGGGGCGGGCGCAGGGCTCACCGTCACCGCCGAGGTGCGCAACACCGGTACCCGCGCAAGTGACGAGGTGGCCCAGCTTTATCTCAACTTCCCCGAGGATCCCGGTGCGCCGCGCATCGCCCTGCGCGGCTTCCAGCGGGTGTCGCTGAAGGCCGGCGAGGCGCAGAAGCTGCGCTTCACGCTCTCGCAGCGCGACCTCAGCATGGTGACGGTGGAGGGGCGGCATCGCCTGCTCGCCGGCACCTATCGCGTCACCGTAGGCGGCGGGCAGCCGGGGTCGGGCGCGCCGGGCGCCTCCGTGCAATTCAAGCTCGCCAAGGCGATCGATCTGCCCGATTGAGCGGAGCCATCGGCCGCCCACGTGCATTTTCGCTTCATCTCGGCTAGCGCGGCCTAACCGGATGGGGGATTTTGCATGGCGGGTGGCCTGGTTGCATTGCTGGACGATATCGCCGCGCTGGCGAAGCTGGCAGCGGCGTCGCTGGATGACGTTGCAGGGGCGGCGGGCAAGGCCGGTGCCAAGGCGGCAGGTGTCGTGATCGACGATACCGCAGTCACGCCGCGCTACGTGGTGGGCCTCACGCCCGATCGCGAACTGCCGATCATCGGCAAGATCGCGCTCGGTTCGATTGCCAACAAGCTGCTGCTCATCCTGCCGCTGGCGCTGCTGCTCAGCGCCTTCGCGCCTTGGGCGCTGACCCCGATCCTGATGCTCGGCGGCACCTATCTGTGCTTCGAGGCGGCGGAGAAGATCCTCGAGGCGCTGACCGGCAGCCATGCCGAGGAAGCGGTCGCCGCGATCAGCGATGTCAAGGCACTGGAGAAGCGCCAGGTCGTTGGCGCCATCCGCACCGATCTGATCCTGTCGGCCGAGATCATGGTGATCGCGCTGGCACAACTCCCCGCCGATATGGCGTTCGTGACGCGGGCTGGCGCGTTGGTTCTGGTCGCGCTGGCGATCACCATTGGCGTGTACGGCGTCGTCGCGCTGCTCGTGAAGATGGACGATATCGGGCTCCACCTCAGCCGTGGTGAAGCGCGCGGCCCGATGGCTGCGGTCGGACGCGGCCTGGTGCGCGCGATGCCGTTGCTGCTCAGCGCGCTGAGCCACATCGGCGTCGCGGCGATGGTGTGGGTCGGGGGCGGCATCCTGCTGCACGGGATGGAGGAATTCGGGGCAAGCGGGCTGCCGCACGCGCTGCACCACGGTGCCGCGCTGGCCGGTGCGGCGACAGGCATGCTGGGGGGCATCGTCGCCTGGCTGGTCTACGCGCTCGGCTCGGCGCTCGTCGGACTGGTGGTCGGGGGCGTCGTCGTCGGTTTGCTCCACTTGGTGCCGCGCAAGGGCCACTGACCCGAGTGCCGTGCAACGCGCGCAAGGCTGCGCTGCGTTTCGCCCTAGGGTCTAGAAAGCGAACCCATATAATAGGTTAAGTGAATTTACGCCCTCGGGTGCAATTGTCAGTGGGGCGCGACGCAGCTACCCAGCGATGGCGGGCGGGGCCATCGCTTGCCAAGCGCCGATCCGTCTTGGCGACACCATCACAGAAGGGGAGGAATCCGGCGTGCCGACGTACCCGTTGACGCGATTCAACGAGCAGGCCTCGATGACCGACGCCGAGGCGGCGTTGCTGCGCGGGCTTGGTGAATCCGCCGTGTTGTATCGGCAGCGGAGCATCATTCGTCGTGAACGCCAGCCCGTGGAGGCCATCTATCTGCTGCTCGAAGGCTGGGCGACTTCGGCCATCCGCCTGCCCAACGGGCAACGCCAGATCGTGAAAGTGCATATCACCGGGGACATGATGGGCACACCGAGCATGGTGCTCGATACCGCCGCCGACACGCTTACCGCGGTTACCGATTGTCGTGTGGCAACGTTGTCATTCTCGCACCTGCGCGAGCTGCTGATCTCCCATCCGCGGATGGGGCCGTTGTTCTTCATGTCGGTGCAGATCGAGCGGCTGGCGCTGATGGATATTGTCGCCGCGCTTGGCAAATCCTCTGCGCGCGAGCGGCTGATACAGCTGCTGCTCGACCTGCACGACCGGCTCGCCAAGATCGGTGCGGTGGAGGAGGGCAGATTTGACATGCCCTTGACGCAGGAACTGCTGGGTGATGTGCTCGGTCTGACCGCGGTCCACGTTAACCGCACGATGCGGATGCTCGAACGCGAAGGGCTGATCGCGCGTCAGGGCCAGCGCGTGGTCCTTTCCGATGTGGAGCGGCTGCGCCGTATCTCGCCGGTACCACCGCGCAAGGTTCGCTTCGACCCGGCGTGGATGCCGGCGCCCGGCGAGATGTAACGGGCCTCAGTTGAGCAGCGCGTCGACCGCGTCCAGCAACTCGCGTTCCCGGAACGGCTTGCGCAGTTGCGGCACGTCGCCCGGCAGGTCCTCTGCCGTGTCCGTATAGCCGGTGAGTAGCAGGAAGGGCTGCGGCAGCCCCGCGCCCCGGGCACGCTGGATGAACTCGCCGCCGGTGCCGCCCGGCATCATGTAATCGGTGATCACCAGCGCGGTCGCGGGTGCGTCGGCAAGCGCCGCCATGCCCTGGCTCAGCGATTCCGCCTCGGTCACCGCATGGCCGTGCGCGCGCAATACTTCTGCTGCGGCCTCGCGCACGGCGGGATCGTCGTCGACCAGGAGGATGCTGGCGGTGCGGGTAGGGCGGCCCCTCGCCGTGTCGGCCAGCGGAGCGGGCATGTCGGTCGCCGGCAGAAGCAACGTCGCGCTGGTGCCTTGGCCCGGCGCACTTTCCAGTAACAGCCGCCCTGCGGATTGCTCGGCAAAGCCATGGACCATCGACAGGCCGAGGCCGGTCCCGCGGTCCCCGGTCTTGGTGGTGAAGAACGGCTCCATCGCCCGGCGAAGCGTGGCCGCGTCCATGCCCGAGCCATCATCGTGCACCGCCAGCGCCAGATACGCGCCGCGCGCCAGCCCGCGCAGCTCCTCGCGGCGCGGTGGCCGTGCGGAGATCACGATGGTGCCGCTGATCCGTCCCTTGGTCTTGATCGCGTCGCGGGCGTTGATCACCAGGTTCAGGACCGCGAGCTCCAGCTGGTTGCGATCGGCGCGCACGGCGGGCAGATCCTGCACGCAGTGAACCGTGCAGGCGATCGTCGGGCCTACCGATCGTTGCAGCAGTTCCTGAAGATCTTCGAGCATGGCCGGCACCCGGATTGCCTCCGGCATCAGCGTCTGGCGCTTCGCATAGGCGAGCAGCCGCGCGACCAGGCTGCGGGCGCGCTCGGCGCTCTGGGTGGCGCTGTCGATATAGCGGCGTGCCTTGGCGTCCTCTCCCATCCGCGCCCGTAGCAGATCGAGCCCGCCGAGGATCGGCGTCAGCAGGTTGTTGAGATCGTGCGCCACGCCGCCGGTGAGCCGCCCCAGCGCTTCGAGCCGCTGCGCCTGGAGTGTCGCGGCCTGCCGCCGCCGGAAGCGGCGCAGCTCGAGGAAGAAGGCCAAGCCCAGGGCTGCGAACAGCGCCAGGGCGAGGAGCCCGCCACCGATCAGCACGAGCCGTGTCTGTCGGGTAAGCGCGGTGAAGCTGCCCTTCGGCACGGCGACTTCCGCGCGCCAGCCGGCTTCCGGGATGGGGGTCACCACGGTCTGCGCCGCATCCTGCGGCACGGTGCCCGATTCCGCGATCACCGTGCCGCGCGCGTCGACCAGGCGTAGATGCCAGTCGCCCGGCACCTCCTCGTCGAGGAGCAGGCGCTGCATCGCGCGGGCCGGGACTATTGCGGAAACCAGATAGCGGGCAGCGCCATGGTACAGCACCGGGGCGCGGACCGCGAAAGCCATCGACCCACCCGGCCCGCGGAGCACCGGGCCCACTTGCGGCCGGCGGGTCCGCACCGCGACCGCGAGGCTGGTGGGATCGACCACCCTGCCGAGCCGGCCACCGATCGGCCGGGGAATGTCGAGCAGCCGGTTACCGTCGGTATCCGCAACGCTCAGCGCCGCCCAATCGGGATGGTCTTCCAGCAACCGCATGCCGAGCAGCGTGAAACGCGCGCGATCGATGCTGCCGTCCAGCGATGGCGAGCGGCTGATCATCTTCACCGCATCGAGGGTGGCGGCGACCTCCCGGCCGACGATCCGCGCCGTCGATCGACTGGCGAGCGTCGCCTGACGATCAAGGGCAATGTGCCGTTCGCGAAGCGTCACCGCGCCATAGGCAGCCCCGAGCACGACGATCGGCACCATGCCGGTAAGACCCATCAGGATCAGCGAACGTCGCACGTGGCACGGTCCCCGCTACACGGGCCGCTGCTGCCCGCACCGAAGCAGGCAAGTATTTCACCTTGAAAGTCAAACCTATATCCTGGATCAATACCTAGGCCGTAACGATCCTCACGTTCACGGTGCGGCACGCGGCAATGCATAGGCGATGATCGAATCGCCGCGCTTCGTCCCCAGCGACCCGTGGCCCCCGGCCGCGATCACCACGAACTGGCGCTGGCTCCGGGCGGACCAGTAGCTCATCGGCGTCGCCTGGCCGCCGGCGGGCAGCCGGCCGCGCCACAGCACCTTGCCCGTGGTGACGTCGTAGGCGCGCAGATAGTAATCGAGCGCCGATCCCATGAACGCCACGCCGCCTGCGGTCAGCATCGGCCCGCCCAGCGAGGGGACGCCCAGCTTGAAGGGCAGCGGTACCGGCGTCTGGTCGCGTGAGGTGCCGTTGCGGTGCTGCCAGACCTTCTTGCCACTGACGAGGTCGATGCCGGCGACATAACCCCAGGGCGGCGCCTGGCAGGGCAGGCCGAGCGCCGAGAGGAACGGATTGAGTGCGACGGCGAAGGGGGCGCCGGTGTTCGGGTTGAAACCCTTGATGTCCGATCCGCTGAAGTCCGAGCCGCCGGCCGGTCCGCGCAGCTTGGGATCGGCGGCGTCCGATTCCTTGCGCGGCACCAGCCGATCGACGAACGCCATGTAATTGGGGTGGGCGAAGGCGATCATCCGCACCGGATCGATCGCCATCCCGCCCCAGTCCATCACCCCGAAATTGCCGGGGAAGACCAGCGTGCCCTGCTGCGAGGGCGGGGTGTAGGGCCCTTCATAGCGAAGCCGCTTGAACTTGATGCGGCAGGCAAGCTGGTCGAACATCGTGGCACCCCACATGTCCGCATCGGTCACGCGGGTCTTCGCCATCAGGCTCAGCGCGGATTCGGGCTGGGTGGGGGAGGTGCGATCGCCGGGTGCGGCACCCTGCGGCACGGGGATTTCGCGCACCGGGATCACCGGCTGGCCGGTGCGCCGATCGAGCACGAACAGATTGCCCGTCTTGGTCGACTGGACCAGCGCGGGGACTCGCCCGCGGCCCGGCAGGTCGAGGTCCACCAGAGCCGGCTGGGCGGGGACGTCCATGTCCCACAGGTCGTGATGGACCGTCTGGAAGCGCCAGCGGACCTTGCCGGTCGCCGCCTCCAGCGCGATCACCGAGGTGGCGAAGCGTTCGGTCTCCGGCGTGCGGCGGCCGCCCCATTGGTCGATCGCCGCCATGCCGGTGGGGATATAGACCAGGCCCAGCGCCGGATCGGCAGCGGCGATCGTCCAGCTGTTCGGGCTGGAGGGGGTGTAGCGCCCGGCGCCGGCGGCCTTGGGGGTGGTGTCGTTGGGATTGGCGGGATCGAACGCCCAGACGGCCCGGCCGGTGTTCACGTCATAGGCGCGTACCACGCCCGAGGGCATGAAGGTCGTCTTGTTGTCATAGACCGCGCCGCCGAAGATCGCGAGGTTGCCGAGGATGACGGGCGGCGAGGTGATCTGCCACCAGCCGCGCTGCTGGCCCGGGAGACCGGGCCAGACATCGACCTGGCCGTTGGTCCCGAAGCCGGGGCAGGGGCGGCCGCTCGCCGCATCCAGTGCGATCAGCCGGGCGTCGTTGGTGCCCATGATGATCCGGTTGGCGCAGAGGCCACCCGTGCCGGGGGCGGCGCCGTTGCTGTGGTAGGAAACACCGCGGCAGGTGAGGTGCTGCATGTCCTGCGAGGCGCGGATTTGCGGGTCGTAGCGCCAGACCTGCTTGCCCGTCTCGGCATCGAGCGCGAAGACGATGTTGTGGGGCGAGCAGAGATAGACGCGGTCGCCCACCTTGATCGGCGTCACCTCATAGGTGAACTCATCGGGATCGGTGCCGGTCTTGAGGTCGCCGGTGTGGAATTCCCATGCCTTTTCGAGCTTGGCGACGTTGGCGGGCGTGATCTGGTCGATCGGCGACCAGCGATCGCCGCGCCACGAGCGGCCATAGGCGTCCCAGTCCTCCTTGGGGGTGCCGCCCAGCACGCTTGCGGGCGCGATGCCACGGGCGCCCGGCAGTTCGCCGCTGAGATCGTGCGGGTTGGTGAAGGCAGTGGCGAGCAGCACCAGCGCCGCGATCCCGAGGCTGCCGACCAGCGGCCAGGCGCGGCCCGGCCAGCGCGGCGAGCCGAGGCGGCGCACCACCGCGGGGAGCGCCAGCACGATGCCGAGCGGCACGAGGATGTCGCCGCGCGGCGCCAGCGCCCAGAAATCCCATCCGGCTTCGGCGACCGCCCAGACCATCGTCGCAACCAGCAGCGCCGCGTAGAGCAGCAGCGCGGCAGGGTTGCGGCGATGGAGTAGCCAGCCGCTCACGATCAGCGCGACGCCGGCGAGCAGATAATAGAGCGAGCCCCCCAGCAGGGCGAGCCACAAGCCGCCGCCGCCGATCGCCAGCCCCACCAGCGCGAGGACCACTGCCAGGATGGTGAGCATGCGCGAGGATCGTTGCGGGTCGGCCATGGCGTGCTCCGGAACCGGTATCGGGGGAATGCCCGCCAAACCTGTCGGCCGCGCCGGGGTTCCGAAGCGAGGGGGTACTAGGCAAGTTTTTCCTAGCGCCCGCGCCGATGGCGGCCCCGCTGTTTCTATAAGAGACGGACGGGGACGTGTTTGGAGTCCCCTGCGCGCAGCGGAGCAGGCCTTGGCAGAACGCATCATTCGTCGGAGCGGCGCCGGGCCGATGCTGGTCCTGGGCAGATTCCGGTGAGGATCCTCTTCTATCTTCCGGCGGTGACGCCGTGGTGGTTCGATCAGGTTATCGAGCCGCTGATCCGCCGTGTCGCACCCGTGGCCGACGTGCATGTACTGGCGCCGGCACCCTGGCAGAATACCGGCATCGGCCCCGACCAGCTGCAGCGCTGCGCCGATCTCGATCGCGTGCAATGGTCGATCGTCGACGATTCCGATCACCCCAGCCTGCGCAGTGCCCCGACCGAGCCGGGCGCGGTGATCGCGTTCGTCCGCACGCTGGCGCCCGATCTGGTGCTGTGCCGCAGCGCCGACCTTGATACGCCGCGCCAGTTTCCCGGAATCGTCCGCCATGTGATGGAGGCGGTGATCGCCCCCTTTGATCTGGGCGCACGGACGAACATGGTCCATTTCACCGATGCGCCGTTCGTCCAGGGCCGCATGCCGACGCTGTCCCCCGCCGATGCAGTTCGGCTGGAGGCGATGATCGCACCCTTCTGGGAGGACATGCAGGCACATTGGGCCACGGTGGTGCCCGACCGGGCCGCCGTGTATCGCGCCTATGGGGTACCGCTTGATCGTCCGGTGGTGCTGCTGCCGCTCGAATATGCCCATGCGGAGAATTTCTACCGCCAACATCGCCCCGCCAGTCTGAGCGACGAGGCGCTGGTCGCGCACGCCGCCGCGCTTGCAGACGCCGCGGGGGTGACGCTGGTGGTGACCGATCACCCGCTCAACGCGCTGCATGCCGACCGCGTGGCACTGCACGCGGCGGTCGCGGCGCTCGGCACACCGATCCTAGCCGATCCGACGACGCTCGCCCTTCCGCCCACCCTGGCATTGCTGCGCCACGCCGACGGCGCGCTGCTGGGAGATTCGAAGACGTTCGGGATTGCCGCCGCCTTCGGTACCCCGATGGCGCGGCTGTCGCGGTTCGAAAGCGCACCCTGGCTGCATATGGAACAGGACCTGCCCCGATTCTTCGCCGCGGTCGCGGCCGGCACCGCCGCGCGGCCCGACACCAGCGCTGCGCGCCGCTGGTTCGGCTATCATTATGCCGAGCAGGCACTGCACCCCACCGATCCGGCGCTGGACGGTGCCGGCATCATTGCGCGCGCAACGTCGCCGCTCGACCCTGCGCGGTGGCCGGAAAGCCTCCGACTGCTGGAACGCTACGCTGCGCCCGAGGAGCTGGCAGCATGAAGATGGGAGCCATCGCCCGCGTCCTCGATTCTGCGCCCGGTAGTGCGCTCGCCTGGGCCGGTGAGGTGATTGCCGCAGAGCGTCGTGCGCTGCAGGCGTTCGAAGCGGTGCTGCCGCCGTCGCTCGCCGACGCCATCGCCGCGATCGCGGGCCAGCCGGGGCCGTTGGTCTGCCTGGGCATGGGCAAGTCCGGCCTGATCGCCGCCAAGGTCGCGGCGACCTTTTCGAGCCTGGGGATGCCCGCCTTCACGCTAAACGCGGGTGAAGCCGCCCATGGCGATCTGGGCGCGGTGCAGGACGGCAAGATCGTGCTGCTCTTCTCGAACAGCGGCACCACCGACGAGATCCTGCGCATCCTGCCGCTGCTCAAGGCGCGCGCCTGCCTGCTGATCGGCGTGGTCGGGCGGATCGATTCGCCGCTCGGGCGCGCGGTCGATATCGTCATCCCCGCGATCACGGCGGGCGAGGCCGATCATATCGGCATGGCGCCGACCTGCAGCACGACGCTCCAGCTCGCGATCGGCGATGCGCTGGCGGTGGCGGTCAGCCGTAGCCGCGGTTTCAGCCGGGCCGACTTTCTGCGCCATCACCCCGCCGGGCTGTTGGGGCGCCATTCGATTCCGCTGCGTACGCTGATGCGCACCGGCGACGAACTGCCGATGGTCGGACCCGAGACTCCCGTCGTCGACCTGCTCGCGACGATGTCGGCGGGGCGGATGGGCGCGGCCTGCGTCGTCGATGCCGATCAGCGCCTGCTCGGGCTGGTGGTCGACGGCGATGTCCGCCGACACTTCCAGTCGCGCCGCGAGGTCTACGACACCCCCGCCGCCTTGCTGATGCAGCCGCATCCGCAAGTGATCGACGTCGCCGCCACCTTGGGCGACGCCCTGCTCCGCGTGCGCGAGCATGACGGCGGGTTGCTGGTTCTGCCCGTGGTCGACGGCGAGGGACGTTTGCACGGCATGCTGCATGCCAAGGACATGATGAATGGCTAAGCCTCTGAAGATCGTCGCCTTCGTGCCTGCCAAGGGCAATAGTGAACGCGTTTCCGACAAGAACACGCGCATCCTGGACGGCGAACACCTGTTCAAGCGCAAGCTGCTTCAGGCGCTGGACTGCCCGGCGATCACCGAGGTGTGCCTCGACACCGAGAGCAAGGCGATGGCCGACATGGCCAGCGACCTGCCGGTGACGTGGCTGCAGCGCCCGGCCGCGCTGGCGACCAACGCCACCGATGGCCACGGCATGTTCGCCTGGGAATGCGCGCAGCGCCCCGACGCGGACATCTGGATCCAGCTGCTCTGCACCGCGCCCTTCGTGACTGCTGAGACGATCGGCCGTGCGATCGCGCGGCTGCTGGCGGAGCCGGAAGCGGACAGCCTCGTCGCCGTCACCCGCGCCAAGCAATATTGCTGGGACGGGCAGGTGCCGGCCTATGGCAGCGGCCGCATCCCCAACAGCGTGGAATTGCCCGAGACGATCGTCGAGGCGATGAGTCTCTACATGGTCCGCCGCACGGGCGAGGAGCCGGCCACCCGCCGCTTCGGCACCCGGCCGATCCTGTTCGACCTCGATCCGATCGAGCAGATCGACATCAATCATCACCACGATCTCGTCATCGCGGAAACCGTGGCCGCCGGCTTCCGCCAGGCCGAGGTGACCCGCTTCCGGGCGATGCTGCCGCACCTCTCCTCGCCGGTCCTGTCCGATATCCTCAAGGAACGCGGCCACCGCGCGGTGCTGCCCAAGGCGCTGCGCCCGACCAGCGGGGGCAAGTTCCTCGGCCGCGCCAAGACGATCGAGCTCGCCGCGCTGGCCGAGCGGCCCGACCGCTCGCCCGACGGGCCCTGGCACGGCATCTACGGTGCGCTGCAATCCTATCGCTTCGTGCGGCCCGGCGACGTGATCATGGTCGCCACCGATGTCCCCGAATATGCCTATTTCGGCGATCTCAACGCCAATCTCGCGATCCGTTCGGGCGCGGTGGGGGCGGTGATCGACGGGGCTACGCGGGATACCGCCGATGTCCGCGCGCTCGGCCTGCCGGTCTATGCCCGCGGCCAGACCTGTGACGACATCAAGTACGAAGGCACGCTCAAGGCGATGAACCGCCCGATCACGATGGGCGACGTCACGATCGCGAACGGCGATGTGGTATTTGCCGATGCGGATGGGATAGTGGCGGTGCCGCGGGCGCTGTGGCCCGAGATCGAGGACGCCGCGTGGAACGTGCTCTCGAACGAGGCGCGAATCCGCATGGCGGCGGCACGTGGCCGCGACGTCGAGGCGATCCTCGCCGAATGCGGTGCGTTTTGAAGGATTTGACAATGAAGACGGTCAAGGTTGGTAGCGTCGAGATCGCCAATGACAAGCCGTTCGTGCTCGTCGCCGGCCCCTGTGCGATGGAGAGCCGCGACCATGCCTTCGAAATGGCCGAGGCGCTGACCACCTTGTGCGCCACGCTAGGCATCGGCTTCATCTACAAGAGCTCGTTCGACAAGGGCAACCGCACCTCGATCGACGCACCGCGCGGCATTGGCATGGACGCGGCGCTGCAGGTGTTCGCCGACCTCAAGGCGACGTTCGGCTGCCCGGTGCTGACCGACGTGCACGACGCCGGCCAGTGTGCGCCGGTCGCCGAAGTGGTCGACGTGCTGCAGATTCCGGCCTTCCTCTGCCGCCAGACCGACCTGCTGGTCGCCGCCGCGCATACCGGTCGCGCGATCAACGTGAAGAAGGGGCAGTTCCTGGCCCCCTGGGACATGAAGAACGTCGCCAGGAAGATTGCCTCTTCGGGCAACGAGAATGTGATCCTGTGCGAGCGCGGCGCCAGCTTCGGCTACAACACGCTGGTGAGCGACATGCGCGCGCTGCCGATCATGGCGGAGACCGGATACCCGGTGATGTTCGATGCCACCCACTCGGTGCAGCAGCCGGGCGGGCAGGGCGCCAGCTCGGGCGGCCAGCGCGAATTCGTGCCGGCGCTGGCCCGCGCCGCGATCGCGGTAGGCGTGGCGGCGGTGTTCATCGAGACCCATCAGGATCCCGACACCGCGCCCAGCGACGGCCCGAACATGGTGCCGCTCGACCAGATGCCGGCGCTGCTCGCCCGGCTGAAGGCGTTCGACACGCTCGCCAAGGCGGGCTGAGCCTGCGGGTTCAGCGGCCGAGCTGTTCCTTCAGCGCATCGATCCGCTTCGAGGCCTCCGCCTTGTTCAGCGTGCCCTCGATCGGCGGCTCGCCCGCTTCTTCGAGCAAGGTGGTCAAGTAGGAGGCCTGAGCGCCGGTCATCGGATCGTCGCCGGACACCCAGTCATCGGGATCCTTTTCGGTGTTCGAGCCGGGGTGCGCGTCGAGCTTCGGGTTGTGCAGCGTGTCTGCCATGATCGCCTCGCATTTGTTCCTGTTGTGTTCGAAAACGATCCGCGCGCGGCGGTGGTTCCGGGCCGATGGGCGATCAGCCGGGTAGCGACACGCTCGCGATGCTGTCCGGCGCGTCGTGGAGACGCAGGTAGAGCGTCTTGCTCGCCGGTTTCGGCAGCGCGAGGCTGGTGCCGACGAAGCCGAGCGGCACCGGTGTCGGCTGCGCGAAGTCCGCGCTCCCGCTGAACGCCGAGACGACGAACAGATCGCGCCCGCCCAGCGTGCAGCTAGTGCCCTCGGCCGGGCAGGTCAGCCCGTTCAGCACCGGCAGCCGTGCCACGGCGACCAGCGGCTGCCAGTCGCCGATCGCGCCATCCTGCACCAGCCGGAAGCGCAGCGGCCCCGCAATCCCGGGCCCGAGCAGCGCACGCGGCGCGAAATGGGCCACCACCACGTCCTTGCCGATGCGCTGCAGGCCGCCATCGGCGAAGTGGAGCTTGGCGACAGGTCCGTCGCTGCCGGTGATCTCTACCAGGCCCTGGTCGCCCAGCGACCCGCGCGTCACGCGGAAGGAGAAGTCGATGGCAGCGTCGGCGGGCAATACGCCCTCCGGCAGCGAGATCGCGAGGCCGTCCTTCGCCGGCTGGGACACGGCAGCCCGGCTCAACACCGTGGCGACGGGGCGGGGGGGCGCCGCGCGCACCGCAAGCTTGGCGCTTCGCCCGTCGCGGAGCCGAATCATCGCCTCGCCATCGCCGGCGGGGACGGCGGACTCTGCGGTCATCGCCAGCCGGTCGCCCTCGCTGCCGCGCGAGAGCGTACCCGCGGTGAAGTGCAGGCCCTTCCAGTCGAGTCCCGTCACCTGGTCCAGCCGAGCGCCCTCCAGCACGCCGTCGCGATCGCCTTCAAAGGCGAGGAAGCGATCCAGCCGGCTCGCCTCCAGCCGGGCGGTGAGCGGAATCGTGTCGGGCGGGGCGGTGCCGAAGCGGGCGATGTTGAGGGTGAGGGATCCCGGCTTCACGTCCTTGAGTGGCAGGGTGATGGTCAGTTCGTCCTGGCCGGTGACCTTGAACGGCACCGGCGTGCGGGTGCCGCTTGCGTCGCTCAGCGCGATCTGGCTCACGCAAAAGGCGGCGCCGCCGCGGAGCACCAGCGGATGGTCGCGGCCGACCACCACCTTGCTGTCGGGCGTCGCGTGCCACGCGCCCATCGCATCGAGCTGCACCGGCAAGCGCGGGCCCGAAAAGCCGTCAAACCCCCAGCGGCCCTGGAGTGTCGTGTTGGCGACGGTGCCGAGATCCGCCGGCAGCGCGCCGTCCAGCCGCACGCCGCCCTTCTCGACGTCCGGCGTCACGGGCAGGTCGCGGCTCTTGCCGTCGGTGCCGGTGATCCGCACGGACAGGCTACGGCCGAAATCGGTGGCGTAGAGGAGGGGCGCGTCTTCCAGTGGCAGGGTGAGCCCGGGCTTCGCCAGGCACACGGGCGTCGGCCCGCCCGCCTGCCAGACCGGGGGCAGGGCGGCCCCGAGCGGCGGCAGGGCGGCAACCAGCACCGAGCGCGGATTCTGGAACGACGGCGCGCTGTTGAGCAGCAGCTTCAGCGTGTCCCCGCGGCCGATCGCGATCGCCGGGAGGTACTGATATTGCGGGCTGCGGAAGGCGCCGAACAGCTTGGCCACGTCGCGTGCCAGCCCGATATAGGGGCTGTAGAAGCCGCCGCCCGCCTGGGGCGTCGCGGCGAGGCTGTAGGCGAGGTCCACCGGTGCGCCCGTCAGAGTCTCGGCCAGCGTCGTGCCGCGCTGCGCCTGGAGTACCAGCGAGTCGCGATTCTGGGTGAGGCACGCCGCCTGCAGGCCGCGCGGCCGGGTCAGGCATTCGGCATTGAGCTTGATGCGCAGCGCGTTGGCGAGCACCGGCGCGTCGGTCGCCAGCCGCTCGGGCGCGCTCTCGCCGATCCGTGCGATCGCGGCCACGAAGGCATCGAGTCGTGCACGATCGAGCGAGGCCTGGAACATGTCCTGCGCGGCGCGGACGAACACGCCCGGGCGGCCCCGCACGGCATCGCGCACGGCATCGAAGCCGCCGCCGGTGTCGGGCGCGAGCAGCAGAACCGCCTGTTCGGCGCCCTTGGGGACCTCGATCTCCAGCCGGTTCTTCTTCTTGCGCCAGGTTTCGGCGACGAAGAACCAGTCCTTGGGCGGCGGGTTGGTGGCGCCGCGCAGAAAGGCGACGACCAGCAGATAATGCGCCGACTGGTCGGGTGGCAGCGCCGCCTCCGCCGTTACCGTGTCGCCGGGCTGCAGCGACGGGACAGCGCCGATCGGCAGCGTCGTACCGGCGCGGGTGACGCGCAGCTTCAGATCCGGGCCGACCAGGTCGAAGGCGTTCTGCTGGGCCAGGGCGGGGGCGGCGGCGAACAGCAACGCCAGCAGCATCGGGATCAGGGGGACGCGAACCATGACGCCGCTATACGGGAAGCGAGCCCGGCAGTGCCACCGCTCGCGCGACGAACCGTGTACGTGCTCAATCGGCGACGTTGTCGGCCACCCAGGCGCGGCGCTTGCCGAGCGGCTGCGGCGTGCCGGTGGTGGTGTCGTGCTCGGTCTGGTGCTCCAGCTCGGAGTTCAGTTCGGCGCCGAACAGCAGGATGTAGGCGGAGAGATACAGCCAGGTGAGCAGCGCGACGATGGTGCCCAACGCGCCATAGGTCGCATCGAAGCGCCCGACATAACGGACATAGGCGCCGAAGCCGAGCGTCAGCGCCAGCCAGAGCAGCGCGGAGAACAGCGATCCGGGCGTGATCCATGTCCAGCGCGGCCGTGCCCGCGACGGGCCGAAGCGATAGAGCGCCGCCGCACCGGCCGCGCCGGCCAGCGTCAGCAGCACATGGCTGACCACCGTACCCACCACGAGCAGCGCGTCGGGGGCAAAGGGCAGCAGCCGGTCGAGCGCGCCCAGCGCCGTCATCGCCAAGGCTGCAAGGATCGCCGCGAGTACCGCGCCGAGGGTAATCGCCAGCGCGGTCAGATTCACCCAGAGGAAGCTGCGCTTCTCCTTTTCCTCATAGGCGATGTTGAGCGCGGCGATGATCGCGCCGGCGCCGTTGCGCGCGCCGAACAGCGCGATGGCGAGCGCGATCAGGATGCCGAGGCCCTTTTCGCCATCCGGGCTGTGGACCAGGCCGAGCAGTTGGGTGCCGATCACCCCCGCCACGTCGCGCGGCAGGATGGCGGAGAGCGCGCGGACGTCGTGCAGCACGGTCGCGGTATCGGCGATCAGCCCATAGCAGAGCACAATCGCGCCGAGCAGCGGCACCAGCGCGAGGAAGCCGTAAAACGCGACGCCGGCCGCAATCAGCCCGATATTGTCGTCGCTGGCCTCATTCCAGCAGCGCCACAGCACCGCCTTCCAGCCGGCCCAGGGCATCGCCCACGGGCTGTGCGCATCGC
The DNA here is from genome assembly GCF_913777625.1 of uncultured Sphingomonas sp. Classification (GTDB taxonomy): domain Bacteria; phylum Pseudomonadota; class Alphaproteobacteria; order Sphingomonadales; family Sphingomonadaceae; genus Sphingomonas. Next base: position 86,993 of record NZ_CAJYTI010000005.1, read on the forward strand.
GCCCCTTCGCATCCATCGTCATCCCCGTGCTTGTGACGGACAAGCGCGCGGCGGGAAGGGCGGTTCCGCGGAAAACCGGCGCCGAAAGGGCTTGAATCGCCGGCAGCGAACCGTCCTCCCTTGGGACAGGTCTATAATGGGGAAAAGCCCGCCTGCGCGGGGCGTGGTCGGCGAAAGCGCCACGCGGACAGGGGAGAAACCCAGCATGTTCGAAACGTCGATCCTTACGTCCGTTCCCGCTGCCGATGCGGTGGATCAGGCCCACGCCCGGCTGGAGCGCGAAGGGCTGGCCGGCATCGAAGCGGCGCTGGCGCCGTTCGAAGGACTGACCGCCGCCGAGGTGCCGGGCCTGACACGCCTGCTCGCCTGCGTCGTGGGATTGGTGACCGAGGGGTTTCGCGGCGACACGCGCTCGCCCGAAACCTATGCGGCCATCGCCTCGGTGCCGCCGGCGCTGGCCGCGCTGATGTTCGACCTCACGCTGGAAGGGATCTTCGGGGAAGGGCCGCGCGATATCACCGCCCTCAACGAGGTGGGGCTGCTCACCCTGGTCGGGTTGCTGTCGTCCGCCGGCGCGCATGAACAGGCGGCGGCGCTGCTGGTCCAGGCACGCGAACATGGTTCGAGCCCGGGTCTGGCGCGCGCCACATGGGTGGCGCGGTGCCGCTGGGCCGGCTGCCCCTATGAGGTTGGCGCCCACCTGGCACCCGCGAATCTGGGCTTCGCCGACCTCGCAGACGTGCTGGCGCGCATCGATTCGGCCGCGCTGGACATCGCCGCGCACCGCGCGCGCGTGCGGTTTGCTCTCCTTGCAACCGATATCGGCGCCGCCGCAAAGGCGATGGGGGTGGCGCTCTCCCTGCCGCTCGCTGACGGCGAGAAGATGGACCTGGTGCCGGAGATTGCGCTGTTCGCGGCGTTGCTGGCGGCCACGGGGGAGCTGTCGGCACTGGACGCCCATCGATTGCGTTGGGCCCTTGCCGCCGCACCCGGCGTCACCACCGCCGCCGCCGACCTGCTCGCGCGCCTGGTTGCGGAGGAGCGAATCGCGTTCCTCGATCCGGCCGAAGCGGACGCTGCGCTTACCCAGCTGCGGGGCATCATCACGCCCGCCAGGCTGCCGGCCGTCACCGCCTATCCGATGCGCGGCGGCAGGCCGCATGTCGACATCGTCTGGCTGGAGATCACGAACCACTGCAACCAGAAATGCACCTTCTGCCCGGACATGTTCCGCGAGGATGCCCGTACCTGGCTGCCGCTCCAGCAGGTGAAGGATCTGATCGACCAGTTGGCCGATACGATCAGCGTCGGCTCGATGCAGCTCAACGCCTATGGCGAGCCGCTGCTGCACCCGAACATCGCCGAGATCCTAGCTTATATCCGCGAGCGTGAGCTGCCGTTCCCGACCTTCTTCACCTCGCACGGCATGACGCTGGTCGAAAAGAAGCTGAAGCAGCTTTCGGGCAACTATCCGTCGGGCATCGCGATCTCGCTGCACAACGACAGCCAGGAATCCTACGAGGCGACGCGCAGCCACAAGATCGGCGACTATGAAACGCTGGTCGCGCGCGTCACGGCGCTGATGCGCCAGATGGCCCGGGAACGGGCGCCGGCGCATCTGCGGCTCTACCAGATGGTGTCGAACGGTGCCGTCGACCTGCGCGTCGACGAGCTGACCCGCAGCGCCTTTCCGGAGACGCCGGAGCGGATGCTGCGCCACGTCCGCAAATGGGAAGCGGTCGCCGCCCGCATTGCGGAGGAAGTCGGCGACGAGACGCAGGTTCGCGCCCATGCCAACAGCCAGGACGCGATCTATGCCGCCTTCCTGCAAGCCAGCCAGGGCGACCGCAATCACCTGCCGATCCTCAGCTGGGTGGATGGCAATGGCGTGGTCCAATATGCGTTCATGTCGGCACGGCCGGTCAGCACCTATGCCAACCTGCTCCTCGAATATGATCCGCGCTGGTCCGTCGATCACAAGCTGCTCAGCAACTATGTCTGCGGCTTCACCGACACGCCCTCGCTGGCGATCTTCGCGACGGGGCGGCTGGGGCTCTGCTGTATGGATCTCAACAGCACCGCGACGTTCGGCGCGCTCTCGGACTTCGACAATCTCCATGCGGCGCTGACCAGCCCGCAGGCGCTGCGGATCTTCGCGCAGCTGTCCCATGGCGTTGCGGCCAGCCGCGGCTGCCAGATCTGCCTTGGTGGCGCCGAGCGCCACTGCGCGAGCAAGAATATGCCCGGGCCGCCGCGGCCGGTGGGCCATTTCCGCGACGGAATCTAGGGGGTCTCGGCCGCACCGAACAACGGCAACGGTGCGGCCTCGCCGCGATCGAAGTTCGACACCGTCACTCCCACCAGCCGTATGCCCTTGGGGGTGGGCAGCACCGACCGCAGCAGGGCGATGCTCGCCGCGTGAAGCTGTTCGCGGCTGGTGATGGGGGCGGGGTGGCTGCGGCTGCGCGTGATGATCTGGAAATCGGCATATTTGATCTTCACAGTCGCGGTGCGGCCAAAGCCCTGGGTGCGTTCGCACCATTCCCATACGTCGTCGGCCTGACCGAGTACGGCCGCCTCGATCTCGGCATCCTCGGTCAGGTCGCGACTGAAGGTGGTCTCCGAGCCGGAGGACTTGCGCTCGCGGTTCGGATTCACCGGCCGCTCGTCCACGCCGCGGACGATCTGGTAGTACCAGTCGGCGCTGCTGCCGAAATGCTGGACGAGGAAGTCGAGCGACTTGGCGCGCAGGTCGGCACCGGTCTCGATCCCCAGCCGCTGCATCTTGGTCGCTGTCACCGGCCCGACGCCGTGAAAGCGCGAGACCGGCAGAGTCTCGACCCAGGCGGCGCCCATGTCCGGCGTCACCGCGAACTGGCCGTTGGGCTTGCGATGGTCCGAGGCGAGCTTGGCGAGGAACTTGTTGTACGAAATGCCGGCCGACGCGGTGAGGCCGGTCTCGGCCAGGATCCGCGCGCGGATCTCCTTCGCCGTCGCCCAGGCGGTGCCGAGCCCGCGGCGATCCTCGGTGACGTCGAGATAGGCCTCGTCGAGCGACAGCGGCTGGATCAGGTCCGTATAGTCGGCAAAGATCGCGTGGATCGCTTGCGAGACCGCCTTGTACACGTCGAAGCGCGGTCGCACGAAGATCAGGTCCGGGCACCGTCGGAGTGCGGTTACCGAGGGGAGGGCGGAGCGCACCCCGAAGGCGCGGGCTTCGTAGCTCGCCGCCGCCACCACGCCGCGCGCCGCCGCCGATCCCACCGCCACCGGCTTGCCACGCAGGCTCGGATCGTCGCGCTGCTCGACCGAGGCGTAGAACGCGTCCATGTCGATATGCAGGATCTTGCGGACGGGCTGGGGGGCCATGGCCCGGCTATATCGGGACATGAACGAATAGGGAACGGTAATTCCGCCGCCAAGTCGTTGTGAAGCGGTCGGTTCGACGGCTAGAAGGGATACCATGCCGATCCTTGCCCGCTGCCTCGCCCTGCTCCTCGCCTGCCTTGTCTGGACGCAGCCTGCGGCGGCGAAGACCATCCTGTTCATCGGCAACAGCTTCACCTTCGGCGCCAATTCGCCGGTGATGCGCTATCGCCCGGATCGGGTGGCCGACCTGAACCGCGAGCGCATCGGCGGCGTACCCGCGCTGTTCAAGACCTTCGCGATCCAGTCCGGGCTCGACTGGCAGGTGAGCCTGGAGACCTCGCCCGGCAAGGATCTGGCCTGGCACCTCGCCAATCGCCGCGCGCTGATCGACCGGCGCTGGGATGTGGTGGTGCTGCAGGGCTTCAGCACGCTGGACGCAGAGCATCCCGGCGATCCCACCCGCCACCTCGCCGCTGCCCGCGCGATCGCCGCGCTAGTGCACGCGCGCAATCCGGCGGCGCAGGTGGAACTGGTCGCGACCTGGTCGCGCGCCGACCAAACCTATCGGCCGGGCGGTCACTGGCACGGATCGTCGATCTACCGCATGGCCGAGGATCTGCTGGCGGCGAACCGCCTGGGCCTCGCCCCCGGCACTGGCATCCACGGCGTGCTGCCGGTCGGCACCGCCTGGAACCGCGCGATCCGCGACGGCTTTGCCGATGCCAATCCCTATGACGGCCTCGCCTGGGGCCAGTTCAGCCTGTGGACCTGGGACCAGTACCATGCCAGCGCCGAGGGCTATTATCTGGAAGCGCTGGTCGAGTTCGGGGCGATCACCGGCCGCGACCCGCGCAGCCTCGGCCCGCGCGAACGCGCTGCCGAGGATCTGGGGATCAACCCCGATGTCGCCCGAAAGCTGCGCGACGTCGCCGCCGCCGAGCTGGCGGCTCAGCGGGTCGGCGGCGCACCGTAATAGTCGGGCGCGCCGTCGAGGCGCACGTCGATCCGGTCGAGCAGGAAACCCGGGTCCATCGCGAAGACCTCGATCTTGTGTGCGCCTGCGGCCAGCAGGCCGAGCTTGAGGCTGCGCACTGCAGTGTTGGAGAGCACATTGGCCTTCCACTCGTCGCTACGGCCATGGGTTTCGTAATCGAGCACGGTGATCGCGCCGCCGTCCACCCGCACGCCGATCCGAAGCTTGTTGGCCGAGGTGAGGGCATGGACCGGCAGGGCGACGATCTTGAGCTCGGCATCGCCCTTGTTGCCGAGCACGAAGGGCAGGACGAGCGGGGCGGTAGCGTCGGCACGATCGCTGGAGGGCAGGTCGAGCTTGCTGCGCAATACCGCGCCGCGCGAGCCTAGTTCGTCGATCCGCTCCCAGGGCGTGTCCGCCAGCGCCAGGTCCGCCGGGGTGAGCGAAAGGATGTGGTTCACCTCGGGCGTGGCGTCGCCGGCGGGGAAGGGCTGGAGCACCGGCTCCAGATAGACCATCGCGCCGTTGCAGCGGATCTTGCCCGCAGCGATGGCGCCCTTGCCGTCATATTTCACGGCGACGCGCATCTCGTAGCCGTTGCTCGCATCGAGCCGGCCGGAACGGGCGGAGAGGTCGACGCCTTCCAGCCCCTCGACCTTCCAGTTGCTCACCGCACCCTTGCCGTACACCGTCATGAACCGGGTCTCCGGCTTGCCGGGCGCAAAGGCGAGCGCTCGGGCATCGGCGCCGCAGGGGGCGACCGGTGCGAGGTCGATCCTGGGGTAGGTCGGCTCGGCGAACACGGCCAGCTGGCGCGGCGCCATGTCCATGATGCCGCGCCATTTGCCGCCGTTCTGAGCATTGTAGGCGGCGGTGTCGGCGACGATGGTCTGGTGCGCGGCGCGGGCTTGGTCGGCGAGGGCATTGGCGCTCGCGCGACCCTGACGGGCATAGAGCGCGGCGAGATCGAGCTTGAGGTTGCGCGCGTTGAGCTTGGCCGCGCCGCGGACGGGATAGAGCACCAGCTGGAAGAAGGCGTCGCGGCGATCGGCGGGCATGGCTGCGGCCAGCGCCTCGGTCTTGTCGAGCAGTGCCTGATAGCGTGCGATCCGCGCTTCCGCCTCGTCGCCGCCGGTGCGGACATAGTCGCCGATGCGGATCGGCGTCTCTGGCTCGACGGTGCTGAAGCCCATGAACTCGGGCTTCCGTTCCCAGGCGAGGTCGTAATAGTCCATCAGCACGTCGCCGACGGCCGGGCCCTGCGCGCCGAATTGCGTCGTGGCCCAGTCGTACAGCTGCGCGCGCACCGGCTTGTTCAGCAGTTTCGTGTCGAAGGCGACATCCAGGAAGTAGCTGGCCAGCACTTCGCCCGGCTTGATGTCGCCGACATTGACCACCCACAGCTTCCGCGTGCCGGTCTGCCACGCCCGGTCGAGCTGTTCGCGGATCAGCGCGGGGTGGGTGGTCGCCAGCCACAGATAGTCGTGCGGCCGGCCCCAATAGCTGATGTGGTAATAGAGGCCCGAGCCGCCCTTGCGCGTCCGCTCGGCGGCGGTGGGCAGCTGGCCGAGATAGCCGTAATTGTCCTCGGGCCAGACGAGCGTCACGTCCTCGGGCACCTTGAGCCCGCTGCGATAGACGTCGAGCACTTCCTTGTAGAGGGTGAGCACCTGCGGGATTTGATCGGCTGGCTTGCCCTGCGCAGTTGCGAGCAAGCCGCGCTGCAGGTCGATCGCCTGGGTGGTGGCGGCGAGCGCCTGTTCGGGGCTCTTCGCGCCTTCCAGCGCCGAGTCGTGCTTGCCGCGCAGGCCGATCGTGTAGACGTTCTCGAAGCCTTTCACCTCGTCCACGCGGCGCCGCCAATAGTCGACCATGCGGTCGCGATTGGTGAAGAAGTTGAACGGCCCCTCGGTCTTCTCGCTCCACTCGCGCACATTGTTGCGCATCATCGGCTCGGCATGGGAGGTGCCGACGACGATTCCATAGGCCTTGGCCATCTCGGCATTGCCGGGGATCTGGTAGAAGGGCTTGGTGCTCTCGTGCATCGCCGGCCAAATCAGGTTGGCCTTCAGGCGCCACATCAGCTCGAACACGCGGGCATAGGTCTTGGGCCCGATATCGCCGGTTTCGGGCTCGTAGGTCTTGGCCGCCCAGGGCTGCAGGCCCCAATCCTCGTCGTTGAGGAAGATGCCGCGATACTGGACCGAAGGTACGTCGGAAAGCAGCCGGCGGCCGTCGACCACCAGCCGGTCGGCATGGCGCGGGGGCACGTCCGCCCACCATTCCCAGGCCGAGATGCCGATCGCGCGGCTGAGGTCCACCGTGCCCCAGATCGCGCCGCGCGGGTCCGAGCCGGCGATCAGCAGGTAGGACCGGCCGGGATGCTGCTTCGACGGCGCGAGGACGCGGACATAGCGTTCCCACTCGCCGTTCAGCGCGGCGAGATCGACCTTCGCATCGTCGGCCACGGCGCGGACGAGGGCGGAGTCCTTCTGGCCGATGACGACGCAGAGTTTGCCGCAGGCGGCGAGATCGCTCGCTACCAGCGGGGTCTTGCCGGCGCGCTTGCCGATGTCGCGGGCGAGCAGTTCGCCGGCCAGCCTTGCCGAGGTGGCGTCGTCATGGAGAATCGCGGCGGTGGTGCGGCCGTCGAACAGCACCGCCTGCTGGGCATGTGCGGCGAGGGGGAGGGCGAGCAGGACGAGCAGGACGGGGAGGGCAAAATAGCGCATGCCGCGCTTGAAGCATGGGCAGCGGCGGAAGGGAATCCCCAGATCCTCCCCGGAACGGGGAGGGGGACCAAGGCGCGTAGCGGCTTGGTGGAGGGGGATTGCAGCGAGGGACGTCCTGTGTGGAGGTCCCCCTCCACCACCGCCTGCGGCGGCGGTCCCCTTCCCCGTGCCAGGCAGGATCTTGTCAGCCCTTGGCCCGTGCCGCCGCCCGGGCGATTGCGACGCACTCCACTTCGGCGAGCAATTCCCCCGCGCTGCCCGAGGACATCATCGCCCGTTCGGCCGTCCGCACCCGCTCGATCGCCCGGGCGATCTGCGGAGCTCCCCAGCGGCGGAGCGTGCGGCCGGTCGCCGGGCGTTCCTTGAAGAAGACACGGTGGCGCTCCATCGCGTCGTCGACGCTGGCGCCCTGGTCCATCTCGGCGCGCAGCTCGGCCAGCGTCATCAGCCGGCGGACCAGCTGGCGCATCAAAGGAATCGCCGAGCCGCCGCCTTCGCCGAGCTTGGCCAGCTCCTCGCCGACTTCGGCCACGCGCCCGTCGAGCACCGCCTCGATCGCCCCGAACAACTCGCCTTCGCCCAGGTCCGCGCCGATCGCGTCCAGCGCCGCGCCATCGGCATCGCGCGGATGCTCCGGATCGGCGTCGAGGAACAGCGCCAGCTTCTCGATCTCGCGGGTCAGCACCGCGCGGTCCCCCGCCGAGGCGAGCGCCAGCCGGTGCGGGACGTCGCCGGTGAGGCGCAGGCCATGCTCGCGGGCGATCGTGCCCGCCAGCTGCGCCGCGCCCGCGCCTTCGGGCACGTAGCAGGCGAAGGCCATCGCGCTCGGCGCGGCGATCGCCGCCTTTACCAGCTTGCCGCTCGCCTTGAGGTTGGGGCCGATCGCCACCACCGGGTTGCCCGCGCGCTCGGCACCGAGCAACAGCGCGATCGCCTCTGCCGCGCCTTCCTCGATGTTGGAAACCCGAATGTACCGCGCGCCGCCGAACAGCGACAGCGACGCCGCCTCGTCGGCCAGCAGCCCGGGCTGGTCGCGCAGCATCTTCATGTCGATATCGATCCGCTCGACGTCCGGCCCCAGCGCCTTGCCGAGCCGCTGGGCGAGATCGGCGGCGCCCGCTTCATCGGGGCCGTGGAGCAGATAGAGGCGGGTATCGGGCCTGGGCGCGTCTACCGCCGCGCGGATCTGGCCCGCATTGGCCTTCACTTGGGCCGCGCGCCGCCTTCGCGCACCGTCCGCGCCAGCCGCGCGACGATCTGGTCGGCGACGATGCCCGAAAGCCGCTCCAGCGCCGACTTCTCGGCCGCGATCGTGGCATATTCGGAGCCGACCACGTCGATGCCCGCATCCGAACCGGCAGTGGCATCGAGCACCACCTGGCCGTTGCGCAGGTCGATCAGCTGGTAGCGCGCGCGCAGCGTCCGCCGCTCGCGCGAGACCGAGTCGTCGCGCCGCACGCCCAGACCGATGATCTGGTCGTCGAGCTTCACTTCGAGCCGATAGGCCGCTGCGCCGCCATTGTTCGCCAGCCGGTCCTTGAGCGCGTTCGAGACGAGCCAGCCCGACTGGCCCTGAATCGGCGCGACCTCGACCGCCGAGAGCGTCGTCGCGACCGCACCGCCGCTGCCCCCCTGGTACATCGGATGCAGCCCGCACGCGGACAGCGCGAGGGCAAGGGGGGCGAGCAGGGCGACGGACTTGTTCATGCGACGATGTTCACCAATCGATCGGGCACCACGATGATCTTGCGCGGCGCCTTGCCTTCGAGCGACCGAACGATCTTGTCCGATGCAAGTGCCGCGGCTTCGACGATATCCTTGGCCGCGCCCTTCGGCATCACCAGCGTATCGCGCAGCTTGCCGTTGACCTGCACCGCGATCGTCACTTCGTCGTCGACCAGCAGCGCCGGATCGACAGCGGGCCATTCGGCATCGGCGATCATGCCGCTCTCGCCCATCGCGGCCCAGGCCTCTTCGGCGATATGCGGCACCATCGGCGCCACGACGCGGACCAGCGCGCGGATCGCGGCGGTGCGCGAGGCGGAGGGCCTGGCCTTCTCGATCGCCGCGGTCAGCTCGTAGAGCTTGGCAACGGCCTTGTTGAAGGTCAGCGCCTCGATGTCCTCGGCGACGCCCGCGATGGTGCGGTGAAGCTTGCGGTCGAGATCCTTGTCCTCGCCCTCTGCTGCTTCGAGCCCGTCGAACAGGCGCCACAGCCGGTTGACGAAGCGCCAGGCGCCTTCGATGCCGCTCTCGCTCCATTCCAGGTCGCGCTCGGGCGGGCTGTCGGAGAGCACGAACCAGCGGGTCGCGTCGGCGCCGTACTGGTCGACGATCTCGGTCGGGTCGACGGTGTTCTTCTTCGACTTCGACATCTTCTCGACGCGGCCGACGGTAACCTCGGCGCCGGTGTCGGTCAGATAGGCGGAGCCATCGGCGCGGAACGAGACCTGGGTCGGCTCGAAATACACCTTCCGCTCCAGCCCCTCATGCTCCTCCAGCTGATAATAGCTGGCGTGGGTGACCATCCCTTGCGTGAACAGCCCGGCGAACGGCTCGGCCACGTCGATGCGGCCGATATGGCGGAGTGCCCGGGTGAAGAAGCGCGCATAGAGCAGGTGCAGGATCGCATGCTCGACGCCGCCGATATACTGGCCGACCGGCAGCCACTGCTCGGCCACCGCCTTGTCGAACGGCTTGTCCGAGGGCTGGCTGGCGAAGCGGAGGAAATACCAACTCGAATCGACGAAGGTGTCGAGCGTGTCGGTCTCGCGCCGCGCGGGCTTGCCGCATTTCGGGCAGTCGACATGCTTCCACGTCGGGTGGCGGTCCAGCGGGTTGCCGGGGACGTCGAACGAGACGTCCTCGGGCAGCGAGACCGGCAGCTGCTCCTTGGGCACGCCGACGGAGCCGCAATTCTCGCAATGGATGATCGGGATCGGGGTGCCCCAATAGCGCTGGCGGCTCACGCCCCAGTCGCGCAGGCGCCAGACGGTGCTGCCGGTACCCCAGCCGCCCTCTTCGGCGCGGCGGATGACTTCGCGCTTGGCGTCGACGACGTCGAGGCCGTCGAGGAAGTGCGAGTTCACCAGCGTGCCGGGCCCGGTATAGGCCTCACTCTCTTGGAACTTGGCGTCGGTCTTGTCGCCATCCGACACAACCCGACGAATTTCGAGACCGTATTTGGTCGCAAACTCGAAGTCGCGCTGGTCATGCGCCGGCACGCCCATGACGGCGCCCGTCCCGTAATCCATCAGGACGAAGTTCGCGATGAAGACGGGCAGGGTCCAGCCGCTGTCGAAGGGATGCAGGACTTCGTAGCCGGTGTCGTAGCCGAGCTTTTCCTGCGTATCCAATTCCGCGGCGGTCGTGCCGCCCTGCTTGCAGCGCTCGATGAATGCGGCGGCTTCAGCATCACGCGAAGCGACTTCACGCGCAATCGGATGATCCGCGGAAATGGCAAGGAAGCTCGCGCCGAAAATGGTGTCTGGACGCGTCGAATATACTTCGATCGACTCCATGAGCGGCACCAGCGGTGCGAAGCGGAACGTCAGCCCCTGTGACTTGCCGATCCAGTTTTCCTGCATCAGCTTCACCTTGTCCGGCCAGTGCTCGAGGCCCTTCAGCCCTTCGAGCAGGTCGTCGGCGAAATCGGTGATCTTGAGGAACCACTGGTTGAGCTTGCGCCGCTCGACCAGCGCGCCCGAGCGCCAGCCGCGCCCGTCGATGACCTGCTCGTTGGCGAGCACGGTCATGTCGACGGGATCCCAGTTGACTGCGCTTTCCTTGCGGTAGACGAGACCTGCTTCATACAGGTCGAGGAACAGCGCCTGTTCCTGGCCGTAATAGTCCGGCTCGCAGGTGGCGATCTCGCGCGTCCAGTCGAGCGCGAAGCCGAGGCGCTTGAGCTGCGCCTTCATCGTCGCGATGTTCTGGCGGGTCCAGGCGCCGGGATGGACCTTCTTTTCCATCGCGGCATTTTCGGCGGGCATGCCGAAGGCGTCCCAGCCCATCGGATGGAGCACTTCCATGCCCTTCATCCGGCGGAAGCGCGCCAGCACGTCGCCCATCGTGTAGTTGCGCACATGGCCCATATGGATGCGCCCCGAGGGATAGGGGAACATCTCGAGCACATAGGACTTGGGCTTGGGCGAATCGTCGCGGGCGGCGAAGGTGCGGTTTTCCTCCCACGCCTTCTGCCACGCCGCGTCCGCCTTCAAGGGATTGAAGCGAGACGCCATATTGGGATTCCGATTAGTTGGTCGCGACGGCCGCGCGGCGCAGGTCGCGTGCACGGGTCAGGATGATGTCCTCGAGCTTCTGGACGGTGGCGGCCTGCACGGGGGCCGAGACCCAGGCGCCGTTGCGGTTCACTTCGCGCAGCGCCGCGACCCGCAGCGCATCGGCGCGCAGATCCTGGTCGAGCACGGTGACGGTCACCTTCATCCGCTCGGTGGGGACGTTGGGGTTCACATACCAGTCGGTGACGATCACGCCGCCGTTCGAATCGGTCTGGAGCAGCGGCATGAAGCTCAGCGTGTCCAGCGTGGCGCGCCACAGATAGGCGTTGACGCCGATCGTCGTCACCTTCGACGCCGCCAGGTCCGCGTCGACACCCTTCTTGTGATGGCTGCAGGCGGCGGCGGAGACAGCGAGCGACCCCAGGATCGCAAAGCGCAACAGGCGGTTCATGGACGTCGTACTTCCTAGCGGGCAAGGGATGAGTGCTCGCATCTATAGGGCGGGATGTGGCGGGAGCAAGGCGCGACGCGCTGGTCCCTGATTGGTTGCGGCTGGTACGATTCTGTGGGTTGCGTGCAACACTCCGGGAAAATTGCTGTCACCGGTGGAACGTCGCTTTGATTCCATGGTAGGGGCCATCATTAGAGAGGTATGCAAATGCGCTTGGTACGTTGGATGTCGGGACTTGGGGTGGGGGCGCTGTGCGTCGCCGGCCTCTTCGTCGCGCCCACGCTCCAGGCCCAGGAACGAGACCGCACGCTCAAGGCGGCCGTTCGCCCCGCACCGATGACGCTCCACGCAGCCGGGGGCTTCACCCCCGCCGCAGCCGATCCCAAGCTCGCCGCCGTGCTGGCGCGCAGCGGGATGAACGGGGCGGGTTTCCGCTTCACCCCCGCCGAATCGCGGACCGGATCGAATCGCAGCGTGACCATTGCGGTCCGCGCTGCCTCGAACCGTGCGGTGGAAACCGCGTCGCGTCTGCCTGCGGCCAAGCCGGCCTCGGTCAGCCTCGCGCCGATCGCCTATAATCTGGGCGTCGCAGTGGGCTGGCGTCGCTTCGCCGTCTCGGGCGATGTGACCCATATCGACATGGCGGGCCTCCAGCCGGGCAGCCGCGATCGCTCCGAGGTCGCCGTCAGCTATGCCGGCAAGCGCGTGAGCGGCCGCATCGCCGCCAGCGAGGACAAGCCGCTGGCCGGCACGCCGGTGCTGATCGGCGACAAGCCGAGCTATTCGCTCGATATCGGCGGCTCCTACGCGATCTCGCGCCGCCTCGATGTGACCGCGGGCGTGCGCTACAAGAGCGAGCGGGATCGACTGATCCAGTTCAACGACGAAGGTCGTCGCGACAGCCAGTCGATCTATATCGGCACCGCCTTCCGCTTCTGAGTCAGCGGGCCCAGGCGTCGATCGCCGCCCAGCCATGAATTCCCATAGGTCGTAAGCGTCGGGCGGTGTGCGGGGTCATTCCGCCCAGCGCGATCACCGGTAGGTCGAGGCCGCGAACGAGCAGTCCCAATCGCACCGGGCCCAGCACCGGCGCTCCCGGATGCGAGCGGGTGGGGAAAACGGGCGATACCAGCAGCGCGTCCGCGCCCGCGCGGATCGCCGCTATCGCCTCGCGGCGGGAGTGCACCGGCCATGTGGTAGGTCCCCTGCCGCGCCGGCCGTGCGTCCCCATCTCGCCGCGCATCGGCTCGGCGCCTGCGCGGAGCAGGAGGAGGCCGCGCCGCCGGGCGACTCTGGCGATTCGCGCGAACAGCGCCCGGCGCTCGGGCAGCGGCAGCTGGTAATGGCGGAAGATCACGCCGCTGCCGCGCGGCAGCCGCTCCAGTGCGTCCCACAGCCGCTCGCCCAGCCGCGGGTCGGTCATCAGCCACAGGCGCGGGATTGGGGGGTGGCGGGTCGACATCGCCACGCCTATAGCCCGGCCCATGCTTCAAGACGATGCCAGCCAGCGGCTCGCCGCGGTGCAGACCGCGATCGCCCGCGCCGCCAAGATCGCCGACATCACCCTGATCGCCGTTTCCAAGACGCACGACGCCGCAACGATCCAGCCGCTGATCGACGCCGGCCAGCGCGTGTTCGGCGAAAATCGCGTGCAGGAAGCCCAGGGCAAATGGCCGCAGTTGCGCGAGACAACTTCCGGCATCGCGCTTCACCTGGTCGGCCAGCTGCAATCGAACAAGGCGGACGAGGCCGTCGCGCTGTTCGATGCGATCCATGGTGTCGACCGCCCCTCGCTGGTGACGGCGCTCGCCAAGGCGATGGACAAGGCAGACCGCCGCCCGGCCTGCTTCCTCCAGGTCAATATCGGCGACGAGGCGCAGAAGGGCGGTTGCCCGGTGGCCGAGCTGCCCGCGCTGCTGGCCGAGGCGAAGGCTGCCGCGCTGCCCGTCGCGGGCCTGATGTGCGTACCGCCGGCGGGGCTTGAAGCCGCGCCCTATTTCGCGCTGCTCGCCAAGCTGGCGCGCGAGCACGACCTCGCCGGGCTCAGCATGGGCATGTCGAGCGACTATGAGACGGCGGTGACGCTCGGCGCCACGCATGTCCGCGTCGGCACGGCGCTGTTCGGAGAGCGGGCATGAACGAGATGGCGCGCATGCCGAAGACGCTGTCGGTCCGCTTCGACGCGATTATCTTCGATTTCGACGGCGTCCTGCTGGAAAGCGAATATGCCGGCAACAAGCATGTCGCCGACTATCTGACCGCCATCGGCCACCCGACCACGCCCGAACATTCGATGGCGCATTTCATGGGGCTGGCGGGGCACGACTTCCTCGCCGCGATCGAGCGCTGGATCGGCCGCCCGGTGCCCGAGGATTTCCACGCCGCCCGTGCCGAGGAAGATGCGCGGGTGCTGGAAGAAGGCCTGCCCGCGGTGGCGGGGGCGCTCCGCTTCCTCGAACGCCTGCCCGCCGATCTGCCCAAGGCGATCGCGTCGTCGAGTCCCACCCATTGGCTCGATACCCATCTCCGCCATCTGGGGGTGCGCGAGATGTTCGGCGACAAGCTGTTCAGCGGCCGCGAGCATGTGGCGAACGGCAAGCCCGCGCCGGACCTGTATCTCCACGCGGCTGCGGCGATCGGGGTACCGATCGAGCGGTGCGTGATCCTCGAGGATTCGCCGGTGGGTGTGAAGGGCGCGGTGGCTTCGGGCGCGACGGTGATCGGACTATGCGCGGGCGCGCATTGCGCGGCAGATCATGGCGAGCGGCTCAAGGCACTCGGCGTACAGTACATCGCGCACGATTTCGACGAGGTCGCCCGGCTGATTGCGTAGCCGTGCTCCTGCGAAAGCAGGAGCCCAGGGTTGTTCGGTACTACGCTATCCTAGGCTCCTGCTTTCGCAGGAGCACGAGGGAGATCAGAACTCGTGCCCGGTCCGGTCGCGCTTGGTCGCGAGGTACCGTGCATTGTGCGGGTTCGCCGGCAGCACGTGCGGCACGCGCTCCAGCACGTCCACCCCGGCGGCGCGCAGCGTCTCCACCTTTTGCGGGTTGTTGGTGAGCAGCCGGATGCGCGGCTGGCCGAGCAGGGTCAGCATCCGCGCTGCCACGCGGAAGTTGCGCGCGTCGATCGCGAAGCCGAGCCGGGTGTTGGCATCGACGGTGTCGAAGCCCTGATCCTGCAGCGCATAGGCGCGCAGTTTGTTGATCAGGCCGATGCCGCGGCCTTCCTGGCGCAGATAGAGCAGGATGCCCCAGCCGCTCTTGGAAATCTCCGCGATCGCCGCCTTGAGCTGCGGCCCGCAATCGCATTTGAGGCTGCCCAGCA
Source organism: uncultured Sphingomonas sp. (assembly GCF_913777625.1). Classification (GTDB taxonomy): domain Bacteria; phylum Pseudomonadota; class Alphaproteobacteria; order Sphingomonadales; family Sphingomonadaceae; genus Sphingomonas. The sequence continues at coordinate 102,086 of NZ_CAJYTI010000005.1, forward strand.
TGTCGCCGGTCAGGCATTCGCTGTGGAGCCGCACCAGCGGCGCCTCGCCGTTCGGCTGGCCGATCAGCAGCGCGATATGCTCGCCCGGCATCTCGTCGGTGCGGAAGGCGACGATCTCGGCATCCTCGGCCGCCTCGACCGGCAGCCGCGCGCGGCCGACGATGCGCAGGCGATCGGCATCCTCATGCGCATCGATGTCGGCAAGGGTGATCGCATCCGCCGCATCGCCCTCCAGAACGAAGAAGGCCGGCAGCAGCCCGGCAATCCGGGCCAGGCGCAGCGCTGCCGCGGCGGCATCCGCTTGAACCACGGGAATGGCGCGGAAGGGACCTTTCAGCGGGGTCGCGAGATCGAACTGCGGATCGGCGAGCGCGGTCGCCGCATCGAAGTCGAGCCAGTCGACGCGCTCGACCAGTACCGGCGAGTCGGGCGTCGCCGCATCGCGCTGGTTGGCAAGCTTCAACGTCGCGGCCCGCCCGGCCGAAAGCAGGACTGGTGCCGTAGCCGCAGGATCGAACGCCGCGAGCCGCTCCCCGTCGCCCGTCTCGACCGCGAGCAGCTTCAGCGTGCCTTCCGCCCCGCGAATGGAGATCGGCCAGCCGCGACGCAGCGCGTCCACGGCTTCGGCGGCGGCGCGGGCACGCGTCAAAAGTCGAACTCCGTCACGATCGGCACATGGTCCGAGGGCTTGAGCCAGGAACGGCACGGCTCGCACACCTTGTGCGCTGTCGCCTTTGCCGCAACCTCGGGGCTTGCCCACATATGGTCGAGCCGCCGCCCGCGATCGGAGGCGGCCCAGTCCTTCGCGCGGTAGCTCCACCAGGTGAAGCAGCGCGCCGGCGCCGGGATGAACGTGCGGCCCAGATCGACCCAGCCATGTGCCGCCTGCAGCCGACCCAGCGCCTCGACCTCGATCGGCGTATGGCTGACCACGTCGAGCAGCTGCTTGTGGCTCCACACGTCCGATTCGAGCGGGGCGATGTTGAAGTCGCCGGTGAGGATGGTCGACACGTCGAGCGCTTCCGACCATTCGGTCATCCGGGCCACGAAATCGAGCTTCTGTCCGAACTTGGGGTTCACCTCCCGGTCGGGCACGTCGCCGCCGGCGGGAACATAGACATTCTCGAGCCGCACCCCGTTCGGCAGTCGCACGCCGACGTGTCGCGCTTCCTGGTTGGCCTGCCAGTCGAGTCGATCGTCCTCGGTAACCGGCACACGGCTCAGGATCGCGACCCCGTGGTGCATCCGCTGGCCGTGCTTGATGATGTGGGTGTAGCCCATCGCGCGGAACGGCGCCTCGGGGAAATCCCCGTCGATCACCTTGGTCTCCTGAAGACACAGGATGTCGGGGGCTTCCTCGCGCAGGAACTGCTCGACGATAGGCAGGCGGAAGCGGACGGAGTTTATGTTCCAGGAGGCGATCTTCACGCGCGCCGATGTAGCAACTCCGCGGCGAAGTGCCAGTGTATCATCGACGACGGGCGGAAAAGGAAAGGCCCCCGCTCCGGGGGCAATGGAGCGAGGGCCGACCTAGCGTTCGTCACGCAGGCGGGAAGGGGATACAGGCCCGGGCAACAGGGGGAAAAATCCCGGGCAAAACCCCATCCGCCATCGCGTGATAGCTGAACGAACCTGTCGCTTGGATGAACGATTGCACTCAACAACAATTAATGTGTGCGACCTTGGGGGCGTGGGTCGGTCCAGCGGAAGGCGGAATCGGCCACCGCGCCGTTAAACCGCTGGTTGGTAAGGCGAATCGTCGTGCGGTTGCTCTGCGCGTCGAGCGCTACCCAGCCCTGGAGCTTCAGGCCGCCAGGCGCTGCGGAATCCTTCTGGAAGACCATGGTGATACGGCCGTACTCCGGCTTCTTGGGATCATGCACCTCGACCGAGATTACCCGCGGGTCGGCCGTGGGCTTCACGCTCGCATAGCTTTCCATCTTGCTCGGATCGAACAGGACGCGGAGCGGCGAGTTGCCCACCGGCCAGCGCTGCACCTGCCGAACCTGATAGTCGATGAAATACAGGCTGCTGCCGTCCGCGACGATCAGCTGCGGCACGCCCTTTTCGTACTGGAAACGGATCTTGCCGGGCTTCTTGAGGGTCATCGTGCCGGTGAGGACCCGGCCGTTGCGGTCCTCCTGGCTGAAATCCGCGACCATGGTGCTGACCGCCCGCAGATGCGCCTCCACCTGCGCGAGCTCCGGGGCCGGTGCGGGGGCGGCAGCAACGAGCAGCGGGGCGGCGAGCGCCGACAGGGCGAGAGAACGGGAAAACACGGGGATTGTCTCCGAATTACTGGTCGCCCGGATAGCGGGCGGGGCTTGAACGGGCTGTGAACCCGTACCCAGCCCGATTCGATCCCGTTACAACGGCCGCCCTTCGGTATCCATCAGCACCTCGCGGCGGCCGACATGGTCGGGCTTGGAGACGAGATTCTCGCGCTCCATCCGCTCGATCAGGCGGGCGGCGGAGTTGTAGCCGACGCGCAGCTGGCGCTGCAGCCACGAGGTCGAGGCCTTCTGGCTTTCCGCGACCAGCTGCACCGCGCGGCGATAGGTCTGCTCCTCGGGGCTGTCCTCGCCATCGGGCGCCCCTTCCAGGGTGAATCCGCCGTCCTCGGGCTCCTCGGTGACCGCGGAGATATAGTCCGGCGCGCCCTGCGCGCGCCAGAAATCGGTGATCGCCTGGACCTCCTCGTCGCTGACGAAGGGCCCGTGGACGCGCGTAATGCCCTTGCCGCCGGACATGTAGAGCATGTCGCCCTTGCCCAGCAGCTGCTCGGCGCCCTGTTCGCCGAGGATGGTGCGCGAATCGATCTTCGAGGTGACGTGGAAGCTGATCCGGGTCGGCAGGTTCGCCTTGATCACGCCGGTGATGACGTCGACCGAGGGGCGCTGCGTCGCCATGATCAGGTGGATGCCCGCCGCGCGCGCCTTCTGGGCGAGCCGCTGGATCAGGAATTCGACTTCCTTGCCCGCGGTCATCATCAGGTCGGCCAGCTCGTCGACGATGACGACGATCAGCGGCAGCACCTGCAGGTCGAGCGTCTCTTCCTCGTAGATCGGTTTGCCGGTTTCCGGATCATAGCCGACCTGCACCTTGCGGCCGAGCGTCTGGCCCTTGGCCTTCGCGGTGCGGACCTTGTCGTTGTAGCTCGCCAGGCTGCGGACGTTGACAGAGGCCATCATCCGGTAGCGATCCTCCATCTGCTCGACCGCCCATTTGAGCGCGCGCACCGCCTTGGGCGGTTCGGTCACCACATCGGCGAGAAGGTGGGGGATATCCTTGTACATGCTGAGTTCCAGCATCTTCGGATCGATCATGATCAGCCGGCACTGCTCGGGCGTGAGCCGGTACAGCAGCGACAGGATCATGCAGTTCAGCCCCACCGACTTGCCTGAGCCGGTGGTACCGGCGACGAGCAAATGCGGCATCGGGGCGAGGTCGGCGATCACCGGCTCGCCGGCGATGTTCTTGCCGAGCACCACCGGCAGCGTCGCGCCCTGTTCCTCGAACTGCTGGCTGCCGATCAGCTCGTGCAGGCTCACGCTCTCCCGGGTGGCGTTGGGCAGCTCGATGCCCATCACCGTTCGGCCGGGGATGGTGGCGACGCGGGCCGAGATCGCGCTCATGTTGCGGGCGATGTCGTCGGCCAGCTGAATCACCCGGCTGGCCTTGATGCCGCTCGCCGGCTCCAGCTCGTACATGGTGACGACTGGGCCGGGGCGGACCTCGACGATCTCGCCCTTCACATGGAAGTCCTCGAGCACGCTCTCGAGCAGCCGGGCATTGCGCTCCAGCGCGGCCTTGTCGACCGTGGAGGTGCGGTTGGCCGGGGGCGGGGTCAGCAGGTCGAGCGGGGGGAGCTGGTAGCTGTCCTTGAAGTCGAGCGCGGCCTGCACCGGCGGCTTGGTGCGCGCCGGCGCGGTCGAAACGGTGCGATCGGCGATCACCGGGCCGGGGCGATTGTCCGGCACGACGACGCGACGCGGTTCCGAAACGAGCGGCGTGTCTCGGTCGAAGGGCAGGTCGTCCTCATCCGAATCGTCGAATGCCGGCGCCGGCGGTGATTTCGCACGGAAGCGCGGACCCTCGCCGGCCGTCGCGATTTCCGCGTCGCCGGAAGTGCGGGTGAAGCGCGGCATCTGGAACAGGCGGGTGGGGGAGGTGAACTCCAGCCGCATCCACCACAGCCACAGCCCGCCCAGCACCAGCAGCAGGCCGATGCCGCGGCCGACCCAGAAGGACACCGCCGGATCCCCCGCCAGCCCGATCAGCCAGTCGACACCGCCGGCGATCGACAGACCGACCAGCCCCCCCATGCCGGCGGGCAACCGCCAGTCGAGCGGCAGCGACCAGTCGAAATGGAGCAGCCCGAGCCCGACCGCGGCAAGTGCGGCGGCGACGGCCGCGCTGCCGATCATCCGGCGCGGACGCTCGATCGGGCGGTCGATCATCATCCGGTGCGCGCTCAGCAGTCCGACGGGCGCGAGCAGCAGAACCGGTAGGCCGATCAGCGTGTAGAGGATGTCGGCGATCCAGGCGCCGACCGGGCCCAGCCAGTTGCGCACCGGTCCGCCCGCGGCAGTGTTCAGCGCCGGATCCGAGGCATGGTAGCTCACCAGTGCCAGTACCAGCGCGACGGTCAGCACGAACAGCGCCGTGCCTGCCAGGACGAACCCGCCGCGACGGACACCCGCCTTCATCGTGTCGCGCCAGTGCGGCGCCTCTGCGCGGGACGCCATCGTCCAGCCTCCGGATCTGCAAGGAAAAGGTAGCGGAATCATCGCGCCTGCGGAGTCCGCCGTCAAGGCAGGCCCACTCGCTTCGCCGCCCTGCACCTGTTGACGGCTGGCAGGCGCGTGCGAACCTGCTAGGGCAGGGCCATGGACCAGGCGGACATTCTCATCCTCGGCGGCGGGCTGGTCGGCAGCGCGCTGGCGGTTGCGCTCGACGCGCATGGCATCAGCTCGATCGTGATCGATCCGGCAGACCCGGAAACCATCCTCGGCGCGAGCTTCGACGGCCGCGCCTCCGCGATCGCGAGCGCGCCGATGCGGATGTTCGAGGCGATCGGCGTCGCCGGGCGGCTGGCGGGGAAGGGGTGCCCGATCGAGGGTATCCGGGTCTCCGACGGGCTGGCACTCGGCAAACTCGATTTCGCGCCGCAGGACGATGACGGGGCGCTCGGGCACATGTTCGAGAACCGCGTGCTGCGGACCGCGCTGTTCGAGGCGGCGCAGGCCGCGCCCTTGGCCGACGTGCGGATGCAGACCCGCGCCGTCTCGGTGGAGCGCGGGCCGCACGGCGTGGTCGCGACGCTCGATTCGGGCGCGACGGTGCGCGCGCAGCTGCTGATCGCGGCGGAGGGGCGCAATTCGCCCACGCGCGATTCGGCCGGCTTCAAGGTCGCGCGCTGGACCTATGACCATGCCGCGATGATTGCGACGCTCAATCACGAGCGGTCCCACGAGAACATCGCCTACGAGATCTTCTACCCGCAGGGCCCGTTCGCGATCCTGCCGCTGCTCGACGACGAAAACGGCCATCGCTCGGCGGTGGTGTGGACGGTCCACGCCCGCGACGCGGCGGCGATGCACAAGATCTCCGACCGCGCCTATCTGGCCGAGGCCGAGAAGAAGATGTGCGGGTTTCTGGGGAAGCTGGGGCCGCTGTCGTCGCGCTCCTCCTATCCGCTCGGCTTCCACCATGCCGCCTGGATCACCGCCGAGCGGCTGGCGCTGGTCGGCGACGCGGCGCACGGTATCCATCCGATCGCCGGGCAGGGCGTCAATGTCGGCTTCCGCGACGTGGCGACGCTGGTCGAGGTGCTGGTCGACGGCAAGCGGCTGGGGCTCGACATGGGCGATCCCGAACTGCTCGCCCGTTACCAGCGCTGGCGCGGGCTCGACACCTTCATGGTGGCGCTGGCGACCGACGGGCTCACCCGGCTGTTCGGCATCCCCGGCGCGCTGCCCCATGCGGCGCGGCGCTTCGGCCTCGCGGCCGTGGACAAGCTCCCGCCGCTCAAGAACTGGTTCATGGGCGAGGCGCGCGGCGAAAGCGGCGACGTGCCCAAGCTGCTCCAGGGGATTACGGCGTAGGGCCACCCGCCGCGTCGAGGATGGTGCGGGCGGCGGCGAGGTCCTCGTCGTCGACCATCACCCGTACCGGGATCAGCAGGTAGCTGCCGTCGGCGATGCTGGCGCCTGCGTCGAACACGAAGCTGGGGATGTCGTCATCCTCCAGCCGGCCCTGGACGATGAAGGCTTCCTGCCGGTTGAACCGGCCGAGTTCGACGAGCGCCATACTGGCCTCCGATGATTGACGCGCATGGGGCATGCGCATAATTTGTCCGCATGAAGCACGATCCCATCGCGTCCGGCAAGCGCAAGGCGGTGAACGTCTCGATCGATACCGGCGTCGTCGCGGCGGCGCGCGAGGTGGGGCTCAACCTGTCGCAGGTCTGCGAAGCCGCGATTCGCCACGCGACCAAGGCCGAGCAGGACCGGCGCTGGCAGGAAGAGAATCGCGCCTGGGCCGAAGCCTGCAACAAATGGGTGGAAGAGAACGGCCTTCCGCTCGAACGCTATCGCATGTTCTGATGCCGCAGTACGACGTGCACCGCGCCGCAGACGGTGCGTTGTTGCTCAATTGCCAGGCCGAGGTGCTGGGGCACCTCTCCACCCGCATGGTCGCCCCGCTGGTGCCGCTCGATCGGGCGCCGGCACTACGCGCACGCCTGAATCCGGTGTTCGACATCGCCGGGGAGCGCTGCGCGATGGTGACCCAGTACGCCGCCACCGTCCGGGCCAAGGATCTCGGTCCGGCAGTCGCCTCGCTCGAAACCTATCGGCTCGACATCATCGCCGCGTTCGACATGCTGCTGACCGGCAACTGACGGCTCACGCCGCCGTACCGCCCACCGTCAGCCCTTCCACCAGCAGCGTCGGCTGCCCCACGCCGGCGGGGACCGACTGGCCGCCCTTGCCGCACATGCCCACGCCTTCGTCGAGCGCGAAGTCGTTGCCGATGCCGGTCACGCGGTGGAGCACGGTCGGCCCGTCGCCGATCAGCATCGCGCCCTTGATCGGGGCGCCGAGCTTGCCATTCTCGATCAGATACGCCTCGGTGCAGGAGAAGACGAACTTGCCCGAGACGATGTCGACCTGGCCGCCGCCGAAGCTCTTGGCGTAGATGCCCTTCTTCACGCGCGAGAGCAGCTCGGCGGGATCGTCCTTGCCGCCCTTCATGAAGGTGTTGGTCATCCGCGGCATCGGCGCGTGCTGGAACGATTCGCGACGGCCGTTGCCGGTGGGCTCGACGCCCATCAGCCGGGCGTTGAGGCGGTCCTGCATATAGCCCTTGAGGATGCCGTCCTCGATCAGCACGACCTCTCGCGTCGGCGTGCCTTCGTCGTCGATCGACAGCGAACCGCGTCGGTCGGCGAGGCTGCCGTCATCGACCACCGTGACGCCGGGTGCCGCGACCCGCTCGCCGATTCGCCCCGAAAAGGCCGAGGTGCCCTTGCGGTTGAAGTCACCCTCCAGCCCGTGGCCGATCGCCTCATGCAACAACACGCCGGGCCAGCCCGGCCCCAGCAGCACGGTCATCTCGCCCGCAGGGGCTGCGACCGAGTCGAGATTGACCAAAGCCTGGTTGAGCGCGACGTCGATGCCGCGCTCCCACGTCTCGCGCGCGACCAGCCGGTCGTAGAGATAGCGCCCACCGATGCCGAAGCTGCCCGTCTCGCGCCGGCCATTCTGTTCGACGACGATCTGGATGTTGAGCCGCACCAGCGGCCGCACGTCGGTCGCGCCGAAGCCGTCAGGCCGCACGATCTCGACCACGCTCCACGTGCCGCTGAGGCCCACCGACACCTGCGCCACGCGCGGATCGCGCGCCCGCGCCGCGGCATCGATCGTCTGGCACAAATTCACCTTGTCGGCGAACGGCACCAGGTCGAGCGGATCGGCGTCGGTATAGAGGTGGCGGTTGTTGCCCTGAGGCGGCGGCGCCTTCGCCCCTTTCGACGGGTCGATCAGCGCCATCGTCTCGCCCGCGCGGCGGATCGCCGCTTCGGACAGCTCGTTGGCGTGCGCGAAGGCGGTAATCTCGCCCGACACCGCGCGCAGGCCGAAGCCCGCATTGGTGTCGTAGCTCGCGGTCTTCAGCCGCCCGTCATCGAAGCCGAACGCCTCGGCCTTGCGATATTGCAGATAGAGTTCGCCATCGTCCGCCGCCCCCAGCGTTTCGGCGGTCAGCCGCAGCGCGGCGTCGGGCGACAGCGCGTCGCGATACAGGAACGAGCGGGGATCGGCGGATACGGTCATACCCGCCAATATAGGCGCGCGATGCGGCCCGGCTAGTTAGCGCGGGCTCGCGCCTTCCGAAATGTCGCGCAACGTCGCCTGATCGACGCCATCCGCCGGCCCGCCGATCAGCACGAAGCGCCGATCGCAATAGCCGCAGTCGATGTAGCCATGCTCGTCGATCTGGAGGAACACGCGCGGATGGCCGAGCGCCGCACCGCCGGGAATGTCGGTGGCGCCGTCGCAGGCGACGCGGCGTTGGGAGACACGGACGATTTCGGGCGGCGCGATCATGCGCCAGCGGATAGCAAGGCACGCTCGTCCCATCAATCCTCCGCTACGTCTTCGCTCTCCCCC
>NZ_CAJYTI010000006.1 GCF_913777625.1 uncultured Sphingomonas sp.
CGTAGATCGCATCCTCGACCTCCTCCAGACCGCCGGGCGTGCGTGCGGTCAGGATGATGTGCGCGCCCTCCGCCGCCAGCGCGACGGCGGTGGCGGCACCGATCCCCCGGCTGGCGCCCGTGACGAGCGCCAGCTGCCCCTTCAACCGGTCGCTCATCCGACCCGTTCGGCCAGAACCGCGAACTGATCGACCGACGTCGTCTCGTCCTGATCGGTCAGCGGCGTCGGATATTCCCCGGTGAAGCAGGCGTCGCAATATTTCGGACGAACGGCGGTCCGGTTGGCTTCGCCCAATGCCCGGTACAAACCGTCGATCGAGATGAAGGCGAGGCTGTCGGCCTGGATATAGTCGGTCATGCCGCCCAGGTCGTACTTCGCCGCCAGCAGCTTCGCGCGTTCGGGCGTGTCGACGCCGTAGAAGCACGAATGGCGCGTCGGCGGCGATGCGATGCGCATATGGACCTCCGCCGCGCCGGCATCGCGCATCATCTGCACGATTTTCAGCGACGTCGTGCCGCGCACGATCGAATCATCGACCAGCACGATGCGCTTGCCCTCGATCAGCTTGCGGTTGGCGTTGTGCTTCAGCTTCACGCCCAGATGGCGGACCTTGTCGCCCGGCTGGATGAAGGTGCGGCCGACATAGTGCGAGCGGATGATGCCGAGCTCGAACGGAATGCCCGACTGCTGGGCATAGCCGATCGCCGCCGGCACACCCGAATCGGGGACGGGCACGACGAGGTCGGCGTCGACCGGCGATTCGATCGCCAGCTGCGCGCCGATCGCCTTGCGGACCGAATAGACCGAGCGGCTGTCGCTGATCGAATCGGGCCGCGAGAAATAGACATATTCGAAGATGCACGGCCGCGGCGCCTGGGGCGCGAACGGCTTGTGGCTGCTCATCTCGCCATTGGCCTTGACGATCACGAGCTCGCCCGGCTCGACGTCGCGGATATATTGCGCGTCGCACACGTCGAGCGCGACGGTCTCCGAAGCGAAGACGATCGACTCGCCCTGGCGACCCATCACCAGCGGACGGATGCCGAGCGGATCGCGGCAGGCGATCATCCCCTCGGGTGTCATCACGATCAGCGAATAGGCGCCCTCGACCTGCTTCAGCGCATCGATGAACCGGTCGATCAGCGTGCGGTACTGCGACGTGGCAACGAGGTGGATGATCACCTCGGTATCCGAGGTCGACTGGAAGATCGCGCCGCGGCGGACGAGATCGCGCCGCAGCCGCATCGCGTTCGAGATGTTCCCGTTATGCGCGATGGCAAAGCCGCCGCTGGCCAGCTCGGCATAGAGCGGCTGGACGTTGCGGATCGCCGAACCGCCGGTCGTCGCGTAGCGGACATGGCCGCAGGCAGCGAGGCCGGGGAGCGAGCGGATCACGTCGTCGCGATCGAAATTGCCGGCGACATGCCCCATCGCGCGATGCGTGTGGAACTGATTGCCGTCCCAGCTGGTTATGCCCGCCGCCTCCTGGCCGCGGTGCTGGAGCGCGTGCAGTCCCAGCGCGACCATCGCGGCCGCGCCTTCGCTGTTGGAAACGCCGAATACGCCGCACTCTTCGCGCAGCTTGTCGTCATCGAACGGGTGTGTGGTAAGCATTGGCCCTCGGGGGGGAACGGGGACGATGGGCGGGCATATAAGCGCTTCGTCCCGCTTTGTCTCCGGTCTGTAACAGGGAAAAGGACCGTTTACCCTTTTTGCAGGTTAACCCCCTGAGAAAGGAGAGCGATCATGGCCAAGGATCACGGCACCCAGATCAAGAACGACGACCTTTACGAGAAGCTTCGCGACGAGGGCGCCTCGAAGGAGAAGGCGGCGCGGATCGCCAATGCGCAAGCGAACGGCAGTCTCGATTCGGGCGGCGGCAAGCTGGAGGATCGCAGCAAGGCCGCACTGTACGACGAGGCCCGGGAGATCGGCATCGAGGGGCGGTCCAAGATGGACAAGGATGCGCTGGTGAAGGCGATCCGGAAGCACTGAGCCTCACTCACATTGGTGCGCGTCCGTCATCAGTTCGGACAGCGCGCTTCGGGCCATCGTCGCGGCAGCGGCGGGCGTGCGGCCCAGGAAGCGGCTGTAATAGTCCGTGAGCTCGCGCTCGACGCCGGTGACGGAGGCTCGGGTAACGCCTTTGCGCGCGGGAAGCGCCTTGGCCTTTGCCGAGGGCGTGCGCCCGAGTCTCGCCTGGTCGATATCTGTCGCAAAGCCGCGATAGATCGCGAAGCGGATCGTTCCCTCGCATTGGGGCCAGCCGCGATAGAGCTTGGTCTGCAGCGCTTCCAGCAGCGGCAGCGGCGGTAGCGTTGCCTGGCAATCATTGCCGAAGACGAAATTGTCCATCGTCGACCCGAATACCGGGCCTGTCGCCGAGAGCAGCGCCGGGTGGCGGACGATCGCCGCACAGGGCAGATCGCGGGGCAGGTCGGTGGGCGTGGCCTGGTCCAGATATGGGCCGAGGATCTGCAGCAACGCGGCGAAATGGCGATCCGAGCGGAAGATGTCGTCGATGGTCTTCACCGACACGCCATCCGCCCCGGCGTCCTGCAGGATCGATCTGCCGTACGACTGGTCGGCATCCGTCAGCAGCCGGGTGAGATAGGGCCGCAGCAGCGTCGTGATCCGGCGGCGACTCTGCGCGCGCTCGGGTGCAGACCAAGCGGCATCGGCCGGTGCTTCCGACCAGAGCTGCACGGCCTCGAGGATCGGCGCGAAGGCCGGGTCGTTGCGGCGCAGGACGGGCAGCGCGGTCGCAGGTGCCGTGGTCAGGACCGCGATCGCCAGCGCCTGGGTCCGGGCGACATAGCGGTCCTCGAGGCACGCGCGCAGCGGCGGCGTGCAGGCGCGCATGGCTTGCAGCGCCATACGCTGGGCCGCGAGCTGGTTCGAGGGGCCGGTGCCGGAGGCGCTTGTCTTGGCGAGGCTGTACAGCTGCGCCATCTCACGATCGAGGGCGCCGAGCTTCGGATCGCCACAGATCGTCTTTTCCATCGCGGACGTCGCTGCCGAACAGGCAAAACTGGGGCCGGTGGTGCCCTGCGGCGCGGTGGGGACGACAGCCGCCGCCAGGGCGAGCGGAGCCAGAGCAAACAGGATCACCATCATCTCCCTTCGAACGCGCGACGCACGACGCTGTAAACCGCTCCATGGCGACGTGCGAGGGGTGACGCTAGGCCGGAACGCCGCTACAGCGTGCCCGTGACCGACATTCGCGAAACGGGCGCCGCGCTCGACCCGAAATATGACGCCAACGGCCTGATCACCGCCGTCGCCACCCACGCCGCCACCGGCGAGGTGCTGATGCTCGCCCATATGAACGCCGAGGCGCTGGCGGTGACGCTGGAGACGGGCAGGGCCACCTTCTGGTCGCGCAGCCGCGGTCGGCTGTGGACCAAGGGCGAGACCTCCGGCCACTTCCTCCACGTCGTCGAGGCGCGGATCGATTGCGACCAGGACGCGCTGTGGCTGCGTGTCGAGCCGCACGGCCCCGCCTGCCACACCGGCGCGCCGAGTTGCTTCTACCGCCGGATCGAGAACGGAGCGCTGGTGCGCGACGCATGAGGCGCGCGGGGCTGGCGCTGCTACCGATCCTGGCGAGCTGTGGCGCGCCATCGCCGGCGCCGTCGCCGAACGCCTCGGTCGACCTGGAAACCGCCGCGATCCAGCGGGGCCTGGTACGCGATCCCCGCGACACCGCCATTGCCGGCGCCTATGCGCGCGGACCGGACCGGTTGTGCATCGTGCCGTCGGGGCAGACGCACCGGATCGGCATCGTGATCGACTATGGCGAGGGCAATGGATGCCGCGCCAAGGGCACGGTCCGGCGCGCGGGAGAGGGGCTGGCCCTGGCGCTCGGCCAGGACGAGGCGTGTCGCTTCACCGCCCGCTATGACGGCGACCATCTCGCGCTGCCGGGTGCCTTGTCGGCCGCCTGCCAGCGGCTCTGCACGGGTCGGGCGGCGCTGGCGGGCGCGCAGTTCGTCCGGCTGGGCGAGTCGGTCGCGGAGGCTCGTGCGATGCGCGATCCCGAGGGCCATCTGCCCTGCGGCGAGTAGGCGCGTAGACGAACCTGTGATAGCTTTTCCCAAGGGCGGCCGCGATCGCCGGTTTGGGAGAGTGAAGATGCGGGTGCTGCTCCTCGCCATCGCCTTCAGCCTGTTTTCCATCGCGCCGGCCGCTGCCCAGATCTGGGGCGGCCCGGTGCCCGCGAGCGCCGGCGGCAGCGTTGCCGAACGGGGCATCCGTATCGCTCCGCAGCCTCGAAGCGCGCGGAGCGAAATCCGCGCCGGCGAGGTCGGCGGCGAGATCACCCGCCAGGAAGCACGGCAACTCCGACGCGCTGACGACGGAAACCTTGCGCTGGCCGATCGCCTCGCGAGGAACGGGCTCAGCGACGCCGCTGCGGCCGAGCTCAACACCCGTGCCATCCTGCTGCACGAGGACATCGTGCGGGCACGATCAAACGGTGGATCGCGGCCCCGGAAATAGCGCACCCCGCTTGACGTTCACGTAAAGGGAAACTATAAAAGCAGCATGACCGCTGCTGCCGCTCCGATCGAGGCCCTGGCGCCGATCGAACCGCGTCCCGATCGCGACGCCTTCTCCATTTCCGATTTGTGCGCCGAGTTCGGCGTGACCCCCCGCGCGCTTCGTTTCTACGAGGACGAGGGGCTGATCGCACCCGAGCGGCGCGGCACCCAGCGGATCTACACGCACCGCGATCGCGCCCGGCTCGCCTGGATCCTGCGCGGCAAGCGCGTCGGCTTCAGCCTCGCCGACATCAAGGAGATGATCGATCTCTACGATCTCGGCGACAATCGCCGGCTGCAGCGCCAGGTGACGCTGGAGCGGTGCATGGACCGCATCGCCCATCTCGAAGCGCAGAAGCGCGACATCGACGCGCACATCGCCGAGCTCGCGCAGTTCGTCGACCTGATCAAAAGCAAAGACAACGAGCACTGAGGAACCTGAAATGCCGCAGTTTACCCCGCCTGTGCGCGACACGCGCTTCGTTCTCGATCGGATCATCGGGCTCGATCGCTACACCAACCTGCCGCACTTCCAGGCGGCCACTCCCGACGTGGTCGATGCGGTGCTGGAGGAAGGCGGCAAGTTCGTCGCCGAGGTCCTGTTCCCGATCAACCATAGCGGCGACCAGCAGGGCTGCACCCGCCACCCCGACGGCAGCGTGACGACGCCGGAAGGGTTCAAGGAAGCGTACAAGCAGTTCGTCGAGAGCGGCTGGGGCACGCTGAGTGCACCGGTGGAATATGGCGGCCAGGCGATGCCGCACGTCGTGGCGACTGCGTATGAGGAATATATGATCGCCGCGAACATGGCCTTCGCCATGTATCCGGGCCTGACCCACGGCGCGATCGCGGCGCTGCTGGTCAAGGGTTCGGAGGAGCAGAAGGCCAAGTACGTGCCCAAGATGGTCTCGGGCGAATGGGGCGGCACGATGAACCTGACCGAGCCGCAGTGCGGCACGGACCTGGGCCTGATCAAGACCAAGGCCGAGCCCAATGCCGACGGCTCCTACAGCATCACCGGCACCAAGATCTTCATCTCGTCGGGCGAGCATGACCTGACCAGCAACATCATCCACCTGGTGCTCGCCAAGACGCCCGGCGCGCCGGACAGCACCAAGGGCATCTCGCTCTTCGTGGTGCCGAAGTTCATCGTCAACGACGATGGCTCGCTGGGCGAACGCAATGCGGTGTCGTGCGGCTCGATCGAGCACAAGATGGGCATCCACGCCAACTCGACCTGCGTGATGAACTATGACGGCGCCAAGGGCTGGCTGGTCGGCGAGGAGATGAAGGGCCTCGCGGCGATGTTCATCATGATGAACGCCGCGCGTCTGGGCGTCGGCCTGCAGGGCCTCGGCATCGCCGAAGTCGCGATGCAGAACGCGGTGCAATATGCCGGCGACCGCCGCCAGGGGCGTGCGCTGACCGGTCCGAAGGAGCCGGCGGAAAAGGCCGACACGCTGTTCGTCCATCCCGACGTCCGCCGCATGCTGATGGAAGCCAAGGCGCAGATCGAGGGCCTGCGCGCGCTGTGCCTGTGGGGCGCGCTCCAGGTCGACATGGAGCATGCCGCCGCCACCGAGGAGGAGCGCCAGCTCGCCGGCGACCTGATCGGGCTGCTGACCCCGGTGATCAAGGGCGTCGGCACCGATATCGGCTACAAGGTCGCGACCGATTGCCAGCAGGTTTATGGCGGCCATGGCTACATCGCCGAATGGGGCATGGAGCAGTATGTCCGCGATGCCCGCATCGCGATGATCTACGAAGGCACCAACGGCGTGCAGGCGATGGACCTGGTCGGCCGCAAGCTGGCGCTGAACGGCGGCCGCGCGGTGCAGGCCTTCTTCCGCGTCGTCGGCGAGGAAGTCGCGGCGGCCAAGGGTGACGCGAAGCTCGCCGGGTTCGCCGAGGCGCTGGAGAAGGCGCTCGGCCATCTGCAAGGTGCGACCATGTGGCTGGCACAGAACGGGTTCAAGAACCCGAACGAAGTCGGCGCGGGCGCCTATCCGTACATGCAGCTGACCGGGCTGGTCGCGCTCGGCCTGATGTGGCTGCGCATGGCCAAGGCCGCTGCCGAGGCGCTGGCCCAGGGTGCCGAGGACGTCGCCTTCCTAGAGGCCAAGCTGGTCACCGCGCGCTTCTACGCCGAGCGGTTCCTTCCCGATGCGAGCGGCCTGCGCCGCAAGATCGAGGCGGGCAGCGAGGCCGTGATGGCGCTCGATCCGGAGATGTTCAAGGCAGCCTAATCGCTGCCGGGCGTTGACGAGGCCGGTGTCGCGGGAGCCGCGGCGCCGGCCTTGTTCTGTGCGGGCGCCTTGCGGCGAACGCCGTCGAGGGGGGCGGGGTCCGTTGCCGTTGCCGGTGCCGGTGTGGGCGTTGCCGCCGGTACCGGCTGCGGCTGGCGGCGCATGCACTGAGCAGGACTCGGGCGGCGGAACTGCTCGCAGTTCCACAGCGCCTTCACATACTGGACCTTCTCGTCGCGCAGATAGCTGAACGACATGGCCGCCGCCTGATCGCCGGTGGGCGGCAGGCGGGCGGGCTTCTTCGACGAGTCCAGCCAGGCCATGAACTTGCAATAGGGCCGATTGCCGCAGGTGCGCAGCGCCAGCGCCGGGTAGAGATCCGGCACCATGTCGTCCGGCAGCGTCACCAGGAACACGTTCTGGTCGCCCGCCACGGCAGCCGGCACCGCGCTCGCCGGGATCGCGCCGGCGGCCTTGTTGACGTCGAACAGCAGCCCGGTGGCGCCGGGATCGCCGGCCGGGCCCGCCGCCTCCGTCGCCCCACCCAGATGCGCGGGGGAGAGCTTGGCAAGCTGGGGAATGTTCGGCTCGTCGGCGACATAGCCGCGGTTGAAGGCGGGGGGCGTGCCCCACCAGCCGGCCCAGCGGAAGAACAAATGGGTGTGCAGCGCCGTGATCTTGTCCAGGCTCGCGCTCCAGTACGGCACCACCCAGTCGGTGTGGTAATGCGTGGCGTGGCCGACCGGGCGGAACACCGCGCCGTGCAGCGCCATCTTCGCGATCTCGCGGGCGCGTGCCCAAGCCACCGGCGTGGGGGACCAGCGGGCGAGCGCGCCGTCGCAGCTGAAGGTGAACTGGCAGCCGGTGCTGCGCTCCGACCCCTGGAACACCACGCCGCACACCGTCTTGGGGAAGGCCGGGTGGCGGACGCGGTTGAGGATCACCTGCGCCACCGCCCGTTCGCCCAGCGCGTCGTCGCCCGCCTCATAAATCTCGGCGGCGGCGAGACAGTCGAGCGCCCGCGCCTGGCTGTCCGCGGCGCCGACGAGGTGGAAGGGGCGGGCGGCCGGATTCGGATCGGTCGAAAAGGGGATGGAGGCGTTGAATGCCCGCGCGTCGTCGGGCGAGAGGTCGGCGATCGCGACCGGCTCGACCGGCGGCAATTCCTCCTTCGGCACCACCCGCTTGGGCAGCGCGACCGGCGGCACGCGGTGCGGTCGGTGCACGATCTTGGGCGCGTTGAGCACGAGCAACGCCGGCACCACCAGCGCGGCAAGCGCGAGGAGGCCGAGGACCAGCCGAAGCCAGACGGGGACGGGAGCGGAGGTAAGGCGTGGCGTCACAGGCGGTTATGGCGATCTCGATGGTGGGCGGCCGCCTGTATCCGAAAGCGCCGGGCATGGGAACTGCGCGCGCCCCGCCGCCTTGGAACGGAACCGATATGGGTGCGGAACCGTAGTGCAGGCGGGCACCTCCTCTCTGCGCAGCAACGAAGGCATTTTCCGGCATGCATCAACCCGCGCTCGTCATCGCGCTGATCGGGGCGCTCGGCATCGGCGCGCAGTGGGTCGCGTGGCGCACCGGCTGGCCGGCGATCGCGCTGATGCTCGTTGCCGGCGTGCTGGCAGGTCCCGTAGCGGGCGTTATCGCGCCGCATGCCGTGTTCGGCAGCCTGCTGGAGCCGATCGTCTCGATCGCGGTCGCGCTGATCCTGTTCGAAGGCGGCCTCAGCCTCAACTTCCGCGAGCTGCGCCGGACCGACGGCGCGGTCACCCGACTGGTGCTGCTCGGTGTGCCGATCGGCTGGGGGCTGGGGACGCTGGCGCTCTATTACGCCGCGGGGCTGGTCTGGCCGGTGGCGACGCTGTTCGCCGGAATCCTCGTCGTTACCGGCCCGACCGTGGTGCTCCCGTTGCTCCGCCAGAGCAACGTCGCGCAGCGGCCGCGGGCGATCCTCAAATGGGAAGCCATCGTCAACGATCCGATCGGCGCGCTGTGCGGGCTGGTGACCTATGAATATCTCCGCCGTGCCGGGGATGGCGGCACGTTGCTCAGTGTGCTGGGCTCGTTGCTGGCGGCGAGCATCGTCGCCGGGCTGATCGGCTTCGTGGTCGCCAAGGCGATCGGCTGGGCGTTCCAGCGCGGGCATGTGCCCGAATATCTGAAGGCGCCGGTGCTGCTGGTCGCCGTCATCGGCGTGTTCGTCGGATCGAACCTGATCCAGCAGGAGACCGGGCTGATCACCGTGACCGTGATGGGCGTGGCGCTCGCCAACATGCGGCTGGACTCGCTGCGCGACATCCATCCGTTCAAGGAGAATGTCACCGTCCTGCTGATCTCGGGCGTGTTCGTGCTGCTCTCGGCCTCGCTCGACTTCGAGGTGCTGCGCCATTTCGAGTGGCGTTTCCTCGCCTTCCTCGCCGCGCTCCTCTTCCTGGTGCGGCCGATCACCGTGCTGCTGAGCCTTGCCTTTACCAAGGTGCCGTGGAACGAGCGGCTGCTGGTCGCCTGGATCGCCCCGCGCGGCATCGTCGCGGTGGCGATCTCGGGGCTATTCGCACTGCGGCTCGACAAGCTCGGCTATAGCGACGGCTCGATCCTGGTGACCCTGTCCTTCGCCGTGGTCGTCGCGACGATCGTTGCGCACGGCTTCTCGATCGGTCCGGTGGCGCGCCTGCTCAAGGTGACCGGCGCCACCGAGCGCGGCCTGCTGATCGTCGGCGGCACGCCGTGGAGTCTCGCGCTCGCCGACCAGCTCCGCCAGCTCGAGGTGCCCGTCACGATCTGCGACACCAGCTGGCAGCGGCTGCGGCCGGCGCGGTCGGCGGGCATCGCCACCTATCATGGCGAGATCCTCGCCGAGGCGACCGAGGACCGGCTGGACATGTCGCAATTCCAGGTGCTCGCCGCCACCAGCGACAACGAGGCGTACAACGCGCTGGTCTGCAACGAATTCGCGCATGAGATGGGGCGCGACAATGTCTACCAGCTGGGCAGCGGCGGCGATGACGAGGATGCGCGGGCGCTGCCGGAGTCGCTCCGTGGCCGCGCGCTGTTCACCAGCGGCCACGGCGTCGACGAAATCGTCGAGCGCGACCATGCCGGCTGGGGGTTCCGCAAGACCCGGCTGACCGAGCAGTTCGATTTCGACGCCGCCAAGGCCGACCTGCCCGACGCGGCCGACATGCTGCTGCTGGTGCGCAAGGGCGGGCTGCTCCGCTTCTTCTCGCACGCCAGCCGCCCGACGCCGCAGCCCGGCGACACCATCATCTCGTACGTGCCCCCCGTGCCGGCGGCGCGACGGCTTCAGGAGGAGGTTGCATGAGCAGATGGGTGACGGTCGCCCTCGTTGCGGCGCTGGCGGGCTGCAATGCGCAGGAGCCGGTCCGCGACAATGCCGCGGCCGAGAACAAGAGCATCCTTGCCGAGGACGACGGCCTCGCGAACAACAGCGCGGCCGAGGCGCCCAAGTCGATCCTGCGGCCGGATGTCGTGCCGGACCAGCCCGAAAGGCCCGCGCTGAAGCCACTGGATCTCGTGGTGCCGTTCGGCGCATCGGGTCTCAAGCTGGACGATGCGGGCCGCAAGCTGCTCGACGAGATGCTGGGCAACGCTACCATGGCCGCCGGCGGGCCGATCACGATCGGTGGCCATAGCGACACGCGTGGCGACGACCGCGTCAATCTGCTCTCCTCGCGCAAGCGAGCGGAGGCAGTGCGGGATTATCTGGTGTCAAAGGGCGTGCCGGCCGAACGGATGACGGTGATCGCGTTCGGGGAGACCCGCGCCTTGGTGCCGAATGCCAAGCCGGACGGCAGCGACGATCCGGAAGCGCGGGCGAAGAACCGGCGGGTGGAGGTGCAGGTGGCGCTGCCGCAGCCGGTGCCCGCAGAAGCGCCGGTGGCTACGTCCGATAATGGCGCGGCTCCGGGGTCCGACGCCGACGCGAAATAAGTCCTCTCGCCAACCGTCATCCCAGCGAACGCTGGGATCTCCATCAGAAGCGCGGCGCCGTTGCCGCCCAGCCCCGACGAGACCCCAGCGTCCGCTGGGGTGACGGTGTGGGGCGGGGCCAGCGCGTTCGGGGGCGGGGGCATCCTTGGAAGGGCGCCCCCTTGTCCCCTCAGCTCTCCGGCAGGAAGTCCGGCACGCTCAGATAGCGCTCGCCGGTGTCGTAGTTGAAGCCGAGCACGCGCACGCCCTCGGGCAGGTCGGGCAGCTTCTGGAGGATGCCCGCCAGCGTCGCGCCCGAGGAGATGCCGACCAGCATGCCCTCTTCGGCGGCCGAGCGGCGCGCCATATCCTTGGCGACGGCGGCATCGACCTTGATCACCCCGTCGATCGCATCGGTGTGGAGGTTCTTCGGCACGAAGCCCGCGCCGATGCCCTGGATCGGGTGCGGACCGGGCTGGCCGCCCGAGATGACCGGCGACAGCTCCGGCTCCACCGCATAGACCTTGAGGGCCGGCCATGCCTTCTTGAGCGCTTCCGCCACGCCGGTGATGTGGCCGCCGGTGCCGACGCCGGTGATGATCACGTCGATCGGCGTTTCGCGGAAGTCGTTTAGGATTTCCTGCGCGGTCGTACGCACATGCACGTCGATGTTCGCACTATTTTCGAACTGCTGCGGCATCCAGGCGCCGGGCGTGCTCTCGACGATCTCCAACGCGCGCTCGATCGCGCCCTTCATGCCCTTTTCGCGCGGGGTGAGGTCGAAGGTCGCGCCGTACGCCAGCATCAGCCGCCGGCGCTCCAGCGACATGCTCTCCGGCATCACCAGGATCAGCTTGTAGCCCTTCACCGCCGCGACCATCGCCAGGCCTACGCCGGTGTTGCCGCTGGTCGGCTCGACGATCGTGCCGCCGGGCTTCAGGCTGCCATCCTTCTCGGCCGCCTCGATCATCGCCAGCGCGATGCGGTCCTTGATCGAGCCGCCCGGGTTCGAGCGCTCGGACTTGATCCATACCTCTGCGCCGGGAAACAGCTTCTGCACGCGAACGTGCGGCGTGTTGCCGATCGTCTCGAGGATCGTGTTCGCCTTCATGTCGTCATCTCCTTGGCAGGAACTTCGAGAGTGGCCGGAGGATCGAAGGTTCGAGCCCGCTTGAGTTCCGGGAATAGCTTCGCCCACAGGGCCGTGACAAGGATCGCGCCGATGCCGCCGCCGATCACCGCGGCGACGGGCCCGATCAGCGCGGCGAGGAAGCCGCTTTCGGCTTCGCCCAGCTCGTTCGATCCGGAAATGAACAGGGTGGAGACCGCACCGACCCGGCCGCGCATCTCGTCCGGCGTGTAGAGCTGGATCAGCGACTGGCGGACATAGACCGAGACCATGTCCGCCGCGCCCAGCACGAACAGCGCAGCCAGCGAGATCAGCACGGCGGGGGAGAGATCGGTGCCGACCGCCTTGGGGCCGAGCACCGGCACCAGCAGCGGCGCGGCGGCGCCGAACACCACGGTCGCCAGGCCGAACAGCGCGACCGCGACCAGCATCTTCACGCCCACATTGGTCTTGAGCGGGCGCCACGAGAAGAACAGGGCCGTCACCACCGCACCCAACGCAGGCGCGGCGCGAAGGTGCCCGAGGCCCTCCGATCCCACCTGCAGGATATCGCGTGCATAGACCGGCAGCATCGCCGTCGCGCCGCCGAGCAGCACCGCGAACAGGTCGAGCGAGATCGCACCCAGCACCAACCGGTTGCGGCGGACATAGTGAAGCCCGTCGACCATCTGCGACCATGGGCTGCCGGTGAACTTGCGATTGGCGACCGGCACCGGGCCGATCAGGAACAGCATCAGCAGCGAGACCAGGAACAGCCCGCCCGACACCGCATAGGCGGCCCAGGAGGCGGCGGCGTAGAGATAGCCGCCCATGGCGGGGCCGATCACCGTGCCGGTCTGCCAGGCGAGCGAACTCAGCGCAATCGCGGTGGGCAGGATGCCCTTCGGCACCAGGTTCGGCGCCAGTGCCCCCAGCGCCGGGCTCACGAACGCGCGCGCGACGCCGAGCAGCGCGGCGATGCTGAACAGCGCCGGCAGGGTGATGGTGTGCCGCCAGGTCAGCCAGGCGAGCGCCAGGGCGCAGCCCGCTTCCAGCGCCACCGCCGCACGGGCGATCCAGCGCCGGTCGATCCGGTCCGCCACCCAGCCGGCGAACAGCGACAGGAACAAGAGCGGCAGGAACTGCGCCACCCCGATCATGCCGAGCTGGAAGGCCGCTTCCTTGATGCTCATCGTCCGCC
Organism: uncultured Sphingomonas sp.; assembly: GCF_913777625.1. GTDB lineage: Bacteria > Pseudomonadota > Alphaproteobacteria > Sphingomonadales > Sphingomonadaceae > Sphingomonas. The sequence continues at coordinate 13,030 of NZ_CAJYTI010000006.1, forward strand.
GGGCGATGTCATAGACCTGCCAGCCGATCACGATCACCATCGCCATCTGCCCCAGCGTGGCAGCGAGGCGGGCGACGAAATAGGCGCGGAAATTGCCGATGGCGAAGGGATGTTGGGCCATGGCTCCGGCTCTTGGCGCGCCACCGCCGCCTGCGCAATGCCTGCGAAGGTTTGGGGCGCTAAAGCTTTATCCCATCTGGGCGGGCTGGGCCGCGTCTGCCTCCCGCGTACCGGGATTGCGGACCGAGGGGCGCAGGCGGGCGAGGCTACAGATGCCGGCGATCAGCGCAAGCCCTGCCGCGACCAGCGCCGGCGTGCTGCCGCCGCCGACGCCCATCGCCAGCAGGGCCGCGACCAGCGTCGCGCCGGTTGTCTGCCCGACCATGCGGGTGGTCGAGATCAGCCCGCCCGCGGCGGCGGCGCGCTCGACCGGCGCCGAGCCGATGATCAGCCGGGCATTGGGCGAGAGGAACATGCCGAAGCCTGCGCCGGTCAGCGCCATCCGCCAGGCAATGTCGAGATAGCTTGGGTCGTGTGGCAGGAAGGCAAGGGCGATCAGGCCCGCAATGGCGACGACCATCCCGATCCCGCCCAGCGCGCCCGCGGGGTAGCGGTCCGACAGCGAACCGGCCAGCGGCGCGACGAACATCGTCGTCAACGGCCAGGGGGCGATCACCGCGCCCACTTCGGACGGCGCAAAGCCATAGCCGTGCTGGAGGCGGAACGGCAGCGCGAGCAGCAGCGTCATCGTCGCGACGAACGCCGTGAACGCGCCGATCGTGGACAGCGCCAGCACCGGGCGGGCGAGCAGGTCGACCGGCAAGATGGGTTCGGCCTCGCCCTGTTCGCGGCGGACGAAGATCACGCCGATGGCCACGCCGGCCAGCACCACCGCCGCGGACACCACCGGGCTGTCGCCGTGCACCGCGCTTTCGAGTCCGCCGATCACCAGCCCGAACATCGCCGCGCAAAGCACCGCGCCGAGGACGTCGAACGGCGCCTTCGAGCGGGGCAGGTCCGGCAGCGAGCGGCCGAGCAGCAGGCTCGCAATGGCAAAGGGCACGGCAGAGGCGAACACCCAGGGCCAGGGGCCGACCGCCAGCACCAGCCCGCCCAGCGTCGGGGCGATCGCCGACGAGACCGACACCACGACCGAATTGACGCCGAGGCCGCGGCCGAGCTGCTTTGCCGGATAGATCTGCCGTACCAGCGCCGAGGATACGCTGAGCGCCGCCGCCGCGCCCGCCGCCTGCGCCGCGCGCACGATCAGCAGGAACGGCAGGCTCTTGGCGAAGAAACAGAGAATGGTCGCGACCGTGAAGACGATCTGCCCGACCTGGTAGAGCCGCTTGAGCCCAATGCGGTTTCCCAGCCCCGAAAAGGGCAGCAGCAGCATCACCAGGACCAGCTGGTACACCGTGACCACGGCAACCGCGGCGGAAGAGTCGACATGGAGATCGCGCGCGATGGTGGGCAGCGCCACGGTGGCGATCGCACCGTCGATCACCACCAATGCGGTCCCGAAGGAAACGGCGGCGATGGCGGTTATGCGGCGGGGCAGGGGGAGACCGTCGGTTTGCATCGCCGCTCTAGTGCATCAACGCGCCCCGGGTTCCCAGTCCGGAACCACCAACACCCGCCCAAGGTTTAGTGATGACGTGAAACAACCTGTTCAGGAGGCGTGCGTGGGTAAGGGTATCTTGTTGTGGCTGCTGGGAATTCCGATTCCCGTCATCATCCTGCTGCTGATCTTCTGGCACTGACGCGAAACGGGCCCGCAGCGCAGGTCGCGGGCCCGATCGATCGCCGTCAGCGCCGACTCGGCACCAGCGCGATCCGCGCGGCAGCCGCTGGCAGGTGGAGATGCAGCCGGTCCTTCACCGCCAGCTTGTGCTTCTTCAGCTGGGTCAGGCGGAAGGCATCGGGCATCACTCGGCGCACTTCGCGGCGGATCTCGCGCTCCAGCATCCGGTGGGTGGCGATCAGGCGTTCAACAATCGTCATCGTCATGGCTCCAAATCGATGAAAGTGCATCGATCGAGCGGCTCGACGGGGAAGGGTGGGGTTGGGTACCGCCGATCCTGCACCGAGCATGCTCGATGCGGTCCGACATCACGGGGCTTCGATGGAAGCCGCCGCCAGAGGGGCCCGGTCCCGCACTACCAACATAGGAAGATCCCGGAGGAGGACAAGGGGCCTCGCGCAAGGCGAGGCCCCGACTGCCTCAGCGGCAGCGCACGTCCTGGTTGTTCATCTGGTTGTTCTTGTCGATCGAGTTGCCGATCGCGCCGCCGGCGATCGCGCCAAGCAGCGTGCCGACCGTGCTCGAGTGACGGCTCGAGATGACGTTGCCGAACAGGCCACCGGCTGCCGCACCGACGATCAGGCCCGTCGTGCCGTCCGGACGCTTGCAGTAATAGCGGCCGTCATCGCCGCGATAGATGCGGTCGTTGCTGCTGAGCACGCGCTCGCTGTCGCCGGGGCGATAATAGCGCGAGGGTTCCCAGCTTCCCTCATCGCGGATCTCGACGCGCGGGGGCGGCGGCGGGGCGTGGGCGAGCCAGTCGCTGTAATTAGCGTAGCGCTCCGATGCCTGCTGGAACAGGCGATATTCCCGATCGAAGCGATCGCGCGCGGCCTCGAAGCGGGCGCGCTCCTGGTCCGGCGAGGAATATTGCTGCGCCGAAGCCGGCGCGGCGACCGACAGCCCGGCAACCGCAAGGGCTGCGAGGGCGAGGACGTGCTTCATGCTCATCTCCTTCATGCATCTGCCGGCGCGATGGCCGGGAACGGTCGCTTCCTTCCATACTTGCGCGTGAAGCGCGGCTGAACGAAGCTGCGGGCGAAACAATGCTGGGAGAGGAACGCTCCATGGGCTATGCGCTTTGCCCTTGCTGCTCTGCAGCATTGGTATCATATTTGTCCCATGAACGTTAGCGCTGCCGTGACCGAAGCCCCTGTCAACAACACCCCGTTCGTCCTCGAAGGCATTGTGCGCCTGCGCTGCCTGCAGGTGACGTATAATCGCACGCGCATGATCGTGGCGCCGCACATCCTCTACACGCGCAACGAATCGCTCTACACCGATGCGTTCATCGTCTCGCGCGAGGGCATGCTGCCCCGCGAGCCGAAGATGGCGACGTTCAAGGTCGACGGTCTCAAGGAAGTCTCGGTGCTCGACCGCGCCTTCGAGATCAGCGACCTGTTCGACCCCGAGCTCGACAAATATGTCGGGCAGACGCTGATGAAGGTCGAGCCCGAGGCCTGACCCGGCAGGTCAGTCCGGCACGCTGACGAAGCTGTCCATCACCCGCTTGCGGCCCGCCTGTTCGAAGTCGATCTCCAGCTTGTTGCCTTCGATCTCCGCGATCGTGCCATAGCCGAACTTCTGGTGGAACACGCGCAGGCCGAGCGACAGGTCGCCGCGCGGCTTGGCGCCGAAGCTGACGGCGGAGGCACGGCTTTCCAGCACGCGCGGCTGGTCGCGGGTGAAGGTCCGGTTGGTGAAGCTGCCGCCCGGGTTCTTGGGATCGACCCCCGCCGCGCGCTGCCAGCCCGGGCCTCGGCCGGCGCCGCGTGCGACGTCGGCGAAGGGATCGCTCCGCTCGCTCCAGTTCGCGCGCCAAAGGCTCTCGCCGCCGGTCATCGTGCTTTCCGATTCGACATGCTCGGGCGGCAGTTCGCCGACGAAGCGACTCGGCAGGCTCGACGTCCATTGCCCGTAGATGCGGCGATTGGCGGCATGGAGGATGATCGCCCGCCGCCGTGCCCGCGTGATCGCGACATAGGCGAGGCGGCGTTCCTCCTCGAGGCTGGCCAGCCCGCCCTCGTCGAGCGCGCGCTGCGACGGGAACAGGCCTTCCTCCCAGCCGGCGAGGAACACCGTATCGAACTCCAGCCCCTTGGCGGCGTGGATGGTCATGATCGTGACCTTGGGTTCCTCGGCGGAGGCCTCGTTGTCCATCACTAGGCTGACATGCTCGAGGAACGCCGAGAGGCTTTCATACTCTTCCATCGCGCGGACGAGTTCGTTGAGGTTTTCCAGCCGCCCCGCCGCCTCGGCGGTGCGATCGGCCTGCCACATCGCGGTATAGCCGCTCTCGTCGAGGATGATGCGGGCGAGGTCCGGGTGCTGGAGGTCGTCGCCCATGCTGCGCCAGCGCGCCATGTCGCCGACCAGGTTGCCGAGCGCGCGCCGCGCCTGGGGCGTCAGTTCATCGGTATCGAGGATGCGCGCGGCCGCGGTGGTCAGCGGGATGCCTTGCGCGCGGGCATATTGGTGCACCTTCGACAGCGCCTTGTCGCCAAGGCCGCGCTTCGGCACGTTGACGATCCGCTCGAAGGCGAGGTCGTCGGCCGGCTGGGCGACGACGCGCAGATAGGCAAGGGCGTCGCGGATTTCCTGCCGCTCGTAGAAGCGGAAGCCGCCGATGATGCGATAGGGCAGGCCGATCGCGATGAACCGGTCTTCGAACTCGCGGGTCTGGTGCTGGGCGCGGACAAGGATCGCGGTGGCGTCCAGGCTGAGCCCGCCGCGCTGCAGCCCCTCGATCTCCTCGCCGACACGGCGGGCCTCCTCGGGTCCGTCCCACACGCCGAGCACCTTCACCTTCTCGCCGACGTCCACTTCGGTCCACAGCGTCTTGCCGAGGCGGCCGCCATTGTTGGCGATCACCCCCGAGGCGGCACCGAGAATGTGCGGGGTGGAACGATAATTCTGTTCCAACTTGATCGTAACGGCGCCGGGGAAGTCCTTCTCGAACTTCAGGATATTTTCCACCTGCGCGCCACGCCAGCTGTAGATCGACTGGTCGTCGTCGCCGACGCAGCAGATGTTTTTGCGCTCCTGCGCCAGGAGGCGGAGCCACAGATACTGGACCGCGTTGGTATCCTGATACTCGTCGACCATGATGTAGCGGAAGCGCTTCTGGTAGAGCTCCAGCACTTCACGATGGGTCTTAAGGATCGTGAGCATGTGGAGGAGAAGATCGCCGAAATCGCAGGCATTGAGCAGTCGCAGCCGCTCCTGATATTGGGCATAGAGCGATTGCCCGCGACCGTTGGCGTAGCTCTCGGACTCACCGGCATCGAGATCGGCGGGAATCAGCCCGCGATTCTTCCATCCGTCGATCAGCCCGGCCAGCTGGCGCGCCGGCCAGCGCTTTTCGTCGAGATCGTTGGCGAGGATCAGCTGCTTCAGCAGACGCAGCTGGTCGTCGGTGTCCAAGATGGTGAAGTTGCTCTCGAGCCCGACCAGCTCGGCATGGCGGCGGAGCATCTTGGCGCCGATCGCGTGGAAGGTGCCGAGCCACGGCATCCCCTCCACCGCCTCGCCGACGAGACGGCCGACCCGCTCGCGCATCTCGCGCGCGGCCTTGTTGGTGAAGGTCACCGCCAGGATCTCGGAGGGATAGGCGCGCCTGGTCCACAGCAGGTGCGCGAGCCGGGCGGTCAGCGCCGCCGTCTTGCCGGTGCCCGCGCCGGCGAGCACCAGCACCGGGCCTTCGATGGTGAGCACGGCCTCGCGCTGGGGATCGTTCAGGCCCTGCAGATAGGGCGCGTCCTGGGGGGAAGGGGCAAGCGACATGCGTGAACAACTAGGGAACGTTGCCGCGGGCCGCAAGCGCCAGGCATCACCGGGGCGTGCCGCAGCCAAGGATTACGGAGGGTTAAGAACGATAATCCGTCGCGAACGCGCCCGCCATGGATTGCCTCCATCCGTCCGTACGCCTATGCCCCGCCGCGAGATTAACCCATGACAGTCCCGAACTCCTCCCGGCGCCTGAAGGTGCGGCTCGCGGTGGTCCTCACGCTCGCGATCATCGCGGCGGTGGTCGCCTGGCGTTCGGCGTCCGTGCCGACGAAGCCGGCATGCACGGCAGGGCGGCACGAGGAACGCGATTCGAACGGCAAGATCGTGCGGATCACGCACACCGAATGCCTGCGCTGAAGTCCGTATTTTCCCAGTCCTGTCATTATCCTGTCATCAGCCAACCCCAAAGGCTCAACCATCATGGCGACGCTCGCAGTGGACCAGGCTAGCACGGCAGAATTGCCGCGAAGTCCCCGATTCAACGAAACAACCCACCCCGTTGCGAAGCTGCTCTTCGCCGCGATCCTGATCGGAGGGCTCGCCTTTGCCGGCTGGAGCATCCTTGTGGACACTCGCGAGGCCGGCGAGACGCTGGCGCTCGGCGTCTTTGCCTTTCTCGGGCTGGCGCTGCTGATCGCGCTTGGCTTCGAATTCGTGAACGGCTTTCACGACACCGCCAATGCGGTGGCGACGGTCATCTACACCAACTCGATGCCCGCCCAGCTGGCGGTGATCTGGTCCGGTTTCTTCAATTTCCTGGGCGTGATGGTGTCGAGCGGCGCGGTCGCCTATTCGATCATCACGCTGCTGCCGGTGGATCTGCTGCTGAACGTCGGCTCGGCGGCCGGGTTCTCGATGATCTTCGCGCTGCTCCTCGCCGCGGTGCTGTGGAACCTGGCGACTTGGTATGTGGGCCTGCCCAATTCCTCCAGCCATGCGCTGATCGGCTCGGTGCTGGGCGTCGGCTTCGCCAACCAGCTGATCCTCAGCGGCTCGCGCGGCGGCACCGCCGGGGTCGACTGGGAGCAGGCGACCAAGGTGTTCTCGGCGTTGTTCTGGAGCCCGCTGATGGGCTTTGCCGGCGCGCTGGTGCTGCTGCTGGTGCTGCGCGTGCTGTTCCGCAACAGCCCGCAGCTGTTCCAGGCGCCCTCGGGCAACACGCCGCCGCCGCGCGGCATTCGTGCGCTGCTGATCGGCACGTGCACCGCCGTGTCGTTCTTCCACGGATCGAACGATGGCCAGAAGGGCATGGGGCTGATCATGCTGATCCTGATCGGCTGCGCACCCACCGCCTATGCGCTCAACCGCACGCTGCCCGCCAGCGCGACGGCTGCCTTCGTCCAGACCTCACAGGCGGCGAATGCGGTCTTCGAGAAGCGTAGCAACGGCATCACCGTCACCCCGGTGCAAGCGCGCGCGATCCTGACCGACGCGCTGCAGCACCGGAAGGTAGAAGGCCCCAAGGCCTATGCCGCAATGCAGGCGATTTCGAAGAGCCTGACCGACGAAGTGGCCAGCTATGGGTCGCTGAGCAAGGTGCCGGCACGCGCCAGCTCGAACGTTCGCAACGACATGTATCTGGTGCTTGACACCAGCAAGCTCGCGACCAAGAAGCCGGTCGGCTTCAGCGAACCGGAGCTGAAAGCGCTCAAGGCCTATCAGAACGATCTGGAGAGCGGCACGCGCTTCATCCCCGTCTGGGTGAAGATCGTGGTCGCGATCGCGCTGGGCCTCGGCACGATGATCGGCTGGAAGCGGATCGTCGTCACCGTCGGCGAAAAGATCGGCAAGCAGCACATGACCTATGGGATGGGCGCCGCCGCCGAGATCGTCGCAGCCGCCACGATCATGGGAGCCGACTTTATCGGCCGTCCCGTCTCGACGACGCACATCCTCTCGTCCGGCGTGGCCGGCGCGTCGGTGGGGAGTGGCGCAGGGCTGCAGGTGCGGACGATCCGCAACATGGCGCTGGCCTGGCTGATGACGCTGCCGGCGGCGATGCTGCTCTCGGGCGGGCTCTACTGGCTGATGCTGAACGCGGTCCGGCTGTTCGGCCTGCACTGATCGCGGGAGGGCGGGGGAGACCCCGCCCTTTTTTGTTCAGCCCTTCAGCAGGTCGTGCACCGCCAGATGCAGGCTGGTCTTCACGCCGCTGGCGTCGGCGTGCAGATCGGCCTTCACATGATCGACGGGGTTGTAGGCGGCAACCAGCACGCCCGCGAGCAGGCTGAACAAGGCCGCATAGACCAAACGCTTGATGGGCGATTCGCGCATATCCCGACTCCCTACTTCCGGTGCTGCGAGGTTGCGGGTTCGATACCCTGGCGAAACTGACGCTCCGCTGAACGCGGCTTGACCCGCGCGGCGGCTGGCCCGAGGGAGGCGGCGGGAGGAGCCGCCGCCATGTCCGATGCTGCCGCGCCTGCGTCCCACCGCCGCATCCTGTTTGCGAGCCTGGTGGGCACGTCGGTCGAGTTCTACGATTTCTACATCTACGCGACCGCGACGGCGCTGGTGTTCGGCCCGCTGTTCTTCCCCGCGCAGGCGCCCTGGCTGCAGCAGGTCGCCGCCTATGCCAGCTTCAGCGTCGCCTTCTTCGCGCGGCCGCTCGGCGGACTCGTTTTCGGCCATTTCGGCGATCGGCTGGGCCGCAAGTCGACGCTGGTCGCCTCGCTGATGCTGATGGGGCTGTCGACCGTGCTGATCGGCTGCCTGCCCGGCCATGCGATGATCGGCTGGGGCGCGCCGCTGCTGCTCTGCCTGCTGCGCTTCGGCCAAGGGCTGGGGCTGGGCGGCGAATGGGGCGGGGCGAGCCTGCTCGCGGTGGAATATGCGCCCAAGGGCTGGGCCTATCGCTATGGCAGCTTCCCGCCGCTCGGCGCGCCGGTCGGCTTCATCGCCGCCAACGGGCTGTTCCTGCTGCTCGGCGCCTTCCTGACCGACGATGCCTTTCGCGACTGGGGGTGGCGCCTGCCGTTCCTGGCGAGCGCCGCGCTGGTCGGGCTCGGCCTGTGGGTACGGCTGCGCATCGCGGAGACGCCGGCGTTCGTCGAGGCGGCCGAACATGCCCCGCCGCCGCAGGTGCCGCTGGGCGTGCTGCTGCGCGACCATCTCGGCGCGACGCTGGCGGGGACGCTGGGCACGGTCGCCTGCTTCGCGCTCTTCTATGTCGCAACGCTGTTCGCGATCGGTTTCGGGACCAAGACGCTCGGCTATCCGCGCTCGGCATTTCTCACCGCCGAGCTCGCCGCCATCCTGTTCATGGCACTGGGCATCGGCGTCGCGGGCTGGCTGGCCGACAAGCGCGGGGCGACGCTGGTACTGGCGCTCGGCTGCGTCGCGATGGTGCCGCTCGGCCTCGCCATGCCGGCGCTGCTGGTGCCGGGATCGCTGGGCGCGGTGTTCGCCTGGCTGGCGGCGGGGCTGTTCGTGATGGGCTTTGTCTACGGACCGCTCGGCGGCTGGCTGCCGAGCCTGTTCCCGGCGCAGGTGCGCTACACCGGCGTGTCGGTGACGTTCAACCTGGGCGGCATCCTCGGCGGCGGGCTCACCCCGCTGATTGCCGAGACGCTGGTGAAGCGCGGCGGCATCGGGATGGTCGGCTGGTATCTCGCCGCCGCCGCCGGGCTGAGCCTGATCGGGCTGTTGCTGACGCGGCGCCGCTAACCGGCGAATTCGGCGGTGGCATAGGGCGACAGCACCCGCCAGCCGAGATGCTGGTAGAGCTGCCGCCCCTGCTCGGTCGCGACGAGCAGCTCGGGCGCGGCCGGGCGGGTGCGGGTCGCGCGGAGCGCCGCCATCACCGTCCTGCCCAGGCCTCGGCGCCGATGCTCGGGTGCGGTGACGATCCGATCGAAGACAAAGGCGTCCGATGTCTCCGCCGCAAAGCCTGTCGCGGCGACGGCGCCGTCCTCGCTCCGGATCGTGACGTGGGCGACCGGACCCTCCACCGATGTCTCGCACCGGTACCCGGCGGCGAGCGGACGCGGGGCGGGCCAGCGTTCCCCGGCCATGAAGAAGGCGGGATCGTGCAGGCGCCAGCCTTGGGGCAGCAGCGCGCGCAACGTCGCGTTCGTACCGCATAGCTTGATCAGCCGCCCCGGCGCGTCGATCTCGCGGGCCAGCGCGGAAAGCTCGGAATGCGGTGCAGCGTAGACCCAGCGACAAACTTCGGCATCGGATCGGGTATCGACGCGGAAGCCGCCCCGGTCCGCAACCGGTGGCGGCACGCGCCGCGCGAGCGACCTGCCGGTCAGCCAGGCACGGAGCAGGGCCGGGGGTACGTCGCCCAGACCCTGTTCCTCGCTCATTCGGCTCGCAGCAGCGTCAGCTTGGCCTTGCCATAGACGCGCTCGGCATCGACCACGAAACCGGCGAGCTCGACATCCTCGGTCTTGCCCGTCTCGATGCTGATCCAGGTGCCCGGACCGGTCCAGCCGAGCCGGGCCAGCTTGTCGAGCGCGACGATGCCGGCGCCGGTGCCGTAGGGCGGGTCCATCAGGATCAGGTCGAGCGGCGCGCGCGCGGGGCCCAGCGCCAGCACCGAGCCGGGGCGCACATCGGTACCCTTGGCGCCGAGCTTGGCGATATTGGCCTTGAGCACGTCGAGCGCACCCCGATCCTGCTCGACGAACAGGCAGGACGCGGCGCCGCGCGACAGCGCCTCGAGGCCGAGTGCGCCCGAACCGGCGAAGAAATCCCCGACGGCAAGATCCTCGAAGCTGCCGACCCGCGAGGCAAGCATCGAGAACAGCGCCTCACGGGTGCGATCGGCGGTGGGGCGGGTGGTGTCGCCCTTGGGGGCGGCGAGCGGGCGGCCGCGCCATTCTCCGGCGATGATCCGCATCAGCCGCGCCCCCGCGGCGGACGGCCGGGGCCGCCGGGTCGTTGCGGGCGAGCGCCGCCGCTACCGCCTCCGGGGCGTGGGGTGCGCGGGCCGCGTGAGCGATCGCCATCGCCGCCTCCCGACCGGGCCGGGCCCTCGCTACGCGCTGGCCGCGCGCGGTCGCCGTCGCCGCCGAAGCGCGACGGACCCCGGCTGCGTTCGCTCGCGTCGCCGCCCGAACGCGCCGTGCGTGGACCGCGAGGACGCTCGCCGTCGCCGCCACCGAAGCGGGAGGGACCGCGGCTCCGCTCACCCGGCTCGCCGCCGAAACCGCTGGCCCGGGGGCCGCGCGCGCGCTCGCCGTCGGATCCGCCGAAGCGTGCGGGGCCGGCGCGGGTGCGATCGCCCTGGCCCGTGGCTGGACGACCCGGACGTGCGGCGCGGCCGCGCTCGCCGCCATCCTCCCCCCGGGTCCAGGGCCGCTTGACGTCCTGCTCGCCGCGGGCATCGCGGCGACCCCGCGGCCGATCGACCAGATCGCCGGCGCGGGGTTCGCGGGTATCGCGGAAGGATTTGGCGCGAGCGGCACGCGCCGGCTTGCCGACACCGCCTTCGCTGCCTTCGCGCACGCCGAGACGGCCACCGGTGCGGGGCCGCTCTTCGCCGTCCTTCGGCTTGGCCTTGGGCGTGGCGCGGGCGGTGAACACCGGGCCCTTGGCGACGGGGACCGGCTTCGCGATCCGGCGGCGGCCTTCGGGCTCGACCTTGGCGGTCTTCTCGACCGGCTCGATCGCGCGCTGGCGAGTCGCGAACTGCAGGTTGGACGCCGCCTTGCCGCCGCCCGGCTTGCCCAACACGGTGCGGAAGGTGATCAGATCGGCCTGGCGGATCTCGTCGACATCGCCGGCGGGCAGATCGTTCAGATAGAAGGGGCCATAGCGGGTGCGGATCAGCCGGCTGACCTGGAGCCCCAGGAACTCCAGCACGCGGCGGACTTCGCGGTTCTTGCCCTCGGTCAGCGTCATCTCGATCCAGAGATTGGCCCCCGTTCGGCGCTCGATATTGGCGTTGATCGGGCCGTAGCGGACGCCCTCGATCTCGATGCCGAGCATCAGGTCCTCGAGCTGTTCCTGGCTGACCTGGCCATAGGCGCGGGCGCGATAGGTGCGCTCGACGCCGACCGCGGGCAGCTCCATCTCGCGCTTGAGTTCGCCATCGGTGGTCAGCAGCAACAGGCCCTCGGTGTTGAGGTCGAGCCGGCCGACCGGCATGACGCGGGGCAGCCCTTCGGGCATGTGATCATAGATGGTCGGGCGACCGGTGAAATCGCGTTCGGCGGTGAGCAGGCCGGCGGCCTTGTGATAGCGGAACAGCCGCGCGGGCGCGGCCGCCGCCACCGGATTGCCGTCGACGGTGACGCCGTGGAGCGAGGTGAGAATGGTCGCCGGGGTATCGAGCGTGGTGCCGTTCAGGGCGATGCGCCCCTCGGCAATCATCCGTTCGATCTCGCGCCGGGAGGCGATACCGGCGCGGGCGAGAAGCTTGGCGATGCGCTGCGGCGCACTGGTGGATTTCATCGGTTTGTAGTCAGACACCGTCGCGATATAGCGATGTTGGCCGAACGAGCAAAAATTTATGCGGTGCCACTTTGTGACTCGCGCGTTACGGGCTTGTGCAAGCGCTTGATTTGGGGGCCCAAACGGCATGTTGTTCGGAAGGAAGAAACGGCGGATCGAACATCTGCTCGTCGTGGAGGACGAGCCGCTGGTGGCGTTCGATACCGAGCACTTCCTCCGCGAGTCGGGCTTCACCATCGTCGCCACCGTCGACTCGGTGGCGGATGCGAATCGGGTGGTGGAGGGCGGCGACACGCTCGACCTGGTGCTGGCCGACATCAATCTGGCCGACGGCAGCGGCGTCGAAGTTGCACGCAACGCGTTCGGGCGGGGCGTCCCGGTGCTGTTCGTAACGGGCAGTTGCCCGGCGGAAGCGCGCGCCCTGGCAGCAGGCTGCCTTGCGAAGCCCTATGCCCAGAAGGACCTGCTGCTGGCGATCGAGGCCATCGAAGCCGTACTCGAAGGCGGCAAGGTACCACGGCGCCTGCCGGGCAGCTTCAGCCTGTTCCTGGGCGGGTAGCGCCGGCTTAGTGGACGAACAGCGCCACGACGACACCGGCCCAGGCGAATACCGAGGCGAGTACCGCGAGCTTCGCGACCATTTCCGAAGGCGAGGCCTGGTTGGCGGCTGCGACGGCGCGGGTGCGGGTACGGGACATGTGGGTACTCCTGTGCTCTGTCCCCGCCTTATAGCACCCGTTCCTGAACAGAAGCCTGCCCATTGGGGTGAGTCGCGCGGGTCCGGGGAGGACTGTCGCACAAAACCCACGCATCGACGGCATCGTGGAAAACGCGGACCCCGGTTTCGAGGGTGCCGAGCGTGACGCGGTCGATCGCCCCGGCGCCGAGGCCCTGCTGGGCGAGTGCGCAGGCGCGGAAATCCTCGGCAGCGAACACGCCGCCGTCGAGCAGCTGCCAGCTGCGTTCCCAATGGTCGCGCGCCTTGTCGGATGTCGGTGCTTCCGGGATCAGCATGAAATCCTCGACGAGCACCGCGTCCACCGCCTGCGGCATCAGCACCATCAGGTTGATATAATCGGGGCTCACCGCAAGCACCGCGCCGGGGAACATCTGGTAGGTATAGGTGATCGCGCCGCGCAGCGTCGGCCAGTCGTCCGACTCCAGCTCGGCGATGCTCGCGGCACGGCCCACGGCCGAGCGCTGGTGCGGCCCGATCCGGTCGGCCGCCGAGATGCCGTCCTGGAAGTAGGGGGCGATGCTGCCGGCGTGGAGCCGCTGGATGTGGTAGCTCTCGAGAAACGCATCCATCACCAGCTTCCAGTTGGCGGGGACGCGGTGGGTGCGCCTGCGGAAACAATACTGGCCGGCGAGGTCGAAGGCGGCGAAATCCTGCGCCAGCGTGTCCGCGTGGGCGAAGTCGGCGGCGTCATCGAACGCGAACCAGATCAGCCCGCCGGCCTCATGCGAGGGCAGGCGGCGGAGCGCGAAGTCTGCCTTGTCGAGATCGGGGAAGGCCTCCGCGCGGGGGATGCCGGTGAGGCGGCCGTCCAGCGCATAGCTCCAGGCGTGGTAGGGGCAGATGAGCCGCGGGGCGCGGACCGCCTCGCAGCCCTCCACCAGCCGCGTACCGCGATGCCGGCAGACGTTGAGGAACACATGCACCTCGCCTCGGTTGTCGCGGGCGATCAGCAATGGCTTGCCGAAGCCGTCATGCGGCACCGCGATGCCCGGTTCGGGGAGCAGCGCGGACGGGGCGAGCACGAGCGGCGCCCGCGCGAAGATGCGCGCACGCTCGGCGGCGAAGCGTTCGGGGCTGGTATAGACGCTGGCATCGACATGGGTGATCGGCCCTGCGCCCGCATCGCCGCCACGGGCGAGACGTGCCGCAAGCGCGCGCTGGCCCTCCGTCGGTGCGTTCATGGCTATCCTCTCCCGAATTTTCGGCTAGTTTCCCCCTTCCATGCCGAACGAACAAGCCCCCATCGCGGCGCGCGGCCGCGCCACCGTCCCCTATGTCCTCGCCCAGTTCGCCCTGGCAGCCGGTCTTGCTCTGCTGGCAGCACCCTGGGCGCGTATCGGGGGGGCGGCGGCACCCGGCACCGTCTTCGCCGTCGGCTGGGCCAACGGTACGGCGACGCTTGCGCCCTCGATGACGTTCCTGCTCGGGCTGCTCGCGCTCGGCGCAACGCTGGTGCTGAGCATCGTTTGGCGGCGGCGTGGCGGGGCGAGCCTGATCGTCGGCGGAAGCCTGGTCGGTGCGGCGCTGCTGGCGCTGGCGGTGCTTTTCACCTTGTTCTCGCCGCCCAAGTCGCTCGCTGGCGCGGGCCTGTCGCTCGATTGGGGCGGTGGGGCTGCGCTGATCGCCTTTGTCGCGGCCTTCTTCCTCGGCCGCGCTGCGGCACCGGCCGATTGGCGGGCGGAACTGCCCGAAGGCGTGCGCCCCTATTTTGCGCGGGGGCCCCTGGCCTCGTTCGCGCTCGGCGTCTCCTCCGGCTTCCCCTTCGCGATGATCGGCGCGACGCTGACCACCCGGCTGGCCCAGACGGGCATCGACAAGTCGACCGTCACGGCGTTCACGCTCGCCATCCTGGTCTACAACTTCAAGTTCCTCTGGGCCTGGATCGTCGACAGCGTGCCGATCCCGATCCTCGGGCGGCTCGGCCAGCGTGTTTCCTGGCTGATCGTGGCGGGCGTGCTCGTCGTCGCGGCGACGGTCAACCTCGCGCTGGTGGTCCCCGATCCGGCGAATATCTGGCCGACGGTGACCGCCGCCGTCCTCATGGGCGCGGCGGGGGCCACTTATGACATCGTCATCGACGGCTACCGGATCGAGGTGCTCCAGCCGCACGAACTCGGCTATGGCTCGGGCATGTCGCAATATGGCTGGCGGATCGGCTCGGTCGCGGCCGGCGCGATCGCGCTGGTGGTGGCGGGGCAGGCGGGCTGGACGGCGGGCTATGTCGCCTGCGCGGTGTTCGCGCTGCCGGCAATCCTCACCGGCCTGATCGTCGGCGAACCCGAGCGCCACCGCGCGCCCGCCGAGCGCCGCAGCATCGCGACGGTCGCGGCCGGCATCTGGAGGCCCTTCGTCCAGTTCTTCGCCCGCGAAGGCGCGCTGATCGTGCTGCTCTTCATCCTGGTCCACAAGATCGGCGACACGCTGGCCAATCTCACCTTCCGTCTGCTGTTCAACGACCTGGGATTCTCGAACGACGAGATCGCCTTCTATGACGTCTCGCTGGGCTTTCTGGCCTATATGCTCGGCATCTTCCTGGGCGGCATGATGTATGCGCGGATGGGGATGAAGCGGTCGGTGATGGTCAGCCTGACCCTGATGGCGGTCTCCAACCTCAGCTTCGCGGCGCTGGCGGCGGCGGGGCATTCGAACCTCGGCATGGCCGGCGCGATCGGCTTCGAGAACATCTCCAGCGGCATCGGCGGCGTGGTGGTGATCGCCTATTTCTCGGCGCTGACCGACCTGCGCTTCACCGCCGCGCAATATGCGCTGATCTCGGCGGGTGCGAGCATCGTCGGCCGGTTCATCACCGGCACGACGGCGGGCAGCCTGATCAAGGCGATGGGCTATGTCGACTTCTACGTCCTCACGACGGTGATCGCGCTGCCCGGGGTGGTGCTCTACTGGTGGATGCTGCGCACCGGGCTGGTCGATCGCTCGATCGGCAGCGCGGGGCAGGACCGCTAAGGCTCAGGGCTCCAGCGGCAGCGCGAGGTCGGCGAAGCTCTGGGCGAGTGCGTGCGCGGTCGGCAGCAGGCCGGTCGCGTCGCGCACGCCGATCAGGTCGGCGAGCAGCAATGCCGCACCCTGCGGGTTGGTGCGGACCTTGCCCAGCGCGTCGACCAGCGCGGCCTCGGATGCGGTCATCCGCGGGCAGCACCAGGGGGCGATCTGCACCGGGCCGGTCGCCATGCCCGACATTTCGTGCATCAGCGCGCGCAACAGCATCAGCGGCCGGCGGAACGCCTTGCCGAACGCGACGAGGAAGGCGTGCGCGGTGCTCGCATCGTGCAGCCCGTTCGCGCCGGTCTGGCGGACGCCGAACAGCAGCAGCCGCACGCCCGGATCCTCGGGCTGGAGCTGGGGCAGGGCGGTGACGAGGGTCTGGACGGACGGCTGCATGTGATTCTCCGATGGGCGTCGGAGCAATCATGCCGTTCTGTTATTAATAGTCAATCGCAATAAGGCCGGATTGCGATCAGTCGGGCAGTTCGTCGTTTGCCGCGAGCACGACGCCGGCGAGATAGAGCGAGCCGAGGATGAGGATGGTGGCTGGCGGGGTGGTGCCGATCCTCTCCGCAAGCGCCTGGAGCGCGGTGGGCACGTCGTCGGCCGTGGAGACGCTCGCAACGCCCAGGGCGCGGACGCGGTCCGCCAATTCCTCGGGCGCATGATGCGCGTGGCCGGGGATAGGCACGGCGATTGTGCTGGCGAGCCGGGGCGCGAGACCCGCGAGCAGGCCTTCCGGATCCTTGTTCGCGAGCATGCCGAGCACGAGGTGGCACGGGCGGTCGGCAGCGAGGCTGGCGACGGTATCTGCGATCGCCGTCCCGGCCGCGGCATTGTGGCCGCCATCCAGCCAGACCGCCGTATCGTCCGGCAGCAAGGCGGTAAGCGGTCCGGTACCCAGCCGCTGCATGCGCGCCGGCCAGCGGGCGCCGGTCGCAGCGGCGGCAAGCGCCGTGTCGGGGATGCTGAGGACCGTCTGGTGCCGCAGCATCGCAATGGCGAGCGCGAGGTTGCCGGGCTGGTGTGGGCCGGACAGCGCCGGGAGCGGTGTTTCCACCGTGCCGCGGGCGTCGCGGTAGGTGAGACGGTCGCCCGTCACGGCATAGTCCCACGCCGTGCCTTGCGCGAACACCGGCGCACCCGCGGAGGAGACCACGGCAGCGATCTCGGCATCGTAGCGCATCGT
The DNA here is from genome assembly GCF_913777625.1 of uncultured Sphingomonas sp. GTDB lineage: Bacteria > Pseudomonadota > Alphaproteobacteria > Sphingomonadales > Sphingomonadaceae > Sphingomonas. The sequence continues at coordinate 29,956 of NZ_CAJYTI010000006.1, forward strand.
CACCATCGGTACGCCGGGCTTGGCGATGCCCGCCTTTTCCCGCGCGATCTGCGGCAGCGTGTCGCCGAGAAAGGCCTGATGGTCGATGCCGAGCTGGGCGACGGCGGTCGCGATCGGCGCCGCCATCACATTGGTGGCATCCAGTCGACCGCCGAGGCCGACCTCGATCACGCAGGCATCGGCGGGGGTGCGGGCGAAGGCGAGGAAGGCGGCGGCGGTCGTCACCTCGAAGAAGCTCGCGCCGATATCGCCGCCGGCGTCCAGCACCTCGGCGAGCAGCGGGGCGAGGGTCGCATCGTCGATCAGCGTGCCGGCGAGGCGGATCCGCTCGTTGAAGCGGACGAGATGCGGGCTGGAATAGACATGGACGCGCAGGCCCGCGACTTCGAGCGCCGCGCGGAGGAACGCGCAGGTCGAGCCCTTGCCGTTGGTGCCGGCGACATGGAGCACCGGCGGCAGGCGGAGATGCGGGTTGCCGACGCGCTCCAGCAGGCGGGTGATGCGTTCCAGGCCGAGGATGTCGGCGCCGGGGGAGAGCAGAGTCAGCCGGTCGAGCTGGGCTTGCACGGCGGGATCGGTGGAGCGCGCGAAGTCAGGCATGTCGCTTTTGAATCAAGCCCCTCCTCCTTGGAGGAGGGGTTGGGGTGGAGGGATTCCAGAACCTAGGTTGGTCTCGGTGGGACACGGCCCCACCCCAAACCCTTCCCCCGAGGGGGAGGGGCTTAAGTGAGGTATTACGCCGCCGCGCGGGCCTCGCATAGCAGGCCGATCAGCTGGCCCAGCGTGTCGCGCAGGTCGCGGCGGTGCGTCACCATGTCGACGAGACCATGGTCGCGATAATATTCGCTGGTCTGGAAGTCGTCGGGCAGCTTTTCGCGGATCGTGTTCTCGATCACGCGGCGGCCGGTGAAGGCCAGGGTGGCACCCGGCTCGGCGATCTGGACGTCGCCCAGCATCGCATAGGCCGCCATCACGCCGCCCGAGGTCGGGTCGGTCAGCACGACGATATAGGGCAGGCCTGCATCGTGGAGCATCTCGATCGCCACGGTGGTGCGCGGCATCTGCATCAGGCTGAGAATGCCTTCCTGCATGCGCGCGCCGCCCGAGGCGGTGAAGACGATATAGGGCGCGCGCGCCGCGATCGCCGTCTCGACGCCGGCGATGAACGCCTCGCCGACCGCCTGGCCCATCGATCCGCCCATGAAGGCGAAATCCTGCACGCCGATCACCGCCTTGTGGCCATGGATCGTGCCGCTGGCATTCTGGAAGGCGTCCTGCTCGCCGGTGGTCGCGCGCGCCGCCTTGATCCGCGCGGTGTAGGGCTTGGAGTCGCGGAACTTCAGCGGGTCCTCGGCGACCTTCGGGCTCGGCAGCAGCTTGTAGGCGCCGTCGTCGAAGAGCTGCTCGAAGCGCTTGGTCGCGCCGATGCGATCGTGGAAATCGCAGTGCGGGCAGACATTCTGGTTGTCCTCGAATTCCTTCATGAACACCATCTGTCCGCATCCCTTGCACTTGTGCCAGAGATTGTCGGGGCTCTCCTCGCCACGGGTGGTGACATAGGCGAGCGCGTTGCGGACGCGCGTAATCCAGCTCATGCGACTTCCTTGCGTGCGGCGACCAGCGCCGTCTTCAGCGTAGCGATATAGGCACGGACGGGCGCCGCCGCATCCGCACCGTGGCGACCGACCAGCTCGACGATCGCGCTGCCCACGACGACGCCGTCGGCGACGCGGCCGATAGCGGCGGCCTGTTCAGGGGTGCGGACGCCGAAGCCGACTGCGATCGGCAGGTCGGTCGCGGCCTTGAGGCGGGCGACCGCCGCCTCGATCGAGGCGGTGGCGGCCTGTTGCAGCCCGGTGATCCCAGCGACCGAGACATAATAGAGGAAGCCCGAGGCGCCCTCCAGCACCGCCGGCAGGCGGGCCGCGTCGGTGGTGGGGGTGGCGAGGCGGACATTGCCGAGCCCGGCGGCGCGGAGCGCTTCGCCGAGGCTGTCGTCTTCCTCGGCGGGGATGTCGACGCAGATCGCGCCGTCGGCGCCCGCATCGCGCGCGGCGTTGGCAAACCATTCTGGTCCGCGGCGCGTCATCGGGTTGGCATAGCCCATCAGCACCAGCGGCACCTCGGGATGGCGCGCGCGGAACGCGGTGGCGATCGCGAGCACGTCCGCGGTGGTGGTCCCGGCGGCGAGGCTGCGCAGGTTCGCCGCCTGGATCGCGGGGCCGTCGGCCATCGGATCGGTGAACGGCATGCCGAGCTCGATCACGTCGGCGCCGCCCGCGACGAGCGCGTCGAGGATCGCGGCGGTAGCACCGGGCGCGGGATCGCCGGCGGTGACGAAGGTCACCAGCGCGGCGCGGCGCTGCTCGGCGGCGCGGGCAAAGGCATTGGCGAGCCGGGTCACATCTTCACTCCCAGCGCCTCGGCGACGGTAAAGATGTCCTTGTCGCCGCGACCGCAGAGATTGGCGAGGATCACCTTGTCGCGCGGCATGGTGCGGGCGACCTTGGCCACGGCAGCGATGGCATGGCTCGGCTCGAGCGCGGGGATGATGCCCTCGGTGCGGCAGAGCAGCTGGAAGGCGTCGAGCGCCTCCGTGTCGGTCACCGAGGTATAGTCGACGCGGCCGATGTCGCGCAGCCAGGCGTGTTCCGGCCCGATCCCCGGATAGTCGAGGCCCGCCGAGATCGAGTGCGCCTCGGTGATCTGGCCGTCCTCGTCCTGAAGCAGATAGGTGCGGTTGCCGTGGAGAATGCCCGGCGATCCGCCGGCGAGGCTGGCGGCGTGGCGCTTCTCCAGCCCTTCGCCCGCCGCCTCGACGCCGAGCATCTGCACCTCGGCATCGTCGAGGAACGGGTGGAACAGGCCGATCGCGTTCGATCCGCCGCCGATCGCGGCGACCAGCAGGTCGGGCAGCTTGCCGGTGCGCTTGAGCATCTGTTCGCGCGCCTCGCGGCCGATCACCGACTGGAAGTCGCGGACCAGCTCCGGATAGGGGTGCGGGCCGGCTGCGGTGCCGATGATGTAGAAGGTGTCATGGACGTTGGCGACCCAGTCGCGCAGGCCCTCGTTCATCGCGTCCTTGAGCGTCGCCGCACCGCTGGTCACCGGCACCACCTCGGCGCCGAGCAGCTTCATGCGGAACACATTGGGCTGCTGCCGGGCAACGTCGGTAGCACCCATGTAGATCACGCAGGGCAGGCCGAAGCGCGCGCAGACGGTGGCGGTCGCCACGCCGTGCTGGCCGGCGCCGGTCTCGGCGATGATCCGCGTCTTGCCCATGCGACGGGCGAGCAGGATCTGGCCGATGCAATTGTTGATCTTGTGCGCGCCGGTGTGGTTGAGCTCGTCGCGCTTGAACCAGACCTCCGCGCCCATGCCCTCGGGCGCATCGGCGCGCAGCGCTTCGGTCAGCCGCTCGGCATAATAAAGCGGGCTGGGGCGGCCGACATAATGTTCGAGCAGGTCGTCGAACTCGGCCTGGAAGGCGGGATCGGCCTTGGCGGCGGTGTATTCGCGCTCGAGGTCGAGAACGAGCGGCATCAGCGTCTCGGCGACGAAGCGTCCGCCGAACTGGCCGAAATGCCCGCGGTCGTCGGGCTGGGCGCGGAAGGAGTTTGGTGCGTTCATGATCGGGCCACGGCTTTAAGGAAAGCGGCGATCTTGTCCACATCCTTGATGCCCGGCGCGGCCTCGATGCCCGAAGAGACATCCACCAGCCCCGCGCCGGTCACGCGGATCGCTTCGCCGACATTGCCCGCATCGAGCCCGCCGGACAGGATCCAGGGCAGGGGATGCGCGAAGCCGTCGAGCAGCGTCCAGTCGAAGCGCAGCCCGGTGCCGCCGGGGACCTTGGCGCTTTCGGGGGCCTTGGCATCGTAGAGCAGCCGGTCGGCGGCGCCGCGAAAGGCTGCGGCGGGGAGGAGATCGGCGCGAGTCTTCACCGCGATCGCGACCCAGCTCCCGCGGGCCGTACGGGCCTTCACGGCGGCGGCGCGCTCGGGCGTGACCTTGTGGAGCTGGATCACGTCGAGCCGCCCGGCGGCAATGGCGGCATCCAGCAGCGCGTCGTCGGGATCGACGAACACGCCGACGCGCCCGACATGGCCGGGCACCCGCGCGGCGAGTCCCTGGGCCTTCTCGAAGCTCAGGTGGCGCGGGCTGGGCGGGAAGAAGACGAAGCCGATATGGCTGGCGCCGCCGGCAACGGCGGCGTCAAGCGTCTCGGGCGTGGACAGGCCACAGATTTTCGCGGTTGCGGGCATGCACGCCCTCTAGGCGCTAGACCAGCTTCTTGGCCAGCACCGTCATGAACAGCGGGAGCACGAGCGGAATGGGGAAGCCGCGGCGTTCGCCGGTTTCGGCATAGCCGCGACGGACATAATACTCGATCAGCTTGCGGCGTTCCTCGATCACCGTCATCTCGATGCGCGTGCAGCCGAACCGGTCGCGGGCATGGGCTTCGGCGGCGCCGATCAGCTGGCGGCCGAGACCGCCCGCCTGGCGCAGCGGTTCGATGCAGAGCAGACCGAGATAGGCCGTGCCGCCGCCCCGGTCGACGACATTGACGCAGCCGATCGCGGTGCCGTTCTCCCAGGCGCTCAGCAATACCTGCGCCGGATCGTCGACGATGGCGGTGAGCGTCTCGATATTGGTGCGCGGCCCCTCGATCAGGTCCGCCTCATGCGTCCAGCCCTGGCGCGCGGTTTCGCCGCGATAGGCGCGCTCGATCACGGGGTGGATCGCCGCAAGGTCGGCGGTTGCGGCAGGGCGGATGGTGAGCGGCATTGGTCTTCCGGCGGTTTCCCTCCTGTGTAGGCGGGAAAAATCCGTTAACTATCAAAGAGTCGCGGCAATTGCGCGGGCGGCCGCATCCGGATCCTCGGCCTGGGTGATCGGGCGGCCGATCACCAGGATCGACGCGCCGGCATCCACCGCGCTGCGCGGCGTGACCACGCGCTTCTGGTCGCCGACATGCGCGTCGGCAGGCCGTACGCCGGGGACGACGAAGAAACCGTCCTTCCAGGCAGCATGCGCCGCCTTCACTTCCTCGCCCGAACAGACGATGCCGTCGACCCCGGCCGAGCGGGCCAGTTCGGCCAGCCGCATCACCTGCTCGTGCGGATCGGGCTTGAGGCCGATCGCGGTCATGTCGGCGCCGTCGAGGCTGGTGAGCATCGTCACCGCGACGACCTTGGTGCCTTCGGGCGCGGCCGCCTTGGCGTCTTCGAGCATCGCCCGGCCGCCGGCGGCATGGACGGTGAGGATCGCCGGATTGAACGGGCGCAGCGCCTGGATCGCCTTGGCGACGGTGTTGGGGATGTCGTGGAACTTGAGGTCGAGAAAGATCGGCACGCCGATTTCGGCCATCTCGTGCACGCCGTGGCGGCCGTTCGCCATGAAGAATTCGAGGCCCAGCTTGATGCCGCCGACATGGTGGCGGACCTTCTGGGCGAGCGCCTTGGCCTTTTCCAGCTCGGGCGTGTCGAGCGCGACATAGATGCGGCTGCTCATGCGCGCGGCTCCTCGACGGCCACAGTCTCGGTTGCCGGTTCGAACCGGGTCGGCACGGCGGGGATCGAGCGCAGGTCGGCGAGCGCACGCTCGAGGCCGGCGAAGCGCTGCCGCATCCGCCAGCGCAGCGTCTGATAGGCGACCAGCATCGGCAGGAACCCGGCAAGGAACACGACGATCAAGAGCAGCGGCAGGCTGATATCGGCAACCAGACCCGCCCAGAGCTGGATGCTCACCCGCTGATCGCCATTGTAGATCACGAACCCGGCGATCACGCCGCCGAGCAGGAGCCACAACAGCACCTTCAGAAACCGCATTCCGCTCCCTTCCTGGAAAACCTCGCCCGCCTTCTAGGCCCGAGCGGCCCCGCTTGCCAAGGCTCAGCCGATTTCGGTCCGCAGCTCGGCGATCAGGCCGGGGATGGCGGTGAGATTTGCCGCCTCCTCGTCGAGGATCGCGTGAAACGCCCGGCGCTTGAGCGCGGCAATGTGGTCCGCATCCGGCCGCGTATCGGCATCGAGGGTCGACAAGACGATATCGATCAGCCGATCGGCGCCATTGAGGCGGCCCCACAGATAGTCGTTCTCGCGATAGGCGCGGCTGAAGAACGCGCCGAAATTGTTGAACTGGTTGCCCTTCAGCATCGCCGCCACCCCGCCGGTGCGGATGGCCTTGGCATCCTCGGGCGAGATGCGATCGACCCGGATCGGATCAAACTCGTCCATGCCCTCGCCCTGGAGCAGCGGCAGCGTCGCGATGTCGAAGAAGGGGAAGCCAAGGTACGCGAGCAGCATCGGCCGCCGCAGTTCCTTCGAGAGCGCGCTGAACCCGGCCGAGAGCACCTCGTCGGTCTGGCGGTCGAGCGCGCGCAGCTGCATCCGCTCGGCCAGGGCATCGAGCAAGACGCCGGCGTCCTGGCCCGTGCCCTCGCGAAGATCGGCAAAGGTGTCGGAGCGCTTGAGCTCGAGATAGGCGGCAAGCGCCCCGTAGATCGCGTCGCGCATCGGCCGCATCGCGCCGCGCGGGGCGGTCTGCTCGAGCTCGGCCAGCCGCCGGGCGAGCAGGCGGAGGCGCCGGATGCGGAAGCCGAGATCGTGCCCGCGCAGGAAATCCAGCGCCTCGGGCGAGGCGCCGCCGGGCAGGTTCGCGCCGAACCGGTCGGCTCCACGCACCCGCACCGTCTCGCGGAGCTGGCGCGCCAGGCTGCGCAGCCGTTGCCCGTCCTGCTGGCCGCCCAGCGCCTGGAGCAGGTTCGCGGTGCGATCGATCGCGCCGTCGACCTTGAGCAGCGCGTAGGCCGTATGGCCGTACCCCGCCTTGGCCGCCGCAGCGACCTGGGCACGCTTGCGCCACGCGGCGAGCCGCTTGGGCGTCGGGTAGTCGAGCCACAGCGTATAGCCGAACAGCGATTCGACCTGCGCCTCCACCTCCGCGCGGATCTCGGCGACGATCGCCAGCATCCGCTCGATCCGGTCCGAGCGCGCGGCGATGGTTTCCAGATTGTCGCGGATCGGCTGCTTGCGCGGCAGTTCGGACAGCGCGCCGATGATCGTCGAGAAGAAGCCCGGCCGCTCCTGGCGGGGGCCGTAGAAATCGAACCGCATGTCCGGCGTGGGGTCGAGGAACACGAAGCGGCGGTCGACCTGGCGGCGGGCAGGGCGTTCGCGCAGCGCTGCCATGGCCGGCGCAAAGGGCGCGTTGGCGAGCACCGAGCCGTCGATCAGCACCGCTTTCTCCGCGCGGCTCTCCGCCCATTGTTCGGGCAGCGCGCGCTGAAGAAAGGCGTCGCGACCCGGCCAGGCCTGGCCGCGGTCGGCGAGTACCTTGTCGACCTCTTCGACCATCAGCGGCGGGAAGGCACCGGGGAAGCTGGAGGTCGCGCGCGCGGCGAAGGCGAGCGCGGCGGCATCGGCGATCCCGCGCCTGCGCCCATGATCGGTGAAGCCGAACACCAGGCGATGCTCGGTCTCGACAACTTCGGCCGGTGTGTTGAGCCGCAGCGTTTCGGCATGGCCGCGGAAATCGGTGGCGGTGACGAACAGGTCGAGTGGCTGGCCGTCGGGCAGCAAGCGGCGCTCGGCCGGCCCCCTGGCCATCGCGGCGAAGGCGTCGAGCAGCGTGTTCAGCAGCTGCGCGCCGCCAAAGGGCGGTTCGAACCAGCGCGAGCGCACGAACCGCTCCAGCTTCTCGCGCACCTCGGCGCGGGCGCCGGTCTCCACCGTCTCCTCGATCGTGTGCGAGCGATTGGAAAGCATCCAGGCGATTGGCTTGGCCCAGACCTTGGCGAAGCGGTGCGACGGACCCTGGCTGGGGGCGAGCAGTGCATCGACATCGGCATGGTCGAGCCACATCGCGGTCAGCGGATCGAGCGACTGGCCGGTGGTGATCGCCTGCGCCAGGAACACCGCGTTGATCCCGCCCGCGCTGGCACCGGACAGAATGTCGACCATCACCCGCAAATTGAGGCCGCTGCGTTCGCGGATCTCCTCGATCAGCTCGCGATAGACGCTGGTGAGCGGCGTCCCCTCGCGTTCGGCGCAGCTGGCGCGGGCGAGGTGCCACACCTCTTTGGTGATGCCGTGCATGTACACCGCAAGACTGATCCCGCCATAGCAGACCAGCGCGAGCCGCAGTTCCTTTTCCTGGCTCTCGTGCATCAGCGGTGCCGCACCTCCGCCCAAACGGGCAGGTGATCGGACGCCGTGCGCGCGGCGAGGCTGTGATGCGTGCCCGACTCGCCGATGGCGAGGTCCGAAGAGACCATGATGCGGTCGAGTCGCGCCATCGGGCGTTTGGCGTGGAAGCTCTTGCCGGTGGGCGCGAAGGCGAAATGCTGGGCGAAATCGCGCAGGCAGCCGCGCTCGGCACTCCATTCGTTGAGGTCGCCCATCATCACCGTCGGCATCGGCGGCAGCGTGGCGAGATGGGCGAGGATCGCGTGCGCCTGGCGACGGCGCCACAGCCCCGATAGATCCAGGTGCATGCCGACGACTCGCAGATGGCTGCCGTCCACGCGAAGGTCCGCCATCACCGCCCCGCGCGGTTCGAGCGTCGGCAGATGGAGCGCCGCGCAGCCGAGGATCTCGGCCTCCTTGCGGACCAGCAGGGCGTTGCCGTGCCAGCCCATCGACCGCGCGCGCATGCCGAAATGCACCGGCTTCCACGGGCTGTGTTCGGCGAGCAGGCTCTGGGTGAGGACTGCTTCACGCGCGCCGAAACGGCGATCGGCCTCCTGCAAGGCGATCACGTCCGCACCGACCTCGAGCAGTACCTCGAGCGTCCTCTCCGGTCGGCGTCGTCGGTCGGTGCCGATCGACTTCCGCATGTTATAGCTGGCGACCTTGATCATCCGCGCCCCTTATCGGCGCGGGGAGTATGGCTGCACAAGTCTCAATAACCCGTTTCGCCTCGTTCGCGCTGGCCGATGGCCGCTTCCGCTGCCGCGAGCAGGCTGCGGCCGGTGGCCTCGGCGGCCTCCGCCGTCATGGCGACCGCCACGCCATTGGGGCCGTCGAGCAGTACCAGGCCGAGCTCGGCGGTCGCGATGCCGCCCTCTTCCTCCGGCGTGAGTGCCGAGTCCTTGGGCATGTCCATCGCTTTTCCTGTCGCCACTATGAACCGGGGATAACGCGGCGGCGCCGGCAAATATCCGCCGGTTTTCAGCCGCGGAGCCAGCGCGCGAGCGTTTCCCGGTACAGTTTGTGTTCTTCCGCGAGCACGCGTGCCGCGAGTGTGTCCGCAGTGTCCCCCGGGAGGATCGGCACGCGGGCCTGGCCCAGCACCTCGCCACCGTCCAGCTCCTCGGTGACGATGTGCACGGAGGCACCGGCTTCCGCATCCCCCGCCTCGATCGCGCGGGCGTGCGTGTCGAGGCCCTTGTACTTCGGCAGCAGCGACGGGTGAATGTTGACGATCCGCCCGCGCCAACGTGCGACGAAATCGTCGGACAGCAGCCGCATATAGCCGGCGAGCGCGATCGCTTCCACGCCCGACTCGCGCAGCGCCGCGTCGATCTTCGCCTCATAGTTGGCCTTGGGCATGCCCTTGGGGCTCTGCGCGAAGGTCGCCACGCCACGCTCGGCAGCCCAGGCGAGCCCGGCGGCCTCCGGCTTGTCGCTGGCGACGAGCGCGACGGTGTAAGGGCAGTCCGGCGCCGCGGCCGCCTCGACCAGCGAGGCCATGTTGGAGCCGCGACCTGAGATCAGGATGCCGAGTCGCTTCTTCAAATTCCCCTCCCGCCTGCGGGAGGGTTTAGGGGAGGGGCTGACGTGGAGAGGGGAAGCTGGCGGTACCGCTCAGCCCCTCCTCCGACCCCTCCCGCAAGCGGGAGGGGAGCGCATCCTGAGAGCGCTCGGCAATCACCCATGATGCGTGGCGCTCCAGGGGGCGCGGGCACTCCAGGTCTCGTCGCTGCCCACCACGGTGCAGCCGCGCTCGCCGGCCTCGATGGTGCCAATGGGGAACACCGTCTCGCCCGCGGCGGCCAGCGCGGCCGTCACGGCCTCGGCCTGATCGGCGGGGACGACCGCGACCATGCCGATGCCGCAGTTGAAGGTGCGGGCCATCTCTTCGGGCTCGATATTGCCCTGCGCCTGGAGGAACGCCATCAGCCGCGGCAGCGGCCAGGCATCGGCATCGATCCGGGCATGGGTGCCCTCGGGCAGGACGCGCGGCACGTTCTCGAGCAGGCCGCCGCCGGTGATGTGGGCGAGGCCGTGGATGGTGCCCTTGCGGAGTTCCGGCAGAAGGCTGGCGACATAGATCCGAGTCGGCGCCATCAGCGCGTCGATCAGCAGCCGCTCCTGGTCGAACAGCGCCGGGCGGTCGAGCTTCCAGCCCTTGTCCGCCGCGAGTCGCCGCACCAGCGAGAAGCCGTTCGAGTGCACGCCGTTGGAGGCGAGGCCGAGCAGCACATCGCCGGGTGCGATCTTCTTGCCGTCGAGCAGCCGGTCGCGCTCGACCGCGCCGACGCAGAAGCCGGCGAGGTCGTAATCGCCATCGGCGTACATGCCCGGCATCTCGGCGGTCTCGCCGCCGATCAGGGCGCAGCCCGCCTGGCGGCAGCCCTCCGCGATCGAGGCGATGACCCGCTCGGCGACCGCGTTGTCGAGCTTGCCGCTCGCATAATAGTCGAGGAAAAACAGCGGCTCGGCGCCCTGCACGATGAGGTCGTTGGCGCACATCGCGACGAGGTCGATGCCGACGCCGTCATGATGGTTGTGTTCGATGGCCAGCTTCAGCTTGGTGCCGACGCCGTCGTTCGCCGCGACCAGCAGCGGATCGGTGAAGCCCGCGGCCTTCAGGTCGAAGATGCCGCCGAAGCCGCCCAGATCGGCGTCTGCGCCCGGGCGCCGGGTGGAACGGGCAAGCGGGCCGATCGCGCGCACCAGCGCATTGCCCGCCGCAATCGAAACGCCCGCCTGGGCATAGGTGTAAGGGCCATGGCCCGCCTTGGTCTCGCTCATGGCAGAGCGCCCTAGCCATAACGCGCTTGGATTTCCACGCCCGGTTCGCCAAAAGGGCGGCCGCATGCAGTTCCGCCGTCCCAAAACCGTAATTGGCGCCGTTGCCGCGCTCGCGCTCGCCGGTGCTGGCATCATGGCGGCGCGCGGGCAAGGCGGGGCGCCTGCCGCGCCGTCCGGCACGATCGGCAGCTTCGAAGTGAGCGGCGTCAAGGTCGACGTGTCGGGCAAGACCGCCGACATCGCGCGCCAGGGCGGCTGGCGGATCGCACAGCGCAAGGGGTGGGCGATGCTGTCGCAGCAGCTCACCGGCAAGCCCGGCTCGCTTTCCGACTCGGCGCTCGACTCCATCGTCACCGGTATCGTCGTCGAGCGCGAGCAGATCGGGCCCAATCGCTATATCGCCAGCCTCGGCGTCCAGTTCGATCGCGCCAAGGCAGGATCTATCCTGGGCGTGTCGATCGCCGTTACCCATTCGCCGCCGATGCTCCTGGTGCCGCTGCAATATTCGGGCGGCGTCGGCCAGGTGTTCGAGCGCGACACCGCCTGGGCGCGCGCCTGGAACCGGCTGCGCGCCGCCGGCAGCACGATCGATTATGTCCGCCTGCGCGGCACCGGCGCCGACAAGCTTCTCCTCAATACCGGGCAGACGCTGCGGCACGGCCGCAACTGGTGGCGGACCATCCTCGACCAATATGGCGCGGTCGATACGCTGGTGGCGGAAGTGCAGCTGCGCCGCGACTATCCGGGCGGCCCGATCGTCGGCATTTTCTCGGCGACGCACGGGCCGGACAAGGCGCCGATCACCAGCTTTGCGCTGCGAATCGACAATGGCGACGCGATCGACGCGCTGTTCGACACCGCCGTCGCGCGGATCGACAAGGCGTACCAGGCGGCGCTGACCGAAGGCCGGCTGCATACCGATTCCGTCCTGGCCGCGCGGCCGCCGGTCGCCCAGCCGGCCGCGCCGGCCAGCGAAGCGACGCCATTGCCGACGCCGCTCCCGAGCGTCGAGGCCAGCGGCACGGCCGCGACCGCGGCGATTTCCGTCCAGGTCGACACGCCCAACGCCGCCGCCGTCACCGCAGGCGAAAGCGCCGTTCGCGGCGTGCCCGGCGTGCGCAGCGCCACCACCACCAGCCTGGCACTGGGCGGCATCTCCGTCATGCGCGTGTCGTTCGAAGGATCGCAGGCGGCCTTGCGTGCTGCGCTCGAGTCGCGCGGGTGGAGCGTGCAGGAAGGGCCGGGCGTGCTCCGTATCCGACGTGGCGCCGCACCGCAGGCATCGCCGTCGCCCAAAGCCCAATGAGCCAGCTGCGCCTGCCGCTGGGCCTGCCCGAGGCGAGCGAGACGGACTTTCTGGTCAGCGACTCCAACGCCCGCGCCGTCCACCAGCTCGAACATTGGGCCACCTGGCCGGTGATGGCCGCGCTGCTGATCGGCCCGCGCAAGTCCGGCCGCAGCCTGCTCGCCCGCGTGTTCGCGGCGAAGACGGGTGCCGCGATCCTCGACGATGCCGAGCGCGCCGACGAGGCGGACATCTTCCACGCCTGGAACCGCGCCCAGGGCGAGCGCCGCCCGCTGCTGATCGTTGCCGACGCCGCGCCCCCGGTCTGGGAGGTGACGCTGCCGGACTTGCGATCGCGCCTCGCCGCCTCGCCGCTCCTGGAAATCGGTCCGCCCGACGATGCGCTGATCCCGCTGCTGCTGGAGCGCGCCTTCACCCGGCACCTGCTCCACGCGACGCCGGCCGTCATCGCCTGGGTCGCCAAGCGGATCGAACGCAGCCACGTCGCCATCCTGCGCGTTGCCGATGTGCTGGAGATGGAGACCGACGGCCGTTTGTCGATCCCGGTGGTGAAGTCTACACTTCAGGCTGCAAGCCTTTTGACGCATTCCGACGATAGCGAGAGCGAATGACCGAATCCGCCGCCCCTGCGACCATCGCCCCCGCCGATCCCACCGAAGCCCGCTATTTCAACCGCGAGCTCTCCTGGCTGGCGTTCAACCGCCGCGTGATGGAGGAGGCGTGCAACCCCGCGCACCCGCTGCTGGAGCGGCTGCGCTTCCTCTCCATTTCGGGCAGCAATTTCGACGAATTCTTCATGGTGCGCGTGGCGGGCCTGATGGGTCAGCAGCTCCAGAACATCGACACGCGCTCCGCCGACGGGCTCACCCCGGCCCAGCAGCTGGAAGCGATCTCGGCCGAAGCCGCCACGCTCGCCGACGAGCAGCAGGCGGTGTGGGTAGACATCCGCGCCGAACTGGCGCTCGCCAATATCTTCGTGCTCGAAGCCGATGCGATCGAGGGCGAGACCGAGCAATGGCTCGCCAATCATTTCCGCGAGCAGATCTTCCCGATCCTGACGCCGCAGGCACTCGATCCCGCGCACCCGTTCCCGTTCATCCCCAACCAGGGATCGAGCGTGATCTTCAACCTGCTCCGCAAATCGGACCGCGAGCCGATCCAGGAACTGGTGATGCTGCCGACGACGCTCAAGCGCTTCGTCCGCCTGCCTGGCAGCCCGGCGCGCTATGTCGCGATCGAGACGCTGATCAAGCATTTCTGGGAGTTGCTCTTCCACGGCTACGAGATGCTGGGCGCGGCGACCTTCCGGGTGCTGCGCGACAGCGATATCGAGATCGAGGAAGAAGCCGAGGATCTCGTTCTCACCTTCCGCTCGGCGATCAAGCGGCGCCGCCGCGGCCGGGTGATCCGCCTCGAGATGGAGGAGGGCATCGCGCCGGATCTCGAAGCGGTGCTCAAGGAAGAGCTGGGCGGCAGCGACGCGCTGCTCACCGAGACCGGCGGGTTTCTGGGTGTCGGCGACCTGTCGATGCTGGTCGACGAGGACCGGCCGGACCTCAAGTTCACGCCCTTCTCGGCGCGGTTCCCGGAGCGGATCCGCGAATATGGCGGCGATTGCTTCGCGGCGATCCGCGCCAAGGACATCATCGTCCACCACCCGTACGAGACGTTCGACGTCGTGCTCAGCTTCCTCCAGCAGGCGGCCGCCGACCCCGACGTGGTGGCGATCAAGCAGACGCTCTACCGCGCCGGCAAGCAGCCTGCGGTGATCAACGCGCTGATCGCGGCCGCCGAGGCGGGCAAGTCGGTGACCGCAGTGGTCGAGCTCAAGGCCCGGTTCGACGAGGAGCAGAACCTCTACTGGGCGACCGCGCTCGAGCGCGCGGGCGTGCAGGTCGTCTATGGCTTCATCGACTGGAAGACCCACGCCAAGGTGTCGATGGTCGTGCGTCGTGAGGGCGATCGCTACCGCACCTACTGCCATTTCGGCACCGGCAACTACCACCCGATCACCGCGCGGATTTACACCGATCTCAGCTTCTTCACTGCCGACCCGCGGATGGGCCGCGATGCCGCGCAGATCTTCAACTACGTCACCGGCTATGTCGAGCCGCAGCATCTGGAGTTGCTCGGCATTTCCCCGCGCGACCTGCGGAAGCGTCTGACGGCGCTGATCGACGAGGAGATCGAGCATGTCCGCGCCGGCCGTCCGGGAACGATCTGGGCGAAGATGAACTCGCTGGTCGATCCCGCGACCATCGAGAAGCTCTATCAGGCAAGCACTGCCGGCGTGCAGATCGAGCTGATCGTGCGCGGCATCTGCTGCCTGCGCCCGGGCGTAGCAGGCATGAGCGAGAACATCCGGGTGAAGTCGATCGTCGGCCGCTTCCTCGAACACAGCCGGATCTGGGCGTTCGGCAACGGCAAGGCGCTGCCCAACGACGGCGCGAAGGTCTATATCTCCTCGGCCGACTGGATGCAGCGCAACTTCGACCGCCGCGTCGAGTTCATGCTGCCGCTACTCAACAAGACCGTGCACGATCAGGTGCTCGACCAGGTAATGGTCGCCAACCTACTCGACAACGAACAAAGCTGGCTGCTCGCATCCGACGGCCATTATGACCGGATCGTTCCGGGTGACGACGGGGAATTCAACCTGCACCGCTATTTCATGACCAATCCCTCGCTCTCCGGCCGCGGCGCGGCGGTAGAGGCGCGCAAGCCGGTGCCGAAACTGTCGCCGCGCAAGCGGCGCCTTGCCGCCAAGGGTGCCTGACCGGGTGGCCACTGCCCTGTTCCGCACGCCGCGCGCCCAATCCGAAGGCGCCCGGCCGCGCACGGCGATCATCGATATCGGCTCCAATTCGATCCGTCTGGTTGTCTATGAAGGCCCGGCACGGCTTCCCGCGATCCTGTTCAACGAGAAGGTGATGGCGGGACTCGGCAAGGGGCTGGCCGAGACGGGTGCGATCCACGCGGGTGGCCTTGCCAGCGCCCGGGCGGCGCTCGGCCGCTTCGCGCTGCTCGCCCGCGAAATGCAGGTGAGCGAACTGCGCACCGTCGCCACCGCTGCCGTGCGCGATGCGAGCAATGGCGGCGAACTGATGGCGATGGCCGAGGGCTTCGGGTTGGAGGTCGAACTCCTCTCCGGGGTGGAGGAGGCGACCGCTGCTGGCTTCGGCGTGCTCTCCGGCATTCCCGAAGCGGACGGCGTGGTCGGCGATCTCGGCGGCGGCAGCCTGGAGCTGGTCCGTGTCGTCGCGGGTACCGTGACGGACCGGGTCTCGTTCCCGCTCGGCGTCCTCCGCCTCGGCGCGATCCGAGCGCGCGGCAAGGGCGTGCTGGAGCGCGAGGTCACCCGCATGATCGAGGCGGCGGGCTGGAAGGGGCGGGGGAAGGGCCTGCCCTTCTACATGGTCGGCGGATCGTGGCGTTCGCTCGCCAAGCTGGACATGCACCTCAGCAACTATCCGCTACCGATCGTCCATCATTATCCGCTGGCGATCACGCGGGTGGAGGAACTCGGCCGCCGTGTCGAGGGCGCGACCAAGGCCGATCTCAAGACCGTGCCCGACCTGTCGAGCGCGCGCATCCCCTCGCTGGCGGATGCCGCCGCCCTGCTGGTGGCGGTGACCAAGCAGCTTGGCAGCAGCGGCACGATCGTCTCGGCCTATGGCCTGCGCGAGGGGCTGTTGTTCCAGCGGCTGTCCGCGCAGGAGCGTCTGCAGGATCCGCTGATCGTCGCCGCGCGCGAGGAAGGACAGCGCTCGGGCCGCTTCCCCGAACATGGCGACCTGCTCGATGCGTGGCTGGCGCCGTTGTTTCGCGACGGTCCGGAATGGGCGCGGCTCCGCCACGCCGCCTGCCTGCTTGCCGATGTGGGCTGGCGCGCAAATCCCGAGTTCCGCGCCGAGCGCGGCATGGAGATCGGGCTCCACGGCAATTGGGTGGGCATCGACGCCGCCGGTCGTGCGATCGTGGCGCAGGCGCTCTACACCTCGCTGGGCGGCGCGACCGACAGCCCGGCGCCGCTCGAACGGCTGGCGTCTCCCGAGGCGCTAGCGGAAGCCAAACGCTGGGGTCTGGCGATGCGGCTCGGCCAGCGGTTGAGCGGCGGGGTTGCGCGCCCGCTGCGGCGCTCGCGGCTGCGGCTCGACGGCAATGCGCTGGTGCTCAGCCTCGCGGACGGCGACGAGCCGCTCTACGGCGAGGCGGTGGAAAAGCGCCACCGCGCACTGGCGGCGGCGATGGCGAAGGAGCCGGTGCTGGAGACGTGAAACCGGCTACGGATATGTCATCCCGGCGAAGGCACGGATCCATTGGCCTGGACGTACCGGTTCCATCTGAAGCGGCGAGGCGTCTGGATCCCGACGTTCGTCGGGACGACGGTTGAGGGGAGCGGCGCGTTATGCCGCCAGCCACTCCTTCAGCGCCGCCCGGGCGCGATCGGTGTACATGCGCTTGCGATCGGCCTTCTTGGTCCGGCCCTCGATCGGCGGGAACAGGCCGAAATTGACGTTCATCGGCTGATAGGTCTCGATCTCCGCCTCGCCGGTGATGTGCGAGAGAAGCGCCCCAAGCGCGGTCTCGCGCGGCGGCGGCGGCAGCTCAGTGCCGGCAATCTCGGCCGCGGCGAAGCGCCCGGCGAGCATCCCGATGGCGGCGCTCTCCACATAGCCTTCGCAGCCGGTGATCTGGCCGGCGAAGCGGATGTTGGGCGCGCTCTTCAGCCGCAGCGTGCCGTCGAGCAGCTCGGGCGAGCGTAGGAAGGTGTTGCGGTGGAGCCCGCCCAGCCGGGCGAACTCGGCATTCTCCAGCCCCGGAATGGTGCGGAACAGCCGGACCTGCTCGGCATATTTGAGCTTGGTCTGGAAGCCGACCATGTTCCACAGCGTGCCGCTGGCATTGTCCTGCCGCAGCTGCACCACCGCATAGGGCCAGCGCCCGGTGCGCGGATCGTCGAGACCGACGCCCTTCATCGGCCCGTAGCGCAGCGTATCGACGCCGCGCTCCGCCATCACCTCGATCGGCATGCAGCCCTCGAAATAGGGCACGTTCTCCCACTCGCGGAACTCGGTCTTCTCGCCCGCCATCAGGGCGGCGTGGAAGTCGAGATACTGCTCCTTCGACATCGGGCAGTTGATGTAATCCTTGCCCGATCCCTTGTTCCAGCGGCTCTGGAACCAGGCGGTTTCCATGTCGATCGACTCGCGGTGGACGATCGGCGCGATCGCGTCGAAAAAGGCGAGGCTGTCCTTGCCGGTCGCGCGGCCGATGCTTTCGGCCAGCATCGGTGCGGTGAGCGGGCCGGTGGCGATGATGGTGCGGCCCTCGGCGGGCAGCGTGTCGACGCGCTCGCGGACGATGGTGATGTTGGGATGCTGTTCCAGCGCGGCGGTGACGCCGTCGGCAAAGCCGTCGCGATCGACCGCCAGCGCCGAGCCGGCGGGCACCTTGTGGATGTCGCCCTGGGTCAGGATCAGCGAGCCGAGCGCGCGCATCTCCTGGTGGAGCAGCCCGACCGCGTTGCTGTCGGCATCGTCCGAGCGGAAGCTGTTCGAGCAGACGAGCTCGGCGAGGCGGTCGCTCTGGTGCGCGGGCGTCATGTCGCCCGACCCGCGCATTTCGGAAAGGCGGACCTTGTACCCGGCCTGGGCGAGCTGCCACGCCGCTTCCGAACCGGCAAGGCCGCCGCCGATGATATGGATGTCGTAGCCGGGCATGGACGCTCTTCACTTCAAGGAAACAGGGGGAGGGGACATAGACGCCGCGACGCCCGGTGCAACCCCTTGGGCCTTTTCCGCGCGATCGGCGATCACCGCCAGGACGTTGTTCGACACATCGCCCAGGAACAGCTCGCCCCAGGCCCGCGCATACCAGTTGACCGGGGTGCGGACCAGATAGCGCGTGGTGAGCGTCAGTCGCGTGCGTCCGTTCCCCAGCGGCTGCAGCGTGTAGCCGCCCTCGCTGATCCGGTAGGCGGGGCCGTCGGGCAGCAGGTGGCGGTCCTGCAGGCCCCAGCGGGCGAGGTCCTTGCCGGCGAAGCGGAAATGCCACCAGATGCGGGTGCCGGGCTGCCAGTCGGTGATCACCTCCTGGAAATTCAGATGTTGTTGCCAGCGGACGTCCCGGATCGCGCCCACGCCCCGGCCGATCAGCCGGGCGCTCTCCGGCCGCGGCAGGCCGATCAGGCTCTGCGTGATGTTCCACCGGCCCTCGGTCGCGCCGATCCGGCCGACGCCCTGAGCCAGCGGCCAGATCGTCGCGGGATCGGCGCGCACGACGATCGAGCGCGTGACCGCGACCTGCGCAACCGGTACCGGCAGCACGGGCTCCAGCTGCATCGCCAGCACCGGCACGAGCAGCAACGCGCTCGACCGCACCACGCCCGCGCCCTCCTCGGGCGGGGTACCGAAGAACCGATAGGCCAGCGCCCCGCCTGCGGCGCCGGAGAGCAGCCAGATCGGCGCGAGCATGACGATGCAGATCGTCCCCTCGCGCAGGAAGACGATCGAGGCGACGATCACCGCTCCGAGCAGCCCGGCGGGCACCTGCCAGGTATAGAAGCGGCGCGGCCGCTCGCCCATCGGATCGGCGATGGTGGCGATGAACGCCGTCACCATGCCCGGCAGCAGGATGAGGAAGCTGATGCTGATCAGCGTGTCGGGCCGGGCATAGTCGATCAGCAGATAGGCGCCGAGGCAGAAGGCGAGACCTGCGGCGAATGCCGACGCGATCCGGACGATGGGCCTGGTTCGAGGCGCGGTGGCACGTCGCATGCAGAGTCTCCTCTCGTTCGTATATTCGATAAGTTCTGTTGGAACAGAAATAACGATACAATGGGGAGGCGGTCAAGCGGGGCGCTTTCGCGCCGATCGTTCGCTACGACGGGCGACCGACAAGGGCAGACGGAGGCAAACGGATGCGGATCTTCACCATCGGCTACGAAGCGACGACGATGGCCGAATTCCTCGCGGCGCTCACCCAGGCCGGCGTGCAGCGCGTGATCGACGTGCGCGCGCTGCCAAACTCCCGTCGGCCGGGATTCTCGAAGAAAAGCCTTGCCGCCAGCCTCGCCGAAGCGGGGATCGACTATGTGCATCTGAAGCAGCTGGGCACGCCGAAGCGCGGGCGCGATGCGGCGAAGAAGGGCGATGTCGCGACGCTGCGCGACGTCTATGACGTGCAGCTCGAACTACCGGAGGCGCAGGCTCAGGCCGCGCAGATGCGAAGCCTCGCCGCTGAAAAGCCGAGTGCGCTGCTCTGCTATGAGCGCGATCCCTGCCATTGCCATCGAACCTTGTTGCTGGAGGCGGAGGGCGAGGGCGCCGAGGTGGTCGACCTGTTCGCCTGATCCGGAAAAAGGCCGGGGCAGCTCCGTGGAGCTGCCCCGTTTAGTTCGGGGAGAGTCGACGCGAGGGGGAACGAAACGCGTCGACAAGGGGGGATGTGCACGTTCCGTGTTGCAGTGACATGTCGCTTCGTTGCGTTTGCCCGCGAAATTGTCGCTGCCGGTCTCGGCCTTGCGAACAAAAGTGAAATTCGTACGCGCACGCCCGGCATTTACCCGGTCGCAACTCCCTTTGGTGCAAGACGGGCTTCAACGCACTTCACTGGAGCGCATCATGGGCATTGCAGCACGGCTGTATCAGGACGCCCGCTGGGCGGAGCGGCATCCGGTGGAACTGGAAGCGACGCTGCGCGACTCGGCATGGGCGCCCGTCGACGTCACCATCGAGGATCTCTCGCATGGCGGCTTTCGCGTCGTCGCCGGCGCCAAGCTGGCGGTGGGCGACACGATCGCCCTCGGCATCGCCGGGATCGGCACGCGCGAGGCAAAGGTGGTGTGGGGCGCGGCCGGCATCTATGGCTGTGAATTCGCCGCGCCGCTGAGCGACACCGATCTCAAGACGGCGGTTTCCGGTCCGGCCGCCACGCCGATCGTCTTTCCCAAGACCCCGTTGCCGACGCCGCAGCCGCCGGTGGTTGAGGGCTGGGCGGGCGCGCCGGAGGAGAAATTCTCCGTCCGCACGCGCCTCGCGATCATCGTCGGCAGCGCGGTGATCGCCTGGATGTTGGTGTTCGCGCTCGGCTACGGGTTGTGGGCGCTGGCGGGGGCGCTGCTTCGCTGAGCAGCGCGCCCCGGTGCGTCAGGCGGCGGCCTTGCGGCGCTCCGCCATTTCGTCGTTGAGCATCTCGGCGAGCAGGAACGCCAGTTCGAGGCTCTGGCCCGCGTTGAGGCGCGGGTCGCAATGCGTGTGGTAGCGATCGGCGAGGCCCTGCTCGGTGATCGCGATCGCGCCGCCGGTGCACTCCGTCACATTCTGCCCGGTCATCTCGGCATGGATGCCGCCGGCGAAGGTACCCTCGGCACGGTGTACGGCGAAGAAGCCGCGCACCTCGGCGAGGATCCGGTCGAACGGCCGGGTCTTGTAGCCGTTCGCCGCCTTGACGACGTTGCCGTGCATCGGATCGCAGCTCCACACCACCGGATGGCCCTCGCGCTTCACCGCGCGGACCAGCTTGGGCAGACCCGCCTCGATCCTGTCATGGCCATAGCGGGTGATCAGCGTCATCCGCCCCGGCACGCGGCCCGGATTGAGCGTGTCGAGCAGCCGCAGCAGCGCGTCGGGCTCGAGGCTCGGCCCGCACTTCATCCCGATCGGATTGCCGATGCCGCGCAGGAACTCGACATGCGCCGAGCCCTCGAAGCGCGTGCGGTCGCCGATCCACAGGAAATGCGCCGAGGTGTCGTACCAGTCGCCGGTCAGGCTGTCCTGCCGGGTCAGCGCCTGCTCATAGGGGAGCAGCAGCGCTTCGTGGCTGGTGTAGAAATCGGTGCCCTTCAGCTGCGGCACAGTATCGGGGTTGATCCCACACGCCTCCATAAAGTCGAGCGCCTCGCCGATCCGGTCCGCGACATCGGCGAACTTGGCCGACCAGGGGCTCTTGCCCATGAAGTCGAGCGTCCACTTATGGACCTGGTGCAAATTGGCATAGCCGCCATTTGCAAAGGCGCGCAGCAGATTGAGCGTCGCCGCCGACTGGCTGTAGCCCTGCACCATCCGCTGCGGATCGGGGATCCGTGCCTCGGGGGTGAAGGCGATGTCGTTGACGTTGTCGCCGCGGTAGCTGGGCAGCTCGACGCCATCGATCACCTCGGTATCGGCCGAGCGCGGCTTGGCGAACTGACCGGCCATGCGGCCGAGCTTCACCGTCGGCAGCTTGGAGGCGAAGGTGAGGACGACCGCCATCTGCAGGATCACGCGGAAGGTATCGCGGATGTTGTTGGGGTGGAATTCGGCGAAGCTCTCGGCGCAGTCGCCGCCCTGGAGCAGGAAGGCCTCGCCGCGCGCGACCTTGCCCAGTTCGGCGGTGAGCCCGCGCGCCTCGCCCGCGAACACCAGCGGGGGATAGCTGCTCAGCTGCCGGGTGGCCGCGTCGAGCGCGCCCTTGTCCGGATATTGCGGCATCTGGCGCGCTTCGGCGCGCGTCCAGCTATCGGGGGTCCAGCTTGCCATTGCACTCTCCACGTCGCGGACGGCGACGTGCCAGTCCGCATGATCGGCGATTCCCATCGCCGCAATCTGGTTCATCACCTTGGTATTGGCGCGCTTGCCGTCGGTCTCCCAGCCCTGCACGGTGGAGCCTGGCGTATCGAACCAGGCGCCGAAGGCAGCGCGGGTGAGGGTGCGTTCCTCGCGATACTGGCGGATTTTGGAACCGGCTAATGTCGTCATGCATGGTGCCTTACCCGGACGGGGTAATGGCATGCAAGTGTAATTTTACCCGATCAGGGTAATCGATTCGGTGCAGAATTGCGAAGCGGCGCGTGCGGGTGTAGCCGCCGCGCGATGCAAGCATTCGAAGCACAGGCCCGCGACCTTGCCGACCTCGCGGCGCGCGGGCGGGGGCGTAGCCTGATTGCGCGCGAGGGCGCCGACTTCGCCTCCAACGATTATCTGGGCCTCGCCGCCTCGCCGCAGTTGAGCGAGGCGGTCGCGACGGCGCTGGCACGGGGCGTGCCGATCGGCTCGGGCGGATCGCGGCTGCTGCGCGGCAATCACCCGGAGCACGAGGCACTGGAAGCCGAGGCGGCGGCCTTTTTCGGACGCGAGTCGGCGCTCTACTTCTCCAGCGGCTATGCGGCGAATGCGGCGTTGCTCGGTACGCTGCCGCAGCGGGGCGATCTCGTCCTGTTCGACGAACTCGTTCATGCCAGCGCGCATGAGGGTATGCGGCTAGGGCGCGCCGAGGCGCAGCCGGTGGCCCATAACGACGTCGCCGCTTTTGCCGAAGCGATCGCCGCTTGGCGGCGCGGGGGCGGAGCCGGGCGCGTCTGGATCGCGGTCGAGAGCCTGTACAGCATGGACGGCGACGTCGCCCCGCTCGCCGCGCTTTCGGCGCTGGCTGAGGCGGATGGCGCCATCCTGCTCGTCGACGAGGCGCATGCGACCGGCGTCTGCGGCCCGCAGGGGCAGGGGCTGGCCTATGGCCTGCCGCCCGCCAACCTGATCACGCTCCACACCTGCGGCAAGGCACTCGGCTGCGAAGGGGCATTGGTTACCGGACCGGCGATCGTGCGGGATTTCCTCGTCAATCGCGGGCGTGCCTTCATCTTCTCCACCGCGCCGTCGCCGCTGATGGCCGCCGTGGTGCGTGCCGCGCTGCGGATCATCGCGGAGGGCAATGCACTGCGGTCGGCGCTAGCCGATCGGGTCGCGGCGGCGCGGATCGCGCTCGCACCGTTGGGCGTGCCCGCGGGCGAGAGCCAGATCCTGCCGCTGATCCTCGGCGACGACGTTCGCACCATGGCCGTGGCGACCGCGTTGCAGGACAGCGGCTTCGATGTTCGCGGCATCCGGCCGCCGACCGTGCCCGCCGGCACCTCGCGCCTGCGCATCTCGATCACCAACAACGTCGCGCTCGCCGAGATCGCCGCCCTGGCGGACCGGCTGGCTTCCCTTCTTCCCGCAACCGAAACCATCGCAGCATGACCCAGACCTTCATCGTCACCGGTACCGATACCGGCATCGGCAAGACCGTGTTCGCCGCCGCGCTCGCGGGTGCTTTGGGCGCCCGCTACTGGAAGCCGATCCAGAGCGGGCTCGACGACGGCAGCGACAGCGAGCGCACCGCAGCGTTGTCCGGCCTGCCGGCCGACCATATCCTCCCCGAGGCCTATCGCCTGGTCACGCCCTGCTCGCCGCACCTGGCGGCCGAGATCGACGGTGTCACCATCGACCCCGATCGGCTCGCCCTGCCGGCGGTCGACGGCCCGCTCGTCGTCGAAGGCGCGGGCGGCGCGCTGGTGCCGGTGACTCGCGAAATCCTCTATGCCGACATGTTCGCGCGCTGGGGCAAGCCGGTGGTGCTGGTCGCGCGCACGTCGCTCGGCACGATCAACCACAGCCTGCTCTCGATCGAGGCGCTGCGCTCGCGCGGCGTGCCGATCCGCGGCATCGCCTTTGTCGGGGACGCGGTCGAGGACAGCGAGGCGACCATTGCCGCGATCGGGAAGGTCAAGCGGCTCGGGCGTCTGCCGCTGCTGCCCGAGTTGACGCCGGACGCGCTGGCCCAGGCATTCGCCCAAGCGTTCGATCTCTCGGACTTCGCCTGATGTCGTCGGTCTGGCATCCCTTCACCCAGCACGGGCTGGGCGAGCCGATCCCGCTGGTACGCCATGCGAAGGACGCGCTGATCCACACCGCCGACGGCCGCAGCTTCATCGACGCCATCTCCTCCTGGTGGGTGACGACCCATGGCCATTGCAACCCGCGTATCATGGCGGCCATCGCACGCCAGGCGGGCAAGCTCGACCAGATCATCTTCGCCGGCTGGACCCACGAGCCGGCCGAGACGCTGGCCGCAGGCCTCCGCGCAATTCTGCCGGACGCGCTCGAACATGTGTTCTTCAGCGACAGTGGCTCGACGGCGGTCGAAGTCGCGCTGAAGATGGCGCTGGGCTATTGGCACAATCGCGGCGAGGACAGGAGCCGTATCCTCGTGCTCGAGCACAGTTATCATGGCGACACGATCGGCGGCATGTCGGTCGGCGCGCGCGGGGTGTTCAATCGGCCCTATCAGCCGCTGCTGTTCGACGTCGGCACGATACCCTTTCCCGCGGCGGGCGCCGAACAGGCGGCGCTCGATTCGCTGGAGGCGGAATGCCGTGCCGGTGCGGCCGCCTTCATCGTCGAGCCGTTGGTGCTGGGGGCAGGGGGCATGCTCTTCTATACCCCCAGGATCCTGGCCGAAATGGCCGCGATCTGCGCCCGCCATCACGTGCTGTTCATCGCCGACGAGGTGATGACCGGCTGGGGCCGCACGGGCACGCTCACCGCCTGCGAGCAGGCCGGCGTGGTGCCGGACCTATTGTGCCTGTCGAAGGGCATCACCGGCGGTGCGATCCCGCTGGCGGTGACGCTGGCGACGGCGCCGATCTTCGACGCGCACCGGTCCGAGGACCGCGCGCGGATGTTCTTCCACTCCTCCAGTTACACGGCGAACCCGATCGCCTGCGCGGCAGCGGTCGAGAACCTCGCCATCTGGCGCGAGGAGCCGGTGCTCGAACGGATCGCGCAGCTGGGCGCCTGGCAGCAGGCTGCGCTGGACGGGCTGGCCGCCGTGCCCGGTCTCGCCAATTTCCGCCGCATGGGCACCATCGCCGCGCTGGAGATCGAGCAGCCGGAGAACGGCTATCTCTCCGCCATCGCCCCGCGCCTGATGGCGTTCGCACGCGACCACGGCGTGTTGCTCCGCCCGCTGGGCAACACGGTCTATGTGATGCCGCCCTACAGCATCACCCGCGACCAGCTCGACCGGGTATGGGGGCTGGTACCGGCGTTTCTCGGCGGGTGATCAGCGCCGCGGATAGCGATAGGCGAATTCGGCATCGCTCATCAGCAGGTAGCGCACCGCATCGACGAACGCCCAGATGCCGGTGACCAGCAGCCCGACGATGGTGAGGCTGAGCAGCAGCATCACGACGCCCGATCCGGTACGGCCGAGATAGAATCGGTGGATGCCGAGTGAACCGAAGAACAGCGCCAGCACCACCGCGAGGATCTTGTTGCGCGGCTCGCCCACCGGTGCCGCGACCTGCTGGCCGTCGAGCAGGCGGAAGATGCGGCGGGCGCGACGGCCATCGACGTCGAAATCAACCTTGACGCCGACCGCCGGGTGGCGGCTGTCGCTCCAGTCTTCCTGGGTGAAGACATAGCGGCTGCCGTCCTCGCCCGAAATCTGGCCTTCGCCGCTCGTCCGATCAACGCCCAACACCTGCCCGCGCATGCTTTCCCCCGAAAAAACGTCGCTTTTTGTGGGGGAGGTTGGCGCGGGATGGCAAGAGGCGATTTGCGAACCAGCCATATCCTCCCCCGCCAGGGGGAGGTGGCCCGCGCCAGCGGGTCGGAGGGGGAGGACGCCATAACCTCTCGGCCGTCGTGCTTCCTCCCCTCCGTCGCCTGCGGCGCCACCTCCCCCTGGCGGGGGAGGAAACGGGTATGCCTACAGTGCCGGCTTCCAGTCCCAGCCCAGCGGATCGCCGTCCATCACTTCGACGCCCGCCGCCAGCAGGTCGTCGCGGATCCGGTCGGACCGCTGGAAGTCCTTCACCACCCGCGCTTCCTTGCGCTCGACGAGCAGGTCGGAAATCGCCTCCGGCGTGATCGCCGCGCCCTTGGGCTGGACGCGCAATTCCTCGCGCGTCAGGTCGGATAGGCGCAGCCCGAGCACTTTGTCGAACTCGGCGAGCGCCGCAAGCCGGTCGGCCGGCGAGGTGCGTTTGTCCGCCAGCAGCTCGTCGAGCACCGGGAGTGCCTTGGGGGTGTTGAGATCGTCCGACACCGCTGCGTCGAGCTTCTCCAGCCAGGCGGGCGGTGCCGTGCCCTCGCCCTCGGCGCGCGCCTTGAGGGCGGTGACGGTCATCACCAGCCGCTTCAACCGGGTGAGCGCGGCCGCAAGGTTCTCGGCCGAGAATTCCAGTTCGCTGCGATATTGCGCCTGGATGCACAGCAGGCGGTAGGCGAGGGGGTGTACGCCGGCGTCGATCAGCGACTGGAGCGTGGTGAACCCGCCCTTGGACTTGGACATTTTCCCCTGGCGATCGACCAGGAAATTATTGTGCATCCAGAAATGCGCGCCGGTGTCGCCGCAGCCGCAATAGGCCTGGTTCTGCGCGATCTCGTTGGGGTGGTGGATCTCGCGATGGTCGATGCCGCCGGTGTGGATGTCGAACGGCGCACCGAGATACTGGATGCTCATCACCGAGCATTCGAGGTGCCAGCCCGGCGCCCCCTTGCCCCAGGGCGAATCCCATTCCATCTGGCGCTGTTCGCCCGGCGGCGACTTGCGCCAGATCGCGAAATCCTGTGGATGCCGCTTGCCGTCGACCGGATCGATCCGACCTTCCGCCGCGTCGTCGGCAGCGCCGGCGAGGCGGCCATAGTCGGGCACGGTCGACACGTCGAAATACAGGCCCGACTCGAGCTCGTAGCAATGCTCGGGCGCGATCTTTTCGGCGAAGGCGATCATCTGCTGGATGTGATCGGTCGCCACCGACCATTTGCTCGGCTCGGTGATGTTGAGGTCGCGGATGTTCTGCTTGAACGCCGCGGTATAATGCGCGGCGATGTCCCAGATGCTCATCGCCTGGGCACGCGCGGCCGCTTCCATCTTGTCGTCGCCGGCATCGGCGTCCGAGGTCAGGTGGCCGACATCGGTGATGTTGATGATGTGGGTGAGCGGATAGCCCTTCCAGCGCAGCACCCGGCTCAGCGTGTCGGTGAACACATAGGCGCGGAGATTGCCGAGATGGGCATAGTTGTAGACCGTCGGCCCGCACGAATAGACGCGCACGCCCTTGTCGGGGTCGAGCGGCTGGAACGGCTCGAGCGAACGGGACAGCGAATTGTAGAGCGTGAGCGGAGCATTGTGCATGGCGCCGCGCATAGCGAACAAAATGGCCGCGACAAAGTCGCCTTAGTCGGCCAGCGCGGGTGCCTCGGCGATCGCGGCATGGACCATCGCGCTCCAGATGTTCGCGGGGTCGTCTCCGGCGGCGCGGCCGGCCTCGATCATGCGCGCGGTGGGCTCGCGGAGTGTCCGCAGCACGGCCAGTGCCCGATCGGTCTCGCGCGGCCAGATCGTGTCGACGATCTCGCTGACCGGGCGCCCCAGCTCCCCCGCACCTTCGGCATTGGGGCTGAGCATCTCCGCCGCGATCACGCGGGCGATTCGCTCGACAGGCGAGGTAGAGGCGATGCTGGTCACGGCTCAGGCCGCGAGCGGCGGGCGGGCGGCGCGGGCGTGCAGTGCGCTACCGCCGACAGCGCCGTGATGCAGCGGCAGCGCCGTGCCGCAGAACGCGCATTCGGCAGTAAGGCGGCCGACCATCCAGTGCGACTGTCCGCAGCCGGGGCAGACATTGGTCTCGTGCTGGCGATAGGCGAGGCGGTAGCCGGTCAGTGCGCGGCGGATGCCGAAATCAACCATCGGGCAATTTCCTCCATTCCGCCCGATAACGTTTCCTGGGCGTCATGGTTCCGGTCGATGCAGTGTTCGCACGACCCTGAACGTCAGCTAACCAGTGCATTCAGGATGTGAACAGTCGTTTTATGCGAATCAGTTTCCAGACGGCGGCACAAGCGCCCCGCGAGGAGACGAGGACATGAAGAAGTTTCTGATCGGCGCCACCATGGCGGCCACGCTGATGACCGGTTCGATTGCTGCGACCCCGGCGGCCGCGCAGGACTATGGCTATCGCGACGGATACAGCCGCTATTATCAGGACGATCGCGGCAACTACCGCGACTATCGGGAATACCGTGAGGTCCGCGACTATCGGGACTATCGCGACGATCGTCCGCGCTATGACTATCGCGAGCGCAACTATCGGCGCCGCTGCAGCGACGGTACCGCCGGCACCATCCTGGGTGCGATCGCCGGTGGCCTGCTGGGTGGCGAGATCGGCCGCGGCAGCTCCTATCGCCGCAGCGGCACCGGCATGATCATCGGTGCGGGCGCGGGTGCGCTGGCCGGGCGCGCCGTCGATGGCGGGGATTGCCGGAACGGCCGCTAAGCATTGCCGATAGCTGACAAAAGGCGTCCGCTGCACGGGGCAGCGGGCGCCTTTTTGCGTGCAGTTCAGCGACGCCGCTCCGCCGCGTATCGGCCAGTGCCCATGGCAAGTTTCCGCGCGCCTGAAGATTAATCAGGTCGACCTACCAACCGATAGCCAAATTTGGCTCAACATCGTTAATGTTGCGTTCGATATGTGCGTTAACCAATACAATAAATGCTGTGGCGCTCACTTTCTATATTGTGAAGCCGTGTATCTGTAGTTCCACAATGATACGTTTGTTAAGAGAAACGCTTTTGACGTCGCCGGATTTTGTCGCGATACGCATCGCATCAAGCGGAGGGCTTGAGAAACAGAGGGTTCCAAAGTGAAGAGCAACATTCTCGCGTTCGGCGCACTTGCTGCGGCTGGTTTCCTTGCGATGAGCGCGCCTGCCGATGCGGCGACCGTCACGTTCAACAACCAGTCGACGTCGTACTTCGTCCCGTCGGTGACGGATGCGGGATATGTCTTCACCTCGACCGCGGACGGTTTCGGCGTGAACAACAATCACCTCTGGCCGACCAACGGCACCATGCACTTGATGTCGTGGACCAATGGCGGGTCCACGTCGGGGTTCACGATGCAGGCGCTGAATGGCGCTGCGTTTTCGCTGGGCACCTTCGATCTCGGTGGGGGATACGCTAACGGGTCCTACGCAGTATCCAAGGTCGTCGTGACGGGTTTGAACGGCACCTCGTCATTCACGCGCGAATTCAAGAGCGGCGTGGATTTTGCGAATGCGGCGTTTTCGACGCTCGACCTGGGCGGCCTGACGGCCACGCAATTCACCTTCACGGCCTATGGCGCCTCCAATCGGGCCAGCTTCGACAATTTCACGATCAGCGCGCCTGGCGCTGGTGGCGTTCCCGAGCCGGCGAGCTGGGCGATGATGATCGGCGGCGTTGCGCTGGCCGGTGGCGCGCTGCGGCGGCACCGCGTGCGCGGAAAGACGGCCTACGCCTGACAGGATCTGCGCAGGGCGCTCCATGGAAGCCGCTGGCCGGGAGGTCGGCGGCTTTTGTGCATGGCGAACCGCGCAGGATGGCGATTCGGCCGCTCCCGTCGGTCTGGTCGGCGCAAGGCGCGGACATTTTCTGTCGGATGTCTGAGAGCGACTGCCTGTACGACGTCGCGCGGTGTTGGAGGCCCGAGCCGGAATCGAACCGGCATATACGGATTTGCAGTCCGCTGCGTCACCATTCCGCCATCGGGCCATCCGGAGGTGAGGCGCGGCAAATGCCCTCGGGGTGGGGGCAATGTCAACAGCGTTTCAAAATAACGCCGCGCTCGCTTGGCGAGTCCCCATCTCCACGATAGAAGCCTCGAGACAGCAACAAGTGTATTGCGCAACTAACACGGTTGTGCGACAAGCGGAGTGATGATGGCCCTAATGGTCGACCCTGCGCCCCTCGAAGCGCCCCGTTTCGAAGCGATGCGCCACGCCATGGTGGCGAGCCAGCTGCGTACCAACGCGGTGAACGATCCCCGTGTGGTCACGGCGATGTCGAACGTGCCGCGCGAAGTGTTCCTCCCCACGGATCAGCGCGCGCTCGCCTATCGCGACACGCTGCTGCCGCTGGGCAATGGCCGCCACCATAATTCGCCGTTGGCCACCGGCCGGCTGCTGACGGAGGCGGAACTGCAGCCGAGCGACCTTGTGCTGCTGATCGGCGCGGCCGGCGGCTATGCCGCAGCGCTGCTTTCGGGCCTGGTCGCCTCCGTCGTCGCGCTGGAGGAAGAGGCCGCGTTGCTCGCGATCGCGCGTGGCGGGCTTGCCGGCACCAGCAACGTCGAGCTCGTCCAGGGGCCGCTGCAGGCGGGCTGGGCGGCGCGCGGCCCGTATGATCTGGTCGTGATCGACGGCGCCGTCGAAGAACTGCCGCAGGGCATCGTCGACCAGGTCAAGGTCGGCGGGCGTCTGGTGACCGGCGTGATCGACCGCGGCGTCACCCGGCTTGCGCTGGGCCGTCGTACCGAGGGGGGCTTTGGTCTCGTCGACTTCCTCGACGTCGAGGTCGCGACGCTCCCGGGCTTCGACAAACCGAGAAAATTTACCTTTTAACCTTAAAAGCGGGGCTCATGCGACTGAACATTTTGCTCATTGGTGTGAGCCTCGTTTCCCTCGAGGCGCCGGCGCTTGCCCAGACCGCCCCGAGCGGCCGGCAAGACGTGCCTGCGCCCGGCGCCAAGACCGCCGCGCCCACCACGACGCTGCAGGATGCACTGGCGCAGGCCTATGCGACCAATCCCGACCTGCAGGGGGAGCGCGCCAATCAGCGCGCGAACGACGAGAATGTTCCGATCGCCCGCTCGCAGGGCTTGCCGGGCCTCAATGCCACCGGCAGTGCCAATGACAGTCTGTACAACACGGACTCGACCGCGCTGACGCCGTCGCGCCAGGCGCAGATCGGGCTCAACCTGTCGCAGCCGATCTACAGCGGCGGCCGCATCCGCAATTCGGTGCGCGCCGCCGAAGTGCGGGTGACCGCCGGCCGCGCCAATCTGCGCGGTACCGAAGCGGACATCTTCACCCAGACGGTGACCGCGTACCTCAATGTCATCCGCGACGAATCGATCGTGCGGCTCAACCAGGAAAACGTCCACGTCCTCGAGGTGAACCTCCAGGCGACGCGGGACCGCTTCCAGGTCGGCGACCTGACCCGTACCGACGTCGCCCAGTCCGAGGCGCGCCTCGCCCTCGCGCAGTCGCAGCTGCGCAGCGCCGAGGCGCAGCTGATCGGCAGCCGCGAGACGTATATCCGCGTGGTTGGTACGGCCCCGGGCGTGCTCGCGCCGCCGCCGCCGCTGCCGAACCTGCCGGAGGACGTACAGACCGCCGAGCAGGTCGCGCTGGCCAACAATCCCTTCCTCGAAGCGGCCCAGCTGGCCCGCGATGCCACCCGGTACGACACGCGGGTCGCCCAGGCCGGGCGACTGCCGCAGGTGAGCCTCGGCGTCAGCGGTACCTACTATAATTATCTCGGCTCGGTGGGGGCGATCGGCGAGCGCGCCGGGCTCAACCCCAATGGCAAGAGCGCGACGGTCGGCGTGCAGGTGACGATGCCGCTGTTCCAGGCGGGACGCCCGGCCGCGCAGGTGCGCCAGGCGCAGGCGCGCGAAGGGGCGGCGATCGAGCAGGTGACGCTGACCGAACGCGGCGTGATCGCGCAGGCGCGCTCGGCCTATGCCAGCTACCAGGCGGCGCTGCGCGTGATCGAATCGACCCGCACTGCGGTACAGGCCAACCAGCTCAGCCTCGAGGGCGTTCGGGCCGAGAACAGCGTCGGCACCCGCACCATCCTCGATATCCTGAATGCCGAGCAGGAACTGCTCAACTCGCAGGTCCAGTATGTCACTGCCGAGCGGGACGCCTATGTTGCCGGCTTCACGCTGCTTTCCGCCATGGGACGGGCGCAGGCCAAGGACCTGAACTTCGACAGCCGGCTGCTGTACGATCCGAACGTCAACTATGTCCGCGTGCGCAACCGCATCAGCGACTGGGGCGACGACAAGACGCCGAAGCCGGTTGCGACCAGCACCCGTGCTACGCCGCCGCAGGGACCGGAAGTGATCGGCCAGCCGCTCGATCCCGTCCTCCAGCGTCCGGTTGACAGTGACCGGCCGAATCCCTGATTGAGGGCTTTCGTACTCGAACGCCAGGATGGACGCGATGGGGACTGCCAGCAGCGAGCCGTCGATGGAGGAAATCCTCGCATCGATCAAACGGATCATCGCCGATGACGAACCCGGCGCGTTCGCGCGCAGCCGGTCGCTGCGTGCGGTCCCCGAACCCGAGTCGGAGCTCGCGGCGGACGACGTGGCGCGTGACGACGTGCTGGAGTTGAGCGAGCCGATCGTGCCGCCGGTCGAGACGCCGCCGCTCGATGCGTCACCGGCCCCGATCGCTGCGCCCGTCGATCCGATTCTTTCGCACCGTGTCGCCGAGGCGAGCCGCGAAAAGCTCGAAGCCTTGTCGCGGCTGGTGGTGAAGCCGCCGGTGCCGGGGGCAGATACGCTGGAGGGGCTGGTGCGCGAAATGCTCAAGCCGATGCTCCGCGACTGGCTCGATGCGAACCTGCCGCAACTTGTCGAGCAGATCGTCGCGCGCGAGATCGCGCGGATTACCGGCAGCCGCTGAACCGCAAACGCCCGATTGTATCGGGCGAACCCTTGTGGCTATCGTGGGGCCATGAAGCAGTTCCTCGTCGCGGGCGTCGCGCTCGCCGCCATCGCTGCGCCGGCCTCGGCGCGTGACCTTACCATCCAGGACGTTGTCGGCCTCTCCCGCATCGGAGCGCCCGCGGTGTCGCCCGACGGCCACTGGCTCGTCTGGCAGCAGCGCGAGACCGATCTCGCCGCCAACAAGGGCCGCTACGACCTGTGGCGGCTCGACCTCACCGCCAAGGGCGCCAAGCCGGAAAAGCTGGTTGCCGAGCCGCTGGTCAACGAAACCGCGCCGCAATTCTCTGCCGACGGCAAGACCGTATGGTTCCAGTCCGACAAGGGCGGCGAGGACGCGGTGTGGTCGATCTCGATCACCGGCGGCACGCCGACCCAGCTGACCCATATCCAAGGCGGGTTCAGCGGCTTCAAGGTCTCGCCCGACGGCTCGAAGCTGCTCGTCTGGGCCGATCGCAAGCCCGGCGCCCCCACCATCACCCCGGCGATGGAGAAGAAGGATCCGAACGCCGGCTCGGGTCGCGTCTACAGCCAATTGTTCGTGCGCCACTGGGACACCTGGGCGGACGGTACCCGCTCGCAGCTCTTCGTCCTGCCCTTCGGGCCGCAGGGTGCGACCGGCGACGGCGTCGCGATTGAAGGCGGGCTGATCGGCGATACCCCCTCCAAGCCCTCGGGCGGCGGCGAGGAAGTCGCCTGGTCGGCGGACGGCAAGACCATCTATTTCGCCTTGCGCGAGGCGGGGCGGATCGAGTCGCTCTCGACCAATCTCGACATCTTCGCCGCGCCCGCGGACGGCTCGTCCGCCCCGGTGAACCTCACCAAGGCCAATCGCGGCATGGACAATCTGCCGACCCCCTCGCCGGACGGGAAGTGGCTCGCCTGGTTCGCGATGGCACGGCCGGGCTATGAGGCCGATCGCCAGGTGCTGATGCTCCGCAACCTCGCCACCGGCGAGGTTCGCGCGCTGACGGAGAAGTGGGACCGCTCGGTCGCCTCGATCGCCTGGGGGCCGGACTCGAAGACGATCTACGTCACTGCGGGCGACGTGCAGGAGGAGCCGGTCTTCTCCGTCTCGCTCGACGGCAAGGTCGAACGGCTGACCCAGCAGGGCAGCGTCTCCGCAGTGGTGCCGACCAAGGGCGGCCTCGTCTATGCGATGAACAGCCTCACCGCGCCGGACGATTTCTACTGGCTCAAGGGCAAGAAGAGCACGCGGCTCACGGCGGTGAACGCGGAGAAGCTGGCGGGCATTTCGATGCCCGAGGTGACGCGCTACAGCTTCAACGGCGCCAATGGTGACCTCGTCTGGGGCTATGTCGCCAAGCCGGCCGGGCTGGCGGCGGGTGCCAAGGCGCCGATCGCCTTCATCGTCCATGGCGGGCCGCAGGGCAGCATGGGCAATAGCTGGTCGTATCGGTGGAACCCGGCGGTTTTCGCCGGCGCCGGCTATGCAGTGGTCGCGGTCGATTTCCACGGCTCGACCGGCTACGGCCAGGCCTTCACCGATGCGATCCGCAACAATTGGGGCGGCTGGCCGCTGGAAGACCTCAAAAAGGGTCTCAAGGCTGCCACGGATCGCTTTGATTTCCTGGACGGAACCGAGGCCTGTGCGCTGGGCGCCTCCTATGGCGGCTATATGATGAACTGGATCGAGGGCCAGTGGCCGGATCGCTTCAAGTGCATCGTCCAGCATGACGGCGTGTTCGACGCCCGCGCCATGGCCTATGAGACCGAGGAGCTGTGGTTCGACGAATGGGAGCATGGCGGCAAGGCCTATTTCGAGGATCCTGCCGCGTTCGAGCGCTGGAACCCGGTCAACCACGTCGCCGCCTGGAAGACGCCGCAGCTAGTGATCACCAGCGAGAAGGATTTCCGCATTCCCTATACCCAGGGGCTGGCGGCTTTCACCGCGCTCCAGCGGCGCGAAATTCCGTCGAAGCTGCTCGTCTTCCCGGACGAGAACCACTGGGTGCTCAAGCCGAAGAACTCGCTGCAATGGTATGGCGAGGTGCTCGGCTGGATGGACCAGTGGACCGGCAAGGCGGGGAAGTAGGTTGGGGAGGGGGAGGGCGCCG
Source organism: uncultured Sphingomonas sp. (assembly GCF_913777625.1). GTDB lineage: Bacteria > Pseudomonadota > Alphaproteobacteria > Sphingomonadales > Sphingomonadaceae > Sphingomonas. The sequence goes on from NZ_CAJYTI010000006.1 coordinate 64,621, forward strand.
GTCGCCTTCCCCTTCTTGCGTCATTCCGGCGAAAGCCGGAATCCATTGGGGTTGCCGACGCGGTGCTTGCCGTGGCGACGTGGCGTCTGGATCCCGGCTTCCGCCGGGATGACGATTTCAGAGGTTACACCACTACCCGAACCGGATCGCCGATGCGGATCAGCCCCGGCCGCGCCGGTGCCGAATAGAGTCCGTAGCAGGCGCCGAAGCGCTGGGCGACGGTGCGCAGGATCGTCAGGTCCTTGGCGCCGGTATCCGGATCGATCGTGACCAGCACGCAGCGCTGGATCGGGTCGGCGCACTGCACGATCGCGCCGTCCTCGCTGGGATCACCGAAGGCGAGGCGCAGGCCCTGCCACTGCTCGGGCAGCAGCTCGCTTTCGATCGTCACGTTGATGCGGAAGCGGCGCGGGTCGATCCGGCCGCCATGCGCGGTCTCCAGCGCGCGATGCCCGGCGCTGGTCTGGAGTGAGACGGGCATCGAGTCGTAGACGCCGCGGGCCACCTGGATCAGCGACACTGGTTCGCGTGCCGCCTCCGCCAGATGCGCGTGCAGGCCGGAGTCGTGCAGCGCTCGGACGCCGCCATCGGGTGCCTCGACCGCGATGGTACTGGTCTTGGGCGCGCTCGGATCGGCGAAGCGCGCGCGGTGGAGCACCATGCCCGGCACCTCGCGCGCAGTAAGCCACGGAAAGCGCGTTCCGTTTGCGGCGCGCACGAAGGCGTATTGGCGGTCGCCCTCGATGCCTTGCCAGTCCATCTCGGCGACCGACAACGCCTCGCCGGCCATGGACTTCACCGGAAAGCGGGCAAGGGCGGCGACATGGCCGACGATCATGGGCATTGCGTACCGCTACCCAGCCACGCGCGCGGGCGCAAATGTTCCGACATGTTCCACTCTTGTTCTGCGGGAACAAATGCGATACATGGGTGCCAACAGTTGAACGCGGTGCGTAAACCCTCTAGCGACGGGGCTTCCCAATGGCAGCATCTCTCAAGGTGATCGACGGCAATATGGCCAATCCCACGGACAAGCAGAAGGCGCTCGACGCCGCCCTCGCGCAGATCGACCGCGCCTTCGGCAAGGGCTCGGCCATGCGGCTGGGCTCGAAGGAGACGATGCAGGTCGAGGCGATTTCCACCGGTTCGCTCGGGCTCGACATCGCGCTCGGCGTCGGCGGCCTGCCGCGCGGCCGCGTGATCGAAGTCTATGGTCCGGAAAGCTCGGGCAAGACGACGCTGGCGCTGCACGTGATCGCCGAGGCGCAGAAGAATGGCGGCGTGGCCGCGTTCGTCGACGCCGAGCACGCGCTCGATCCGGTCTACGCCAAGAAGCTCGGCGTCAACATCGACGAGCTGATCGTCTCGCAGCCCGATACCGGCGAGCAGGCACTCGAGATCACCGACACGCTGGTCCGCTCCAACGCGATCGACGTGCTGGTGGTCGACTCGGTCGCCGCCCTGGTGCCGCGCGCCGAAATCGAGGGCGAGATGGGCGACAGCCATGTCGGCCTCCAGGCGCGCCTGATGTCACAGAGCCTGCGCAAGCTGACCGGCTCGATCAGCCGCTCGCGCTGCATGGTGATCTTCATCAACCAGCTGCGCATGAAGATCGGCGTGATGTACGGCAATCCGGAGACGACGACGGGCGGCAACGCGCTGAAGTTCTACGCCTCGGTGCGCCTCGACATCCGCCGCACCGGCCAGATCAAGGATCGCGACGAAATCATCGGCAACGCGACCCGCGTCAAGGTGGTGAAGAACAAGGTCGCGCCGCCGTTCAAGCAGGTTGAATTCGACATCATGTACGGCGAGGGCATCTCGAAGATCGGCGAGATCCTCGATCTCGGCGTCAAGGCCGGGCTCGTCGAGAAGTCGGGTGCCTGGTTCAGCTATGACAGCATCCGCATCGGCCAAGGCCGCGAGAATTCGAAGAACTTCCTGCGCGAGAACCCGGAGGTCTGCAACCGGCTGGAAGCCGCGATCCGCGGCCGCACCGAGCAGGTCGCCGAGGGTCTGATGGCCGGCCCGGAGCCCGACGACGATATCTGATCGGTGCGATCGGCCACCGGCAACGAGGAGGCTCGGCGTGGAAACGCCGAGCCTTTTTGCTGGAAAGAGCAGCGATGCCGCGGAACGGGAGAGGCGAGGCGCAGCCCCGGCGGCGGGCGTGGCTTTGACCCGTCCGTCGAATGCGTTCAGAAGGGCATGATGATCTTGGCAAGCCTGGCGCTGATCGCGGTTGGCACCCCTGGGACGACAGCTGGCAGCGTTCGTCCAGCCTGTACGCCGGCGGGTGCCACCCGCACCCGGTTGGAGACAGTCCTGGCTGATCCCGAGGCTTGGCGCGGGCGCTGCGTTTGGATGGTGGGGATCGTTTCGGGCGCACGTCTCTATGCTGATCGTGCGGCGCTGGCCAACGCGCTCAAAGACGCAGGCGACAGGGAGCGTCCACGCTCGATTCTCCTCTATCGTGGGCGCCGTGTGTTCGTGCACAGGGCAGCCTGGCGGGTGGTGATCGGCACGATCGACAGCTGCGTGCGCGAGAACGAAGCACCCGCGACACCTCGCCAGGCCGATCCGAATTCCTTCATCATGATCGGCGGCTTCTGCCACACATCGCTGGAACCCTATCTCAGCCCGATTGCGGTACGGCGGGTGTCCGGCCAAGGCGGTGTTCGATGACGGCCATACCCCCCGCTTGCTCCATCCCCGCGGTGGACTTGGCAGCGCGCCTGAAGATGGCACGGCAACAGTTGCTGTCCTGCGCAGCGGACCTGAAGGAGCGACAGGAACCCGCGCATGAGCCACGCTTCGCCTATCGCTTGGAGAATGGCCCGGTCGTGATGCGGCTGGTCGCGGATCCGCCCAATCTCTTTTTGCATTTCTCGGAGGGCGCAAGGCTGGCGGACCCCAGGGGACTGTTGCGGGGTGCGGGGCGGCGCGGTCGCTATGTGTGTCTTGGCGCGGTGCGCGCCGAGGATCAGCCGGCGGTCTCCGCCCTGATTGCGGCTGCGATGGCCGCCGCCCGAGCGACAGAAATCGATATAGATCACCAACCGGGCGCAACTGCCTGATCTACGGGTCGTTGGACCTTCGCACGCTTGCGAGGATTTCCCATGACCGATCAGAACAGCCGCAACGCCCCCGCCGGGGGCGAAACCCATCAGGTGACCGATGCCGAGCACCCGGTGCTCACTACCAACCACGGCACGCCGATCAGCGACAACCAGAACCAGCTGAAGGCGGGCGCGCGCGGCCCGGTGCTGATCGAGGACGAGATTTTCCGCGAGAAGATGAACCATTTCGATCACGAGCGCATTCCCGAGCGCATCGTCCATGCCCGCGGCTCGGCCGCGCATGGCTATTTCGAATGCACCGACAGCCTCGCCGACATCACCGTCGCCGACCTGTTCCAGAAGAAGGGCCAGCGCACCGAGGTGTTCGTCCGCTTCTCCACCGTTGCGGGTGGTGCGGGATCGGTCGACACGCCGCGCGACGTGCGCGGCTTTGCGGTGAAATTCTACACCCGCGAGGGCAATTGGGACCTCGTCGGCAACAACATCCCCGTGTTCTTCATCCAGGACGCGATCAAGTTCCCGGACCTGATCCACGCCGCCAAGATGGAGGCCGATCGCGGTTATCCCCAGGCGGCGACGGCGCATGATACCTTCTGGGACTTCATCAGCCTGATGCCCGAATCGACGCACATGGTGATGTGGGCGATGTCCGACCGCACGCTGCCGCGCAGCTTCGCGACGATGGAAGGCTTCGGCATCCATACGTTCCGCTTCATCAACGCCGAAGGCCAGAGCACCTTCGTCAAGTTCCACTGGAAACCCAAGGCGGGGCTCGCCTCGACGATCTGGGACGAGACGGTGAAGATCGCCGGCGCCGATCCCGATTTCCAGCGCCGCGACCTGTTCGAGCGGATCCAGCGCGGCGACTATCCGGAATGGGAACTGGGCGTGCAGCTGTTCGACGAGGACTTCGCCAACGCGCAGCCCTATGACGTGCTCGACGCCACCAAGCTGATCCCGGAGGAAGTGCTGCCGGTGCGCATCGTCGGCCGAATGGTGCTCGATCGCTATCCCGACAATTTCTTCGCCGAGACCGAGCAGGCGGCGTTCGTGCCGAGCCATGTCGTCCCCGGCATCGGCTTCAGCAACGATCCGCTGCTTCAGGGTCGGCTGTTCAGCTATACCGACACGCAGCTGTCGCGGCTGGGCTCGGTCAACTTCCACCAACTGCCGATCAACGCCGCCAAGGGTCGCGCCGCGGCGGCGGGCTGCCCGTTCCTGAACCAGCAGCGCGACGGTCACATGCAGATGGCGGTGCCGAAGGGCCGCGCCAATTACGAGCCCAACAGCCTCGCCAAGGCGGGCGAAGAGGGCGGTGCGCGCGAGGATCCGGAAAAGGGCTACAAGACCTATCCGGCAGAGGAGCAGGGCCAGAAGCTCCGCATCCGCGCGGAGAGCTTCGCCGATCATTATAGCCAGGCGCGGCTGTTCTTCCGCTCGATGGACCCGGCCGAGCAGGCCCATATCGCCTCGGCGCTGGTGTTCGAGCTGTCGAAGGTGAGCCTCGAACATATCCGCACGCAGATGCTCGCCAACCTGCGCAACGTCGACGAGACGCTTGCCCAGCGCGTGGCCGACGGGCTTGCGATGGATCTTCCCGAAGCGGCAAAGACGGCCGCGCCGGTGCTCGACATGGCTCCATCTCCGGCGCTCCGCATCATCCGCGGCCCCCGCGAACTGCACAGCCTCGAGGGGCGGACCGTCGGCATCCTCATTGCCGGCGGCACCGATGCAGGCGAACTCGCGACGCTCAAGGAGGCGATCAAGGGGGCCGGCGGCACTCCGATGACGATCGCCCCCAAGGTCGGCGGGGTGCCGCTGTCGGATGGATCGAAGATTGCCGCCGACGCCCAGCTGTTCGGCCAGCCGTCGGTGACGGTGGACGCTTGCGCGGTGATCCTGTCGGACGAAGCCGCGACAAAGCTCGTCAAGGAAGGTGCGGCGGTGCAGTGGGTGATGGACGCGTTCGGCCATCTCAAGGCGATCGGCGCCAATGCCGCGGCACAGCCCCTGCTCGACAAGGCCGGCGTCGAAGCCGACGAGGGCGTCACCGACCTCGCCGGTTTCGTTGAGGCCGCCAAGCGGCGCTACTGGGAACGCGAGCCCAAGGTGCGCACGCTCGCCTGACCAACCTGCACGGCTCGGCTTGCGCGACGCTGCGACGTCGCGCAAGCTGCAGCTTCATGCAAGCGACGGCGAACGCCGTGCGGTATTGGAGGGGCTCCCTTGACCATCATCGTCCACCATCTCGAAAATTCGCGCTCGCAGCGGGTGCTGTGGCTGCTCGAGGAACTGGGGCTTCCCTATGACGTGAAGCGCTACGAGCGGAACAAGACGACGATGCTCGCGCCGCCTGAACTCCGCCAAGTCCACCCCCTGGGCAAGTCGCCGGTGATCGAGGACAATGGCACGGTGGTCGCCGAGACCGGTGCGATCCTGCAATATCTGGTCGACAAGGCGGAGGGCAAGCTCGGCGCCCCGGCGAACCGCGACGATGCGCTGCGTTACCGCCATTTTCTCCATTACGCCGAGGGCTCGCTGATGCCGCCGCTGCTGGTGATGCTGGTGCTCGCCCGCGTGCCGCTGTTCGGCAAGATGGGCCTCAAGAAGTTCCGGCCGATGGCCGAGGTCCATTTCGACTATGTCGAGGGCGAACTGGCAACCCGCCCCTGGTTCGCCGGGGACGGCTTCACCGCGGCCGATGTAATGATGAGCTTTCCGCTCGAAGCGGCGGTGAAGCGGGCGGGGTTGCTCGAAGGCCGCCCGCACGTCGCCGCCTTTCTGGAAAAGATCCATGCCCGCCCGGCCTATCAGCGGGCGCTGAAGGCGGGCGGGCCCTATGCCTATGCGTGAAGGCGGCGGGCGAGGGGGTCAGCGCTCGCTATAGTCGTCGAAGCGTTCCGCATCGTGCGGCCCCCCGGCAGGGAGCGGCCGCACGTTCGGCTCCGCTTCGTCCGGCGCGTCGAGCTTGCCTTCCCAGCGCGCGACTACCGCAGCGGCGACGGCATTGCCGACCACGTTGGTCGCGGTGCGGCCCATGTCGAGGAAATGGTCCACCGCGAGGATCAGCAGGACGCCGGCCTCGGGGATGTTGAAGTGCGCCAGCGTGCCGGTGATCACCACCAGGCTGGCGCGCGGCACGCCGGCGATGCCCTTGCTGGTGACCATCAGGATCAGCAGCATCTGGATCATCGTCGCCCAGTCGAGATGGATGCCATAGGCCTGGGCGATGAAGATCGACGCGAAGGTCATGTACATCATCGAGCCGTCGAGGTTGAACGAGTAGCCGAGCGGCAGTACGAAGCTGGCGATCCGCGGCGGCACGCCGAACCGGTCGAGCGCGTCGAGCGTGCGCGGATAGGCGGCCTCGGACGAGGCGGTCGAGAAGCCGAGCAGGATCGGATCGCGCAGATAGCGGAACAAGAGGCCGGTGCGCGGCCCGATCACCAGGAAGCAGGCGCCGAGCAGCACCGCCCACAGCGCGGCGAGTCCGATATAGAAGCTGCCCATGAAGAAGGCGAGGTCGCCGACCACGCCCAGGCCCTTGGTCGCCAGCGTGCGGGCGACGGCGCAGAACACCGCGACGGGGGCGAACAGCATCACATAGCCGGTGACCGTCAGCATCACCGATACGAGCGCTTCGAGCCCGCGCAGCAGCGGCTTGGCCTTGTCGCCCACCGCGGCCATGCCGACGCCGAAGAACAGCGAGAAGATCACCAGTTGGAGGATGTCGTTGCTGGCCATCGCGTCGATCGCGCTGGTCGGCACGATATGGGTGAAGAATTTGGCGGCATCGAAGGCCGAGCGGTCGACCCCGCTCGACGCCGTCGCGGGCGGCAGCGGCAGGTGCAGCCCGGTGCCCGGCTGGAGCAGGTTGACCAGCAGCAGGCCGAGGGTGAGCGACACCAGGCTCGCACAGACGAACCAGAAGAACGCCTTCAGTCCGACGCGCCCGATCGCGCCGCCGCCGCCCATATGGGCAATGCCTACGACAAGGGTGGAGACCACCAGCGGCGCGATGATCATCTTGATCAGATGGAGGAACATCTGGGTGGGGATGTCGAGGCCGTAGGCGATACGGTCCAGCGTCGCCTTGCCGGCCGCAGTGCCGCCATAGCCGAGGTTGAGGCCCCAGCCGATCAGTCCGCCCAGCAGCAGCGCTGCCAGGATGAACCAGGTTAGTCGTTTACCCACTTTTGCTCCCCGAAGAATCGTCGCGGGAGGGAAGGGGATTGTTGGGCCCGGGTCAAGCCCGCGGGATTAACCGAGCGTGACGGCAGTCCCATGCCAGCGCGCCAAAGCGACCGCGCGGTCGCTTCTGGCCGCGCTCGCATTGCCGACCTTCGCCTGGATCTGGCTGCGCGTGGCGAGTGCCACCGGATCCAGGGGCCGATGGCGCAGCGACGCGTCGATCTCGGCAAGCGCTTCCTTGGTCTCGCCCAGCGCCAGCAGCGCGGCGGCAAGGTCCCGCCGGACCGGATACCACCAGAGCGGCGGATCGGTCCATTCGGCGAGCGGCTTGGCCTCTTCGATCGCGGCGGCACGGGCAAAGGCCTTGGCGGCGCGATCGGGCCGATTATCAAGCATTGCGGTCCGCCCTTCGAGCACCAGCCGGGCGAGCTTGATTTCGGCGTTGGTGCTGCCTTCCAGCGGGTTGCCCTTGATCTTGCCCGGCATCGCGCGCGCTTCCGCCACGAGTCCGGCCCGGTCGCCGGCGCGGGCATAGGCTTCGCCGCGGGCATAGTGCCAGAGCGCTTGTGCGCCCTCTGCACCCTTGGGCGGCGCGGGGATCGCCAGCGTCTCTGCGAGCGGCGCGAAGCGCGCGATGGCGATATAGCCCTGGCCGAGCACTACCTGCTGGAACGCGTCGAGCTTGGGCGCACGGCCCCCCATCGCCACCAGCGGCCGGGCAATGGCGAGGCCGCGTTCCGCATCGCCTGCCATCAGCGCGCCGCCGATGCCGAACTGGACGTTGTGGCCGTGATAGGCGAGCGTCCATACTCCGTCCGGCTCCGGCAGCTTCAGCCGCCGGGCATTGGCGAAGCCGAGCTCCACCGCCTGCAGATTCGCTGCCGCCGCGTCCTCGTAGCGGCCGACCCAGTAATAGGTGTGCGAGGGCATGTGGACGAGGTGGCTGGCGGCGGGTGCGATGCCGGCCAGCCGATCGGCATAGGGCTCGGCCCGCTTGGGGTAGCCGGCAATCTCGGTCGCGTGGATGTAGAAGTGGATGGCGGGGGCATAGTCCGGGTTGCGCTGGAGCACCGTCTCCAGCAGCGCCACCGGCCGCGCCATCTGATCGGGCTTGGTGTCGGACGCGATCAGCAGCGCGTCCGAGGCGACCACCGCGATCGAGTCGTCGTCCGGGTACGCGCGGGCGAGCGCATCCATCGCCTCGGCAAAGCCCTTGTTGCCCTGCTTGACGTCACCGGCATAGCGCAGCTTCATCGCCGCGATCAGGCGGCGTTCCTTTTCCGGTCCGCCGGCGGCGAGCCGCTCGGCATTGGCGGTCACGTCGGCCAGCCGCTTCCGCTCGGCATCGTCGATCGGGTAGTTGATGGTCGGCCCTGCGGCATAGGCCTCGCCCCAGCTGCACATCGCGCAATTCGGATCCAGCCGTCGCGATTCCTGCATCGCACGTACCGCAGCCTTGTGCGCGAAGGCATGTGCCAGCTGCATGCCGTTGCTGAAAAAGGCCTGTGCCTCGGGGCTGCCGGTGCGGACCTGGAAGCCGCCCTGGCCATAGCCGGGCAGGATCGTCGGTCGTTCGCCGGTCTGCACCGCGTCCCCACACCAATGCGGGCTGAACGCGAGGGTCGCGACACTCGCCGCCGGTGGCAGCGCTGCACCGAGCAATAGCAATGCCGGCGCAATGGCTAGAACGCGCATGCTGGAAGTTCCCCTGTCTCGGCGGACGCGTGCCCCTTGCCGTCTGCCCCTGCTTCATCCTACCCGATCCGGGCTGATGGTAAAAGACGAGGGGCGCAGGGTGACGGATCTGGCAACGACTCGCCGTAGCTTGTTGGGATCGATGGCGGCGCTGCCGTTGCTGGGAATGCCGGGCATCGTCCGCGCGGCCCAGCCCGACCTCGCCGAGCTGCAGGACATGACCGGCAGTGCCCGCCCGATCGGCCCAGAGGAGCGCCGTGCGCGGCTCGCCAAGGCGCAGGCGCTGATGCGGGCGAACGGCATCGGCGCGGTGTTGATCGAGCCGGGCGCGAGCCTCGTCTATTTCACCGGCATCCGCTGGGGCCGCAGCGAGCGGCTGACCGCCGCGATCCTGCCGGTGGAAGGCGAGCCCTGCATCGTCACGCCCTTCTTCGAGGAGCCGCGCACTCGCGAGACGTTGGCAATCCCCGCCGAGGTCCGCGTGTGGCAGGAGGACGAGGACCCGCTCACGATCGTCGCCGGGTTCCTGAAGGACCGCAAGCTGGCCCGGCTGCCGGTCGGTATCGAGGAGACGGTACGCTATTTCGCGGTAGACGGGCTGCAGAAGAACGGGCTGCGCGTCACTTCCGCTAACCCGGTGGTGCGCGGCTGCCGGATGATCAAGAGTGCGGCAGAGCTGGCGTTGATGCAGCTCGCAACCGATATCACCATTGCCGCCTATCGCTTTGTTTATGAGCGCGTCGAGACGGGCATGCGGCAGCGCGACGTGTCCGCGCTGATGGATGCGGCGACCCGCAAGCTGGGCGGCGACCCCGAGTTCAGCATGGTGCTGGTGGGCGAGGGCGCGGCCTATCCGCATGGCACCAAGACGCCCTCGCCGGTCAGCGACGGTGCGATCGTGCTGATGGACTGCGGCTGCAACGTCATGGGCTATCAATCCGACGTGTCGCGCACCTTTGTGCACGGTACCGCCAGCGCGCAGCAGCGCAAGGTTTGGGAGCAGGTCGCCAAGGGGCAGCAAGTCGCGTTCGCCGCGGCCAGGCTCGGTGCGCCGGCAGGGAGCGTCGACGATGCGGTGCGCGGCTATTATGCCGCGCTCGGCTATGGGCCGGACTACAAGCTGCCGGGCCTCTCGCATCGCACCGGCCATGGTATCGGGCTCGACGGGCACGAGCCGGTCAACCTCGTGCGCGGCGAGAAGACGCCGCTGGCGCCCGGCATGTGCTTCTCGAACGAACCCGGCATCTACATTCCGGGCAGCTTCGGCGTGCGACTTGAGGATTGCTTCCACATGACCGAGGCCGGGCCGAAATGGTTCTCCACCCCGCCCGCGTCGATCGAGCAGCCGATGGGGTGAGCGGGGCGGGGCCTAGTGCCCCGTCAGCGCCGTCATCCAGCGCAGCCACCAGGGCTGGTAGAACAGCCAGGTGCCGAGACACTGGTTGGCGACGATCCATAGGGCCGAGAGCGCCCAGGCGGGGTGAACGCGGCGGCGGGTGACGAGGTCGTAGCCACCTGCGGCGAGCATGAGCAGCAACGTGCCCGTATAGGTTTCCAGATAATAGGGAATATAGCCCTCGCCAAACCAGGCGTAGAGCGTCGGGTAGAGGAGCCGGCCGAAGCCCGGTTCGGTCAGGCCGATCGTGCCCATGATCATCAGCCGCTTGTGCGACGACGGGTGCTTCACGGTGAGCAGCCCGGCGGTCAGGACCACGCCGGCACCGAGCACATTGGCGAACTGCGTCCCCATGAAGGCGAGTTCCTGCCAGACCGGATGCGGCGACGTTACGCGCACGACGATCGCGGTGGCGGGCCCCAGCACGATCATCGCCGGGAGGAGCAGCGCACCCAGCCGGCCGAGCCGGCGATGCAGCGCCAGCCGCCGCGTGCGCACCAGCACGACCTGCGTCGCCAGCAGCACGATCCAGCCGGTATAGACCAGCGCATGGACATGCACGATCCACGGGAAGTCGAGCGTGCCGAGCCGCGCGCGCGTCACCAGGTCATAGCCGAAGCCGGCGACGAGCACGGCCCAGATGACCAGCGCGGCGGTCAGAAAGAAGCTGCGATCCCAGCGGTGATACGGTGCGAACCGCTCCGCGATCGTCGGTGCCATGCCGTTTCCCTGCATGGCGGCCAGCGATAATCGATGCGAGAACGGAACGATAGCGGTGATCGACGTGTTTCGCTTGAGCGAACGCCCGCACGCCCCTAAGTCGACCTCATGACGTCGACCAATGATATCCGCCGCTCGTTTCTCGACTATTTCGAGGGCCAGGGCCATGCCCGCGTCCCCAGCGCGCCGCTGGTGCCGCACAACGATCCCACGCTGATGTTCGTGAATGCGGGCATGGTGCCGTTCAAGAACGTGTTCACCGGCCTGGAATCGCGCCCCTACAGCACCGCGACCAGCAGCCAGAAGAGCGTGCGCGCGGGCGGCAAGCACAACGATCTCGACAATGTCGGCTATACCGCCCGGCACCACACCTTCTTCGAGATGCTCGGCAATTTCTCGTTCGGCGACTATTTCAAGGAGCAGGCGATCACCCACGCCTGGACGCTCCTGACCAAGGAATGGGGTATCCCGGCCGAAAAGCTGACCGTCACGGTCTACCATACCGACGACCAGGCGTTCGACCTGTGGAAGAAGATCGCCGGGCTGCCCGATCACAAGATCATCCGCATCCCGACCAAGGATAATTTCTGGGCGATGGGCTCGGACGGTCCGTGCGGCCCCTGCTCGGAGATCTTCTACGATCACGGCGAGCACATCTACGGCGGCCCCCCGGGCTCGCCCGAGGAGGATGGCGACCGTTTCGTCGAGATCTGGAACCTCGTCTTCATGCAGTTCGTGCAGGAAAATGACGAGATCGTCGGCGACCTGCCGCGGCCGAGCATCGACACCGGCATGGGGCTGGAGCGCATCGCCGCCGTGCTCCAGGGCGTCCACAACAATTATGAAATCGACACGTTCAAGGCGCTGATCGATCAGTCGGCCGCGCTGACCGGTACCTCGGCAGCGGGCGAGCAGGTCGCCAGCCACCGCGTGATCGCCGATCACCTGCGCTCGTCGGGCTTCCTCGTCGCCGACGGCGTGCTGCCGGCGAACGAGGGCCGCGGCTATGTGCTCCGCCGCATCATGCGCCGCGCCATGCGCCATGCGCATCTGCTCGGCGCCAAGGATCCGATGATGCACCGGCTGGTGCCGTCGCTGGTCGCCGAGATGGGCGCCGCCTATCCCGAACTGGTCCGTGCGCAGCCGCTGATCGAGGCGACGCTGCTCCAGGAGGAGACCCGTTTCCGCCAGACGCTCGCCAACGGCTTGCGCCTGCTCGACGAGGCGACCCAGGGCCTGAAGGCCGGCGACACGCTGCCGGGTGCGACCGCGTTCAAGCTCTACGACACCTTCGGCTTCCCCTATGACCTGACCGAGGACGCGCTGCGCGCCAACGAGATCGGCGTCGACCGCGCCGGTTTCGATGCGGCGATGGCCGAGCAGAAGCGCGCCGCCCGTGCGGCCTGGAAGGGCTCGGGCGAGAAGGCGTCGGAAGAGCTTTGGTACGATCTTGCCGACGAGCTCGGCGGCACCGAGTTCACCGGCTATGTCGGCACCGAGGGCGAAGGCCAGGTGGTGGCGCTGGTCAAGGACGGCGTGCGGGTGGAGAAGGCGGTCGCCGGCGACACGGTGACCATCCTCACCAACCAGACGCCCTTCTATGGCGAAAGCGGCGGCCAGATGGGCGACGTGGGCGTGATCGGCAACGACAAGCTGCGCGCGCTCGTCGACGATACGTCGAAGCCGCTCGGCCGCCTGCATGCGCATCACGCCAAGATCGAGAGCGGCGACGTCGCGGTGGGCGACGCCGTCCACCTGTCGGTCGATGTCGAGCATCGCGATCAGGTCCGCGCCAACCACTCGGCGACCCATCTGCTGCACGCGGCGCTGCGCAAGCGGCTCGGCACCCATGTCAGCCAGAAGGGCAGCCTCGTCGCGCCGGAGCGGCTGCGCTTCGACTTCTCGCACCCCTCGGCGCTGACGCCCGAGCAGATCGCCCAGGTCGAAGCCGATGTGAACGCGCAGATCCGCCACAACGGCACGGTCGAGACGCGGCTGATGACCCCGGACGACGCGATCGCCGCGGGTGCGATGGCGCTGTTCGGCGAAAAGTACGGCGACGAGGTCCGCGTGCTCTCGATGGGGCTGGGTGAGGATGCATCCTACTCGGTCGAGCTGTGCGGCGGTACCCACGTCAACGCGACGGGCGACATCGCGATCTTCAAGATCGTCTCCGAAAGCGCGGTTTCCTCCGGCGTGCGCCGCATCGAGGCGCTGACCGGCGAAGGCGCCCGGTTGTGGCTCAATGCCCGCGACGAGCGGCTGCGTGAGGCAGCGGCTGCGCTCAAGACCGCGCCCGACGACGTGCCGGCACGCGTCGCCGCGCTGGTCGAGGAACGCCGCAAGCTCGAGCGTGAGCTGGCCGAGGCGAAGAAGGCGCTGGCGCTTGGCGGCGGTGCCGGCGCTGGCCCGGCGGGCCCGGAGCAGGTGAACGGCATCAACTTCGTCGGCCAGGTGCTCGACGGGCTCGAAGCCAAGGCCCTGCGCGGCGCCGTGGATGAGGCCAAGGCGCGGATCGGCAGCGGCGTGGTCGCGCTGGTCGCGGTCAACGAAGGCCGTGCGTCGGTTGCGGTCGGCGTGACCGACGGCATCGGCGTGAGCGCGGTGGATCTGGTGAAGGTCGCCGTCGCGGTGCTGGGCGGTCAGGGTGGCGGCGGCCGTCCGGACATGGCGCAGGGCGGCGGTCCCGACGGGGCCAAGGGTGCGGATGCGCTCGCGGCCGTGAAGGCGGCGCTGGCCGAAAGCCCGGTCGCCGCCTGATCCTCGGGGTCAGCGCCCGGGGGCGTAGCCGTCCTCGGGCAGCACCCAGATCGCGGTCTGGCCCATGTCCGGGCGTAGCAGGCCGTCGATGGTGACATTGACGGTGAGCTCGCCCGCGCCGGCGTCGCGGTAGCAGCGCTCATGCCCGGCGAGCGGCTGGAGCGCCTCCAGCAGCTTGGCGCGGGTGTTCGTCTCCAGCGTGGGGCTGAGCGCGGTGCCATTGGTGGTCAGGCGCCCGGCGTTGAAGTCTGCCGGCCGGATCCGGCTGCACACCGCGCCGTCCTTGACCAGGCCATAGGTCGAATATTCGAGCACGATCAGCGGATCGCGGTTGACCACCCCGGTGACCAGCGCATCGAATGCGCCGTCGCCGCGCAGCGTGTAGCGCACGATCGTGCCGCAGGTGCGGTTGGCCCGATCGGGATCGACGCACCGGATCCGGCCCGCCTTGGCGGGTGCCAGCGGGTCGGGAACGGCGTCGCCCTGAACCGGGGCGAGGAGGGCGAGGGCAAAGGTAAGCAGCATCGGGTCAGGCCTTGTTGGGTTCGGCGGTGGCGTTCAGGCGCGATCGGTTCAGCCGGGGCTCGCGCTGCAGGCCCGCGGCATCCTTGATCGAGCGGCGCATCTCGTCGCGCTTTTCGTGGATGGATGCAATCACCGGACCGACGCCCAATCCCAGATCGACGAGCAGCGCCTCGGAGAGCTGCAGCGAACTTTCCAGTGCTTCTGGCACCGCATCGGTGGCACCCGCACGGTAGAGTTCCGCCGCATGCGCCGCGTCGCGGGCGCGGGCGATGATCGGCAGATGGGGCACCCAGCCACGAACGCGCTTGGTCAGCCGCACCGTCAGCACCGGATCGTCCATCGTCAGCACAAGCGCCTGCGCCCGGCCGAGCTGCAGCTGGTCGACGAGTTCGTTGCGGGTCACGTCGCCGAACAGGACGTGGAAACCGTCGCGGCGGCCGCGCACGACATTGTCGATATCGGCGTCGACTGCGACATAGGGCTTGGCGTGCCGTCGCAGCATGTCCGCCACGGTACGACCGACGCGGCCGAAGCCGATCACCACGGTACCGCCGTCGATCTGGTCGAGGTCCTCCTCGGCGATGTCGGCGCCGTTCTTGCCCTCGATGCGCCGGGCGGCGGTGCGGCCGGCCTTGGCGAGCAGCGGGGTGGCGGTGAGACCGATCGCGGTGACGGCGCTCCAGAACGCGACCGTGCCCGGCGCGATGAGGCCGGCGGCGCCGGCAACGCCGAGCACGATCAGCGTCGTCTCGGACGGGCTGGCCATCAGCACGCCGGTTTCCGCTGCCGTGCCCATCCGCGCGCCCGAGAAGCGGAGCAGCGTGGTGGTGACCGCGACCTTGACGACCATCACCAGCAGGCTCGCCCCCAGCAGCGCCGCCCAGTTCAACAGGACGAAGCCGAGGTCGAGCCGCATGCCGACGGTGAGCAGGAACACGCCGAGCGCGAGGCCCTTGAACGGGGTGGTGATCGCCTCGACCTCGCCATGATATTCGGTCTCGGCGATCAGCAGGCCGGCGATCAGCGCCCCGACGATCGGGGAGAGCCCGGCGGCGGTGGTGGCGAGGCTGGCGACGATCACGACCAGCAGGCTGGCGGCGAGGAAGAGCTCCGGGCTCTTGGTCCGTGCGGCCTGGGCGAACATCCTCGGCAAGACGATCCGGCCGCCGAGGAACAGCGCGACGACGGTCGCGATGCCGATGCCGAGCGTCATCGCCAGCCGCGTCCAGCCGGCGCCATCCGGTGTCGGCGCCATCGCGCCCAGCCCGAAGATGATCGGCACCAGCGCCAGATCCTCGAACAGCAGCATCGCAAAGGCCGCGCGGCCGACGGCGCTGGTCGTGCCCGCAATCGGGATCACAAGCGCGGTGGAGGAGAGGGCGAGCGCCAGCCCCAGCCCGATCGCGCCGCCGCCGCTGAGCCCGGTGAGATAGAGCAGCGCCGCCAGGATCAGTCCCGATCCGAAGAGTTCGGCGGCACCGGTGCCGAACACCAGCGAGCGCATCCCCCAGAGCCGCTTGAACGAAAGCTCCAGCCCGATCGAGAAGAGGAGCAGGATGATCCCGAACTCGGCGAATGGCTCGATCGAGTGCGTGTCCGAGATGGTCAGGTAATAGAGCCAGGGTGCCTGGCCGACGAGGCTGCCCAGCCCGAAGGGGCCGACCAGCGCGCCGACCAGGATGAACCCGATCACCGGGCTGATGCGGAAGCGCGCGAAGGCGGGGATGACGAGTCCGGCGGCGCCGAGGATCACCAGCGTGTCGCTGAAGCCGTGGTTGGAAAGGTTCAGCATGGGGCACCCGGGAAGGCGAGGGGTGCGCTACGCAACAGGAAGGAACAGAAAGGCCGATGGCCGGTGGCGGGTTTTGCTCGCTCGGTCATGGACCCTAGAGACGCTGCGAGGCCCGGCATTGCAAGTAGAAAAGCCCGCCAGCGGCGGGCTTTTCCATAGGTCTTGCCGTGTTGGGCGAGGCTTACTGCCAGCTGCCCATCGCGGTTTCGAGGTTGACGCGGATCGCTTCGAAGAACTGCTCGGTGGTCATCCAGGCCTGGTCCGGGCCGATCAGCAGCGCGAGATCCTTGGTCATCTTGCCGCTCTCGACGGTCTCGATGCAGACCTTCTCCAGCGTCTCGGCGAAGCGGGTCACCTCGGGGGTGCCGTCGAATTTGCCGCGATACTTGAGGCCGCCGGTCCAGGCGAAGATCGACGCGATCGGGTTGGTCGAGGTCGCCTTGCCCTGCTGGTGCTGGCGATAGTGGCGGGTGACGGTGCCGTGCGCCGCTTCCGCCTCGATCGTCTTGCCGTCCGGGGTCATCAGCACCGAGGTCATCAGACCCAGCGAGCCGAAGCCCTGCGCGACCTGGTCCGACTGGACGTCGCCGTCATAGTTCTTGCAGGCCCAGACGAATTCGCCGTGCCACTTGAGCGCCGAGGCGACCATGTCGTCGATCAGGCGGTGCTCGTAGACGATGCCTGCGCTCTGATACTGGTCCTTGAACTCGGTCTCGAACACCTCGGCGAAGATGTCCTTGAAGCGGCCGTCATAGGCCTTGAGGATCGTGTTCTTGGTCGACAGGTACAGCGGCCAGCCGCGGCCGAGCGCATAGTTCATCGAGGCCCGCGCGAAGTCGCGGATCGACTCGTCGAGATTGTACATGCCCATGGCGACGCCGGCCTGCGGGAAGTCGAACACCTCGTGCTCGATCGTCTCGCCGTTCTCGCCTTCCCACTTCATGGTCAGCTTGCCCTTGCCGGGCACCTTGAAGTCGGTCGCCTTGTACTGGTCGCCGAAGGCGTGGCGGCCGACGACGATCGGCTTGGTCCAGCCCGGGATCAGGCGCGGCACGTTCGAGATCACGATCGGCTCGCGGAAGATCACGCCGCCCAGAATGTTGCGGATCGTGCCGTTCGGCGACTTCCACATCTTCTTGAGGCTGAACTCCTCGACGCGCTGCTCGTCCGGAGTGATCGTCGCGCATTTCACACCGACGCCGTACTGCTTGATCGCATTGGCCGAATCGATGGTGATCTGGTCGTTGGTCTCGTCGCGCTTCTGCACCGAGAGATCGTAATACTTCAGATCGATGTCGAGGTACGGAAGGATCAGGCGCTCGCGGATCCATTCCCAGATGATCCGCGTCATTTCGTCGCCGTCGATTTCCACGACGGGCGTTGCAACCTTGATCTTCGCCATAAGCTCGCTTTCCTGAGACAGGTGGTTTCCCGGCAGCGTCTAGGGGCAAGGGCGGGGGGGATCAAGCGCCTCGAACAGCACCCGATCCTCACCCAGCCGTTCGCCACGCCGACTAGTCGCCGCTGATCGCGATCACATTGTCGTCGGAGTTGCGATCGATCCGCACATTGTACGGGTCGGCGCCCGCAAAGGCTGGCTTGGCCTTGGTGTCGAGGGTGATGGTCTGCACGCCCGTGCGGATCGGCAGCCGCTGCAGCGCCAGCACGTCCTTCGCCGCGAAGCTGCCGCGGCCCGGCATGGCGGCGAAGGCGCCGAATTCGGCCTGCTCCGCCATCGGTGCCTCGGTCTCCTTGCCCTTGCCGTCGGCATAGAGCTTGTGCGCCTCGATCGTCAGCGTCGTTCGCCAGCGACCGTCGGGCAGCTTTCGCACCGCTGCCGACTTGGTCTTGATGTCGTACAGCGTGATCCGTTCGAACAGGTCGGTGATCAGCGCTTTCTCGGCGGGCGTCGCGCCGACGCGGAACTCCGCGATCAGGTCGAGGCTGCGCGGGTACGGCGGCCCCTGGAAGCGCCACTTGGCGTCGTAGCGCTTGAGCGCCGCATCGACCCGCGCCTCGCCCAGCTCGTCCTTGAGCCGATACATGGCAAGGCTGCCCTTGCGATAATGGATATAGGGCTGGTTCTCGACCCGGGCGAGCGGCAGTTCCTCGATCACCTCGCCCCCGCGGGAGCGCAGATAGCGGTCGAGCTCATACTTCAGGAAGCGGCGGATCTGGTCGCGGCCATAGAGGTGTTCCATCACCATCAGCGCCGAATATTGCGCCAGCGTCTCGACGCCCATCGTCGCGCCCTGATTGTCGGACGGGATCACCTGGTGCGCCCACCATTGATGCCCCAGCTCGTGCGCCGCGACATAGGTCACATAGTCGATCTTCTCGGGGTCGGAGAGGTCGGCGATGAAGCCGATGCCCTCCGAATAGGGCATGGTGCCGGCAAAGGCCTGGGCGAACTGGGCGTAATCGGGGAACTCGATGATCCGCGCCTGGCGGAACTGATAGGGGCCGAAGGCAGGCTGGTAGAGGTCGAGCCCATGGCGGAATGCCGCCAGCATCCGATCGACATTGGCGCCGTGCTGGGCGTCATAATAGACCGCGAGGTCGATGCCGCCATGCTGGAGATGCTTCTCCCGGTAGCGCGCCGACTGGACCGAATAGAAATTGAGGATAGGCACCGTGGTGACGAACCGCGCGGTGCGTCGCCCGGCCTCGCTGCGATCGGCGACCTTGTCCCCCGGCGCGATCGGCGTCTGGTCGGCATCGGTCGAGACGGTGATGTCGGTCTTGATCCAGTCGGTGTGGAAGGCGCTGAACTGCGTGCCCGCGAGATCCTCGAGCTTCGGCGGGCGGAGTTCGGAGGGCAGGCCGTACCTGCGGCGCTTCGCGCGGTCCTGGAGCAGGCCGGAGCGGTCGATGCCCAGCGTCGGCACGAACTCGCCATTGTTGACGAAGGTGCCGTTGGCGACGACGCGCGTGTCGTTGCCGCTGTTGGCGAAGCCGCGCTGACGCCGCTCGGTGCGGAAGTCGAGTGTGGTCGTCGCCCCCGGCGCCAGCGGGGTCGCGAGGCGATAGATGCGGTACTGGAAGCGCGGATAGTCCTTGGCGACCGTCGCGCCGGGGATCGTGACCGAGACGAGCCGGGTGATCCGGTCGCCGAGATGGACGTGGATCGCATCCAGCGGCTTGCCCGTGCGGTTGGCCAGCGTCATCTGCCCGGCGGCGGTCAGGCCCGGCTGCTGCGGGCGGATGTCCACCGCGACACGCACTGCGGCGACCGAAGGCTGGGGGACCGTCTCGAACGGCAGCAGCGTCTTCTCATAGTCGGCAAGTTCGCGCTCGTCGCTGATCGGCGTGCGATAGACGTTCCAGACATGGGTGTTGGTATAGATCCAGACGCCGGTCGCCACGAACACCGCGAGCGCCGCGCCGCCGATCACCCCGGCGCTGCCCGCCAGCTTGCGCGGCAGGCGCTTGAGACGTGGGAGCAGCCGGGTCTCGGTGCCACGCCGCCAAAGCCCATGCGCCAGCACCAGCAGCAGCACCGCAAAGGCCGACCAGTAGAGCCGCAGCCACCAGGCGCCGATCCAGAAGCTGCCCTGTCCGTTCATGTCGGACAGCGGCACGCGCGGACCCTGGCCGTAATTGTACAGCACGTCGCCGAAGCCGAGATTGCTCAACGTCGCCCGGCCGACGATGAAGACCAGCATCAGCCCCCATCCGACGAATTTGTGCGGGCTCAGCGCCTGGAGGAACACCGCGAGTACGGCGAGCAGGGTAAAGTCGACGGTTTCCGGCAGCACGTACCAGAGCAGATATTTGCCCAGCTCGAAATCGCTGTAGCCATGCACCAGCTGCATGATCATGCCGCCCGCCACGCTGACGATCAGGGTGGAGAACAGCACCAGCGTGACGGCCAGCGCCTTGGGGAGGACGAACGCCCAGTCGGGGATCGCGCTCGCGTCGATGATCTCGTGGGTCTTGCGGTCGCGCTCGCGCCAGACAAGCTCGCCGGCATAATAGGTGGCGATGATGACCGGGATGATCCCGAAGGTGCCCTTCAGCAGATCGATCACCACCCGCGTGACCGGGAGCACCGGCGTGCCGACCACCTCGCCCAGATCGACCAGGCTCGCCATCGCGTTGAACAGGCCGAGCGCGAGCAGCACGACATAGGCCGGGCTCTTGAACACCTGCACCATTTCCAGGCGGGTGCGCACGACAAGCTGGGTCCAGGCGGTCGCGCGGTCATAGCGCGGCGCGGGCAGCGGACCGGCAGGACGCGGTGCGTCGGCGGTATCGATCACCGCGGCGGCGGCCTTGGCGGCCTTGCGTGCCTGCTTCGAGGGGCGCGTCGTGAAGCCGAACCGCGCATAGGCGAAGACGAGCGCCAGCGCCGCCACGCCGAGCACGAGCAGCCGGTTCCATAGGACCAGCCCGGTGAACGGGATGGTCAGCGTGTTGCGGTCGGCCGCGGTCCAGTATTTGGTGAGATAGCTGGTCGCGCCGATGCCGAACGGCTCGCCATAGGCGCCCGCCAGTTCATAGGCGGGATTGCGGTCCAGCACGACGTTGGCGACGAAGAACAGGATCAGGAAGCCGATGACCCCGACATAGGTCGCCATCATCGAGCGGGTGACCGTCGCCAGCGCGAAGAACAGGGCCGAGGTGAGCAGGATGTTGGGCAGCGCCAGCACCAGATAGGCCGAGAGGTAATAGCTCAGTCGATTGGGGCCGAGCGTTTCGGCGTCCACCCAGGGCATATGGCTGCCGACCCATACCGCCAGCGGCACCGCAAGGAAGCCGAGCGCGGCGGCAAGGAAGGCGCCGCCGAAGCGGCCGAACAGATAGGCGCTCTTGGTCACGCGCGTGGCGCGGACGATCGGACCGAAGCCGGTCTCGTCGTCGCGCACCACCACGTTGGCGACGAAGGCGGTCGCTACGAACATGTAGAACAGCGTGAGGATCTGCATCTTCTGCGCGATCGCGAACGGCGCGTTCTTGTGGACGTTGCCGCCCGAGCCGATCTGGATCTGGTCGACCGTCGTCGCCCCGAAGGCGAGCAGGAAGAAAATCACGATCGCGACCCAGAAGACCGGGTTGCGGCGCTGGTAGCGCCACTCGAAGCCGAGGATGCCGGCGAACATCGGCGCCTCCCTCAGGCCGCGCGACGCGAGGCGTCGAGCGTCGAGAAATACACGTCTTCGAGGCCGCCCTGGACGGGCAAGAAGCCTTCGCCGGGCAGTCCGTCGGCGACGACATGGATGATGGTGCGGCCGGCAAACAGTCGGGTGGAGATCACCCGGTAGCGCTCGCGATGTGCCTCCAGCGCGTCGCGAGCGATCGTCTTCTGCCACACCCGTCCGCGCGTCTCCTCGATCAGGGCCAGGGGCGCGCCTTCCAGCAGCACCCGGCCACCGGCGAGCACTGCCATCCGCGGGCACAGGTCGGCGACGTCCTCGACGATATGGGTCGACAGGATCACGACGACCGTGTCGCCGATCTCGGCCAGCAGATTGAGGAAGCGGTTGCGCTCTTCCGGGTCCAGTCCGGCGGTGGGTTCGTCGACGATGATCAGCTGGGGATTGCCGATCAGCGCCTGGGCGATGCCGAAGCGCTGGCGCATGCCACCGGAGAAACCGGCGAGCGCCTTCTTGCGCACCGACCAGAGATTGACCTGGTGGAGCAGCGCCTCGACCGTATCCTTGCGCTCGCCGCGCGCCGCGACGCCCTTCAGCACCGCCATATGATCGAGCATGTCATACGCCGACACGCGGGGGTAGACGCCGAAATCCTGCGGCAGATAACCGAGCGTGCGGCGCAGGGTCTCCGGCTGGCCGATCACGTCGATGTCGCCGAAGCGGATGCTGCCCTCGGTCGGCGTCTGGAGCGTGGCGATGGTGCGCATCAGCGTCGACTTGCCGGCGCCGTTGGGGCCGAGCAGGCCGAACATGCCCGGGGGGATCGCCAGCGTCACGCCGTCCAGCGCCTTGGTGCCGTTCGCGTAGATCTGGGTGAGACCGTCGATCTGCAGCATTCGCCTGTTCCCCATCGTAATGACGATCCAAGGTGATACCTGCTGTATTGTGTCTGTAAAGCACCTTTTGGCGGTGCGGAGCCTGGCCGTTACCGCTGCGCGGCCTGCCGCACGTCGGTCCACTCGAGAAACGCGCCAGTACATGCGGATTATGCGGATCTCGCCAGGCCGGATCCTGTGTTGGGAGAGAGACTTCAGCGCTTCCTGGCAGGGGCAGCGGAAGACGCCGCCGTGCGCGCAACCCGCGCTTCGCGCAGCGTTGCCGCACCGGACGAGAGGCGCGAGGGGCGCTTGGGCACGGCGATCCGCTGCGACAGATAGATGCCGTTATGGCCCGAGCAGCCATAGGCAACGAAGCAGGCGACCGCGAACGGTACCGCGTGGGTCGCGCCGAACAGCTCGATGCCCATGATCGTGCAGGCAAGCGGCGTATTGGCCGCGCCGGCGAACACCGCGACGAAGCCGAGCCCGGCGAACAGGTCGATCGGCGCGCCGAGCAGTCCGCCGAGCGCGTTGCCCAGGGCGGCGCCGATGAAGAACAGGGGCGTCACCTCGCCGCCCTTGAAGCCGGCGCTGAGCGTGACGACGGTGAACAGCAGCTTGAGTGCCCAGCTCCAAGGGTCGACCGGGCCGGTGAAGAAACCGGCGATCGTCGGGTCGCCGGGGAGGGCGGACCAGACCCCCAGCCCGAGATAACCGCGCGTGCCGACGATCCAGACGAGCGCGATCACCAGCACGCCGCCCAGTGCCGCCCGCGCCGGGCCATAGGGGATGCGCGCCTTGAGAAACCCGCCCAGCGCATGGTTTGCCTCGGCAAAGGCCAGACCGGCAACCCCGAAGAACACCCCCGCCAGCGCGGCCTTGGCGAGTAGCAGCGGCTCGGTCAGCAGTGCGTCGCCGCCGATGCCGGCCGTGGCGATATGGTAGGGCGTATGGTGGATGCCCCAGGCATGGCAGGTCCAGTCGCCGACCAGCGCGGCAAGCAGGCACGGCACGATGCCCGCATATTCCACCCGTCCGACCGCCAGCACTTCGAGCGCGAACACCGCACCCGCGAGCGGCGTGCCGAACACCGCGCCGAACCCTGCCGCCACGCCCGCCAACAGCAGGACGCGCACGCTCGACGGATCGAGGCGAAACCGGCCGGCGACCGCGCTCGCCAGGCTGCCGCCCAGCTGCACCGCAGTGCCCTCGCGCCCCGCCGAGCCGCCGAACAGATGCGTCGCGATCGTGCCGAGAAAGACGAGCGGCGCCATGCGGAGCGGCACGCCGCCGCCCGGCGCGTGGATCTGCTCGACGATCAGGTTGTTGCCGGCCTCCACCGACCGGCCGAACCGCTGATAGAGCAGCGCAATCGCCGCCCCGCCCGCGGGGAGCAGGTAGAGCAGCCAGGGATGTTCGAATCGCGCCCGGGTCGCTGCGTCGAGGCTCCACAGGAAGGCGGCGCACAGCGTTCCGACCATCGCCGCCATCGGCACGAGGAGCAGCACCCAGCGCAGCACCGAGACTGCATGGTCGTGACGGTCGCGGAAGAACGCCCCCAAAGGGAGCCGGCCGATCAAGATACGAAACGTAGCGCGCATGAGTCCTCCTTGCTGCCGTGCGGCGCCCGGTAGGAATCATCGGCCCTTGCGAGGGCGGTTCGGCCCGAGGGCCCGGCGGAAATCCATCGCCTTGGCCGCCCTATGCGCAACGGCGGCGGCAACGTCAACGGCAGACCACGGGGCTGGCTCGTGCCGCAGAGGCGCGGGCTGGCGTCCGGTCCCGGAAATACCGGCCGGCCCGCTTCTACATATTTGATGTGTAGCTGACACCGAACGTGCAACAACGACCAAGTCGTTGGAGGCACTGGTGACCCCTACGGGAATCGAACCCGTGTTTCAGCCGTGAAAGGGCCGCGTCCTAACCGCTAGACGAAGGGGCCAACTGCGTGGCGTGGAGCGGCCGAATAGGGGGGGATTCGAGAGTCGTCAAGCACTCATTCCGCCCATGCAGCATCTTCGATGTGCAATTCTGCCGCGGGGCGGCTTCCCCATGTGTCGACCTTGGCCCGGCCTGCCAGCCAGAGCCGACGGTGGGAGGGGGCGGAGAGCAGCGCCTGGCCCAGCTCGGTATCGGCCTGACGGAAGGCGACGGCCTTGAGACTGCGCCCGTCGGCGCCCGCGACGATCACCCGGACATGACCGCCGCTGCCTACCACATCGGCCCTGAGCACTCGCACCGGACCGGCTGCGATCCGCGGCGCCGGCCAGCCCATGCCATAGGGGCCGCCGGCGTCCATCGCCTCGACGAGCGTCGGGTTTACGCCCGCCGGGCTCAGCACCGCATCGAGCAGCAATGCGCGTTCACCCCGCGCTTCGGCGATTCGCTCCGCCAGCCGCGAGTCGAGAAAGGCGGCGAGTTCCTCGACCCGCTCACCGGCAATGGTGACGCCGCAGGCCATGGCGTGGCCGCCGCCGGCGATCAGCAGACCGGCATCCTTGGCGGCGAGCACGGCCGCGCCGAGATCGACCCCCGGGATCGAGCGCCCCGAGCCCTTGCCGATGCCGTCCTCGCCGATCGCGATCACCAGCGCCGGACGGCCGAATTTCTCCTTCAGCCGCCCCGCGACGATGCCGATCACGCCGGGATGCCAGCCGTTGCCTGCGACCAGCGCCACCATCCGGTCGCCGCCGGCCAGGCACAGCGATTCGGCCGCCGTCTGGACCTCCGCCTCGATCGCGCGGCGCTCTTCGTTGAGCAAGTCGAGCTCGGCGGCGATCGCACGGGCTTCGGCCGGATCACGGGTGGTGAGCAGCCGTACCCCCAGGTCCGACTTGCCGACACGGCCGCCGGCATTGATGCGGGGCCCGAGGGCGAAGCCGAGATCGGTGCAGGTCGGCGCGCGCGTAAGGCGCGACGCCTCGATCAGCGCCGCCAGCCCGATATTGCGACGCTGCGCCATCACCTTCAGCCCCTGCGCGACGAATGCGCGGTTGAGGCCGCGGAGCTGCGCCACATCGGCTACCGTGCCGAGCGCCACGATATCGAGCAGGTCGAGCAGACGGGGCTCTGCCCGGCCGGTGAAATAGCCGCGCGCGCGCAGCACCCGCACGAGCGCGGCGCCCAGCAGGAACGCGACACCCACCGCGGCGAGATGCCCGTGCTCGGCGCCCTCGGTCTCGTCGAGCCGGTTGGGATTGACCAGCGCATGGGCGACGGGCAGCTCGGTTGCGCATTTGTGATGGTCGACGACGATCACGTCCGCGTCCACCGCGCGCGCCATCGCCAGCGCCTCGAACGCCTGCGCACCACAATCGACGGTGACGATCAACCCGTGTCCCTGCTGCTTCAGCCGGACGAGCGCCTCGCCCGAGGGACCATAGCCCTCCATCAGCCGATCGGGAATGTACGGGGTGGCCTCCAGCCCGAGATCGCGCAGCAGGAGGATCAGCAGCGCGGCGGACGTGGCGCCGTCGACATCATAATCCCCGAAGATGGCGATCCGCTCGCGCGCCTCCACCGCATCTGCAAGCCGCCCGGCGGCGCGGTCCATGTCGCGGAAGATCGAAGGGTCCGGCATGAAGGCGCGGATGCTGGGGGTGCGGTGCCGCTCGAGGTCGGCGCGGTCGACTCCGCGGGTGAGGAGCAACTGGGTGACGAGATCGTCGGGGGCGAAACCGGGGTCGCGCGCATCGGCGGCGAGCCCGCGCCAGCGCCAGGGCTGGCCGAGGATCGAACGGTGAACGTTGAGGGCAGGGGACATGCCCCCGATGTGGCCGGTGCGCCCCGCGATGTCGAGGGGCGCCCGATGCTCAGTCCGTATCGGCGTCGACCACGCCCGAGCGGTAGGTCTGGATCGGAGCCTTGATCCAGGCCTCTTCGCGGAACCACTTGGTGATGATGTACTTGGTTCCCTCCACGACACGCATGCCCTCGTGCAGCGTGTCGTAGTTCGGGCTGCCGTCAGCGAGCATGTTGTTCCAGATCACCAGCAGCCGCCGCTTTGGCCTGAAGCGGATGCCGGCGCGCGGGAACCAGGTGGCGCCGCCTTCCTCGACATCGTTGAGATAGGCCATCGCGGTCCAGGTGCGCTGGCCGCCGGTCTCCAGCATCTTGTCCCAATAGCCGCTGCCCTCGTGGAAATAATCGCAGTGCGCGCGGA
Source organism: uncultured Sphingomonas sp. (assembly GCF_913777625.1). Classification (GTDB taxonomy): domain Bacteria; phylum Pseudomonadota; class Alphaproteobacteria; order Sphingomonadales; family Sphingomonadaceae; genus Sphingomonas. The sequence goes on from NZ_CAJYTI010000006.1 coordinate 90,916, forward strand.
ACTGCTGGTTGGGCGCGTAGCGCTGGCCCTGCATCGTCTCGGCATTTTCCGGCGGGATACCCAGCAGATCGGCGATGCGGTCGTCGATCGCCTGGATCTCGGGCGACCAGCGATACAGGTCCGAGCTGTGGCTGGTGCGATAGTCGGGATCGTCGGTCGCGGCGAGCAGCGTGGAGGGGCGGGCGTTGCTGTCGATCAGCGCCATCAGCATGTCGCACTCGGCATCGCTGAAGAAATCGGGGTAGGTGTAGATCTGGGCGAGATCCACCTTGGCGCGGCGGACATTGGGGTTGGCGTCCAGCCGTGCCGCTACCTCGCGCCCGATCTGTGCCCGAAGTGGGGAGGGCGATCCCTTGCTGTTGCCGTTCGTCTTGCTCACCGGCGAACTCTTTGCCGGCCGGCGGCGCGATTGCAAGGGCAAGGGGCCGACATCGCTGCCGGCCCCTGCGGCTTACCAGAAGATCCCATAGATCACGTCGACCACCTGGCCGGTGTCGACATCGACGAGCAGGGCATCGTCATAATAGCGGACCCAGCGATACGGCCCCCAGACGTCGGGCAGGCGATAGGAATAGGGATCGCTGATCCAGTATTGCGGCGCGAACAGGAACGTGTCGATGCGGTAGCCGATCGAGAAGCGGCGATAGCCATAGCTCCAGCGCGCCGGCGGATAATAACGCGGCAGGCGGTAGATGCCGCGATTATAGTCACGGTAGGACCGCCAGTCATAGCGGCTGTCGCTCCGCCAGCCATTGTTCCAGATGCCACGATTGCCCTGCCAGCGCTCGCCGCGGTCCCAGTCACGGCGATCGTTCCAGCCGCGATTGCCGTCGCGGCGACCCCAGTCGCGATCGCGGTTCCAGTCGGGGCGCGGCTGGGTGTTCCAGCGCGGGTCCCGCCAGTTCTGGTCGCGACGGACGTCGCCGCGGTTCTGCCAATCGGGGCGATCGCCACCGCGCCAGTCGCGCTGGGGCTGGCCGGGAACGCCTTGCGGCTGCTGGAAGGCGGGGCGCGCCTGCCCGTCCGGGCGGCGCCAGTCGCCGCGATCCTGCGCCTGCGGCAAGTTGTTGGGACGCATCCAGCCCGGATTGCCCTGCGGACGCTGCCAGTTGCCGCCATTCTGCGGCTGCGGCTGGGATTGCGGCTGCGGGCCACCCTGCGGGCGCTGCCAATTGCCGCCTGTCTGCGGTTGGCCCTGCGGCCGCTGCCAGCCCTGGCCACCCTGCGGGCGACCGCCTTCGGGGCGGCTCCAGCCACCATTGCCGCGATGGTCGCCGCGATCCTGCGCGAGGGCGGCGGCGGGAACCAGCGCGGTTGCGGCTGCGATCGCCGCCAACAGCATCCTCTTCATCGAACCATTCTCCCGTGGCAGCGGCAAAGTCGCCGCGCCGATGCTGCCCTAGTACGCGCGTCCGGCTGAGCCGGTTCTGAACTCAACGGTCAGCCAATTGAAAGTTTTCATTCGTCCTCGGCCGGGTCACCGCGGGCGACGCGGGCTGCGTCCTGAATGGCGGCGACCAGTCGCGGATAGATGCCGCATCGGCAGATATTGGGGATACCCTGGCGCACGTCTTCCTCGGACGGATTGCGATTGGTGCGGATCAGCACGGCCGCCGCCATCACCATACCGGGAATGCAATAGCCGCACTGGACGAGGTTGGCGGCGAGGAAGGCCTGCTGCACCGGATGGCTGCGATCGGCCGAGAGACCTTCGATGGTGGTGACGAACGTGCCTTCGATCGCGCCGATCGTTTCGCGGCAGGCAAGGCGCGCGGCGCCATCGATATCGACGGTGCAGGCGCCGCAATCGCCGGTGCCGCAGCCATATTTGGTGCCAGTGAGGTTGGAGGCGTCCCGCAATGCCCAAAGGAGGGGCGTCTGCGGATCCATGTCGTACTGGACCGGCTGGTTGTTGACGGTGAACCGAGTCATGCCCGCGATCCTAGCGGGAAACGACGGGTTTCCGAAACGGCCATTGTCCGAACCGGGTTGCCGCGCGACATCTGACGCATGACCCTACCCGCACTCTTCCTCCCGCATGGCGGCGGCCCCTGTTTCTTCATGGATCCCGCCGGTGGCCCGCCCGACCCGATGTGGCGGCCGATGCAGGCCTATCTCGCGGGACTGATCGCCAGCCTGCCGGAGCGCCCGCGTGCGATCCTGCTGGTCTCGGGGCATTGGGAGGAGCGCGACGTCACCGTGCATGTCGGCGACGGGCAGCCCCTGCTGTTCGATTATTACGGTTTCCCGGCGCATACCTATGATCTGCGCTGGGGCGCGCCGGGCGCCCCCGACGTCGCGATGCGCGCCAAGGCGCTGCTCGATGCCGCGGGCTTCGCCACCGGCATCGAGCGGGAGCGCGGCTGGGATCATGGGGTGTTCATCCCGATGAAGGTCGCCGTGCCGGATGCGGATATTCCCCTTGCACAACTGTCCCTGCGCGGGGACCTCGACCCCGCGGCGCATGTCGCGATCGGCAGGGCGCTGGCGCCCCTGCGCGACGAAGGCGTGCTGATCGTCGGCTCGGGCATGAGCTTCCACAATCTGCGAGTCCGCGGACCCCAGGCGACACCCTATGCCGATGCTTGGGACGCAGCGCTCGTCACCGCCGCCACCGACCCCGATCCCGCGCGCCGGGAAGCGCGGATCATCGCCTGGCGTGCGCTTCCCTATGCCGCGTTCGCCCATCCGCGCGAGGAGCATCTCCTGCCCCTGATGGTCGCGCTCGGCGCAGGCGGCGAGGGGCCAGCCGAATGCGACTATCGCGACCATGTGCTTGGCTGGGCGGTGAGCGGCTTTCGCTTCGGATGAGCATTTTCTAGTCGCCACCGCGCGGGTGACGGCTAGGGAAATGCGCGGAGAGCAGCGGGCATGCCTTCACGACACCTGAAGGCATGTCACTCCCGCCAGCTGCGGTCGATCCGGTCGACCAGCCGCACCATCGCCGCGAAGTCGGCCGCGCCGGGCCCTCCCGGCACCTGCGCCATGTGCACGTCGCGCTGGTGGACAGCGACGACCTCGGGCGCGATCTCGATCGGCTGACCCATGCTCATCGTCGCGACCTGGATCTCGCACGCGCGCTGCAGCGCCCAGTGCTTGACGAACGCTTCGGGCAAGGTCCGCCCCATGGCGAGGATACCGTGGTTGCGCAGCAGCATCACCCGCTTGTCGCCGAGATGCGCAAGCAGCCGTTCGCCCTCCTCGTCGCGCACGGTGACGCCTTCGAAATCATGGTAGGCGATCTGGCCGATGAAGTTGCAGGCGTAGAAGTTGGTTGGCCGCAGCCCGCCTTCCAGCGAGGCGACCGCCATGCCGGCGGTAGTGTGGCTGTGCATGATGCAGTGCGCATCGGGCAGGTGCCGGTGGAACAGCGCATGCTGGACGAAGCCCGCGCGGTTCACCGGATAGGATGAGTCGTCCAGCGTGTTGCCGTCGATGTCGATCTTGACGAGGTTGGAGGCCTTCACCTCGCTGAAGTGCAGCCCGAAGGGGTTGATCAGGAACGCGCCTTCCTGGTCGGGCAGCTTCACCGTGATATGGTTGTAGATCATCTCGGACCAGCCGAGCATGTCGAATACGCGGTAGCAGGCGGCGAGTTGCTGCCGTGCCTCCCATTCGGCGTCGCTGACCTGGGACGTGGGGGCGAGCGCGGTTGCCATGGCACCTCTCCAAATTTCTCTTTTCGAGCTTCGGGTATGCCATGAAGCAGCCGGCAGCCGCAAGCGTCAGCGGAACCCGTAGGGCACTGCCCGGCGGCGATCGGGGTCGATCTCGATCACCGATCCTGCAGGCGGGAAGGCGCGCTGGTCGCAGTCGAGGCGGGGGCAGATGCGACACGAGGCGCCGATCGGCGTCGCGGCGCCGCCGGTGCGCAGCGCATCGGCATAGACGAAGTCGGCGGCATGCGCCTCCTCGCACCCCAGTGCGACCGCATAGCGGCGCGGCGGGCGGCTGAAGCTGCCCGAGGGTTTCACCAACCCCTTGGCCATCGAGACATAGCGTGTCCCGTCCGGCATTTCGGCGAGCTGGACCAGGATGCGGTCCGGGATGGCGACCGCCTCATGCACGATCCACAGCGGACAGGCGCCGCCCAGCGCGGCGAATTGCAGCCGCGTCGCCGAATGCCGTTTGGTGATGTTGCCCGCCATGTCGACCCGGCAGAAAAACATCGGCAACCCCTGCGCGCCGGGCCGCTGCAGCGTCGAAAGCCGGTGGCAGGCCTGCTCGAAGCTCACCGCGAAGCGTTGGCGCAGGCGGTCGATGTCGTGGCGAACTTCATAGGCGGCAGCCCGGAAGCGGCCATACGGCATCAGCAGGGCACCCGCGGCGTAATTGGCGAGCCCGACGCTCAGCAATTCGCGCGCCGCCGGGGAGGCGAGCCCGGCGCGGTCGATCACCAGCCGCATCTCGTTGGCGAATTCGTAGCGCACCAGCCGGTGGGCGAGCAGAAAGGCGCGGCTCTCCGGTGGCAGGGCATGGTTGAGCGCCAGCGTTCGCGCGCCCTCATCGAACCGACTGAGCTCGCTGCCGTCCCCTTGCGCGCCGATCACCCGCACGCCGTGCCACAGCCGCAGCCGGTCCTCGAAGGCGCGGACGACATTGTCGTCGTCGAGCGCCAGCGCGTCGGCCAGCAGCTCCGCCGAGCGATCGATCGCATCGATGTAATTGCCCTCGGCCTGGAACCAGTCGCGCACTTCCTCCCAGGGCAGCGGCGCGGCGTCGCCCGCGCCGGTGTCGAAGCGGTCGTCGAGCACGCGCAGCTGCTCCTGGCTGCGACGATAGGCATCGTGCAACGCGACCATTCGCCGGGCGAGCAGGGGCTGCTGCTCGATGCCGCGGCGAATATCGGCCTCGTCGATCCGGTCGGCGGGTACGCTGCTGTCGGTCGCAGCGTCGATCGCGCGGAGCAGCGCAGCGGTCCCGCCCTCGCCGTTAATCTCGGCCGCCTCGACGGGAAACTCGCGGGCCAGCGCCAGCAACACGCCGTCGGTGATCGGCCGATCATTGTTCTCGATCTGCGAGAGATAGGAGACGGAAATGCCCAATCGCTGCGCCATTCCCGCCTGCGGGATGCTCAGACGGCGTCTCAAGTCGCGTAGTCGGAAGCCTTCGAACAGACGGCGGCGGGGCGGTGGCGGGAGGTGGCTGGCCATGGGTCCGCATAGTCTGCAAACCATGCTGCCGCAACTTTGCAACATTGCATTTGCAGGCTCGGCATGGCCCGGTGCACAAGCCGCCCCACGGAGAGTAATGCCAATGTCGTCGACGATCGAGGAACTGGAACGCCGCCGTGCTGCCGCCCGCCTGGGCGGTGGCCAGAAGCGTGTCGACGCGCAACACGCCAAGGGCAAGCTGACCGCCCGCGAGCGGCTCGAGGTGCTGCTGGATCAGGGCAGCTTCGAGGAGCTCGACATGTATGTCGAGCACAACTGCACCGATTTCGGCATGGAGGCCCAGGTGATCCCCGGCGACGGCGTGGTCACAGGGTCGGGCACGATCAACGGCCGCCTCGTCTTTGTGTTCAGCCAGGATTTCACCGTGTTCGGTGGCTCGCTGTCGGAGCGGCACGCGCAGAAGATCTGCAAGATCATGGACATGGCGATGAAGGTCGGCGCGCCGGTGATCGGTCTGAACGACAGCGGCGGCGCCCGGATCCAGGAGGGCGTCGCGTCGCTCGGCGGCTATGCCGAAGTATTTCAACGTAATGTGCTGGCTTCGGGCGTGATCCCGCAGCTTTCGCTCATCATGGGCCCCTGTGCCGGCGGTGCCGTCTACAGCCCCGCGATGACCGATTTCATCTTCATGGTGAAAGACAGCAGTTACATGTTTGTCACCGGCCCGGATGTAGTGAAGACCGTTACCAACGAGATCGTCACGCAGGAGGAACTGGGTGGAGCGGTGACGCATACCACGAAGTCGGGGGTCGCTGACGTGGCCTTCGAGAACGATATCGAGGCGCTGCTCGCGGCCCGCGACTTCGTGGACTTCCTTCCCGCCTCGAACCGCGAGGCGCCGCCCGAGCGCGCCAGCGACGATCCGTGGGATCGGATCGACGAGAGCCTCGATACGATCATCCCGCCGAACGCCAACCAGCCGTACGACATGCACGAGCTGATCCGGAAGACGCTCGACGAGGGCGAGTTCTTCGAGCTCCAGCCTGCCCATGCCGGCAATATCCTGATCGGTTTCGGCCGGATCGAGGGGCGCACGGTGGGCGTGGTGGCGAACCAACCGATGGTGCTGGCAGGCTGCCTAGACATCAACGCCTCCAAGAAGGCCGCGCGGTTCGTGCGCTTCTGCGACGCGTTCGAGATCCCGATCGTCACCTTCGTTGACGTGCCGGGCTTCCTGCCAGGGGTGGGGCAGGAGCATTCGGGCATCATCAAGCACGGCGCCAAGCTGCTCTTCGCCTATGCCGAGGCGACGGTGCCGAAGATAACGGTGATCACGCGGAAAGCCTATGGCGGCGCGTACGACGTGATGGCCTCCAAGCATCTGCGCGGCGACCTCAACTATGCCTGGCCGACCGCCGAGATCGCGGTGATGGGCGCCAAGGGCGCGGTAGAGATCATCTTCCGGGGCAGGACGCCGGAGGAAATAGCCGAGCGCACCGCCGAATATGAGCGCCGCTTCGCCAACCCCTTTGTCGCGGCGAGCAAGGGTTTCGTCGACGAGGTGATCATGCCGCACTCCACGCGGCGCCGGATCGCGCTGGGGCTTCGCAAGCTGCGGGGAAAGCAGCTCGAGAACCCCTGGAAGAAGCACGACAATATCCCGCTGTGACGCGGATCTGATCGAGGACTGCGATGAAACTCGGGCGTCTCAACCATGTCGGCGTTGCCACGCCGTCGATCGAAGCGTCGATTGCCTTTTATCGCGACGTGATGGGCGCGACGGTGATCCGCGCGCCCTTCGACCTGCCGGCGCAGGGCGTCAAGGTGTGCTTCGTCGACACGCCCAACAGCCAGATCGAGCTGATCGAGCCACTGGGCGACACCTCGCCGATCCACGGCTTCCTGGCGAAGAATCCGGCGGGTGGGCAGCATCACCTCTGCTATGAAGTGGCCGACATCCACGAGGCCAAGGCCTGGTTCGAGGCGAAGGGGTGCAGGCTGCTCGGCGAACCCCGCATCGGTGCGCACGGCACCCCGATCTTCTTCGTGCATCCCAAGGACATGGGCGGCGTCCTCACCGAAATCATGGAGACGCCGCGGGGCGAACATTGATATGAGCGCCTGCCTCCAGGGAGAAGAAGTGTGAGCAAACCGACGCTCGATCAATGGTCCGCCGCCGCCGCCAAGGAGGTGAAGGGCAAGGACCTGTCCTGGCAAACGCCCGAAGGTATCACGGTCAAACCGCTGTATACGCAAGAGGATGTCTCGGGAATCGATCCCGGCCTACCGGGCTTTGCGCCGTTCGCTCGCGGGGTTCGCGCCTCGATGTATGCCGGCCGTCCCTGGACCGTTCGCCAATATGCCGGCTTCTCCACGGCGGAGGAATCCAACGCCTTTTACCGCCGCAACCTCGCGGCCGGGCAGAAGGGGCTCTCCGTGGCCTTCGATCTCGCCACGCATCGGGGCTATGACAGCGACCATCCGCGCGTGGTGGGAGATGTCGGCAAGGCGGGCGTCGCGATCGACACGATCGAGGACATGAAGATCCTGTTCGACGGCATTCCGCTCGACCAGATGTCGGTCTCGATGACGATGAACGGCGCGGTGATCCCGGTGCTGGCCTTCTTCATCGTCGCGGGCGAGGAGCAGGGGGTTCCGCAGGAGAAGCTGGAAGGGACGATCCAGAACGACATCCTCAAGGAGTTCATGGTTCGGAACACCTATATCTACCCGCCCGAACCGAGCATGCGGATCATTTCAGACATTTTCGCCTATACCAGCGCGAAGATGCCAAAATTCAACAGCATTTCCATCTCCGGCTACCATATGCAGGAAGCCGGCGCGACCCAGGTGCAGGAGCTTGCCTTCACCATCGCCGACGGCATGGAATATGTGAAGTACGGCGTCGCCTCGGGCCTGGATATCGACAAGTTCGCTGGTCGTCTCAGCTTCTTCTTCGCAATCGGTATGAACTTCTTCATGGAAGTGGCGAAGCTGCGGGCCGCGCGCGTGCTGTGGCACCGGGTGATGACCCGGCTCGGCGCGCAGGACGAGCGCTCCAAGATGCTGCGCACGCACTGCCAGACCTCGGGCGTGTCGCTCACCGAGCAGGACCCGTACAACAACGTCATCCGCACCACGATCGAGGCGATGGCGGCGATGCTCGGCGGCACCCAGAGCCTCCACACCAACGCGCTCGACGAAGCGATCGCGCTGCCGACCGACTTCTCCGCCCGCATCGCCCGCAACACCCAGATCGTGCTGCAGGAAGAGACGGGGATGACCAAGGTCGTCGATCCCTTGGGCGGCAGCTATTACGTCGAGAGCCTGACGCAGCAGCTGGTGGACAAGGCCTGGGAAATCATCGAGCGGGTCGAGGCCGAGGGCGGCATGGCCAAGGCGGTCGCCGCCGGCTGGCCCAAGGCGATGATCGAGGAAGCCGCCGCCGCGCGGCAAGCGCGGGTCGATCGCGGCGAGGACGTGATCGTCGGCGTCAACAAATACCGGCTTGCGAGCGAGGAACTGCTCGAAACGCTGGAGGTCGACAATGCCGCCGTCCGCGAAGCACAGATCGCGCGCATCCAGCGCGTGAAGGCCGCGCGCGACGAGGCGGCGTGTCAGGCGGCGCTCGACGCGTTGCGCGAAGGCGCCACGGCGGGCGGGAACCTCCTGGAACTGGCCGTAGTCGCGGCGCGGGCGCGCGCGACGCTGGGAGAGATCAGCGCGGCGATGGAAGACGCGTTCGGCCGCTACGCCACCAGGCCTACCCCGGTGAAGGGCATCTATGCCGCGCCCTATGCGGAAGACAGCCGCTGGGCGGAGGTGGTGCGCGGCGTCGAGGCAGTGGAGCGCCGGCTCGGTCGGCGGCCGCGCCTGCTCGTCGCCAAGATGGGGCAGGACGGGCATGATCGCGGCGCCAACGTGATCGCCTCGGCCTTTTCGGACATGGGGTTCGAGGTGGTCAGTGGCCCCTTGTTCCAGACGCCGGAGGAGACCGTGGTGCTGGCCCTCGACAGCGGCGTCGACGTGGTCGGCGCCTCCAGCCTCGCGGCCGGGCACAAGACGCTGATCCCCGAGCTGATCCAGGGGCTGCGCGCGGCCGGTCGCAGCGACATCAAGGTGATCGCCGGCGGCGTGATCCCCCCGCAGGACTATGACTATCTGCGCGAGGCCGGGGTGCAGGGCATCTACGGCCCGGGCTCGAACGTCGTCGAATGCGCGGCGGACGTGCTGCGGCTGCTCGGCCACAACATGCCGCCGCTCGAGGCTGCCGCCGAATGAGCCTGGGCTTCTCCGTCGAGGCGCTGCTGGCGCGCGCTCGCGGCGGAGGGGCGCTGCGCATGGGGCTGGTGCGGGTGCCGGAGGCGGAGTGGCTGACCCCGGACGCCGATCTTGCGGCGCGCGCGGCCGTGTTCGCGGCCGAGCCGAACTGCGTGCAGGTGCTGCCGGAGGCGGAGGCCGCGGTTCATGAGGTCGGAGAAATGCTGGAGGGCTGGACGTCTGCGTTCCCCTCCCGCTTGCGGGAGAGGCTAGGGGAGGGGCTGGAACCTTCCAGCGCTTCGTCCACGTCAGTCCCTCCCCCGACCCCTCCCGCAAACGGGAGGGGAGCAAAGGCTGTAGCGGTTCTCCGCACGGCTGCCGCCGGCGTATGGGAAGACCTCTGCATCCTCACGCCCGACGCGTCCGGCCAATACTGGCTCACCGCCGCCGCGCTGGCCTTCCCCACCGACTGGCACCTCGCCGAAAAGCTCGACCAGGCGCTCACCCCCATCCACGCCCCGATCCATGGCTATGCCGAGCAGCTGGCGGCGGGCGTCGACCATTTCTTCGCCACGCTGCAGCCGGGCCCGATCTTCGGCCGCACCAACTGGTTCGTCGTGGCGAGCGATGCCTGGCGCTATCTGCCGCAGGACGACCCCGAAGCCCGCTTCGCGCATGTGACAGCGGACAATGCCGGGCAAACGCTGTTCGTCCGCTGCGAGCGCCAGACGCTGCGCCGGCTGCCCCAAAGCGGGGCAGTGCTGTTCACCATCGGCATCCATGTCGAGCCGCTCGACCGCCTGAGCAGCGGTGCGGTCGCGCGCGTCGCCCAGTCGGTTGGCGGTATCAGCAGCGGCGAGCACGAACGCCGCGCCGCGCCCTTTTACGCCGAAGCCCTCACCCGCTATGCCGAACGGCGTAACCGTTCACCGGAGTTAGTTGCTTGACCCTCGAATCCCCCGTGCGCACCGACTGGACCCGCGAAGAGATCGCCGCGCTGTTCGACCTGCCGTTCACCGAACTCGTGTTCCGCGCTGCCGAAGTCCACCGCGCCAACCATCCGGCGAACCAGGTCCAGCGCTCGACGCTCCTGTCGATCAAGACCGGCGGCTGCCCCGAGGATTGTGGCTATTGCAGCCAGTCGGCGCATGCCGATACCGGCCTCAAGGCGACCAAGCTGATGGATCCGCGCGCGGTGCTGCAGGCTGCAGCGCAGGCCAAGGACCATGGCTCGACCCGCTTCTGCATGGGTGCCGCCTGGCGCAACCCCAAGGACCGCGACATGGGCGCCATCGTCGAGATGGTGAAGGGCGTCCGCGCGATGGGCATGGAGACCTGCATGACGCTGGGCATGCTCACCGACGCGCAGGCCAAGACGCTCGCCGACGCCGGTCTCGACTACTATAACCACAATATCGATACCTCGCCCGAGCGCTATGGCGAGGTGATCACCACCCGCAGCTTCGAGGAGCGGCTGGAGACGCTGGAGCATGTCCGCGAGGCGGGCATCAACGTGTGCTGCGGCGGCATCGTCGGCATGGGCGAGACGCGTGGTGATCGCGTCGGCTTCATCCATGCCCTGGCGACCCTGCCGGTGCATCCGGGCAGCGTGCCGGTCAACGCGCTGGTGCCGGTGAAGGGCACGGTGCTGGGCGACATGCTGGCCGACACGCCGCTCGCCAAGATCGACGATATCGAGTTCGTCCGCACGGTGGCGGTGGCGCGCATCACCATGCCGCGCTCGATGGTCCGCCTGTCGGCCGGCCGCGAGAGCATGAGCGATGCGACCCAGGCTTTGTGCTTCCTCGCGGGCGCCAATTCGATCTTCACCGGCGACAAGCTGCTGACCGCGGGCAATGCCGGCGACGACAAGGACGCCGCGCTGTTCGCCCGCCTCGGCATCACGCCGATGGCGGCGGAGTGCAAAGTGGAGCTGGAGGCTGCGGAGTAATGCTGTCCGGCTTCGTGCGATGGTCAGAGCGCCGCGCGAGCCGGGTTAGTCTCCGATCGTCGCTCACAAGTACGATTTGGGCAATGTTGGGCGTACCCGTTCTTTGGGTTGCCCTCGGAGCCCTGTTTGGCAGCAACCCTGACGCCGTCTTGTACGCGTTGGCGGCTGCAATCCTACTGGCAACGGCAGGCTGCTGGTGCACCCTGTCCTTGCTTCGACGCTGGAGCAAATAGTGTTCAAGAAAATCCTCGTCGCCAACCGTGGCGAAATCGCGTGTCGGGTGATGCGCACGGCCAAGAAGATGGGCATCGCCACGGTCGCGGTCTATTCGGATGCGGATGCCCGCGCGCCGCATGTGCGGATGGCGGACGAGGCAGTGCGGCTCGGGCCCGCGCCGGCGGCGGAGAGCTATCTCCGTGCCGACCTGATCCTGCTCGCCGCCAAGGAAACCGGCGCCGACGCGATCCACCCCGGCTATGGCTTCCTCTCCGAGCGCGAGAGCTTCGCCAAGGCCTGTGCCGAGGCGGGGATCGCGTTCGTCGGCCCGCCGCCGGGCGCGATCGCGGCGATGGGCGACAAGATCGAATCGAAGAAGCTCGCCAAGCAGGCGGGGGTGAACGTCGTCCCAGGTTTCGTCGGCGAGATCGAGGATACCGAGCATGCGGTGCGGATCGCCGCCGAGATCGGCTATCCGGTGATGATGAAGGCCTCGGCCGGCGGCGGCGGCAAGGGCATGCGGCTGGCCTGGAGCGAGCAGGACGTTCGCGAGGGCTTCGAGGCGACCAAGCGCGAAGGCCTGGCCAGCTTCGGCGACGACCGCGTGTTCATCGAGAAGTTCATCGAGAGCCCGCGCCATATCGAGATCCAGGTGCTGGGCGATCAGCACGGCAACATCGTCTACTTGAACGAGCGCGAATGCTCGATCCAGCGCCGCCACCAGAAGGTGGTCGAGGAGGCGCCGTCGCCCTTCGTCACGCCGGCGATGCGCAAGGCGATGGGCGAGCAGGCGGTAGCACTTGCGCGGGCGGTCGGCTATTACAGCGCGGGCACGGTCGAATTGATCGTCTCCGGCGCCGACAAGACGGGGCAGGGCTTCTACTTCCTCGAGATGAACACGCGCCTCCAGGTGGAGCATCCGGTGACCGAGGCGATCACCGGGCTCGATCTGGTCGAGCAGATGATCCGCGTGGCGGCCGGCGAGAAGCTTGCCTTCGGCCAAGACGAGGTGAAGCTCGACGGCTGGGCGATCGAGAACCGCGTCTATGCCGAGGATCCCTATCGCGGGTTCCTGCCCAGCACCGGACGACTGGTACGCTATCGGCCGCCAGCCGCAGAGAGCGCGGGGCAGGGCTATATTCGCGTCGACGACGGGGTGACCGAAGGCTCCGAGATCAGCATGTTCTACGATCCGATGATCGCCAAGCTGATCACCTGGGCGCCGACCCGCGACGAGGCGGCGGACCTGCAGGTGCAGGCGCTCGACCGCTTCCGGATCGACGGGATCGGCCACAACATCGATTTCCTCTCGGCGATCATGCAGCACCCGCGCTTCCGCTCGGGCGAACTGACCACCGGCTTCATCGCCGAGGAATATCCCGAGGGCTTCCATGGCGCGCCAGCAGACGAGGCGCTGGTGCGCAAATTGGCAGCGGTGGCCGTGGTGCTGGATCTTGCCCGCAGCCAGCGGATCGCCGCCATCTCGGGCCAGCTGGGCGACCAGCCGGCATTGTCCACGGCACGGTCGGTCCGCCTCGGCGAACACCAGTTCGACGTGACGGTGGACGGCGGCGCCACCGGCCTGCTGGTCAACCTGTCCAGCGACACGCCGCCGCTGGAGGTCTCTGGCGAATGGCGGGCGGGCGATCCGCTGTTCGTCGCGAAGATCGATGGCGCCACGTTCGCGACCGCCGTCGATCGCCTGCGCACCGGGTGGAAGCTGACCGCGCACGGCGCCGCGCATCGGGTCGAGGTCCTTCCGCCGCACGTCGCGCACTATCGCCGCCACATGATCGAGAAGATCCCGCCGGACATGAGCAAGTATCTGCTCGCGCCGATGCCGGGGCTGCTCACGCGCCTCCACGTGCAGCCCGGCGACCGGGTGGAAGCGGGGCAGCCGCTTGCCGTGGTCGAGGCGATGAAGATGGAAAACATCCTGCGCGCCGAGCGGGCCGGGACCGTGAAGCACGCCCATTTCGCCGCCGGAGACAGCCTGGCTGTCGATGCCGCGATCCTTGAATTCGAATGAGTTGCACGTGAAAGGTGTCAAATCGGTACGGTCGGATACCGAAAGTTGGTTGTGCTTCCTTCGTTTCTAGGGTTGTCGCATTCGGCAACTCATGTCTCAAATAGCGTTAACGATCAGGCCCCGCGGTTCGAGCGCGATCTGGAGCCCGAATCGAGGGAGTGAACGTGCAGGAAGACGATGGCTTCACCCGCTGGATCGAGGCGTGCGCAGCGGGCGAACTGCTTGGCATTGCCACCGCCGCCCTGTGGTGGGTCACGGTCGACCGATTCGATCCGGTGCCGATCGGCGAAACGGCGAACTGGCTGGTGTTTCTCGGCAAGGCGGCCAGCGGGCTGATCCAGGGCCTGATCCTCGGCTATCTGCAGGGCTGGGCGCTGCGTCGGCAGTTTCCGGCGCTCAACCTGCGCGCCTGGGTCGCGGCGACATCGGTGATCGGCGTGATCGTCTGGTCGATCGGCGCCTGGTATGCCGTGTTTCCCTCGCTCGACGGCGATCGCCTTCTGCCGCCCGTGGATACGCTGTTCCAGACGGCGATCACTGCCGGCGGCTTCGGGCTCGGCCTGGGGCTGCTGTTCGGCGCCGCGCAGGCGCTGGTGCTGCGGCGCGCGGCGGGGCAGGCGCACTGGTGGATTGCGGTCAACGCAGTGGGATGGGGCGCCTCGCTGCCCTGCATCTACGTCGCCTCGTCGATCGGCAGCACCGATCCGAGCAGCTGGGAAATCGCGCTGCGCGGCCTGATCGGCGGCGTCATCTCCGGCGTGGTGCTCGGCACCATCACGGGCCTGTCCTTCGCGGTGATGCCGGCACGGCGCACCACGGCCTGAGCCGCGTCAGGCTGGCATCACCGGAGATACGGGGCGAACAGCTCGAGCACCCGTTCGTACAGCGCCCGCTTGAACGGCACGATCAGCTCGGGAAGCTCGGCCGGCTCCGCCCAGCGCCAGACGCGGAATTCGGGGTGTTCGGTGGCAATGTCGATGTCGCCGTCCTCGCCCAGGAAGCGTAGCAGGAACCAGCGCTGGCGCTGTCCGCGCCATTTGCCCTTCCACACCTTGCCGATCAGCTCCTCGGGCAGGTCGTATTGCAACTCCTCGGGCGCCTCGGCGACCAGCTCGGCATGGTGGCGCGCTACGCCGGTTTCCTCCCACAATTCGCGGAAGGCCGCTTCGACCGCATCCTCGCCGGGGTCGATCCCGCCCTGCGGCATCTGCCAGGCCTCCAGCGTCGAATCGAGCCGCTGGCCGACGAACACTCGGCCGTCGCGGTTGAGCAGCATCACGCCCGCGCAGGGGCGATAGGGGAGCGAGGCGATATCGGTCATGTGGCTTCCCTAGGCCGAAGCCGAGCATGGCGGAAGGGCCGTCTTTCCCCCGTGCGTGCCGCTCCCTAGATCCTCCTTGTGATCCCCGTCGTCCATCATCCCGACTATGTTGCCCCTGCGCCCGCGGGCAGCGCGTACCTATGGAACAAGAACGGCCTGGTGCGCGACCTGCTGGAGGCGGAAGACGCCCGGATCGGCTGGCATCAGCCCGAGGCGATGCCGCGGCGGTGGCTGGAGGCGGTCCACGACCCGGACTATGTCGCCGAAGTGCTGACCGCGGCGGTGCCGCCCCACAAGACGCGCCGGATCGGCTTTCCGGTGACGCCGGCAGTCGCGCGGCGATCGGAGCGGGTACCCGGAGGCACGTTCCTGGCGGCGCGGATCGCACAGGCGCAAGGCTATGCGGCGAACAGTGCGGGCGGGAGCCACCACGCGCTGGCCGACACGGGGGCAGGCTTTTGCGTGTTCAACGACCTCGCCATCGCCGCGGTGCGGCTGACCGAGGAGGGCCATGCCGCGCGTGTGCTGATCGTCGACTGTGATGTCCATCAGGGCGACGGTACCGCGGCACTCACCGCCGGGCGGCCCGATATCGCCACCTATTCGATCCATGCCGAGAAGAACTTCCCCGCCCGCAAGGCGCGCTCGACTCTGGATGTGGGACTGCCCGACGGCACCGGCGATGCCGAGTATCTCGAAGCCCTGGAGCGCACGCTGCTGCCGCTGCTTATCAGCTTCGATCCGGACCTGATACTCTACCAAGCGGGTGTCGACCCGTTTGCCGGCGATCGCCTCGGCCGGCTGGGACTGAGCGGGGCGGGGCTCGTCGCCCGCGACCGCTGGATCGCCGAGACGCTGCGCCGGCGGAGGCTTCCCTTCGCCAGCACGCTGGGCGGCGGCTATGGCCAGGATGCGCTCGAGGTTGCCCGGCGGCACGCGACCTCGATCCTGACGCTGGGCGCCGCGGCGCTCGGGGACGCTTGCAACGCCGCACCGCAAGGCGCATCTGGCGCGGCATGAGCCACTACCCCGCGCTTCGCCTCCGCCGCTCCCGGTCTTCGGCCTGGAGCCGCCGTCTCCACGCTGAGACCGTGCTCACTCCCGCCGATCTGATCTGGCCGGTGTTCGTCACCGAAGGCGAGGAAGAGGAGCCGATCGCGGCGCTTCCCGGCGTGTCCCGCTGGAGCCTCGGCGGTATCGTTGATCGCGCCCGCGAAGCACGCGACCTGGGCATTCCGTGTCTCGCGCTGTTCCCGAACACGCCGCATGCGCTCCGTTCCGAGGATGGCCGCGAGGCGGTCAATCCGGACAATCTGATGTGCCGCGCCATTCGCGCGATCAAGGACGCGGTGCCGGAGGTCGGCGTGCTCACCGACGTGGCGCTCGACCCCTATACCAGCCACGGCCATGACGGCATCGTCGACGCCGCCGGCTATGTGCTGAACGACGAGACTTCGGCGGTGCTGACCGAGCAGGCGCTGGTCCAGGCCGCAGCGGGCGCGGATATCGTGGCGCCCAGCGACATGATGGACGGCCGCGTCGGCCAGATCCGCACCGCGCTGGAGGCGAACGGCCATGTCAACGTGCAGATCATGGCCTATGCCGCCAAATATGCGAGCGCCTTTTACGGCCCCTTCCGCGATGCGGTCGGCAGCCGCGGGCTGCTGAAGGGCGACAAGAAGACCTATCAGATGGATCCCGCCAATGCCGAAGAGGCGCTGCGCGAAGTGGCGCTGGACCTCGCCGAGGGCGCGGACAGCGTGATGGTGAAGCCGGGCCTGCCCTATCTCGACATCGTAACTCGCGTGAAGAGCGCGTTCGAAGTACCTGTTTTTGCGTACCAGGTATCGGGCGAATTTGCTATGATCGAGGCAGCGGCCGCCGTCGGCGCGGGGGATCGCGAGGCGCTGGTGCTCGAAACCCTGATGGCGTTCAAGCGGGCGGGCTGCTCGGGCGTGCTCACCTATCACGCCCCGCTGGCGGCGCGGCTGCTCGGCGCGTGATCGCAACCGCGCGGCTGGTGCTGCGGCCGCCCGAGCCGCGCGACTTCGATGCGCTCCACGCGATGTGGAGCGATCCCGAGGTGATGCGCGATCTCGGGCCGGTGAAGTCGACCGCGCATAGCCGCGCGACGATTGCACGCCATCTCGGCTATGGGCCGAGCCACGGGCTCGGCTTCCAAGCGGTCGAGCGCCGGGAGGATGGCGCGGTTATCGGCTTCTGCGGACTGAAACCGGGCGCGCCCGACACGCCGATCGCCGACGAGATCGAAATCGGCTGGATGTTCGCGCGCGCGCATTGGGGGCGGGGTTATGCCCGTGAGGCGGCGGCGGCGAGCCTGGACTGGGCGTGGGCAAACCGCGATTGCCCGCGCGTGGTCGCGATCACCGCCGCCTGCAACGCCGCCAGTCGCACCCTGATGGAACGGCTGGGAATGGCGTGGTTCGCCGATTTCGATCATGCGATCCACGCCGAAGACAGTCGTCTGCGCGCATCCGTGGCCTACGCGATCCCGCGTCCGTGACCACCGCGAGAGCGGCGGCACGCCGCGGCTGGTTCGTCGCGGCCATCCTCGGCGGGTCGTTCCTGCTGTTCCTCGTTCAGCCAATGGTCGCGCGGATGGCGCTGCCCCGGCTGGGCGGTGCGCCGGCGGTGTGGAACTCGGCGATGCTCGTCTACCAGGCGCTGCTGCTGGTCGGCTATGGCTATGCCCATTGGCTGAGCCGGTTTCGTGTCCGCACCCAGGCGGCGCTGCATCTGGGGCTGCTGGCCCTTGCCGCATTGTGGCTGCCGTTCGGCCTGGGCACGATGCAGGTGCCGCCGGGCGCCCAGCCGGCGCTGTGGGTACCTTGGCTGCTGGTCACCGCAATCGGACCGCTGTTCCTCGCCATTTCGGCGCAGGCACCGCTGCTCCAGCGCTGGTATGCGGTGGCGAGCGGCGGCCGCGACCCCTATGCCCTCTACGCCGCCTCCAACATCGGCAGTTTCGCGGGGCTGCTCGCCTATCCGCTGCTGGTCGAGCCGCTGCTGCGGCTGCGCAGCCAGAGCTGGCTGTGGACAGCGGGCTATGCCGTGGTGGCGTTGCTGGTGCTCGCCTGTGCGAGCCGCCTGCCGCGGGGTGATGCCCCCCCTACGCAGGCTAGTGCCACCGATGTACCGATCCTGCGCGACTGGGCCCGCTGGATCGTATTGGCACTGGTCCCCTCGGGGTTGATGCTGGCGACGACGACGTTCCTCACCACCGACATCGTCGCGGTGCCGCTGCTCTGGGTGCTGCCGCTCGGCCTCTACCTGCTGAGCTTTCCGCTCGCCTTCCGCACCTCCGCGCTGCTCGACGACCTGCTCGAGCGCTGCGTGCCGCTGGTGCTGCTGCTGTTCGGTGCGACCCTGGTCGCGGGCGACCAGCGGCTGGCCTATGTCAACGCGCTGATCGGCCTGGTCCTGCTGTTCGCGGTGTCGGTCGCCTGCCATGCACGGCTCTATGCGCTGCGGCCGGCGCCCGAGCGGCTGACCGGCTTCTACCTCGCCATGGCGGTAGGCGGGGCGCTCGGCGGCGTCTTCGCCGGGCTGGTCGCGCCCGTGCTGTTCGACTGGACCTATGAATATCCGTTGCTGATCCTCGCCGCCGGCCTGCTGATCCCGCAGCGGGCGCTGGCCGAGCCGTTCGCGCAGCTCTGGGCGAGCCGCTGGCGGGTGCCCGCCGGCCTCGTGTCCGGCACCGCGGTGGTAGTGATCGTCGCCGCTGGCGTGAACGAGCATCTGCTCGGCGCCATGCACGTCCAGCTCGCCTTTGTCGCGGTGGCGGCGATCGGGCTGGTGGCGATCGGTGCCCGCTGGCCGTTCGCGGTGGCGCTCGTCGGCGGGCTGTTCCTGCTCGGCGGCTACAATGCGATCCAGACCTCGCTCAGCGGCGCGCGGACCCGCAGCTATTTCGGCGTCTACACCGTGAGCGACAAGCCGCACGAGCGCCGCCTCGCCCATGGCACCACCTTGCACGGCGTCGAGCTGAAGGGCGCGCGGGCTACCCATCCGACAACCTATTATCAGGCAGGCTCGGGCGTGGGGCAGGCGATGCAGGCGGCGCCGTTGCTGTACGGTGCCGGGGCACGGATCGGCGTGGTCGGGCTCGGCACCGGCACGCTCGCCTGCTACGCCCGGCCCGGCCAGCACTGGCGCTTCTTCGAGATCGACCCCGCCGTGGTGCATCTCGCGCGCGATTCCGGTGCGTTCGGGTTCCTGCGGCTGTGCGCGCCCCAGGCGGCGATCGTCGTCGGCGATGCGCGGCTGCGCCTGGGCGAGCTGCCGCCCGCCAGCCTGGATCTGCTCGCACTCGATGCCTTCTCGTCCGATGCGGTGCCGATGCACCTGATGACGGCCGAGGCCTTTGCCGCCTATGGCCGGGTGCTTGCGCCGGACGGGCTGTTGCTGGTGCACATCTCCAATCGCTTCCTCGCGCTGGGGCCTGTCGTGGCCGGCGCGGCGAAGGCCGGCGGCTGGCAGGGGCTCCGCCTGATCCACACCCCCACCGCTGCCGAGCGGCGCGACGAAGGCACCGTCTCCGACTGGATCGCGCTCAGCCGCTCGTCGCGCGTGCTGTCGACACTACAAGCACGCAGCCGCGAATGGCGGCAGCTGGTTGCAGAGCCCGGCTTCGACGGCTGGACCGACGACCATGCCTCGCTGGTGCCGGTGCTGCGACTGTTCCGGTCGGACGGCGAATAGGGCTCAGCCGCGGCCGAGTTCTCGGGCGATGGCAACGAATTCGGCGACGCTCACCGTCTCGGCACGGCGGCTGGCGTCGATGCCGAGCGTCTCCAGCGCCGCCAGCGCGCCTTGCACCGGCTTGAGGCTCTGGCGGAGCATCTTGCGGCGCTGGCCGAAGGCCGCAGCGGTGACTGCCTCCAGCAGCCGCAACTGCACGCCCTCGGGCGGGTCGCTCGGCGCGATATGAGCGACGGCCGACATCACCTTGGGCGGCGGCGTGAAGGCCGAGCGATGCACGTTCATCGCGATGCGCGGTGTGCTCCGCCACTGGGCGAGAACTGCAAGCCGGCCATAATGCTCGGTGCCCGCCTGCGCCACGATCCGCTCGGCGACTTCCTTCTGGAACATCAGCGTCAGGCTGGCCCACCAGGGCTGCCATTCGGCCGACAGCCAGCCGATCAGCAGCGCGGTGCCGACATTGTACGGCAGGTTTGCGACGACATGCGGCTTGCCGGCGAACAGCGTCGGCGCATCGACCTCCAGCGCATCGCCTTCGATCACGCGGAGCTGCTCGGGGAAATAGCCGCCCAGTTCCTCGAGCGCCGGGATGCAGCGCCGGTCGCGCTCGACGGCGGTGACCTTGGCGCCCGCCTGGAGCAGCGCGCGGGTGAGGCCGCCGGGCCCCGGGCCGACCTCGAACACCTCGGCGCCGGCCAGGTCGCCGGGCACCTTCGCGATGCGGCCGAGCAGCTGGCCGTCGAACAGGAAATTCTGGCCCAGCGCCTTGCTGGCGCTCAGCCCGTATTTCGCAATGACGTCCCGAAGCGGGGGAAGGGCGGTCACGCGGCCGCTTCCGCCCGGCGCTGCGCGGCTTCGGCCGCCATGCGGATCGCGGCGATCATCGCGCCCGGATGCGCGACCCCCTTGCCTGCGATGCCGAAGGCGGTGCCGTGGTCGGGCGACGTACGCACGATCGGCAGCCCCAGCGTCATGTTCAC
Source organism: uncultured Sphingomonas sp. (assembly GCF_913777625.1). Taxonomy (GTDB): domain Bacteria; phylum Pseudomonadota; class Alphaproteobacteria; order Sphingomonadales; family Sphingomonadaceae; genus Sphingomonas. The sequence goes on from NZ_CAJYTI010000006.1 coordinate 111,509, forward strand.
GCCGTCGTCGAAATGGAGCGTCTTGATCGGGATCAGCGCCTGGTCGTGATAGAGGCAGAGCGCCACGTCATAGGCCGCGCGCGCGCGGGCGTGGAACAGCGTGTCGGCGGCGAAGGGGCCGCTGGCGTCGATGCCCTCGGCGCGCAGGCGCTCGATCGCGGGGATCAGCACGTCGATCTCCTCGCGCCCGATCGCGCCGCCTTCGCCGGCATGCGGGTTGAGCCCGGCAAAGGCCAAGCGCGGATGGGCGATACCGAAATTGCGCTGCAGACCGCGCGCGGTCACGCGGCCCTTGGCCACGACCAGTTCGGGGCTGATCAGCGACGGCACCTCCGCCAGCGGCACATGCACCGTCATCGGCACCACCCGGAGCGTCGGCCCGGCGAGCATCATCACCGCATTCTCGGCGGTGATGCCGCAGCGCTCCGCGACGAACTCGGTCTGGCCGGGATGCGTGTAGCCGATCGCGTAGAGCTGCGCCTTGGAGACCGGCCCGGTCACCAGCGCACCTGCCGCGCCGACGCTGGCGAGGCCCGTCGCGACTTCGAGTGCCTGCAATGCCACATGCGCGGAGTTGAGCGTCGGTGTGCCCGGCAGGACCTCGCCCGCATCGCCCACTGGCAGGATCGGCAATGCCTCGCCGAACACGGCAAACGTCTCGCGCGGATCGCCGATCGGGACGATTGGGCCGTCCCACACCGCGCGAACGGCGGCGGGATCCCCCACGGCAAAGAACGGCGCGAGCCCTTCGGCCTCGCGGGCGGCCCAGGCCTTGGCGGTGATTTCCGGCCCGATCCCCGCCGAATCGCCCAATGCGACGGCGAGGGGAGGCAGGGTGGCGCCTCCCACCGTCATCTCAGCGATATTCGATCAGCGCGTCGCGGCGCAGGTCGCGCAGCATGCGCTCGGCGCGCAGGTTGACGCGCTGGTCCTCCAGCTGCTCCTGGACCTGCTCGACCGAGGGGGCATTGGCGGCGGGCGGATCGTCGCGCCCGCAGATCACCAGCACGCGCACGCCGTCCTCGATCGAGCCGAAGGGCTGGGTCGACTGGCCGACCTGAAGCGGAAGGATCAGGTTCTGCAGCGCGGGCGGCAGGTCCTTGATGACGATGTTGTCGCGGTCGACCACTTCCGCACCCTCGGCGGCGGCGACCTTGCTCACATCACCGCAGCCGCGGATCGCCTGGGTCGCCTTGGCGAAGGCGGCGGCGCGGCTGCTTGCCTGCGCCTCGGTAGTGCCCTTGGCGAAGCTGAGCGACAGCTGACGGAGGCTGAGCTTGGCGTCGCGCGGATCAGAGATCCCGACCTTGTGCTTATCCGCCAGATACACGATCGAGAAGCCGGCTGAGAGCGGGATCGGCCCGGCCACCTGGCCCGGCTGCATCTCCTGCACGGCCTGCGCGAGCGCATCGGGCAGCATCGCGGTCTGAACCCAGCCGAGATCGCCCCCCTTCGCGCGCGTTGAGCTCTGCGAATAGGTGCGCGCCAGATAATCGAACGGCGTGCCTTCGCGCATCTGATCGATCATCTTCTTCATGCCGCCGGAAACTTCCTGGGCACGATCGGGCGTCGCGTTCTGGTAGATTTCGTAGACATGATACTCTTCGGTGCCCTTCTGCGCGGTCAGGCGATCGATCATCGCCTTCACCTCGGCTTCGCCGACGTTGACGTTGACGCGCTTGCGCAGCAGCCGGCTCCAGGCCAGTTCGGCCTCGACCTGGCGCTTGATCGACTTTTCCGACGAGCCGATCTCGCGCAGCCAGCTGCGCATCTGCTCGGGCGTCTTCTGGAAGCGGACGGCGACGCGGTTGAAGCTCGATTCGATCTCGCGCGGCTCGACCCTGATCTCGTTGGCCTTGGCTTCCTGGATCTCGAGCGTCTCGTCGATCAGCTGGCGCAGCATCGCGAGCTTGAGCTGTTCGCGCTCCTCCGGCTTGAGGGTCAGCTTCTGCATGCCGGTGACCAGCGCCACGCGCTGATCCACCTCGGTACCGGTGATCACATAGTCGTTGACGATCGCGGTGGGCTTGCGAATGTTCGGGTCGGCCTTGCCGAAGATCTCCAGGTTGGCGGGGATGTCCAGCCCGGTATTCTGACTGTCCTGGCCCGGCGCGGTTCGTGCCGCTGCCATCGTTGCGAGCGCAGCGATGCCTGCGCCTGCCAGCCACTTGGCACTCGTTCCCGCAATTCTGCCCAAACCCATCATCACTTCAGAACGACCCTTATCCTCAAACGGGAAGCAGCGCTTACTGCGCAATTGTGCCTGAACCAAGGCTGAGTACCCGAATCCCCCAAGCGGGGTCTTCTAGCGACCGAGGTTCTTGAAGGCGAGGGTAAGCAGATACGAGTTGCCGCGCTGCGCATCGCCGGTAGTGGCATAGTCGCGGCGCCAAGTGGCGCCGATGCGCAGGCAGTCATCCTCGTAGAACAGGCCGATCCGGTGGCGGATCGGCTGGAAGCCATTGGCGAGCGAGGTCGGATCCTCTCGCTTGTCGGTCAGGTCGATCAGGGTCGAGCCCGACAGCGACCAGAAGCGCGCGAACTGCACGCGGGCACCGAGGCGCAGTTCCTCGCGGTCCTGCAGATCCTCCAGCGCCGGATCGACGTTGCGGTTGAGCCGCAGATAGCCGACCTGGATATAGCTGGCGCGCGATCCCAGCGTCATGTCGATTTCGTTGCGGCGCACCGCCAGCCCGTCCTTGTCGAGCCGGTAGCGGTGGGTGAAACTCAGGAAATCGTGGAAGCGGATCACCGTGCGGCCGACGATATCGGACATGCGATCGGTAAGGCCGGTGCCGTCCGGCAGCAGAGTCGGGCGGTTGGTCAGGCGGTAGCTCTGGCCGATATTGGACTCGATGCTGAAGCCCGGCAGATAGAGCGCATAGTCGACACCGTAGGTGAAGCGCGTCGAATCCTCGAACCGGTCATAGCCGGGGAAGCGATTGAGCGCGAAGAGGTTCGAATCCTCCAGGTCGACCGCGCGGGCGTCCTCGTTGGGCACGTCCATGTTGGCGAGGTGCGGCGATGCCACCACCTGCACCCGCGGCGTGATCCGCTGCGTCCCGCCGAGAAAGTCGCCGACAAACGCCCATTTCACGTCGACTGCCGCCGCTGCGATGCCGCGGAAGCGGAAGCCTTCGAGGCCGCGATAATTGACCACGGTCGTCGCCGACGTGTCGGTCGTGTTGTACACGTCGCCGCGGGTATAGGCGGTGAAGGTCACTTCCTGGCCCCAGTCGGTCAGGCGGCGTAGGCTCCACTGGGCGCTGGTGAACGCGCGCTGGGTGTCCTGCCCGCCGGTGCGGGTGAGGGCGAGGGTGTTCACCTCGAGGTCGAACTTGCCGCCGAGCAGCCCGTCGTCGAGGCGGCGGCGATAGTCGAGCTCGGGGAGGGCGATCGGCTGCAGGCCCTGGCGATCGCCCGCCCGCAGCGTCTGCACCGCCCAGGCATTGATCACGAAATAGCTGTCCGGGTCGATGCGCTGGATCGAGAGATTGTTGCGCAGCCGGTCGTCGCGCGAAATGTCGTAGCGGCGCAGGAAGGTGCGGTCGCTGGCGATGCGGAAGGACGCGCTGACGCTCCAATTGGGATCGAGCTGGTAGCGGCCGACCAGGTCGATATAGCCGCGGAAATCGTTCTGCAGGCTCGCCGGCGTCGGTGCGACGGAGAGGTCGTCGGCGCGGCGGCTATAGGTGCCATAGGCCTGGAGGCGGAACGAGCCGAGGCTGTTGAGCTCGCGATAATCGGCCTGGAGCATCGGCAACGCGTTGGAGAAGACGCGCGGCGTGACGGTCAGGTCGCGATTGGGGGCGAAGCTGAAGAAATAGGGGACGGAGAGCTGGAAGCCGTTGGTGCGGCTGTAGCGCGCGTCGGGCGTGAGGAAGCCGGAGTCGCTCTGGCCGCCCGCCGGGTGCGAAAAGGCCGGCAGGGGCACGGTTGCGAAGCCGAACACCGAAATGCGGGCGCCCTTGTAGCGCAGCCGGTGCTTGGCCGGATCGTAGACGACCCGGTCCGCCGTGATCTTCCACGACGGCTCCTTGGGGCAGCCCGAGCTGTCGGTGACGCTGCACGGCGTATAGGCGGCATTCTCGACGGTGATCACGCCGCCGTCGTTGCGCGACCCGCGCTGCGCGGCGATGCGGCCACCGGCCTCGAGCACGACGAGCATGTTGTCGACCACGCCGTCCTTCAGCGTGTCGGTCAGCTCGATGCTGTCGCCATAGGCGGCGTCGCCCTGCGGATTGGCGATGACGATGTTGCCGGTCGCCATCACCTTGCCGGTGCGACGATCCCAGGTGACCTTGTCGGCGCGCAGACGGTTGCTCTCGCGGTACATGCGGACGTCCCCGGTCGCCGTCACGACGTCGCTGGTCTGGTCATAGTCGAGCTGGTCGGCGCTGAACTGGACCTGATTGGGATCGGTGGGCAGCGCCGTCGGCGAGGGCGGCGCCGGCTCGACGGAGCGATCCTGCAGGTTGGGGGCCGGCATCTCGTCCCCCGACAGCGGACGCGATTCGGGCACTTGCTGGGCACGCGCCTGCGCCGCCAGGCACAGACCGAGCGCGGCCGGGAAGAACATGGCCTTGCGCTTCACGAAAACTCCCACCTTTATCGATACTCCCCGGCAGACGGGCTCATGCCCTATCGCAGCGATTGCGCATCCGCAACGGCGGGCGCGTTGGCCGAAACGCACATCCGGGCTAAGGGACCCCGCATGCAGGTCGATTTCTATCACCTTACCGTCGCGCCGCTCGATCGCGTGCTGCCTTCCATCGCCGAAAAGGTGCTGGGCAGCGGCGGGCGGCTGCTGATCGTCGCCGGCGATTCCGCGGTGCGCGCGCGGATCGACCAGCTGCTGTGGAGCTACAGCGCCGCAAGCTTCCTGCCGCACGGCCAAGCCGGGGAAGCGTGGGATGCCGATCAGCCTGCGCTGATCGCCGAGGGGGTGAGCCCGGCAAACGGCGCCCGCAACGTCGCACTGGTCGACGGCCTGTGGCGTGACGAGGCGCTGGACTTCGAGCGCGCCTTCCACCTGTTCGACGAAGACAGCATCGGGGCCGCGCGCGTGGCGTGGCGGGCGCTTGGCGAGCGCGAAGGCGTGGAGCGACGCTATTGGCGCCAGGACGAGAATGGTCGCTGGGCGCAAGTCGCCTGAGCTTGCATTGAAGACGGCGGGGGACTAGGGAGCCGCGACTTCCTTTCATCACCAACTACAGGAGCCGCACGGCCATGGCCGCGACCCGGACCTTTTCGATCATCAAGCCCGATGCCACCCGCCGCAACCTGACCGGTGCGGTCACCAAGATGCTGGAAGAGGCCGGCCTGCGCGTCGTCGCTTCCAAGCGCCTCCAGCTCACCCGCGAGCAGGCCGAGGGCTTCTATGCGGTGCACAAGGAGCGTCCCTTCTTCAACGACCTCGTCGAGTTCATGATCTCGGGCCCGGTCGTGGTGCAGGTGCTCGAGGGCGAGAACGCCGTGCAGCGCAACCGTGACATCATGGGCGCCACCAACCCCGCGAACGCCGAGCCGGGCACGATCCGCAAGGAACTGGCCGAGTCGATCGAAGCCAATTCGGTCCATGGTTCGGACTCGGAAGAGAATGCCGCGATCGAGATCGCCTATTTCTTCCAGCCGGAAGAAATCGTCGGCTGAACGGCCGAGATTGACGGTAGGAAAAGGGTCGCGCTTCCGATGGGGAGTGCGGCCTTTTTGCATTTGCTCTAAGCCCCTCCTCCTTGGAGGAGGGGTTGGGGGTAGAGGGATGCCGGAACCTCTCTTGGTTTCGGTGCGACACTGCCCCACCCCAAACCCCTCCCCTGAAGGGGGAGGGGCTGAAGTAAAGCTCATCGCGGCAGCGTGATCGTCGCCGTCAGCCCGCCGCCGTCGCGATTGGCCAGTGCGATCGTGCCGCCCGCGTCGTTGACGATCGCCCGCGCCAGCGCCAGCCCCAGACCGATCCCGCCGGTGTCGCGATTGCGCGATTCCTCCAGCCGGGTGAAAGGGTTGAACACCGCCTCCAGCTTGTCCGCCGGAATGCCGTGGCCGCGATCGCACACTTCGATCGTCACGCGCTGCGGTGCGGGGATCAGCCGAACCTCGGCGCCGCCGCCATATTTGACGGCATTCTCGATCAGATTGCGCACCGCGCGCCGCATCAAGGTCGGGCGCAGCCGCATCTTGAGCCGCGCCGGTTCCTCGAACTTCACGTCATGGTCGAGATCGCGGAAATCCTCGACCACCGCGTCCACCAGGGCACCCAGATCGACATCGGTATTGGGCTCGCTCGGCCGGCCCAGCCTGGCCAGTGACAGAATGTCGTCCAGGGTGCGGCTCATCTCGTCGATCGTGTCGGCCATGCGCATCCGGTCGTCGTCGTCCTCGACCGATTCGATGCGCACCCGCAGCGCCTGGAGCGGGGTCCGCAGGTCATGCCCGATCGCGCCGAGCATCCGGTCCTTTTCGTCGAGCATCGTCGTCACGCGGCGGCCAAGCGCGTTATATGCGGCGATCAGCGCACGCACGTCGCTCGGGCCGCGCTCGCGGATCGGCGCGGCATCGCTGCCGGGGCGGAAGGTGCGGGCGGCCTCGGTAAGGGTCCGCAGCGGTCGCGCGATCCGACCGCCGACCAGCAAGACCGGCACCAGCACCACGACGTAGAGGATCAGCGTCTGCGCGACCAACTGCCAGATCAGGTCATTGTCGGTTCGCGGCCATGGCGTGGAGAGAGTCAGCCAGCCCTTGCCGGGCAATTCCACCGCGACGAGCATTTCCGCGCCCATGCGGCGAAGCCGTTCGGCACGGATGGGGTCGAGCCTCGGATCGAGCAGGCGTTTGGCGTCGACCGGGCGGAGCGCGGCCATGATGCCGCCGGCGCGCAGGCCCGCATCCGCAAGACCGCGCCGCAGATCGCGTTCGACATCGGTCCGTCGGAAGGACTCTTGCGCTGCAAACGGATTGTCCGGGTGCAGCCGAACATGGGTTCGGGGATCGGAGAGAAACCGGTACTTGGCCGCCCCGGGTGCCAGCGGCATCTCGCGTTGAAGGGTGAGCAGGCGTTCGGCGGCATCGGCGAGGCGGGTGGTGGTCGGCACGATCACCAGCGCGAAGCGCGCCTTTTGACGTTCGTGCAGCAACAGCCCGAAATTGATCGCCTGCGCCACGAACAGCGCGGCTGCGACGAGCAGGGCGATCCGGGCGACGAGGCTCGTCGGCAGGAACCGTCTCAAAGCCGGGTAACCTCGGCGGCTAGGGTATAGCCGCCACCCCATACCGTCTTGATGATCGTCGGGTTCTTCGCGTCCGGCTCGATCTTCTTGCGCAGGCGGCTCACCTGATTGTCGATCGCGCGATCGAAGGCGGCGGCTTCGCGGCCCTGGGTAAGATCGAGAAGCTGGTCGCGCGTCAGTACCTGCCGGGGCCGGGTGACCAGCGCGTGCAGGAGATTATATTCGCCGGTGGACAGCGGCACCGACACGCCTTCGCGGTCCACCAGCGTGCGCTCGCCGGTTCGCAGCACCCAGCCGGCAAAGGCGAACGATCCGGTTTCGGGCGCATGCTGCTTGGCGCCGCCGGCCGACCAGCGGCGCAGCACCACCTTGATGCGGGCGGAGAGCTCGCGCGGGCTGAACGGCTTCACCACATAATCGTCCGCGCCCATCTCGAGCCCGACGATGCGGTCGGTCTCCTCGCTGCGCGCGGTAAGCAGGATCACCGGCGTCTCGCTGGTCTCGCGGATATGGCGGCACAGGCTCAACCCATCTTCGCCGGGCATCATGATGTCGAGCACGACAAGATCGATCGCATAGGCGTTCAACCGGGCGCGGGCACTTTCCGCGTCGCCGGCCTGGGTGATGCGAAATCCTTGCTTGGTCAGATATTGGGCAAGCGGCTCGCGGATCGAGCGTTCGTCGTCGACCAGCAGCAAATGGGGAACCTCGGACATGGTCACCAGCGTAGCGCCTTTGTGGGCGGAGAAAAGAGCCGGGCGGGAGGGAGGAGATCCGCGGCCTTCGCGACGAGAAGCGACAGGGGGTGCGCTTCCACTACCGACGGGGACGGCAGCGACGAGGGCAACGACGCTCCCGCCCGGCTTCTCCGGCTGGCGTCAGTTGCCGTCGGCCGGAGGAGGGGGAGGCGGTGGCATGTCGCCGGGCGGGGGCGGCGGGGGGGCGTCCTTGCCGCCATGGCCGCGCCAGCCGCCCGGACCGCCGCGGCGCATCGCCATCATCCGCTTGGCGGCGGCGTCGCGCTCGGCGGCGTCGATCCTGCCGTCGTGATTGGTGTCGATCCTGTCGAACATGCGGGTGGCGCGGGCCTGCTCGTCGGCGAGCGTCAAGTCCTTGGGGGCGCGCATACCGCCACCCATGCGGGCGCGCATCCTGGCGTCGAACGCCGCGCGCTCCTCCGGCGTCACCTTGCCGTCATGGTTGGCGTCCATCTCGTTGAAACGGGTCTGCACGCTGGCGAGCATTTCCTCGCGCGTGACGATGCCGTCCTTGTTGCTGTCGGCCATGGCGAGCGGATCGGGGCGGGGGCCGCGCGGGCCATCCTGCGGGCCTTGCTGCCCGGCATAGGCCGCGCCGGCAAGCAGCGACGCCCCGAGTGCGGCAAGGGTGAGACGTTTCAGCATCCTGAACTCCTGCGAAGGGAAGGTGCGTACCGGGAGCGGGGGCGACCCCCGGTACAGCCCCGGTTTCCCATCGCCGTGTCGCAGCGCTTTGTCACACGGAGGGGCAAAGTGTCGCAATTTGTCGTCGGCGGCGCGTCGATGGGCGACGCCTATTCCGCAGCCGCGGGAGCGACGCGCGGCACGACCTTCCACTCGATCAGCAGCAGTGCACTCAGGGCCAGGACGGAGGCGACCGCGAAATTGCCGCCGCGAAAGCCGTGCTCGGTCCCGAATGCCAATGCCTGGCTGAGCAGTAGCGGCCCGAGGATCAGCGCCACGCTGCTCAGCGCCGCCATGCCACCCTGCAGCGCCCCTTGGCGCGACGGATCGGTCAAGCGCGAAAGCAGCGCATTGATCGAAGGAAAGGCAAGGCCCTGGAATGCCGCGAACGGGATGATGGCGAACACCATCCAGGTCTCGCGGACGAAGCAATAGGCCAGGAAGGCGAGCCCGGCCGCCAGCATCCCGAGCACCACGGTGCGTTCCTCGCCCCACGCGGCGATCGCGCGGCCAGTGACGAAGCTCTGCACCAGCGCCATGCAGACGCCCGACGCCGCCAGCGACCAGCCGATCATCCGCTCGTCCCAGCCCAACGCGATCTGGCCGAAAAACGCCCAGGTGGCAGGGTAAACCATGTGCGCCAGCTGCCAGAGGAAGGCAGCGAGGAGCAGCGGCTTGGCATTGCCCGCCTCAAACAGCGGGCGGAAGGCCGCAAAGACATGGGCGTCGCGCAGCCGGAACGGGCGGCGGCGCTCCGGCGCCATGGTTTCGGGGAGCAGCGCCAGGATCCACACGGCATTGATCCCGGCCAGCGCGGCTGCGGCGATGAACGGCGCGCGCGGTCCCAGGCTGGCGAGCAGGCCGCCGATCGCCGGGCCGAGGATGAAACCGATGCCGAACGCCGCTCCCATCAGGCCGAAGGTCGCGCCGCGCTTTTCGGGTGGCGTGACGTCCGCCAGCACCGCGTTGGCGGGGCCATAGACCGCGCCCGCAATCCCGGCGACGACCCGGCCGACGAACAGCCAGCCGATCGTCGGCGCCGCAGCCATCAGCAGGTAATCGATCGCGAAGGCCGCCATCGACAAGAGCAGCACCGGTCGCCGCCCGACACTGTCACCCAGCGAACCGAGGATCGGGCCGGCGACAAACTGGGCGATGGCGAAGGCCGCCAGCATCCAGCCGCCGATGCGCGCCGCATCATCGATGCCGGTGTGCGACAGCGTCAGGATCAGCCGCGGCAGCACCGGCAGGATGACGCCGAAACCGATCGAATCGATCAGGACGGCAGCGAGCACGATCGGGACGGCACGATGATGAAACGGCATGGCGGCTCCCCTCCGCAAGTTGCCCGACTGTAGAACAGGCGTGCCCGGGGCGCCAAGCGCGTTCGCCACAGGCCGGGCGCGGCGACCGCGATAGATCCGCTCCGGAGCCTCCGGGCGTTGCCGGAGGCGAGGGCAGGGGTAGAAGCGGCTAGGAGGTGCTGTACAGGTCCGTTTTGCACCGCGGCTGCGGGCCGCCACACATCGATGCGCCGATCCGGTTCGGCAACACTGTGCCTTCTGCGCAACGTTTTTATTCAAGTCGCATTTTGCAACTTTAGTTTTGCTTGACGCCGCTGACATGAAGGCGTGTATTCGAGCTTCGGGTATGGAGCATCAAACAACGCTCCAACCTCGGTGGAGAGGATATTTATGCGGCTACGCCTTATGTCGGCCTGTGCGGTGCCGGCACTCGTCATGGCGCTTGCAGCGCCTGCCCATGCGCAAGATGCGGCATCGCTTTCCCAGGATACCGCCGGCCACTCGACCCAATCGGACAACGAGATCATCGTAACCGCCCAGGGTCGCGCGCAGGCACTGGCCGATGTGCCGCTGGCAGTCTCCGCGGTCAGTTCGGAGACGCTGCAGCAGACCGGTGCGAACGACATTCGCGCGCTGAACCAGGTGGCGCCGTCGTTGCTCGTCTCGTCGACCGGCAGCGAGGCCAACGGCTCGGCCCGTATTCGAGGGATCGGTACGGTCGGCGACAATCCGGGCCTCGAGAGTTCGGTGGCGGTGTTCATCGACGGTGTCTATCGCTCGCGCTCGGGCATCGGCCTCAGCGAACTGGGCGATCTCGAGCGGATCGAGGTGCTGCGGGGCCCGCAGGGCACGCTGTTCGGTCGCAACGCCTCGGCCGGCATCATCAACATCGTGTCGAAGATGCCGGAGGCCAATTTCTCGGCAGGGGCCGAGGCGACCTACGGCAATTACAATGCCATCCGCCTGCAAGGCTATGTCAACGTGCCGCTCAGCGCACACGTCTCCGGTCGGCTCGACGGCGTCTACATGAAGCGCGACGGATTCTATACCGACGTCACCAATAATCGCGACGTCAACAATCGCGACCGGTATTTCCTGCGCGGCCAGCTGCTGTTCGAGCCGTCCAGCGACCTGCGCATCCGCGTGATCGGCGACTATACCCATCGCAACGAGGAATGCTGCGGAGCGGTCTATGTCACCTCGACGATCAACCCCTATGTCGGCAACCTCAACGATCCGTCGTCGAACAACATCGTCCGGGTACTGCGCGATCTGGGGCAGCCGATGGCGGCGTTCAGCGATCCCTATAGCCGCAACCTCTATGTCTCGAAGGGGCGCAGCTATGGCGGCATTACCGAGGATTGGGGCGGCTCGGTCCAGGTCGACTGGAACCTAGGCGACGTCAAGCTCACCTCGATCACCGGCTATCGCAACTATTTCGCCAGCCAGGGCGCGGATACCGACTATAGCGCGATCGACATCCTCTACCGCGCGCCCAACGCCAATTCCTCCCGCGCGTTCGAGACGTTCAGTCAGGAACTCCGGCTGAACGGCACGGCGTTCGGAGAGAAGCTCGACTGGCTGGTCGGCGGCTATTACGCCAATGAAGACCTGACGCTCGTCGATAATCTCCGCTTCGGCAGCCAATATGGTCGCTTCGCCACCTGCCGTATCGTCTCGGGCGGCGGCCTGGCGGCGTTGTACAACCCGGCGGCGGCAGGGTGCCTGGCGGCGCGGCCGGCGCTGTTCGGTGCGGCGTCGCCGCTGATCTATGCCGGATTCGACCGGCTCGACAGCATCAACGATCGCGGTACCACGCGCGACCTGTTCAAGCAGAACAGCCGCAACTGGGCGCTGTTCACCCATAACATCTTCCATGTCACCAAGGGCTTGGACCTCACCGTCGGCCTGCGTTACACCAATGAGCGCAAGCGGCTGAACGCCACCTTCGGCAACGACAACACGGCCTGTGTCGCAAACCAGTCCTCGCTGTTGCCGCTGCGGTCGGTCGCCGCGCTCACCGGCGTCATCGACGCGCTGATCGGCCTGTCCTGCCAGGGCAATTCGACGTCCGAGCTCGACGGCGCGTCGATCCGCGACACGCGCAAGGAGGATCAGTTCACCGGCACCGCGATCCTCTCGTACAAGCCGACCGACGATCTGCTGCTCTACGGCAGTTACTCGCGCGGCTACAAGGCGGGCGGGTTCAACCTCGACAAGTCGGCGCTCAAGGCCCCGATCGCCACCTTCGCCTCGGTCGGCGGTGCGCAGGCATTGGTCGGCAACCTCCAGTTCGCGCCGGAGACCAACGACGCCTTCGAAGTCGGCCTGAAATACTCGACCCGCAAGTTCAGCCTGAACGTCTCGGCCTTCCGCCAGCAGTTCAGCAACTTCCAGCTGAACACATTCAACGGCACCGTCTTCCTGGTCCAGAACATCAATGGCTGCACCGCCGATCTGGGTGGCGGCGACCGCGACCAGAGCAAGTTCACCACCGCCGGCAACTACAACGCGGCGGCCGCGACGACCGGCGCCTGCTCGTCGTCCAATGTGAGCTACGGCGTGGTGTCGCAGGGCGTCGAGCTGGAGGCTTCGCTGGTGCCGGCGCGCGACTTCCGCGTCGGCCTGGGCTTCACCTATGCCGACACGAAGTATCGCAACCAGCTGGTCGGCAGCGATGCCGGCGCACCGCTGGACCAAGCGCTGCGCCTGTTGCCCGGCAAGCAGCTTTCCAACGCACCGAAGATCGTGACGACGGCGTCGGTGGCATGGACGCCGCAACTGGGCAATTCGGGGCTGAGCGGGCTCGTCTATTTCGATACGCGCATGACGAGCGATTATAATACCGGGTCGGATCTGTTCCCGCAGAAGATCCAGGACGGCTACGCCATCGTCAACGGCCGCATCGGTATCCGCGGCAAGGAAGAACGTTGGGCGATCGAACTCTGGGCGCAGAACCTGCTCAACCAGAATTATACACAGGTCGTGTTCAACTCGCCGTTCCAGGAAGGTGCGACCGGTGCACCGTTCACCGATCCCCAATATCCCGGTGGTCGCCAGATCTTCTCTGCCTATCTTGCCGAACCGCGGACCTACGGCATCACGCTGCGGACCCGCTTCTGACGCCTTTCCTGGGGAGGAAAGCACTGGGCTGGAGGAGCGATCCTCCAGCCCGTTTTTTTGGGGCGCCACCATCAACGGAGGCGCAAGCTTCGTGGCGAAATAGCTGCGCAATTCTGTCGTTAACGAGTTATTCGTCTAAAAGAAAAAGGAATTCTTCGGACGCCATCTTCCAGGGGGGATAGGTGATGACACTGAGCAAATTGGCGGCATCGTCCGTCGATCTTTCGGCGGCGGGGCCCGTCGCGATCGCGGCGGTCTCTGCAGCGCCCGAGGCGCCGGACCTGCTGGAAGCGGTGGTGGCCGCGTCGTCCGCCCGCAGCGCCAGACTGTCCACCAGCATGACGCAGTTGCTGCTCGAGGCGCAGTCGACGGCGGCACCGAACGACCCCGCCGCGGTGAGCGTGCTGTTCCGCGCGAAGCGCTGAGACGCTAGGGCCTGTCTGCATTTAGCGGAGCCAGATCCTGGCGCATGCGAGATGGACGAATCCCATGAAGGCGGAGATCGTCTTCTCGCAGCGCAGGGCAATGCGGCGGAAGCGTTTGAGTTTGTTGAAGA
>NZ_CAJYTI010000007.1 GCF_913777625.1 uncultured Sphingomonas sp.
GATCCGGCGGGGCTGTGCCCGCTGGCCGATCGCGGCAGTGCGGTGACGCGACTGGGCGGTTATCGACTGGCGCAAGGCTGGTGCGCGGCGCTGACGGGGGATGGCGCACGCGCCACCGCGACGGTTCGCCAGATGCGCCGTCAGCGGGTCGCCGACGACTTCGACCTGAAGCTCGCCGAAAAGCTGATGGGGGCAGGATCCGCACGCAAGGCGGTCAGCGTCGATTGGGGCGGGGCAGACCGCCTCACGGTCTGGCGGTTCGGCCTGGCCACGGCGACGGGCGTGACGGTACCGCCGGATTATCTTTCCTATGTCGGGCCGCAGGTGCGTGGCTGGCTGGCGACCTCGGCATCGGTGCCCGCGATCGAGCGGGCAGGCGTGGTCGATCAGGCGGCGACGCTGGGCGTTCTCTCCAACGCCGCGCTGGTCGATTTCTATTCCGGGCTGAGCGATGACGATCAGGCGAGCCGGGCCCAGTCGGCGATCGGCAACGATCTGCGCAACGCCTATGCCGCCGGGGACGAGGGACAGCGGCTGTCGGCGATGCTCTCGCTCTGGGGCGATGATAAGCCTACCCCCTATGGCCGACTGATCCTGACCGCCCGCGCCGCCGCGCGGTTGCCGGTGACGAGCGACGGGCGCGAGGCCGACCGGCTGGTCGCCTCGATGCTGTCGGCGGGGCTGGATCGCAGCGCAGCGCGCTGGCGCGATGTCGCGAAGCAGAATAGCGACGCCTGGGCGATGATCGAGTTGAGCGATCCCGACCGGCAAGGCCAGTTGGCGTACGACCGGGTCTCCAACTATAGCGCCGACGCCTTGAAGCAGCGTATGTTCTTTGCCGGACTGGCCGGGCTCGGGCGGCTGTCGCGCACCGATATCGAAAAGGGCGCCGAAGCGCTCGACGTGCGGGTCGGCCAGCGCAATGCCTGGACCGAGGCGCTCGATCAGGCGGTGGCGGACGAGCAGACGGGCATGGTCGTCCTGCTCTGCGCGGTCGGGATGCAGACCAGCGATTGGCGAGGCGTGCCCCCTCAGGCGCTCTATCGCATCGTCGAGGCGCTGCGCTCGGTCGGGCTGGACGCCGAGGCACGGATGATCGCGGCGGAGGCGATCGCCCGGACATGAAGATGCACGACGCCGCGCTGGTCGACCGCTTTCTGGAGATGATGGCGGCGGAGGCTGGCGCGGCGGGCAATACGCTGGCGGCCTATCGCTCCGACCTGCGCTTGGCCGCCGAGGCGATGGACGGGCTGGCTGATGCCGATGAGGGCGCGCTCCAGCGGCTGGCCGATGGCTGGGCGTCGCTGGCCAATGCCACCGTGGCACGCAAGGCGGCGGCGCTGCGGCGTTTCTATGCCTTTCTGCATGAAGAGGGGCTGCGCGGCGATGATCCCTCTTCAGTGCTGCCCCGTCCGGGCCAGCGGCGGGCGCTGCCCAAGATACTCAGCCATGCCGATATCGATCGGCTGTTCGCCGCCATCGCCGAGCGGACGGGCACCGCGCATCCCAGCGCGAACGATCTGCGGCTCGCGGCACTGGTCGAGCTGCTCTATGGCTCGGGCCTGCGCGCGAGCGAACTGGTCGCCCTGCCGCGCAATGCCGTCCATCCGGACCGCCCTTTCCTGATCCTGAAGGGCAAGGGCGGTGTCGAACGGATGGTGCCGATCTCGGACCAGGCGCGTGCGGCGGTGGCGGCGTGGCGGGTGCATGTCCCGGCCGACAAGCCCTGGCTCTTCCCCGGCGGCAAGAAGCATCTGACCCGCATCCGCCTCTATCAGTTGATCAAGGCGCTGGCGGCGGAGGCGGGCATTCCACCCGACCGGGTCAGCCCGCATGTCCTGCGCCATGCCTTTGCCACCCATCTGCTCGGCGGCGGGGCCGATCTGCGCGCGGTGCAGGCGATGCTGGGCCATGCCGACATCGCCACGACCGAAATCTACACCCATGTCGAGGCGAGCCGACTGGTCGAACTCGTCAATGCAAAACACCCGCTCGTTGATTTTCGGGACAAGCGCCCTTAGGCGATAGCGCCATGTCAACGACCTTCCTCGATTTCGAGAAACCGATCGCCGAGCTCCAGAGCCGGATCGACGAGCTGCGCGACACGACCGCCGAAGGGACGGTCGATATCGGCGCGGAGATCGCCAAGCTCCAGGCCAAGTCCGACAAGCTGCTGCGCGATACCTTCACCAAGCTGACCCCGTGGCAGAAGACGCAGGTCGCGCGCCATCCGCAGCGTCCGCACTTCAAGCATTATGTCGCCGGGCTGTTCGACGAGTTCGTGCCGCTGGCAGGCGACCGTGCATTCGGTGACGACCAGGCGATCATGGGCGGCTTCGCGCAGTTTCGCGGCCAGCGTGTCATGGTGCTGGGCCATGAAAAGGGCGAGGATACCGCCAGCCGCCTGCGGCACAATTTCGGCATGGGCAAGCCGGAGGGGTATCGCAAGGCGATTCGCCTGGTCGAGCTGGCCGACCGGTTCGGCCTGCCCATCGTGACGCTGGTCGATACGTCGGGCGCGTTCCCCGGTATCCAGGCCGAAGAGCGCGGCCAAGCGGAAGCCATTGCGCGCTCGACCGAGGCCTGCCTGGCGGCGGGCGTGCCGGTCGTCTCGGCCATCGTAGGCGAGGGCGGCTCGGGCGGCGCGGTGGCGCTGGCGGCGGGCAACCAGGTGCTGATGATGGAGCACGCCGTCTATTCGGTGATCTCGCCCGAGGGCTGCGCCTCGATCCTGTGGCGCACTGCCGACAAGGCTGCCGACGCGGCCGAAGCGATGAAGGTGACCGCACAGCATCTGAAGGAACTGAAGGTGATCGACGGCATCGTGCCGGAACCGCTGGGCGGGGCGCACCGTGCCCCCGGCCAGGCGATCCAGGCGCTGGGGGACGCGATCGAGAAGGCGCTCGCCGGTCTCTCCGGGCAGTCGCCGGAATCGCTGCGCCAGGCGCGGCGGGCGAAGTTCCTGGCGATGGGCCGGGTCTGATTCACGGAACGAAAAAAGGGGCCGTCACACCGGGTGACGGCCCCTTTTTTCTTCGTCCGGACGTCGCTCAGGACGCCTTCATATTGGAACTGACGTTCCCGAAGGTCGTGTTGAGCTGGTTGCCCAGACCCTGCATGGCGGCGATCGCGGCGACGGCAATCAGAGCCGCGATCAATCCATATTCGATCGCCGTGGCGCCCTTTCGGCTGGCGATCAGACTACGAAGCGTCGTCATCGGACGGGCTCCCAAGCAGTTGCCAGGGAGAGCGGTGATGCCCGGCAGCGCCACCGCCCCCGAAACCGGCGAGCGATTAAAGGCTTACGAGGCCTTCATGTTCGAGGTGACGTTACCGAACGTCTTGTTGAGCTGGTTGCCCAGACCCTGCATGGCGGCGATCGCGGCAACCGCGATCAGGGCTGCGATCAGGCCATATTCGATCGCCGTCGCGCCCTTGGAATTCTTCAGAAACTTGCGAATCTTCTGCATACCCGACTCCATCGTCCCAGAAACTTCAAACACCGGCCCCGGCGGCAGACCCGAAGAGGCAGGTCGACCCTAGGGAAGAGGGGTTAAGAACCGGCTAAATCGCGTGCTTAGCGAGAGGTTTACAGCGACATTCAGCCAGCATCCTGGACCTTTTGCGAGATGTTGCCCCACAGCTGGGCGGTGCCGTTGCCCAGGCTGGTGAGGCCGGCGATCATCGCGAGCACGATCAGCGCCACGATCAGTCCATATTCGACCGCGGTCGCACCGCGTTGGGTGCAAGCAAGCGCGCGCAGCAGGTGGATCAGGGCTCGCATCGGCAATCCATCTCGTTCAGAAAGCAGTCTGAAACATTGCAGGATTTGGTTGCAAAGTGCTTAGCGAGAGAAGGTCGCTGCTGCCGGTGGTCGCCGCAGCCATGATTCTGGACGGTCGCGTGCTGGTGCAGCAACGACCCGAGGGCAGTTCGCTGGCAGGCCTGTGGGAGTTTCCCGGCGGCAAGATCGAGCCCGGCGAGAGCCCGGAGGCAGCGCTCGCGCGGGAACTGGACGAGGAACTGGGCGTGGGGGTCGATCCCGCCACCCTGGCACCGCTCACCTTCGCGAGCGCGCCTCTGGCAGATCGGCACCTCGTGCTGCTGCTCTACCGGCTCGATACCTGGCAGGGCACGCCCGAACCGCGCCACGCCAGCGCGCTGGCCTGGGCGGACCTCGCCATGCTCCGCAGCCTGCCGATGCCGCCGGCGGACCTTCCCTTCCTGACCGTGCTGGAGCAGCTGCTCGTCTAGACCGCGGTCGCAGCGAAACGGGGATTGCCGCCCGCATCGGCCAAGTCGTGGCACCGCTCGAACCCTGCTTCCACCAGCGCCGCCCGATAGATGAGGGCGCCAAGCGATAGGAAGCGGCCGCCCGGGTGCGGTCCGTCCCGTCC
Organism: uncultured Sphingomonas sp.; assembly: GCF_913777625.1. GTDB lineage: Bacteria > Pseudomonadota > Alphaproteobacteria > Sphingomonadales > Sphingomonadaceae > Sphingomonas. The sequence goes on from NZ_CAJYTI010000007.1 coordinate 4,398, forward strand.
GGCAGGAAGATCAGCCCGATGGCGATCGCTGCATCGAAGCGACGACCGAAGAACCGGCTGGATTGCCGCTATTGCTTCGGCTTCAACGCATCGAGCAGCGACGCAGTGGCGCTGCCCGGCCGCGCGGGCTTGGGCTGCGAGGGATCTGGGGCCCAGCCCGTCAGGTAGACGATCGAATAGCGCTCCGGCGTGCGGCCGTCCGGCTCGGCGCGCTCGGCAAAGGCCGCAGCGGTGCCGAGCAGCGTCTCGCGGCGCATCGGCGGCGTATTCGGCAGCAAATTGGTCGCCGCCATGCCGCGGAGGTCGCGGATGAGTCCGCCCAGGCCGCCATAGCGCACGGTCAGCGTCTCGACATCGGCGACCGGCAGGGCGAAGCCGGCGCGCGACAGCAGGTCGCCGCCCGCCCGCACGTCGATCTGCGGGTGGAAGCGGGCGACCGGCCTGTCGGCCTCGGCGGCAAGCAGGCAGGCGCGCAGGGTCGAGAGCGTGCCCGCGCCGAGGAAGGCGCCGAGAAACAGTCCGTCCGGCTTGAGCGCGCGGCGGGCAAGGGCGAGCGCGCCGGGCACGTCGTTCACCGTGTCGAGCACGCCCGCCGAGATCACCAGGTCGAAGCTGGCTTCGGGGAAGGGGTACAGGTCTTCGTCGGCTTGGACCGCGCCGGTCTTGGCAGCGAAGGCTTCGCCCGCCTCCAGCCGGGTGATCGTGGCACCCGGCCAATAGAAGCTGCCGTCGGCGCTGCCCAGGTCGAGCACGGTGCGGAACTCGCGCTTCACGCCTTCCAGCCGCTCGATCAGCCCGTCGAGCATATGATCGCGCAGAAAGCCCTCATAGCTGCGGGCGGCGCGGTCGCGGCGTTTGCGGCGGAGCGAACGATCGAAGATTTCGGAGTCGGACACAGGCGCGCTTGTGCAGCGGCGCGGCGCTTGGAACAAGAGCGTGGTGGATGTTCGCGCGCCCTTCCTCCGGCTGATCGACCTCGCGCTGCCGCCGCGCTGCCCGGGCTGCGGCGCGATCGTCGAGGCCGATCATCGCTTCTGTGCCGACTGCTGGGACCACCTGCATTTTCTCGGCCCCCCCTGGTGTGCTTGCTGCCACCTGCCGTTCGCGTTCGACCGAGGGCAAGGCGCGCGCTGCGGCGACTGTCTCGCCAACCCGCCGCCGCATGACGGGGTGCGTGCCGCGGTGGCCTATGGCGACATCGCGCGGCGGCTGGCGCTCAAGCTGAAATATGGCGGCAGGCTTGCCGCGGCGGAGACGATGGCCCGGGCGATGGTGCGGCTGATGCCGGAGGGCGCCGACCTGCTCGTGCCGGTGCCGCTGCACCGCTGGCGGCTCTGGTCGCGGGGGTTCAACCAGGCACTGCTGATCGCGCAGGGAGTCTCGCGACGCACCGGCCTGCCGGTCGACCGCGACGTGCTTCGTCGGGTGAAGGCGACGCCGAAGCTGCAGGGGCTGGGCAGGCGCTCGCGCGCCAAGGCAGTGGCGGGGGCCTTCGCGCTCGCGCCGGAAGCGCGCGAAAGGCTGAAGGGGCGCACCGTGCTGTTGGTCGACGATGTCCATACCAGCGGCGCGACCGGCGATGCCTGTGCCCGGCTGCTCAAGCGCGGCGGGGCGGCGAAGGTGATCCTGCTATGCTGGGCGCGCGTTCTCCCCGACGAGACCCTGGATTGACAAGCGGGACCCCCGCGCACACCTCTGGAGGACTATGGCAAAGGTCGAAATCTACACCAAGGCGTTCTGCCCCTATTGCACGCGCGCCAAGAACCTCCTCTCCGCCAAGGGCGCGGACTATGAGGAATATGACATCACCATGGGCGGGCCGAAGCGCGCCGAGATGCTGGAGCGCGCACCCGGCCGCACCACCGTGCCGCAGGTCTTCATCGACGGAAAGCATATCGGCGGATCCGACGATCTCGCCGCGCTCGATCGCCAGGGCGGCCTGGACCCGCTCCTCGCCGCATGACCCGCGCCGCGCTGCTCCAGATGACGAGCGGGATCGATCCCGCCGCCAATGCCGCGACGTTGGTCGAGGCGGTGGCACAGGCCAAGGCGGGCGGGGCGGCGATGCTGTTCACGCCGGAAATGTCCGGCTTGCTCGACGGCAATCGCGAGCGCGCCCAGCCGCACTATCGGCCCGAGGCCGAGGATCCGGTGCTGGCGGCGGTGCGCGATGCAGCCGCCAGGCACGGCATCTGGGTCCATCTGGGCAGCATTGCGGTGCTGCGCGAGGACGGCAAGCTCGCCAATCGCGCGTTCGTGATCGACGACAGCGGCGCGATCCGCGCGCGCTACGACAAGATGCACCTCTTCGACGTCGATCTGCCGACCGGCGAGAGCTGGCGTGAATCGAACAGCTACACGGCGGGCCCGGCGCCGATGGTGGTCGACACGCCGCTGGGGAAGCTGGGGCTCGCCATCTGCTACGACCTGCGCTTCCCGGATCTGTTCCGCACGCTCAGCGATGCCGGGGCGACGATCCTCGCGGTGCCGGCGGCATTCACGCGGCCGACAGGCGCCGCGCACTGGCATGTGTTGTTGCGCGCCCGCGCGATCGAGGCGGCGGCGTTCGTGATCGCGGCAGCGCAGACCGGCGTCCATGCGGACGGCCGCGCCACCTATGGCCACAGCCTGGCGATCGGCCCCTGGGGCGACGTACTGCTCGACATGGGCGAGGCGGCCGGTCTCGGGTTCGCGGAGATCGACTCCGCCCGGATCGCGGAGGTGCGGAGCCGCGTGCCCGTGCTGCGTCACCGCCGCGCGATTCCGGAGGCTACGCAGGCGTGATCGTCTTCGACCTCAAGTGTAGCGGCGATCATGTGTTCGAGGTGTGGTTCAAGTCGAGCAGCGCCTATGAGGAGCAGCGGGCGCAGGGGCTGATCGCCTGTCCCTATTGCGGCGACGTCACGGTTACCAAGGCGGTCATGGCGCCGGCGGTGGGGGCGAAGGGCAACCAGGTGGCGGAGAAGGCACCGGTCACGCCCGAGGCGTTCAAGGCGGCACTTGCCGCGATCGCGCAACTTCAGGTGAAGCAGCTCGAAACCTCGACATGGGTCGGGAGCGCCTTCTCCGAGAAAGCACGCGCCATGCATGCGGGCGACGCGCCCGAGGCGCCGATCCATGGCCGGGCTACGCTCGAGGAAGCCAAGGCGCTGGTGGAAGAAGGGGTGCCGATCGCGCCGCTGCTGGTCCCGGTCGTGCCGCCCGAGGCGCGCAATTGATTTGCCCCGCATTGGCCGGTACGAGCAGCTTCGTGGCCCGGTAGCTCAGCAGGATAGAGCAAGCGATTCCTAATCGAGAGGTCGGAGGTTCGAATCCTCTCCGGGTCACCACCCAAAGCCGCTTGCAGATCACGCGCCGCCCGGGGCGCGTCTCCTGCTCCCGGCTGCCCCCTGCAATCGGTTCGTGAGCGGACCGGACGAGTCGCAGGATCTTCGCCCGATGGGGCTTGTCGAACATCTTCGCTTTCCTGATCTCGAACTGCCCGGAAACGGCACGGGCATCGACGTGCGCGAAGGCGAGGTCGGTCACGCTGCCAAAATGGCAGCTGGTGGGACGGGTGCCCAAGACACGATCGAGGTGATGTCCGCCGGGACCGTAGATAGTCGGCACTATGGTTAACGTCCGTTAGCGTTGTAGCCCATGATGTTGATGGTATTATTTTAATGATTTGATTGGAGAAGGGGCTGGCCAGGTGCAGCAGCACTTGGTCGTGCGTCGGCGATCCGACGTAGCTCGCAGAAGCGGCTAACTTCCAGAAGGAAATATTAATGGCTTTCTCCGTGAACACCAATGTCGGCGCGATGGCGGCTCTGCAGAGCCTGAGCTCGACGCAGAAGGACCTGTCGACCACCCAGAACCGGATCAACACCGGTCTCGCGGTTTCCTCGACCAAGGATGACTCGGCGACCTACACGATCGCCCAGGGCCTGCGCAGCGATCTGGGCGGCCTCAAGTCGGTTTCGTCGTCGCTCAGCCGCGCCAAGAGCGTGACCGACGTCGCCGTTGCCGGTGCCGAGCAGATCTCGGATATCGTCAACCAGATGAAGGCCAAGGCCTATCAGGCGGCGGACGCCGGCCAGACCGCCGACAGCCGCACCCAGCTGAACAACGACTTCACCGCGCTGCGTGACCAGATCACCACGATCGTGAACTCGGCCAACTTCAACGGTACCAACCTGCTGAAGACCGGCGGCGGCACCGTGACGGCCCTGCAGTCGCTGCAGGACTCGAACACCGCGACCACGGCCTGGAACCCGGACTCGCTCTCGGTGGCGAACCAGGGCCTCGACCTGGGCGGCTCGAACATCACGATCTCGTCGACCGCGACGATCAGCACCCAGGCGACCGCGCAGTCGATGATCGACACGATCACCACCACCCAGTCGAACCTGACCTCGGTGCTCGGCAAGCTCGGCGCGGCGTCGCGCAAGATCGACGCCCAGCAGGCGTTCACCAGCAAGCTTTCCGACACGATCGAGAGCGGCATCGGCAATCTCGTCGACGCCGACCTGGCGAAGGAATCGGCGAAGCTGCAGGCGCTGCAGGTCAAGCAGCAGCTCGGTGTGCAGGCGCTGTCGATCGCCAACCAGGCGCCGCAGACGATCACGTCGCTGTTCCGCTAATAGCCCAAGGCCCAACCCTGGGGCCAACGGCATGAAGGGGTCGGGATGGTTTGCCATCCCGACCTTTTCTGCATCGGGGCGGCGTCCGGCCCTGCATGCTACCGGCAGGCCAATTCCCAGCCAACCATCGTGGCACCGCGTGATCGGGCTCCGACCTCCTCGGCACAGATCAGGAAGAGCATTCCGATCGGGTATGCATCCTGCGCAACGCGCCGGCCTCGACTGCAAGCTTCATTTCGATTTCGCCAATGCGAAAGCGCGGCCGAAGCGCTTGGCACGGCGTTGCGTGCGCTACGCGTTGCTGTCTCGAGCGCCTTTGGCTTCAGCCTTGCCGGACGAGCCGAGGCGCGAACCGCTCCGTCGCGATTCCTGCCGCTGGGGCGATCTCCTCCTCGGGATGGGGAATGCGCGGTCCGATCCGCTCGAGGTCGCTGTCGTCATAGGTCGAGTCGGGCAGGCCGGCAAATTCCCACCATTCCCCCGCCCAGGATGCGATATCCCATTCCCCGAGGAACACGACCCAATAGTAACCCGGTTGGCGCATATGGGTCATTTTGAAATCATATTCGAATGTGTTCGCGCTTGCAAAACCATAATTCGGGCGGAAAGAGGCTCGATGTTGCATTGCGATACACTTCTCGCGCTAGAGGTGCGGGGCGACGACCGCCGAGCGAAACGCTTTGTTAACGTACGTTTCAGAAAGGCTTTGGTTCCGCCGGTGTCGCTTCAAATCGCTGGAACGGTCTCGGCACGGCGTTCGAGCAGGCGGAAAACGTTCGTCGCCTTGTACGCCGCGCAATAACGGACTCGGTGATCGGGAGATCGAGGTGCAGGCGACCGCGTGCAGTTCACCCCTTAAACATTCCGGTTGCTGTGATGCCGCCACCCGGCGGCTGCGCCGCCCTCCCGAGATGCGATCGATAGGGGCTGATGGCACGCAAGGCGGGGCGGGGCAGCCATGCGCGTCGAGGTTTTTCGCCCTCTCGGCGCATGATGCCTGCTGAAGCCAAGCCGTCTTTACCAAGCGCAACGTCGCGGCGCGCGCTGCACCAGGCCCCAAAGAGGAAGGGGAGCCGCACCCCTAGAGTGCGGCTCCCCAGTCATGCCCTCCGCAACGGGAATGGGCGGTGCGATGCGGAGGGCGAGGCGATCAGAAGCGGGTGCCGACGCCGAAGCCGAACACCAGCGGATTGAGCTCGACATGGGTCTGATTAATCGTGCCGCCGGTGTTCAGCCGCGCGGTGGTGCCCATGTCGATGTACTTGACGTCGAGGTTCAGAAAGAACTTCTTGTTGAGGTCGATGTCGACGCCGGCCTGCAGCGCATAGCCCACGCTGTCCTTCAGCGAGAGGCTGGTCTGGCCAAGCGCCTTGTTCAGCGAGTCACTGGTCTTCGCCGAATAGAAGGTGGTGTAGTTGATGCCGGCGCCGACATAGGGGCGTACCGCCGTCTTGGGCAGGAAGTGATATTGCAGCGTCAGCGTCGGCGGCAGCACCCAGGTATGGCCCACCTTGCCGAGGCCGGAAATCGCCTCGCGGCCCTGGAGGTCATGCCGCGTGCTCGAGAGGATCAGCTCGGCGCCGATATTGTCCGTCGCCATGTAGGTGAAGTCCACTTCCGGCATCACCGAATTGGTCACGCCCACGCGGGCGGTGGGGATGCCGGGGGTGAGGCCGTCCGATTTCTCGTTGGGAGCGACGACGATGCCGCGCAGGCGCACCAGCCAGTCGCCGGCCGCGATGCCCGCCTGGTCCTGAGCCTGGGCGCTCGCGGTGGAGGCGAGCAGGCTGGCAGCAGCCAGACCGACAAAAAGCGACGTACGCATGATGTAATTCTCCTCGTGTTCGACGAGGCACCGACTAGCGCCAAGGCGAGCGCACGGTTTTGATCCCGCGCAACGTCGAGCGTAGGTAATGTTCCCAAGGAGATCGGTCGGGCCGCTGCGTAGCTCTACGTAACGACATGCCGCCGCCGCCGCCGCATGCAACGCGCGGAGGCGGATATGTACATGGACCGGAACCAACCAGAACTGGGCGCGGCGGAATGGGCGCTGCCGGCACGCTGTGCCGCGTGCGGGGTGCGGATGGCGTCGCTGTGCGGCGGCATCTCGGCCGCGGCGCTGGAAGCCCTCAACCGCATCGGGCGCAAGCGCGTGCTGCGTCGGGGCGAGGCGCTGATCTGGCAGGGCGACGTGGCCGAGCAGGTGGGGATTCTCCATCACGGGCTGGTCAAGCTTTCCGCCTCGCTGGAGGACGGCCGGGAGCAGATGCTGGGCCTGGCGTTCCCCGCCGATTTCGTCGGCGCGATCGGCGAGCGGCCGTCGAGCCACTGCGTCACCGCGCTGACCGAGAGCGAGCTGTGCGTCTTCCCGCGCAGCGCGCTGCCTGCGCTGGTCGAGGCGCATCCCGAGATCGGCCAGGCGCTGCTGACCCGCGCCTATGACGAGCTGGACCAGCTGCGGCGCTGGATGCTGCTGCTCGGCCGCAAGTCGGCGGGGGAGCGCGTCGCCAGCCTGCTCCTCCAATTCGCCGCGCGGGGCACGTGCGGCACCGGCGCGCCGGTTTCGCTCCCGCTCACCCGCCAGCAGATGGCCGAATTGCTGGGGCTCACCATCGAGACGGTCAGCCGCAAGTTGACGGCGATGAAGCGCGACGGCGTGATCGCGCTGCCGGATCTGCGCAGCTTCGTGATCCTCGACCGTGCCGCGCTGGCGGTGATTGCCGCCGAGACTCCGTAACTAACCGCATGTCGCCGTTCCCCGGCGCTGCCTACCGTGCCTGCATCCTGGAAATTCCGGGAAGGAAAACGGAGGCGACCATGAAGAATGTTCTCGTTCTGATGCATGATGACGCCGGGCAGGAAGCGCGGTTCCAGGCGGCGCTGGATTTGACGCGTGGGCTGGAAGGGCATCTTCGCTGCGTCGATATTGCGATGATACCCGCCTATGTCGGCGATTATGTCGAGTTCGGCGGTGGCGCAGCGCTGATGGCGGACGAGCAGGTGCGCGAGGCGGCCAATCGCGTGCGGATGGAAGCGCGGCTCAAGACGGAAGACGTCCCCTATACCTGGGTCGACGCGACCGGCTTCGCCCGCGAATGCCTGCGCGACGCGACGGCGCTGGCGGATCTGGTGGTGCTCAACCGCGAACTCGACAAGGTCGACTATCCGGACATGCGCGACCTGATCTGCGACACGATCCTGAAGACAGGCAAGCCGATCGTAGCGGTCCCGGAGCACGTGCTGGCGTTCGACCTCTATGGTCATGCGGTGGTCGCCTGGGACGGGTCGCGAACGGCGGAGGCGGCGCTGCAGGCGACCGTGCCGCTGCTCAAGCATGCCGGGACGGTCTCGATCGTCGTGGTCGACGAAGGGACGCTGCGACTGCCCGCGGCGGAGGCGGCGGAATATCTCTCCCGCCACGGCATCCGGCCGGAGGTGCGGGTGGTGCCTAAGACGGACACGGTGGGCGGGGCGCTCCTGAACACGGTGAAGGCGCTGGACGCGGCCTATCTGGTGATGGGCGGCTTTGGCCATAGCCGTTTCCTGGAGGCTGCCTTTGGCGGCGTGACGCGGCGCATGCTGGCGGAATGCCCGGTGCCGCTGGTGCTGGCGCACTGAGCCGACGCGAATCGTCCCGCTCGCCCGGGCGGGTACGGATCGGCGCAAAAGAAAAGGGGCAGGCATCGCGAGATACCTGCCCCTTTTGTTGTGCATGCCGCCCGACAGGGCGGCGCGCCCCGCTTACTTGACGTGCTTGGCGAGGTGCTTGTTCATCTCGAACATGGTAGCCTTGTCGCCGCCGAAGATCGGCTTCAGCGTATCGTCGGCCAGGATTTCCCGCTTGTTGGCGGGATTCTGCAGGTTGTTCTTCTTGATGTATTCCCAAACCTTGCTGACGATCTCGCTGCGCGGCAGATCGGCGGTGCCCACAATCTTCGCGAGCTCGGGCGAAGGGGTAACCGGCTTGGCAATGCCGCCGCGTGCTTTGGTCTCGGCCATCGTGTCTAACTCCTGTTCGTGCCCCTTCATGGGGCTATTCCTTCGTCAGCGCCTCGGGATTGAGAGGCTTCCTCCCCCTTGTCGCAACCAACGATGTACTGCGGTTCGTGCGGTGATGCACGCCCCTGTACGCCTTTGATCGCGGGAAAGGGCGTCTGTCCAGCACAGACAGCATCGCCATGCGCCAAACCGTCATTTTGCGGCGTTGCGGTGGTGCATGCACGCAACAGTTTTGATGTCGATTGATCGAATATTGCGCGGTCAGGCGAGCGCGCGCGCCTGCACCAGCCCCTCGAAGGTGCCGCGCACCTCCGGCGACGCCTCCGCGGTCAGTCGCTGAACGTCGGAAAGGAAGCCGGCGGCATCCGCGCCGGGGGCGCGATGGGCCATTTCCCAATGCCCGAAGGCGCGGCGATCCACCACCCGGCGCGACAGCATCACGATCGCGCGGTGACGCGGATCCTGCCGGATCCGGGCAAACGCGGCCTCGACGGCGTCCTCCGGCCCCTCCAGCGCCTGGAGGAAGCGACCCGCATCGGCATAGAGCAGCCCGGTAATCCGATCGCGCGCGTTATTGCGGCGGGATACCGTGAGGATATCCTGGGTGGGGCAGGGGGCGGCCGGGTTGGCGGAACTGATATAGACGAGCTGCAGCATGGGATTCCTCTCCTGAGCATGCTTTTCGGCACCGTCTGGTTAACAATGGTTCAACGCCACGGAAGCTCCGTTGTTTTACAGGGACTTCGTGCCCGCTGGACAAGATCGTATAATTCCGGCACTAGAAGGCGGTGATCGACGCCCTGCGCCTTACCCTGCGACTTATCCGCCCTTAGGGGCCGATCTCGCCTGCGCGCGTCTCCCCTAAGGGCAAACTGGACCTTTCCTACCGCATCACGGCTGCGCTAGGCGCGGCCAGACCTTGAAGAGAGACACGTCCCATGTTGCGCGACCCCAGCGTCAAATATCGTCCGTTCCCCCAGGTGGATCTGCCCGATCGGCAGTGGCCCGGCCGCACCATCACCAAGGCGCCGCGCTGGCTTTCCACCGACATGCGCGACGGCAACCAGGCGCTGATCGACCCGATGGACGGCGAGAAGAAGACGCGCTTCTTCGAGCTCCTGCTGAAGGTGGGGGTGAAGGAGATCGAGGTCGGCTTCCCGAGCGCCGGCGCTACCGAATTCGACTTCATCTCGGGGCTTGTCCGCGAGGAGAAGATACCCGACGACGTCCTTGTCCAGGTGCTCACCCAGTCGCGCCGCGACCTGATCGAGACCAGCTTCCAGTCGCTCAAGGGCGCCAAGCAGGCGATCGTGCACCTCTACAACGCGGTATCGCCCGCCTGGCGCCGCATCGTGTTCAACATGAGCCGGGACGAAATCCGTCAGATCGCGATCGACGGCGCCAAGGTGCTGCGCGACGAGGCCGCCAAGCAGCCCGATACCGACTGGCATTTCGAATATAGCCCGGAGACCTTCTCCACCGCGGAGCTCGATTTCTCGGTCGAGGTCTGTGAGGCGGTGATGGACATCCTGCGCCCGACGCCGGAGCGCCCGCTGATCCTCAACCTGCCGGCGACGGTCGAGGCGGCGACTCCCAATGTCTATGCCGACCAGATCGAATGGTTCTGCCGCAATATCCGCAACCGCGAGAGCGTCGTCATCAGCCTCCACACGCACAACGACCGCGGCACCGGCGTGGCGGCGTCCGAGCTGGGCCTGCTGGCGGGTGCGGACCGCGTCGAGGGCTGCCTGTTCGGCAATGGCGAGCGGACCGGCAATGTCGATCTCGTGACGCTGGCGCTCAACATGTACACGCAAGGCCTGAACCCGGGCCTCGACTTCTCGGACATCGACGAGGTGATCCAGACGGTCGAATATTGCAACCAGCTGCCCGTTCACCCGCGGCACCCCTATGCGGGGGATCTGGTGTTCACGGCCTTCTCGGGCAGTCACCAGGACGCGATCAAAAAGGGCTTCGCCGCGCAGGCGGCGCGCAACGATCAGGTCTGGGACGTGCCATACCTGCCGATCGATCCCAAGGATCTCGGCCGCGACTATGAAGCGGTGATCCGAGTCAACTCGCAGTCGGGCAAGGGCGGCGTCGCCTGGGTGATCGAACAGGACAAGGGGCTGAAGCTGCCCAAGCGGATGCAGGCCGAATTCTCGAAGCACGTCCAGGCGCTCGCCGACGAGACCAGCCGCGAGCTCAACGCCGCCGATATCTGGGGCCTGTTCGAGCGCGTGTATCTGCCCGGTGACAAGGACCGGATCGCGCTGGTCGACTATGAGGAGAGCGGCAGCGCGGGCAGCCGCGTGTTCGTCGGCCGGATCTCGATCGATGGCGCAGCGCAGTCGATCTCGGGGCGCGGCAACGGCCTGATCTCGGGCGTGGTCGACGCGCTGGCCAGCTCGACCGGCCCGCGCTTCGACGTGGTCGATTACAGCGAGCATGCGATCGGCGGCGGCGCGGACGCGCAGGCGGCAGCCTATGTCGAGTGCCGCACCGAGGATGGGCGGACGGTGTTCGGCGTCGGCATCGACGCCGATATCGCGACGGCCTCGGTTCGCGCCGTGCTGAGCGCCGCCAACCGCGCCTGACATGTGCCATCCCCGGTCCGGTACCACGACGTGCCGCCGGACCGGGGTACGACTCCGCCATGCAGATTTCTGCGGCCGCAGGGGCCGCCTCAGTGCGTGGAGTCGCTGCGCTGTGCGGCGCGGCGATCGGCCAGGGCCGTGATGCGCATGTCGTGCTGCGCTTCGAAGCACGCGGTCATCCGCTGGGTGATGTCGGCCGCGCTTCGTTCCCGAACGGCCTTGTCGGTCGTGCGGGCATAGGCGTCCTTCAACGCCGCTTCGAACATCGGCACGCATGTGGTCATGGCGTCGCGGCCGATCTGATCGATGTCGCGGTCTCCGGTCGAGCGTTTGGTGACGCACCCCGCGGCATGGTCTCCCAACCTGATCGCACCGCGCCAGTCGCGCAATTTGCGGCCGATCACGCGAATCTCATCCTGCGGGGGCGCAGACGTACCGGCCGGAGGTGCGGTGACATCCTGCAGCTGCGCGAGCAGGGGTAGAATGATGAGCATGGCGATCCCTCCCGGATCGTCCCATGCTGCGGATGCACGCCCTGCAGGTCAAACCGTTCGGACGGCCGGTCAGTGCATCGTGGCGAATTCGCGCTCGGGCGCGGGCGCGACGCCGCGACCGCGCCCGCCGGTCCGCTGGAAACGGAAGGCGCCGGCGCGCTGGGCAAGCGCGTTCACCTCGCCGGAGAGATTACGGATCGCTGCCGATGTTTCCTCCACCATCGCCGCGTTCTGCTGCGTGACGAGATCCATCGACTTCATCGCGGTCGCGACCTGGGTGACCGCTGCCGACTGGGCATGGTTGTCATGGTCGATCGCGGCGATCAGGTCGTGTACGGCCTCGACATCGCCCGAGATGGTGTCGAGCGCGGTATCGGTGTCGTGCACCGCATCGGCGGCCTGGATGATGTCGACCTGCGTTTCGCTCAGCATGTCGCGGGCCTGCTTGGCCTGATCCTCGGCGCGCAGGGCGAGGGCGGCGACGAGGTCGGCGACGACCATGAAGCCGCGGCCTGCCTCGCCGGCACGGCCGGCCTCGACCGCGGCGTTCATCGCAAGCACGCGCGTCTGGAAGGCGATCTTGTCCAGGCCCTCGATCACACCGTCGATATTCTTGGCGCTACCGCTGGCGCGATCCATCGCCTGCACGGCGCGGGCGGTAGTGCCGCGGCCTTCGCGCAGCGCCGTGGTGGCTTCGCCGGCGCGCTTCACCGTATTGTCGGCCGCGATCATCGTCGCGCGCAGGCGCTCCTCGATCTTGGTCAATGCCTCGGTCGCCTGCGCAAGATTCGCCGCGCTCTTTTCCGTGCGCTGCGCCAGATCCTCGGAGCCGTGCGCGATCTCGCTCGAGGTCGAGCGGATATTCTCCGCGCTTTCGCTGACCAGCTGGATGCGGGCGCGCAGCGAGGCGATCGCCTCGTTGATGCTCTCGCGCAGCACCTCATATTCGACGGGGAAGCGTTGATCGATCGTGCGGGTCAGGTCGCCTTCGCGCAGCGCGAGCAGGCCGTTGCCGAGCACCTCGGTAACTTCACGCTGCTCGGCGAGCTTGCGCGCGTCGGCCTCGGTCTGCGCGGCGGCGGCGGCGCGGTAATGCTCGAGACCGCAGGCGATACGGCCCATTTCGTCGGTCCGGTCCTGGTACGGGATCGCCGCCACCTCGCCGCGGGCGAGGCGATCGGTGAGGGCGGAGAGCGTGCCGATCGGCTCCAGCACGCGCCGATACATGGTCACGTAGAAATGGACCGCCTGGCCGGCGACGATCAGCGCCAGCACCGCCACGATGGTGATCGCCAGATAGAATTCGAAATCGCCCTTGGCCTTGATCCGCACCTGAGCGTCGTTCGCCATCGCCACCAGCTTGTCGATGGCGGCGCGGTGGGTGGTGTAGAGGGCGCTCAGCTTGGCATAGCTGCTCTCGATGGCGGCGCGATCGCCCTTTTGCGCGGCGGGCAACAGTCCCGTTTCGACTTCGGCCCAGAACTTCTGTGCGGCGGGATGCGCCTGCTGCAGCAGCTGGCCGCGCAGATCCTCGCCGACAGGGGCGGTCTGCCAGAAGCGGTTGCGCTCGTCATACTGCTTGTGCAGGTCCGCCAGACGTTCGGCATGCTGGCCGACGGTCTCCGGGTTGCGGGCAATCAGCGTCGCTTCGAGATAGGGCTCGATGATATATTCGGGCGGGGGAAGGATGTCCGCGATCAGATCGGCGTTGAGTTGCTGCCGCACCGGCATTTCGCCACCCATGCGGATACGGTCGAGGCGCCACGCCGCCAGCAGCCCGCCCGCGAGCAGGATCGCCATCATGGCCAAGGCGCTGTTGCGAACGAAGCTTGCAATCGACATTCACGATCCTCTGGTGACAGGCACACCGATCCCCACTGGACGTCCGCCAAGGAAGGTCCTTCGCTAGATTATAGGGGAGAGGATTGGGGCGAGCGCCCCGATTCAGGATTATTCCTGCATATTCGTAAGAGTACGTATAATTTCGCAGCCGACGCGCGCGTCCGGGTAAACATCCTGTTTCATCGAGCGGACGCGCACCTGCACGACGCGCGGGTCCCGCAGCGCCAGCGCAGCAACGTCCTCGCACAGCACTTCCTGCAATTCGAAATGCCGAGACTGCACAAGGGCGTGGATGCCGGTCCGCAGGAAGTCGTAATCGACGACGGCGTCGATACGGTCTTCGGGGACGGCCGCATAGCGACACGTCATCGACACGTCGATGCGCACGCGCTGGGGATTCGCGCGCTCCTCCGGGTGGATCCCGAGCCCCATCGAAACTTCGAGCGCGTCGAGGTGGATCATATAGTCAGGCATCGGGGCGGTACTCTCGTCCTTCGAACATCACGTCGCTGTCGCGCGCGAGAAAATGCTGGCCACAATCGACGAAGATGTTCTGCCCGGTCACGCTTCGGCTTTCGAGCAGATAGGCGATGGTCGCCGCGATGTCCGCCGGGTCGACCGTGCGGCGCAGCAGGTTCTGGGTGCCGGTTCGGGCGAACTCCTCCTCGGTCTGGTCGAGGCTGGGGAGGGTGAGGCCGGGCGACACCGCGTTCACCCGCACCCGCGGCGCCAGCTTCTGCGCGAGCATGTGCGTCGCGCCCTGCAGGGCCAGCTTCGAGCAGGTGTAGCTGAAGAAGTCCGGGTTGAGATTGCCCACCTTCTGGTCGAGCAGGTTGACCACGGCCCCCTCTGCCAGGTCCGGCTGGTCTGCGAGGGCCATCGCCAACCCGACGGGGGCGGCCAGGTTCACGTGCATGTGCCGATCGAGCAGGGCATAGTCCGCGATCGGCGGCTGGTCATAGGCGAACAGGGAGGCGTTGTTGACCACGGCATCCAGTGGCCCGCCCAGCGCGTCGCGGCAGGCCGCCACCAGTGCAACCGGTGCGGCGGGATCCGCGAGTTCGGCGCAGACCATCGCCGCGGTCGCGCCGGTCCCGCGCAGATCGGCGACGAACGCTTCCGCTTCGGCCGGCGAGTGATGGTGGTGGACGGCGACGGCCCAGCCGCGTGCGGCGAGGCCGCGGGAGATCGCCGCGCCGATACGGCGCGCGCCGCCGGTTACCAGCACCCGCCCCGGCATCAATAGCCCATCAGCTTGAGCACTTCGGCCCGGCTGCGCTCGTCCTCGCGGAACACGCCCATCATCCGGCTGGTGACCATGCCCACGCCGGGCGTGCGTACGCCGCGTCCGGTCATGCAGCCATGCTGCGCCTCGATCACCACGGCGACCCCTTGCGGGTGCAGGTTGTTCCAGATGCAGTCGGCCACCTGCGAGGTGAGCCGTTCCTGCACCTGCAGTCGGCGAGCGAAGGCGTGGAGCACACGCGCGAGTTTGGAAATGCCGACAACATGGTTCCTGGGCAGATAGGCGATCGAAGCCTTGCCGGTAATCGGTGCCATGTGGTGCTCGCAATGTGACTGGAAGGGAATGTCCTTCAACAGCACGATCTCGTCATAGCCGCCCACTTCCTCGAACACGCGCGAGAGGTGGTGCGCGGGATCCTCGGCATAGCCGGCGCAATATTCCTTCCAGGCGCGGGCAACGCGTTGGGGCGTGTCGAGCAGGCCCTCGCGCGCGGGATCGTCGCCGGTCCAGCGGAGCAGCGTGCGGATCGCCTCGGCCACGTCCTCGGGCACCGGGATCTTGGGCGCAGGGGCGACGAGATCGCCGTCGTCGGGATCATTGGCGTGATCGTGCATCATTCGTCCTTTCGATCGCCGGTTCGCTTTCCCTTACGGCAAGCGTGCTTCGTCCGAAGACCTTGAGACCGGTTCGCCGAAAGCCGCGGAAGACCTTGATTTCCCGCCGCTTTGGCAACGTTTGCTCGTTGACCTCCGGAAAAGCCCGGCGTTAGCTTGAACCTGCAAAAACAGCAAAGTCGCGACCGGCGCAAGATCGGGGCGGCCAGGGAGAGCAAGGACCATGACGAAGGGCGATCTGCTCGGCGCGTCGGCAGTGATGCTGGCGCTGGCCGCACCTTATTCCGCAGCGGCACAGGACCGGCAGGGGGCCACACCCCCGGCGGCACAGGATCAGGGATATGTTTCGGCCAACGAGATCATCGTCACCGCCACCCGCCGCAACGAGACGGTGCAGGACGTGCCGGTGGCGATCACCGCGATCAGCCCGCAACTGCTGGAAAATGCCGGCGTCGACAATGTCCGGGACCTCGAACAGCTGGCGCCCTCGCTGCAATCCTCGACCGGCCAGTCCTCGGCGACCGGCACCACCATCTATATCCGCGGCATCACCACCGGCGGTGACAATCCGGGGTTCGAGCCGGCGGTGGGCGTGTTCATCGACGGCGTGTTCCGCTCGCGCTCGGGCGTCGCGATTTCGGAGCTGCCGGAGCTGGAGCGGGTGGAGATCCTGCGCGGGCCGCAGGGCACGCTGTTCGGCCGCAACACCTCGGCGGGCGCGCTCAGCATCTTCACCGCCCAGCCCAGGTTCGAGACCGGCGGCTATGTCGAGGCGGGCTATGGCAACTACAACGCCTATGAAGTGCGGGGCGCGGTGACCGGTCCGGTCGCCGACAAGATCGCGCTGCGGCTGGACGGCGCCTATCGCAAGCGCGACGGCTATATTGCGGACGCCAACAGCAACCGCGCGCTGAACGATCTCAATCGCTGGCTGGTGCGCGGGCAAGCGCTGTTCGATGGCGGCCCGGTGACCTTCCGGCTGATCGGCGACTATTACGAAACCGACGAGCATTGCTGCGGCGCGGTCTCGGTGGCGCGGGGGGCGCTCGCGCCGGTGATCCAGGGGATCGCGGCGGCGCAGGGCCTGACGGGGCTCTACACCGGCGCGCCGAGCGACCGCATCCAAGCCTTCTCGCCCAACCGCGACTATCGCGAGAAGGTGCGCGACTATGGCGTCTCGGGCGAGCTGAACTGGGATCTGGGCGGCGCCAAGCTGACCTCCATCACCGCGTATCGCCGCTGGCGGGTGCTGCGATCGCAGGACATCGACTATTCGGGCATCGATCGCGCCTATCGCGACGGCTATCGCAACCAGCTGACCGACTTCACCCAGGAAGTGCGGCTGCAGGGATCGGCGCTGGGCGGCAAGCTCGACTGGCTGGTCGGCGGCTTCTACCTCAACGAAAGCAACCGCCTGCGCGATACGGTGCGGACAGGCAACGACTCCAACCGCTATGTCGACTCGATCTTCTCGGCGCAGCTGCGGCCGCTGTTCGGCACGCCGGTGCAGTTCTACGGATCGCTGGGGGCAGGGGTGCCGACCTTCGGGCAGGTGCTGCTCAACCCCGCGGCACCGCCCGCCGCCTATGGCCAGCTCGCGCCGCTGGTGACGCTGTTCCGCGCCCAGGCCGGCACCGCGCCGATCCCGGGCATTCCGGTGGTGCCCGGCCTTGCCGCGCTCGCGCTCCAGCCGCTGCCGGGCAACATCCCCGGACAGGGCAACAACAATGATGATTTCCGGGTCAAGACCAACGCCTTCGCGCTGTTCACCCACAACATCGTCAACCTCACCGACAAGCTCTCGCTGACGCTCGGCGCGCGCTGGAACCACGAGACCAAGGACCTGACCGCCACGATCAACAGCACCACCGGCGCCTGCAGCTTCTTCAACCAGGCGCGGACCGGCAACGCAGCCGCAGCAGCGTACGCCAACATCCTCCGCCAGGTGCCGGGGCTGTTCAACAACCTGTTCCTGCTCAGCTGCAATCCGGCGGTGAACAGCGAGTTCAACGGCGCCTATGCCGACAAGCGCAGCGAGGACCAGCTGACCGGCACGGTGAAGCTCGCCTACAAGTTCAGCCCGCGCGTGCTCGGCTATGCGAGCTATGACCGCGGCTACAAGTCGGGCGGCTACAATCTCGACCAGGCGACGTTCGACTCCGTCCTGCTCGGCGGCAATGGGGCGCAGGCGGGCGACCTGCACTTCTCGAAGGAGACGGTGGACGCCTTCGAACTGGGGCTGAAGACGCAGTTCAGCCGCCAGTTCACCCTCAACCTCGCCGGCTTCTATTCGAAGTTCTACAATCTGCAGAGCCTGGTGTTCAGCGGCACCAACTTCGTGGTGCAGAACGTGCCGAAAACGACCAGCAAGGGCGTGGAGGCGGAGGCGACGCTCCAGCCGGCGCGGTCGCTGGTCTTCCAGCTGGGCTACAGCTTCATCGATGCGCGCTATGATGACGACGGCAGGAACTTCGCCGGCACGCCGCTGGTCGGCAAGGGCAATCTGCAGGTCGACAACCAGCCGCGCCACACGGTCACCGTCGCCGGCACCTGGACGCCGCCGATCGCGAAGGGGATCAACGGGCTGCTCCATGTCGACATGCGCTACAACAGCGAGGTCAACATCCCCTCCAGCCCACCGGACGCGAACGGCCGCAACATACTCTACAACCAGGGCTATCCGCTGATTTCGGCGGCGGTGGGCGTGCAGAGCCCCGACGGGCGGCGCAGCCTGACCTTCTGGGTGGAGAACCTCACCAACCAGTTCTACTACATCACCGGCTTCGGCGTCCCCGAGCAGAACGGCAATTATGCCGGCTATCCGGGCACGCCGCGCTTTTATGGGGTGCGGGCGAAGATCGGCTTCTGATCAGCGCCCGAACAGGCGGTCGAGCGGGCCGTCGGCGAGGCACCAGAGCAGCGCGACCAGCGCGGCGCAGGCCAGCCCTGCCGTCGGCGAAACCGTCGCGACCGCGAGGCCGCCGAGATAGAGCAGGCAGGCGACCGTGCCCTTGCGCAGCGTGCGGCGATGATAGGCGTGCGCGGCGGGGCTTTGCGCGCCGGTGCGGCGGATCACCCGCTGCAGCCAGTTATAGGCAAAGGACGGCAGCAGCATCACCAGCATGTAGAGCAGCGTCGCTTCGCGGCTGAAATGCTGCTCGCCGAGATACGCGGTGGCGAAGGGTACGAGCGACAGCGTGAACAGCAGCACGATGTTCGACCAGAGCAGCGCATTGCCGGCGCGGGTGGCGAACTGGAACAGCTTGTGATGGTTGACCCAGTAGATCGCCACATAGGCGTAGCTGAGCCCATAGGCGAGGAACACCGGCCATTGTCGCAGCAGGGCGCCGAGCCCTGGCAGTTCCGGTGCGTGCAGTTCCAGCACCATGATCGTGATGATGATGGCGATCACGCCATCGGAAAACGCCTCGACGCGCTTGGCACCGTCGCGGCCTTCCTGGTCCTGCATTCCGTCCTCCTGCCTGCCCCGTTGTTGGCGCAGGCAGGAGGCGGAGGCAACTAGACCAAGGGTTTAGTTGGTGGAGATGGACTGTTCTCCGCATCCGTCACCCCAGCGAAAGCCGGGGTCTCCCGCCACGTGCCGAACGGCGCGTGGAAGGAGATGCCAGCGTTCGCTGGCATGACGGGCGTGCGGATTACTTTGCCGAGAACGCCGCGTTGATGTGCAGCTTCACTTCGTCCGAGACGAAGGGGACGTACTTGTCCATGCCGAAGTCGCTGCGCTTGATCGTGGTGGTGGCTTCGAAGCCGAAGTTCAGCTTCTTCATCATCGGGTTGGTGCCTGCGCCGACCAGCGTGGTGTCGAGCGTGACGGGCTTGGTGACGCCGTGCAGCGTCAGGTCGCCGGTGATCTGCGCCTTGGTGCCGCTCACCACGACCTTGGTCGAGACGAAGCGGATCGTCGGATACTTGGCCGCGTCGAAGAAGTCCGGCGAAGCGAGGTGCTTGTCGAGCGCCGCGACGGTGGTGACGATGCCGCTGGTCGGGATGGTGATGTCGAGCTTGGCGTCGTTCGGCTTGGCCGGGTCGATGGTCAGCGAGCCGGTGGTGCCGCCCACCTGGCCGGTGAACTGGCTGAAGCCGAAATGGTTGACGGTGAAGTCGACCTGGGTGTGGCCGGTATCGACCGCATAGGTGCCGGCGGGAACGCGGGCAGCGTCGGCCTGGCCGGGCAGTTCCTGGGCGAAAGCGACCGGGGCGGCCGCGAAAAGGGCGAGAGCAAGGAGAGCGCGCATGGATGTTCCCTTCGGGTGGTTGCGTCGCTCCCGTAATGAGGCCGCCGGCCGCGCATTGCTAGTGCGCAGCCGGCAACCCAAGGTTTCCGTGTCTGATCAGTTCTTCGACTGATCGACCAGCTTGTTCGCGCCGATCCACGGCATCATCGCGCGCAGCTCGCTGCCGACCTGCTCGATCTGGTGGCGCTTGGCGGCGATGCGGCTGGCCTTCAGCTCGGGCTGGCCGGCGCGGTTGTCGAGCACGAAGTCCTTGACGAAGCGGCCCGACTGGATGTCCGCCAGCACGCGCTTCATTTCCTTCTTGGTCTCTTCGGTGATGATGCGCGGGCCGGTCTTGATGTCGCCATATTCGGCTGTGTTCGAGATCGAGTAGCGCATGTTGGCGATGCCGCCCTCATACATCAGGTCGACGATCAGCTTGAGTTCGTGGAGGCACTCGAAATAGGCCATTTCGGGGGCATAGCCCGCCTCGACCAGCGTCTCGAAGCCGGCCTGGACCAGCGCGGTCGCGCCGCCGCACAGCACGGCCTGCTCGCCGAACAGATCGGTTTCGCACTCTTCGCGGAAGTTGGTCTCGATAATGCCCGAACGACCGCCGCCGACGCCCGAAGCGTACGCAAGCGCCACGTCATGCGCATTGCCCGAGGCATCCTGGTGCACCGCGATCAGGCAGGGCACGCCGCCGCCGCGCACATATTCGCTGCGCACGGTGTGGCCGGGGCCCTTCGGCGCGATCATGATCACGTCGATGTCCTTGGGCGCCTCGATCAGGCCGAAATGGATGTTGAGGCCGTGGGCGAAGGCGAGCGCTGCGCCCGGCTTCAGATTGCCCTTGAGGTCGTTCTCGTAGATCGCGGCCTGGTGCTCGTCGGGCGCGAGGATCATCAGGATGTCGGCCCAGGCCGCCGCTTCCTTGTTCGGCAGCACCTTGAAGCCGGCGGCTTCCGCCTTGGCGGCCGAGGCCGAACCCGGGCGGAGCGCGATCGCGACGTCCTTGACGCCCGAATCGCGCAGATTCTGCGCATGGGCATGGCCCTGGCTGCCATAGCCGAGGATGGCGATCTTCTTGTCGGTGATCAGGTTCAGATCGGCGTCGCGATCATAATAGACACGCATGGTGGTATTCTTCCCTTTCAAATCTGCGGTGCGCGGATGCGCGGAAAATGTCAGGCCGGCTCTCGGCCGCGCGAGATCGCGACGATACCGGTGCGGGCGACTTCAATCAGCCCCACTTCGCGCATCAACTCGACGAACTTGTCGATCTTGTCGATCGTGCCGGTCACTTCGAACACGAAGCTGGAGATCGTCGCATCGACCACGCGGGCGCGGTACACTTCGGCGAGGCGCAGCGCCTCGATCCGGTGATCGCCAGTGCCGACCACCTTCACCAGCGCCAGCTCGCGCTCGACATGCTCGCCCTTGGTGGTCAGGTCGACCACCTTGTGCACCGGCACCAGCCGCTCCAGCTGGGCGATGATCTGCTCCATCACCGGGGCCGAGGCAAAGGTGACGATGGTGATCCGGCTGATCAGATCGTCGTCGCTGATCTCGGACACGGTGAGCGACGAGATATTGTAGCCGCGTGCCGTGAACAGGCCGGCGATCCGCGCGAGGATGCCGGGCTCGTTATCGACGATGACCGCCAGCGTGTGGCGCTCGATGGCTTCTTCCTTGATGTGCATCGTTACCTCTTTGATCCTCCCCGGAACGGGGAGGGGGACCGGCGCGAAGCGACGGTGGAGGGGGCTCTCCGCGGGCTAGTCGCTTGTGGAGGCCCCCCTCCACCACGGCCTGCGGCCGCGGTCCCCCTCCCCGTGCCGGGGAGGATTGTTTCCTGTACCATCAAACCAGCGCTTTGGCCTCGTCGTCCATCTCGCCGGAGACTTCGCTCGCCTGGAGCAGCATCTCGGTGTGCGCCGCGCCGCTCGGGATCATCGGGAAGCAGTTGGCCAGCTTCGCCACGCGGCAATCGACCAGCACCGGGCCGTCATGGTCGAGCATCGCCTGGATGCCGTCGTCCAGCTCCGCGCGCGTCTCGATGCGGATGCCCTTCCAGCCATAGGCTTCGGCCAGCTTCACGAAGTCGGGCAGCGCATCCGAATAGCTCTCCGAATAGCGCGACTGGTAGGTCAGCTCCTGCCACTGGCGTACCATGCCCA
Organism: uncultured Sphingomonas sp.; assembly: GCF_913777625.1. Taxonomy (GTDB): domain Bacteria; phylum Pseudomonadota; class Alphaproteobacteria; order Sphingomonadales; family Sphingomonadaceae; genus Sphingomonas. Next base: position 26,227 of record NZ_CAJYTI010000007.1, read on the forward strand.
TATATTCGTTGTTGAGGATGAAGATCTTCACCGGCAGGCGGTACTGGGTCGCGGTCGCCAGTTCCTGGATGTTCATCTGGATCGAGGCTTCGCCGGCGATATCGATGACGAGCGCGTCCGGATTGCCCAGCTGCGCACCGATCGCGGCGGGCAGGCCATAGCCCATCGTGCCGAGGCCGCCGCTGGTCAGCCACTTGTTGGGCGCCTCGAAGCCGAAATGCTGGGCTGCCCACATCTGGTGCTGGCCGACCTCGGTGGTGATGATCGGCGCGCGCGACTTGGTCGCCTCGTACAGCGCACGGATCGCCCGCTGCGGCATGATCGTCTCGCCCGCCTCGGGGAAGTCGAGGCAGCGGCGCGCGCGCCAGCCCTGGATGCGGCTCCACCATTCGGCGAGATCGGGCTTGGGGTGGCCGCGCGCCTTCCAGCTCTCCACCATCGCGTCGAGCGCCCGCGCGCAGTCCGCAATGATCGGCAAATCGACGCGGACATTCTTGTTCACGCTGGAGCGATCGATGTCGATGTGAACCTTGCGGCTGTTCGGCGCGAAGGCATCCAGCCGCCCGGTGACGCGATCGTCGAAGCGCGATCCGACCGCGATGATCAGGTCGGCCTGGTTCATCGCCATGTTGGCCTCGTAGGTGCCGTGCATGCCGAGCATGCCCAGCCACTGGTCCGACGAGGCGGGCAGGGCGCCCAGGCCCATCAGCGTCGAGGTGACCGGCGCGCCGGTGAGTGCCGCCAGCTCGCGCAGCAGCCGCGTGGCTTCGGGGCCCGAATTGATGATGCCGCCGCCGGTATAGAAGATCGGGCGTTCTGCGGCGGCGAGCATGTCGACCGCTTCCTGGATCTTGGCCGCATCGGGTTCGGTGGTCGGGCGATAGGTCTTGTGCTGGATCGGGCCCGGCGCCTCGTAGCGCGCGGTGGCGACCTGGACGTCCTTGGGGATGTCGATCACCACCGGACCGGGGCGGCCCGAGGTGGCGATGTGGAACGCCTCATGGACGGTCGCGCCCAGCAGTTCGGGCCGCTTCACCAGGTAATTATGCTTGGTGCAGTGGCGGGTGATGCCGACCGTGTCCGCTTCCTGGAAGGCATCGGTGCCGATCAGCGCGGTGGGAACCTGGCCGGTGATGACGACCATCGGGATCGAATCCATCAGCGCGTCGGTGATGCCGGTGATCGCGTTGGTCGCGCCCGGGCCCGAGGTGACGAGGACGACGCCCGGCTTGCCGGTCGAGCGGGCATAGCCCTCGGCGGCGTGGGTGGCGGCCTGTTCGTGGCGGACCAGGATGTGCTTGATCCGGTCCTGCTTGAACAGGGCGTCATAGATCGGAAGCACGGCACCGCCCGGATAGCCGAACACGACTTCCACCCCGAGGTCGGTCAATGCCTCGATCAGGATGTCTGCGCCGCTCTTCTCGGTCACCTTTGCCTCCACGCAATCAAAAATGGTGTACAGAACGGACAATGCCGTCGGAGTGGCGCTGCTACCCGCACGAAAATGATGCGTCAACCCCTAAGGAAATAATTTCCTTTCAATTTGGCTCAGGTTTGTGTATGTATCTGTCTCCGTCGTCACCTCCCATCCCCCGGGAGGCTGGCGGCGGAACCAGGTGTACTGGCGCTTGGCATATTGGCGGGTGGCGGTGGCCCCCGCGGCGAGCGCCCTATCCGCGCTCCATGCGCCGCGCAGGACTCTGCCGATTTCCTCTACGCCGATCGCGCGCAGCACGGGCGCGTCGGACGGGATATCGGTTCGCGCGAGCAGTGTGCGGACCTCCTCTTCGGCGGTCGCCAGCATCGTGCCGAAGCGGCGGTCGATCCGTTCACCGAGCCAGTCCCGGTCGGGCAGCAGGATCAGCGGCGCAAGGTGGACGCTGTCGCCGATCCCGCCCTCGCGCCGATCCTGCCAGTCGGCGAGGGTGCGGCCGGTGGAGCGGATCACCTCCAGCGCGCGGGCGACGCGGGTGGTGTCGGTGGCGTTGAGCCGCGCCGCCGCGGCCGGGTCGGCGAGGGTGAGGGCGGCATGGGCCTCGGCGACGGGGAGCGCGCGGACCTCGGCGCGGATCGCGGGGTCGATTTCCGGGATCGGCGCGATGCCGTCGATCAGCGTGCGCAGGTAGAGGCCGGTGCCGCCGACCAGGATCGGCAGGCGATCCTCGGCATGGGCCTCGGCGATCGCGGCGCGCGCCTCGGCGGCCCAGCGGGCGGCGGAACACGCTTCGGCGCCGTCGATATGGCCGAACAGCCGGTGGGGGGCGCGGGCTTCCTCTTCTTGCGACGGGCGGGCGGTGAGAATGCGGAGATCGGCATAGACCTGCATCGAATCCGCGTTGATCACGGTGCCGCGATGCTTTTCGGCGAGCGCGAGCGCCAGCGCAGACTTGCCGCTGGCCGTCGGCCCTGCAATGAGCGCCACGCGCGGTAGCCCAGGGGAAATCATGTTCATTGCGACGCTGATAGCAGCCGAATCGATCGTCGAACGCGATATTTTGGATGCGATCGGGAAGATGCATCCGCTCTGCGAGGTCCGCAGCTGGAATTGGCTCGATGAGGGTCGGGCTGCCGACATCCATTTCGCGGAAGATCCAGATTGGGCAGCCGGTGTCCTGGCGCCGCATTTCGACCGGACCGATCTGGTCATCCAGCCCGCAGCACACCGCGAGAAGAAGCTGCTCGTCGCCGACATGGATTCGACGATGATCACCGTCGAATGCATCGACGAACTCGCCGACTATGCCGGCATCAAGCCGCAGATCGCCGAGGTGACCGAGCGGGCGATGCGCGGCGAGCTGGATTTCGCCGCCGCGCTCGATGCCCGCGTCGCGTTGCTCAAGGGACTTTCGGAGAGCGCCATCGACCAGTGCCTGGAAGAACGCGTGCGGCTGATGCCCGGCGCCGAAGCGCTGGTGAAGACGATGCGGGCGCGCGGAGCCCATACCATCCTCGTGTCCGGCGGCTTCACCCGCTTTGCCGAGCCGGTCGGTACCCGCATCGGCTTCGACCGGCGCATCGCCAATGTGCTCGAGATCGAGGACGGCAAGCTCACCGGCACGGTCACCAAGCCCATCGTCGACAGCAGCACCAAGGAAACCACCCTGCTCGGCGCGATGGCGGAGCTGGGCCTCGCGCCCGAGCAGACCATGGCGGTGGGCGACGGCGCCAACGACCTGGCGATGATCCGCAAGGCGGGGCTCGGCGTCGCTTATCATGCCAAGCCGATCGTGGCGGCTGCGGCAGGCGCGCGGATCGATCATGGCGACCTGACGGCGCTGCTCTATGCCCAGGGCATCGCCCGCGCCGAGTGGGTCACCGCCTGAGGACTTAGCGGACCCCGCGCCCGAAAGTGTAGCTGAGCGCGAGGCCGCCCGAGAACTGGTTCTTCGATCCCAGCCGCTGGGTGATCGGCGAGCGGGCGGCGTCGCCGGTCAGCCGGTCATAGGCGAGGTAGCTGTATAGGCCCCAGCGCGGGGTCAGCTGGCGCAAGCCCGTCGCCGCGAGGCCGACGCTGTGCACGGGATTGTCACCGACCCGGTACACCGGGATGCCGACCGCGGCCGCATCGCGCTGGCTCACGCCGAAATAGGCACGCCGGTACTTTGTGTCCGAGAGCATCACTCGCGGGCCCACCGCCAGCAGCCAGCGATCGCCATCGCGCTGGACATAGTCCAGCCCCACAAAGCCGACGGCGCCTTCGTGCCCGTTCACCCCCTGGCGGAGCTCGCCATAGGCGCGCAGCTGCGGCACCAGATAATAGCCGACGAAGACGCCGGGCTCGACGGTGAAGCCGACCTTGGTCAGGTCCGCGCCGGCGCGCTTGCGGGTGCGAGCGCTTTGCAGGCCCACGGCGATGCCTGCCTCGAGGCCGTCACGGTGATACAGCGTGACGTTGGGGCTTTCGTCGGCCGCTTCATAGTCGAACTGGGCAGATCCGCGCGCGCTCGCGAAATCGAACAGCGGCCGCACCGCGTTGTGATCGGCGCCGGGGTAGCTGGGCACCACCTGCGCGCCAATGGCGACGCGCGTGCGCCGCGGCCCGTCATCCTCCTCGCCCGATTGCGCATGGGCGGGCAGCGCGAAGGCGAACAGGGCGCCGGCGACGAGAATGTGGCGTTGCATGGTGGATCTCCCTCTATCGCTGGACTGCCATGCAGGGCTTGATCGCGCCACAGGCTTTTTCGGCGTCCGCCTTGGTGGCGAACGGCCCGACCAGCAGCCGGGTGAGCGCGCCCGACTTGGGATAGAAGGCCTGGCGGCCGGGAAAGCGCGGGCGGACCTGGCCCCAGAGCTTCTCGGCATTGCCCGGGGTGGCGAAGGCGCCGAGCTGCAGCCGCCACGGGCCGGCGGCCCCTGCGGACGCAACTGCCGGCTTGGCCGGATCGGCACGCGGCGGGCGCGGCATGCGGGCGGAGGAGCGCGCGGGCTGCGCGGTGTCGAGGGTGGCGTCGGCACTGAGCGCCGGGCCCCGCGCCGGCGCGCTTCCGGCGGGCGCGGATGCATGCTCGTCCTTCGCGTAGCGGCTCGCCAGCGTCTTGCCCGCCTGACGATCGGCGAGGGGGATATACTGGTCCATCTGCTCCAGCGTGCGCGTCGCGGCGTCGAGCCCGCCCGCCGAGGCGCGCAGCATCAGCGCATAGGCGCGCACCCAGTTCTTCGCGACCCCGTCGCCGTTGAACAGCATCACGCCCAGCAGATATTGCGCGCGGGGCTCGCCATGCGCCACGGCGCGTTCGAGCCACGGCACCGCTTCCTCGCGCTTGCCGTTCTCGAACAGCAGCATGCCGTAGTTCGCCTCGCCCAGCTCGTGCCCGTGCAGCGCGGCCAGGCGATACCATTTCTCCGCCTCGGCTAGGTCGACGGGTACGCCGCGGCCCAGCTTGTAGATCTGGCCGATATTGTACTGCGCGTCGGCGTCGCCCTTGTCGGCCGCCCGGCGCCAGGCCTGCATCGCGGCGGCATAGTCGCCGCGGTTATAGGCCTCCACCCCGGCCTGCACCGCCGCGTTCTGCGCCGAGGCGGGGGCAGACAGGCCGAGGCTCGCCAGGAGCAACAGGGCGGCAGGTAGGCGCATGACGAATCCCCCTCTTGGTCGGTCGTTCCGACGCGAGCGCCGTGGCTTAGCGAGTTCCGTGCGCTGCGTTAACTCGATCTTATCCGCACCCGTGCCAAGCAGACGGGCGGTTTCGTAGATGTCGAGAGGGTAGATGCGCGTCCTGGCGCTGGCTTCGCAAAAAGGTGGATCGGGCAAGACGACCTTGTCCGGCCATCTCGCGGTGCAGGCGCAGCGGAGCGGCGCCGGGCCGGTGGCGATGATCGATCTGGATCCGCAGGCCTCGCTCACCGATTGGTGGAACGAGCGCGAGGCCGAACTGCCGGCGCTGGCACAGACCAGCGTGGCGCGGCTCGCTGCCGATATCGAGGTGCTGCGCCAGCAGGGCTTCAAGCTGGTGGTGATCGATACCCCGCCCGCCATCACCCAGGCGATTCTCACCGTCGTTCAGCTCGCCGAGCTGATCGTCATCCCCACGCGCCCCAGCCCGCATGACCTGCGCGCCGTGGGCGCAACGGTGGAGCTTTGCGAGCGCGCCCACAAGCCGCTGCTGTTCGTGGTCAACGCGGCCACCCAGAACGCCCGGATCACCACCGAGGCGGCGCTGGCGCTGTCGCAGCACGGCACGGTCGCGCCGATCATGCTCCACCACCGCACCGATTTCGCCGCCTCGATGATCGACGGGCGGACGGTGATGGAGGTCGATGCCAAAAGCAAGTCGGCCGCCGAGGTCGAGAGCCTGTGGAGCTATGTCTCGGACCGGCTCGAGAAGAATTTCCGCCGCACCGTGTTCGCGGCGCCGGCTGCTGCGGCTCCGTTCGCGGCGGCGCGCCCCGCCGGCGGCTTCGGTCGCCGGGTGGTAAGCTGATCGCGATGCGCGACACTTCCAAGCCGACGGCCGCGCTGAGCGCGGGCCTGCTCGCCCGCAAGGGGCTGGCGCGCAAGTCGGCGCTCGCCCTCGGTGCGGCGGCGGCGCGGCCCGATGCGCTGGCGCAGCATCTCGCCCACACCGCCCGCGCGACCAAGGAAAAAGCGGCGTTCACGCTGCGGCTCGATCCGGCGCGGCGTCTTCGGCTGCGACTGGCCGCTGCCGTCACCGGGCGCTCGGCCCAGCAACTGGTGACCGAGGCGATCGACACGATGCTGGCCGAGATGGCCGAACTGGAACCGCTCGCGCATCACCTTGCTGCGACGGAGGGACGGGAATGCCTATGACGTCGCGTACACTGCTTACGATCGGCGCGGCACTGCTTGCGCTCGGCGGCACCGCCGCCACCGGGGTGGTGGTGCATGGCGCGGCTTTCGCCAGCGTCGCGCCCAACGCCAAGAAAGCCGCGCACGCTGCGCGCGCCGCCCAGAAGGCGCTCGCCGCCCGAAAGGCCGATATGGCGGTCGCCCGTGCCGAGGAGGCGGTGGCGAACGACCCGCAGCGTGCCGATTATCGCGCGCTGCTCGGCCAGGCCTATCTGCTCGCCGGCCGCTTCACTGCCGCCGCACAGGCGCTGCGCGATTCGCTGGCGCTCGATCCGGACAATGGCCGCGTCGCGCTCAACCTGGCGCTGGCGAGCATCGGTACCGGCGACTGGGCCGGTGCCCGCACGCTGCTCCAGACCCACGCCGCGCAGATCCCGGCGACCGATCGCGGTCTTGCTACCGCGCTTGCCGGGGATCCGGGCGCGGCCGTCGAGATCCTGGCGCCCGCCGTCCGCACGTCGGAAGCAACCGCGCGCACCCGGCAGAATCTGGCGCTGGCGCTCGCGCTGGCGGGGCGCTGGGGCGAGGCCAAGGCCGTCGCCGCGATGGATGTGGCGCCCGACCAGCTCAATGCGCGGATGCTGCAATGGGCGAACTTCGCCCGGCCGGCCAATGCCTATGATCAGGTGGCGGCATTGCTCGGCGTGCGGGCGGTGCAGGATCCCGGCCAGCCGGCGGTGCTGGCATTGGCCAGGCAGCCGGCGCTGGTAGCGATGGCACCGGAACCCCAGCCCGAGCCCACCGCGACGCCCATGCCCCAACTAACGCCGGAGCCGATCGCGGCGCCCGAGCCTGCGCCGGTCGCCAAGCCTGCTCCGGCCACGCGGCCCGCGCCGGTACGTGTCGCAGCCCTCAAGCCTGCCCCCACAAAGGCCGCGCCGGTGCGGGCGGCCAGCGGCCCCTATGTCGTCCAGCTCGGCGCCTTCGCCAATGCCGGTGTCGCCCGCGACGCCTGGCAGAAGCTGAGCGGCCGGGTTGCGGCCCTGAACGGTCTCAAGCCCCAGGGGGCAGCGGCGCCCGTCACCGGCGTGGCGACCTATCGCCTGTCGGTCGGCGGCTTCGCGCGCAACGATGCCGACGCGCTGTGCCGCGCGGTGAAGACCGGTGGCGGCACCTGCTTCGTCCGGCTGGCGTCGGGCGACGCGGTGGCGAGCTGGTACAAGCCCGCGTCCCGCGTCGGCCTCGCAGCGCGCTGATCGCTCAGACCAGCGTGCCGCCCTTGTAGAGCTGCAGCACGCGGCCCTGGGTGGGCAGGCGATCGAATGGCGTGTTGCCGGCGCGCGCGTTCATCTTGCGCGCATCGATCACCCAGGGCGTTTCCGGATCGAGCACGATCAGGTCGGCCGGCAGTCCGGGCGTCAGCGCGCCGCTGTCCAGCCCCAGGATCTTCGCCGGATTGGCGGCGAGCAGGGTGAACAGCTTGTCGAGGCTGATCTTGCCGTCGCGCACCAGGGTCAGCGACAGGGCGAGCAGCGTCTCGGCTCCCGCCATGCCCGGCTCGGCATCGGCGAAGGGGAGGCGCTTCGCCTCGGGGCCGCGGGGATCGTGGCCGGAGGCGATCACGTCGATCGTCCCGTCCGCCACCGCCGCGAGCGCCGCCTGCCGGTCGCTTTCGTCGCGCAGCGGCGGCGAGAGGCGGGCGAAGGTGCGGAAGTCGCTGATCGCAATGTCCGACAGCAGCAGGTGGGCGGGCGTGATGCCGCAGGTCACGTGCACACCCCGACGCTTGGCCGCACGGATCAAGTCGAAGCCGGCCGCCGTCGTCACCTGGCGGAAGTGGACCTTGGCGCCGGTTTCCTCGGCCAGCATCAGGTCGCGGGCGATGGCGAGCGCCTCGGCGATCGCGGGTGCGCTCGGCAGGCCGAGTCGGGCGGCGGTCTCGCCGGCGGTCGCGACGGTGCCGTCGGCCAGCCCGCCATCCTCGGCATGGGTGACGACGGTGAGGTTCAGGTCGCGTGCGTAGAGCAGCGCCTTGCGCATCGTGCCGGCATTGGCGATCCAGCGCCGCCCGGTCGCAATGGCGCGGGCACCGGCGGAGGCGTTGATCGCGATCTCGGCGAGGTCGACGCCCGCCAGTCCGCGCGTGGCAGCGGCGAGGGGGTGCACCCAAAGTTCGGGCTTGCCTGAAACGGCGGCACGGCGGACGATGCCCGGATCGTCGAGCACCGGCGACTGGTCCGGCATCAGGCCGACGCGGGCGATCCCGCCGAAACGGCAGGCGCCCTTGTCGACGGCGAATACGCCCAGATCGATCAGCGCAGGTGCAAGTATCTTGCCGGTGACATCGACGATCTCGGCATCGGCAGGGGCTTCGACCTGGCCGACGGCAGCGATGGTGTCGCCCTGGACGAGCAGGTCGCCCTTCGAGATGCCGCCCTTGGGGCAGACCAATTGCGCGTTGCGGAAGAGGATGCTGCTCATGCCCAGCCCTCCACGCCGCGGGCGCGCCGGGTGAGCACGTCGAGGCACGCCATGCGGACCGCCACGCCCATCTCCACCTGTTCGGTGATCGCGCTGCGCTCCGGATGATCGGCGACGATCGAATCGATCTCGACGCCGCGGTTCATGGGACCAGGGTGCATCACCAGCGCATCGGGCTTGGCCCGGGCGAGGCGTTCGGGGGTGAGGCCGTAGCGCATGTGGAACTCGCGAGTCGAAGGGATGTAGCCGCCGTCCATCCGCTCGTTCTGGACGCGGAGCATCATCACCACGTCGGCGCCTTCCAGCGCGGCGTCGAAATCGGTGAAGGGGGTGACGAACATCCGGTCCATCGCGGGCGGCATCAGCGTCGAGGGCGCGACCACGCGCACCTCGGCGGCGAGCGCGGTGAGCGCCAGGATGTTCGACCGGGCAACGCGGCTGTGGAGGATGTCGCCGCAAATCACCACCCGTTGACCTGCCACCTGGCCTCGACGTCTCCGGATGGTGAGGGCGTCGAGCAGCGCTTGCGTGGGATGCTCGTGCCAGCCGTCGCCGGCGTTGAGCACCGGGCAGTCGACCTTGTCGGCGATCAGCCGCACCGCGCCCGAACTGGCGTGGCGGATCACGATCACGTCGGCGCGCATCGCGTTCAGGGTGACGGCGGTGTCGATCAGCGTCTCGCCCTTCTTCACGCTGCTCTGCGCGGCGTGCATGTTGACGACGTCGGCGCCGAGCCGCTTGCCGGCGATCTCGAACGACAGGAGCGTGCGCGTCGAGTTCTCGAAAAAGGCGTTGATCTGGGTGAGGCCCTCGAGGCGCTTGTCGCTCTTGGCGCGGCTGCGGTTGGCCTCGACCCATTGTTCCGCCTCGTCGAGCAGGAACATGATCTCGTGCGGCTGGAGTCCCGAAATGCCGGTGAGGTGCCGGTGCGGGAAAACGGCGCTGCCCTGTATCTGGGCACCGGGGCGATGATCGGAGGTCTGCATTAAAGCCGCCGCCTAGAGGGGCGACGGCCGGGAGGCAAGGCCGCGACTCTTGATCAGGCGACCTTGTCGAACAGAGACAGGATGATCTTGGGCTGGTCGTTGGCAATCGACAGCGCCTTGGCAGCGAGCTGCTGCTTGATCTGCGCGGCCTGGAGCGCGGCCCACTCCTTCGCTAGATCGGCGTCGACCAGATTGCCGACGGCGCCGTCGAGTACGTCGCCAAGCTTGGAGTTGAACGACGCGGCGCCGTCCAAGGCACGCGCCTTGCTGCCGAAATGGCTGAGCGCCGATTGGATCTGACTCTGGGCCCACGTCACCCTATCGACGATCGTGCTGACGTCGGCCCCATCGAGCGAGTCCAGGCCGAGGCCCTGCGCGGTGATGTCGCGAGAGCGCACGGTCGATTTGTCGCCGGTGAGGCTGGTGGTCACGTCGTAGTCGAAGGTATCGTAGCGCATGTCCGGGCCGTTGAGCGTCGTCGTGATGGTTGGCGTCACGATCGGGCTGCCGATCGGGCTCAAGGCCATCCCGGTGACTGCCCATGCCGTACCGGGCGCGGCGCCGCCATCGTTGAACCGGAAGGTCAATGGTCCCTTGGCAGGATCATAATCGAAACTGACCACCTGCTTGCCGCTCACGGCTGTCGCTAGTCCGACCGCCCCGCCTCCGGCGGCATAGGACTGGCCGGTGGCAGCGATCCGCGTGCCATTCTGCAGCACCTCCATAGTATCGCCGATGCCGAACGCGTCGAAAGCGACGTCTATCCGCCCTGCCTGCCCACCCGGACTATAGCTGAAGGTGGCCGCGGCGTTTTGTACGGTGGCCGGTTGAAGTTGCATCGCTGTTTCCGGATCGAGCGACGCAGGCGGCGGCGTCGCCACATCGGCGGGGAGGGACGTGTCGAGTTCGATGCCAGACTGGTTGGTGCCGAAGGTGCTGCCGATGATGGCTTGCGACGTGTTTTTGGGCAGGGCCGTCATATAGGCGAACATGGGCAGCGGTTGGCTGCCTGTCATTCTGATTTCCGTCCTGGTGCTGAAATGTGGGGTCAGGCGGCCGGCGAGCATGTTGGTGCCGTTGAAGTCGGCCGACTTGGCGACGGTGTCGATCTGCGAGACCAGCCCCTTGATGTCTTCGTAGATCGCGCTGCGGGCGCCGGTGTCCGTAATCCCGGTCAACCCGTACGCCCTCGACTTGATCTGGTTGACCAAGTCGCTGATACGCTCGGCGCCGCTGGCGGCGACGTCCAGCACCGAGCTCGCCCTTGCCATGTTCTGGCTGATCGCACGCCGCGCGCCGGCATCGCTGCGGAGGGATTGGGCGATGATGTAGCTCGCGCTGTCGTCCTTGGTGCCGTTCACCGTGCGGCCCGTGGTGATTCGCTGCTGGTGCAGTGTCACGTCGGCCGTGGCGTCATTCAGCGCCCGCACTGCCTGAGCAGCGGCCGTGTTGGTCAGAACTGAGAGCATATTCTATCTCCGTTTCCGTCCCACATCGGGTAGCGAAACGAAGTAAATGGAATGTCACCGCAACCGGGCTTTTTCTGATATATTCAAGTATTCACAAGCGCATCGATCGCGCCTTGCAGGATATAGGCGGCGGCCATCTTGTCGATCAGCTCGGCGCGCTTGGCGCGGCTGGCGTCCTGTTCGATTAGCGTGCGTTCCACGGCGACCGTGGACCAGCGTTCATCCCACATCAGGATCGGCAGCCCCATGTCCTCAACATTGCGGGCAAAGGCGCGCGTCGACTGGGTCCGCGGGCTGTCGGTGCCGTCGAGGTTGAGCGGCAGGCCGATTACCATGCCGACCACCTGCTGCGCGGCGATCAGCTCGGCGAGCGCGGCCTTGTCCTTGGTGAACTTGGAGCGCCGGATCAGCTGGGCGGGGCTCGCGAAGCTCCAGCCGGCATCGCAGAGCGCGGTGCCGATCGTCTTGGTGCCGACGTCGAGGCCGATCAGGCGGCCGCCCTGCGGCAGGGCGGCGCGGAAGTCGCTGGGGATGGTCGTGATCACCGCGCGGCTATAGGGCGTGGACGACGCCCATGCGAGGCCTCAGATCGGCAATTCGGTGGTCGACTTGATCTCGGACAGCGCCACCACCGAGTTGATTTCCTGGATGCCGGGCAATTTGCTCAGCTTCTCGAAGAAGAAGCGCTCATAGGCGTCGATATCCTCGGCGACGATGCGCAGCATGAAGTCGACCGTGCCCATCAGCACATAGGCATCGAGCACCTCGGGGAATCCCCGGATCGCGGTGCTGAACTCGTCGAGATTGGCGCGGCCATGCGCGTTCAGCTTCACCTGCGCGAAGATGTGCGCGTTGAGCCCCACCTTGCGCCGATCGACCAGCGCCACGCGCTTGCGGATCACACCCTCGCGTTCGAGCCGGTCGACCCGGCGCCAGCAGGGGGAGGGGGACAGGCCGATCCGCTCCGCCAGCTCGGCAGTGGTGAGGCTCGCGTCCTGCTGGAGTTCGCGGAGAATTTTGCGTTCATGCGGATCAAGATCGGTCATATATTGCGACTATAGAGGCGTATTGGGTAAAAATAACCCGAAAACATGCCTCTGGCGCCCCAACTAGGGCAAGCATCACCTCGTCACCCCTGCCACATTAGCCGCATCGAAAAGGGAGTTTCACGATGGTGGTGCGGGTGCAGGACGAGAGCCTGGTCGAAGAAGTGTTGATGCTGAAGGATGCCGAGGCCGGACTGGACGGCGTGATCGCGGTGCATTCCACCGTGCTCGGGCCGGGGGCGGGCGGGTGCCGCTTCTGGCACTATGCCGATGGCGAGGCCGCCTTTGCCGATGCGGTGCGGCTGGCCGAGGGGATGAGCTACAAGAACGCGCTGGCCGGCCTGCCGCTGGGCGGCGCCAAGGCGGTGCTGCGGCGGCCGGTGGGTGACTTCGATCGCGCGGCGTTGTTCCGCGCCTTTGGTCGGGCGGTGGCGCGGCTCGAGGGGCGCTATGTCACGGCAGAGGATGTCGGCACCGGCGTCGCGGACATGGAGGTGGTAGCCGGCGAGACGCGGCACGTTGCCGGACTGGTCCAGCGCCAGGGTCGGCCGGGCGGGGATCCGTCGCCGCATACCGCGCGCGGCGTGTTCGTGGCGATGGAGCATGCCGTGCGCCGCCGCCTGGGGCGCGAGCTGCGCGATTGCACGGTGGCGATCCAGGGCGTGGGACATGTCGGGAACGCGCTGGCGCAGTTGCTTCATACCGCAGGCGCGCGGCTGATCGTTGCGGATGTCGATTCGGAGCGGGTCGCGCGGGTGGCGGTGGAGACGGGCGCCGAGGTGGCGTCGAGCGCGCAGGTGCTGGCGGCGCGGGCGGACGTCTTCGCGCCCTGCGCGCTGGGCGAGGTGTTCCACGCCGAATCGGTCGACGCGGTGCGTGCGCCGGTGATCTGTGGCGCGGCGAACAACCAATTGGCGACCCCGCAGGATGGCGAACGACTCGCGCGGCGCGGCATCCTCTACGCCCCCGATTATGTCGTGAACGCCGGTGGCATCATCAACGTGGCGGGCGAGTATCTCGGCTGGGCGCCGGAGGAGGTAGCGGCCCGTGTCGAGGCGACGGGGTCGCGGCTCGCAGCGGTGCTCGACCATGCCGAAGCGCAGGGACTGGCTCCGCATGCAGCGGCGGACGCGCTCGCCCGCGCGGCGATCGCCGCGGGGCGGGTGAAGACACCGATCGCCGCCTGATCAGCCCCCGCGCTTCTCGAACGCCGCGAGCCGGCGCGCCGCATCCGCCCGGACATTGGCCCAGAACAGGCTGTAGTCGAACACGTGATAGTTGTTCCCCGGCAGCACATATTGGCCGAAGTCCGGCGGGGCGGCGCCGATCGTCAGGATGCCGCGCCCGTCGCAGCGGGCGGGCACGCGGCCAGGCTCCAGATGCGCCGACTGCAGGTGCAGGTCCGGGATCAGCGATCCGAGATTGGCGCTGGCGGGCGCCGAGTCGCCGGGCTTGCCGGTGATCGGGTTGGTGCACAGCATCTTGGTGCCCGCGCGCGGCTGGCCGGTGAAGCCGGTGGTCGCATCGAAGGTATCGACGATCAGTGCCGGATCGGCCGGCTCGGCGAAGCTCTGCCAGGAGAGGATGCAGCCGGCCTGGTCCGACCCTGAACAGGCGGGGAGGCCCATCTTGGGCAGGTCTGCGGTCAGGGACACCGGCCAGCCAACGACATAGGCGGCGACCACGCGCTCGGCGACCGGCGTGCCCGCGACGCGTTCCGCCAGCAGCCGCGCGAGATGGAGCGCGCCCTGGCTGTGCCCGGCGAGGATGATCGGCCGGTCGCCGGCCTCGTGCAGGAACTCCTCGAACGCCGCAGCGACGTCGCGATAGGCGAAGTCGAGCGCCTGCTGTGCCTGCGCCTTGCTGGTGAGGAAGGCGCCGAAGGTCGCCTGGCGGTAGCGCGGTGCCCAGATCGCGGCGCTGGCGTTGAAGGCGCTCGCCTGGCCGCGCAGGAACAGCTCGGCCCGGGCGTTGGCGTCCGGGTTGTCGAGCGGCGCGTTCCACTGCTTCGTATCGAGGAACGAGGTCGGGTGGATGAAGAACAGCGCTGCGCGCGGGTTCGCCGCGGGGCTCTCGCCGGCGGGCGTCCATAGCGCGGGGTTGCCCGGCTTGTCCGGCCGCGCGATCCACATTTCCGCCCTGGCATAGTCGCGCGGGGTGACCGGGGGCAGCGCGGCGACCTCGCCGGCGGGCACCATGAACTGGCGCATCAGCTGGATGCCGTAGAGCCGATAGGCGAACATGGAAGCAACGCCGAGCATGATCAGGATCGCAACCGCATAGAGAAATTTCCGGGCCAATCGGCCTCTCCATTGTGCAATGCAGCATAAACAGGCGGGGACGCAATCGCGTTCCGGCCAGTGTTGCGTGCGAAGGATGCAACCGCAAGTGCCGAAGCGCGATCGGGGCGCTTGAAGGGGCGCGGCTCGGCTGTTAGGCGCAATGCCATGTCCGTAGACACCGCAACCGTGAAGAAAGTGGCGAACCTGGCGCGTATCGCGATCAGCGACGCCGACGCCGAGCGCCTCGCGCCCGAACTCAACAACATCCTGGGCTGGATCGAGCAGCTCGGCGAGGTCGACACCAAGGATGTCGCGCCGATGACGGCGGTGATGCCCAACACGCTGCGCCTGCGGCCGGACGTGATCACGGACGGCAACCAGCGCGATGCCGTGCTGGCGAACGCGCCGCAGGGCGATCATGGCTTCTTCACGGTTCCGAAGGTGGTGGAATGAGCACGCTGACCGATCTGGGCGTCGCCGCCATCCGCAACGGCGTGCGCGACGGCGACTTCTCCGCGCGCGAAGTGGCCGAGGCGTTCAACACGGCTGTCGCCGGTGCCAAGGCGCTCAATGCCTTCATCGTCGAGACCCCCGAGCATGCGCTGGCCGCCGCCGACGCCGCCGACAAGGCGCGGGCCGCGGGCGAGACGCTCAAGCCGCTGGCCGGCGTGCCGATCGGCATGAAGGACCTGTTCGCCACCAAGGGCGTGCAGACCACCGCCGCCAGCCGCATCCTCGAAGGCTTCAAGCCGGAGTATGAATCCACCGTCTCGCACAAGCTGTGGGACGCGGGCGCCGGCATGCTCGGCAAGCTCAACCTCGACCAGTTCGCGATGGGCTCGTCGAACGAGACCAGCTATTTCGGCAACGTGATCTCGCCGTGGCGGCGGGGCGAGGGCGACACCACGCCGCTCGCGCCCGGCGGCTCCTCGGGTGGCAGCTCGGCGGCGATCGCGGCGCGGCTCTGCCCGGCGGCGACCGGCACCGACACCGGCGGCTCGATCCGCCAGCCGGCGGCGTTCACCGGCATTTCAGGTATCAAGCCCACCTATGGCCGCTGCTCGCGCTGGGGCGTGGTGGCATTCGCCTCCTCGCTCGACCAGCCGGGGCCGATGGCGCACGACGTGCGCGACTGCGCGATCCTGCTTGAGGCGATGGCGGGCTTCGATCCCAAGGATTCGACTTCGCTCGACATGGCCGTGCCGGCCTGGGAGGCGGGCCTCTCCGCCGATCTGCGCGGCAAGCGCGTCGGCATCCCGGCCGAGTACCGGATGGACGGCACGCCGGCCGAGATCGAGGCGCTGTGGCAGCAGGGCATCGACTGGCTGAAGGATGCGGGCGCCGAGATCGTCGAGGTCAGCCTGCCGCACACCAAATACGCGCTGCCGGCCTATTACATCATCGCCCCGGCCGAGGCCTCCTCGAACCTCGCCCGCTATGACGGCGTGCGCTATGGCCTGCGCGAGCTGGCCGAGGGCCAGAACCTGCAGGACATGTACGCCGCCACCCGCGCCGCCGGTTTCGGCGACGAGGTGAAGCGCCGCATCCTGATCGGCACCTATGTGCTCTCGGCAGGCTTCTACGACGCCTATTACACCCAGGCGCAGAAGGTCCGCACGCTGATCGCGCGCGACTTCGACAATGCCTGGAGCCAGTGCGACCTGCTGCTCACTCCCACGGCGCCGAGCGCGGCGTTCGGGCTGGGCGAGAAGGTCGATCCGCTGGCGATGTATCTCAACGACGTATTCACCGTGCCGGCGAGCCTCGCCGGCGTGCCCGCTATGAGCGTGCCGGGCGGGCTGGACGCGGCGGGCCTGCCGCTGGGCCTGCAGATCATCGGCAAGCCGTTCGACGAGCAGGGCGTGCTCAACGCCGGCCTCGCGATCGAGCAGCGCGCGGGGTTTGCAGCGCGTCCGAAGGCCTGGTGGTAATCTAAAGATCCTCCCCGGAACGGGGAGGGGGACCGCGCTGCGCCGCAGCGTGGTGGAGGGGGATCGCAGCGAGGGACTCGCTTGTGGAGGGCCCCCTCCACCATTCGCTGGCGCGAATGGTCCCACCTCCCCGTGCCGGGGAGGATCTTTCTACCCCTGCACGATCGGCACGGCGAGGTAGGCCAGCCGTCGCACTTCGCGCCGGCCGCGCACCACCGTGTCGAGGATCAGCCCGGTAAAGAAGCTCAGCGTCGCGACGATCGACAGGCCGGTGACCAGTACCGCCGTCGGCAGGCGCGGCACCTGGCCGGTGTGCCAGTAGGTGATCGCCAGGGGGATGGCGAGCAGCACCGCCAGCAGCGCCAGCACGCCTGCGATGCCGCCGAAGAACAGGATCGGCCGTTCGATCCGGAACAGCGTGACGATCGTGTTCAGGATCCGCCAGCCGTCGCGATAGGTGGAGAGCTTGGAGGTCGAGCCCTCGGGCCGCGCTGCATAGGCGGTGACGATCTCCGCCACCGGCATGCGCAGTTCCAGCGCGTGGATGCTGATCTCGGTCTCGATCTCGAACCCGGCGGAGAGCACGGGAAAGCTCTTCACGAAGCGCCGCGAGAACACGCGGTAGCCCGACAGGATGTCGCTGAAGCTGCGGCCGAACAGCTGCGCCAGCATGCCGGTGAGCATCCGGTTGCCGAACCGGTGCCCGCGCCGATAGGCCAGCTCCACCTCGGACTTGCGCGCGCCGACCACCATGTCGAGCTGTTCGTCGAGCAGCCGCTCGATCAGCGCAGGCGCCGCATCGGCGTCATAGGTAAGGTCGCCGTCCGAGAGGACGTACACGTCCGCCTCGATATCGGCGAACATGCGGCGGACGACATTGCCCTTGCCCTGCATCCGCTCGCTGCGCACCACGGCGCCGGCGGCTTGCGCCACCTCGATCGTCCGGTCGCGGCTGTTGTTGTCGTACACATAGACCGTCGCGCCGGGCAGGCTGGTGCGGAATGCCTCGACGGTGCGGGCGATCGCCACCTCTTCGTTGTAGCAGGGCAGCAGCACCGCCACCCGCAGACCCGCAACCCGTTCCTGAAATCCAGCCTTCACCGTCATGGTCCCCGACGCTTCCCGATCGGCGGCGCCTAGTCGACTCGGGCACGCCGCGCAATTGGGCGCTGGACCTGAGGACGACGACGCGCGATAGGCAGAGCCACGCATATTCCCATTACCTTGTGAAGAGCACATGGCGACCAAGACTGCATCGAGCTACCGAATCCAGGGCGACACCGGCGAATGGGAGGTCGTGATCGGCCTCGAGGTTCATGCCCAGATCACGTCGCAGGCCAAGCTGTTTTCCGGCGCGGCGACCGCATTCGGGGCCGAGCCGAACAGCCAGGTCAGCCTGGTCGACGCCGCGATGCCGGGCATGCTGCCGGTGCTCAACGGCGAGTGCATCCGCCAGGCGGTGCGCAGCGGCATGGCGATCGGCGCGGTGATCAACAAATGGTCGCGCTTCGATCGCAAGAACTATTTCTACGCCGACAACCCCCAGGGCTACCAGATCAGCCAGCTCTTCCACCCGCTGGTGGGCGAGGGGCAGATCACGATCAGCCTGGACGAGAAGGATCCCGAAGCAGAGGTGAAGGCGATCGGCGTCGAGCGCATCCATGTCGAGCAGGATGCCGG
This sequence comes from uncultured Sphingomonas sp., assembly GCF_913777625.1. Classification (GTDB taxonomy): domain Bacteria; phylum Pseudomonadota; class Alphaproteobacteria; order Sphingomonadales; family Sphingomonadaceae; genus Sphingomonas. The sequence goes on from NZ_CAJYTI010000007.1 coordinate 44,349, forward strand.
CAAGCTGATCCACGACCAGCATCCGACGCGTTCCTATGTCGACCTCAACCGCGCCGGCGTGGCGCTGATGGAGATTGTCTCCAAGCCCGACATGACCTCGCCGGCCGAGGCGGGCGCGTACCTGTCGAAGCTGCGTTCGATCCTGCGCTATGTCGGCTCGTGCGACGGCAACATGGACCAGGGCTCGATGCGCGCCGACGTCAACGTTTCCGTCCGCAAGCCCGGCGATCCGCTCGGCACGCGGACCGAGACCAAGAACGTCAACTCGGTCCGCTTCGTGATGCAGGCGATCGAATATGAGGCCCGCCGCCAGGTCGAGGTGCTGGAGAGCGGCGGCCGCGTCGTGCAGGAAACCCGCCTGTTCGATCCGGACAAGGGCGAGACCCGGTCGATGCGCTCGAAGGAAGACGCGCAGGACTATCGCTACTTCCCCGATCCCGACCTGCTGCCGCTGGAGCTGGACGATGCGTTCCTCGAGGAATGCCGCGCCAGCCTGCCCGAGCTGCCCGACGCCAAGCGCCGCCGCTACGAGGAGTCGCTGGGGCTCAGCGCCTATAACGCTGCTGTGCTGACCGCCGAGGCGGAGACGGCACGCTGGTTCGAGGCGCTGCTCGCCGAGAGCGCGCGCATCCAGAAGAAGGGCGAGCAGGAAGTCGCCCGCGCGGCGGCCAACTGGCTGCTCTCGGACCTGTACGGGGCGCTCAACCGCCTCGGCAAGGGCATCGACGAAAGCCCGGTCAGCCCCGAACAGGGCGCCGAGCTGCTCGCGCTGGTCGCCGACGGCACCATCTCGAACACGCTGGGCAAGCAGGTGTTCGAGATCATGCTCGAGACCGGCGATGCGCCGGGCAAGATCGTCGAAGAGCGGGGCATGAAGCAGACCAGCGACACCGGCGCGATCGAGGCCGTGATCGCCGAGATCCTGGCCAAGAACCCGAACCAGCTCGAGCAGTACCGCGCCGGCAAGGAGGCGCTGTTCGGCTTCTTCGTCGGCCAGACGATGAAGGCGATGGCGGGCAAGGCCAACCCGGCGGTGGTCAACGAGCTGCTCAAGAAGGCGCTGAGCTAAGGGAGGCGAGGGGATGCTGCGTCGACTGGTCGTCCTGGCCCTGTGCCTGGTTCCGCTGGCCGCTTCGGCGCAGACCGCGCCCGCGCCGGCATCCCCACCTGCCAACCCGAAGGTCGCGCTGGAAACCAGTGCCGGCCGGATGGTGGTGGAGGTGTATCTCGACAAGGCGCCCGTCTCCGCGCGCAACTTCCTGCGCTATGTCGATACCAAGCGGCTGGACGGGGTGGTGTTCTACCGCACGGTCAAGCCGGCCGACCATTTCGGCTTCGTCCAGTTCGGTATCCAGAACGCAGCCGCGAAGATGTTCCCGCCGATCAAGCATGAGCCGACCAGCGAAACCGGCGTCAAGCATCTGGACGGCACGCTTTCGCTGCCGCGCCTCGCCCCCGGCAGTGCGCGCGGCGAGTTCACCATCATGGTCGGGGACCAGCCGTCGTTCGATGCGGACCCGAGCAAGCCCGGCGACAATCTCGGCTATGCCGCGTTCGGCCGGGTGATCGAGGGCAAGGAGGTGCTGCTCAAGATCTTCGACGCACCGACCTCGCCGACAAAGACGATCATGGGCAGTTTCAAGGGCGAGGTGCCCGAAGCACCGGTGAAGATCTCCTCGGCGCGGCGCATCGCCGGTTGAGGGGCGTCAAAGCGCCTGCGGGTCGAGATAGAGATAGCCGGGATCGAATTCGGCGAGTCGCTTGAGGCCCGACAGGTCCTGGAACGAGACGCGGCCGGCGCGGAACTCGACCAACCCGCGCTCGCGCAGTTCACGCAGCACGCGGTTCACATGCACGGGCGTGAGGCCCAGGCATTCGGCCAGCTCGGCCTGGCTCATGGCCAGCGCATACCCGTCCGCTTCGGCGAGACCGACGACGCCGAGCCGCACATGCAGTTCACAAAACAGGTGGGCGGCACGCTGGATGGCCGAACGGCGGCCCAGCGACACTTCCCATTCCCGGTGGATTGCGGCGTCGACGTTCGTCGAATACCACATCACCCGCGTCAGGTGCGGCATCGTCTCGGTGATCTTACGGAGCCGCGTATGCGACGAACGGGCGATGGTGCACGGAGTCAGCGCCAGCAGCGCATGGTCCAGGCGCTTTAGGGTGAAGCCGTGGAGATCGGCGAAATCACCCGCGACATGCACATGGGTGATCTGGCGCTGGCCGTTCTTGAGGTCCTTGTACCGGCCGACCAGTCCGTCGAGCAGCAGCGTGGAGTAATTGAGTTCCTCGCCGGCGCGCACGATGGTGCGGCCGGCGGGGTGGACGACGGTATCGACGATCGTCTCGCGGATCGCCGCTTCCTCCTCCGCGCTGATCGTGTCGCGAAGGCGCAGTTTGAGTAGATGGCGTTCGATCATCGTGGCGGCTCGGCTCCGGTCGCGGGGCTTATTGCTGGTTGAGATCCTGGTTCTTCACGACGCCGTCGGCGCCGTTCTCGCCGCCGGCACCCAGCGGCACGGCCCGCTTCAGCGGCAGGCCGTCCTTGGCGGCGGCATCGGCGGCGTCGGAGCGTGCCTCAACGGCCTGCTGGATGTCGGAGCGGGGATCTTCGCGGTCGTTGGTGGGATCAGGCATATGCATTTCCTTCAGGGTTCAGGCGACGGGCTGGCCCGGAGTGATGCCGGGGTCGATGCTGGGCGTGGTCTCGGGTGCAGGCACGTCGATATCGGGGCCGGGCGGAGCGATCTCGGGCGGCGGCCCGCCCGGCTGACCCGGATTCGGCGCGGGTGCTTCCGCAGGCGGCGTGGTAGGCTGGATGGGGGGCTCTACCGGCATGAAACTTCTCCTGTTCGTTTCAGCTCCAACGCCTCGCGACACCCAAACGTTGCTTCGTGCTTGCCCCCAACCCCATGACTGCTATAGAGCCCGCCGACCGGCGGTGTCCCCTGCGGGCGTGGCGGAACTGGTAGACGCGCTGGATTTAGGTTCCAGTATCGAAAGATGTGGGGGTTCGACTCCCTTCGCCCGCACCAGTCCTCGCGGCTGATGTGTGGTACACCGCAATTCCGAATTCTTTTAGAAAGCGTGAGAATGCAGACTGTCGAGACGTTGAACGAGGGCCTGAAGCGCGCCTTCACGCTGAAGATCACCGCCCAGGAAATCGACTCGAAGGTCGATGCCGAGGTCAAGCGGGTCGCGCCGCAGATTCGCATGCCGGGCTTCCGCCCGGGCAAGGTGCCGACCAATCTGGTCCGCAAGATGCACGGCGAAGCGCTCGCGCAGGACGCGCTCAACAGCTCGATCCAGGACGGCATCCAGCAGCTGATCGCCGATCACAAGCTGCGCCCGGCAATGCAGCCCTCGGTCAGCCTCGAGGGCGACTATGCCCCGGGCGGCGACGCGGAAGTGAAGGTCGAGCTGGAAGTGCTCCCGGACGTTCCGACGCCCTCGATCGACGGCCTGAAGCTCGAGCGCCTGACCGTGCCGGTCAAGGACGAGGAAGTGCAGGAGCAGCTCCAGCAGCTCGCCAACCAGCAGAAGCGCTTCGACGATGCGGCCGAGGGCCATGCGGCGACCAAGGGCGACCAGGTCGTCATGGACTTCGTCGGCAAGGTCGACGGCGTCGCCTTTGACGGCGGCACCGGCGAGGGCATGGCCGTCGAGCTCGGCTCGGGCCGCCTGATCCCGGGCTTCGAGGAGCAGCTCGAAGGCGTGAAGGTCGGCGACGAGAAGCAGCTCAACGTCACTTTCCCGGAAGATTACGGCGCCAAGGATCTGGCCGGCAAGGCCGCGACCTTCGACGTCAAGATCACCGCCGTGCAGACCGCCGGCGAGACCAAGATCGACGACGACATGGCGAAGGCGTTCGGCCTCCAGGACCTGGAGCAGCTGACCGGCCTGCTGAAGGGCCAGATCGAGCAGCAGCTCAACGGCCTGACCCGCACCCACATGAAGCGCAAGCTGCTCGACCAGCTCGCCGCCGGCCATGACTTCCCGGTCCCGCCGTCGATGGTGGAAGCCGAGTTCGACCAGATCTGGCACCAGCTCGTCCACGAGACCGAGCATGAGGAAGATCCGGCCGCGGCCCTGGCCGAGCTGGAAGGCGAGCGCGACGAATATCGTGCAATCGCCGAGCGCCGCGTGCGCCTGGGCCTGCTGCTCAGCGAGATCGGCACCGCCAACGGCGTCGAAGTGACCGCGCAGGAAATGAACCGCCTGATCGCGCAGGCCGCTCAGCAGTACGGCCCGCAGGATCGCCAGCGCTTCATCCAGTATGTCCAGCAGGAGCCGATGGCAGCTGCCCAGCTGCGCGCCCCGCTGTTCGAGGACAAGGTCGTCGACTTCCTGTTCGACAAGGCCGAGATCACCGATCGCGAAGTGACCAAGGAAGAGCTGGAAGCCGCGATCGAGAGCGAAGACGGTTTCGCCTCGGGCACCCACGTCCACGATCACGACAACCACAAGCCGAAGAAGGGCAAGAAGGCCGAGGCTTCGGACGAGGCCGGTGAGGACGCCAAGCCTGCCAAGAAGCCGGCTGCCAAGAAGGCCAAGGCCGAAGACGCCGAGCCGGCCGCCGAGGGCGATGCCGAACCGGTGAAGAAGCCGGCCAAGAAGGCTGCGAAGGCCGAAGGCGAGGGCGAGGAAGCCGCGCCGAAGCCGAAAAAGGCAGCGGCCAAGAAGAAGGCCGACGCCGAGTGATCTGAAAGGGGCCGGAACGAACGTTCCGGCCCTTTTTCTTTGAGGGTCTTCCATCCTCCCCTGGAAGGGCAGGTGGCGCGCGAAGCGCGACGGAGGGGTGTAGACGCCAGTGTGTCGTACACCTGCCCAGCCGGGACACCCCTCCACCACCGCCCGTGGCGGCGGTCCCCCTCCTCCTCCGGGGGAGAATATTCAGACTCAGCGCAGCGCCACTACCAGCGTCGTGATGGCCCCGGGCTCCGCCAGCGCCACCGCCTGCACCGCCGCCGCATCGTGCGTCGCGTCGGTCACGATCCGCTCGACCACCCGCGCACCCGCCACGCCGATACGCAGCTGTCGCGGCACCACGCCGCCATTGACGTGCACCAGCACCAGCCGCTTGCCGTCGGGCGCCACCGCGCCGACCGTGTCGTCGTCGTCCACCGGCACCAGCCGATAGCCCGGCCGGATGTAGCGGCTGAACTGCGCCATCGCCCAATATTTGCGGGTGAGGTGGATCGGATGCGCGCTGGCGTCGGCGGGGGTATAGGCCATCTTCACCAGCCCCCAGTTGCTGCCGCCTGCGCTGCCGTCGCCCTTGTCGCTGCTCTGGCGCTCCACCGCCTGCCAGAACACCCAGGCGACCGGCTCCAGCCGCTTGAGGTCGTGGACGACATGCTCGGCGAAGGCCAGCGGCGAGGCCATGCCGTCGAAATTCTCCGGGTCCTTGTCGAGCGGGGTGTCGTTCTCGCTCATCCACAGCCGGATGCCGTGCGCGCGGGCGATGTCGCGCACCGCGGTCTGGTGGATGGTGCCGTAGCTGTGGACGTTGAGCTGGCCGATCCGCGCCCGCGTCGCCGCCGGATAGCCCTGCCAGTCGCGAACGAAGAGGTGCGAATTGGTCTCGTCCGGCGCGGCGATCACGGTTTTCAGGCCATGGGCCTTGAGCGCACGATCGGCGGCATCGATCATCATCGCCTGCCGCGCCGGGCTCCAGTGCGCGCCCTCCTGGGTATTGGCGGCGAACCAATAGTCGGTGTTCGGCTCGTTCACCGGCGACAGCGTGCGAAAGGTGATGCCGTGTGCCTGTTGCAGCCTGTCCACCACGATCGCCAGATACTCGGCGAAGCGCGCTTCCTGGCCGGGGCGGAGGTTGTCGTCGGTGCCCTTCTCGGCGCCCGAGACCTTGCCGCTGACGGTCATGAACCAGGGCGGAGAGTTGGAAAAGGCCTCGAAGATCGGCGCCTTCACCCGGCGGCGGATCGCATCCAGCCACCAGCGCTGGTTGGCATCGGCCGACCAGTCCCACATCGCCGGATCGGCGGGGTTCCACCAGTCCGTGCCCGTAGCGCCTGCGGGACGGCGCCAGAAGCCTGGCACATCCGCGCCAGGCCGAAGATAGGGCTTGGTCTCGGGTGCGTCGCCGCCGCCGATATTGTACCGCGCGATCGTCCAGCCGAGCCCCTGGGGTCCATAGAACAGGTCGGCGAGCTTCTCGCGCACCGGATCGGGATAGCCGCCGGTGACGTGGGCGAACCAGGCAAGCGCGGTGCCCCAGCCCTCGAAGGGTTGACCCGGCCGCTGGAGATCGGGCCGTAGCGTCACCGTCACCGTCACCGCCGGCTCGGCGGCAGGGGGCGGGGGGATGGTCTGTGCGAGCGCGGTGGGGGAGGCTGCCAGCAGCAGCGACAGGGCAAAAGTACGGATCATGCCGGGATCACTCGGTAGAGGGCGGCACCATGGGGCGGCAGCGTGCGGGTGAGGCGGAGCGGGCTGGGTCCTTCGTCCTTGCCCTCCCACAGGTTGCGGACCTGCACCCTGCCTGACAGGCCGAGCAGCCGCAGGTCGAACGCCGCCTCGCCAGTCTTTTCGCCCGTGTTGAACAGCGCGACATAGTGGCCGCCGGTGTTTGCACGCGCGGTCCACACCCGGCGATCGTCGGCGACGAACCAGGGCCGGTTGTCGCTGCTCGCCTGGTTCACGGCGAGCACCTCGCGGTTGGTGAGCAGCGCGCGGGTGGGCGCATCGAGATGGCGCAGGTCGCCGCCCATGATCAGCGGCGAGCGCGCGATCGACCACAGGGTCATCAGCGTACGCTGCTCGTCGGGCGTGAACTTGGTGTCGCGCTGCCCGAGGGCGAGCCGACCGAGCGGCAGCATGTCGGCGTCGGGCCAGGCGCCGGGGCGGGCGTGGGGGCTCCAATTCGCGAGCCGGGTGAACTGCGCCTCCAGCATCTTCCAGTCGTCCCAGAAATCGTCGGAGATGCGCCACATCTGCGCGTGCCGGGCAACATGGTCGGCACGCGGCACGGGCGTTTCGCCGGGCGAGAGGCTTAGCAGGATCGGCCGCCCGCTCGCCTTGATCGCCTTGGCCGCCGCCTCGATTTCGGGGGCATGGGCGTCATAGGGCCGGCTCATGTCGTCCATCTTGACGAAGTCGACGCCCCAGGCGGCGAGCAGCGCGAAGACACTGTCATAATAGGCCTGGGCGCCGGACTTGCGCATGTCGACGCCGTACATGTCCGGGTTCCACGGGCAGATGCTCGACCTGTCGGCAATATCGGCGGCGCGGATGCCGGTGGTGCCGAGCACTGGCAGGTTCCGCTCCACCGCCAGCCTGGGAATGCCGCGCATCAGGTGCACGCCGAACTTCATGCCGAGCGCATGGACCTTGGCTGCGATCGTCGCGAAGCCCTTGCCGTTCGCGGCGGAGGGGAAGCGGTTGGGCGCGGGGAGCAGGCGGCCATATGCATCCAATGTCGGCGCCGGCTTCGCGCTATAGGTGTAGCTGCTCGCCTCGGGCTCGTACCATTGGATGTCGATGGTGAAGATCGTGTAGCCGAACGGCAGTAGCTCGCGCGCCTGGATCGTCGCGGTCTCCAGCGCCTGCGCTTCCGTGATGGTCGTGGCAAAGCTGTTCCAGCTGTTCCAGCCCATTGGCGGGGTAGGGGCCAGCAGCGGGGTCTTGGCAGTGGCGCCGGCGGCGGGCGCAGCGGCCAAGCCTCCCAGCACAGCCGCACCCTGTAGAAGACCGCGCCGATCGATGTGAGTGCCTTCGCGCATCCGTGCCTCCCTTTTTTGTCTGACTAAACAGCCGGGGAGGGAGCGTCAACGGAGTTGGCTCAGGGTTTCAGCGACAATTCGGTATCCTCGTGCGCCTGCAGGATCAGCGTGATGCACGCTGCCTTTGCGGCCTTGGCATCGCCATCGGTGATGGCCGAGAACAGGTCGCGGTGCAGCGGAATTGAGTCCCGCAACTGCTTCGCCTTACGCGCCTTGAACAGCGCGGTCGCGCGCACGGCGGTGCCGATGCTGCCGGAGAGGCTGACCAGCAGGTCGTTGCCGGTCGCCTCGAGCAGGATGTTGTGGAACTGCTGGTCGGCGGCCTGACCTTCCGCCGTGGCCAGCCCCATTTCCTCCATGATCTCCAGCGCGTGCCCCATCCGCCCGATCTGGCGGGTCGTGCGGCACGTCGCAGCGAGTTCTGCGGCGGCAGGCTCCACGATCATGCGGAGCTGGAACAGGTTCTCGACAAAGGCGACCGGCGGTTCGGCCTCGAACATCCAGGCGAGGATGTCCGGATCGAGCAGGTTCCAGTCGCCGCGGTTGCGGATCCGGGTGCCGGCCTTGGGCCGGCTCTCGATCAAGCCTTTTGCTGCCAAAATGCGCAGCGCCTCGCGCACCACGCTGCGGGAAACCGCGCGGGTCTCCGCCAGCTCGAATTCGCCCGGCAATATAGCCCCGGGAGGGTACGTGCCGGTAACGATCGCGATCCCCAGTGTGCGCGCGATCGATCGATGTGCGGGGCTGCGCTTTTTCTCGCCTGCCAATCCTGTTCCCCCTGCTTTCCCGACCGATCTTGGTCGCTCTTCGCCCTCGACACCACCCAGGAAATGAACGCAACGCGAATCATACTTGTCTTACAATTGAAGCTCGGTATATTGTCAGACAACTGGTCGAGGCACGCGCGAAGGCGCGGCACGCAGGCCAGGGATGAGGGAGGATCAGATGAGGGTGAACACGCGAATTTCGTTGTTTGGCGCGTCCGTGATCGCGCTTGCCGTCGCAGGTTCGGCGCCGGCCTTTGCCCAGCAACAGGGCGGCGCGCAGGCGGGAGACCAGGGCCCGGAAGAAATCGTCGTCACCGGCGTGCGCGAGAGCCTTCGCTCCGCTGCTGCGCTGAAGCGCAATGCCGACCAGATCGTCGATTCGGTGCAGGCGCAGGACATCGGCAAGCTGCCGGACGCGAACACCACCGAAGCGCTGCAGCGGATCACCGGCGTGCAGATCCAGCGTCGCTACGGCGAGGGCGCGACCGACTTCGACCACCGCACCCAGCCGGCGATCACCGTGCGCGGCCTCACCCAGGTGCAGAATTTCCTCGACGGCCGCGCGGTCTATTCCGCGTCGGGCGGCCGCGCGTTCGACCTGGAAGGCGTGCCGCCGGAACTGCTTTCGGGCATCGACGTCTATAAGAATGCGCCCGCCAACATCATCGAAGGCGGCGTGGGCGGCGCGGTCAATCTGCGCACCCGCAAGCCGTTCGATTCCCCCGGCCAGGTGATCAGCGCCACCGTTCGCGGCAACTATTACGACCGCGCCGACAAGCCCGGCTATGCCGTGTCGGGCCTGTACAGCAACCGCTTCAAGGTGGGCGAGGGCGAACTCGGCGTGCTGATCAACGCCGTCTATTCCAAGAGCCAGTATCGCCAGGACGGTCTGCTGATCGGCCCGTTCGACACGGTGGCGCCGGGCTCGATCGCGGGTGCGCCGGCGAATGCGCAGATCCCCTACGGCCCCGAAATCTACGACGACAAGGGCGATCGCAAGCGCCTGGGCGTCGCCGGCGCGATCCAGTGGAAGCCCAGCGACGCGCTGCTGATCACGGCGCAGGCGCAGGTGACCAAATACTGGTTCAACCGCACCGGCGCCTATTATTACGATTACAGCAACCGCTCGAACATCCGCGACGCCAACGGCAATGTCACCAGCTACGGCACGGCGCCGGCGCCGGGGGCGACCTTCACCTTCAACAAGGAAGGCTATGCGACCAGCGGCACGCTGGCGCCGATCGCGTTCGAAACCGGCCGCTACGACCAGCAATTGTGGAGCGCGAGCAAGAACTTCACGCTGAACGCCGCCTGGAAGCCGACCGACCGGCTCAAGGTCAATTTCGACGCGCAGTATCTCCATTCCTATTACAATGCCGATCGCAACGGCCATGTGCTGTCGATGTACACCCAGTCGGGCCAGACCTCGCTGACCACGCCGCACCCGCTGACCGTCGATTTCGACCTGCGCGGCAAGTATCCGCGGTGGGACGTGCAGCAGCAGGGCGTGCTCAACAACCCGGCGAACTACACCACGCCCTATATCGCGGACTCGCTGCAGCGGAACGATGCCGATACCTATGCCCTCGCATCCGACCTCGAATACGATCTCGAGGGCGGCTTCCTGAAGAAGCTGCGCGGCGGCCTGCGATATGCCGACAACAGCATCGACCTGCGCGGTACCTGGCACGGCGTGTGCGTGACGGCACTCGGTGCGGACCCCAGCTGCAGCGCGCCGGCGGGTACGCCGCTGGTGCCGCTGAGCAAGAACCCGCAGCTGGCGATGCCGGGGCCGTCCAAGAACTGGTTCGACGGCAACACCGTGAAGGGTGGCCTGCTCTACCCGGCGTTCCCGGCCGGCGACGGCGTCTGGGCGCAGACCAAGGCGCTGTACGCACTGCTCGGCGCGACGACGCAGGACAGCTTCAAGCCGGGCGACCTCAACCACCAGACCGAGAAGACCTATACCGGCTGGGCGATCGCCGATTACGGCTTCGATATCGGCGGCGTCAGCTTCGACGGCGGCGTCGGCGTGCGCGTGGTGAAGACCAAGACCACCTCGGTCGGCACACAGTTCAACAATGACGGCACCTCGGCGCCGATCAGCCTGGGCAAGGACTATACCAAGGCGCTGCCCAGCTTTAACCTCCGCGCCAAGCTGACCGACACCTTCCAGATGCGCTTCGCCTATTCGAAGGGGCTGGCGCGGCCGAATTTCGATCAGCTTTCGACCAACCTGACGCTCAACAACCCGAACCAGATCAACCCGGTCACCGGCCATCCGAGCGCGAGTTCGGGCAACCCGCGGCTCAACCCGATCCGGTCCGACAATTTCGACGTGACCGCCGAATGGTACTTCGCGCCGAGCGGGTCGCTCACCGGCGGCCTGTTCTACAAGAAGGTCAACGGCTTCCTTGCCGGCGGCATCGTCACGGGCGTGTTCAACGGCGTCACCTACGACATCAGCACCCAGGTCAATTCCGGCAACGGCACGGTGAAGGGCGCGGAGATCGGCTACAACCAGTTCTTCGATTTCCTGCCCGGGCCGCTGAGCGGGCTGGGGCTCCAGGCCAACTACACCTATGTCGACTCCAGCGTGACCAACCCCTTCGCGGTGGCGGGTACCAATACCCCGCAGCAGCTGCCGCTCGAGAAGCTGTCGAAGCACAGCTACAACATCGTCGGCCTGTACGAGAAGGGCCCGGTCACCGCGCGCGTGGCCTGGACCTGGCGCTCGAGCTATCTCGACCAGACCCAGGGCAGCGGTGCCAACGGCATCCCGCAATATGCCGCGCCCTATGCCTCGCTCGATGCGTCGATCAGCGTGAACCTGACCAAGCAGATCGCGGTCTCGGCAGACGTGGTGAACCTCAACAACCGGATGAACCGGATCTACATCGGCACGCCATCCGCCCCGCTGCGGTACGAACTCAACGACCGGCGATTCGGCCTGTCGCTGCGGGCGACCTACTGAGCATCGCGGCCGGGGCGAGAGACCGCTCCGGCTGCGCTTTGTCGAAGGGGGCGCAGGTGACGATTCTTCGGAAGATCCTCGGTTACGGGCGGCGTGTTCCATGAGCGCGCCGCTTTCGCACATCGCCATTGTCGGCGGCGGCACGGCGGGCTGGATGGCCGCTGCCGCGCTTGCCCGCGTGCTCGACACGCGCACCATCGCCATCACGCTGGTCGAATCCGAGGCGATCGGGACGGTGGGGGTCGGGGAAGCGACGATCCCGCCGATCCAGGCCTTCAACGCACTGCTCGGGATTGACGAAGCCGAATTCCTCCGCGCGACCAGGGCGACGGCCAAGCTGGGCATCGAGTTCGTCGACTGGCGCACGGAGGGCAGGCGGTACTTTCACCCATTTGGAACGCACGGGGTCGATTTCGGCGCGATCCCTTTCGAGGCGATCTGGCAGCGCGCGCGCCTGGATGGAGATGCGGCGCCTCTGGAAGTCTATTCGATCTGTGCGGCGGCTGCCCGGCTCGGACGCTTCCAGCCGCCGGTGACGAGCGGCAACAACCCCTTGGCCCATATCGGCTATGCCTATCATTTCGACGCGGCGCTCTATGCCGGGTTTCTGCGCGGAAAGGCCGAGCAATGGGGCGTCCGGCGGCAGGAAGGACGGATCGTCGGCGTCCAGCGGGCCGAGGATGGCGGCATTGCCGCGGTCGTGCTGGAGTCCGGCGTGGAGATCGGCGCCGATTTCTATGTCGATTGCTCGGGATTCCGTTCGTACCTGCTTGGTGAAACGCTCGGCGTCCCGTTCGAGCATTGGGGGCAGTGGTTGCCCAATGATCGCGCGGTCGCCGTACCGTGTGCGCTGGGGCCGGAGGGTCGCACGCCCTTCACCCGCTCCACCGCGCGCGGCGTCGGCTGGCAGTGGCGGATCCCGCTCCAGCACCGCGTCGGCAACGGCCTGGTATATGCGAGCGAGCACTGTTCGGATGCGGCCGCAGAAGCGCTATTGCTTAGCAATATCGAGGGTGCAGCCCTGGCGGAGCCCCGGCTGCTGCGCTTCGAGACGGGGCGCAGGGCCCGGTTCTGGGAGCGGAATTGCGTGGCACTCGGGCTCGCCAGCGGCTTTCTCGAACCGCTGGAATCGACCAGCATCCATCTCGTCCAAGCGGGCATCGCGCGGCTGCTGGAGATGCTGCCGGTAGGCGGTGGCACGCCCGCCGATATCCGTCGCTACAACCGGCTGATGGCGACCGAGTTCGAAACCATCCGAGACTTTCTCATCCTGCATTTCCACGCCACCGCCCGCGACGACACCGACTATTGGCGGCGCCTTCGCACCATGGCGCTGCCGGACAGCCTGGCCGAACGCATCGCCATCTACCGCGCCAGCGGGCGCCTCTATCGCGAGGCGGACGAGCTGTTTTCCAAGACCAGCTGGCTCGCGGTGCTGCATGGGCAGGGGATCGATCCGACCGGCTATGACCCGATCGCCGACGGCATGGCGCGCGAGGATGCACGCGCAAGGCTGGCGCGCATCGCCGAGGTGACCGCGCTCGCTGCTACCCGCATGCCCGTGCACGACGCCTTTCTGCGCGCGCAGGGTGGCATGGCGGGATAAAAATACTCCGAGAAATTTGACCGAAACAATCAGCCTTTGCAGTATGGCCCCACGGGGCGGGAGGAATCAGCGTGAACAAGTTTGGGTTGCTGGCGGCGGTGGGCACGATCGCGCTCGCCGCTGGCATGGGGATGGCACAGGACGGACCGAAGATCGGCGACGCCCCGCAGGTCCAGCCGGTGCAGGTCGATCCGCGGCGCCCCGATTGGGAAAACCCGGCGGTGTTCGCGCGCGGCAAGCTGCCCGCCAGCGCTACCCAGTTCGCCTATGAGAGCCGCGCGGCCGCATTGGCCGGCGACCCGGCGAAGTCCAGCCGCTATCTGCTGCTCGACGGCCAGTGGAGTTTCCATTTCTCCCCCTCGTCCGACGCGGTGCCGGACGGCTTCGAGAAACCGGACTATGACGTCGCCGGGTGGAAGCGCATCAAGGTCCCCGCCGACTGGCAGGCCGAGGGCTATGACCAGGCGCGCTACAACAACATCACCTATCCCTTTCCGGCGAACCGCCCGCTGATCCCGCATGCGACCAATCCGGTCGGCTCCTATCGCCGCGACGTCCAGCTGCCGGCGACCTGGTCCGGCCAGGACGTGATCCTCCACATCGGCGCGGCCGGATCGGCCTACCGCGTGTGGGTCAACGGCGTCGAAGCCGGCTACTCCGAGGATTCCAAGCTGCCGTCCGAGTTCGACGTCACCAAGCTGGTGCATGCCGGGCGCAACACCATCGCCATTCAGGTGCATCGCTGGTCGGATGGCTCCTATCTGGAGGACCAGGATTTCTGGCGGGTTTCGGGGATCGAGCGTTCGGTCTATCTGGCGGCTGTGCCGAAGGCGCGGGTCGCCGACCTGTTCGTCCATGCGGGGCTCGACGCGGCGTACAAGGACGGCAAGCTCTCGACCGAGCTGACCCTCACGGATCGTGCCGCCCCGCTCACCGCGCGCATGACGCTGCTCGATGGCGACAAGCCCGTGCTGGTCCGCGAGACGCAGCTGGCCGCGGGCCCCGCGCAGAAGGTGACGCTGGCCGCCGACATGCCCGACGTGCGCGCTTGGACCGCCGAGACGCCCAATCTCTACACGCTGCTCGTCGAACTGGTCGATGGCGAGGGCAAGCTGGTGCAGGCGACCCCGCAGCGCATCGGCTTCCGCACCGTGGAGATCAAGAACGGCCTCGTCAGCGTCAACGGCAAGCCGATCACGATCCGCGGCGTCAATCGCCACGAGCATGATCCGGAGACCTTCCACGTCGTCAGCCGCGCGTCGATGGAGCACGACATCCAGCTGATGAAGCGGGCCAACGTCAACGCGATCCGCACCTCGCACTATCCGAACGACCCCTATCTCTACGAGCTGGCGGATCGCTACGGCCTGTACGTGCTCGACGAGGCGAACATCGAGAGCCATGCGTACATGGATTATGCCAACAAGCATGGCGAGCGCCGCGCCGAGCTCCAGGTCGGCTTCGACCCCGCCTGGAAGGACGCGCACGTCTCCCGCGTGGTCAACATGGTCCAGCGCGACAAAAATCACCCTTCGGTGATTATCTGGTCGCTGGGCAACGAAGCGGGGATCGGGCCGAATTTCGCGGCAGCCGCGGCGGCGGCGCGTGCGGTCGATCCCGGTCGGCTGATCTCGTATCTCGGCTGGGGCACCTGGGACGGGATCCAGGATCACCGGCCGAACGACTATGCCGACATCTACGCGCCGATGTACGATCCGGCGGTGAAGCTGGCGGACTATGCCACCAACTGGAACTTCAAGCAGCCGGTGATCCAGTGCGAATATGCTCATATGATGGGCAATTCGGGCGGCGACCTGAAGGACTATTGGGACACGATCTACGCCCATCCGAACAAGCTGCAGGGCGGCTTCGCGTGGGACTGGGTCGACCAGTCGATGTATCGCTATACCAAGGACGGCCGCCGCTATTGGGGCGATGGCGGCGAATATGGGCCGAACCCGGGTGGTGACATCGAGTTCGGCGACGGGCTGCTCCAGTCCGATCGCACGCCCAACCCGCAGCTGTACGAGCTGCGCAAGGTCTATGCGCCGATCCAGTTCGACGGGTTCGACGCGGCGAGCGGTACGGTGACGGTGCGCAACCGGCACGATTTCCGCGATCTCTCCGGCTTCACCTTCGAATGGGAAGTCCAGGAGAACGGCGTCGCGGTGGCGACCGGCACGCTGGCGACGCCGGACGTGGCGGCGCACGGTGCGGGCACGATCGCGTTGCCGCTCGCGGGGCTGGGCCGCAAGCCGGGGGCCGAATATTTCGTCACGATCCGGGCGCGGGCCAAGGCCGATGCGGTGCCGCTGGTGCCGGGCGGCGCGGTGATCGGCTGGGAGCAGTTCGCGCTCGATCCGGCATTCCGCTCGGCCGAGGTCGCGGCACCCAAGGGGCGCGTGAGCACGCAGGACGGGCAGGGGGCGATCACCCTCTCCGCCGGCGGCGCGACGCTGATGGTGAACCGCGCGACGGGGCTGGTCGATCGCTATGCGGCCAAGGGCAAGACGCTGCTCAGCGGCGGCGCACCGCATTTCTGGCGTGCGGTGACCGACAACGACATCGGCATCGGCACCGAGAAGCAGCTCGCCGCCTGGAAGGCGATGAGCGAGACGCGGACGGTCGAGGCTGTCCAGGTGCAGGATCTGGGTGAGGACGGCGCCGAGATACGCGTCGCCTATGCGATGGGCGGCGGCACGGTGCGCTTCACCAGCGTGTACCGGATGGGCGGCGACGGTTCGGTTACGGTCGACGGCCGGTTCGAGCCGATCGCGAAGCAACTGCCGCCGCCGTTCCGCATCGGCCTCGCCTTCACCACGCCGGGCAGCCTCAAGACCGTGGAATGGTATGGCCGCGGCCCGCACGAAAGCTATGTCGATCGCAAGACCTCGGCCCCGATCGGCCTGTGGCGCGGCGCCATCGCCGAGCAGAACCATGACTATATCCGCCCGCAGGAGACGGGGAACAAGATCGACGTCCGCTGGATGGAGCTCTCGGGTGCCGGTTCCGGCCTGCGGGTGGCTGGCGACATCCCGCTGATGATGAACGCGCTTGCCTTCCCCTATGCCGATCTCGACCGGCACGCGCCCGGCAGCTGGAAGAGCACCGATGTCGTGCCCAAGGCGCAGGGCACGCTGCTGATCGATGCGGCGCAATGGGGCGTCGGCGGCGACACGCAGTGGAGCGAGTTCGGCAAGCCGCTCCCCAAATACCGCACCCAGCTGGTGCCGACGTCCCTCCATTTCCGCCTGATCCCCTTTGCGGGCCAAGGCACCACCCCAGCCAAGGCGCGCCCGGCGCGTGCGACGGAGAAAGAATAATGCGAAGCCTTATCAGCGCGATTGCGCTCATCGCCGCGATGCCTGCCGTACCCGTTCTGGCGCAGACCAGCGGCGACGCCGTGACCGTGCATGGCGACCAGCCGGGTGCCAAATATGATCGCCGCCTGTTCGGCCAGTTCGCCGAGCATCTCGGCGCCGGCATCTATGGTGGCCTGTACGTGGGAAGCGACAGCAAGATCCCCAACGTGAAGGGCTTCCGCCGCGACGTGATCGACGCGTTGAAGGCGATCAAGGTGCCGGTGATCCGCTGGCCGGGCGGCTGTTTTGCGGATGAATATCATTGGCGGGAGGGCATCGGCCCGAAGTCGAAGCGTCTCGTCAAGGTCAACACCAACTGGGGCGGCGTGACCGAGGACAATGCCGTCGGCACCAACGAGTTCATGGACTTTACCGAGGTGGTCGGCGCCGAGCCCTATGTCTCGGGCAATGTCGGCACCGCCAATCCGAGCGAAATGGCCGAGTGGGTCGAGTATATGACCTCGCCGACCCAGTCGACGATCGCCAACCAGCGCCGCGCCAATGGCCGCGACAAGCCGTGGAAGCTGACGATGTTCGGCATCGGCAACGAGCTATGGGGCTGCGGCGGCAACATGCTGCCGGAATATGCCGCCGATGTCACGCGCCGCTACGCGACCTTCCTCAAGGTGCCCGAGGGGCAGAAGCTGATGAAGATCGCCAGCGGCGCCAACTCGGCCGACTACAACTGGACCGACGTGATGATGCGCAAGGCCGGTGGCGAGATCGACGGCATCGGCGTGCATTACTACACGGTACCCGGCCCTTGGGAGAAGAAGGGCCCCGCCACCGGCTTCGACGAGGAAAGCTGGGCGCGCACCCTCTCCAAGACGCTCAAGATGGAAGAACTGCTGACCGAGCACAGCAAGGTCATGGACAAGTATGACCCCAAGAAGCGGGTCGCGCTGCTCGTCGACGAATGGGGCACCTGGTACGATGTCGAGCCGGGCACGAATCCCGGCTTCCTATACCAGCAGAACAGCCTGCGCGATGCGATGGTCGCCGCGCTCAACTTCAACATCTTCGCCCGCCATGCCGATCGCGTGCGCGGCGCCAATATCGCGCAGATGGTCAACGTGCTGCAGGCGATGCTGCTCACCGACGGCGCCAAGATGGTGAAGACGCCGACCTATTGGGCGTTCGACCTGTACAAGGACTATATGGACGGCACGGTGCTGCCGGTCGACGTGCAGTCGCGCTGGTACAACAAGGACCAGTGGACGATGCGCGCGGTGAGCGCCAGCGCGGTGCGGGGCACCGACGGCGTGGTCCATGTCGGCCTGGTCAATGTCGATCCCAACCAGCCGGCGAGCGTCAGCGTCAAGCTCGACGGCGTGAACGGTACGCAGGTGACCGGCAAGATCCTCACCGGTGCGACGATAGACGCGCATAACGACTTCAAGGCGCCCGACGTCGTGAAGCCGGCGGCGTTCACCGGCGCGACGCTTTCGGGCGGCACCCTGACGGTGCAGGTCCCGGCCAAGGCGATCGTGATGCTCGACGTCAAGTGAGCAGGGCGGTCCTTCTGATGGCGGCGGCGGGCTTGCTCGCCGCCGCCGACGCCCCGGCCCCGCGCTGGGATACGCCCGGGGACGGCAACCCGCTGATCCCGGGCTATTTCGCCGATCCGTCGATCGTCCATGACGGTGGCAAATGGTACCTCTACGCCACCATCGATCCCTGGGGCGCGGACACGCTGGGGATGTGGACCTCCAGCAACGGCCGCGACTGGACCTTTTCCACGCCCGCCTGGCCGACCAAGGCGGCGGCGACCAGCCCGACCTCCGGAGACTCCAAAGTCTGGGCGCCCTCGGTCGTGAAGGCGAAGAACGGGCGCTGGTACATGTATGTCTCGGTCGGCTCCGAGGTGTGGGTGGGCAGCGCGCCGTCGCCGGCCGGGCCCTGGGCCGATGCGAACGGCGGCAAGCCGCTGATCGCCAAGGATTTCGCGCCCGCCTATCACATGATCGACGCCGAAGCCTTCGTCGATGAGGACGGCACCGCCTATCTGTACTGGGGCTCGGGCCTGAACTGGACCAACGGCCACTGCTTCGTGGTCAAGCTGAAGCCGGACATGGTCAGCTTCGACGGCAAACCCAAGGACGTCACGCCCGCCCATTATTTCGAGGGCCCGTTCCTGGTGAAGGCGGGGCGCCACTATGTCCTCACCTATAGCGACGGCAAGACGACCGAGGAAACCTACAAGGTCCGCTATGCCGTCGGCGATACGCCGGTCGGCCCGTTCCGCGAGGGGCCGGACAGCCCGATCCTGTCCACCGACAAGGCGCGGCAGGTATTCAGCCCGGGCCACCACGCGATCTTCCGGGTCGGGGCGCAGCCCTATATTCTCTACCACCGCCATTCACTGCCCTGGCCGCGGCCGGGCGACGACGCGACGCTGCGCCAGATCGCGGTCGATCCGCTGACGATCCGTGACGACGGCACCATCGCGAAGGTGGCGCCCAGCCATGGCAGCGCGGTTGCGGGCTTCGTCGCCCGCCGCACGCGCGGTCTCCCCGTCACGCTCGAGGGCGCGGCGGTGGACGCGGTGCATGCGGCCGAACGGGCAGGGGACGACAATTACGCGACGCTCTGGCGCCCGGCACCGGGCGCTGCGCCGCTGCTCGTCGCCGATCTCGGCAAGCTGCGGCCGGTTCGCACGGCACAGTTGCGGATGGAATATGCCAACCGCCCCTATGACGTCGCGATCGAGGCGTCGGCCGACGGCACGCACTGGCGGGGCGTAGCGTCTAAGCCCGGCGCCAGTGGCTCGCCGATCACGCTGCCGCTGAACGTCACCGTCCGGTATCTTCGCCTGCGCGTGCCCGCGGGCGCAGGCGTGTGGGAGTGGCAGCTCTTCTGATCGGCAGCATCGATCAGGGGCGAAACAAAAAATGTTGCGGCGTGACGCCGTCCCATGCGTTAGGCGGGCGGACAAGCTTTCCAATGCCAGAGGAGCATGACATGGCCTTCGAACTTCCCGAACTGCCCTACGCAAAGGACGCGCTCGCGCCGCACATGTCGGCCGAGACCTTCGACTTCCACCATGGCAAGCACCACAAGGCCTATGTCGACAACTGCAACAAGCTGGTTGCCGACATTCCCGAGCTGGCCGGCGCGAAGCTGACGGACGTGATCGCCTATGCCAAGGACAAGGGCAACAAGGGCCTGTTCAACAACAGCTCGCAGATCTGGAACCACAGCTTCTTCTGGCAGTGCCTGACGCCGAACTATGCGGCGCCCACCGGCAAGCTGGCCGAGATGATCACCCGCGACTTCGGCAGCCACGAAGCGTTGATCGAGAAGCTAAAGGCGGAATCGGTCGGCCACTTCGCGAGCGGCTGGGGCTGGCTGGTGCTCGACGGCGACACGCTGAAGGTCACCTCGTTCCATGACGGCGATTCGCCCGTCGCGCACGGCGTGAAGCCGCTGTTCACGATCGATGTGTGGGAACACGCCTATTACATCGACTATCGCAACGCGCGCCCGTCGTTCGTCGACACCATCCTGACCAAGCTGGCCAACTGGGAGTTCGTTGCCCAGAACCTCGACGGCGAAGGCGCGAGCCGCGCCGACCAGCAGGGCTGATCTGCTTCCGGCCTCCGCACTCGCCCTGGGTGCGGAGGCTGGTCTTCCTATCGCTGAATCCAGAGATCCCACGGCGTGCCGCCGCCGTCGCTCTGGCATTTCCCTGCGATCGTCCGGCCGTCTTCGCTGAGGGTTCCCTCGCAGCGGCCCTGATCGCCACTTTCCGTGTCGACGAACCGATAGCGCAGCACGCGGCCCTCGATCCTGCCCTCGCCGGTTCCCGCCGGCTTGCCGTTATGCAGCGACTCGTAATGGATCTGCGTGGCCTGCTGGGTGAAGCGGAAGCGCCAGCCGTCGTTGCCATGCCAAGCGCCGGCAATTTCGGCGGTCGCGATTCCACCGGTAGCGGTGGGCGTGGGGGCAAGGCCGGGCGTAGCGCTGGCGGAGGGCGCCGGCGTCGGCGCCACCTGCGCCTTCGGGCTGCCCGTCGCGACGAAGATCGAAGTGCCGAATCCGATGGCGCCCAGGAAGATCATCCCGAAGGCCACCAGCTTCACCCGATCGTCGGAGCGCTGGAAAAAGCGCCAGGCGAGAAAGGCGAGCACCAGCACGAGCAGCGACAACACGCCGAGATTGCTGCTCGCCGCCGCCTGGATCACCTTGGGTACGTCGAGATTGCCCACCGCGCATCCCCCTCGCGCCGAATCGACGCAAGCATAGAGCCTTTTCACCTTCGGTGAAGCCGTGAGCTTTCAGCTTTCGCCGTAGAGCTCGCGCTGGGCCTTTTCCAGTTCTTCCGCATAGCGGCGGCGGGCATGACTTTCGGTGATCAGCCCCAATACCTCGCCGTCCGGCGCCAGCACGGCAAGATCGTCCGCAACGCTTGCGTCAAAGGCTTCCAGCACTTCCGCAATCGTCATATCCGGCGACAGCGCGGTATCCACGAGCTTCGCCATGCTGCCCAACTGATCGGTCTGTTCCGCGGAGGGACTCCACACCGCGGCGGTCTCGACGATCCCGACATAATGCTGTTTCGCGTCCAGCAGGACCACCCGCTTGGTCGAACCCAGCGGGAAACGCGTGCGGAAGGCCGCGACCTCCGTGTCCGCGGCGATCGTCGCGACGTCGCGACGCATCATCCGGGCGGCGGTGAGATTGCGGACCCAGCCGACATCGCGGCCGCTGCGCAGCGTCTCCCCGCGCAGGTGGAGGCGCCAGGTGGAGAAGCTGTAGCCGAACGCCTCGCGCACGATCGTGCTGGCGATCAGCGTCGCCGCGATGGTGACGCCGGTGATGCTGAAGTCGTGCGTCACTTCCAGCACCAGCAGCGACATCGTCATGGGCCCGCCGACTACCGCCACCGCCAGCGCCGCCATGCCGACCACGGCGGCGTCGTCCGGGACGAGGTGATGCAGGCCGGGCAGCTCGGCGAGCGCCAGCTGGTAGAAGCGGCCGATCAGTGCGCCAAGGAACAGCGAGGCGAAGAACAGGCCGCCACGAAAGCCGAAGCCGAGCGATACGGCGGATCCCAGCAGCTTGAGGAGGATCACCAGTCCCAGCGACGCGATCGTTGCCTCAGCGGCCAAGTTGATGTCCAGTGCTCCGTGGCCGCTCGACAGCACCTGCGGGGAGAGTAGCGCCAGCGGGATCATCAATATCCCTCCGATCAGCGGTGACCAGGCGGGGCGGATCGGGCTGCGGCGCACCCCCGTCTCGACCAGCGCCACAAGCCGCATCAGCGCGATGCCGAACCCGGCGCAGAGCATGCCGAGCAGCGCATAGAGCAGGTAATCTGCCGTCCCCACCGCGTGGCCGCCGCCGGCGCTGATCACATAGGGGTGGATGCCGAGGGTGCGGGCGATCAGCGCGGCGGTGAGCGAGGCGAGCAGCACCGGGGCGACGATCGCGGGGGTATAGGCGCCCAGCACGATCTCGAAGGCGTAGAAAGCACCGGTCAGCGGGGCGCCGAACGCAGCACCGAGGCCCGCACCGGCGCCGGCCGCCATCAGCGTCCGCAGATCGGCGCGGCGCAGCTTGAGCCGCTGGCCGAGCAGCGAGGCAAGGCCGCCGCCGGCCTGGGCATAGGCGGCCTCCAGCCCCACCGAGGCGCCGAAGCCGTTGGAGAGCAAGGTCTGGCCCACTACCGTCGCGGTGTCGCGCGCCGGGATGCGGCCGCCGTGCAGCGCATTGGCCTCGACGACGTCGATCGTCTTGCGGCGGCGGAGCAGCCAGAGCGTCAGCCCCAGCAATCCGCCGCCGACCGGCAGTGCCAGCAGCCGCAGCGGCGCCAGATGGCTGGCGGCGCTCAGATGCTCGCCCAGCGCCAGCCCGAACAGCACCCGCTGCATACCGCGGGCCGCCTGGCCGATCACGATCGCGGCGGTGCCCGCAACGGCGCCGACTCCGATCGCGAGCAGCAGGAACAACAGCGTGTTCGACCGGATCTGCCGACGCAGCCCGTTGGCCGCGCGCACCGCATGGAAGGCGGCGGGATGGCGCAACGGGCGCATGGGTTGATCAGCCCTCCGGCGGGAGCGGCGTGTCCTCGGGCTTTTCGAGCTGCAGGCCGTGGCGGAGCAGCATCGGGATGTTCGCGATCGCGAACACCAAGGTCACCGGGATGACGATCCAGGTCTTGAAGAACACCCAGCGGTCCCACGTCAGCATATGCCGGGCGACTTCGTTGGCCACGGCCATCGCGACGAAGAACAGCGACCAGTTGATCGTCAGCAGCCGCCAGCCCTTCGCGCTGAGCCCCGGATAGGCCGACCCCAGCATCGTCTCGAGCAGCGGCTTGTCGGCGACCAGGCCGTAGCCGAGGATCACCGCGAACATCGCGTAGACCACGGTCGGCTTGATCTGGATGAACGTCTTGTCGTGGAAATAGAGGGTGAGCCCGCCGAACACGAGCACCAGCACGCCGGTGATCCACAGCATCGGCGAGACATGGCGGGTCTTCCACCAGGAGACCGCGATCGCGACCGCCATCGCGATCATGAAGGCGAGCGTCGCGGTCATGATGCGCTGGAGCTGGATGCCCGGCGCAAAGGCGTTGACCGCGAAGAAGATGATCAGCGGACCGTAATCGAGCGCCATGCGCAGGCCGGCCGAGGCTTGGGGGCGGGGGGCTGCATCAGCCATTGGCGAGTTCCTCCACGCCGGCGATGATCCGGGCGACTTCCAGCGCGTCGAACCCGCGCAGATCGT
Organism: uncultured Sphingomonas sp.; assembly: GCF_913777625.1. GTDB lineage: Bacteria > Pseudomonadota > Alphaproteobacteria > Sphingomonadales > Sphingomonadaceae > Sphingomonas. Next base: position 67,538 of record NZ_CAJYTI010000007.1, read on the forward strand.
CCACCTTCTCGCCGACGCCGATCGCATGGATCGGCAGGCCGTATTTCTCCGCCGCCGCGACCAGCACGCCGCCGCGCGCGGTGCCGTCGAGCTTGGTCATGACCAGACCGGTCACGCCCGCCACTTCCTTGAACACCTCGATCTGGTTGAGCGCGTTCTGGCCGGTGGTGGCATCGAGCACCAGCACCACGTCGTGCGGCGCGGCGGGGTTGAGTCGGCCGAGCACGCGGCGGACCTTGGCCAGCTCGTCCATCAGCTCGCGCTTGTTTTGCAGGCGGCCGGCGGTGTCGACGATCAGCACGTCGGTGCCGATCTCGGTCGCGCGCTTGACCGCTTCGAACACGATGCCTGCCGCGTCACCGCCCTCGGCGCCCGAGACGATCGGCACGCCGATCCGCTCCGCCCAGGTGCGCAGCTGCCCGATCGCGGCAGCACGGAAGGTATCGCCGGCGGCGACCATCACGCTGTAATCCTGGTCGACCAGCTGCTTGGCGAGCTTGGCGATCGTCGTCGTCTTGCCCGAGCCGTTGACGCCGATGACGAGGATCACCTGCGGGCGCGGGAACGCCTCGATCTCGAGCGGCTTGGCGACCGGCTCGAGCACCTTGGCCACTTCCTCGGCGACGATCACGCGGATGCCGAGTTCTTCCATGTTGCGCTCGAACTGCCCCTCGGCGAGCCGCGCGCGCACCTTTGCGGCGGTGGCGGGGCCGAGGTCCGAGGCGATCAGCGCCTCCTCGATCTCGTCCAGCGTCGCCTCGTCCAGCCGGGCGAGCGACAGGCCGGCGAGGTTGCCGAGCAGCCGATCCGACGTCTTGCGAAAGCCGCCGAGCAGCTTTTCATGCCAGCTGGGTCCGCTCATGCGACCAGCGTTCCGTCTTCGACGCGTGCAATCGTCACGTTCACCGTTTCTCCAGTCTGCCGAGGGGCGGTCAGCCGCACCTCGGCGAAATTTCCTGCATGGCCGCGGTCGCCCGGGCGCTCGACCAGCACCTGCTGGCGGCTGCCGACCAGGCTTTCCAGCCAGTTCGCCCGCTGCTCGGCCGCCGCTGCGCGCAGCCGGGCGGCGCGGTCGCGGACCGTGGCGGGCGCCACCTGCGGCATGCGCGCGGCGGGCGTGCCGGCGCGCGGGCTATAGGGGAAGATATGCGCATGCACCACGCCGCAATCGGCGATCAGCGCCCGCGTGTTCTCGAACATGCGATCGTCTTCGGTCGGGAAGCCGGCGATCAGGTCCGCGCCGATCGCGATTTCGGGCCGGGCGACGCGGAGGCGCTCGGCCAGCGCCACCGATTGGGCGCGGCTGTGGCGGCGCTTCATTCGCTTGAGGATCAGGTCGTCGCCCGCCTGCAGCGACAGATGGACATGCGGCATCACGCGCGGCTCCTGGGTGAGCAGCGCGAACAGCCGATCGTCGACTTCGATCCCGTCGAGCGAGGAGAGGCGGAGCCGCTGGAGGCGGGGCACGTGCTTGAGGATGCGCTCCACCAGCGAGCCCAGAGCGGGAGCACCGGGCAGGTCGTGCCCGTAGCTGGTGAGGTCGACGCCGGTCAGCACCACCTCGCCATGCGCCTCGGCGAGCATCGCGATCCGATCGATCACTGCGCCGGCGGGCACCGATCGGCTGTTGCCCCGGCCATAGGGGATCGCGCAGAAGGTGCAGCGATGGTCGCAGCCATTCTGCACCTCCACAAAGGCGCGTGCGTGGGTCGAAAAGCTGGCGGCGAGGTGGGGTGCCGTCTCGCGCACGGCGAGGATGTCCTGCACCTGCACCTTGGCTTCCGACGCCCAGGCCTCGGGTAGCAGCTTTTCGGCATTGCCGATCACCCGGTCGACCTCGGGCATCGCGGCGAAGGCGGCCGGATCCATCTGCGCCGCGCAGCCGGTGACGACCAGTTCGGCACCCGGCCGGTCGCGGCGTGCGCGGCGGATCGCCTGGCGGGTCTGCTTCACCGCCTCGTTGGTCACCGCGCAGCTGTTCACCACGATGGCGTCGCGTTCGCCGAGCAGCGCACGGATCGACTCACCTTCGGCTAGGTTCAGCCGGCAGCCCATGTTAAGGATGAGGGGCGAGGAGACGGACATTGGCCAGCGATCTAAGGACGCCGACCGCAGAAGTCCAACACCGGGCGGGCCAGGTGCTGGCCTTCTGGTTCGACGCGCTGCTGCCGGAGCAATGGTTCCTGAAGTCCGACGGGCTCGATCGCGAGATCGCGGACCTGTTCGGCGACCTGCGCAACAGTGTGCTGGCGAGCGACGCCGCCGGGTGGGACGAGGATCCCGAGACGCTGCTCGCAGCCATCATCCTGCTCGACCAGTTCTCGCGCAACATCTTTCGCGGCCGGGCCGAGGCCTTTGCCGGCGACCTGCTGGCGCAGCATCTTGCCCGGCTGGCGGTGAAGCGGCACTGGGACCGGCGCCTCTCCAAGGAGCAGCGCCAGTTTCTGTACCTGCCGTTCGAGCATGCCGAGAATGCCGAGCTCCAGGCGCTGAGCCTGCGCTGCTTCGCCGAGCTGCAGGACGACGAACTGCTCGCCTATGCCCGCGACCATGCCGAGGTGTTCCGCCGCTTCGGTCGCTTCCCCGCACGCAACGAAGCGCTGGGCCGCATCTCGACGCCGGGCGAGCTCGATTATCTCAGCCGGCCTGGCGCCGGCTGGTAGCAGCGGGATCGGTCGGGCGGGGACCCGGCTGCAGGATCAGGCGGCGCTCGGCGAGCAGGCGCCGGGTGCTCGGGATCGACATCGGCTTGCCATAGTGCCACCCCTGTGCCTTCGCGCAGCCCAATGCGCGCAGCCGCTCCTCTATGGTCGCATCCTCCACGCCTTCGGCGGTGATCGGCAGGTTGAGGCTCTCGCCCAGCCGCACGATCGCCTGGACGATCGCGGCGCTGTCGGCATTCTGGTTGATCGAGAGCACGAAGCTCTTGTCGATCTTGATCCGATCGAACGGCAGCGCGCGCAAGTGGGCGAGCGAGGAATAGCCGGTGCCGAAATCGTCGAGCGCCAGCCGCACACCCTGGTTCTTCAGGCTGCCGACGATTGACTGGGCGAGGGCCAGATTGTCGAACAGCGCGCTTTCGGTAACCTCCACCTCCAGCCGGTGGGCGGGGAAGCCGGTTTCGGTGAGGACCTTGATGATCTTCTGCGCCAGCCACGCGTCGCGCAACTGCACCGGCGAGATGTTGACCGACAGGCTCAGCCCAGGGTCCCAGTCGCGTGCGGCATGAAAGGCCTGGCGCATGATCGAGAGCGACAGGTCGCCGATCAGCCCGGTTTCCTCGGCGACGGGAATGAAATGGTCCGGGCCGATCACGCCCTGGCTTGGATGTTCCCAGCGTGCCAGCACCTCGAAGCCGTGCAAGCGGCCACTCGCCAGATCTACCTGCTGCTCGAAATAGGGCACGATCTCCTGCCGCGGCACCGCGACGCGCAGGCCGCTTTCCAGCGCATTGCGCACCTGGAGCGCGCGCTCCATCGCGGGATCGAACCAGGCGAAGCGGTTGCGGCCGGCCTTCTGCGCCTGATGCATGGCGATGTCGGCGGTGCGCAGCAGCGCCTCGACGTTCTGGCAGTCGAAATCCGAGCGGGCGATGCCGAGCGAGCAGCCGCTATGGAGCGGCATACCGTCGATCTCGAACGGCTGACCCAGGCGGGTGACGAGCCGTTCCGCCACCCGCTCGATCGTCGTGGGATCCTGCGAATCGAAGGGGAAGGCGCAGGCAAATTCGTCGACGCCCAAGCGGCCGGTAAGCGCCATCGGCGGCAGGGCGTCGGTGATTTGCTCGGCGACGTGTCGCACCAGCATGTCGCCCACCCGGTGGCCGTGCAGATCGTTGATGGCTTTGAAGCGATCGAGATCGAGCACCAGCATCGCCATCGCCTGATTGCGGCGCTGCGTGCGGGCGAACATCGCGGCGCCTTCCTCGATCAGGCTGTGGCGGTTGTGGAAGCCGGTGAGCGGGTCGCGGCTGGTGAACTGGTTCAGGCGCTCGCCGGTGCGGTCGCGCACCGCCCGCACCGCCAGCCGCTGCCAGCACAGCCAGATGAGCACGACATTCAGCACCTGTGCGCCCAGCATCCAGAAGCGCGGCGGTGCCTGTTCGAAGCTGTCGAAGGCAAGCGCCGCGCCGATGCCGGTCGCCAGCAGCGCGGCCGCAAGCCCTGCCATGCTGTAGATCGTGGCGAAGCGTTGCCGCCGCGTTCCCTGGCTATCCTGTTGCTGGTCCCGCGCCATCGACGCACTACGCCCCTCGTACTGATGCGCACATCCTTTCCACGCCAGCCGTGTAGATCGCGTTAAATCCTTGGCAGTTGCTTTCATGCGCCAGAGCCGCTAAGGCCAACCACCGTTCCTCCGTGGACGCGAGACATTTGCCACCCCAAGGGGTGACGCCGGCCGACGAGGTTTCGTCCGCCGGCGTGTTTTGCGTTTGGCGGAACAGAGGCTGATTTTGGAGTGATCTGGGCATCATGTTCGAGAGTTTGAGCGATCGGCTGGGCGGCGTCTTCGAGCGCCTGCGCGGACGTGGCGCGCTCGCCGAGGCCGATGTCCGGACCGCGATGCGCGAAGTGCGCGTGGCGCTCTTGGAAGCGGACGTCGCGCTGCCCGTCGCCCGCGAATTCGTCGACAAGGCAACCGAGCAGGCCGTCGGACAGCAGGTGCTGCGGTCGGTCACGCCGGGGCAGCAGGTCGTCAAGATCGTCCATGACGCGCTGGTCGACATGCTCGGCGCCGATACGGCAGAACTGCATATCGACGTCACGCCGCCGGCGGTGATCATGCTCGTCGGCCTCCAGGGCTCGGGCAAGACCACGACCACCGCCAAGCTTGCCAAGCTGCTGAAGAAGCAGGGCAAGAAGGTGATGATGGCGTCGCTGGACGTCAATCGGCCGGCCGCGCAGGAACAGCTTGCGGTGCTCGGCACCCAGACCGAGGTGGCGACGCTGCCGATCGTCACCGGCCAGCAGCCGGTCGACATCGCCCGCCGCGCGCTCCAGTCGGCGAAGCTCCAGGGCTTCGACGTGGTGATGCTCGATACCGCCGGCCGTCTCCACGTCGACCAGGCGCTGATGGACGAGATGAAGGCCGTGGCCGACATCTCGCAGCCGCAGGAAATCCTGCTCGTCGTCGACTCGCTCACCGGCCAGGACGCGGTGAACGTCGCCAGCAACTTCTCGGCGCAGGTGCCGCTGACCGGCGTGATCCTCACCCGGATGGACGGCGATGCCCGCGGCGGCGCGGCGCTGTCGATGCGCGCGGTCACCGGCCAGCCGATCAAGTTCGCCGGCATGGGCGAGAAGCTCGACCAGATCGAGCCCTTCCACCCGAAGCGCGTCGCCGGCCGCATCCTCGGCATGGGCGACGTGGTCAGCCTGGTCGAGCGCGCCGCGGCGTCGATCGAGCAGGAAGATGCCGAGCGCATGGCGAACCGGCTCGCCAAGGGCCAGTTCGACATGAACGACCTGCGCGCGCAGCTGGCGCAGATGCGCAAGATGGGCGGCATCGGCGCGCTGGCGGGGATGATCCCGGGCATGAAGAAGGCGCAGGCCGCGGTCGACCAGGTCGGCGGCGACAAGGTGCTGATCCGCATGGACGCGATCATCGGTTCGATGACGCCGAAGGAGCGCGCCAAGCCCGAGCTGCTCAATGCCAAGCGCAAGATCCGCATCGCCAAGGGCAGCGGCCTGACCGTGCAGGACGTCAACAAGCTCATCAAGATGCATCAGGAGATGCAGACCGCGATGAAGCGCCTGAAGAAGATGGGCGGCCTGAAGGGCATGTTGGGCATGCTCGCCAAGGGCGGCCCGGGCGGCGGCATGGGCGGCATCGGCGCGGCCCTGGGCGGCGCCGAGATGGGCGACATGATGGACAAGGTGGGCGCCGGCCTGCCGGGTCTGCCGGGCGGCGCCAAGCTGCCGCCGGGCTTCGGGAATTTGCTGAAGAAGAAGTAATTTAGTTCAACCTGTTTCAACCGTATCTCAAGAAGGAAGTGAAGTAGAATGGCTCTCTCCATGCGTCTGTCGCGCGGCGGCTCCAAGAAGCGCCCGTACTACCGGATCGTCGTTGCCGACGCCCGTGCGCCCCGCGACGGCAAGTTCATCGAGAAGATCGGCACCTACAACCCGCTGCTCGCCAAGGATTCGCCCGAGCGCGTGAAGCTGGACGGCGAGCGCGCCAAGTACTGGCTGGGCGTCGGCGCGCAGCCGACCGATCGCGTCCTACGTTTCCTCGACGCCGTCGGCGTCAAGGAGCGTGCGGCACGCAACAACCCGAACAAGGCGGTTCCGGGCGAGAAGGCCAAGGAGCGCGCCGAGGAGCGCGCCGAGAAGGCCAAGGCAGCCGCCGAAGCCGCTGCCGCGCCGGCCGAAGAGGCTGCCGAGGCCTGAGGCTGAACATCCCTCCCGCGCCTTGGTGCGGGAGGGATGCCTTGTGCGTCGCAGAGTTTCATCATGGCAGAACCTTCCGCTCCCTCGACCCGCGGCGATCGCCCGGTGACGCTTGCCGCCGTGATCGGTGCGCACGGCATCGCCGGCGAGGTGCGGCTGAAGGTGTTCGCCGAGGATCTGGCGGCGCACAAAAGCTTCAACGGCGGCACGCTGACGCTCAAGTCGGTGCGCGGCGGATCCAATGGCGTGATCGCCCGCTTCGCCGAAGTGGCCGACCGCAACGCCGCCGAGGCGCTGCGCGGCACCGAACTGACGGTGCCGCGCTCCGCCCTTCCGCCGCTGGGCGAGGGCGAATATTACCATATCGACCTGCTCGACCTGCCCGTGATGGGGGAAGACGGCGCCCCAATCGGCCGCGTCGTCGCGATCGACGATTATGGCGCGGGCGACGTGATCGAGATCGAGCGGCCCGACGGCAAGCGCTTCATGGTGCCGATGCGCCCCGAGGCGGTGCCGAGCTGGGACGCGACGCAGCTCGTGGTAGCGAGCGCGTTCATCGAGTAACGCTCGACAATTATTTCCCAGCATGCTACTGGGAAATCGATGCAAGCGCCCTTGGGCCCGCATGAACCAATCGCCGACCATCCGGTCTGGAAGAAGCTATCCCATTATCTTGTCGGTCCCGACGACGCGCTGCTGCCGTTCGTGGCGCGTTTGGCGTGCGAAAATGGCTGGAGCCGCGCGCATGCCGAGCGCGTGTTCGAAGAATATCGCCGATTCTGCTTTCTCGCAGCCACCTGCGGCCATGTCGTCACGCCGTCCGACGCGGTCGACCAGGCCTGGCACCTGCACCTCACCTATACCCGCGACTATTGGGAGCGCTTCTGCCCGCAGGTGCTGGGGCGGCCGCTGCACCATGGCCCTACCGCTGGCGGACCGGGCGAACAGCATCGTTTCTTCCTCCATTATGCCGAAACCCTGCGCAGCTACGAGCGCGTGTTCGGCCCGCCGCCTGCGGATCTGTGGCCCGACGCGGCGCGGCGACTGACCGAGGACCACAAGGCGCGGCGCGTGCACCCGCGCGACGCCTTCATCGTGCCGCGCCGGCACGCGGCCATCGGCGCCTTGCTCCTGGGGCTGGCGCTGGCGGCCGGATGGATGGGTGCGTTGCTCCCAGGGAGTGGATGAACCATGGCACTCGGACCCTTCGATCTGTCGGGCGGGCCGTTTCTGATCCTGTACGCCGCCCTTTTCCTGCTGGCCTGCCTTGCCAGCGGACGACTGTCGCATGCGCTGCGGCCGGAGGGGCGGCGCCCGCTGCACCTGCCGCCGGAGGATGCGGCCGTGCTCGCAGGTGGTCTGCCGCGGCATAGCGAGATGGTCGCCATGCAGCTGCTGGCGACGGGCCATCTGGCGGTGGACGCGAAACAGCATCTTGTCCTCGCCGCGGACGCCCCGGCGACGCCGGCCGTCACCGCCTTGCGGGTCTTGCCGCAGCCGCTGCGCTGGCACCGCGTGGACCGGGCGCTCGCCGGTCTCGGCCAGGCAATCCGCGCGAGACTGACGGCGCAAGGACTGCTGATGACCGAAGGCGAGGGCTGGCGCGTGCGCATCGCCCAGGCGGCGCCCTTCGTGCTGCTGGCCTGCTTCGGGCTGGTCAAGCTCGCGATCGGCGAGGCGCGGGGAAGGCCGGTCGGCTTTCTGACCATCGCGCTGATCGTGACCGTGGTCGTGGCGGTCGTGCGTCTCGCCGGCTTCGACCAACGAACGCGTGCGGGCCGCGTTGCCGTCGCAGCGGCGTGCGCACGTCATGCGCGGCTCCGCCGGGCGCCCACCGACGCGGAGGCGGCGCTCGGTGTGGCGCTGTTCGGGACGAGCATCCTTATCGGCTCCGGATGGGAGGCGTTGCACCGTCTCCGCACCGCCGGGGGCGATGGCGGCGCGAGCGTCACCGATGGCGGCAGCAGTGACGGCGGCAGCGGCAGCGGGGGCTGCGGTGGCGGCTGCGGCGGCTGCAGCAGCTAGCGCCAGAGCGGCGTTTCGGCGTTGAGCATGTTGCGGATGGTGGTCGCGGCGACGCCGGCCTCGCCCATCGCGTGGCTGATCTGGTCGAGCCCCTTGGCCACGTCCCCCGCCGCGAACAGGCCGGGGATCGACGTGCGCTGGTGGTCGTCCACCTCGAGGCAGCCGCTGCCGTCGGCGCGCGCGCCCACCGCGACGGCCAGTTCCGAGCGAATGTGCGAGCCGAGCGCAGGGTAGAGGCTGTCAAACGCCAGGCGGCCGGCAGCGGTGGAGACCGCAATCCGCCCGCCTTCCAGCGCCCAGTCGCCGGCCGGGCCGTTGACGCGGCGAATGCCCGCCGCATCCAGCTGTGCCAGCTGCGCGGCGGGCAGTGTGTGGCGATCGGGGGCGATCAAGGTCACGTCCTTGGTAAAGCTGCGTAGGAACAGCGCCTCCCGCGCACCATGTTCGCCGGTGCCATAGACGGCGACGCGCGTGTCCGTCACTTCATAGCCGTCGCACACCGGGCAATAGCGGATCTGCCCTTGCGCCAGCGCGGTATCGTGCAGGTCGTCGGGCATCGGCGGGCGGTGATTGACGACGCCGGTCGCCAGAAGCACCGCGCGCGCCTGCAGGTCGCGGTCGCCCACGCGCGCCGCAAATCCGCCGTCCACCAGGCTGAGGCCGGTTACCTTCGCCGCCTCGCGCACGGTCCCGTATTTCTCGGCCTGCGCCCGCATCGCGGCGAGCAGGTCGAGGCCGGCGATGCCCTCCGGATAGCCGGCGTGGTTGCGGGTGCAGGGGATCAGCCCAGCGCGGCTCGATCCGCAGTCGAACAGGCGGATCTTCAAATGGTAGCGGCTGAGATAGATGGCGGCGGTGAGCCCCGCCGGGCCGCCGCCGATGATGATGCAATCGTCCATCGCGCCCCAGCGCGTGGAGCGCGCGACAGGTTCCGCGATGCGGTGTAGGGCGGGGCATGGCCGCGCCCGACTATCTGCTCGATACCTGCGTCTGCATCCGCCTGCTGCGCGGCGGTGGCGCGACGGTCGCGCGGCGGATCGCGGCGGCGCCGCCGGGCACGATCGCGCTTTCCGCGATCAGCCTGGCCGAGTTGATGGAGGGGGCGGGGGACGGGCTTGACGCGTTGCTCGCCCGATTGCCGGTGCTGGCCTTCGATACGGCGGCGGCGCGCGCCTTTCCGGCCGCACGCGCGGCGCGCGGACGGCACGATCGGTTGATCGCCGCGCATGCGCTCGCGCTTGGCGCCACGCTGGTCACCCATAATGTCCGCGATTTCCGGGCGGTGTCGGGGCTGGGAATCGAAAACTGGTTCTGACGCGCGTTGCGCGGCGCGACGGATGTATATACATGGCGTATATACGGAGGCGGCATATGGGCGAGGAATATCGCGCCAGGATTTTCAAGTCGGGCAATTCGCTGGCGCTGCGCCTGCCCAAGGCGCTGGGCCTGAAGGAGGGCGCGGAAGTGGTGCTTCGCGAGGAGCGCCGCGGCTTTTCGGTGGAGCCGGTAGACAGCGAAGCGCCGATCGGCAGCGACTGGATCGGGGCACTGCCGGACCTGAAGCTCATCCCGGACGAGGATCGTGAAATCCAAGTTCGAGAACTTGACTGGGATCTGCGCAAGCTGCGACGCGATGGCTGAACCGGTTTTCCTGCTCGATAGCAATATCTGCATCTACCTCCTGCAAGGGGCGGTGCAGGGGCTCAATGCGCGGGTGCGGGCGCAGCGTCGGGGTAGTCTTGCTGTCTCCGCGATCAGCTATGCGGAGGTGCGGCTGGGCATTCGAGCACCGGAGGCCGAGCAGGCATTGCAGGGCTTTCTCCGGGATGTGCTGCTACTACCCTTCGACGGCGCCGCCGCAGAGGCCTATGCGCGGCTGCCGTTCCGGCGGGCGCGCCTGGACCGCTTGATCGCCGCGCAGGCGCTAGCGGCCGGGCTCACGCTGATCACCAACAACGAACGGGATTTCGCCGACATCCCCGACCTCAGAATCGAGAACTGGACGCTGTGACCTTCGCTGCTACCGTCGTGACGCTGTACCCCGAGATGTTTCCGGGGCCCCTCGGCATTTCGCTGGCCGGACGTGGCCTGCGAGAGGGGCTGTGGTCGCTCGAGACCGTGCAGATCCGCGACTTCGCGACCGACAAGCACCGCTCGGTCGACGATACCCCGGCTGGGGGCGGGGCAGGGATGGTGCTGCGCGCCGATGTGGTGGCCGCGGCGATCGATAGCGTCGCGCGCGCCGGCCGCCCGCTGCTCGCGATGACCCCGCGCGGACGGCCGCTCACCCAGGACCGGGTGCGCGAGCTGGCGGCAGGGCCGGGCGCGATCGTGCTGTGCGGCCGGTTTGAGGGGTTCGACGAGCGCATCTTCGAAGCGCGCGACATCGAGGAAGTGTCGATCGGCGACTATATCCTCTCGGGCGGCGAGATGGCGGCGCTGACCTTGCTCGACGCTTGCATTCGGCTCGTTCCCGGCGTAATGGGCGCGGCTTCCAGCGGCATGGACGAGAGCTTCGAAACGGGGCTGCTCGAATATCCGCAATATACCCGACCTGTCGAATGGGAAGGGCGCACGATCCCCGAAGTGCTGCGATCGGGGGATCATGCGAGGATCGAAGCCTGGCGACGCGCCATGGCGGAGACCGATACACGGCTAAGGAGGCCAGACCTTTGGGAACGCCACGAGGGCGTTCGGGTCCAGTCTCCCTCTGGCGCGCGGCGAAAACATGGGACTGACTGAGATGAACCTCATCCAGACGCTCGAAGCCGAGCAGATTGCCAAGTTCAACGAAGCCAAGAAGATTCCGGAATTCCGCCCGGGCGACACCGTCCGCATCGGTGTGAAGGTCGTCGAAGGCGAGCGCACCCGCGTGCAGAACTTCGAAGGCGTGTGCATCGCGCGCGCCAACAAGGGCATGGGTTCGAACTTCACCGTCCGCAAGATCTCGTTCGGTGAAGGCGTGGAGCGCGTGTTCCCGCTCTATTCGCCGAACATCGATTCGATCGAGGTCGTGCGTCGCGGTGTCGTGCGTCGTGCGAAGCTCTACTATCTGCGTGGTCGTACCGGCAAGTCGGCGCGTATCGCCGAGCGCCGCGACACCCGCACCGAGGCGCAGGCCGCCGAATAAGGCTGGCCTTCCCAGGTACGAAAAGGCGCGTGGACCCGACCGGTCCACGCGCCTTTTTTCATGTACTGCGTCGGCGCTGCGCCGGAAGCCATGGGCGGCGCAGGAAAAGGCGCAGCCTGTACCGAGGATTGGATGCGAAAAGGGAAGGGGGCGCCCCGCCCGGCTTTAGGCCGCAGCGCGCAGCGAGGTATCCTGCAGCACTGCGCGGCCGCGCGCGGTCAGTGCGGCGTCGCGCACTTCAGGGCCGCTGATGCCGATCAGCAGCGCTTCATAGGCGAGCAGGCCACGGTCGCAGAGCTCCTGGACGGTGGCGATGAAGGCGTGGTGGCGATCCAGCGTAGCGCCGAGGCCGAGCCCGATCGGGCTAAGGGTCGCGCTGCCCGGCCAGCATTGCTGCAGCGTGGAGGCAATCGCAGCGACGCAGCGCGGATCAAGCGTGCTCAGCGCCTCGCTCCCATCCCCGTTGATCGACATTCCGTCCTCCTCAAATCGCGTTCGTCCGGTTGCGAGGCTGGTGAGCGAGACGCGACGTCCTTCGCTCCAGGCCCCTCGCCCGACGTTGCTGGCATCTGAAGTCACGTCTCGACCCGAAGGCAGATGCCGCAACTATATTTCGTCGATTCGGGGCGACTCGCGTATTCCGCATGGCCGCTATCGACATGGGCGCAGCATGTACGTGACTAGGCAAAATCTGCCTAGACGTGGTTTTGGTCCGAAACGAATTAACCAGTTGATAACTCCTGCCGCATCACGTCTCGATCTGGAACAGCAGGGGCCCGCCGCTCGGCGGTTGCGGTGGTAGTTTTCCGTACTGCAATGATCTTGCGCACCTGAATATGCAGAGAAACGTTTTCATCAGGGTGTGCGTATGTCGCGTTGGGTAACGGCTGGTGGTGTTTCGGAAACGTCGCCGCAACGGAGCAGGGTTGAAGACGCAGGCGCACAGGATTTGCGAATCGCGCGGGTCGCGGTCGCGCTGCTGCGGGGGGACGTTGCGGTACTGCAGACCGGTTCGCGCGTTGTCATGGCCGCCGCGCACGGCGTTGCGGCAGATGAACCCGCGCGGCTGCTGGTGAAGCCGCTTCTGGCACTTGCCAAGGGGTATCGTAGCCAGCTGTCGGTACCGATCTGGCGGGATGAACGGCGTGTCGGTGCGCTGGTGGTGCTCGGCCGCGGGGATCGCGCGTTCAGCGATGCAGATGTGGCAGTGCTGCGCGCGCTCGCCGCGTCGGTGGATCGGGCGTGCCGCAGCCTGCATTGAAGGCTGTTCGGGCAATGGTGAAACGCGATGTCCCGCGGTTTCGCATCTGGCTCGGAACGCTCGGTTCAGTGCGTCAGGTCGGCTCCCGCATCTAGCGCGGCCCTGCCACGGGCGGTGAGTGCAGCGTCTATCACCATCGGTCCATCCGGCGCGACAATCAGCGCTTCATAGGCAAGAAACCCTGCGTCGCTCAGCGATTCGATGATGGCGATGAAGTCGGCGGAAGCGGATTGTTCTTCGCCCAAGCCGATATCGGCCGGCGTAAGTACGGTCGATCCCGGCCAACTGCGCTGCAGCAGCCGCGTCGCGCGTTCGAATCGGACGTCGATTTCCATCCTGGCCATCCCGTCAAAGGACATGCGTCGCAATTCCGTTTCCACTCAACCACGGGGCGATTCTAAACCCTGTCCACCTTGGTCTTGAGGAACGCAGGCTGAACTTAATCTTAACATAGTTTACCGAAATATCTAGGGGCGCAATGCGGACCTTTGATTCATCTATACAGCGATCATCGTAATGTACTGCAACAATATCGTGCGACTCGCGCAATCGCGTTGCTCGTGGAAACGGTTCTCCAATACAATCGACTGAATTTGCGGCCATGTTGGCGGGGATCTGAGGCTCGGAGGCGCATGCGTTCCGGCGTAGGCACCGGAGCGCAGGATCTCTTTACGCATGCTTCAGGTGCGATAAACCGTCCGCCGATCGGCTGGTTGAGCCGGACAGGCGGAGTATGGGATGCGCACATGGAAGCAGGGGGTTGCCGCAGCGGCGATCGCAATCGGGGCGGGCATGGCTGACGACGTTGCGCTGGCGCAGGGAGCACCGCAGCTGACGCTCCAGCGGATCTTCGCCAGCCCGTCGCTGGACGGCGCCGCGCCGCGCGCGGTGCAGCTGTCCCCGGATGGCAAATATCTGACGCTGCTGCGCAATCGCGACGATGATCGCGAGCGCTACGATTTGTGGGCACTGGATACCAGTACCGGCCAGTGGCGAATGCTGGTCGATTCGAAGAAGATCGGATCCGGAGCAGAATTATCGGAAGCCGAGAAGATGCAGCGCGAGCGCGCCCGTATCGGCGGCACCAAGGGCATCGTCGCCTATGACTGGGCGCCCGACGGTCGCTCGATCCTGGTGCCGCTGGACGGCGAGCTGTTCCGCGCGCGGCTGACCGGCGAGGTCGACAAGCTACCGGCAGCGGCCGGCCCCAAGCTGAACGCCGCGCTCAGCCCGGCCGGTACCTTCGCCAGCTATGTGCAGGACCAGAACCTGGTCGTCATGGACCTGACCACCGGCAAGGCGAGCCGCGTCACCCCGGACGGCGCCGGCACGGTGCACTGGGGCGAGGCCGAGTTCGTCGCGCAGGAGGAGATGGCGCGCAGCACCGGCTATTGGTGGGCGCCGAACGACGCCTATGTCGCCGTGGAACGGTTTGACGAGGCGCCGGTGGGCATCGTCACGCGCGCCGCGATCGGCGCCGAGGGGACCAGCATCGTCCAGCAGCGCTATCCCAAGGCGGGCACGCCGAACGCGTTGGTCGAGCTGTATGTGCTCGATCCCTCGGGGCGGCAGCGCGTGAAGGTCGATCTAGGGCCGGACCGCGACATCTATCTCGCCCGCGTCGACTGGGCGCCCGACGGCAAGACCCTGTATGTCCAGCGCGAGAACCGCGAACAGACGCAACTCGACCTGCTCGCGGTCGATCCTGCGACGGGTGCCGCGCGCGTGCTGTTCAGTGAGAAGGCTGCCCCGAAAAGCTGGATCAACCTCAGCTACGGCCTGAAGCCGCTCGACGACGGCAGCCTGATCTGGTGGTCGGAGCGGGATGGGCATGGCCATCTCTATCGCTGGCAGGCGGGCAAATTCACCCAGCTGACCAAGGGGCCGTGGGAAGTCGCGCCCGATGGCATCAGCGTCGATCAGAAGCGCGGGCGGCTCTACTTCCAGGGCAACAAGGACGACGTGCTGGAACGGCACCTCTATGCGCTCGACTATCGCAAGCCAGCGGCGATCACCCGCCTGACCGAACGCGGCTGGTGGAACGCCGCCAGCATGGATGCCAGCGGCACGCGCGCGATCGTCAGCCGCTCCAATCCGAACCAGCCGCGCCAGGTCTATCTGGCGGATGCGGACGGCAAGCGGATCGCCTGGGTGCAGGAAAATGCGGTTGGCGATCCCAAGCACCCGTACCATGCCTATCTGCCCGCGCACCGCGAACGGACCTTCGGCACGCTGAAGGGCCCGGACGGCACCGAACTGCACTGGGAGATGATCACGCCGAAGCTGGAGCCCGGGAAGCGCTACCCGGTGTTCTTCCAGCATTATGGCGGGCCGCATTCGCAGACGGTCAGCCGCGCCTGGGGCGGTGCGCTCCAGCAATATCTGGTGCAGCACGGCTATGTCTGGTTCCAGATCGACAATCGCGGTTCGGCCAATCGCGGCGTCGCGTTCGAAAGCGCGATCTGGCACGCCATGGGCAGTGTGGAAGTGCAGGACCAACTGGCAGGGGCGGCCTTCCTCAAGACGCTACCCTTCGTCGATCCGAAGCGCATCGCCACCTATGGCTGGTCCTATGGCGGCTATATGACGCTGAAGATGCTGGAGGCGGCGCCGGGTACCTTCGCTGCCGGCGTCTCCGGCGCGCCGGTGACCAAGTGGGAGTTGTACGACACCCATTATACCGAACGCTATATGGGGGATCCGCGCAAGGTACCGGAGGCGTATGCGGGCTCGTCGACGATCGGCGATGCCGCGAAGATCGCCGATCCGCTCCTGATGATCCATGGCATGTCGGACGACAATGTGGTGCTGGAGAACGGCACGGCGATGTATGCGGCGCTTCAGCAGCAGAGGGTGCCGTTCGAGATGATGCTGTATCCCGGCCAGACCCACCGCGTCGGCGGACCCGGCATCAGCGAGCATCTGTGGAACACGATCCTCGGCTTCCTGGATCGCAGCGCGCCCGCCAGATAAGCGTGCCCGAGGCTGCCCGGCGGGTGCCGGGCAGCCCGTCCAATCTCCGCATTTCCCCGTAGATACGTAGAAATGCGGCGCCGTCCAAAACCGATGCCGCACGCATGACGTCTATAATCTCCGAAAGGTGCAGGTAATGCGCCCGTCGGGTTATGGAGCGAGTGGCAATGCGGTTCCTGATGAACGCGAAAATTCAGCTGAAGATCGTACTGATGCTGGCCCTTCTGGGAATCGCGACATTGGGTGTCGGCTGGTACGGCGGCCGGGTCGCCAACAGCATCGACGACAGCTATGCGATCCTCGTAAATCGCGACATGCCGGACACGTCCAAGCTGATCCGGGTCAATCGCAACGTCACCACGATGATGTATGCTGCGTACCGCACACTAGTCTATGATGGCACGTCCGCGCAGGCCAAGCGCGCTGCCGTCGATGCCGCGGAGGCGTACAAGCAGGGGCTGTCGTACCTCGACGAGGTGGCCAGCCACGACAAGTCGATCGCAGCCGATATCGCCGGTTTTCGTTCGGACGTCGAAGTGATCCAGCAACTTGTGGGGCCTGCCGTCGAAGCGGGGCTCAGGAACGATAATGATCGTGCCAAACAGCTGCTGTCCCAGGCCGATGACCTCGGCCTGGCGTTCACCAAGAAGATGAAGGCGTATAACGACAAGCGTTTCGCCGCCGCCACCGACCAGTCCAGCGCGATGACCGCAGCGGCCACGACCGCCGGTTACACGCTGATGCTGGTGTCGCTGATCGCCGCCGCGGCGTCGATCGCGATCTCGATCTTCGTTACCCGCTCGCAGATCGCGGGCCCGCTCGGCAAGCTGCAGGACGCGATGCGGTCGCTCGCCGGCGGCGAGCACCAGGTGGACGTGCCCGGCACCGACCGCGGCGACGAGGTCGGCGCCATGGCCAAGTCCGTGCTCGTCTTCAAGGAAGCCGCGATGCGCGAGGCCGAACTGGCCGAGGCCAAGAAGCGCGCCGAGGCCGCCCAGGCGCTCGTCGTCGATACGCTCGAGGATCGCCTCGCCAAGCTCGCCGGCGGTGACCTTACGGCCACGATCGAGGCACGCTTCGATCCCGAATATGAAGGGCTGAAGCAGAACTTCAACGCCGCCGTCGCTTCCCTGCGCGAACTGATCGCCGCCGTGATCGAAAGCGCCGAGACCATTTTGACCGGCTCGGCGGAGATCGCCCAGGCAAGCGAGGACCTTGCCCGCCGCACCGAGGGCGCGGCTGCCAGCCTGGAGGAAACCTCCGCGGCGGTCAGCCAGATGGATCAGCGTATCAAGGCCACTGCCGCCGCCTCGACCAAGACGGTCGAGCGGGCCACCGGGGCGATCGGCGTGGTCGACTCCGGCCGCAGCGTCGCCGATGAGGCCATGCAGGCGATGACCCGCGTTTCGGAGAGTGCGAAGGGCATCGACAACGTCATCGAGGGCCTCGACAAGATCGCCTTCCAGACCCGCGTTCTCGCGATGAACGCCGCGGTGGAAGCGGGCCGCGCCGGCGAGGCGGGCCGCGGCTTCGCGGTGGTCGCGGATCTCGTCTCGGCGCTGGCGATGCGCGCCGAGGAAGAGGCCGGTCGGGCCCGCGACCAGCTGACCGCGACCCAGACGGACATCAACGCCGCCGTCGACATGGTACGCCGCGTCGATAGCGCCCTGGGTGCGATCGTCGGCGATGTGAACGAAGTCCATTCGCTGCTGGAAGAAATGGCGCGGGACAACCAGGTGCAGGCGACTGCGGTCACCCAGGTTGCGACAGCGGTGAACAGCATCGATCAGACCACCCAGCAAAATGCGGCGATGGTGGAGGAAACCTCGGCTGCGGCGCGCAACCTGAGCTCCGAAGTCACCTCGCTCAGCGAGCAGGCCGCGCGCTTCAACGCCGGCAATCGCGGTGGCCGCAAGCCGGCGCGCTCGCGGGTGCACGCCCTGCCGGTGGCATCCACCCCGGCGCACTCGGCATCGGTATCGACCGTGCGCCAGACCGGCGCCGATGTCGAAGAATGGGCGAGCTTCTGAGGATAAATTCTTCGGACTCGACTCTCCTACTGCGCAGGCATAGGCTCGCCTCCGTCCAGGTGACGGGGGCGAGCCATGGCAGTTGAAGGGGTGGCGCAACTTGCGCCGGTACGCGGATCGGCACGGATCGATGTCCTCGACATCTTAAGAGGACTCGCCATCCTCGGCATTTTCTTCATGAATATCCCCTTCGAAGGCCAGACGGCCATGGCGATGTTCAACAAGCCGCAGATCATCGGCTGGACCCCGCTCGACCAATGGAGCTGGAGCGTCGTGCAGGTCGTGCTGGAAGGCACGCAGCGCGGGGTGCTCGAAATCCTGTTTGGCTGCGGCCTGATGGTGCTGGCGGCCAAGGCGATGCGACCGGACGGGCCGGTCGCCGTCGCCGACCTATACTGGCGGCGCAACCTCTGGCTGCTCGGGTTCGGGCTGCTCGACATCTTCGTCTTCCTGTGGACCGGGGACATCCTGCACATCTATGCGCTCGCCGCGCTGTTCCTGTTCCCGTTCCGGCTGCTGGGGCCCCGGCTGCTGCTGGCGTTCGGGTCGCTGTTCGCGCTGTTCATGGTCGTCACCGCGGTGCCGATCTACATGGAGCGTGCCGAGTTGCTCGCCGCGGTGCCTGCGATCGAGAAGAAGGTCGCAGCGCACCAGCCGCTGACCAAGGCCGAGCAGGCCCAACAGAAGGATTGGCGAGCATTGCTCGAGCGCCGCGCTACGGGGGGCGAGCAGGGCAAGAAGATCCAGGCGATGGAGAAGGCGGGGCACAGCGGCAGCTGGCTCGCTTATGCCGGCATGTATATCGGCTTCTACACCGAGTTCATGCTGCCGCAGCTCGCCATCGGCATCGCCGAGGCGTTCTGCATGATGCTGGTCGGCATCGCGCTGTGGAAATGGCGGGTGGTGCAGGGCGGTCGCAGCACGCGCTTCTACGCGCTGCTGATGCTTGGCTGCTACCTGCCGGGGATGATCGCGCGCGGCATCGGGGCGCACGAGATGCTGTCGCCGGTGCCGATCCTGCACAGCTTCTGGTTCACCCAGGAACCGGCGCGGATGCTGGTATCGATCGGCCATGTCGCGCTGATCAATCTTGCGGTGCGCAGCAGCGTCGGCGCGGCGATCCTGGCGCCGTTCAAGGCGGCGGGACGGACGGCCTTCTCGCTCTATTTCCTCCAGCAGTTCGTCGCCATCTACATCCTGTTCGCGCCCTGGGGGCCGGGGCTGTGGGGCAAGCTCAGCTGGAGCGGGCTGTACGGTGTCGTGCTGGCCGTGCTTGCGTTCCAGGTGTTGCTCGCCAATCTGTGGCTGCGTGCTTTTTCGATGGGACCGATGGAATGGGCCTGGCGGTCGCTCGCCTATGTGCGCTGGCAGCCCTTCCGGCGCCCTCGACCGGCGACACCCGAGGGGGTGCTTGCTGCGGCATGAAGTTGCGCAAAAAGGGGCTCGCCACGCAGCTTTGTTTCTGCTAGCGGGTCCCGCGATGCTTCGAAAACGCGCCACATCCACGCGAATTACAGCGCGCCCGTAGTCCGGGCGCGATAGCTGCGCTTTATGCAGCGAAGCAGCGGAATGCTGGTGCATTCCACCTTCCATCCCCACTAAAGAGCCTTCGCGCCGCCTGATGCTGGCGTGGGCAAGAAAGAGGTACAAATGGGCTACCGTGTCGTCGTCGCAGGCGCCACCGGCAATGTCGGTCGCGAAATGCTCAACATCCTGGCCGAGCGGGAATTCCCGATCGACGATCTCGCCGTGCTGGCGTCGTCGCGCTCGACCGGCGACATGGTGGACTTCGGCGAGACCGGCAAACAGTACAAGGTCCAGAATATCGAGCATTTCGATCCCACCGGCTGGGATATCGCGCTGTTCGCGATCGGCTCCGAAGGCAGCGCGATCTACGCGCCCAAGTTTGCCGCCGCCGGCTGCACCGTGATCGACAATGCCTCGCTCTACCGCATGGACCCGGACGTGCCGCTGATCGTGCCGGAAGTGAACCCCGAGGCGATCGACGGCTACAAGGCGCGCAACATCATCGCCAACCCGAACTGCTCGACCGCGCAGATGGTGGTGGCGCTCAAGCCGCTGCACGATGCCGCCAAGATCAAGCGCGTGGTGGTCGCGACCTACCAGTCGGTTTCCGGCGCGGGCAAGGCGGGCATGGACGAGCTGTTCAACCAGAGCCGTGCGATCTTCGTCGGCGACCAGGTGGAGGCAGCCAAGTTCACCAAGCAGATCGCCTTCAACGTGATCCCGCATATCGACAGCTTCCTCGACGACGGTTCGACCAAGGAAGAGTGGAAGATGGTCGCCGAGACCAAGAAGATTCTCGACCCCAAGGTCAAGGTGACGGCGACCTGCGTGCGCGTGCCGGTTTTCGTCGGCCACTCGGAAGCGCTGAACATCGAGTTCGAGAACGAAATCTCGGCCGAGGAAGCCCAGGACATCCTGCGCGAGGCGCCCGGCGTCATGCTGATCGACAAGCGTGAGGACGGCGGATACGTCACGCCCGTCGAGTGCGTCGGCGACTATGCGACCTTCATCAGCCGCGTGCGTGAGGACTCGACGGTCGATAACGGCCTGTCGCTGTGGTGCGTGTCGGACAATCTGCGGAAAGGTGCCGCGCTGAACGCCGTGCAGATCGCCGAACTGCTCGGCCGCCGTCACCTGAAGAAGGGCGACTGAGCCTAAACTCCTCCCCGGTAACGGGGAGGGGGACCATGCGAAGCATGGTGGAGGGGGCTCTCCGCCGGGCGAGTCCTGTGTCGCAGCCCCCCTCCGTCAGCGCATACGCGCTGCCACCTCCCCGTGCCGGGGAGGATATTCTTACCGCCCCATATACAATCCCGGCCGGTGCCAGGCGAACAGGATCAGGCTGATCGCCGCCGCGCTGATCGCGGACCACATCATTTGCGGGCCCGAGACGACCGGGATCGCCATCGCCAGGATGACGACGTCGAGTGCGACCTGGGTCATGCCCATATTCCACCCGCGCTTGCGATAGAGCCAGATGGTGATGACCCCGGTGCCGCCGACCCCGGCCTGGTGCCGGGCGAGTGCCAAGATGCCCATGCCGATCACCGTGCCGCCGACCAGCGCGGCAAAGGCCGGATGCACGCCGTCGACATGCACCGACACCCGCGTGATCGCCGAGGCGACGCCGATACCGATATTGACCAGCACGGTCTTCACCGCGAACCGCGCGCCCATCACCTTGTGCGCGAACAGGAAGAAGGGGATGTTGACCAGCGTGAACAGCACGCCTGCGGGCAATGGCAGCAGATAGGACAGCAACAGCGCCACGCCCGCGATTCCGCCCGTCACCAGTCCCGCCGCCTTCAGGAACATCAGCCCGACGATCAGCAGGGTGACGCCGATGAAGATCGCATAGGCGTCTTCCAGCAGGCTATGCGGACGCCCGATCGGGCTGGGCGGCAGGGTTTCGGCAGGGGAAGCGGTTGCTGCGGTCATCGAGGGTCCGGGTCAAGGGTCCGGCATCCGCTCCTGATGGCCCTGCTTCTTGGTGGCAGAGGGGAAGCCCTTACCGCAATCGAACCGAAACGCCAATTCCTGGGCTTTATCGCAGCATCAGCCAGCCCAGGCCGATCATCACGGTCAGCGCATAGAGCCCGCCCTTGGCGCGCAGCAGATAGTTGGCGCCCAGCACTCCCGTCGCGGCCAGGGCACAGGCCGCCACCCGGTCGGCGGCGACCCACTCCAGCGTGACGAGCGCGCCGATCATATTCGCGGCGGCGTTTAGCGCGATCCACAGATAGGAGGGGAATACGCCGATCGAGCCGATCAGCGGCATCTTGATCGTCGCGAAACCGCGCATCGTGCCGGGAAACAGATCGGCCGCTAGGTGAAAGCCGACGCCAAAACCCAGCCCCGCCGCCACCGGCCAGGTCCGCAGGTCGAGCGTCGCGATGTAGAAGGGCAGGACGCTGTGAACCAGCGCGCTGCGATGCTGGAGCTGGAGCGGCGTGTCGAGATCGGGCAGTCGTGTTCCCGCCGCCGTGGCCGCTGCAACGGTCGCGATCAGCATCCACGGTCCGCCCCCTCCGGCAAAGGCCAGGATCACTGCCAGAAGGAGAAACAGGGCGGCTGCCATGTACGGCGGCTACCGGCTTGTACTCCTTTGTCCATAATCGGGACTCAGGGTTCCGCAGAAAAAAGCACGGATTCCCGCCATTTTGCGGCAATGTGATGACAAAAGGACTCAGCCGTCGAGCGGCGGAACCTTCGGCAGGGCAAGTACAATTTTTTGAGGGTGGCGGCGTGGGTCATCCATTGCATAGTTCGCCCTATGACGATGCAGGGCAAAGCGGGCGTTGCGGCGCTGACCGAGCGGGAGAAGCAGACGCTGCGCCTGATCGTGCGAGGGCATGACGCCAAGTCGATCGCGCGCGAATTGAACCTGTCGGTCCACACCATCAACGAACGGCTGCGCGATGCGCGGCGCAAGCTGGCGGTGTCGAGCAGTCGGGAGGCGGCGCGGATGCTGCTGGAGGTCGAGGATCGGCCACCGCCCCCCAATTCTATCGGGGACACGCCAATCGGGGAGGACCGGTCGGGCCCGATCACGCAGGAAGACACGGCGCCGGACATCGGCGCGGGGCGCGGTATCCGCCGCCCTCGGATCATTATCGGAGCGATACTCATGACCCTTGTCCTCAGCCTGCTGGCCCTTGGCGGCCTGACCCATATGACCTCCACACCGCCGCAAGCGGCTCCGACGGTGGCCGCCGATCTGGCGGCGGTGGAGGTCGCACAGCGTTTCCTGCAACTGATCGACCAGGGCCGCTGGGCCGACAGCTATCACCTGACCACGACCAGCTTTCGGCAGCTCAACACCGAACAGGTCTGGGCCGCCGCGTCGGAAAAGGTGCGGACGCACCTGGGCAAGACGGTGTCGCGGACGCTGCTCAGCCAGGAGAATATTCCCGCACCGCCCGCCGGGTATCGCATGGTGCGGTTCACCACCCGCTTCGGCACCTCGGCGGCGATCATCGAGACTGTGACGCTGGAGCGGGAGAAGGGTGAATGGCGGATTGCGGGTATCTATGTGGGTTAGAGAAACCGCGAGGGTACTGGATGACCTTCATTCCTCCCCGGCAAGGGGAGGAATGAGCAGAAGAGGATAGGGTGGCCGGATGAGAGGTCCACATCCCGCCCGATCCGTATTAGGAAGCGGCCATACCGCCTTCCAATCGGAGACCGAACCCTTGGCCGACAC
>NZ_CAJYTI010000008.1 GCF_913777625.1 uncultured Sphingomonas sp.
GATCGCCTCCAGCGCCACCTTCGCCTTAAAATCCGCGCTGTAGCGCTTCCTCGTCGTCTTCATTCCCGTTCGTTCCTCACGTCGAGATTAGCTTAGCAACCTGTTCAGTTTTCCGGGACCACCTCAACACGAACAATCGCATCGCCAACCGTCAATCCCCAGAACAGGGGAGGGGCAGATGAAGGAGCGTGCCATGCGTCCTATGCCAAGCCGGCCAAATGCCGATCTGTCGCCAATCACGCTGCGGATTGCTGATGCCTGCCGCATCACCGGCATCGGTCGGTCGAAGTTCTACGAGCTGATCAAGGCTGGTGAGATCGAGGTGATCAAGGTGGGGGCGATCACCCTCGTGCCGATGACCAGCATCGACGCGCTGCTTCAGCGTGACCGTCCGGCTGCGTGCGATCAGGCCCGCCCGCCCTTGGCCGAAGTGATGCACCCATTTTTGGCCAACGCTATTCTGACGGCGAGCCTTGCCTCGACCCCAGAGGCGGTTTGGCGCGATCTTTCGTCGGCGGACGAGGGGAGGCGCAGGGAAGCTGAAGATGGCATTGTAGAGCGTATGATTTTTGCGCTCTATGATCGGGACGACGGGGCCGGCGTGGATCGTTCATCCCACCTTACGCCCTCTCGTTGACATAGCTTTGGCTCCGGCCTCTGCTATGGAACATTCCTAAAGCTGACCCGCGAGGTAAGACTGAATTTGGGACATTTCCGACGTTCAGGTAAGGCAGCTTGAGCGTCGGCCGCCGCCAGAAGCCGACGTTGGAGAGCGGTGCATTCCTGTCTTCTTGAACGCGAAGTCCCGTGGATTGAAGGAGGCAGATGATGGGAACATGACTGGGGATAGCGGTCATTCACGCATTCCCTCGGCTGTGTTACCGACCGTGTCCTTACTGATTCCGATTACCAGCTTATCAATCGGATCGAATGGTCGGGAAATGACAGATGAACGTGTATGACGATTTTTTCGCGGGAATGACCTGGGAGGAATGGGAGTTTTTCGCCGCCGACGTACTGTTTAGCCTCGGCTTTGAAGTTTTGATAGGACCGGCGCGCGGTTCGGACGGCGGCAGGGATATGCTCGTCGCGCGCAATGGCCGCACTTACCTCGTCAGCTGCAAACACAAGCACGCGGCCGGCAAAGCAGTTGGAGTTAGCGACGAGCAATCGATTGGCGATCGGCTGCGTCGGCACCGGGCAGGCGGTTTTATCGGCTTTTACTCCACAGTCATCTCGACGTCGCTTCAAGACGTACTTAACTCGCCAGCCACGGAAGGGTTTGAGGTCAAGATCTTTGACAAGAGTGCCATCTCCGATCTCCTTCCGCAGCTGGATAGTACCATACTTCAAAAATATGGTCTGCCGGGCTCATTCTCGCAGTGGTCTAACGTCACGCCCGAAACCTACGCTCCGCTGCCCTGCCAAAAATGTGGATTCGATATCCTTAATAGGGCCAAGGTTCATGATGCGATAGCGGCCTTGGAAGTGAATAGATCGGGAGAACTTGAGTATCAATATGGCTGTAAGCAATGCATTTCGGGAGGTAGTCTCCTCGGATCCATTGATGTCTATCATTCACTCCATCCCCACGCTTTCAACGACTGGATCAAGCATGTTGAAATGGTCCAATCGGAACACACATTGTCATCCGAATTCTTCAAAACACGGATTCAATACGAGAGCGGTATCCAGCAAAGATTGTTCCCGTCAAACTGGGGTAGGTGGTACGGACTTTAGAGGGCAAGCCATAATGCTCCAATATGAGCGGTCCGTTCTTTCATTAGAATTTAATGCGGAAGGTCATGAATTATAGTGAGATATAATGAATATTGTTATCAACAAATACGAATTTAAAATTCAATTAAGTTAGATTGTTATTATGGATTTGCCAGTAAAAGAGTATATCGATCTCCTCGAAGAAATCGGGATTACGGCTGAAACAGTGGATATAAATTCCCGCCGCGGTGGAAACACTGTTGGGTATGGATCAAGCTGGAAGGTCTATTATCGACTCGCCGCCGATCCGTTGATCGGCGTCCTGCTGGCACATGTAACCAAAAGTGATACGATAGTTCAGCAGCGGGAAAAATTGGACAAGGAAGCGATGAACTTTGGCGTGCTCGGCTGCCATGGATATGACGTGCCGAGCGTATTTGGCCCCAGCATAGAAGTTATCGATTATCTCGCGGATGAGACTAAGGCAGCTGCGCTGCTCGTCACGCATATTGAGGGAATGGGTCCCTACAAAGCGACGACGCAGTTCTCGTCAATTGGTAGGATTATTGCGGCCAAGAGCCCCGCCTTGCGGAACAAGCTTTGTGCAGCATGGGATCAGTTGACTAGGGCCGCAGCCGAAAAGGCACCGAGAGACCTGCAGGTTATCTTGGCAGATGATGGCCGAATCGTCACGATTGACCCGGAACAAATGGGCCCGGGAATCTCACTGAAGCCGATCTGTTGAACCGAACCCCTAAACGCTGCGTTTAACTACTGGTGCAGATTTCTGGGGCAATAGCAGCTTCTGCCGCAAGCGGACATTCATTCGCCACTAGACAATGTCGTGAGTTGGTCGACTGCTGCCGGAGGCCGAACGCTGCGTCGTGGGACGAAGCCGTCATTCCGATACGGTCCGCTATACGACAGCTATCGCCAAATTCGGTCGGCAGTTGATCTTAAATCCGCCCGCCCGGTCCAGTTCCTCTTGGATGACGACGCAATGCCATGATCAAGGTGACCGTGACTGAACCAGACAGGCCGGAGCGACGCCGCAGGACGCTCGCCCCTCTCACCATCCCGCAGATCGCCGACGGTGGCCTGCAGGAAAGCCAATCCCTCGACTTCAAGCGCGAGGTGAACATCGACAAGGTCGAGGGAAAGATCCGTCTGCTCGACGATGTCGTGGCCTTCCTCAACCGAGGGCCCGCACGCATCGTGGTGGGCGTAGAGGAGAAGGGTGGCCGGTTCGACAGCTTCCGTCCAATTCCCGGTGACGCCGATAAAACAGCGCTGCGGATCCAAACGCTCATCCAGGACAGCATAGCGCCAGTTCCAGTGGACGTTCAGGTTGTGCCGCTGCACCTTGAGGCCGGCTTTATCCTCGATATCCAGATTCCGCAGCATTCCGGCGCGCCATTCATGAACCGTCTCTCCGGAGGCTATCTGATCCGATCGGGCGCTCGGAACCTTCCGATCGACCCGGGGATGCTGCGAAGCCGGTTCGTGGAGGAGTCGGCGTGGATGGCACGGCTCGAGGATCTCACAGCCAGCGAAGACGTCAGAGTGCAGGCCGCTGGATGCCTGGCGATGCGGCAGGCGCTCAGGATCGGCATCCTCCCGCAGGAACACTTCGACCATCATCGTCGCGCTTTCGAACAGAGCGATCAGATCCGATATCCGGGTCCGGTGTTCCACCCGCATTCCGATCCCTGGTTCAAGGCCGTGGAAGACGGACACGAGATCATCGCCATCGACCTGAAGCCTCAGGGGGTCGAGCGCCTGTTCGTCCGGGACGACTGGTTCGTGCACGCCCATGCCGCCTTCGCCATTCGACAGCTGAGCGGCGAAGGGCGCCTGGGAATGCACGAGTTCAACGAGGACGTGAAACGCTATCTGGGCGAGCTTGCGGCCTTCTTCGTCAAGCAGGAAGTCGAAGGTCCGTTCGCGATCACCTTGGCACTTCAATCACTGGGCGAGAGCGAGCATTTCGGTGCCTGGTTCCCTCGGACGAATGTCGTTCGAACCCTGCGCCCCCGGATCGTCGGGTCGCTCGATGAGCCGACGTTCATCGACGATTTCCTCCGGAAGGTTCGGCAATCCTCTATCTTCGGTTAGGCGAGAGATCAGCCGCGATGCTGCGGAAGTCGACGATATGATCCACCAAGGCCTGGGCCCGCTTGGAGAACTGCATGGGCACCAGATGATCCGTGACCAGGGCAGAATCCAGCTGGAGGCGATCGACCGGGATGCCGGTCAGCCTGGCCAACCCAGCCGGTTGGGCCTTCAGGAATGTGATCCGGTCGAGATGCTTCTGGATGGGCGTGCGCTTGCCACCCGGTGGAGCAAGGGTCGCATACTCCTGCAGCCTCTCCCCGATCTCCCCGATCGAGCGGGCACGCTGAAGGCGCTTGCATTCGATGGCCAGGACACGCCCGGATTCCTCGTGCCAGGCAAGGACATCGACATCTCCCAACTTCTGCTTGCCGCCGAGTTCCGTCAGCTTCACATCCGGGCGGGCCTTCCATCCGATTTCGACCATCCGATCGGCCACCCGACGGTTGAACGCATGCCCTTCACGGTTGACGGCGGTGCCGATCCAGCTGCGCATCTCCTTCGTTGAATACAGCTCGACCGGCAGCAGTCCCTTCCCGGTTTCAAGAAGCCGCTGGACGAAATGGTCCAGAAGGGTCGGATAGACCAGAATGACAGGATCTTCTCCGCCGCCGACCTGGAGGAACGGGCGCTGAAGGATTGAAAGCCTTCGATTGAAGCGCCATGGATACCAGTCGCGCTTCTTGGCGCCGGCCGGATCATCCTCGTCCCACGCGGCCCGCGGACGAAGCGACAACGCATCGTAGCAGCGGTCTGCGTCGATCGCGGGCTCGTCATCCGCGGGGCCCGCGATCCGCCCGACCAGTTCGCTCCGGGTGAGACGAAGCATGTTGCTGCCAGCCGCGGCGGCCTCATTGGCCAATCCGCTCGCAAGCCGGACCAGCCCCGGAAGGCTGATGGCGTATTCGGCTTCGATCGCCGCCTTCCACTGCATGTCGATCTTCAAGGCGGATTCTGCCGGGACTGAGCTGAAATTGCTCTCGTAATCCTTCGCGGAGCCACGAAAATCGCGCTCCCCCTGGGCCTCGTAATAGGGGCGCTGCTGAGTCCGCTGGAACGAGCCGTCGAAGGTCAACGCACCACTAGGGGTGACCACGGGCATACTCGCGACCAGATCCCAGCGGATCGCGTCGCTCTGGTTGGCACACTCGATGATGACCGCGACATCGGCGAGCATTTGATCGAAGTCGGCCTGGGTGACATCCATGCCGCCCGCCTCCGGACATGTGCATATCGCCATCTCCGCGATCACGCGGCTGGCGAGCGATGCCACGCCGCGCTTGGACTCCATGTGGTTGAACGCCGATACGATGTCCGACTGGTCGCGATACAGCGCCAGAAGCGCCGACGCGGTCTGCGCCCATTGCTGCCGATCCCATGCGACACGATCGTGATTGTCCAGCGTGAAGGTGGCCAGCCTCTCCCGATCCAACGTTATCATTAGCGCACGGACGCGGGCCCAAAGCGCCTCGACTGCGGCGTTCAGAATGGTGGATGCGTCGTCTTTAGACAGCGTGCCGCTACCACCGGTCCATCCCGAAACGCCGGCCAGACCAAGGCGGCTCCATGAAATATCCTCCTGCTGGAGCAGGCGAGGCCGTCCGAGACCCGCGGCGGCATAAACCAACGCGCTTGGTGTGCGAGGCGGCAGCATGTGGAAGAATCGCGCCTGCGTCGACCCGGCAATATCGATGGACAGGGCCTCGACCCCATCATGGTCGATGTCCGTGCCTGACAGAGCGAAGGCTCCGCGGATGATCGCCCCAATAATCAGGCGCTCACCTATGTTCTCGGCCCGACCAAAACTTCGGAGATGGTCCGCTCCGCAGGCGATCACGATAGCGCCGTCATCGAGATCCACCTTGGGCGGACCGAACGCTGCGTCCGGTGGAGGTGGCGCGCCGCCGATCTCGTCCGCACCAGGGACGGAGATACGGATGCTGATCTTGCCGGACGGGAGCCCGGTCAGCAAAGCATCCAAGCGGGGGGCGGCCCGCACCAGCCAGTTCTGCGCCGCGTCCCAGACCTGATACTCCACCGACTTCCCGGTCGGCGTCACGGCTGTAGCGACCAGTTCTACCCACCATGGACGTGACGCCGTCTCCACACAGGATAGCAGGCGTCCGCCGACGGCTTCTGCGACGTTCGAATAGAGTGGAAGCCTTTCAACCTCGCCGAAGAAGACGTCGAGCCCAGTGCGCTGGACCTCGACCCAGTGGCCCGCGCCGGGTCCTCGCGTGACATGGGCGTCGATGAGGGATCGAAGACGCTGGCGGACGTTGGCGATGAAGTTCGTCGCGATCTCGAAGGGGCCGGGCGCGACTTCGTCCGGCACGATTGCCATCGAATGCGCCTGCATGAACCCGTATAGGTTGACGAGGCCATTGACGTTATGGATCCCATAGCCCCGGGAGGCTAGGCGACTGTCCTGGTCGAGGATCTTCCACAGACGAAGGGCGTCGAAGTCATGCTCGCACCACATGCGTGCAAGGTCGGACTGCTCGATGCCCGTGAAATGCCAGCCATCTATCGATTCCGGCAGCATAGTCGCGAAGCCCCGGCCGATGCCCGCGTGAACGACAACCGTCATCCCTCGGCGATAGCCCGCCTTGCCGGCCAATTCCCTCGATGTCGCGATGAGGGCCGCAGTCAGTTCAGAGGGAAGACGCTGAAGGGAGCGAAGCCCTTGGTCCAACGCGTCGGATAGGTCTTCGTGGACATGTACCACGTGGATCACGCCGCCATCGTCGAATTCAGCCACGAAGTCGCGGCAGCGCTCGATCAGGGGCTGCGGTGACCGGATGCCCTTGATCCGAAGGCCCGCCAGCCCCGGGCCCGCCAGTTCAGCCAGATGGAGGTTCGCGACGAGATCCTCCACCTCGGGCAGATCTCCCGCTTCGCGCGCGCACTCGATGATGTACCTGCGGATGGCGGCACCTATGGCGGTCGGAAGCGCCACGACGATGGCCTTGCCATTCCATATGAGCGGCCGCCTCTCGAACGTCGTATTGCCGAGGGTCTCGCCTTCGATCTGAGCCCGATGCTCCTCCAGAAGCACAAACGGGCGGAGCAACGGTGCGCGTATGGCGAGGCCACGCAGGTCGCTGACCGAGAAGGTCACCCGAGCTTTCGCCTCCTCCAAGTCTTTGCTGACGATCCGCAGTTTCTGCTTCGGCCGTCCCGCTGACAGAGCATATCTTTCCAGGCCGCTCCGCTCGGCAAGAACGTCACTCAGCTTGAGCAGCGCAAGGCAGGAGACCAGAGCGTCCGCTGCCCATTCGCGGTCGCCGAAGCGTAGCACTGCCTGCAGCAGCGCCCTCACACCAGTATCATTGTCTCCCCACAGTCCGTCGAAAAGGCGCCGATTGCCCTCGGGAGAGGGCACGTTCGACACGAAGACGTCCTCGACCGGATCCTCAAGCTGTCCGATGTCGTCACGCAGCAGAACGTCGTTCAGCCACTCGCGCAGATGCGCTGCGGATGGCGCGCGTGCGCCATCCGCATGCACGGCAGCGAGCGTGGCGAGAATCTCGAGCCTGAAGGTCGCCGGCTGGTTTTCGGATTCCGTGAGAAGTCCGCCTACAGCAGTCGCCAGCTCATGAAATGAGCAATGGCTCAGGCGACGTGTAAGCCCCGAAAGCCGACCTGATGTGCCGGAGAGTCTCAGCGTGGCGTCCGATGCGGCCAACGCACCGAAGCTCCTCCACGCATTCCATTTCATATCTTCACGAGCCATGTCTCCGGCATAGCAGATGCTGTCGTCGCGTAAGTCATATGAAAGGGGGTGTTCGTCTTTCTACCCGACGCATATATTGACCGCTAGGCTCTCTACAGGAGCCTGCCGCCCGCCAGCAGCGAAGCCGTCATCGGCACTGTTCTGATGAAACGACGATCCTCTTCGGATCCGTTGCTAGGTGGTGGGCGGGCGACGCTTGGCAGTATGGATCGGGAGAATGACATGTCCGATATCAAAGAACTGCGCCCAAAAACCATTGCGGGCATCAAGCGGCTAGCCAAGCGGCTGCAATTCAACTCGACGCTGACCAGAAGCGCTGCGCTCGATGCTGCGTCCGTGCAGGCAGGCTTCCAGAATTTCGCGCATGCCAACCACGCGATCGATCAGGCGAAGGCTCCGTCCGTGACAGTCCAGAGCCAACCTATGAGCCAGCGCGAAGCATACCGTGCGCGCAGCCGTGCCGAATGGGTGGAGAGGATCAACGGCGTGCCGGGTGCCTCCGGCTCCGCCTCCCTATCTTGGGACACTCTTCCAAACATGGCGCGCGTGCTGGACGCATTCATGGGATCCGGGCAAAATCATTGCCATTTCCCAGCGGGTGGCGGCTACGACCTCACCGGTGTGCGCCTCTCGCGGTCTGAGCCCGGCTGTCTCGAATTCCGCGTCACCAATAGTCTTGTCTACATTGGGCGGCCCGTTCGTCTCCGACTGGAGCGCATCGAGGCTGAGCCGGCGGAATCCTACCTCTACATCGAGCAGATGGAACTGGCGGAGTCTGGGGTGTATCTCACGGATGAAGACGATGACACGCCGAGACGTATCCGCGACCACGAGGAACTCGTCGATCTTGGCGGTGGGGAGTATGCGGAGCGCGGCGCGTGGGACCGCGGCTTCACAAATGACCCCGAGGGTCCCCTGCCGGATTCCGCACGACTGGTGAACCGGATACTCCGCGGCGATCTCATGCTGGTCGGCAAGGCCAGCGTCTGGAACGGCAGCGGGCAGACCTACAATGGCCTGCATAACAAGCTGGGCTCGTCAGGTGTGAGGCAGCTGATCGAGACCGGGCTGGCGCGTCGGGCCGCATAGCGACCGAACTCCGGCCCGTTCGGGTGGTGGAAAGCCCCTCGTCAGACGAAAAGGGCCGCGCGGGATAGGCGAAAACGGGAACGGCGCCGGCCGGTGCGGATGCGTCGTCCTGGTCAACGTGTGCAGTGAATGCGGGGATTGCGATTACGGAGACGACGCCGAAGCGACCAGGGTTCGCGCATGGTGCAGCACCCGCTATCCGTCTTAGTAGCGGCTTCCCGAATGGCTGTTTCGAGAAGCCATCGCGACGCGCCGAACGACAATGTCTGAGCGCCTGCCGACCGGCGGCTTCATGATGCTTGATCGGCAGCTCCTTGCAGACCCGGACGTTCGCGCCATCAGACGTGAACGGCAATATCTGGTCGACTGCTGCCGACGGTTTGTAGGACGAAGCAGTCATAGCGGGGGCAGCTTCTAAAGGGCGACTTTCAGCCGAACAACGGACGTCGGAAAAATAGGAGCAGCGGCAGTGGGCCGGAAAGGCGGGCCACTTGCAGTCCTGCTTTCCTTGAAGAACTAGTCCAGACTAAGCAGACGTGGCTCAGCAGATGGCTCCACCACGCTATATCAATTTGATACAATGGTCATGAGACGCCGCCTGATGCTACACGGAAGCGACGGGATTTTCGCCGACCCACTTTGGTCCCTCAGATTCGAGATTCCCGCATGATCTTCTCACGTCGCTGGACGAGAAAGACAGCTTCGTAAGGCGAGGACCAGTTTTCAGTATTCTTGGCAAATACGACACAGCTCGTAGCATCGTCGCGTTCCAGCGCTTCCGCCGCGAAATGCTCCATATGCTCGCGCCGCAGGCTGGCATGCGCCGCCTGATGGACGTAGAAGCCCACCGTTGCCTTGCGACTGAGCGGTGGCACGATCTCCATGAAGCAGTCATGACCCGGTTTGGCCTTCTTGCGCGTGGCCGACCGCCTGAGCCTGTTCAGTCCCCGCTCAACTTTTGGCTGCTCCTCTGGGCTCGCTGAGCTTAGGATGAAAATGCCCATTGTGGTCCATCCGTTAGGCTTCGTCCGCGCCAGTTTGTCGACGATCTCTTTGTAAATTCGGTGGATCGTCGGAGCAGGCTTCTTCAGTTCGATTCCGGCGTCTCGTGCGTTATAATATCGATCGATGATGCCAGACATGCCCGATACCATCAGGCGATGAAAATCTTCTCGCTCTGCTCCGAGGTTGAAGCCCGTAGAAAGATAGATACCGAGAAAATCGAGCTCGTCCCCGAGAACGTCAAAATGCTTCTGGAAGTGAAATCGCTCAGAAAAATAATGAAGGAACGGAAGTTCTTCATCGAGAATATGGGCTATGCAGCACAGGTCAGCGATGTGCATCGCTGGAGCAAGATTGTGCCCGTCGGGAATGAGTCCAGCTTTAGACATCTCCTCTTCCGATGAACTAAGAACCGACAGGTCGTCGAGCGTCAGAGATATTCGAATGATCTGATCGACGGCTTCAGGATCCAAGCTGAGAGACTGGGTAATCTTGAGGCTGTCCGCATCTCCAGCCCTCGCCGCGAAGATGTGCTTGGCCAGACGCTCGGATTGAACGGAGGGCGCGACCACCATGTCGTTCAAATGGCGCTTAAGCCGATAGGGCGCACCCCGCAGCCCTTGAGGGGTCAAACGATGTGATTTCGCTTCAGCAAGGAAAACTGTTTTGTCGACCACGGCGATGATGTCCGTTTCGAACTGTTGAGTACCGGCCATCCATTTCGCGTTTTTTGTGATCACTGCCGTGGGCAGAACCGATCGGATCACCGATTCCGTTTTGTCTTCAAGATACGTTGCGCGGCGAACCACCAAATCGTTTTCAATCTTCGCTGCGCTCGCGACGTTCCACATAATCTCATTGATGTGGCTGAAGATTGCCTGCGGCATAACGAACATATAGCTGCCAGCCAGATAAATTCCGGGGCGGGCCCAGACCGGATTGGAGAGAAACATGTGTTCGATTTTAAG
The DNA here is from genome assembly GCF_913777625.1 of uncultured Sphingomonas sp. Lineage (GTDB taxonomy): Bacteria > Pseudomonadota > Alphaproteobacteria > Sphingomonadales > Sphingomonadaceae > Sphingomonas. The sequence continues at coordinate 10,627 of NZ_CAJYTI010000008.1, forward strand.
TTCTGCGATCTCTCCTGGCTCTATGGAGAGCATCCGCAAAACGCGCTCAACACGTTCTTCCTCCTTCCCGGTCAGTGCGGCAACGCCAGCGGCGGTGACGGACATATCCGCTGAGTGCCGCAGGTCCGCATGCGACATCAAGAAGGCCATAACGCCTTCGCGCGAAGTTCCTTGTGGTATCACGTCTAGCAAGCCCTCTGGAGTGCCGACGAGACCAGCGAACTCGCGAAAGTAGGCTTCAACCATAGTCTTGCGATCACGCGCGTTGATCACCCGCCTCAAAGCGTACAGGTGGTCGTTACCACGCTGCTCGATTGTCGTCAGGACACTTTCGGATACATCAAGGATATCACTGAAGGTGTATCCCGCCGCCGCTTCCAGTTTTACGTCGAGCGGTGAGTACAACTCTCGACAAATCTGTTTGACTTCGCCAAAATATCCCCAATTTCTGACCGACTGTGTGTGCAGCCTGATTTTTTCCTGGAGGGCCATAAGAGCTCTTTGCCCGTCATCCACTTCGTCTTCTTCAGCGATGAGGCGGCGCTTGAAAATTGTATCGCATAGCTTTGGAACGCTATCGAACACGGTCTGCAACACTTCGGGCGTGGAGGGAGCTTTACCCCATTGGGCGACTGGCAAGGTGAGAGCCATCGCCTGAAGTAGCTCGATATGATGCTGCTCAACACCCTTGGTTAGCGTTCGGGTTTCGCCCTTGTTGTTTATCGCCGCGCGAGTGCCGTAAAAGGCGAAATTTGAAACAACAGTTTCTGGCATGCGCTCTTTCAGCACACCGAACACCTGATCGAGGAGGGCCGGATATTTCTCAACATCATCGCGCGCGGATTCGAGGATAGCCCGCTTGAATTCCTCGTGTCGTTCCCCAACACCGAAATCCATTCTCTGAAAGACGATTTTGTTGGGATTGCGATGTGGCCGGACTGCGCCTGGCCGTTTAAGCTTTCGGCCCCTAGAAACTGGCATCACACTTCCCCGCCACGATCTCTGTATCGTCTGCTGCACCGGATAGAGCATCCACCGCATTTTGGCTAACTTGAGCGACCGCTTTCGGCTGGAGCCGCCGTTCAATGTCGCGGATCTGAGCGACCGGAGCTGGTCGCCAGCTGCCGGGAACGATCCGCCAAATGATGATGCCGGCGAGTGCGCCGAAGGAAGGTGGAAGATTGAGTTTGGGGTGCGAATCAGGCAATCGCCAGCGTTCGAGCAGCTACGAATGTGAACGCCACGGGCCCTAGAACAATCCGTGAAAGTCCGCCGGTTTCCAGCTACGGTTTTGCAGTAAATTTGCAGTAAATTGCATATTCGCGCAGCCATTCAGCAGCTAAGCCTTTGAAAAGGCTGGTGACCCCTACGGGACTCGAACCCGTGTTTTCGCCGTGAGAGGGCGACGTCCTAGACCGCTAGACGAAGGGGCCATTGCTTGGCGGAGGCGGCCAATTACGTTCCGGGGCCGGCGCCGTCAAGCGATGTTTTCAGACTTTTTTCAGCCCGCCACCGGCAGGCGCAGACTGCCGTCCGGCTCGTACGCGACTTCGCTGTACGCCGTCACCGAGTCGAGCGGCAGCGGGCCGTAAATGTGGGGGAAGAGCTGGCCGCCGCGCGAAGGCTCCCAGCGCACCGTGTCGCCCAGCGCCGCGAGGTCCACGGCCGCCAGCCACAGGCCCGTCTGGCCGGCGAAATGCTTCTCCAGCGTCTCCTCCGCCTGTTCGGCGGTGGAGAGGTGGATATAGCCGTCCGCCAGGTCGATCGGCGCGCCCAGGAAGACACGCGCGTGCTCGAGCGTGTCCATCTGGTCCCGGGTCAGGATCTTGTAGGCGGTGAGGGGCATCTCGGCCATGGCTCAGGCCTCGCCGCCGTCGGCGAGGTCTTCGCCCGGCACCGCGTCCGGTGTGGCTTCGCCGGCCACTGCGCCGTCGCCCAGGTTCCTCTCGGCCTCGTCCTCGCTTTCCTCGATGCGTGCCGCCGAGACGACATGCTCGTTCGCTGCGACGTTGAACAGCCGCACGCCCGCCGAGTTGCGGCCGATCACGCGCAGGTCGCCCAGCGACATGCGGATCATCTTGGCCTGATCGGTTACCAGCATCAGCTGATGGCCCTTGGTCGCCGGGAAGCTCGCCACCACCGGCCCGTTGCGGGCGATGTTGTCGATGTTGGTGATGCCCTGGCCGCCACGACCCGTGCGGCGATATTCATAGGCCGAGCTGAGCTTGCCATAGCCGTTGGCGCAGACGGTGAGGATGAACTGCTCGCGCGCCTTCATCTCCTCGTACTTCTCCGGCGCAAGCTCGCATTCGCCTTCGCGCTCGCCCTTCCAGGGAGCGAAGCGCAGATAGGTATCGCGCTCTTCCTGGCTCGCGCCCGAGCGGTGGAGGATCGACAGCGACATCACCTGGTCGCCGTCCGCGAGCCGCATGCCGCGCACGCCGGTGGAGGCGCGGCTCTGGAAGGCGCGGACGTCCTCGCCGGGGAAGCGGATCGCCTTGCCGGCGCGGGTGGCGAGCAGCACGTCGTCGCCCTCGTTGAGCAGGGCGACGCCGATCAGGCGATCGTCCTCGTCTTCGCCTTCGAACTTCATCGCGATCTTGCCGTTCGAGGGCACGTTGGTGAACAGGTCCATGCTGTTCCGCCGGACATTGCCCTTGGCGGTGGCGAACATCACGTGGAGGTTCGCCCATTCGTTCTCGTCCTCCGGCAGCGGGAGCACGGTGGAGATGGTCTCGCCATTGGCGAGCGGCAGCAGGTTGATCATCGGCCGGCCGCGGGTGGCGGGGCCGCCCTCGGGCAGGCGCCACACCTTCATGCGATAGACGCGGCCGAGCGTGGAGAAGAACAGCACCGGCGTGTGCGTCGAGGTGACGAACAGTTCGGTGATCGCATCCTCGTCCTTGGTCGCCATGCCGGCGCGGCCCTTGCCGCCGCGCGCCTGGGCGCGGAAGGCGTCGAGCGGGGTGCGCTTGATATAGCCCTGGACCGTGACGGTCACGACCATGTCCTCGCGCTCGATCAGGTCCTCGTCGTCGATGCCGTCGGCGGCAGCGGCGATCTCGGTCTTGCGCGGGGTGGCATAGGTATCGCGGATCAGCACCAGCTCGCCGCGCAGCACTTCATACAGTTTCGCACGATTGCCGAGGATCTCGAGCAGCTCGGCGATCGAATCAGCGAGTTCCTTGAGCTCGTCGCCGATCTCGTCGCGGCCCAGCGCGGTAAGGCGGTGCAGGCGCAGGTCGAGGATCGCGCGGACCTGGGTGTCGGACAGGCGATAGGTGTCGCCGGTGACTTCCGTGTCCACCGCCTCGACCAGGCGGATATACGGCGCGATCTCGGCGATCGGCCAGTCGCGGGCGAGCAGCGCCTCGCGCGCGGCCGCCGGGCTCGACGAGCCGCGGATGATCTTCACCATCTCGTCCAGATTGGTGACCGCGATCACCAGGCCGAGCAAGATGTGCGCACGATCGCGCGCCTTGGCCAGCTCGAACTTCGAGCGGCGGGTGATGACCTCCTCGCGGAACTTGACGAAGGCCTCGATGATGTCGCGCAGGTTGAGCAGTTCCGGGCGGCCGCCGCGGATCGCGAGCATGTTGGCCGGGAAGCTCGACTGCGCGGGCGTGTTCCGCCAGATCTGGTTGAGCACCACCTCGGGCGTCGCGTCGCGGCGCAGGTCGATGACGATGCGCACGCCCTCGCGCGAGCTTTCGTCGCGGATGTCGGAGACGCCTTCGATCCGCTTTTCCTTGGCGGCCTCGGCGATCTTCTCGACCAGCGCGTTCTTGCCCTGCTGGTAGGGGATCTCGGTGAGCACGATCGAACGACGCTCGCCGCGCTGCTCGAACTCGTGGCGCGAGCGGACGAGGATCGAGCCGCGCCCGGTCTGATAGGCCGAACGGCAGCCCGAGCGGCCGAGGATCACCGCGCCGGTCGGGAAGTCCGGCCCCGGCACCAGCTCCATCAGCTCTTCGAGGGTGACCGCGCCGTTATCGATGTACGCAAGGCAGGCGTTGATCACTTCGCCGAGATTGTGCGGCGGAATGTTGGTCGCCATGCCGACCGCGATGCCGCCCGCGCCGTTGACCAGCAGGTTGGGGAAGCGGGCAGGGAGGACCGACGGCTCGCTTTCCGAACCGTCATAGTTCGGCACGAAGTCGACCGTGTCCTTCTCGATATCGTCGAGCAGTGCCGTCGCCACGCGGGCGAGGCGCGCTTCGGTGTAGCGCATCGCGGCGGGCGGATCCGGGTCCATCGAGCCGAAATTGCCCTGGCCGTCGATCAAGGGCACGCGCATCGCCCAATCCTGCGCCATGCGGGCCATCGCGTCGTAGATCGAGCTGTCGCCGTGCGGGTGGTACTTACCCATCACGTCACCGACCAGGCGGGCGGACTTGCGGTAGGGCCGTCCGGCGACATAGCCGCCTTCCTGGGCGGCATAGAGGATGCGGCGGTGGACGGGCTTGAGACCATCACGAACGTCAGGGAGTGCGCGCGCCACGATCACGCTCATCGCGTAATCGAGGTACGAGGTCTTCATCTCGTCGACGATCGAGATCGGAGTAATGTCAGAAGGGTCGGCGAGCAGGGTCTCGTCGGTCAAAGCGGCATACTTTCGGGTTTTTGTTACGCTGATATGGCTCTAGCCGCCCGCATGCCTCCTGCCAACCCCGCGCCCGCGCGTACGCACGCGCGTGGGGAGCAATGGGAGCCAAGTCCGCCTCGGTACGTTTCCGGTGCGCAACGGCGATTGTTCAAGGCGCATTCAGCGCGGGTGCGGCACGGCAAGCGCGCTTGAATGGTGTTCCGTGCGCCTTTAGAGGGACGAGCGACGCCGCCTGGCCGACGAGGAGAGTTTCACATGAAGTTTGTTTCGAAGCTTGCGCTGACCGCTATGCTCGCGCTGGGTGCGCCCGCGCTGGTGGCGACGCCGGCGCTCGCCCAGAAGGACAAGAAGGGCGCTGCCAAGGAAGACCCCAACGCGCTGAAGGTAGGCGATGCCTTCCGCAAGGCGGCTGCCCCGGCGATGGAAGCGGTGCAGGCCAAGAACTGGGCGGCAGCCGCCCCGGCGCTCGACGCGCTGGATCAGGTCGCGCAGAATGACGACGAGAAATATTATGCCGCCTATCTGCGCTCGCGCGTGCAGATCGGCCAGAACGACATGGCCGGCCTCACCAAGACGCTGCCGATCCTGATCGCCAGCCCGCGCACGCCCGCGAACGAGCTGCCGATCTACAAGCGGCAATATTACACGATCGTCGGCAACCAGGCGCTCAACGAGAAGAAATATGCCGAAGGGATCGACAATCTGTTGAAGGCCCGCGAGGCCGGCAACAACGACTTCGATATCTCGATCGCGCTCGCCAACGCCTATGCGCAGACCGGCAAGCCGAACGAGTCGGTCGCCGAAGTCGATCGCGCGATCCAGGCGGTGAAGGCCACCGGTCAGAAGCCGCCGGTCGCTTGGTACCAGTTCGCGATCCCGCGCGTGTACGCCACCGGCAACCGCGCCGCGACGGCCGACTGGCTCAAGAAGATGATCGCCGATTATCCGACCAAGCAGAACTGGCGCTGGGGCGTGCTGGTGATGCGCGGCAGCGCGGATTCGGCCGGTGGGCGCCTGACCTCGGCACAGCGCATCGATCTCTACCGTCTGCTCCGCACCACCAAGGTGATGGCCGACCAGACCGACTATGTGGATTACGCTGAGTCGGTGAACGCGGCGGGCCTGCCTTGGGAGGCCGTTGCAGCGATCGACGAAGGCCGCGCGAGCGGCAAGATCCCGGCCGGCAACGCCGATATCGCGCGCGTCTACGCCTCGGCCCAGGCCAAGGCGAAGGCGGAAGGCTCGCTGACCCCGCTGATCAAGCAGTCGCAGGCGGCGGCAACCGGCAAGATGGCCGCGCAGACCGGTGACGCGTTCCTCGCCTCGGGCGATTATGCCAAGGCGGTGGAGCTGTACGATGTGGCGCTGCAGAAGGGCAGCGTGGCGACGGACGAGGTGAGCCTGCACCGCGGCATCGCGCTCTACAATCTCGGCCGCAAGGACGATGCGCGCACGGCCTTTGGTCAGGTCAAGGGCGCACCGGCCGTCGATCTCGCGGCGCTGTGGACCGTTGCGCTGGATCTTCCGGCGCTTTCCTGATCCTCTGCGGTCGCGAAAAAGGAAGAGGGGCGGTCCTGCGGGACCGCCCCTTTTTTCGTTCAGCCCTGATGGTCGGGCACGGGCACGCCGGGCAGGGCCTTGGCGGTCCGGATGGTGAGCGACGTCTTGACGTGCTCGACATTGGGGGCGGTGGTCAGCCGCGTCGTGAGGATGGTCTGGAAGCTCTGCAGGTCGGGCGCGACGATCTTCAGGATGAAGTCGATCTCGCCGTTCAGCATGTGGCATTCGCGCACTTCGGGGATCTCCGCGACGAGCTGTTCGAACGCGCGCAGGTCGCTTTCGGCTTGACTTTTCAGGCTGACCATCGCGAAGACGGTCAGGTTATAGCCGAGCGCGGCAGGGTCCAGCGCGGCATGATATCCCTTGATGGCACCTTCCTGTTCCAGCGCGCGGACGCGCCGCAGGCAGGGGGGTGCGGTCAGCCCGACCCGGTCGGCCAGCTCGACATTGGTCATGCGGCCATTTTCCTGGAGTAGTCCTAGGATCCGGACGTCGATATCGTCGAATCGCATTTTTTTCTGGGGCTCCTGCGTGGGTTCGTTTCTTCTGGTTGCTTCGTAGCATAATAAAATTACGCTTCAACGCAATTGTCCCACATTGCGACGTGCCGAAATGGACTGTTTCCACAGCTGCTTGCATGGCGGTATGGGGATGGCAGGTTCGACAATAGGTACTTCGGGGAAGAACGGACTTGGCGCTGCGGTTTGACGATACGCTGGAGACGGTGCTGGGCGGCGACGTTCGGTCGGCGACGGGTGCTCCTCTGGCGTGGCGGCAGTTGGTCGACCTGATCGGCCGCGGCCGCGTGCCGTCCGATGACCATGCGCTGGCGGTGCTGGGCGAGATCCGTCCGCTGGTGCCGATCGACGTGCGGATTGCCAGCGCACGCGCGCTGGAAGGTGCGCGTCCGCCGGCGCCATTGGTCGAGTTGCTGGCGGCCGATGATCTGCGTGTTGCCCTGCCGGTGTTGCGGACCGCGCGGCTTGACGAGGCGGCCTGGATCGCGCTGCTTCCTTCGCTTGCGCCGGGCGCGCGCCATGTCCTGCGCAATCGCCGCGATCTGTCCCCGGCCGTCACGCGGGCCCTTGAGAGTTTCGGTCCTGCCGATTTCGTCCTGCCGGACCATAGTGCCGCGCTCGCCGAGGCTGTGCCGAACGCGGACATGGGCGCCGCCACCGACGACGATGCGCCCGCCGCCGCTCTCGGCGACGCGTCTCCCGGGCTATTCGCCGTCGCCGACCTGATGGCACGGATCGAGCGCTATCGGCAGGACCGCGACGCAGGCGACCGGGTTCGTGCCACGGAGCGCGCCCGCAGCTTTCGCTTCGAAACCGATGCTTCGGGCGTTCTGCGCTGGGTGGACGGGGTCAGCCGAGCCCCGGTGATCGGGCTTTCGCTCGATCTGCAGGGGCTTGCGGGCGGCAGCCGGCTGGACGGGGTGGCGAGCGGCGCCTTCCGCCGCCGCGCCGGCTTCACCAATGCGCGGTTGACGATCCAAGGCGAATCGGACGCGGGCGGGGATTGGCTGGTCTCGGGGCTACCGGTCTTCGATCCGGTGACCGGACGTTTTACCGGCTATCGCGGCAGCGGCCGGCGTCCGCGCGCGGACGAGCGGGCCGAGCCGTTGCGGGCACCGGTCGAGGCGGATGCGCTGCGCCAGATCGTCCATGAACTTCGCACGCCGACGAACGCGATCGCCGGCTTTGCCGAGATGATCGAGACCGAAATGCTGGGGCCCGTACCGGCTCCGTATCGCGATCGGGCGGCCACGATACGGGCGCAGGCGCGCGAGTTGCTCGGCGCGATCGACGATCTCGATCTCGCAGCGCGGATCGAAAGCGCGGCGCTGTCCCTGGCCGAAGGGCAGGTGGGTCTGCAGCCTCTGCTTGCGGGCATCGTCGCCGATCTGGGCGAGTTGCTGGCGCTTCGCGGTTCGGCGATCGATCTGGCGGACGATGTGCTGTTCGTATCCGGCGACCACCGCGCGGTCGAGCGGCTGTTGGCGCGGCTGCTGGCAACGCTCGTTTCGGCCACCGCGTCGGGGGAGCGCCTGCGGATCCGTTTCGCGCTGGAAAGCGAGCAGCGCGTTGCGATCCTGATCGATCGGCCGAAGGCGCTGGGCCAATATCCCGGCGATTCGGTGCTCGGCATCGACGACGAACAGGATGAGGACGGCACCTTGCTCGGCACCGGCTTCGCCCTGCGGCTGGTGCGCAACCTGGCGCGCGAACTGGGCGGCAGCCTGAGGATCGCGCCCGATCTCCTGACCTTGCACTTGCCGGCGACGGCCGCAGCGAAAGAGAAGGCGCAGCGGCACTAGCCGCGCGCGCCACGGGAGTTGCGCGCCACTGGTGCACCGAGGGGCTTGCGGCGACGCCGTGGCCTCCGCTAGGGCGGGTGGCTGCTGGGGGCCTGTAGCTCAATGGTTAGAGCTGGCCGCTCATAACGGCTAGGTTGCGGGTTCGAGTCCTGCCGGGCCCACCAGCGCCGCGCTTGCTCTTGTGTCCGACGCCCGGACCCTCTAAGCGCCGCGGTTCGTCGGGGAGTAGCGCAGTCTGGTAGCGCATCTGGTTTGGGACCAGAGGGTCGCAGGTTCGAATCCTGTCTCCCCGACCACTTCCCAAGCATATCTCTTTCTCCACACGCTACGCGGCGCGGTCACTTTGGCGTTGCGCTGACAGTGCTGCCGAACGCGTCGTCTTCCGTGGCGTGACGTTGTTCCGGCTCGGCCAAAATGTTGCTTGCGTGCAGAGCTGTGACTGGGACGGATCGCCTGGGCCGCCGAGAAACGATGCAGCACGCGTTGGGCGATTGGCACAATAGGTCGCGACCTCGCTCTCCCCAATCAAGCCAGGCGATTGTCATCGGGGGTGCTCTTGCAGAACTCCTGCCAACCTCCCGTGGGAGACACCAAAACCTCTCTGACCTGCCGTGATTATGAAATGCGGTGATGAGGCAGGCCTGGCAACATGCGACGGACTGCCGCGGACCGTCGGTACCTGTGAAGCAGTTCTTTGAAGAGAGCGAATTTATACTTCGGTGGAGCGGTTGCTGCCGCGTCAACGCGGTCCACGTTAACCATTGACGGCACCTTCACGGGATTGAATATGCCGTCCCCATGGCTACATGCTGAGACAAATTGCATGGTCATTCAAAGACGGCTCTAGGTTTCAAGATGAAATGCAATGAAACTTTCGCTGTCTGTGTTCGTCCGTCGGCTCCACCTCCTCAGGAAACGATCGTCCTCGTGGCTGATTGATCCTGAATCGATTCACGCTGGAACAGGGGAAAGCCGACAAATGTGCCCTAAAACGGGTCACATGGCTTGTTTGCGCCTGTAACTGTCCTTAACAGATCGTATATTGTGATTGACGTCCAATTCGTTTCCGTGGAGGAGGGCATCGCCGACCCCGCGTCGGCGGTTAACCTTATTGGGGGTTTTATGCGCACTCGTGTTCTCACCCTGCTTGCCGCCGCCACCGCAGCGGTTGCAGCTCCTTCTGTCGCTTCGGCGGCAACCACGATCAACGGCACCCTGCCGGTCGTGCAGTTCAACGTCGGCAACACCGGCGGCTTCGCTGCGGGCGGTACCTTCACCAACACCTCGGCAGTCGTGTCGGGCACCGGCACCGGTGACTTCAGCAGCATCACCGCTGGCGCAGGCGTCGTCCTTTCGTCGGTCACCGCGACGGTCGGTTCGGCGATCAGCTTCAGCAGCGCCTTCGGTTCGTTCGCGGGTACGGTGTCGTCGTTCAATGCGTCGACCTCCCCGCTGAGCAGCGTTCTCTCGCTGTACACCGTCGGCACCTTCACGCCGACCGGCACGCTCGCCGCGTTTAGCCCGGGCGCCGCGTCGCTGACCTTCACCTTCAACCAGACCGGCGGCGCCGGTTCGGCCATTTCGGGCAGCTTCACGCTGGCGTCGCCGCCGTCGGGCGTGCCTGAGCCGGCCACCTGGGGCATGATGATCGCTGGCGCCGGCATGGCCGGTGCGGCGGTGCGTCGTCGTCGCAGCACCAAGGTCGTCGCCGCCTAAGGCGTCGCACACGGCTTGAAAGAAGGGGCGGTGCCGGCGACGGCGCCGCCCTTTTTTGCGTTTGCGGCTGAAACCAGGGGCGCGGGCTGCTCCCGCCTCATTTGCGCACTACGGTCCTTCGCGCCGGAATGGCCACCGCGCGCCGCACCGAGCAGCTAGTGATCCCGGCGACGCGAGCGCCGACAAGCCTCGACCGGGCATCGCTCGGTATCCCCGCGCCACGTACGGCGTTTCCGCGCCGCTGTTTACGCGCGCGGCGTGGGAAGGGCTTTCGATTCGCGATCTGCAGGATCATGGCAGGACCTATCCCGGTCGAGGGGCGGGCAGTCGCGCACAAGGATGGCCTCTCACGCCCTGTCGTTCCCTTGGGCTGTGCGAGATCGACGTTGCGCGGATGCAACAGCTTGCTCCTATTCCATGGACCCTCATGGCACGTGCTTGACGCTACCTGATTAATATGATTTTTGGCCGAAGGGCAGCAATCGTTTGCCCATAAAACCATTGCCACGAGCGACCACGCTGCGTGACCTGGGGAGGATCTATGAAAGCGACTTTCGCACGCTCGCGCGTGTCTGTTTCCGTGCGCCGCCGCGCGCTGGCTTCCTGTGCAACCTTCGCGATGATGGCGCTCGCCGTCCCGGCAGCCGCCCAGACCGCCGCCGCAGACCAGGCAGGCGACGCGCCAGCACAGGAAACCGAAATCGTCGTCACCGGGCTGCGCGCCAGCCTCAACCGCTCGATCGACGTGAAGCGCGACGCCAGCTCGATCGTCGATTCGATCGCGTCGGAAGACCTCGGCAAGTTCCCGGACACCAACGTCGCCGAATCGCTCCAGCGCATCACCGGCGTCTCGGTCGATCGCAGCGGCGGTGAAGGCCGGTTCGTCACCGTCCGCGGCTTCGGTCCGCAGTTCAACCAGCTGCTGCTCAACGGCCGCACGCTCGCGACCGAGAATCCCGGCCGCCAGTTCAGCTTCGATCTGCTGCCTGCCGATCTGATCTCGGGCGCCGACGTCTACAAGACCGCCAACGCCAACCTGCAGGACGGCGGCATCGGCTCGACGATCAACCTCAAGACGCCGCGCCCGTTCGACACCCCCGGCCAGCGCGTGATCCTCAGCGCCAAGGGCAATTACGAGAGCCTGGCGGACAAGTTCACGCCGGACCTGTTCGGCCTCTACAGCAACACCTTCCTCGACGGCCGCCTGGGCGTGCTCGTCTCCGCCTCGTACGAGCAGCGCAAGGCGCGGATCGATACCGCGGTGGTCGACGGCTATTACAAGACCAGCGTCGGCGGCGCCAACGGCACCCCGGTGCTGAACAACGTCAACATGCCGCAGGACTATAACCAATATTCGGACAGCGAGGATCGCAAGCGGCGGACCTTCACCGCCACCATCCAGGCGCGCCCGACCGACACGCTGACGATGACGCTGGACGGCATCTACAACAAGTTCACCGTCCAGTCGGTGGCCAACCAAGTCGGCCATTTCTATTCGCCGGCCAACATCAGCAACGTCAAGCTGGACAGCAATCGCACGGTCGTCGCGTTCGACCAGGATGCGACCGGCCACACCGACTATGTCGCGCGCACCTTCAACCGCCCGACCGAGCTGAAGTCGGTCGGCTTCAACACGGTGTGGAAGCCGAACACGATGGTCGACGTCGCGTTCGACAGCTCCTATTCGGAAGCCCGCAACAACAATGGCGGCAATGAGATCTTCGCCGTGATCGGGTTCAACAATCCGATCAAGTTCGATAGCACCGGCAGCGGCCTGCCGAGCATCACCGCGACCAACGGCTTCACCAATCCGAATGTCGGCCGCGCGCATTTCGCCACGCGCCAGGGCTCCAACTATGGCGAGACGGTCTATGAGAACCGCCTCGATGTGACGCTGCGCACCGACTATGAGCACCTGACGGCGGTGCGCTTCGGCGCGATCTACACCGATCGCACCAAGGACAACCAGCTGGTCCAGTCGAGCAGCGACACCTGGTGCTCCTATTGCGGCTATTCGATCCCGGTCGCGAGCGGCATCCTCCAGCCCTTCACCCCCAGCAATTTTCTGAGCGGTGCGGGCGGCAACTTCCCGCGCGCCTGGCTGTCGTTCAATCCGGAGACCTATTTCAGCTTCCTGGAGAGCAAGGCGGCCGCCGATGCGCAGGATCGCGCGACCGGCCAGCCGGTCGGCACCACCTATGCGCAGATCCAGAAGACCAACGGGTTTGCGGCGACCGTGCAGCCGAGCTCCTACCGCGTGCACGAGAAGGTCGCCGGCGCCTATGCGCAGATCGACTTCAAGGGCGAGATCGGCGGGATGAAGCTGACCGGTGCCCTCGGCGCGCGCTATGTGCACACCGAGCTGCAGTCGACTGGCGTGAACCAGGTGCTGCTCGACCTGCTGCCGACGCCGAACGACCCCACGCTCTACAAGGCGCCGCTGTCGGCGACCGCGGTGCCGGTCTCGGGCAAGACCAGCTACGACAACTTCCTGCCCAGCCTGAACGTCAAGCTCGACCTGTCGCGCGACATGGTGGCTCGCTTCGCCGCGTCGCAGACCGTGACGCGCCCGAATCTGACCGACCTCGCGCCGCAGCTGACCTACACCGTCACCCGCCCGGGCAACCTCCAGGCGAGCGGCGGCAACCCGGCGCTGAAGCCGTACAAGTCGACCAACCTCGATCTCAGCTATGAGTGGTACTATCAGAACGCCGGCTTCTTCACCGTCGGCGCCTTCTACAAGCGGCTGGACGACTTCATCGTCACCTCGGTGGGCAACGAGACGATCAGCATCGCCAATGCCGCCAACCTGCCGGAGTTCGCCGGCGGCAAGGCGACCTTCGCGGTCAGCCGTCCGCGCAACGTGGGGGCGGCGACCGTCTATGGCCTCGAAGTCGGCTTCCAGCACAATTTCTCGTACCTGCCGGCCCCGCTCGATGGCCTGGGCGTGACGTTGAACGCCACTTTCGTGAAGTCGAGCACGGGGGACAGCACCGACAACAGCGCCTCGTTCGCACTGGTCGGCCTCGGCAACAGCCAGAATGCGGTGCTGTTCTACGAGAAGGGCCCGATCCAGTTCCGGGCGGCCTATAATCACCGCGACGGCTTCCTCTCGACCCAGTCCAACTCGGTCGGCGGCAACCCGGTGTATACGCGCGGCGCCGGCCAGGTGGACCTGCAGGCGAGCTATGCCGTCACCAAGAGCGTGTCGCTTGTCGCCGAGGCGATCAACGTCACCAACGCGGTGGTCCAGACCTATGACGGGACGGTCAACAAGTTCCTGAGCTACACCGAGACCGGTCCGCGCTACGCCTTCGGGGTACGCGCCCGCTTCTGATCCGCGCAGGACGCACAAAGGAAAGGCGGGGCTTTGCGGCCCCGCCTTTTTTCGTGCCCGGTGCGATGCGGGTCAGTCGACCCGCACGAGGTGGAGCAGGAAGCCCGCCTGCGGCTTGCAGCGCGGCGGTTGGAGGCCGGCAGCCATGAGTGCGGCGCCCGAGAAGATCGCGCCTTCCGCCAGTGCGGCGAAGAGCGGCGAGACGGGATAGCCGCCGCCCGGCCAGGCGAGCGTCACCCGGTAGCGCGCCGCCGCATCGAGCCCGTCCAGCCGCACGGGTGCGGCGAAATAGCCGCGGGGCTCGGTGATCTGGGTGTAGGAGAACAGCGCCTCCCGCTGGTCGGCTGCCACGATGCCGAACGCGATCTCGCTTTCCGGCCGGTCGAGCCGATACAGGTCGCCGAAATGGATCAGCGCGCGGTGCTGCTTGTGGAGCGCGATGCCCGCGGCGAGTTCCGCCCGCTCGGCTTCGTCCATCGCGTTCAGGTCCGCCTCGACCCCGAAATGGCCGAAGAGCGCAGTGGCGACGCGCGTCGCCATGCTCACCCGGCGGCCGGTGATATGGCAGTCGGCCGGGCCGACATGCGCGCCCATCAGCTCGGCGGGAACGAAGGTGGAAAGGCCGCGCTGGATCGTCAGCCGATCGAGCGCGTCGTTGGTGTCCGATGTCCAGACGCGATCGGTGTAGTCGAGAATGCCGAAGTCGGTCCGCCCGCCGCCGGCCGAGCAGCTCTCGATCTCGACCGACGGATGCGCCGCGCGCAGCCGCGCCAGTACCTCGTACAGCCCCAGCACATGGGCATGGGCGCCCGCGCGGCCATCGGCGCCGCCGGGATGGGTGATGTCGCGGTTCATGTCCCACTTCAGATAGGCGATGGCATGCTCGCGCAGCAGTGCATCGATCCGCGCGAACAGATGCTCGCGGACGGCGGCCTGGCCGAAATCGAGCACCAGCTGGTTGCGGAAGCGCAGCTGCGGGGCAGGGGGCGTGCCGAGCACCCACTCCGGATGCGCGCGGAACAGCTCGCTGTTCGGGTTCACCATCTCGGGCTCGACCCACAGGCCGAACTCCATGCCGAGGCTGCGAACATGTGCGACGAGCGGCCCCAGGCCTTGCGGATAGATCGCGGGATCGACGATCCAGTCGCCGAGCCCCGCGGTGTCGTCGCGCCGGCCGAGGAACCAGCCGTCGTCGAGCACGAACCGCTCGATTCCCACCGCTGCCGCCTTGTCGGCCAGCGCCATCAGCGCGTCGGGCCTGTGGTCGAAATAGACCGCCTCCCAGGTGTTGTAGTGGATCGGCCGCGGCTTGGCGCGCAGCCGCGCGTGCTGGGGGCGGGCGCGGACATAGGCGTGGAAGGCGCGGGCCAGACCGCTGCGGCCGGCATCCGACCAGGCGCAGACCAGATCGGGGCTGGTGTAGCGCGCGCCGGGCGCCAGTTCACACTCGCCTGGCAGGAACAGCTCGCCCAGCTGCACATAGGCGCGACCGTCGGACAGCGTCTCCGCCCAGAGCCGGTGGTTGCCGCTCCGGGCGAGCTGCACGCCGAATATTTCGCCCGACTGCTCGCCGCACGGACCGACCTCGCCAAGGATCGCCGGGAAGGCATCGTGACTGGTGCGACCGCGCCGGTTCTCGCGCGAGACCGCGCCCATCGCGCGGGGCACGCGGCGGGTCTGAAGTTCGCCCGACCAGCGGCCCTCGAACAGCGTCCAGTCGGTCACCGCCTCGGGCACCGGCAGGGCGGGGGCGTCGCAGGCATCGACCCGAAGCGGAGCATCGCCGCGATTGATCAGCGTGGTACGCATTCGCAGCACGTCCGCAGCCAGGTGCAGGCGATGGATCAGACCGATACCGTGCGCCGCATCCTCCGATTCTATCTCGACCGTGGCCGGGTCGAGCCGGTTGACGGCGGTGATCGCAGTCCAGGTCGCCCAGTCCTGACCCTCGCGATGCGCCGAGAGCCCGGGCCGGCCGGCAAAGCCCGAGCCGATCAGCGGGGTAAGCGCCAGCGGCGGCGTGGTCGCGGGCGAGCAGGGCGCTTCCTGCCGGGCGCCCTGCAGCGCCAGCATCGCGGGATCGACGTCCTCCGGCAGTCGGCGGCCCCAGTAGAGGATCGTCGGTGCCTCGCCCCGGCAATCGACGATCAGGCAGGTAGCGCGGCCGTCAAGCCGAACGAACGCTTCGGTCACTATGCAGTCCTCTCACAGCGGCCGCGACCTTGCATGCGCGGCACGGTCGTTATTGACCGAGGTTTATTATGGTATAAATATGATGATCGACAAGCTGGTGCGTGTCGCGACGCAATCTTGCCAAGCGGCGCGCCTCGGGACAAACGATTTAGCAACAAGGGCGGCTGCGCATGCACGCGGCGGCCCGGAGAGGAATGCGCTCAGGTGCTTGGCGTCTGCTATTACCCGGAACATTGGTCGCGCGCGCTGTGGGCGGAGGATGCCCGCCGCATGAAGGCGCTGGGACTGCGCTATGTCCGCATCGGTGAATTCGCCTGGTCGCGGCTGGAGCCCGAGCCCGGCACCTATGACTTCGCCTGGCTCGACGAGGCGATCGAGACACTGGCGGCCGCGGGCCTGGAAGTGGTGCTCGGCACCCCCACCGCGACGCCGCCGAAGTGGCTGATCGACCGCTATCCGGAAATCCTGCCGGTCGATCCCGAGACCGGCCGCACCCGCGGCTTCGGCTCGCGGCGGCATTACGACTTTTCCAGCGACGTCTATCTGCGCGAATCCGAGCGGATCGTGACCGCGCTTGCGGAACGCTATGGCCAGCATCCGGGCGTAGTCGGCTGGCAGACCGACAATGAGCTGTGCTGCCACCTGACGACGCTCAGCGCCTCGCCGGTGGCGCGCGACGCGTTCCGCCTGTGGTGCAAGGCGCGCTACGGATCGATCGAGGCGCTCAACACCGCCTGGGGCAATGTCTTCTGGTCGATGGAATATCGCAGCTTCGACGAGATCGAGCTGCCGGTCGGCGCGGTGACCGAAACCAGCCCGGCGCACCGCATGGCGTGGCGCCGCTTCTCCTCGGACCAGGTCGCCCGCTATCACGATGCGCAGGTGGCGATCCTGCGGCGCCTGTCGCCGGGCAAGTTCATCACCCACAACTTCATCCCGATGAACGAGACCGGGGTCGACAACCACCGGCTCGCCCGCGACCTCGATTTCGCGGCGTACGACAATTATCCGCTCGGCCGCACCGACCTGTGGATGGCAAATGCGCCGGCAGAGGAATTCCGCCGCTACATGCGGACCGGCCACCCCGATTTCGGAGCCTTCTTCTTCGACCAGACTCGCGGCCTCGCGCCCGGCGCTTTCTGGATCATGGAGCAGCAGCCGGGGCCGGTGAACTGGGCGATGCACAATCCGCGCCCCGCCCCCGGCATGGTGCGGCTGTGGACGCTGGAGGCGTTTGCGCACGGCGCGGGTGTGGTCAGCTATTTCCGCTGGCGGCAGGCGCCCTTCGCGCAGGAGCAGATGCATGCCGGCCTGCTGCGCCCGGACAGCAGCGAGGCGGCAGCCTGGCCCGAGGTGGAAGCGGTGGTCCGCGACCTCGGCCTGCTCGGGCTGGACGAGCGTCCCCGCGGCCGCGCCAAGGTGGCGCTGGTCGTCGATGTCGAGGCGCAGTGGCTCGGCGACATCGAGCGGCAGGGCGACAGCTATGACTATACCCGCATTCTGCTCCGCTATTATCAGGCCTTCCGTCGACTGGGTGTCGATGTCGACTTCCTCGCGCCCGACGGCGATCCGGCCGATTACAAGCTGATCGTGGTGCCTTCGCTGGCGATCGCGCGGGCCGACACAGCGGCGCGACTGGCGAGCGGCGGCGCGGTGGTGCTGTACGGCGCGCGCTCGGGTGCCAAGACCGAGGATCTGACCCTGCCTGCGACGCTGGCGCCGGGTGCGCTGAGCACGGTGTTGCCGATCCAGGTGCGGTCGGTCGAGACGTTGCGGCCGGGCTGCGAGGGCACCATCGCCTGGAACGGCCGCGTCTATCCGAGCGGCGGCTGGAGCGAGGAGCTGGCGCTCGACGCCTCGGTCGAGACGCTCGGACGGTTCGAGGATGGCGGCGCGGCGCTGGTCCGCAAGGACAAGGCGCTGTACCTCGCCACCCTAACCGACGCGACGCTGCTGACGGACCTGCTCGAAGCGCTCTGCGCCGAGGTCGGCGTGGCGACGATGCGGCTGTCCGAGGATCTGCGGATCTGCCGGCGCGGTGGTCTCGTCTTCGCCTTCAACTATGCCGAAACCGCCGCCATGGCCCCGGCGCCGCAGGACGCGACCTTCGTGCTCGGCGACCGCACCATCGGGCCGCGCGACGTCGCGGTATGGAGGGATGCATGATCGCGGTGCTGCGCGGCGCGGCGCTCGCGCTTGTGGCGGTGCTCGCCGTCCCGGCCGCCGCACAGGCATTGCCCGACGTGCCGGAGCTTGCCCAGCGCGGCGCCTATCCGGTCGGCGTGCTCCGCATGGACCTGACCGATCCGGCGCAGAAGCGCACGCTGCCGCTGACTATCTGGTATCCGGCGCCAGGGCAGGGCGGCGGCACGCCGGCGCACTATGTGATGAAGACGCCGGGGCCGGCGGCGACCGGGGGCCATGTCGGCACCGCGCGGGCGGCCGTGCCGGCGCTCACCGGCAAGCGCTTCCCGCTGGTCGTCTTCTCGCACGGCTATCGCAACTGGGCGACGGGCTTCAGCGACCTCGCCGAGGGGCTGGCCTCGCACGGCTATGTCGTCGCCTCGATCGACCATCGGGACCTTGAGCCGACCACCTCCGAAAGCCGCCTGCGCTCCTTCGCGCAGGTGGTGCTCACCCGCAGCGCCGACCAGCGCTTCGTCATTGCCGAACTTGCCCGGCGGGCGGGCACCGGGCCGCTGGCGAACAGCTATGATCCGGCCTCGATCGCGCTGATCGGCTATTCGATAGGCGGGTTCGGTGCGCTGATCACCGGCGGTGCGGGCCTCGACCCAGAGGGGCCGCTCTACAAGCTGGCGCCGCAGCCCGGCATCGCGCCCTATGCCGAAGGCGCGCCGCTCGAGGCGCAGGCACCGGCAGGCGTCAAGGCGATCGTCGCCTTCGCGCCCTGGGGCGGATCGCCACCGCTGCGCGCCTGGAGCGCCAAGGGGCTCGCCAACCTCACCACGCCCACGCTGTTCATCGTCGGCGACCAGGACGACGTCAGCGGCTATGGCGAGGGGGTGCACTGGCTCTACGAGAACGCAGTCCATGCCGATCGCACGATGCTGGTCTACCAGAACGCCCACCACAATATCGCCGGGGACGGCGTGGCGGGCATCCCCGATCCGACCTTCGAATGGGTCGAGCGGCTGGAGGAGCCGGTGTGGCGGCGCGATCGCATCCTGTCGATCAACCGCCATTTCGTGATTGCCTTCCTCGACCGCACGCTCAAGCACGACGCCGCGCACGGCGCCTTCCTGAACGTGCCGACCGAAAAGGCCGCCGACGGCAGCTGGCCGCTGGGTGCCGGCCAGAGCGTCGGCGCCCGCTATGCCGCGCCCGACGATGCCGGCGCGCGCGGCTATTGGCCTGGCTTCCAGCGCCGCTGGGCGCTCGGCCTCGAACTCCATCACGCCGCGCCGGGAGGCCGCCCATGAATTTGCAGCAGAACCAGGCGCTGATCGCCGCGGCCCTTACCGCGCTCGTCGCCTTCATCACCTATTGGAAGTGCCGCGGCGAGGGGCGCTCGGCCGAGAACAGCAACCGCGAATTCTTCCTCGCCGGGGGCGGGTTGTCGTGGTTCTACATCGCCGGCTCGATCACCATCACCAACCTGTCGACCGACCAGCTGATCGGGATGAACGGCAACCAGATGGCGCTGCTCGCCTGGTGGGAGCTGGCCGCGGTCGCGGGCCTGACCATGCTCGCCTTCATCTTCCTGCCGATCTACTACCGCAACAACTGCACCACCGTCACCGAGCTGCTCGAGAAGAAATATGGCGACGTGAATATCCGGGCGACGATCGCCACGGTGTTCCTGCTCGGCAACATCCTGATCTACCAGCCGATCGTGCTCTATTCGGGCGCGCTGATGATGAAGTCGATGTTCGGCCTGACCATCCCGGTGGTGCTGCTGGCGGCGATCTTCGGCGTGGCGGGATCGCTCTACTCGATTTTCGGCGGCCTGCGCGCCGCGGCCATCACCGATACCTATAGCGGTGTGCTGCTGCTCGGCATGGCGATGCTGGTGGTGTTCCTGTCGCTGGGCGCGATCCACTGGGACTTGTCCGGTATTCCGCCCGAGCGGCTGACCATGCTCGGCGGCCCGGACTCCCCGATCCCGTGGCCGACCTTGTTCACCGGCATCATCTTCATCCAGATGTTCTATTGGTCGACCAACCAGACGATCACCCAGCGCGCCATGGCTGCCCCGAACCTGCGCGAGGCGCAGAAGGGCGTGATGGCGGCGACCCTGATCCGCCTGCTGGTGGTGCCGGCGATCGTCGTCATCCCGGGCATCGTCTCCTACAAGCTGTTTGGCCATCTGGGCGACGCGGCGTACGGCAAGATCGTGTGGAGCGTGCTGCCCAACTGGATGTCGGGCATCTTCGCCGCGGCCATCGCCTCGGCGGTGCTGGCGCATTTCACCAGCCTGCTCAATTCGTCGGCGACGCTCTATGTATGCGACCTGCACGAGAAATATATCGATCCGAACCCGAATGTCGCGAAGCTCAATCTGATCAGCAACGTGCTGTTCGTGATCCTCGCGATCGCAATCGTACCGATCTACGCGGGCGCCACCAGCATCATCAACCTGGTCCAGCAGCTGAACGGTCTCACCAGCATGCCGGTGCTCTCCGTGTTCGTCGTCGCCCTGCTGTTTCGCGGTGTCGATGCCCGCGCGGCGATCTGCGGGCTGGTGGCGGGCGTCGCCTTCTACGCCTTTGCGACGTTCGTCTGGGCGCCGCTCCACTATATCCACATGATCGCGATCACGCTGTTCTTCAGCATCGGTGTTTCGCTGAGCGTCAACCGGCTGGTGTTCGGCAAGCGGGCGAGCTGGGCCCCGCGCGCTGCGAAGGGTGCGGGTGTCGATCGTCCCGCGATTGGCTGACGCGTTCCTGCGATGGACCGGCGGTAGCGCATCGTGCTGCCGCCGGTCCTTCTGCGCCTGCGGTTCTCAGCGGTCCGATCGCACGAGCCGGATGTCGCGGTCGGCAGCCCAACGATGCACGTCCTCGCGGCGGAGGGCCGTGGCCATCAAGTCGGGA
This sequence comes from uncultured Sphingomonas sp., assembly GCF_913777625.1. Classification (GTDB taxonomy): domain Bacteria; phylum Pseudomonadota; class Alphaproteobacteria; order Sphingomonadales; family Sphingomonadaceae; genus Sphingomonas. The sequence goes on from NZ_CAJYTI010000008.1 coordinate 31,413, forward strand.
AACTGATCGGGCGTGCAGGCGAACACGGGGATGCCCAGCGCAGCGACGTCGGCCGCGAGGCCCGGGTCGTAGGAAGGGCGGCCCGTGTCGGTCAGGGCGAGCAACACGATCACATTGACGCCCGACACCGCCAGCCGCGCTAGACGGTCGACCAACGCGGCGGCATCCCCGCCCTCGAAGAGATCGGTGATCAGCACCAGATGGGCCTTGGCGGGGCGCTCGATGCGACCCTCGCAATATGCGACAGCGCGGTTGATGTCGGTGCCGCCGCCGAGCTGGACGCCGAACAGCACTTCCACCGGATCGGCCAGTTCATCGGTCAGGTCGACGATCGCGGTGTCGAAGCAGACCAGCTTGGTGGAAACCACCGGCAGCGACGCCATCACCGCCGCGAAGATCGAGGCGTAGACGACCGAGCTCGCCATCGATCCGGATTGATCGACGCACAGGATCACCTCGTCCAGGTCGACGAGGCGCCGCTGCTGGCGCAGGAAGCCGATCAGCCGCTCCGGCACCACGGTGCGGTGGTCGGGCTGGTACTGGCGGAGATTGGCGCGGATCGTGCGCGGCCAGTCGATGTCGGCGAAGCGCGGACGGCTGGTCCTGCGCGATCGATCGAGGGCGCCCCGGATCGCAGCGGCGGTGCGTGCCTCCAGCTGGGCCATCAGGGCGGCCACCACGTTCGCGATCACGGCGCGTGCGGTTTCCTTGGTCTTTTCCGGCATCACGCCGCGCAGCGCGACGAGATCGGCGACCAGATTCACATCCGCCTCGACCGTGGCCAGAAACTCGGGCTCCAGCAGCATCTGGCGGAGCCCCTTGCGGTCGAACGCGTCTTTCTGGATCACCTGGACGATCGGGGCGGGAAAGAACGCGCGGATGTCGCCGAGCCATTTGGCGACGCGCGGCGCCGATCCGCCGAGCCCGCCGCGGCTCTTCTTGGTCTCGTCACCATCGCCGTACAGCGCGGACAACGCTTCCGACATGCGGCGATCGCTGTCCGAAAGCGGCGAGGCCGCGTCCTCGCCGTCCTCCGCGCCCAGCGCGAGGGTCCAGCGGCGCCGGCGTTCGTCCTCGCTCATCGCGTTGCTCCCGTCATCAACGCGACGATTCGAGCTTCGTGCACCGACCATGTCGCGGCGGCGCCCGGTAGCAGCCGATAGCCGACCGTGCGCGGGCCGGAGCGGCCGAGCGCCGCATCCATCAACCGGCGGCGCTCGTTACGGTCCAGTGCGGCGAACACACGCCGGAACAGCGGCAGGTTGGCAACGAAGGAGTCCTCCTCCAGTCCGGCAAGCCAGGCATCGACCGCCGTGCGCAGCGCCGCATCGTGGATGAGCCGTTGCCCTGCACCCTCGAGAAACCCCTCGAAAAAGCCTGCCGCTTCGGCCACCGGCATACCGGGGGAGAGCATCCGCCCGAGCAGCGCGGCGGCGTCGTCGGCAGGGAGCAGGTCGGCCTCGTAGAGCAGGCGCGCGGCGGCGCCGGCGACCAGCCGCGTCGCCTGGGTGTCTTCGAACAGGGTGTGCAGCGCCGCATGCCAGGTGCCGACGACCTCCGCGTCGAGTTGTGCCAGCTGAATCGCTCCTTCCGCTGCGAGGATTGCGCTGCGCAGGGCTGCGGCGGTCTCTGCGTCCAGATTGCGCGCGGCATAGGGGAAGGCGAGCGCCGCCTGCACCACGATGCGCGGCATCAGCCCGGCGAGATGCTCGGCCGTGCCGCTGCGCGCCTCGCCGTAGCGGAGGATGTCGGCCATGGGCGGCAGCGCGGCGAGCAGTGTCTGGCAGTCGCTGGTGAGCGCGGCGCGTCGCTCCAGCAGCGCGATGCCGGTCTCGGTGGCGCCGGGAAGGTCGGCGACCATCGCGCTGCGCACCAGCGCGGCCAGCGCGCCGAGATCGTTCTCTTGCCCCATCGCTTCGCAGAGCCGGCCGCCCGCAGCATCGGCGATCGTCGAGCCGTGGACGAGATTCTCGACCAGCCGCACTGCGAATTCGGCCTGCCAGGCCAGCACCCAATTCTCGCGGAAGGTTCCCCGGCTGCGGCCGGCATCGGCCAGGCGCCCCCACGGCACCTCCAGCGCGTTCAGGCGGTGAAGCAGCGTCGACCGGGCGAGCCCGCTCTCGCTGCGCAGGTCGAGCGTGAGCGCGCGCTCCAGCGCTTCGGGCTTGAGCCGCGTCGCCTTTTGCTGCCGCTGGAGATCCTCGAGCAGCGGGGCGAGGGGAGTCGCGGTGGGGATCACGCCCACGCCGGACCCGATCAGCAGCTCGGCGGCGACGTCGTCCCAACGGGCGCGCTCCCCGTGACACAGGCACGCGATCGCGGCGTCGCGCAGCTCCTCGAACCCCGGATGGGGCCGCGCGCGCAGGGCGGCGAGCGCATGCCCGAGCCGCTGCGCCTCGATGACGGAGGCGGTGGAAACGAAGTGGCCGCGCTGGCGCAGCGCGCAAGCGATCCGGGCGAGCCATATCGAATCGCGATCTGCGGAATCGCGTGTGTCCCACAGATGGGTGCACCAGCCGGGCGCGACCACGCCGGCTCCATAGCCGCTGGCGCGGGCCAGCCGCGGTGCCGTCCAGGGCGCCCAGGTGGCCTTGATCTTCGACTTGGGGCGCCCCTTGAGCAGGGCGCGGTCGGCGGCAAGGCTGATCTTCGCCGCCAGCGCAGGCACATGCCACGCGCCGCACACCACCGCGATCGGCGCCGCATCTTCCTTGGCGGCACGCGCGATCTCGATGCGCATATGGGCCTCGCGTGCGGCTTCCCGCAGGGAAAGCGGACCAGCTTCGCTGCGCAGCGCCGTCATCGCGTCGGCGACTGCGGCAAATACGGACGTCGAGGCGGGATTTTCCTCGATCACATCGGACCACCAGGATTCGCCGTCGTCATAGCCTGCCGCGGCGGCAAGGATGCCGATGGGATCGCGCGCGACCGGGTCTGTTTCGGCGGCAGCACTCTCGTCGTCGATCTCCCCAAGTCGATCGGCGGCCGGCAAGTCGATGAAGCGCAGCGCCGCGCCATGGGCAACGGCCCAGCGCGCGGCCTGATATTCGGGCGAATAGTCGGCAAAGGGGAAGAAGCTCGCCCGGGCGGGGTCGTCCTCGGCATAGGTCAACAGCGCCACCGGCGTCGTCATCGCCGGATCGGCGAGCATCGGCAGCAGGTGCGACGCATCCGCCGGCCCCTCGATCAGCACCGTGCCGGGCCGGAGCGCGTCGAGCGCCTCCACCAGCCGGCGCGTCGAACCGGGGCCGTGATGGCGGATGCCGAACAGCGAGACCTCCGCCGCCATCGGGTCAGATCAGCGCGCTGAGCGAGGCGTAATAGCGTTCGAACCCGCGCCGCTTCTTGAGCACGGTCTCGAGATATTCGCCGAGCACCGCCTTGTCCTGCACCGGGTCCTTCACCATCGCGCCGACCATGGTGGCCGCGAGCGTCTCGGGGGTGAGCTGTCCGTCGTTGAAGAAGGTTGCCTGGCTGATCCCGCCGACCATCACCCCGATCGCCTCGGCGGTCGACAGGCCGCCCGAGGGAGACTTGAGTGCCACCTTGCCGTCCTCGGTCGATCCCGAACGCAGCTCGCGGAAGATCGCGACCACGCGCGCCACTTCCTCGGCGACGTTCTTGGGCGCGGGGAGATCCAGGCTGTGCGCCATCTCGCCGACGCGCTTGACGATGATCGCCACTTCCTCCTCGGCGCTATCCGGCAGCGGCAGTACCACCACGTTGAAGCGTCGCTTGAGCGCCGAGCTCAGCTCGTTGACGCCCTTGTCGCGGTTGTTGGCGGTGGCGATGATGTTGAACCCGCGCCGGGCGTAGACGGTGTCGTTGAGTTCGGGGATGGGCATCATCTTTTCGGAGAGCACGGTGATCAGCGTGTCCTGCACGTCCGATCCCATCCGCGTCAGCTCCTCCATGCGGCAGAGCTTGCCGGTCTCCATCGCCCGCAGCAGCGGGGTGGGCACCAGCGCCGCCCGGCTTGGGCCGTGGGCGAGCAGCTGGGCATAGTTCCAGCCATAGCGGACCTGGTTCTCGTCGGTCCCGGCGGTGCACTGGATCACCATCGTCGAATCCCCGGTGATCGCGGCGGCGAGATGTTCGGAGACCCAGGACTTGGCGGTACCCGGAACGCCGAGCAGCAGCAGCGCGCGATCGGTGGCGAGCGTCGCCACGGCCGTTTCGATCAGCCGCCGGTCGCCGACATATTTGGGCGTGATCGCGGTGCCGTCTTGCGCCTGGCCGCCCATCAGATAGGTGACGACCCGCTTCGGCGACAGCGCCCAGCCCGGTGGGCGCCGATCGGCATCGCCCGCAGTCAGCGCAGCAAGCTCGCCGGCATAGGTCTCCTCGACGGGCAGGCGCAGCTTTTCGCTCATTCGATCGGTCTCCTGTTGTCGAGGGCGGCGTTCAGCCGCAGCATGTCGAGGCGCGGATCGGCAGCGATCACCCCCGCCGCCGCCAGTTGGTCCAGCGCCTGGCGGGCCGCATCGCGCGAGGCGAGCAGCCCGAGTGCCAGCAATTCGGTGGTTGCGTCGCCGACGTCACCTGCCTTTGCAGCCGCGAGCAGCGCCTGGCCTGCGGGCATGCGCATGGCATCCTCGATCGTCCCATCGCCGCCGGTGATCAGCAGCCCGGTCGCGAAGCTCGCGCCCCGGCGCAGCAGGCGGGTCGCAGCCTCACGTCGCTGCGACGCGGCCAGGCGCGGAAGCAGTTGCGCGACGGCATGCGGATCGACCGAAGCGTTCGTGGTCAGCGCGTCCTGCACGTCTTCGACACTGGAATCTGCGCCCGAACGCGCGACCATCGCGGCCAATCCGGCATCGGCGGGCGCGTCGCTGCCCCACGGCCAGGCCTGGATCAGTTCCGGCGAGGACAGGCCGAGCGCCTGTGCGAAGATATCGAAGGGCACGGCCTCCAGCAGGGCGGCGCGACGATGTTTCTGCGCGGGTGTCTTCAGGACCTGCGGAACGATCACGCGGGTACGGCGCAACAGGCCCTTGGTCTGGACCGCGAAGAATGCGGCGAGTTCGGCCGCATCGTCGTCGCCGCCCGCGCCGTGTCCCAGGCGCGCCAACAGCGCTGCTGCGAGCGCCTTCACGCGCGGCGCGCGGTCGCCAGACAGTTGTTCGAGCAGCGGGCGATCGGCGTCGGACAGGCCCGTGCCCAGGGTTTCGAGCAGGCGCACGCGGTGATCGGGTGTCTCGCCGGCGATCTTCCCGGCGAGCAGCGCGTGCGCCTGCGCAGGATCCCGCCGGCGCAGTGCGACGAAGGCGGCATGTCGCGCGGCGGGGCCGAAATCCTCCCAATTCTCGTCGTTCAGCAGGTCCGGCGCCGAGGATGGCGGCCCCGAAGCAGTCGCCCAATCCTGCCAGGGCGCGTAGACGCCCGGCACGTTCTCGCTGGGGCGGGGCATCCAATCGCCAGGATGCAGCGTCCAGCCGCGTGAATCGAGAAAGTCGAGGAGCGGGCGGCGCGCCGAAGCGTCGCGCAGTTGCCGGAGCAGGCGCCGCGCCCGGGGGCGAAGCGGATCGGGTAATGGCGGACGCGCCAGCACCGGGATATCGGCAAGCGGGCGAACCTCGCCGATCGGCTCGGGGATCGTCAGCCCGCCCAGCACGTGACCGGATAGCGCCAGGAGCCGGAGTTCTGCTTCCCCTGCCTCGGCTCCGAGCACGTCGCGCCACGCAGCGGGGGCGACGGCAGTGGCGCTGCCGCCCATGGTCCAGCGCGTCAGGACGGGGCCGAGCGCGTCGAGGATGGCGTCAGCCATGGTGGAGGCGGCCCCACGGCGTCTGCATGGCAAGCAGCTCCAGCCGGCTGCCGGACCACAAGGCGACGCTGCGCGTCAGTTCGGTGCCTGCAAGCAGCCCTTCGGCGTCGCTCGCCACCGGCAGTAGTGGAGTACCGTCGCGCGGCTGCCACCACGGCGCCCCCGTGCGATCGAAGCCGATCCGGCCCGGCGGCAGCAGGACCGGTCGTTCGGCGGCCCAGGGCTCGGCGAGCAAGGGCGCGGTCAGCGCGTCCTCCAGCGCTGTGCTCGCCGGGGGCCAGTCCAGCGGTGGACCGTCGCCCAGCGCTGCCTCGCGCTCGAGCAGCAAGGCGCGCAGCGGCGCGCGCGCCGGGTAGAACAGCATCTCGGCGACGAATTGCTCGCCGGGGGTGAACGCCGAGGCCCGCCGCCCCGCGCTGGCGGGGAAGAAGTCCAGCAGCATCGCGAAGCGGGGACCCTCGGTAAGGTTGAGCAGCCAGGTCGTCTGGGAAACCAGCCCGTCGCGACGGGTGCGGACCTGTTCCGCCAGCACTTCCCAGGAAGCGTTCACCCGCAGCGCAGCCGGATCGGCAAGCAGCCTTTCGCGGCTCTCGGCGGAGGCAATGGCGCGGCGCAGTTCGGGATCGCGTGGGGTGGCGCGGAAGGCGCGGGCGAGGAGCACCAGCCGCGCCAGTTCGACCGTCGCGCCGCGCATGCGGTCCCCGGCCGGGAGTGCAAGCAGTCGCGCCGGAAGCTCATCGACATGGCCCGCCAGTGCAGCGGCCTTGCCGTCGACCAGCCGCGCGCCGATGCGTCGGCAACGCGCCACCACGTCGTCGACGAACCCGGCGAGCCCGAGGCGGAGTTGATCGCCGATCCATTGTTCGAGCGCGTCGAGCCCGTCGAGGATCGCACGCTCGGTTTCTTCCGCGCGTCTGGCATTGGCCGCCTCGCGTCGCGCGTCCGCCTTGGCATCGTGGAGCCGTTCGGGTGCCGTGACGCGGGCAGCGTGCACGTCCTTGTCGCCCATCGGCACCGCCGGTTTCGGCGTGCCGCCAGCCGGCCGGCGACGTCTTAGCCATTCGACCACCCATTCCGGCGTCTCGGCCGCCGGGAAGGACAGGATCGCCTCGGCGTTCAGCCAGAGCAGCGCCAGGACATGTTTGCACGGGAATTTGCGCGAGGGGCAGGTGCACTTGTTCCCGAGGTCGCGCAGATCGGCCATCACCCTATACGGGTTGGCGCCGGACCCGGCGCATTCGCCCCAGATCAGCGTCGCGTCCCGGCTGGCGCCCAGGCCGGACCATTTTCCGGGCTTCGCCAGGCCCGCTGCGGCCTTGAGCGAGGCCTGGTCGGTGGCAAGCTGTTCCACCGCCTTCAAATCGATCGCCACGCCGCCCCCGAAACGCTTCCCGAGGAGGGAGGATAGTGCGTGGGCGCGAAAGCTCAACGCGCTTTATCGGCTGCCGGGTCTCGCTTCGTGCCCGCTGCCCCATCGGCACAATGCTTCTTTCGGCAAGCCGCACGGGTAGACCTATGCCGTTCTCATCTCGGGCCGATCGCCCAAAAACAACGTGTCGATTTGGTTTCGCCGAAGAAGAAAACCGCTGGACTTCGCGCGACGAATTCCTTCTATCGCGCGCGGCAGTTGCGCCGTCAGGGGGATTACAAAATGGTAGGGTTTGCGTCGTCGTTGCGCCGGCGTCGTCTGTCGCTCGCGTTGAGCACGAGCACGTTTGCGTGTGGTATGATGGTTCCGGCACTGGCGCAGGCACAATGTACTCCGGAGCCGACTGTTGCCAACGGCACGACGACCTGCGCCGGCACCGATACGAACGGCATCCGGATTACCACGGCCAACACGACGCTGAACATCGCCGGCGGCGCGGTGGTCTCCAATACCGGCGCACCTGCCGTTATCGTGGACGTTTCGAACAGCGCCTATTATTCGAACTACGCGACCATCGCGGTAAGCGGCCGCGTATCCAGCGATACGCAAAGCGGCATCCTGCTGACGAGCGGGGCTGCCTCCCAGTATAGCGGCACCACGACGCAGCTTTCGCTCAAGCTCGATCAGGGCGCTTCGGTATCCGGGACGACCGCGCTCGCGATGCAACAGACGGCGGGCAACACCTCCGCCTATCTGATCGCGAGTATCGACAATGCCGGCACGCTGAGCGGCACCTCTGGGGTCGCCGTGCGCGGCGACGTCGTCGCGGCACCCTATGGCTATGCCACCAGTTATTCGGGGCTCAGCGCGCTCACCAACAGGGCAAGCGGCGTTATTTCGGGCAGCGTCATCGGGCCCGTCGGCACGGTCACCAATGCAGGCCTGATCGATGGCGGCTCGAACAGCGCGTTCACGCCCGGCGCGGCGGGGGCCAGCTACTCCTATCAGATATCGAGCGGCACCTGGACGAACACCGGCACCATCCAGTCGAACAGCGCAGCCGCTACCATCATCTCGTCGACGATCAGCAGCCTGACAAACAACGGGACGATCGCCAATAGCGGCTCCGGGGCAGCGCTGAATTCCACCTATCTGGATATCCAGAACCAGGCCGGCGGGGGGATCAGCAGCGCCGGTAGCGCCGCCATTGTCAGCAGCAATTACCTGCGGCTGGTGAACGCCGGCACGGTGACCGGCAATGTCGTGACCGGCAACAGCGGCAGCATTGTCGATTCCTCGGGAGGGACGATCAACGGCTCGGTGCTCTTCGGATCGGGCGACGATACGCTGGTCGTGCGCTATGACGCGACCAGCGGCGCGATTGTCACCGGCATCACCGGCAGCATCAATGCGGGCGGCGGCACGAACACCGAGCAGGTGGAGTTCTCCGCAGACACGACGATAAACGCGAGCTTCGCACCGCTCGCCGGGTTCCAGCGGCTGATGCTCGATCCAGTCTCGGGCACGACGGTGACCCTGGGGTCGGGCTATGCGAGCAACCTGGGCCTGGTCCTGAGCGGCAACGGCGGCGTGGTGAACCAGGGCCGGATCACGACCAACGGCCCGGCCGTCACGGACCTTACCTATTCCTTCAATCGCAACACCTTCCGCAATGACGGCGCGATTACCGCAACGATCTCCAACTTTGGCTATGGCATCGCGCTGTCGAACCAGCGCTTCGTCAACAATGGCGCGGTGACGGTGACGGGCGGCAACGGCGTCTCGATGTCGTACAATGATCTCGTCAACACCGGCACGATCACCGCCACCGGCAATGGCGTGAACATGGACAACGCCGTGCTGACCAACAGCGGCACGATCATCGCCGGCGGCATCGGCGCGATGTTCAACGGCAATGTCGGCTACACCGCGTCGAACAGCGGCACGATCCGTGGTGTCACCGCCGGCGTGAGCACCTACATCTACCTCACGAACACGGGCACGATCAGTTCGCCGGGCGTGGGTGTGCAGGTGCAGCCCTATGGCTATCTGATCAACGGCGCGGGCGGCGTGGTGAACGGCGGCACTGGCGGTGCGGTGACGGTCAACTCGTTCAATGCCGGCGTAGCGAACGCCGGCACGATCAACGGCGACGTGCGGTTCAACGGATATGGCTCAGGCAACAACCTGACCTATTTCGCGCTGAGCGGCGGCACGCTGAACGGCAATTTGAGCCTCAGCGGCGCAACGCTGGTCACCGACATCGTCAACAAGGGCCCCGGCGCCTTTGCCGGCATCACCGGCACCGTCACCGCCGATCGATACTCGGCGCTGCGCTATGCGGTCAACGCCGACGCCAATGTAGCGCTCGCGTCGGGCAATGTCGGGCCGTTCAGCAATGTCGGCTATCAGCTGGTCAACGGCGCCAAGCTGACGCTCACCGCGTCGTCTACGCAGACCTCGGCTACCAGCCTGCAACTCGCCGGCACGGGCACCGTCGACCTGAATGCGAACATCGCGGTAACCGACACCTCGGCGATCCAGTCGTCCGGCGCGCTGACCTACCCAGGAATGCCCGGTAGCGGCAGCAGCAGTACGCCATCGCTGTCGATCACCAGCCGCGGCACGATCACCGTGACGCGTGCGACCGGCACGACCAACTACAATAGTGCGGTCGGCGCGAGCCTTTTGTCCGGTGACAGCTTCACCAATCTCGGCACGATCGCCGTTACCGATCGCAACACCAACGCCTTTGCCACCGCGATCAGCGGCGGTGCCAGCATTACCAATGCGGGCACGATCCTGCTCGACGGCGGCGTCGGTATCTCCGGCAGCTACAGCAAGACGCAGATCGTCAACAGCGGCACGATCCGCCAGGTCGCGAACGGCGCCCAATCCGTCGGCGTTTCCGGGTCGTTCAACCTGACCAACAGCGGCACCATCCAGGTGGGCGGCACGGCGGTCGTCGCCTATAACCAGAACGGGATCGTCAACAGCGGCACCATCGCCAGCAGCGGCGGCATCGCAATCTCCGGCAGCGACTCCTCGACCAGCGCCGCGATCAGCAACCTCGCCGGCGGCGCGATCATCGGGACCGGCGGCACCGCGGTACGGCTCTATTCGGGCACATTCGTCAATGCCGGCGCGGTCACCGGCACGGTCGATATGGGCTATGGCTACCCCTATTATGCGGGCAGCGCCACGCGATCCTATGCCAGCAGCGCGTTCGTCGCGGCGGGCGGCACGATCGCCGGCGACCTGCGCTTCGGCGATGGTAACGACCTGCTGCTGCAGACCGGCGACACGACCGGCGTGTCCGGCACGATCGACGGCGGTGCAGGGACGAACATCTACGGCCGCGCGTTCAGCAGCAGCAAGACGGTCGCACTCGGCACGGCGGGGCTCGTCAATTTCCAGGATCTGCTCGTTCAGGCGAGCGGTGCCGACACCGTGGTCACCACCACCGGCGCGGCAAGCGGTACTCTCTACGTGCTGGGCAATGGCAGCATCGCCAACCAGGCCAATGTCAGCGGCGGGCTGATCGTCGGTATCTCCAACGCCTTTGGTTATTATTCGCCCGTCAACGCGCTGCTGCCCACGGGTCAGGTGCTGGCATCGCTCACCAATGGCGGCACGATCGGCGGCAGCGTCTCGGCGACGGTCGGCAGCTTCGGCAACAGCGGCGCCATCAATGGCGGTGTGTTCGCAACGCTGGCCAGCTTCACCAACAGCGGCAGCGTCAGTTCGTCGGGCAGCTATGGTGCGACGGTGTCTCTATACGGCGATACGACACTCTCCTTCGCCAACAGTGGCACGGTGACGCTACCGCAATCGAGTTCCGCCTACCCGCCTTATTACTACTGGTACGGGTGGTACCCCTACTACCCGACCACGGCCGTCACCCTGAGTGCCGGCAGCGACCTTGCGTTCGCCAACAGCGGCACGATCCTCGGAGGCGTGCTCGCAACTGCGGGTTATGCCGGCACCAGCACGACTTCCGGATCGACGACCGCGACCAACAGCGGCACGATCTCGAGCAGCAGCTGGAACCCGGCGCTCTCGATCGGGACGGGCGGGGCACTGTCGGGAGCCGCGCAGGTTACCAACAGCGGCACGATCCGCGCGCAAGGATCGGATGCCAGCTTCGGCAGCGCCACGGCCCTTTCCGTCTATGGTAACTATGCGACGACGACGGTCGCCAACAGCGGCACCATCTCGGCCGCTGCGACGAGCAGCGCGCCCTCGACGCCGAGCAGCGCCACGGCGATTTCCATCGCTACCGGCATGGCCGGCACCGTCACCAACGCGGCGGCCGGCAAGATCACGGCGGAGGCGGACCGCGCCTTCGCCGTAGCGATCAGCAGCGGCGGCGCGCTGAACCTCACCAATGCCGGCACGATCAGCGCCAAGGGCAAGACGCTGTCCTACGCCGTGTGGGGCGACACCGCCGACGACCGCGTGACCAACACCGGCACGATCACCGGCGACATCGTCCTCGGCAGCGGCGCCGACACGGTCGTCAACGCCGGTACGATCGTCGGCGCGGTTTCGCTGGGCGACGGCAATGACAGCTTCGTGCAGAATGGCGGTGGCAGCGTGAGCGGCCTGATCGACGGCGGCGCGGGTACGAACAGCTTCACCGTCTCGGGCGGCACCGAAGCGGCACCAGCGCTGTTCGGCGATATCCGCAACTTCCAGCGCTTCACCCAGACCGGCGGTTTTGCCCGCATCGGCGGCACCGCCGTGTTCGGTGCGATCGACATGACCGGCGGCCGCCTGGTCGGCCAGGCAGGCTCGGTGATCACCTCGCCGCAGATCAACGTCGGGCAGGGGGCGACCTTCGGTTCGGCAGGCATCGTCAACGGCAATATCGCGGTTGCCGGCACGCTCAGCCCGGGTGCTTCGCCGGGCACGATGACGGTCAACGGCAATGTCGCGCTGGCCGGCACCTCCACGTCGCTGTTCGAACTCTCCGCGGCCACGTCGGATCGGTTGGTGGTGAACGGCACGCTGTCGATCGCGCCGGGCGCCACGCTGCAACTCGTCCGCATCGGCAATCTGCGCCAGGGTAGCTTCACCCCGCTGTTCACCGCGACCGGCGGCATCACCGGCAGCTTCACCACCGTGCAGCAGCCGAGCGATCCGCTCGGCATCGTGGTGGTGCGCGGCGGCGCGATCCAACTGATCGGCGCCTTCCGCGACCCGGGTACCGCGGGGCTGCAGACGAGCGCCAGCATCGCCTATCTCAATGCGACGCTGGCGGCGCAGCCTGCGGACAGCGTCCTGTTCAACGGGCTCTCCGCGCTCGTCACCGCCGACGATGCGGCGAACGCCCACGCCTTCGCGCGGCTGACCCCGCAGCCCTATGCGGCGGCGGTGCAGACGCAGGTGGATGACGCGGTGGCACTGGCGACGGCCACCCGCGGCTCGGGCTTCGCGGCGACCGGCGACACCCCCCATGCCTTCACCTTCGGCGCGACGCTGGGCCAATGGCACCGGCTGAGCGACGATGCGAAGACCGGTAGCGTGGCGGCGCGTTCGCGCACCTACGGCCTGCTCGGCGGGATCGGAGTCGGCGATGCGGCGTGGAGCATGGGGGCGTTCGGCGGCTATCTTAACGACCACCAGTATCTCGATGCGCTCGGCGCTCACACGCGCGCCAATGGTGTGGTGGGCGGGGTGCAGGCGCGGGCACGGACCGCCGGCGGCCTCAGCCTCGCTGGTTCGGTCTCCTACATCGCCACCGTTGCGACGACGAGCCGAGCGCTGCCGGTCGGTACCACCAGCGGCCGCTACGATCTCCACAGCTGGGTGTTCGACGGATCGCTGGCACGCGCGTTCGCGGTGCAGGGCGGCTGGGCCGTGCGGCCGCAGATCGGCATCACCTATGTCCACACCGTCCGCGATCGGCTTGCGGAGCGGGGGGGCAGCCCGTTCGCGCTGACCGTCCGCCGCGACCGCAACGTGGCGGGTTTCGCGGACGGCGCGCTGTCCTTCGGCCGTGCGGACGAATCGACCGCAGCGTTCCGGCCGTTCGTGTCGTTCGGCCTGCGCTATCAGATCGAGGGGCTGCGCTCGGACGCGCTGGGCGGGTATGCGGGCGGTGCGCTGGCGCTGCAGGGCTACAGCGCAGCGCGGGCGCGGGTGGTCGGGACCGCGGCGGGTGGCGTCAGCTATCGCCTGCCGCACGGCGTCGAGCTGTTCGCCACGGGCTCGTCGCAGACCGGCACCGACGATCATCAGGAAACGCTGTCCGGCGGCGTTCGCCTGCGTTTCTAAGGCAAGGGAGGGCGCGTGGTGTGGTCGGTCCGCGAGCACCACGCGGCCTCCGTGCCCGCGCACCCGGCGCTCGGCTGCGGCGCGCTAGGACGCGCCCGCGAACGCGCTGGGCACCCAGCTCATTGGAAAATTGGCAGCGATCTTCACCCGCACCCACCCTGCCAATTGCCCCAATCTCACGCCGGTCTCAGCCTCCGGTAACGGCGGACCAATCCAGTGCGAACCGGGCCAGATATTTCCGCAGCCGATCGGCATCGTTGGCTGATGTTCTGCGCGTGCGGGACGCGGCGAACAAGGTTCGCCCGGCTTCTGAAAGCGAACGGCTCCGGCGGCAGGTATGGACGACGGCGGCAAGCTGCACGCGATCGAAGGGGTCGATTTCTGCCAGCGCCGCCGCCGTCAGCACTTCTGCCAGAATGTCGTCTTCCTCCTGCGTCTGCCCGGACCACAGGCGTGCGAGCCGGTCGACTTCCGCCCCGACGGCATCGGTGTCGATCCGCTCCTTGGGGCTGAGCGTGGCCATGCGGGTGACGCTTGCGGCGAGGTCGCGGAAATTGCCCGGCCAGCGCGCCGCCGGGCTGGTTGCGAAGGCGAGATAGCGCTGGCGAGCCTCCTTGTTGAAGCTCACCCGGTCGCCTTCCTGCCCGAACGCGAGGTGACGCTGTTTACCGGCGCAGGGGGCACGAACAAGTCGACGTTCGGGCTACAGCTGCAGTCCGCCGTATCCGTGCGCGAAGACGGTTGGGCGCAGCGGGGCGGCGTCGATCGCGTGCTGACGCTCAAGTGCGGCCGCACCTACACGGTGGACGAGAAGATCCGCACCGAGGACTGGCCCGACATTCTGCTCGAGCAGTGGAGCGACGAAGCGCGGCGGTCGCCCGGATGGGTCCAGAAGCCGTTGGCATGTGACTTCATCGCCTACGCCTACGCGCCATCCGGTGTCTGCTTCCTGCTGCCCGCGGCGCCGCTGCAACGCGCGTGGCGGCAGAATGGACGTAAGTGGGTAGAGCTTTACGGTCGTTCTAGAGCCCGTAACCCGGGATACACTTCTGTTAGCGTGCCTGTGCCGCAGCATGTGGTGATGCAGGCGATCATCGAGGCTATGTATTTGCCTTAAGGTTTGGAGCACGTCGACGATCGTCAGGATGTGATTTTCCTGTCAATCAGACACAAATCTCGTCACCTTTCGAAGAATGTCTGAGTATGTCGATGGATCTTAGGCTTGTTCGCAGAGTTTCCTCCAAGCCTGATCTCTGCGACTAGCTCGGTCGCCCTGGTCGCACCGTTGTTGTTTGTCATGTTCATGAGCTGTTTTTTGGTATGGTGCTGGCATGCCGCATTTCATTGAACACATTGGCTATGGATTTTTCTTCTGTAGTTCCCCTGATGTCGGCCATCACAAAATTCCAGTTCATCGAGATTGATGGCGCGATGAGATTAGGGTTCACGTCCTTGATCTGGCTAATTATCAGGGGCATGCTTAGCGGAAGCAAAATGGGCCCGTCACCTGTAAGTGCCATAAACGTCTGCAGCATTTCGGTGACGGTGAAAGCATCTCTCGCGCTCAAGTCGTAGGCTTTGATGTAATCAGCTATCAGTTTTGCCGGCTCTTCATTGTGGTGAAAACCCGGGTTGTCGTTGTAGAGGACCGGCGGCGCCGTGAGGCGAGCGGTTGGGATGCCAAGGTCGGCGCAAAGTTTTTCAACGAGTGGCTTTAGAGCGGTCTCTTTAAGAACATAGCGACGGTTAAAAAATCTCCGCAGATATGAGTGAGAATCGAAGCCGGCGCCGTAAGCAGCGCTCACAGAATGAGCCAGCTGTTGCCCGTGCAAGCCCAGCACGAACGCAACTCCAGGAACGTCGAATAGGTGCTTCAATTCCTCGAGCACCTTGATGGCGTAGGTCGGCCTGCACCGGTCTAGCTCATCGATCACTATTGTGATCGGAAGCTTCATCCCAGCTTCACTCAAGGTTTCGACGATCTGCGATAATCCTTGTTTCATCTCGGAAATCGCTGCTTGTCCCTCCCGGAAACGGGCGATCCGCCCCTCCATCGAGGTGGCCATGGGCGCTCCGAAGCCAGATGCTACTGCGTCAACGGCATCGTTGCTGCCGTCCTTTATGCTGTCCTTTGCAAGATCTCGCACCACATCGCCGCCGGCCGAAAGAGCTTCGCCAAGAGCTTCCGCGCCACTGCCCATGATGACAAAGCTAGCTGCTCTTTTCGCGAGGCCTACCCCCCACAATTTTGGCAACGCGGCCCGCGCGAGCACGAAATTCGCTCATCCGCTCCGCGAGGTCTCGACTGCGATCCACCTAAGGTTCGAGAGCCTTGTCTAGCGTTGCGACCAGGGCAACCATCGGTTGATCTTCGAGATCGTCGACCCACGCGTCTACGAAAGCGACGGCATGCTCAAGGGCCATATGCCTAGCGAGGCGACGGAGGAAGTATGATTTCCCAAGACCGTAGGAAGCATCGACGGCCAGCACGTGCGCATGGCCTTCGTCACGGATGGAAGGGCGCGTCGTGACGCTCTCGAGATAGCCAATCAGATCTTCGGCTTCTTCCCGCCTGTTGAAAAGGTCGCCGCCCCAAATCTCATCAATCGTTTCCATTCAGCCCCCGACTCGCTGCTCTCGATCGGACCGCGGCGAAATCGTCGGAGTTAGCGCCAGCTAGCGCGTCGTGCTTGCTCCGTGATTGCCGATACAAGAATCCGCCCCCATCATTAACGGCAACCGCATGGAAAAAATGTCGGAAAACCGTTGGCGCACCCGAGGTGAAAGCGTTGGGCACTCAGATCATTGGGAAATTTTCGTCAACAGGACCACTTGATAGTGGATACCCATCCTGACGTCCGAAGAGTTTGATTATGCGAAGCGCGATTGCTGTAGGCCAGTGGACACGGCGGGAAGGTCGATGTGGGCCTTCGCGCGCTCTTTCTCTGTTCCACGGAGGCACGGTAGGAAGTGCCTCAGCTTCGGCGCTGGCCGGGCAGCTTTGGCTTTATCGACCGCGGGTGGCAGCGTTATTCGCCAGCATGTGAACGGCGCCGGACACACCGCGCCCGCCAACATGAACGAGGCGTCCGACGTCGAGAAATTTGGCGGCGATCAGCCGATGTGGTCCATCGCCGTGCAGATATGGTAGAGCGAACTGGCGGGTATGTAGGTGACCAAGGGATCGCCCGTTGGATCAACATGATCTATCCACCCGCCCGGATGCGCTGAGGCAAAGAAGCGGCACCATGTCGCGTCCAGAACCAGGTTGCGCGCCGCATTCTGCAATACCCGTGCGGCTTCCATCGCAGGCCATAGCCGGCAACTTGCCGCGATCACGCCGTCCGGCCCGATCCGGTCGACGATGCGCCCATCGGCGGCAGTGCCGCGCAGGGCTTGCCGCAGGAGCCGCGTCTTCCTGTCGTTCGTATCGAGGCCGGTAATGGCAGCGGTGCGTTCGAGCAGCCAGATCCATTCGAAGTGGTGTCCCGGTTCGAAGGCGCGTGCGGGGTTCACAGGGGTCCAGTCCGCCGCGAATTCTTCGGTCAGCACGTCGTCGTCGGCAGACAGAAAACATGCATCGAACAAGGCGATCATGGCGGCGATGCGGGAGGTGAAGTCGCCGCACGCCCCGGTTTCTTGCAGCGCCAGCAGCGATTCGAGCAGATGCATATGCGGATTCTGTCGTCGCGGCAGGATCGTTTCCGGCCAGGCCTCGGCATAGCCTCCCATAGGGTGCGCCAGCGCCTGATCCATGAAGCCAAGCGTCCGATGCACCAAGGCAATGAGGCGCGGTGCAGGGTCGAGCTGGATCAGCGCCGCCAATGCCAGCAGGACGAAGGCATGGGCGTAGAGATCGCGACGATCGTCTGCGACGTCGCCGCGTCGGGTGCAGGAAAATGCCCAGCCCGGCCGCCCACCGGCCTGCCAGTAGCGGGCGATCATGATTTCGCCGGCACGCCGGGCAAGATCGCCGCCGCTCGGGAACCAGCCACGGCGCGCGGCGGTCGCGAACACATAGATCTGCCGCGCCTGCACCATCAGCCGGCGCGGCACGTCGGGCTGCGGTCTGCCGTCCAGCGCAAGGCGTTCGACGAAGCCGTTCTCATCCTGGCCCGCATCGTTCCACAGCGGCAGCGCCTGTCGGCGCAGCCAGTCGGTCCAGAAGGCGGGATCTGCGGGGGTCACGTGCCGGCCAGAAGCCGGGCCACGAACCCGTCGAGATCGCCGCCAGGGAACAGAAACCCTGCAATCCCCGCCCCGGTCGCCGCCGCCAGATCGCTGGCCCGGTCGCCGATCAGGAAGCTGCCGGCGCGATCGATGCGATGGCGGGCGATCAGCCGGTTCAACATGCCGGGCGCCGGCTTGCGGCAGTCGCACGCGGTCGCATATGCCGCCACGCGGCCATCTGGATGATGCGGGCAATAGGCGAAATCGTCGATCCGTGCGTCGGTGGGGAGGGCGGCTTGCATTGCGGCATGGACGCGCCCTACCGCGGCTTCCTCGAAATAGCCCCGTGCCACGCCCGATTGGTTGGTCACGACGAACAACCGGTACCCGCATGCGGCAAGCCTGGCCAGTGCGCGCTGTGCGCCGTCGACCCAGACGATATCCTCCGGTTCCGAAAGATATCCGGTGTCGACGATCAACACCCCGTCCCGATCGAAAAATGCTGCACGCTCGAGCGCGTGGTCTTTCGATGGTGTGTCTTGCGGTGCGGTAGGTGTCATTTTGAATTCATGGCGAGCTGCTTGGTTGAATAACCCACCCGGTCACTGTTAGACAAGGATGTCGCTTTCGCAAATGAAGCGGTGGGGAGACGATGTCGATGATCCAAAGATCGCGGGCTACGTATTAATGCGTATCCTGAGGGCATTGGTCTTCCTTCTTGCCGCTTGTTCCGGCCATGCTGCTGCCGCGCGGGTCTCCGCCGTTGCCCTGGCGCGCGATGCGGGCTGGCAATGGTCGGTGATCCCGGCCGGCGCTTTCGATCTCGCCGTGGCGCGGCGTCCCGGCGTCGCGCGCTCGGACGTGCTGACCGTGTATGTCGAAGGCGACGGCTTCTCCTATGCCGCGCGCGGTCGCCGTGCGATGGATCCGACGCCGACCGACCCGGTCGCGCTGCGGCTGGCCTTGCGGCATCCGGGCAGCGGCGCCGTCGCCTGGCTCGCGCGCCCGTGCCAATACGGCCCGCGCGCTCGCAACTGCCACAGCGATTACTGGAGCGTCGCCCGGTACGCCCCGGAAGTGATCAACGGCACCGGTGCCGCGCTCGACCGGCTCAAGGCCGATGCCGGCGCTTCGTGGCTGATCCTGGTCGGCTATTCGGGCGGCGGCGCCCTTGTGGCGCTGCTGGCCGAGCGGCGCGGCGACGTTGTCGGGCTGGTGACGGTCGCCGCCAATCTCGACCTTGGCGCTTGGACCGCCGCCCATCGCCTGACGCCGCTGTCGCGCTCGGTCGATCCCGCCACCGACGCGGCGCGCCTGTCCCGGCTGCGGCAGGTGCATTTCGTGGGGGCGGAGGATCGCAATGTCGGCCCGGCCATCGCGCGCGCCTTCGCGGGCAAGATGGCAGCGGATGCGCCGGTTTCGATCGTCACGGTTGCTGGCCAGGACCATGGCTGCTGTTGGGCCGGGCAATGGCCCCTGCTGGCAATGCACGACGATCTCGCGCAGATTCCGGGCTGGGGGACCATGAAACCATGACGTTTAACCTTTCCCCGGCCGATCGCCCGCATGTGCTGGTGGTCGGTGATGCGATGATCGACCGCTACATCATCGGCGAGACGCACCGCATCTCGCCCGAGGCGCCGGTGCCGGTGGTGCGGGCCGGCCGCGAGGAGGTGCGCGCCGGCGGTGCCGCCAATGTGGCCGCGAATGTTGCCGGTCTCGGCCCGCGATGCAGCCTGCTGACGATCTGCGGCGACGATGCCGCGGGCGCGGACCTCGTCCGGCTGATGGCCGATCACGGCGTTGCGCTCGATGCGGTGGTGGAGGCCGGCCAGCGCACCACCCAGAAGACCCGGCTGATCTCCGGCGTGCAGCAAATCGCCCGGATCGACCAGGACGGCACCGCGGGCGCGGCGGCGCGGGCCGAACTCGCAAGCCGCTTCGAACAGAGCCTGGACGGCGTCTGCGCGGTCATCTTCTCGGATTACGACAAGGGGACGCTTGCCGATCTTCCGACCCTGATCGCCCTTGCCCGGCGCCGCGGCGTGCCGAGCTTCGTCGACCCGAAGGCGCCCGATCCCGGCCGCTATGCCGGGGCCTCGTTGCTGAAGCCCAACGCCCGCGAGTTTCATACGCTGTTCGGGGCATGCCCCGAGGAACGAATTGCAGCGCGCGCGCAGCAGGCGCTGGCCGAACTGGATCTCGATTATCTCGTCGTCACCCGCGGCGCGAAGGGCATCCTGATGGTGTCCCGCAGCGGCGACGTGGTCGAGCACCCGACCGAGGCGCTGGAGGTGTTCGACGTAACCGGTGCGGGCGACACGATCATCGCCGCACTCGTCGCAGGCATCGCCGAAGGGTTGCCGATGGCCGCCGCGATCGACCAGGCGAACCTTGCCGCCAGCATCGCCGTTTCTCGGCCGGGCACCTATGTCGTCACCCGCGCCGATCTGGAAGAGCGGCTGGACCGGCGCAGCCACGGCGCGAGCAAGCTGGTGTCGCTGCCGCTGCTCCTTTCCCGGCTGGATCAGGCGCGCGCCGGCGGCGCGCGGATCGTGTTCACCAATGGCTGTTTCGACATGCTGCATGCTGGCCATGTCCGCCTGCTGGAGCTGGCCCGGCGCAGGGGCGACCTGCTGGTTGTCGGTCTCAATGCCGATGCGTCGGTGCGGCGGCTGAAAGGCGGGGCGCGTCCCGTCAACGGACTTTCCGACCGGGCCGAGGTACTGAGCGCACTGACCTCGGTCGATCATGTCGTGGCGTTCGAGGAAGATACGCCGCTCGACCTGATACGGGCGATCCGGCCGGACATTCTGGTCAAGGGAGGCGACTATAGTGCTGAGACCATCGTCGGCGCCGATTTCGTCCGGGATACCGGCGGGGAGGTGGTCATCGCCCCACTGCTGGCGGGACGATCGACCACCGCGATGCTTTCAGCCATCGGCTCCTGACCGCGCCATGCCCCGCCCACCTGATCTGCAACGCCTCCATCGGATGAAGAAGCCGCACCTATGAACACGCCAACGCAGAACCTGACCGTCGAGCAGGCGCTGGCCCAGGCCAACGCCCATTGGAATGCCGGACAGGCCGATCAGGCCGAACGGCTGTGCCAGCAGGTGCTGGCGATGTGGCCCGGGCAATCCGACGCCCTGCACCTGATGGGGCTGATGGCGCATGCCTATGGCAATCTGGACCTGGCGATCGACCACATCCGCGGCGCCTGCCAGGCGCCGCGCGCGCCGGCCATCTATCTGAGCAACCTGGCCGAGATGTGCCGCCAGGCCGGCCAGCTGGCCGAGGCCGAACAGGCCGGCCGGCGGGCGGTGGCGATGGACAGCGCCCTGGTTGCCGGCTGGAATAATTTGGGCATCGTTCTCCAGGAAGCGGGCAAGCTGGAGGAGAGCCTGACCTGCCTGGAGCGGGTGGTGGCGCTGCAGCCGGACTATGCTGAGGCGCATAACAATCTGGGCAACACGCTGAAGCGGCTGGGGCGGCTGGATCAGGCGCGCGCGCAGTATGAACGGGCTTTGGCGCTGGCGCCCGGCTATGCCGAGGCGCTGAGCAACCTCAGCCATCTGCTCAACGACCTGGGGCTGCCGGACGAGGCGCTGGCGCATGCGCGCCGCGCGATCGACGCCAATCCCCGCCTGTCCGACGCCTATATCAACGCCGCTGCGGTGGAAGTGGCGCGCGACCGTTACGAGGATGCGCTGCGCTGGATCGATTCGCTGCTGATTTCGGTGCCGATGCATGTTGGCGGCCTGGGCGTGCGGGCGACGATCCTGCGCCGGCTGGGGCGCTTGGACGAGGCGGCGGCCGAGGCGCGCCGGGCGGTCGCCGCAGCGCCGGAGAACGGCGAGGCGCAGAACATCCTGGGCGAGGTGCTCCAGGCGCAGGACCGGATCGACGAGGCGCTGGCGGCCTTCGACCGCGCGGCCCAGCTGCCTGGCTTCGGTCGCGAAAAGGCGCTCATCAACCGCGGGGTGCTGCTGATGGAGCAGGGCGACCGCGCCGGGGCGAAGGCGGTGTTCGAGCAGGTGCTGGCCCAATTCCCCCGCTCCGCCGCCGCCTGGTTCAACGTCGCCGACCTGCGACGCTTCGAACCCGGTGATCCCGCGATCCCGGCGATGGAGGCGCTCCTCGCCCCCGACGGCGTGCAGGTGCAGTCGGATCGTACCGCGCTGCAGTTCGCGATCGGCAAGGCGTGGATGGACGTCGGCGATGCCGAGCGCGCCTTCACCTATCTGGATGCGGGCAATCGGGAGAAGCGGGCGACCTTCGCCTATGATGCCGACGCGATCGACCAATGGGTGTCGGATATCATCGCCGCCTTTCCGGCCGAGCTGCTCGCCCGGCCACGCGCGGCGACCGCAGGCAGCGACCTTGCCCTGTTCGTGCTCGGCATGCCACGATCGGGCACCACGCTGATCGAGCAGATCCTGGCCTCGCATCCTGCGATTGCCGGCGCCGGTGAGCTCCCGACGTTGCAGGGGCTGGTCCAGCAGAGCGGCGGCTATCCGGCGATCGCCCGGCAGCTCACGGCGGAAACCGAAAGCGCGCTGGGGCAGCACTATCTGGACGCGATTCGGCCGATGGCGGGCAACCGCCGCCGGCTGGTCGACAAGATGCCGTCGAACTTCCTGTTCGCCGGGCTGATCCACCGCATCCTGCCCGAGGCGCGGATCGTGCATGTGCGCCGGGACCCGGTGGATACTTGCCTGTCCTGCTACACCAAGCTGTTCAGCCGCGAGCAGCTGTTCAGCTATGATCAGGTTGAGCTGGCACGCTTCTACCGCAGCTATGAGCGGCTGATGGCGCATTGGCGCGCGGTGCTGCCGGCAGACCGGTTCCTCGAGGTGCGTTACGAGGATGTGGTGGCGGACATCGAGCCGGAGGCGCGGCGGCTGATCGAGTTCTGCGGGCTCGACTGGAACCCCGCCTGCGTCGATTTCCATGCGACCGCGCGCACCATCCGCACGGCCAGCGTCAACCAGGTGCGGCGCCCGTTGTACAGCAGCAGCATTGGCCGCTGGCGCGACTATGCCGGGCATCTCGGGCCGCTGCTTGAGGCGCTGGGCATTGATCCGGCAGACGCGCAGGACGCCCCCGCACGCGCACCCGCCCCCGCAAAGGCGAAATCCGCAGCCAAGGCCTCGGCCAAGCGCGCGCAAAAGCCGGTAGCGGCGCATTGAGCTGCGCCATGACGGACACCAAGCCGCTGGAGGCGCAGGCACAGGCGCTGTTGGCCGCCGGACGCGGTGCCGAGGTGGAGGCGATGCTGCGGCCGCTCCTGGCCGGCGGCAGTGGTCCCGTGGGGCTGTGGGCGCTGCTGGCCCAGTCCTATCGGGTGCAGGGGCGCGTAGCGGAGGCGCGGCCGATTCAGGAGATGCTGGTCGATGCGCTGCCGGGGCATCTCCCCACCCGGTTCGACCTTTCGGAGACGCTGTTGCTGCTCGGCGATTTCGAGCGCGGCTGGCGCGAATATGGCTATCGCTACAGCCTCGCGCACACCACCCGCATCGAGCGCAAAGTGCAGCGCCCGCGCTGGGACGGACGCCCGATGCCCGGCCAGACGCTGCTGATCCACGACGAGCAGGGCTATGGCGACACGTTCCAGTTCCTGCGGATGGTCGCCTGGGCGAAGCAGCGCAGCCAGGCGAAGGTGGTGCTGGAGATCAACCACGAAATGGCGAGCATCGCGCGGCGGATGCCGGGCTTCGACGCCGTCACGCTACGCGGCGAACTACCGCCGCCGTTCGACGCTCATTGCGAGATGATGAGCCTGCCGATGGTGATGGGGCTCAGGCTCAGCGATCTTCCGGGCGATCCGATGCCCTATATCAGCGCCTTGCTGGACCGGCGGGCGGCGTGGCGGGCGCGGCTGGCGCAATATGCGGGGCTGAAGGTCGCATGCCTGTGGGCGGGGCGGCCGACGCACATGAACGACGCGAACCGATCGATGTCGCTGGCGGCGCTGGCGCCGCTGGGGCAGGCGGGGATCACCTTTTTTTCGATCCAGAAGGGACCAACCGAGGGCGACGCGCTGCAGCCGCCGCCGGGCATGAACCTGGTCAGCCTGAGCCCCGAAATCCACGACTTCGAGGACACGGCGGCGATCCTCTCCGAAGTCGATTTGCTGATCTCTATCGACAGTTCGCCGGTTCATCTCGCCGGCGCGCTGGGTTGCCCTGCCTGGGTGATGTTGCCGCTGCTGCCCGACTGGCGGTGGCTGCAGGGCCGCGATGACTCGCCTTGGTATCCATCGGTGCGGCTGTTCCGCCAGACCGAATGGGGGCGGTGGGACCAGGTGATCGCCCGCGTCGCCGCCGCGCTTGCTGCGCTGAAGACCGCCGCTGCGTCCCGATCCACCGGCCTACGGTAGAATACAGGGGTAGTTGACTCAAAAAGAAGAAAAGCTCAGGCTAAATACAGGGTCGCCTATGATAAAAAATATCTTTTGGGAAGGGACTTGTGCGGCGGGGCTTTCTTCTGGCTTGGTTTGGGAGGGCTGAAAAAGTTAACGATTTGTAAAGCAAATCCTTGGCTGGCCATAGCATTCCAAATGGCTGAAGATCTCGGCGCGCGGCATTTTGGGGCAGACGGCATGCGTACGAATCGCGATCGGGCCATCCTGGCAAGTTCCTCCATGCTGGTGCTGGGTGTGGCGCTCGTTGCACCGCCGGTGCTCGCACAAGACACGACCATCGCGAACTCGGTTACTACCGGGACCACTTGGAGCGGTGTCACCGCGCCCGGCAGCAACTTCACGATCACGTCTGCCGGAACGATCAACACCGCCGATCCCAATGCGATCACCATCACCGGCACCGTCGGATCGACGCTGGGCACGCTGGCCAACAGCGGCAGCGTGGTCGACACGTTCGCAACGGGCACGGCAATCAGTATCGGCACGGTCAGTGTGGCCGAGATCGTCAACAACCTCACCGGCACGATTTCCGCGGCAAGGACCGGCATTATGCTTGGCAGCGCCGGAACCATCGGCGTACTGACTAACGCCGGGCGGATCAGCGGCCGTACGGCCATCACCAATTCCGGATCGATCGGATCGCTCAGCAACACCGGCGTGATTGCAGGCACGACCCGCGGTATTCAGAATGCCGTCACGGGCAGAATCGGCACGCTCAACAATTCCGGCACGATTACCGTGGCCGCGGGGGCCGCGGGTGCCGCGGGCGGCATCGCCAACAATGGCGGATCGATCCTGACGCTGATCAACACCGGTACGATCATCAGCAGCTCCAGCAGCGGCATCGGCAACAACCAGACCTCGTCCTCGATCGGCCAGATCACCAATAGCGGCCTGATCAGCGGCGCAACCGGCGGCCTCTGGAATTCGGGGACGATGTCCCAAGTCACCAATACCGGGCGGATTATCGGCGCCCAGGCCGGAGTCTTCCATGCCAGCGGCACGATCGGCACGATCGACAACAGCGGCACGATCAGCGGCGGCAGCTATGGCATTTCGATCGGTGCTGGCGCGTTCAATTCGCTTATCAACAGCGGTACGGTAAGCGGCGCCATCGCGCTGTATCTGGCATCGGGTGTGACCGTGCCCAACATTACTAACAGCGGCGTGATCGCCGGCACGATCAACAACCGCAGCGCCAACGCGCTGACGATCAGCGGCGGTACCGGCGCTACGTTCGGCACCCTGACCGGCAGCACGCTGACCAACAAGGGTAGCATCATCAGCACGCTGGCGAACCTGGAGTTCGCGTCGGGCAATCTGGTGCTGAACGACAATATCAACGCTACGGGCCGCACGGTCAGCAACAGCGGTGCGAACCTGGTGCTCAACAGCATCATCAACGTTGTCGGCGCCTATACGCAGACCGCCGGTACGCTCACCGTGGACCCGCTGGGCGGCGTAATCGCCACCGGCGCGGTCACCGCCAGCGGGGGGACGATCCGGTCCACCTTCGTCAGCACCGGCAACTATCTGGCAGGCACCTATACGCTGCTCGGCGGGTCGAGCCTGAACCTGACCGGCGCAAACGTCACGATCGGTAATCTCACCGGCCTGAGCCGGTCGTCCATCACGAGCGGCACGGCGCTGCAGCTATTGGTCAACAACGACTATGTCGGCGGCACGCTGGCTTCCGCCAGCAATGCCGGGACGCTGACCAGCGCCAACACGGGCCTGTATGTCGCGACGACGGGCAGCATCGGAACCTTCAGCAACACCGGCACGCTGAGCGGCTCGCAGTTCGGCGTAAACAACCGCGGCACGATCGGGCTGCTGAGCAATTCGGGCCGGATCACCAACACCAATTTCACGGCGCTGTGGAACCAGGGCAGTATCGGCCAGCTCGTCAACACCGGCACGATCACCAACAGCAGCTGGGCGATCCTGAACACCGGCACGATCGGGACCATTACCAACAGTGGCGTCATCGCGGGTGCGGGCAACGCGATCCAGAACAACGCGGTCATCAACCTGCTGGACAATAGCGGCACGATGTCCGGCGCGAGCAACGCCGTGGCGGGCACCTTCGGCACGGTCGCCAACAGCGGCTTGATTCTCGGCAACATCAATGGGTTCGGCGGTTCGATCGGGACGATCATCGGCGGCAGCAACGGCACGGTCGGCACCTTCACCGGCTATAACGGGGTGAGCCAGGGCACGATCGGCGCCAGCGGCAACCTCAATTTCGCCTCGGGCGCGCTGCTTCTCAACGATTCGATCATCGCTGCCGGTACCTCCGCCGCCCTGCTGACGATCTCCAATACCGGTGCCGACATCACGCTGTCTACGATCGTCAACGTGAACGCCAATTTCAGCCAGAGCGCCGGCACCCTAAACCTGGGCAATGCGGGCAAGCTGGCGGTCACCCAGGCGGCGACTTTTACCGGCGGCACGATCCTTGCCGGCGCCAACGGCTTTTCCTCCACGTCCACCTATCTGAAGGGAGCGATTGGCGGCACGCTGGTGAGCGGAGGGGCCGGATCGTCCTACGCCGGGCTCAGCATCGCGGCGAGCGGCGGTTTCACCGGCCTGGCCTTTGGCAGCGCTACCAGCGGCAACAACCTGCTGCTGTCGGCCAACAACATCTATGTCGGCGATACGCAGGCCTCGATCAGCAACAGCGATTCGATCAGCGGCACGACCTGGGCCCTCTACGTCGCGAACACCGGCGCGATCGGCACGCTTGTCAACAGCGGTACGCTGACCGGCCTGAATGATGGCCTCAGCAGCAATGGCAGCATCGGCAGCCTCTCCAACAGCGGCCTGATCAGCGGCGCGCAGAAGGGGCTGGGCAACCAGAGCACGATCACCAACTTGGTCAACACCGCCACCGGCACGATCCTGGGCGGGACTGCGGCGGGCCTGCAGAACGATACGTCGATGGGTACGGTGACCAACGCCGGCCTGATTTCCTCGGGTTCGGCCGGCTTCGCCAATTACGGCACGCTGGGCCTGCTGAGCAACAGCGGCAGTATCAACGGCGGGCCGCAGGGCATCTATCTCGACGGCAACAGCAACACGGGTGCGATCAACAACAGCGGCACGATCACCTCGGGGCAGAGCGCCGTCCAGGTCAGCGGCACGCTGGGGTCGCTCGTCAACAGCGGCTATATCGGCAACGCCACCAACGCGGTAAACGTCGCCGGCACCCTGGCGACGCTGGTCAACGCCAATGGCGGCACGCTCAGCGGCAACAACGTGGTCTATATCTCGGGAAGTCTTGGCGGGCTTTCCAACAGCGGCGTCATCAAGGGCAGGATCGACAACCAGACCGCCAACAACCTGACGATCACCGGTGGCGCGGCGGGCACGATCGGCACGCTGACCGGCACGTCGGGCATCGGCACGATCAACAACACGCTGAGCAATGTGGTGTTCGCATCGGGCAACCTGCTGCTGAACGACCGGATCATCGCCACGAGCCGCACCGTCAGCAACACCGGTGCCAGCCTGTCGCTGACCAGCAACATCAGCATCACCGGCAATTACAGCCAGTCGGCGGGCACGCTCAGCCTGACCCCGGGCACCAGCAGCCTGATCGTCAGCGGCGCGGCGAACCTGAGCGGCGGCACGGTCCTGGCGAACCTGTCCAGCACGGGGAATTACCTTGCGAGCAACTATACGCTGGTCTCCGGCGGCGCGAGTTCGTCGCTTTCCGGCGCGACCGTTTCGGCCGGCAGCATCACCGGCCTCGCGAGTTCGTCGACCATCAGCGGGAACAACTTGCTGCTGACGATTGCCAACGATTATGTCGGCGGCTCGCTCGCGACGCTGGCCAACGCGGCGTCGCTCACCAGCGCCGCCACCGGCCTGTACGTCGCGACGACCGGCACCATCGGCACGGTGTCGAACACCGGCACGCTGGGCGGCATGCAGTTCGGCGTCAACAATCGCGGCACGATCGGTACGCTGAGCAACGCCGGGCGCATCACCAACGCCAATTTCACCGCGCTGTGGAACCAGGGCAGCATCGGCCAACTGGTCAACACCGGCACGATCACCAACAGCAGCTGGGCGATCCTGAACAGCGGTACGATCGGTACCGTGACCAATAGCGGCGTCATCACCGGCGCCGGGGTCGCGATCCAGAACAACGCCGTCGTCGCCGTCGTCAACAACAGCGGCACGATGTCGGGCCAAACCGCGCTTGCCGGCACGTTCGGCACGGTCATCAACACCGGCTTGATCCGCGGCAACATCAACGCGAGCGGCGGTGTGATCGGCACGATCATCGGTGGCTCGGGCGGCACCATCGGCACGTTCACCGGCGCGACCGGCACCACGCAGGGCACGATCGGTGCAGGCGGAAACCTCATCTTCGCCGCGGGAGCGCTGCTGCTCAACGACTCGATCACTGCGGTCAACATCGCTGCCAGCGCACTCACCGTGAGCAATACCGGCGCGGACATCACTCTTTCGACGATCGTCAACGTCAACGGCAATTTCAGCCAGAGCGCGGGCACGCTCAACCTGGGCAGCACCGGTCGCCTGATCGTGACCCAGGCGGCGAGCATCACCGGCGGCACCATCGCGGTAAGCGGCCTTTCCAGCACCGGCAACTATATCGCGGGTACAAACGCGGGCACGCTCGTCTCGGGCGGCGCGGGATCCAACTATACTGGTGCCAGCATCAGTCTCTCCGGTGTCTACGGGCTGATCGCTGCGGCAACGACCAGCGGCACCAACCTCGTGCTGGGTATCAGCAACGACTATGTCGGCGGCACGCTCGCGACGCTCGACAATAGCGGCAGCATCGGCGGCGTCGCCAACGCGGTCTACATCGCCGCGACCGGCGATGTGGGAACGCTGAGCAACAGCGGCACGCTGTCCGGAACCGACAGCGGCGTGTTCAACGCCGGGCAGGTCGCGCTGCTGAGCAATGCCGGCCTGATCGAGGGCGGGAACCCCGGCCTCTCCAACGCCGCCACCGGCCGGATTACCGCGCTGGTCAACACCGGCACGATCAAGACGACCAACGATGCCTTCGGCACCGGGCTGCAAAATGCCGGCAGCATCGGCACGCTGACCAATAGCGGGTTGATCGGCAACAATCTCGGCATCTTCAACAATGGCGGCACGATCGCGCAGCTGGACAATCAGGGCACGGTCGCCGGCGCGACGGCGCTGTTCACGACCGGCAGTGTCGGCACGTTCAGCAACAGTGGCGCGATCAGCACCAGCGGGAACGCGATCAACGTCTGGAGCGGCACGCTGGGGTCGCTGGTCAATGCAGGGACGATGAGCGGCGCATCGGGCGCACTCCTGATTTCCGTGAACGGTTCTGTCGGCGGGGTCACCAACAGGGGCGTGATCCGCGGCGCGATCGTCAACAATTCGGCCAACGACCTGACGATCGCCGGCGGCAGCGGCAGCACCATCGGCACGATCACCGGCGTCAGCGGCCAGACGAGCATCGTCAATGCCGCCAGCGATCTGGTGTTCAGCGGCGGCAACCTCGCGCTCAATGCGGCGATCGACGTGACCGGCCACAGCGTGCTCAACACCGGCGCAGCACTGACGCTGCCCGGCATGGTAAGCATCACCGGCAACTACACCCAGTCGTCCGGATCGCTGATCCTCGACCCCGGCGTCGGCGGGCTGGCGGTGAGCGGCGTCGCCACGCTGTCCGGCGGCTCGGTCGTCGCCGCGCTGTCGAGCTCTGGCACCTATCTGGCGGGCACGTCCTACACGCTGATCCAGGGCGGCGTAGGTTCGTCCTACAGCGGCGCAAGCTTCGCCTCGACCGGCGTCAGCGGCCTCGGCGTGACGACCTCGGTCGCCACCATCGGCGGCAACACCAACCTGCTGCTCTCGGTTACCAACGACTATATCGGCAGCTCGCAAAGCTCGCTGGTCAACACCGGCACGCTCAGCACCGCGACGGCGGTCTATGTGGCGTCGGGTGCAACGCTGGGCGTCCTGTCGAACAGCGGCACGCTCACCGGCAGTGCCAACGGCGTGCTGGCGCAGGGCACGATCGGCACGGTTTCGAACAGCGGCCTGATCCAGGGACCGAATGCGCTGGTCGCCCTAGGCGGTATCGGCGTGGTGATGAACAGCGGCGCGGTGCTGGGCGACGTGCGCAACCAGTCGGCCAGCGCGATGACGCTGATCGGCGGCACCAGCGGCTACGGCACCTTCTCCGGCCAGGGCGGCGCCCAGGGCACGATCACCAGCACCGGCGCGGACGTCCTGCTGGCATCGGGCAGGATCCTGCTCGACGATGCGGTGGTGGTGACCGGGCACAGCCTGACCAACAGCGGTGCTACCGTGCGGCTGGACCGCGCGGTGAACGTCACCGGCAATTTCAGCCAGACCGGCGGCACGCTGCAGTTGACGGCGGGCACCGACGCGCTGATCGTCAGCGGCACGGCCGCGCTGAGCGGCGGCACGATCGCGCTCGACGGCTTCTCCGCCACCGGCAACTATCTGGCCGGCGCCGGCGCGGGCACGCTGGTGCAGGGCGGGGTGGGCTCGAGCTACGGCGGCCTGACCTATACCGCGAATGTCACCGGCCTTGAGGTCGGCGGCGCCACCCAGGGCACCAATCTCGTAGCCCAGATCGCCAACGATTATGTCGGCGGGACGCTGGCGGCACTGAACAACACCAGCGCGCTCAACGCCATGACCGCCATCTATGTCGCCGGAACGGGGTCGATCGGCACGCTGACGAACAGCGACACCGTCACTGGCACCACGGGTCTGGCCAACAACGGCACGATCGGGGCGATCGCCAACAGCGGCACTATCTCGGCGTCGATGGCGATCTTCAACACGGGCGTGCTAGGCACGATCGCCAACAGCGGCGTGATCGCGGGCAACATCACCAACATCGGGGCACAGGACCTGGTCTTCGTCGGCGGCCCCGGCGGCGCCTTCGGGACGCTGACCGGCCAGGGGGGAAGCCAGGGCACAATCACCAACAGCGGCGGCAATGTGGTGCTGGCCTCGGGCGGCATCGTGCTGAACGATGCGGTCCAGCTCGGAAGCGGCACGCTGGTGAACGGCGGCGCAACCGTGCAGCTGGTCAATAATGTCGCGGTCACCGGCAACTACAGCCAGGCCTCGGGCACGCTCGCGCTCGGCATGGCGTCGCTGCAGGTCAGCGGTATTGCCAGCATCAGCGGCGGCCTGATCACCACGAACCAGCTGGACAGCACCGCCAATTATCTGGCGGGCAGCGGGGCGGGCACGCTGGTGCGTGGCGGTGCGGGATCCAGCTATGCCGGCGTCGGCGTCGCCTCCGGGGTCAGTGGCCTCGCGCTGACGACCAGTGTCGGGACGATCGGCGGCAATGTCGATCTGATGCTCGCGACGCGCAACGACTATGTCGGCGGCACGCTGGCAGACCTGAACAACACGGGCACGATCAGCGGCGTATCGACCGCGGTCTATGTGGCGTCGAGCGGCAGCATCGGCACCCTCTCGAACAGCGGCACGCTTGCCGGCAGCGAATATGGCGTCTCCAATCGTGGCGCGATCGGCCAGATCGCCAACAGCGGCACGCTGAGCGGTTCGGTGGCGGCGATCTACAATGCCGGCACGCTGGGGCCGATCACCAACAGCGGTGTGATCGCGGGCAACATCCAGAGCGTGGCGGTGCAGGGTCTGACGATCAGCGGCGGCAGCGGCAGCAGCATCGGTACGTTGACCGGGGTGAATGGCGGGCGCGGCACGATCAGCAACAGTGGCGGCGCGGTGGTGTTCGCCGGCGGCAACCTGCTGCTGGGCGACGATGTCGTGGCGGGCAGCGTGGCGAACAGCGGTGCGGCGCTGACGCTGGCGACGAGCGCGAACGTGACCGGTGCCTTCAGCCAGACGGCGGGCAAGCTGGCGCTGGCGACCGGCGCGCAGCTCAACGTGAGCGGCGCGGCTACGCTGAGCGGCGGCACGGTATCGACGACGCTCCCGGGCGCGGCCAATTATCTGGCCGGCACCACGGCGGCAACGCTGGTCACCGGCGGCACGGGCTCGAACTATGCCGGCGTCTCGGTGACCACCGGGGCGATCCCGGGGCTGGCGCTGAGCTCGAGCACGAGCGGCACCAATCTGGTCGTCACCGCGGCCAACAACTATATCGGCGCAGGCCTGGCGAGCCTGACCAACAGCGGCAGCCTGACGGCCGACTATCCGGTCTATGTTGCGGCGACCGGCAGCCTCGGCAGCCTGACCAACAGCGGCACGCTGAGCGGTTCGGTGGCGGCGATCTACAATGCCGGCACGCTGGGGCCGATCACCAACAGCGGTGTGATCGCGGGCAACATCCAGAACGTGTCGAGCACGGATCTGCGCATCGCCGGGGGCAGTGGCACCAGCTTCGGCACGCTGACCGGCTTCGGGGCCGGCAGCCAGGGCACCATCACCAATCTCGCAAGCAATCTGGTGCTCAGCGGCAACCTACTGCTGAACGATGCGATCAACCTCGGTACCCGGGGTCTGGTTAGCACCGCAGCGCTGCAGCTGAACAATGTGGTGCGGGTAGCCGGCAACTACAGCCAGACCGGCGGCGCGCTGTTGATCGGGGTCACCTCCACCAGCGTCTACGGCCAGCTGCAGGTCAGCGGGTCGGCGAGCCTCACCGGCACCAACGTGCGGCTCATCGCGCTGGGCGGCACGAGCCTCTCGGCCGGGTCCGCCTTCACGGTGGTCAAGGCGGGTGGCGCGCTGACCTATAGCGGGCTGACCGCCTTGATCAGCGGCTTCGACGGCAGCTTTTCCACCGCTACCGGCGGCGGCACCTCCGATCTGGTGCTGACGGTGCTGAACAACGTTCCGGCGACGCAATTCGCCCCGACCGGCGTTTCGGCAGGCGGCCCCGGCGTCGGGACCGGTGCTGCGCTGGACGCCATCGTGGCTGCAGGCAATGGCCCGGGCAGTGCGGCGGCGCTCCCGGTGATCAACGAGGTGTTGGTGCCGCTGGCCGCGCTGCCGGTCGCGGAGCAGGAGCGCGCGATCGTCCAGCTTTCGCCGACGCAGCTGACGCCGCAGGTCATGGCCATCGCGGTATCGCCGGCGGTGAACGCGATCGTGCAGCATCAGGAAGTGCTGGCGGCGAACGCTAGTGGCCGCGAGGAGCGTGGCATGGCGGCTGGTTCGCAGGGCCAGCGCGGCGGCGTGTGGGGGCAGGTGCTGGTCAACGCCGCGAAGCGCGGGGAGGCGAGCGGTGCCTCGCCCTATGCGGCCAACAGCTTCGGCGTCATGGCCGGCGTCGACCTGATCGGCACCACCAATCTGGTCGTCGGCGGGGCGCTGAGCTGGGTAGGCAGCACCGCCAATGGCCGTTCCGACCTGACCGGCAGTCGCACCCGCCTCAACAGCTTCCAGGGAACCGCCTATTTCACCTGGCAGCCGGGCGATCCGGAAACGAGCGGTCTTGCGATCGATGGCCAGCTCGGCTTCGGGTATAATCACTATCGCCAGCAGCGCCGGATCGACTATCTCGGTCGGACCGCCGAAGCGTCGTATAACGGGAAGCAGTATCTCGGCGGCCTGCGCGTGAGCTACACGGTGCCGCTTAGCGATACCGCCTCGCTTACGCCCTTTGCCGGGGCGCGCGTAATCCATCTCGACAATGACGGCTATACCGAAAGCGGCGCGGGCACCGCGAACATGCAGGTGCGCAAGCTCTCGGTCGACTCGTTCAACCACGAGGTCGGAGTGCAGGGCGCGGCGATCTTCGACACCGCCTCGGGCCGTTTCGCGCCGTCGCTGAAGATCGGCTGGACGCACAGCTACAAGAACAGTCCGATACCGCTGAGCGCCGTGCTGGGCGGGGTGGCTTTCACCAGTACCTCGACGCGGGGGCCGAGGGATGGTGCCCTGATCGGCGCGGGTGTGTCGTTCATGCGGACCGATCGCCTTAGGATCGGCGTGCAATATGATGGCGAGCTGCGCAACGCGTTCCAGAGCCATTCGGGAACGGTGAAGCTGACGGTTAATTTCTAGGGCGGCGGCGCGTCCGATCGTAAGCGTTCGCACGCGCCTATGTCAGGCGGGGCGCCGGGATGGCGCAACATGCCATCACGGCGGCCGACACATCCGGCGCTTACGTACCCCCCTGTGGCATACTGGGCACAGTCCCAGGAGGCGGTTTGGCGTACCCGATAGGAATCGAACCTGTGGCCTCTGCCTTCGGAGCGATGTACCGTAGCCGCTGTTTTCAGGCCACGGCCGTCCAAGGCATGAGTTCGGCGACGTTGTTGGCGGGGTGACCGTTGGCGAGCTCGGAGAGCGTCCTGGTCAGCCATTCGTGCGGGTTGACGGCGTTGAGCTTGCAGCATGCGATGAGGGGGGCGATCACCGCCCAGTTGTCACCGCTTTCGTCTGATCCGGCGAACAGGGCGTTTTTGCGATTGAGTGCCAGGGGCCTGATCGATCGCTCGACGGTATTGCTGTCCAGATCGATGCAGCCGTCATCAAAGAACCGGGCGAGGTCTTCCCATCGGGTGAGCGCATAGCGGATCGCCTCGCCGAGCCTGCTCTTGGCGCTGAGCTGGCGGAGCCGACCTTCGAGATAGAGGTGGAGATCGTCGACGATGACGCGGCTGCGGGCGGCGCGCGCGGCGCGGCGCTGCTCGGGCGAGGATCCGCGCACTTCATCCTCGATGGCATAGAGCGAGGCGATCTGGCGCAGTACCTCGGTCGCGACCGGCGAGCTGTCGGCCAACGCATAGAACTTGCGCCGGACATGCGCCCAGCAGAAGGCGAGTCTGACGTGCAGCCGGCGCCGGGCGAGAACCGCATAGCCGCCATAGCCGTCAACTTGC
This sequence comes from uncultured Sphingomonas sp., assembly GCF_913777625.1. Lineage (GTDB taxonomy): Bacteria > Pseudomonadota > Alphaproteobacteria > Sphingomonadales > Sphingomonadaceae > Sphingomonas. Next base: position 66,251 of record NZ_CAJYTI010000008.1, read on the forward strand.
AGGATGCCGGCGAAGTCCCCGAGATGGGCCTCGGGCCGGTCGGCCTTCCGGTCGGCGGCATAGACATAGGCGACCATCGGACGACTGACGCCGCCCCATGGCCGATCGTCGCGGGCATAGGCCCATAGCTGGCCGGTCTTGGTCCGGCCGCGCCCCGGATCGAGCACCGGTGCCGTCGTCTCGTCGGCGAACAAGCGCTCGGAGTGCCGCAGCCCATCCTGGATATGGTCGCGCAGCGGCCGCAGATACCAGGCCGCCCGGCCAACCCAGTCGGCCAGCGTCGAACGGTCGAGCTGGACGCCCTGCCGGGGATAGATCTGCGCCTGGCGGTAGAGCGGCAGATGATCGGCATACTTGGCGACCAGCACTTGGGCGATCAGCGCTTCGGTGGGGATGCCGCCCTCGACGATGCGGGCCGGCGCTGGCGCCTGAACCACCGCGCTCTCGCACGAGCGGCAGCCGTAGCGCGGCCAGCGGGTGACCAGCACCCGGAACGTGATCGGCACAACGTCGAGCCGCTCGGCTACATCCTTGCCGATCTGGTGGAGCGCGCCGCCGCAGCAGGGGCAGGCCCTGATACCATCAATCTCCTCGACATCGACGAACTGCTCGATCCGTTCGAGGTGCGCGGGCAGCGAGCCACGGTTGGTCTTGCGCGGCCGATCGGCAGGGGCGCGCACTGTCTTCGCCAAGCCAGCAGCCTCGGCATGGGCCAGTGCCGTCTCGGCATCCTCGAGCCCCAGCTGGAGCTGATCGGGATCGAGTTGCTCGGAACGACGCCCGAAGCGATGGCGCTGGAAAGCATCGATGATCGCTCGCAGGCGCTCGACCTCGGCGTCGGTGCTCTCAAGCTTGCGGGCCTGGTCGAGGACGAGCGCGCGGAGCGCATCAACGTCGTCGGGAAGGTCCGCCTCCATCCGCATGGAGGCAGTGAATCAACCGATCACGGCCCCGTCAACCGGCAATCCGAGGCGCCTGCGGTCGGCGTCCGCCATGCACGCGACGCCAGTCCAGACCCTCCAGAAGAGCGCCGAGCTGCGCCGCCGTCCGGCGCATAACGCCATCCCGGATACCGGGCCACTTGAAGCCGCCGGCCTCGAGCTTCTTGGCCATCAGACACAGGCCGGTGCCGTCCCACCAGACCAGCTTGATCCGGTCCGCCCGCTTCGCCCGAAACACGTAGATCACGCCCGAGAACGGATCGCCGCCATATTCGGCCGTGACCAGTGCGGCCAAGGAATCCGCGCCCTTGCGGAAATCTACCGGGCGCGTCGCCACCATCACGCGAGCACCCGCGCCAGGTCCGATCACCGGGATGCCTTGAGCGCATCGATCACCGCCGTAATCAGACCTGTATCGGCGCCGCGCGCGATCTTCACCGCGATACCGTCGATCTCCAGTTCGATGGCGCTGCCAGGCGATCGCCGCTGGCGGCGTGAGCGCTTGGCCCTAGGAGCCGAAGCGCTAGGTAGAGCCGACTCGATCATCGCCGGAACGAACGAAGGCGCCTGCGCCAGCGCCAGACCCTGGTCCTCCAACTGCTTACGCAGCTGCCGGCGCCATCCAAAAAGCTGCGACGCAGCCAGCCCATGCCGTCGCGCCACGGCGCTGACGCTCTCCAATCCCGAATAGCTCTCCGCGACAATAGCCGCCTTCGCCTCAGGCGACCACTCGCGACGCTTGCCCACGCCCGTGAATACCTCAAGGCGCCGCACGCCGCTGGTGCCAGCATCGTCACCTGACATCATCATAGCACCAGCCTCCTCCCGCCCGATCACCGCGCGGAGACTCGACGCTGCCCATCGCGCCCGCAAGGTGGGATCGAGGCTCCGCTTACGATGTACCGATCGAAACCTGCGCTGTTTTGCCTCGCGGGTGAGCAAGCATAGGCGCGACTCCGCACCCGCAAGTGCAGAATCAGGCCTTCGTTACCTATGTGTTACCTAGAACCAGGATGCGCCCTGTTAGGTAACACCCATTTTCCCGATTTTTATGGCGCGCCCGAGGTGAAAGCGCTGGGCACTCAGATCATTGGGAAATTGTGGTCGAATGCGTCTGTCGCGGGCGGAAAATCGCTGGCGCATCGACTGATCGCGGTACGTTCAATGCGCCGACGGCTCGCCGTCCGCTGCAGGGATGCGAAGTTCAAAACACGCCCCTTCGTCCGATTGGACGGCCATGAGAGTCGCATGATGCGCGGCGGCGATCTGGCGGGAAAGCGACAGGCCGATCCCCGAGCCGCCCTCCTTGGTCGTGAAGAAGGGCACGAAGACCTCGTCGATCCGGTCGACCGGAATGCCGGGTCCGTTGTCGCGAACCCGGAGTATCGTCTCCGTCTTTTCTGTTGTCAGCTCGATGGTGATCCGCGGCGATGGTTGGCCCCGTACGGCGTCGGCGGCGTTCTGGAGGAGATTGGCGAGCGCCCGCTCCAGCAGTTCCGGGTCCGCGATTATGCGCGCGGGCTCGGTCGGCAGGGAGAGGTCCAGGCGGATGCCGATGTCCTCCAAGGACATCGTCGATTGCGCCACGTCCGTCACCAGCACCGAAAGGTCGAACGCCTCCGGCACCGGCCTCGGCAGGTCGCCGAGCTGTCGATAGCGTTCGACGAAGCCGAGCAGATGCGTGGCACGGCGTTCGATCGTGGCGAGCGCACGCGCGGTCTGGGGAGGGTGATCGGGCAGGGCGGCGAGACTTTCGGTAAGCGAGACGATCGGCGCGAGCGCGTTCATCATCTCGTGGGTCAGCACGCGCGTCATGGCGTGCCACGCCTCGATCTCGACCGCGTCCAGTTCGCCTGCCACCCATTGCAGCGACAGGAGGCGCTGCGGCGCTGCACCCGGCGCGGTAAAGCTGCCGCACCAGACGAGGAGGTTGCGGCCGTCCTTCGCACGCACCAGGCGTCGCGCACCGGCGGGCAGTGCCTGAAGGATCGAGATCGTCCTCGGATCGAGTGCAGCCACATCTTCCAGCCGAGAAACCATGGCGCCCGCCATCCGCCGGGCCGCTCGATTGCACCGGACGATCCGGCCTTGTGCATCGAGCACGAAAAGCGCGGTTGCCACTGCGTCGAGGAGCGCGCGCAAATGCTCCGCTTCGCGCGCATCGTCCGTGGTTGTGGGGCGTGCCTGGAGGACGGGCTGCCGTGTCAGGCTGACGCACAGATCGGCAAGGGCGAGGAACGCGACGATCAGCAGCAGGCCGATGGTGGCGATGTGGTGCGAGGGCAGCAGCTGGATCGCGCCCCACAATGCCGCGCCTGCGATGACGAGGCGCCAGCCGACGGCGGAGACACGCGGATAGGCGGCCAGACTATCCATCGCGGGTGAGCCGGCGGTACAGCGCCTGCCGGGTGAGCCCCAGCGATGCCGCAGCACGGCTGATATTGCCTTCGTGGCGCTGGAGGGCTTCGGCGATGGTGGATTGCTCCACGGCCGCGAGCGTCGGGGCGCGGCGCCGCGCTTCGGTGCGGGCGATCGCGTCGCGCACGGCGGCGATCAACTGGGCGTTGCGCCAGGGCTTGAGCAGGAAATCGTCGCCGCCCTGCTTCATCGCCCGCACCGCAAGGCTCACGCCGCCATAGGCGGTGAGGAACACCACGCCGAGGGCAGGATCGGCGCCGCGCAGGTCGGCGAGGGCCGCCAGCCCTGCTTCGCCGTCCCGAGCGCCTGCGAGGAAGTTCATGTCGAGCAACACCGCATCATAGCGGCGCCCCCGCACCATTTGCGCGGCTTCGGCGGGCGAGGTGGCTTCCTCGCAGCCGTTCACATGGGGCGCAAGCGCCAGCGCCGCCGCTTGGCGAACGTCGGGATCGTCGTCGACGATGAGGATGCGGGCGTCGTTCATCGGCGCCGATGGTAGGTTCAGCTGCTAGCCGCGCGCAACTGTACGAATCCGGACGGCATCGGAGCGCGAGCGGCGTTCTCCGTCGACTAAGTGTCTGCCGCTGCGTGTTTTTTCTTGTGGGCCTCAGCGGATATGATGGCGTGGTGTCGTCCATGGACCATCCGATCGCCACGCCCTGGTGGCAGCGCCCGCGCCGAAGCAGCTGGATTGCTGCCCTCGCGATGCTGGCTTTGCTGGTCGGTATCGCCGCGCTGGTGCATGGGGCGGGTGCCCGGACACTCACCGTCGCCGCCGGCACGGTGACGCTCGCCACGGCGCGGGTGGAGCTGTTTCGCGATGTCGTCGCGGTCCACGGCACGCTGCAGCCGCGCGAGATCCTCTATCTGGACGCAGTCTCCGGCGGGCAGGTCGCGCAGATCTTCGCGCAGCCGGGCGACCGCGTGACGGCCGGGCAGCCGCTGGTCGTGTTTCGCAATGCGCAACTCGTGCGGGACGTGCTCGACAATGCGGGGCGCCTCGTTGAATCCATCACCCAGGTGCAAAGCTTCGAAACCCAGCTCGAGACCAACCGCGCGACCAACGACAAGACGCTGACCGAACTCGCGGCCAGCGTCGCGACGCTGGAGGCCAAGGCCGCACGCATCGACGCGCTCACCGCGCGCGGCTTTTATCCCAGGGGCGACGCCGAGGCGCTGCACATCGATCTCGCGCGCTATCGCCGCCTCCTTGCCGTGCAGCAGGCGACCAACCAGCGCCAGGAGCGGCTGCGCGCAGCCCAGCTCCCCCGCCTGCGCAGCGAGCAGGAAAGCCTCAGCCGCAGCCTCGATGCGACGCATGCCCAGCTCGATGACCTGATCGTACGGGCCCCGGTGACCGGCACGCTCACCCAGATCGACCTCAAGCCGGGGCAGAACCGCAATCGCGGGGATCGGCTGGCCGAGATTACCAGCGATGCCGGTTTTCGCGTGGTTGCCGCAATCGACGAATACTACCTGCCGCGGGTCCGAGCCGGGCTGGACGCTGCGCTGGCCTTTGGCGGGCGGAGCCTTGCAGGGCGGGTCACCCGCGTGCGCCCGGAGGTGAAGAATGGCGCGTTCACCGTCGAGATCGACTTCCTGGGCGCGCAGCCCAGCGGCGCCACCCCCGGCGCAGCGATCGACGGCGAGTTGACGCTCGGGCTGGATCGCCGCGCGCTGGTGCTGCCCGCCGGCGCCGCCGCGCAGGGAAGCGGGGACCTGTTCGTGCTCGCGGCCGATGGCCGCAGTGCCCGGCGCGCCCCGGTGCGCTTCGGCCGTCGTAACCCCCGCCAGGTCGAGATCCTCGCCGGCTTGCAGGCGGGACAGCGCGCCATCGTTTCGGATACTTCCAACTGGTCGCGGATCGACCGCGTCCTCCTTACCGACTGAGGCAGACCCATGCTGACGCTTACCGACCTGCGCAAAAGCTTCCGTACCTCCGAGGTCGAGACGCGCGCGCTCGACGCCGTCTGCCTGGAGGTGGGCGCGGGCGAATTCGTCGCGATCATGGGCCCCTCCGGCTGCGGCAAGTCGACGCTGCTCAACATCCTCGGCTTTCTCGATGCGCCGAGCGGCGGTTCCTACCGGCTGCTTGGCGAGGAAGTGGCGGGGCGTTCCGAGCGGGAACGGACGCGGTTGCGCCGCGCGCATATCGGCTTCGTGTTCCAGAGCTTCAATCTGGTCGACGAACTGACCGTGGAAGAGAATGTCGCGATCGGCCTGCTCTATCGCAGCGGTGGCGCCGCCGCGAAACGAAGGATCGGCGAGGCGCTGGAGCAGGTGGGGATCGCCCACCGCGCCCGGCACCGACCGCAGCAATTGTCCGGCGGTCAGCAGCAGCGCGTGGCGATCGCGCGCGCGCTGGTGGCCGAGCCCAAACTGATCCTGGCGGACGAGCCGACCGGCAATCTCGACAGTGCCAATGGCGAACAGGTGATGGGCCTGCTCAAGGATGCGGTGGCAGCGGGCACGACCGTGGTGATGGTCACCCACTCGCCGCTCCACGCCGCCGAGGCACAGCGGACGGTCCGGATGCTCGATGGTCGCGTGGTCAGCGAGACGCTGCTGTGAAGCTCCGGCATTTCCTCATCGCCGGGTGGCGGGCGGCGCTGGGCGCGCGGACGCTGTCGCTGATCGCGCTGCTCGGGCTCGTCGTGGGGCTGACCGCAGCGATCCTGATGCTGATCGTGGTCCGAGGCGCTTTGCAGCAGAACGACTTCGTTCCGGCGCGCGACCGGACCTATCTGGCGACTTCCACCTTCCTGATGCCCGGGGGCGCGCTTGCGATCGAAGAGCGGACGAGCGGGTTGGCGGCGCCCCTCGTCGCGGGCCGGCTGGCCTCGATCGAGGCCTGGGCGCGGCTTGCCGAGGACGAGGTTGCCATCCGCCGCGGTGCCGTCGAGCGCAAGGAGACGATCTACTGGGCCGACCCTTCGATTGCTGACGTCGTGCCGCGCCCGGTGCTGCGTGGCGATCTGGCCGCGACGCTGGCGCGGCCCGACGGTGTAGCGATGACCGCCGAGGCGGCACGCCGCTGGTTCGGACGTTCGGACGTGCTGGGCGCGCCGCTCACCATCGCTGGGCGCGCAATGACGGTTGGGGCCATTCTTGCCGATCTCCCGCCCGGTGCGACCGACTGGACCCATGACATTCTGGCCTCGTCGCGCAATGCCGCGTCGGTCCTCCATGGCCTCGCGCGCCCGGCAGATGGTGGGTTCAGAACCGAATCCCGGACCTATTTCCGCCTCCGCCCCGGAATTTCCGCCACAGAGGCGGCGCGCCAGATGCGCCCGCTGATCGCGACATTGATGCCGCCGGAAATACAGGAAATCTATCGCATGGGGCTGGTGCGGGTCGATCGGCTGGCGCTCGATGCCGATCTGCATCCCGGCGCGCGCGACCGGCTGATCACCGGCTCGCTGATCGCGGGGCTGGTGCTGTTCGTGGCGGTGGCCAACACGGTCAACCTGGCGCTGGCGCGCGCCGGGCGGCGGCGCAAGGAGATCGGCGTCCGCAAGGCGGCTGGAGCGGGCCGTTGGGATATCGCGTTGCAGTTTCTCGGCGAGGCGGTGGCGGCCACGCTGATCGCGGCGCTGCTGGCGCTGGTCGCCAGCGAATGGCTGCTGCCGCCGCTCAACGCCTTTCTCGATACCAATGCCACGATCGACTATGCGCAGGCGCCCTTGCTGACGCTCGGGATTATCGCGGGCGCGGTCATCGTCGGGCTGCTCGCCGGCGCTTATCCGGCGCTGGTCGTCTCGCGACTGTCGCCCGCAACGATCTTGCGGCCGGACGGCCGAACCAGCGATGGCGGTACCAGGGTCCGCGCGGTGCTGGCGACGCTGCAGTTCGCGGTGCTGATCGGCCTGTTGATCGCCACCGGCATCGTCTACCAGCAGCGCCGTTTCGCGATGGCGCAGGGCACGGGGGCGGATATCGCGCAGATGCTCACGGTCGATGCGGAGTGCCCGCCGGGCTTCGTCGCGGAGGCGGCGCGCCTGCCTGGCGTGCAGGGCGCCGCATGCCACGGATCGGAGTTCGTGACGGGCAAGGGTGGATCGTTCATCGAGCTGGGGGGGCGACCTGTCCAGATCATCGTCGCGGCGGCACTTCCGGCCACGTATGCGCTTTATGGAGTCCCGCCGATCGCCGGTTCGCTCGCAGGAATGCCGCCGCAGGGCGAGCCCCAGGTGCGTCGCATCGTCCTCAACGAAGCGGCGGTGAAGGCGTTGGAGTTGGGGTCGCCGCGTGAGGCGGTTGGCCAGCGCGTGCCCGTGACAAACTTCTCGCCATTCACCGAGGGCGAACAGATCGGTGTGGTTGTGGCCGTCGTGCCGAACTTCCAGTTCACCTCGGCCGAACTGGCGGCCAAGCCTACCGTCTATATCGACGCCCCGCGACGGGTGGGACCGCGTGCGGGCATGGTGTCGATCCGCCTGTCCGGCAGGCAGGTGCCGGAGACGCTCGCAGCGATCGATCGCGTGTGGCGGGAAACCGGCGGGCAAGGGGCGATCCGGCGCCGCTTCCTTTCCGATCGCATGGAGGAGCTGTACCGCGATCTCGAACGCGGCATGCAGTTGTTCGCGATCTTCGCCGCGCTGGCGGTGCTGCTGGCGGCTGCCGGCATGGTTGGCATCGCCATCGCCACGACCGATCGCCGCACGAAGGAGATTGGCATTCGCAAGGCGATGGGCGCGAGCATGGGGCAGGTGCTCTGGCTGCTACTCCGCCAGCTTACACGGCCAGCACTGCTGGCCAACCTCGCCGCCTGGCCGGTCACCTGGTGGGCGATGCAGCGCTGGCTGAACGGCTATGCCTATCGCATCGACATGCCGCTATGGTTGTATCCTGCGGCGGGCGGTGCAGCGTTCGTCGTGGCGGTCGCGAGCATCGGCGTGCTGGCAGGGGCCGCCGCCCGTCGGGCGCCTATCGTTGCACTACGGTATGAATAGACGACGCGCCGAAGTGCGCGGCCACTTGCACGTCCCCCGCTCAATGAGGCGTTCACAGCCTCGGTACGGCATTCGGTGCCCATCGCTGTTCGACGGGGTTTGCTCAAACGGATGGTAATCCATGGTCTTTTCGGAACTGGCGCGCCCGAGGTGAACGTGCTGGGCACCTAGGTCATTGGGAAATTCGGCTTCCAACAGACCGGCATAGACGTGGTGTGCGTCATGTGTAGGGATCTGAAGCTAGGTCAGCGGCCGGTGAGCGTGGACCAATCCAGCGCGAAGCGGGCTAGATATTTCCGCAGTCGGTCCGCATCGTTGGCGGATGTTCTGCGGGTGCGGGATGCGACGAACAAGGTTCGCCCGGCTTCTGAAAGCGAACGGCTTCGGCGGCAGGTTTGGACGACTGCGGCGAGTTGCACGCGGTCGAAGGGGTCGACTTCCGCCAGCGCCGCCGGCGTCAGCACTTCTGCCAGAATATCGCTTTCATCCTGGCCCTGCCCGGACCACAGGCGAGCCAGCCGGTGGACTTCCGCCTCGACGGCGTCGGTGTCGATCCGCCCCTTGGCACTGAGGGTGGCCATGCGGGTGACGCTTGCCGACAGGTCGCGGAAATTGCCCGGCCAGCGCGCCTCCGGGCTGGTGGCGAAGGCGAGATAGCGCTGGCGGGCCTCCTTGTTGAAGCCCATCCGGATGCCTTCGCGCTCGGCGAAGCGATCGAGCTCATAGTCGAGGTTGGGCTCGATGTCCTCTCGGCGCTCGGCGAGGCCCGGGAGCTGAAAGGTCCAAAGGTTGAGCCGTGCGTAGAGATCGTCGCGGAAGCCGCCCGCCGCCACCGCCGCGCCGAGGTCGCGGTTGGTGCCGGCGATCAGCTGGAAGTCCGAGGCGACTTCCTTGTCCGATCCGACAGGGAGGAAGCGCTTGTCCTCGATGGCGCGCAGGATCATCGCCTGCTCGTCCGAGCCGAGTTCGCCGATTTCGTCGAGGAACAACATCCCCTTGTCGGCAGTCCGCAGCAGCCCCGTGCGATCGCCGACCGCGCCGGTGAACGCGCCCTTGCGGTGCCCGAACAGCGCCGACATCGCCCCGTCGCCCTTCAACGTCGCGCAATTCACTTCGACGAACGGCCCGGCGATCTGATGCTTCAGCCGCTTCAGTTCGTAGATGCGGCGTGCGAGCTGGCTCTTGCCCGCGCCGGTGGGCCCGGTGAGCAGGATGGGCGCCTTGGAGCGCAGTGCGACGCGTTCGATTTCGTCGATCATTCGGTTGAAGGCCGGGTTGCGCGTCTCGATGCCCGATTTGAGGAACGACGTGCCTTCCTGCGCGGCGACGGCGAAGCGCGTGGCGATGCTGTCGTAGCGCGACAGGTCTAGATCGATCGTGTTCCAGGTGCCGGCGGGGTTCAGCGTGCCGCGCTCCGGCTGGGTCTGGAGCAGGCGGCCCGGCAGATACCGCGCCTCGGTCAGCAGGAAGAGGCAGATCTGCGCGACGTGCGTGCCGGTGGTGATGTGGACCAGATACTCCTCGGCCTCAGGGTCGAACGGCTCGGCACGGGCGAAGTCGAGCAGCTTGCCGTACACTTCCTCGAAATCCCAAGCGTCATGGAAGTCGAGCACGCGCAGATCCACTCGCGTCTCGGGCGAGACGGAGACCACGTCCTCCGCAACATATTCCGCCAGCCGGCGATGCTGCGAGCCGTGGATCAGAAGGAGCCGATCAACGCGCAGATCCTCATGCATGGCAAGGCCGACGGTGGGGCGCCACTTGTTCCAGCGCGAGGGGCCGAACTTGCTCGCATCGAGAGTAGAGCCGAGAAAGCCAATTACAGTCAGCGGTTTCATGTTTATCCCATAGGATAAAATACGATCCAATGCGATCGTATTTTTCCGATGCGATCTCGAGCTGACATGCCGGCGCATTGGATCTCGAGATGTAAAAAATGTTTTAAAGTCAATGTAATGATAGATTTCTTCGACCTTGATGCCACGACTTGGCACGCCTTCTGCAAAGTACCTGGCATCGGATCGGGCGCTTCCTGGATCCGATGGCGCGGAAGAACGGGGCGGCCGGAATGGGCCGGCCGCCCCCGGATCCGCAGGAAGGATACAAGGCAATGGCAAACAAGGGACTTTTCGCCTCGGCGATCGCGAAGCTGCTTCCGGCAGCCGATACGCGCAACCATGAAGGCGCCCCGGCCTATGCCTATGGCCCGCAGGCGAAGCTCGCCCAGCTGGCCGTTACCGGCACGCTCAGCGAGACCTTCTATGCGACCGCCGAGGCGCAGCTTTCGGACGTGATCGCCGCCGCCCAGGCGTGCGATCCGGGCTTCGTCGCCAAGGCTGCGGTCTATGCCCGCCGCTCGGGCGCGATGAAGGACATGCCGGCGCTGTTAGCGGCCTATCTCACCGTGGCCGATCCGGACCTGGCGGTCCTTGTCTTCGGCCGCGTGATCGACAATGGCCGGATGCTGCGCAGCTATGTGCAGATCCTGCGCTCCGGGCAGGTCGGCCGGACGTCGCTTGGCACCCGGCCCAAGCGGCTGGTGCAGGGCTGGTTGGAACGCGCCTCGATCCGCGACCTGATGGCCGCGGCGACGGGCCGCGATCCCAGCCTGGCGGACATCGTCAGGATGGTGCACCCCAAGCCCGCCGATGCCGAGCGGCGCGCCTTTTACGGCTGGCTGATCGGCAAGCCCTATGACGTGGCCGCGCTGCCGGCGGAGATCGCCGCGTTCGAGGCGTGGAAGACGGACCGTTCGCGACCACTGCCGCCGGTGCCGTTCGAATGGCTGACCGCCTTCGAACTGACCGCCGCGCAGTGGGCGGAGCTTGCCGGCGCGATGGGCTGGCAGGCGCTGCGGATGAACCTCAACACGCTGGCGCGCAACGGCGCGTTCGACGTGGAGGGGGTGACGGAGCGGGTGGCCGAACGGCTGCGCGATCCGGCTGCGATCGCCCGGGTGAAGCCGACTCCGTACCAGCTCCAGATGGCGCTGGCGGCGGCGGACGAGGCCGTGCCGCTGACCGTGCAGGCCGCGCTGGAGGATGCGCTCGAAAAGTCGCTGGCCCGCGTGCCGGCGGTGGCGGGTCGGGTGATCGTCTGCCCCGACGTGTCGGGGTCGATGGCCTCGCCGGCGACGGGGGTCCGCAAGGGCGCGTCGTCGAAGGTGCGGTGCATCGATGTCGCGGCGCTGGTCGCGGCGGCGATGCTGCGGACCAACCGCGATGCAAAGGTGCTGCCGTTCGAACAGGGCGTGGTGAAGCTCAAGCTCGATCCCAAGGCGCGCGTCGCGGTGAATGCTGCGAAGCTCGCCGCGGTGGGCGGGGGCGGCACCAACGTCTCGGCACCGCTCGCCTTGCTGAACATGCTGGGTGAGAAGGTCGATCTGGTCGTGATCGTCTCGGACAACGAGTCCTGGGTCGATGCGACGCGCGGCGGTGCCACGGCGACGCTGCGCGAATGGGATCGGCTGAAGCGGCGTTGCCCAGGGGCCAAGCTCGTCTGCGTCGACATCGCGCCCTATGGCACGACCCAGGCGCAGAGCCGGGCGGACATCCTCAACATCGGGGGCTTCTCCGATGCGGTGTTCGACGGGATCGCACGCTTCGCCGCCGGCGAGACGCGCGACTGGGTGGGCATCGTCGAGGCAGTGGAGGTGTAACGAACAGGGTCGTGGCGAATGCTGGCGGGACTACATGTCACCAGAGGGGCCCGACGAGTAAAGCGCCCGCGCAAGCGGGAGATGCGGGTTCGAACCCCGCCGCCGACACGTAGCTTAAGGGCCACGTCTCGCCGTTCTCGTCGCCACGACCCACTACGAACGATCTGGCGAATGCCGGGAAGGACTACATGTTAATGCGACGGTCGCGGGTTCGAATCCCGCTCGTGCCGAAGGGCGCGGTAGCTCAGCGGATAGAGCATCGTCCCTTCGGGGGGTCTTTTCCAATCCTCGTCGCCAAGCCGACACCATGCTGGCGAATGCCGGTGGGACTACATCCAGGACCTTGCGATGCCGGTTCGAACCCGGCCGGGCCGTCTCGGTCCGTAGCTCAAACGGATAGAGCACAAGGCACGTCTCACCACCCTCTGGTCGCCAGCATCCGATTTCCGGCGAATGCCGCGTTGGACTACATCCTGTCACGATGCCTCTTCGGAGGACCGTCTTTCGCAATGTTCGTCGCCGGAGCCGCAATGGAAGCAGCACAGCCGGCGAATGCCGGCGGGACTACAGGTAGAGCACCCGCAGCGATGCGGGAGGTCGGCGGTTCAAGTCCGCCTCCGGGCAACCGGATAGCTCAGCGAAAATGTCTCGTCACGCCTCGTCGCCGGCACCCGAAGAGCCAAGGAGGTCAACATGACCACGACCTATGACTATCAGCACGTCGAAGGCGGTGTGCCGATCAAGATGTGGACGCGCGGCGTGCCGGTGGAAGACGGCGCGCGCGCCCAGCTCACCCGCGCGGCGCAGATGCCGTTCGTGTTCAAACACGTAGCGGCGATGCCCGACGTGCATGTCGGCATCGGCGCGACCGTCGGCTCGGTGATCCCGACCAAGGGCGCGGTGATCCCGGCGGCGGTGGGCGTCGACATCGGCTGCGGCATGATGGCCGCGCGCACTTCGCTGATGGCAAGCGACCTGCCCGATAACCTTGAGGGCATCCGCTCGGCGATCGAGCAGGCGGTGCCGCACGGCCGCTCGGTCGGCCGCGGGCAGCGCGACCATGGCTCGTGGGGCGCGCCGCCCCCGGCGATCGTCGAGGCCTGGGCGACGCTCTCCGCCCGCTTTCAGCGCATCACCGACAAGTACCCGCGGCTGAAGAACACCAACAACCTCAGCCATCTGGGGACGCTCGGCACGGGCAACCACTTCATCGAACTGTGCCTGGACCAGGAGCAGCGCGTCTGGGTGATGCTCCATTCGGGCTCGCGCGGCGTCGGCAACGCGATCGGCACCTTCTTCATCGAACTGGCGAAGCAGGACATGCGCAAGTGGCACATCAACCTGCCGGATCAGGACCTCGCCTATTTCCCGGAAGGGACCGACCATTTCGACGATTATGTCGAGGCGGTCGGCTGGGCGCAGGACTATGCCGCGCTCAACCGGCGGATGATGATGACCAACGTCATCGCCGCCCTGCGCGGGCAGATCGCCATGCCGTTCGATGCCGAAATGGAAGCGGTGAACTGTCACCACAACTATGTGACGCGCGAGAACCATTTCGGCGAGAATGTGCTGGTCACCCGCAAGGGGGCGGTGCGCGCGGCCAAGGGTGTGCTGGGGATCATCCCGGGATCGATGGGCGCCAAGTCGTTCATCGTGCGCGGGCTGGGCAACCCGGAGTCGTTCGACAGCTGCAGCCATGGCGCGGGGCGCGTGATGTCGCGCACTGCGGCCAAGAAGCTGGTGACGCTCGACGAGCATATCGCCGACACGGCGGGCGTCGCCTGCCGCAAGGACGAAGGCGTGATCGACGAGACGCCCAAGGCCTATAAGCCGATCGAAGCCGTGATGGCTGCCCAGGCCGATCTGGTGGAGATCGTCCACACCTTGAAGCAGGTGGTGTGCGTGAAGGGGTAACCCTTCGCGCGCATCCCGCGCCTGAAAATACGGATACGGATCATGACCTTCCAAGGGGCGATCGCCCCCGACATCCGTCGCGAGATCGAAACGCGGCTCGCCGACATCGAGGCGCGCGAAGGCGTGCGCCTGCTGCTCGCGATCGAATCGGGTTCGCGTGCCTGGGGATTTCCGTCCCCCGACAGCGACTATGACGTGCGCTTTCTCTATCTGCGGCCGCGCGACTGGTATCTGTCGCTCGCGCCGGGGCGCGACGTGATCGAGCAGCCGATCGTCGACGACATCGATCTCAATGGCTGGGACATCCGCAAGGCGCTGGGGCTGCTGCTCCGCTCCAACGCCACCGTGAGCGAGTGGATGGAGTCGCCGATCCACTATCGACCCGCCGATCCGTTCATGGCGCAACTGGCGGCGCTGGCGGACGACCTGCTCAACCCGCGCGCGCTCGCGCACCATTATGCGAGTGCCGGGCGCCAAGCGGCCGAGCGCTGGCTGGACGGCGACGAGGCGGTGCCGGTGAAGAAGTATTTCTATGCGCTGCGCCCGGCGCTCACCATCCGCGCGCTCCGCGTGAACCCGACCGCGCGGCCGCCGATGAACCTGCAGGCGCTGGTCGCGGTCAGCGATCTGCCGGCGGCGCTGGCGGGGCAGATTGCCGAGCTCGTCGAAGCGAAGGCGCGCACCAACGAGCGGGCGAACGGCACCCGTCTGCCCGATCTAGATGCACTGATCCGCAGCGAACTGGAGCGGGCCGGTGAATTGCCGGTCCGCGCCCTGCGCGACGACTTCGTCGGCCGCGCGAATGCACTTTTTCTGGAAATGGCAAACACATGATCATCATCGACGGATCGCAAGGCGAGGGCGGGGGGCAGGTGGTGCGCAATGCGTGCGCGCTGTCGCTGGTCACCGGCCAGCCCTTCCGCATCACCAATGCGCGCGGCAACCGCGAGAAGCCGGGGCTGATGCGCCAGCACGTCACCGCGATCGAGGCCGCGTGCGCGATCGGCGGGGCGACCTGCGAGGGCGTGGCGGTGGGCGCGGCCGATTTCAGCTTCATAGCCGGCAAGGTCGTGTCGGGCGAATACAAGTTCGCGGTCGGCACTGCCGGCAGCACCGGGCTGGTGCTCCAGACGCTGCTGATGCCGCTGCTGCTGGCAGACGGGCCGTCGCGGCTCGTGCTCGAAGGCGGCACGCACAACATGCTGGCGCCGCCCTTCGAGTTCGTCGCCAAGGCCTTCGCGCCGGTGCTCCGCCGGATGGGCGCGCAGATCGAACTGCGACTGGTGCGCCACGGCTTCTACCCGCGCGGCGGCGGGCGGATCGAGGTGGACATCTCGCCGGGTGCGCTGGCGCCGATCGACTGCATTGATCGCGGCGGGCTTCGTTCGGTATCCGCGAGAGCGCTGTTCGCGGCGCTGCCGTTCAACATCGCCGAACGCGAGCTCGCAACGGCGCGCCGGCTGCTGCCGGATTGGCCGGAGACCGCGTTCGCCGTGCGGCAGCTGCCCGACGAACAGGGGCCGGGCAACGTGCTGCTGCTGGAGGCCGCGTTCGAGCAGGCGACCGAGATCGTCAGCGGCTTCGGCCGGCTGGGCATCTCGGCGGAATCGCTCGCCAAGACGGCGGCGCATCGCATGGCAGGGTATCTGGCGTCGGAGGCGTTCGCAGGACCGTATCTGGCGGACCAGCTGCTGCTGCCCTTCGCGCTCGCCGGCGGCGGCAGCTTCACCACGGTGAAGCCGAGCCAACACGCGCTGACGGCATGCGACATCATCGCGCGCTTTACCGGGCGTCGGTGGCGGTTCGAGCAACAGCCGAACGGCTGTCATCTGGCGCGAGAGAGGACGCGATAATCGAACGATGGGCCCAGTGAGGCATTGCCCATTGCTTTCCGGCTGGGTGGCACAGGAACTGGCAGAAAACAGTCCATAATCAGGCAATGGCGCGCCCGGCTGGATTCGAACCAGCGGCCCCAAGCTTAGAAGGCTCGTGCTCTATCCGACTGAGCTACGGGCGCGCGCTGGATGTGCCTTTAGGCGCAGATTGCACGGCAAGCAAACGCCTCGCATAGTACAGCGCAATGAACATACCGAGCCGCCCCGCCCACGTCTCCGCCCGCAGCCTCGCCGGCGAGCATTTCCGCTATTTCGACTTCGTGATGGCCGCCTTCGTCGCGATCATCCTGCTGTCCAACGTCATCGGCGCGGGCAAGGTCGCGCAGGTGTGGCTGCCGGGGGTGGGCTATTGGCCGTTCGGGGCGGGGATCCTGTTCTTCCCGATTTCCTATATCATCGGGGACGTGCTGACCGAGGTCTATGGCTATGCCCGCGCGCGGCGCGTGATCTGGGCGGGGACGGCCGCGGTCCTGTTCATGGCGTTCATGGCGTGGGTGGTGGTGAAGCTGCCGCCTGCGCCCGACTGGACGAACCAGGCAGCCTATGAAGTGATCTTCGGACAGGTGCCGCGCATCGTCCTGGCCTCGGTCGTTGCGTTCTGGGCGGGCGAATTCGTCAACTCCTATGTCCTTGCGCGGATGAAGCTGTGGACCGGTGGGCGGATGCTGTGGACCCGCACGATCGGCTCGACCATTGCCGGCCAGGCGATGGACAGCCTGATCTTCTACCCGCTCGCCTTTCTGCGGGCCGAGGGCTGGACGGACGCGCTGGTGCTGAAAGTACTCGTCACGCAATGGGTGCTGAAGGTGAGCTGGGAGGTGCTGCTGACGCCGCTGACCTATGTGGTGGTCGGGTTCCTGAAGCGGGCGGAGGGCGTCGATGTGTTCGACGAGGGCACCGACTTCACGCCCTTCGCCACCCGGGTCTGATCGCGGCCGGCCGCAAGCCGGCACCGCCCAGCGGCGCTGAAACCAAATCTTTCTGGCGTTCCGTACAAATCCCCGCATGCTGGTGGGAAATCGATACCCAAGGATTCCCGTGCTCGCGATCAATCCGCTTTATTCCATCGCCGGGGTGCTCGTTGGGTTGCTGGTCGGCCTGACCGGCGTCGGCGGCGGCTCGTTGATGACGCCGCTGCTGGTGCTCGCCTTCGGCTTCCACCCGGCGACCGCGGTGGGAACCGACCTGCTCTACGCCTCCGCCACCAAGACGGTGGGGGCAGGGGTCCACGGCCTGCACGGCACGATCGACTGGAAGGTCGTACGGCGGCTCGCCTATGGCAGCGTGCCGGCAACCGCGCTGACGCTGCTGCTGCTGTCCCACGCGCAGGAGCAGGCCAAGGGCAGCGGGAGCCTGATCACGGTGACGCTCGGCGTGGCGCTGGTGGTGACGGCAGTCGCCACCTTCTTCCGCAGCCGCCTCGTTGCGGTCATGGCGCCGCGGTTCGAGCGGCTGGGGGAGGCGCGGATCGGCTATGTCACCATTGCGCTCGGCGCGCTGCTCGGCCTGCTGGTATCGCTGACCTCGGTAGGGGCGGGGGCGCTGGGGATGACCGCGCTGCTGATGCTCTACCCGCACCAGGCCGTGAACAAGCTGGTCGGATCCGACATCGCCCATGCCGTGCCGCTCACGCTGCTCGCCGGGCTGGGCCACTGGGTGCTGGGGTCCGTCAACGGATCGCTGCTGCTCTCGCTGCTCGCCGGATCCGTGCCGGGAATCATCCTCGGCAGCCTGCTGGCGACGCGTACGTCGGACAAGGTGTTGGTGCCGATCCTTGCCGCGACACTGGCGGTGGTCGGGCTGAAGATGCTGTTCTGACAACAAAAAGGGCCGCGGTCGGCAGACCGCGGCCCTTTTTCGAAAGCCCGTGGCGATCAGGCGACCGCGGCGAGCAGTCCCTCGAACAGCCGGCGGCCGTCATCGCCGCCATGCGCGGCTTCGATCTTGCGCTCAGGGTGCGGCATCATGCCGAGCACGTTGCCGGCGGCGTTCATCACGCCGGCGATGTTCCGGGCCGATCCGTTGATGTTCTCGCCATAGCGGAACGCCACGCGGCCTTCGCCTTCGAGCCGGTCCAGCGTCCCGGCATCGGCGAAGTAATTGCCGTCATGGTGCGCGACGGGGATCGAGAGCGTCTCGCCGGCTGTATAGGCATTGGTGAAGATCGACTGGCTGTTCTCGACCGTCAGCGGCACGTCGCGGCAGACAAAGTCGAGCCCGGCATTGCGCATCAGTGCGCCCGGCAGCAGCCCGGTCTCGGTGAGGATCTGGAAGCCGTTGCAGATGCCGATCACCGGCGTCCCGCGATTGGCCGCCGCGATCACCGCCTGCACCACCGGCGAGCGCGCCGCGATGGCGCCGCAGCGCAGATAGTCGCCATAGGAGAAGCCGCCGGGCAGGGCGATCAGGCCCAGGCCCTCCGGCAGTTCGCTGTCGCCATGCCACACCATGTGCGGCTTGCTGCCGGTCACGCTCTCCAGCGCGACCGCGATGTCGCGATCGCAGTTGGAGCCGGGGAAGACGATGACCGCGGTCTTCACAGCTTTTCGACCCGGTAGTTCTCGATCACCGTGTTGGCGAGCAGCTTGCGGCACATTTCGTCGATTGCGGCGTCGCTGGTCGAATCGGCGACGTCCAGCTCGAAGATCTTGCCGGCGCGGACATCCTCGACGCCCTCGAAACCGAGGCCGCCAAGCGCGTTCTGAATGGCCTTGCCCTGCGGATCGAGCACGCCGTTCTTCAAGGTGACGATGATGCGGAGTTTCATGGGCGCGCCTATGACGCGGCGGGGCAAAAGTCGCAATCGGAAATCGTGGGGCGAGGCATGAAGATCCTCCCCTGCAAGGGGAGGTGTCGCGAAGCGACGGAGGGGTGAAAACGGCGAAGGGGCGCCCCCCCCTTACCAGCGGGGACACCCCTCCGTCATGCCTGCGGCATGCCACCTCCCCTTGCAGGGGAGGATCGGCGCGGACTTACTTCCCCCGCTTCTTGCGGTGCGTCTCGAGGTCGAGCACGTCCGAGGCGTCGCCCTCGGGGAACAGGCCGAGGCGGCGCGCCACTTCCTGATAGGCCTCGACTTCGCCGCCCAGATCGCGACGGAAGCGATCCTTGTCGAGCTTCTCGCCGGTGGTGATGTCCCACAGGCGGCAGCCGTCCGGGCTGATCTCGTCCGCCAGGATGATCCGGGGATATTCGTTTTCCCAGATCCGGCCGAACTCCAGCTTGAAGTCGACCAGGCGAATGCCGATGCCGGCGAAGAGCCCAGAGAGGAAGTCGTTCACGCGGATGGCCATGTCGGCCATGTCGTGCAGTTCTTCCTGGCCGGCCCAGCCGAACGCCAGGATATGTTCGTCGGTGACCATCGGGTCACCGAGGGCATCGTCCTTGTAATAATATTCGACGATCGTGCGGGGGAGCGGCGTGCCTTCCTCGATGCCGAGCTTCTTCGCCAGCGAGCCGGCGACGACGTTGCGCACCACGACTTCGATCGGCACGATCTCGACCTGCCGGATCAGCTGCTCGCGCATGTTGAGGCGGCGGATGAAGTGAGTCGGGATGCCGATGCCGCCGAGCAGCGTGAACACATGCTCGCTGATGCGGTTGTTGAGCACGCCCTTGCCGTTGATCGTGCCCTTTTTCTGGGCGTTGAAGGCGGTTGCGTCGTCCTTGAAATACTGGATCAGCGTGCCGGGCTCCGGACCCTCGTAGAGAATCTTAGCCTTGCCTTCGTAGATTTGCCGGCGGCGTGCCATGTCGGCCTAGTCCCTTGGAAATGCGTTGCCCCGGCTCCACGGGATTTCTCCGCGTGACCGCCGGGGCTGGAAGGCCTCGCCCTATACCGCAAGGGGGGCGGGGGTGCAATGCGGCGTCGTTCCCAAAGCGGGCTGGCGTGTCAGGCCGCGCGGTTGCGGCGTCGGAGCAGGGTCACGAGGGCGATTCCGGCACCGACTACGGCACCCCAGGGCAGCAGATAGATGGCTAGCGACAGCAGGAACTGCATGCCCCCGATGAAGGCCGAGGCCGAGCCCTGCACCGCCTCGCCCAGCGCCGCGCCGATGTTGGCGCCGGAGGCCGGTGCGGCGAGCGGCTGATAGTGGATTTCCACCTCGGCCATTGCCACGCGCCCCTGGAGTTCGCGTTGCCAGGCGCGGGCCTTGTCGAGCTCTTCCTGCGCGGAGGCGACGGTGCGTTCGGCCTCGATCAGCTCGGGCACGGTGCCCTTGCGGGTCCGCAGCGTCTCGGTGAGTCGCGCGACCAGCAATTCGCGCTGGTGGATGCGTGCGGCCGTGTCGGTCAGGTCCTTCGACACGTCGTCGCCGGCGACATTGGTGTTGAGCGCACGACCGCCGGCGGCGGTGACCTGGCGCGCGGCTTCGCCAGTGAAATAGGTCGCGTCCGCACTGGCGACGCGCAGCTTCAGCACGGCGCTGCCCGCACGGCCTTCGGCATCGTCGCGAGTGAGCGACAGCAGCTGGCACCGTGCGGGCCCGAGCCGGTCGCACAGCGTGCGATGCGCCTCCTGCGTCTCCGCCAGCTTCGCGTCGGGCAGCAGGAAGCTCAAAGAATAATGATAGGCGAGCTGGGGCAGGGTGACCTTGAGCGGCTCGGCGCCCGGCTTGTCGGGCGTCTCTGCCGCCACCGTGTCGCCCTGCTGGCCGGAACTGCCGTCATTGCTGGAGCAGGCCGCGAGCAGCGCGGCGGAACCAAGCACGAGAAATTTGCGCATCGACATCCCCTTGCATGTGCCCGGTCTGGGCACATGCAAATCCCATCATTGGACTAGGACAAAGTCAAGCCACATTATTGCCGTAAATGAGGCGAGATTGTGGCATGGACTCCGGCGCCCAAATTCGAGGATCTCCCACCGATGCGAGGCCGGTCGTCCTAAGATGGGAAGGAACACGGGCAGCGATGGACAGGGACGATGACGCGCTTCGGCAAGGCGGCGCTGGTGGGGCTGGATCATACGCCTGAGGCCGGCATTAAGCCGTTCACGGACCAGGTGGCCGCCGGCCTGCGGTGCAACAGCCGGTTGGCCCGGTGGCGGCATCTGGCGTTCTACAACTATGCCTTCAACTACATCTTCTGGCTGCGCACCAAGTCCAACGATCCCGCCAGGCTGCGCACGCTCGGCCGGCTTGAGCGCTGGGTCCGCGCGCCGCTGGCGCGGGTCGGCCGCACGCCGCGTGCCGCCGAGTTTCGCGACATCGACTTCCACTTCGCCGAGAAGATGCTGGAGCCCGCGCTGGTCGACCGCATGGCCGCCGCGATGTTCGCGCCCCAGACGTTCAGCGACCCCTATCTGCCGGGCTTCGAGCATGTCGGCGCGCCCGAAGCGACCGACCATCCGTTCCTCTACATGGATCCGCAGCGGCTGTTCAGCGATCCGGCCTTCCTGGAGATCTGCGCCAACCCGGACCTGATCGCCTTTTGCCGCGAGGCGATCGGCCCGGGCGCGGCGCTCAGCTGGGCCTGGGCGTGGATCTCGCAGCCGGCGGGTTTCGCCTATCAGAACCAGAACT
Organism: uncultured Sphingomonas sp.; assembly: GCF_913777625.1. Taxonomy (GTDB): domain Bacteria; phylum Pseudomonadota; class Alphaproteobacteria; order Sphingomonadales; family Sphingomonadaceae; genus Sphingomonas. Next base: position 87,554 of record NZ_CAJYTI010000008.1, read on the forward strand.
GGCACCGCGACTGTGCCGAGCCGCTCAACTTCATCCGCGTGTTCGTGCCGCTTTCGCCGATCGGATCGCGCGAGGACGGGCCGCTGGAGCTGATCCCCAGGACCTCGGGCCTGCGCGAATTCTACGACGTACGCCGTTTCTCCGATGCCGAACTGGATCCGCTCAAGCAGGCAAGCGGCGCCGGCGTGGTGCTGGCGGAGAAGGGCGACGTCTATTTCGTCAACACCTTCGCGCTGCACCGGGGCACGCCGCCGCTGCAGCGCCGGGGCATGCTCTCGCTGCTCGTCTCGCTCGGGCCGTCGCATCGGACGCCGATGATCCGGAAGCTCGAAAAGCGCGAAGTGCCCGAGCATCTGCGGCCGCTGATCGCGAAGAATCGGAGCTTCTTCCGCCACCTGATCGGCTGAGGTCGAAACAATTCGGATCAAAGGGGGAACGCCCTTGGCGTTTGCCCCTGCGGCCTGCTATCCCGTCCGGCGATGAGCCTCGACACCGACGTTTCCGAACCCTCCGGCGCCTCCGACGTCCCGTTCGACAGTGCATTGTCCGAGCGGTACCTGGTCTATGCGCTGTCGACGATCACCGCACGCTCGCTGCCCGATGTGCGCGACGGGCTGAAGCCGGTGCACCGCCGGCTGCTCTGGGCGATGCGGCTGCTGCGGCTCGATCCGGCGAGCGGGTACAAGAAGTGCGCCCGCGTCGTGGGCGACGTGATCGGTAAATATCACCCGCATGGCGATGCCTCGGTCTATGACGCGATGGTCCGCCTCGCCCAGACCTTCGCGCTGCGCTATCCGCTGGTCGACGGGCAGGGCAATTTCGGCAATATCGACGGCGATAACGCGGCTGCCTACCGATATACCGAGGCGCGGCTGACCCAGGTCGCGATCGACCTGATGGAGGGGCTCGACGAGAATGCCGTCGATTTCCGCCCCACCTATAACGGCGAGGACGAGGAACCCGAGCTGTTCCCTGGCCTGTTCCCGAACCTGCTCGCCAATGGCGCGGCGGGCATCGCGGTGGGCATGGCGACCAGCATTCCGCCGCATAACGCGGCCGAGCTGATGCAGGCCGCCGTGGCGCTGATCGACAATCCGCAGGCGAACGTCCTCGACTATGTGAAGGGCCCCGACTTCCCGACCGGCGGCATCGCCGTCGACAGCCCCGCCGCGATCGCCGAGGCCTATGCCACCGGCCGCGGCAGCTTCCGCGTCCGCGCCAAGATCGAGAAGGTGACCGAGAAGGGCGGGGGCTGGCACCTCGTCGTCAGCGAAATCCCGTACGGCGTGCAGAAGGGCAAGCTGATCGAGGGCATCGCCGCGCTGGTCAACGACAAGAAGCTGCCGATCCTGGGCGACGTGCGCGACGAGTCGGCCGAGGACATCCGCATCGTCCTCGAACCGCGCAGTCGCACCGTCGACGCAGACACGCTGATGGACAGCCTCTATCGCCTGTCCGACCTCGAAGTGCGCGTGCCGCTCAACCTCAACGTGCTCGACAAGAACCGCACGCCGCGGGTGATGAGCCTGGCCGAGGCGCTCGCCGGCTGGCTCGAGCACCAGTTCGTTGTGCTCCAGCGCAAGTCGCAGCATCGGCTGGAGAAGATCGCCGATCGGCTGGAGCTGCTGCGCGGCTATATCACCGCGTACCTCAACCTCGACCGGGTGATCGAGATCATCCGTAGCGAGGACGAGCCCAAGCCGATCATGATGGCGGAGTTCGAGCTCACCGACCGCCAGGCCGAGGCCATCCTCAACATGCGGCTGCGCTCTCTACGCAAGCTGGAGGAGATGGAACTCCGCCGCGAGCAGGAGAAGCTGGAAAAGGAACAGGCCGAGCTGGAGACGCTGCTCGGCTCCGAGGCGCGCCAGCGCACCTGGATGAAGCGTGCGCTGGGCAAGATGATCACGCGCTACGGGCTGGAGACGCCGCTGGGTGCCCGCCGCACCGCGATCGTCGAGATGGCCCCGGCGCGCGAAATTCCGCTGGAAGCGATGATCGAGCGCGAGCCGATCACCGTCATCCTTTCGCAGCGCGGCTGGATCCGCGCGATGAAGGGACATGTCGAGGATCTCGGCGGCGAGGCGCTGAAGTTCAAGGAAGGCGACGGCCCCTTCCTGGCGTTCCATGCCCAGACCACCGACAAGCTGCTGCTCGCCGCCGACAATGGCCGCTTCTACACGCTCGGTGCCGACAAGCTGCCTGGCGGCCGCGGCTTTGGCGAGCCGGTGCGGCTGCTGATCGACCTGGAGGCGGAGCGGCACATCGTCACGCTGCTGCCGGCCAGCGCCGCGCCCAAGCTGCTGGTGGCGGCGAGCGACGGGCGCGGCTTCATCGTTAGCAGCCAGGAAGTGGTGGCGGAGACGCGCAAGGGGAAGCAGGTGGTTACTCCGCGCCCCGGCGCGCATTTGAAGCTGGTCCGCCCGATCGGTCCCGAGGACGATTTCGTCGCAGCGATTGGCGACAATCGCAAGATGCTGGTCTTCCCGCTCTCGGAGGTCGCGGAGATGACCCGTGGGCAGGGCGTGCAGCTGCAGCGCTACCGCGACGGCGGCCTGTCGGACGTGATCACCTTCAAGCTCGCCGACGGCCTGCGCTGGCGGATGGGCGGCGAGCAGGGGCGGTATCGGTCCGAGCCGGACATGATGCCATGGCGGGCTGCGCGCGGTGCAGCGGGGCGGATGCCACCGACGGGATTTCCGCGGGATAATCGATTCTAAGCGGTAAAAGCTGGAATTCCAGGGGCACCTTTTCAGACCCCTTTAACCACTTGACCGCTAGATCGGTGGGGATGGCGTTTCGAAGGGTCCGGGCTCTGAATTTGCGTACCGTGGAGCTCGCTCCGCCGGTCGCGCTATCGTTTCCGGCCGGAAGCGAGGATCTGCCTGGGCTGCTTGAGCTGCTTCCCGTTCCGGCCGCCGTCCTCGAGATTACCGAAGGCCGCTACGTCTTTGCCGCGTCGAACGGCCCATTTCGCGTCGCAGGGCTCGGTACGGACGCGCAGGACTCGCCGGTCATCCAGCTATTGGGCCCCCGCATCGGGCAATTTCTGGCGTCGGATCAGCTGCACGAAGAAATTGCGTGGCAGTTCGGCAGCGAGGTCGATAGCCGACATTTCCGGGTGGTGCTCGCCCGGCGGGAATCGATCGAGCGGCGTTGCCTGGTGACCCTGCTCGACCAGACCTCCGAGCTGCGTACCGAACAGAGCCTGCGCCGCGAGATGGCGACCGACAGCCTGACTGGTCTGCCCAACCGCGCGGGCTTCTCGGATGCGCTGGAAAGCCGGATCGGCACGGGCGATGCCGCTGGCTTCGGTGTGCTGGTGATCGATCTGGACCGGTTCAGCCGGGTCAATGCCTGCATGGGCGCGCTGGTCGGCGACGAACTGCTGATCTCGGTGGCACGCCGGATCAAGGGTGCGCTGCGCGGGCGCGACATCCTCGCGCGAATCGGCGGCGACGAGTTCGGCGTGCTGATGACGCTCGAAGAAGGTGCGGACGACGCGGTGCAGGTCGCCAAACGCGTCCACGCAGCGCTGACCAACCCCTTTCGCCTCTCCAGCTTCGAAATCCGCATCGATTGCTCGATCGGCATCGCGCTCGGTGCCGATGTGGAGGGCGATGTCGAGGATCTGGTCCGCAACGCGCAGCTCGCCGTGCGTCGCGCCAAGGAAAGCGGGCGGACCGAATTCTACCATACCCGGGCCTTCGACCTTGCCCGCGAGCAGTTCGCGATCGAGACCGAGCTGCGCCGCGCGATCGAGAATGGTCGCATGTCACTCGCCTTTCAGCCGATCTGCGACCTGGGCACCGGCCGGATCACCTCGTTCGAGGCGCTGGCGCGCTGGACCAACGAGGACGGCGTGGCGATTTCGCCGAACGCCTTCATCCCCGTCGCGGAAGAATCGGGCCTGATCGTGCCGCTCGGGCGCTGGGCGATGGAAGAGGCGGCGCGGACGCTGGCCGAATGGGACGCGCGCGCCGGCGGCAATTGCGGCGTGAAGATCGCGGTCAACCTCTCCGCCATCCAGCTCCAGCGCGACCAGATCGGCGCGATGGTGAAGGCGGCGCTCGATCGCCACCATATGCCGGGATCGCGTTTCACGCTGGAGCTTACCGAAAGCGCGATCGTCAGCGATCCCGATCGCATCGCCCAGACCATGTCCGCGCTGAAGGACCTCGGCACCACGCTGGCGATGGACGATTTCGGCACCGGCTATTCGAACCTCGCCTATCTGCAGAAGCTGCCGATCGACGTGCTCAAGATCGACCGCAGCTTTGTCACCGGCATGCTCGCCGACCGGGACAAGATCGCGATCATCCGCGCGATCCTGAGCCTGGCGCAGGCGCTGGGCATGCAGACGACCGCGGAGGGCATCGAAACCCCGGAGCTGGCTCAGACGTTAGCGGCGCTGGGCTGCACCTACGGGCAGGGCTATCACTATTCCCGGCCGGTGCCGGGCGACGCCGCCTTCGCGCTGATCGGCGCGCTCAACGCCTGACCGACAACGGCGTCGGCAATGGCCTCGACGCGCTCGGCTGCGGGAAACCCCTCCGCGATCCACTGATCCTCGGTAGTGCGCAGCGCCCGCGCGACATCCGGTCCCTTGGCGAGACCTCGCGCAACGAGCGCGCCGCCGGTGAGGGGCAGGCGAGGGACATCCCAGCCCGTGAGCTGCTGCCATCCAGCGATCAGCGCGGTGTCGTCCGGGGAGGCGAGCAGCAGCCGGTCCTCGGCAGCCTCGCGGCCAATGCGATAGGCGAGGGCACGCGGCTGATCGATGCCTTCTCCCGCGCTGGCGAGCATCAGTCGCTTGCGCTGGGCGTTCGAGAGCTTGAGCCGGGCGCCGATCAGATCGGCCTGCCCCGGCTCGGTTGCCAGCAGCGCGGCGAGACGGCGGATCGGATCGGGCTCCATCCCCACCCGCGCCTCGCGGCGCGCGACAAGGGCGAGCGTATCGGCGCTGGTGATCTCCGGCACCACGGGTTCGAAAATCCCGTGCCCAAGCATCAGCTGCACCACCTCTACCGCTGCGCGCGCGACCAGCAGCTTGAGGAGCTCGTCGCGGATGCGCTCGCGGCTGAGCGCCATCAGATCCTTGGCCCGCGCCGTGCAGGCATCCAGCCCCTCGGCATCGGGCGTGTCGCCGAAACGCGCGAGGAAGCGGAAGAAGCGGAGGATCCGCAGATGATCCTCGGCGATACGCCGCAGGGGATCGCCGATGAAGCGCACCCGTCGCGCCGCGAGATCCTCCAGTCCGCCGAAATAGTCGAACAGCGTGCCGTCTCTGGGATCGGCATAGAGCGCGTTCATCGTGAAGTCGCGACGTGCCGCATCCTCGCGCCAGTCGTTGGTGAACGCGACCGTGGCGTGGCGACCGTCGGTCGAGACATCGCGGCGCAGCGTCGTCACTTCCACAGGGCCGCTTTCGAGGACAGCGGTGACGGTGCCATGCTCGATGCCGGTCGGCACGGCGCGGATGCCGGCCGCGCGCAGCCGAGCGATCACCTCGTCCGGCGACAACGCCGTCGCAATGTCGAGGTCGGCGACGGGGGTGCCGAGCAGCGCGTCGCGAACGGCGCCGCCGACGAAGCGACACAGCCCCGCGTCGGCACCCAGCACGTCGGTCAGCGCATCGAGCCCGGCGCGGCTGCGCCAATCGGTGGGGGGCAGGGTCAACGGGGCCACGGCATCCGCCGCGACAGGTTCACCAGCATCGCCGCCGTGGCGCCCCAGATTCGATAGTCGTTCCACAATATCTCGTAATAATGGCGCTCATGGCCTTGATAGAGCGCGGTTTTCTTTAGATGATTTGCGTCGTCGAGCAGGAAGGCAAGCGGGACCTCGAACAGTTCCTCCACCTCTGCCTCGGCGGGCGTCAGCGACAGGTCCGGCGGGACGACCCCGATCACCGGCGTCACTTCATAGCCGGTCACGGTGCGATAGCGCTCGACCGTGCCGACCACTTCGACCAGCCGGCGGGGCAGGGCGATTTCCTCCTCCGCCTCGCGCAGCGCTGCGTCGATCGCGTCGGCGTCATCGGGATCGATTCGGCCGCCAGGAAACGCGATCTGGCCCGCATGGCGGCGAAGATTGGCATTGCGCCGGGTGAGCAGCACGCCGGGTTCGGCGCGGTCGGTGACGGCGACCAGCACGGCGGCTGCGCTCGGCACCTGGGCAGGATCGAAAAAGGCGTGATCGCCGGGCAGCAGCATCGGCGCCTGTGCCGGCCGGTTCGCCAGCGCCCGACGCAGGCGCTCGGCGAGCGTCATGCAGCAGGCTCGAGCGGAAAAAAGACCCCCTGGCTCCATATTCCGGGCGCCGCGCCTTCCTCGGCCAGGGCGAGTTGGGCGAGTTCGTAATAGACGCTGCGGGCAACCAGCGCGTCCAGCCCGCCCCGCACCGCGAGATAGGGATGGGGGCCATCCTCGCGATGTTCGACTCGCAGCGGATGATCGGGGCCCGCCACCACCATGTCGCCGGTGTTCAGCCGGAAGGCGAGCCGCATGGCCGCGCCTTCGCCCTCCGCCTTCAGCTCGATCGCGACGAACGGCGCGTCCTCGACAGCGATGTCGAGTTTCTCGACCGGAGTCACCAGGACGAAACGGCCATCGGGCTCGCGACGCAGGATCGTCGAGAACAGCCGAACCATCGCCGCGCGCCCGATCAGGCCTCCCTGGTGATACCAGCTGCCGTCGCGGGCAATCCGCATCTCGCTGTCCCCGCAATGCTGCGGGTTCCAGCTTTCCACCGGCGGCAGCCGATGTTCCTCGGCGAGCCGGGCGATCTCGGCGAGCGACAGGCTGGCGAAATCGGGGGGCGGCGTGTTGGGCATGAAAGTTTCCTTAGCGCGCGTTACCGCGATGTCGAACCCCCCATTCGCGGCCGGTGGTTCAGCCGGTCGGTTCAGGCGACCTTGCGCAACCGAGGGACCAGCATGCCCGAGCAGTTCGGTACCGCCGCCCCGCGGGCGAGCAGCCGCCGCGGCTCGAACGGTCCGGGCGCGCGCCAACGCTCCGTGCGGCTCGCATCGAATCCGAAGAAGCGGCCATAATATTCGGGATCGCCGATCAGCATCAGCGCTTCGGCCCCGGGCAGGGCACTGACGTCGGCGGCATCCAGGGCTTCCTGCACCAGCAGACGGCCGATACCGCCGTGCTGCAGCGACGGTTCGACGGCGACGGGCCCCACCATCACCAGCGGTACCAGCGGCCCCGAATCGCTCGCCAGCGCCACCGGCCAGCTCTGGATCGTGCCGGCGAGCTTGCCACCTTCCGCCAATGCGGCGAAACTGAACGGGCGAATCGGCTGGGTATCCTGCCGGATGCGATACGCGGTGCGCAGGTGCCGGTCTGGCCCGAAGGCGCGGTCCAGCAGCGCCTCAACGGCGTGCGGATCCACCGCGTCCAGCGCAACCAGTTGTACCACCGCGAATCCTTACATGGCGCCATCGGCTTCATGCCGAAAGGCGCGCGCCTTAGCGGCGTGGCAGCGTAGCGCAAGCGCGAAGTGCGCTGGCACAGGTGCAGGAATTGCACGGGCTTTTCCCGGCGACACCATCTGCTATGGCGCGCGCTCGTCATGCCCCAAGAAAGGCCGTTTGATTGCCCGACCTATTGCAGCTTCAGGTGCTCGATCTCGAGGTAGAGCTCCTCACCGGAGTCTATTCGGAAGAGACGCATCTGCCGCAGCCGCTGCGCATCTCCGTCACCGCAGACCTGGACCTGCCCGAGCAGTTTACGCCGGACACGCCGCTCAGCGCCTCGAAAAGCTATATGGATCTCAAGCACGCGGCCACGGACGCGCTGCCGAAGGACGTGCATTTCACGCTGATCGAAGCCGTTGCGGACCATATCTGCCAGACGGTGTTCGTGTCCGATTCGCGCGTCCGCCGCGTCGAGGTGCGGATCGTGAAGCTCGCGATCGCCGAGGCCGAGGAATCGATCGGCATCACCCTGGTCCGCCACCGGCGCTGATCGGCCGGCGGCGGGCAGGGGATGTGCCTCAGGCGCAGGGCCCGAGGTCGCGCAGCACAACCTGATAGTCCTGCCGCACCGCCTCGGCATTGTCGGGCGTCTCGGCGCTGACGGCGTCGTCGGGCAGGGTCTTCGGCAGCCCGCAGGCCAGCCGGTACCAGGCCAGCGTGTCGCGCTTCGGCTGGCCGGCGCTGTCGTCGACAATATCACCCAGCGACACCGCCCAGCGCGTCTTTTCGCCCGGACGGCGCAGGATCTGTAGCGAGATCGGCGCGCCATTGGCGGTCTTGAGGAAGATCTGGCTCTCGCCTTCGCCGGGCAGTGCGCCCGGCACATGGAAGGCATTGCCGATGCCGGTGATCGCCGGCGGCGCATCCGCGGCCAGCACCTCCCGGGTGATGCGCCGAGTCAGCGCGTCGAGCTCCGGCGTCCACAGATACTGGCCGTCGATCCCGGTCAGCTGCACCTCGCTCGCCTTGCCGGCGACCGGCCGCGCAAACAGCAGTACACGTGCTCTTTTCAATTTGGGTAGCTTGCCGCGAGAATCGAGCGGCACGTCCGCGAGGTAGGAAATCTGGGTCGGCAGGGCGCTGCTACCGCGAATCAGTGCTAAAACATCGGCTTGGACGTACAGGCGTGCCCGTCCCGAACTGAGACCGGGCGCTGCATTTTCCTTGATCCGGATCAAGTCGCCGATGCGTGCGTCGATCACCAGCGGTGCGCCGACGACGGCGGTCGCGACGGTGGCGTAACTGGGTAAGCCACTTTGCGCTTCTTGGCGGATTTTCGCGGTTTGCGGGGCAGGTTGCGCAAGCGCCGGAAATGCCGCAGCGCAACAAAAGAGCAGGGGTAGGGCGTATTTCATGCCGCCGCCGGTACCGGATTGTGCCGATCTTATACAGAAATAATTCTGCCATGGGCGCGTTGTACGACCAATTCGTCCGACAAAGAGTTTGCGTCGTCGGAAGGCCCACGATACAGACTCGGTGCTCTCGCCATCAGGGGCGCAGTGTGACCCGAGGCGAGCGGACTTGTGCGCGGCTGCCAGCCGGCCAGGGTCGCAAGCAGGATTAGAGGGAGTGACGTTGCCGAATGGCTTACGCTGACCGGAATGTAAGTGGCAGTCGTGTGGTAGCGATCGTAATCGTCGCTATCATCGTGGCTGGCATGGGTTATGCCTTCGTCACAGGTCTGGCATACCAATATATCAAGAAGAAGGCGGAAGAGCTGAAGACCTTCGAGGTCGAAGAGCCGCCGCCCCCGCCGGAGGAGATTCCGCCGCCGCCGCCGCCGCCGGATTCGCCGGTGCCGCCGCCCCCGACCCAGGTCGTGGTGCCGCCGGCCATCGTGCAGACCGTGTCGCCAGCGCCGCCGGTCCAGAATACTCCGATCATCCCCCCGCCGCCGCCGATCACGCCGCCTGCGCCTCCCGCGCCGCCGGCTCCCCCGGCGCCGCCCGCTCCGCCGAAAATCGCGAAGCCGCTCAAGCCGCGTACGCCTCCGGGCTCGTGGGTGACGGACGACGACTATCCGGCAGCGGCCTCGCGCGCCGGTGACGAAGGCACGGTTGCCTTCCGTCTCGACGTCGATGGTACGGGCAAGGTGACCAATTGCACGATCACGTCGTCCAGCGGTTCCTCGCTGCTCGACAGCACCGCGTGCAACCTTCTCAAGCGTCGTGCTCGGTTCGATCCGGCCCAGGATGCGGCAGGAAACAAGATTTCCGCGCCGTACATGGGTCGCTTCACCTGGCGGCTGCAGAAGTAACACTCCGGTTTCCGGTCCGCCGGGCGTGGCGGACCGGCTTGCGCAAGAAGCTATCTTTTAGAGGAAAGACCCAAAATGCTCACGACCATTCTCGCTGCCGGTGGTGCCGCAGCTAAGGGCGACAACCCCTACGGCCTGATTCCGGCGCTGAAGGAAGGCGGCCTGATCTCGCAGTCGGTGTTCACCATCCTGGTGCTCATGCTGTTCGTGTCGCTCTACATCCTCTTCACCAAGCTGTTCGAGCAGCAGAAGATCATCAACCAGTCGAAGCGCGTCCGCGCGACCTTCTGGAGCTCGACCAGCCTGCGCGAAGGTGCGGCCAAGCTCGAGAAGAACTCGGCCTATCGCCAGATCGTCGACGACGGCATCGAAGCGCAGGATCAGTACAAGCTGCTGACCGATCCGGTCGAAGCGCATGACTGGCTGCACGGCTCGCTGGCGCGGTCGGAAGCGACGATCAACTCGGCGCTCGGCGGCGGTCTCGCCTTCCTCGCGACGGTCGGTGCGACCGCGCCGTTCATCGGTCTGTTCGGTACGGTTATCGGTATCTACCGCGCACTCATCAAGATCGGTTCGGCCGGTCAGGCTTCGATCGACGCCGTCGCCGGCCCGGTCGGTGAAGCGCTGATCATGACCGCGCTCGGCCTCGTCGTCGCCGTTCCGGCCGTGCTCGCCTTCAACTTCCTGCAGCGCCGCAACAAGGCGATCGCCGAGAACCTGAACGCGTTCTCGAACGACGTGCTCGGCTACCTCGCCTCGGACGGCAAGGTTCGTCCGGCCGCTGCCGCGAAGAAGCCGGTTGCTGCGGCTGCTCCGAAGCCGGCGACCACGACCGGCGGCACCCCGACCCGCTCGTAACGATCAAGGCGCGGGGCTGCGCTGCTGTGCAGCCCCGCCGCCGGATTTCGATCCGGCACAAGAGGATAGGATAGCGCCCAATGGCGATTAGCACAGGCAGCGGCGGCGACGACGTACCGATGTCGGACATCAACACCACGCCCCTCGTGGACGTGATGCTGGTGCTCCTGATCATCTTCCTTATCGCCGTTCCCGTTGTTATCCAGACGATCGACCTCACGCTGCCGAAGGTTCAGTTCGAGCCGACCACCACCAAGCCCGAGAACGTCTCGCTCTCGGTCAAGGGCGGTCCGGACGGTTGTGAGATCTTCTGGGGCCTGACCCGAGTCAATCACACCGAGCTGCTCGACCGCGCGGTCGCCAAGCTCAAGGCTGAGATCGATCGTCAGGGTGGCCCGAATGCCGCTGGTCTCGAACTTCCCGAAGTTCATATCCGCGGCGACATCAACACGCCCTATCGCTGCATCGGCGGCACCATCTACACGATGCAGATGGCGGGTTTCGTGAAGGTCGGCTTCATCTCGGAACCGGAGCCCGGTTCGACGACGACCCGGCTCTGATCGGTCCGCTTAAGGAGTTACGACAATGGCAATGAGCGCAGGCCGTGATGACGGCGAGCCGATGATGGACATGAACACGACGCCGCTGATCGACGTCATGCTCGTGCTCCTCATCATGTTCATCATCACCATTCCGGTCCAGACGCACGCGGTGAAGGTGGATCTGCCGCAGCCGAGCCCCAACAGCGCACCGCCCGTCGAGCCGGACAAGAACAAGGTCTATATCGACGCGCAGGGCCAGGTGTTCTGGAACAGCATGCCGATCAACGACGTGATGCTGCGCCAGTATCTGGACGCTTCGCTGCAGCGTTCGCCGGAGCCCGAGCTGCACTTCCAGCCGGATCCGCAGGCGCGGTACGACGTGGTCGACCGCGTGCTGGCAATCATCAAGCGTGCGAACGTGACGAAGCTTGGCTTCGTCGGCAACGAACAGTATCGCAACGACTTCTGATCCGCGACGCGGTCAGAGCATTTTGGGAAGGCGGCCCTTCGGGGCCGCCTTTTTTTGTGCCCGGCCGGCCCGGTTGGGGCGTCCGGCGGGCGGAGTGTCCGAATGGCCCGGGGCTGCTGCGCCAGCGTGTCTCGGGGCGGTACGCAGAGGGGGGGGGCGTGGCCTCCTTATCCTAAGCGCAAATGCGGGGTTGCTAGATCGACGCATTAGTGTCACTCCTACGTCACCGAAGTGTCATAAAAGTGTAGCTTCGATGTAACGTCTAAGGAGAGATGTATGTCGATCAAACTTGTCGCGTCGGCCTTGGTGCCGATGCTCGCCATGGTTTCGCCGGCCGCCGCCCAGGACGGCACGGTCACGGCGCGGGAGATCATGAGCGGCGCCTATGCGAAGGCCGAACAGAAGCTTCTGACTCAAATGCAGACAGGTGTGCGACCCGACGTTCAGTTGAACCTCGCCGCCGTCTATTACGCCACTGGCCGGACCGAGCAGGCGCGCGCACTGTACCGCGACGTTCTGGCGCAGGCAGATGTGCCGATGACGGTGGTTTCCAATCGCCTTGCGACCTCGCACGCGGTAGCAACCGCAGGGCTGCACTATCTCGACAAGCGCCAGCAGACCGCCGCGCGCTGAAAAGTTGCGGCACGTACCTGGCCGCCGGCCGGGCACGGGCACGCAGCAACCTTCGAGCGGGTATTCAAAGGAAAAGCGGGCCGGATCGCTCCGGCCCGCTTTTCCTTTGGATGACACGGTCGAATAGGCCCTGTAGAGTCGTTCAGAACGAGGCCCAGTCGTCGCCGTCCGCCATTGCCGGGGCCGGCGCAGCGCTGGCTGCCGGCGCGGGAACCGGTGGCGTACGCGGTGCCCGTAGGGCGGGCCGGCGCAGTGGCGACTGCTCGCCGCCGGTGCGGAAGGTGGCCGCATGGGCATCGAGACGCGCGACCTGCTCGGTCAGCTGGCGGGCGGCGGCGGAGGTCTGCTCGACCATGGCCGCGTTCTGCTGGGTCGCGCGGTCCATGTCGCCGATCGCGGTGCTGATCTCGCGGATCGCGGTCGACTGCGCTTGGTTGTCGGCCGCCATGCCGCCGAGGAGCTGGTGCACCTCGCCCACGGTGTCGACGATCGCCGCAAGCGCATGATCGACCCGCTCGACCGCATCGCGGGCGACTTCCACTTCGGACTGGGTGACGGTGAGCTGGTCGCGGGCGCGCTTGGCTTCTTCTTCGGCACGCATGGCCAGCGCGGAGACGAGATCTGCGACAACGGCAAAGCCACGGCCCGCCTCACCCGCACGACCGGCCTCGACGGCCGCGTTCATCGCGAGAACGCGCGTCTGGAACGCGATCTTGTCCAGCCCCTCGATGACGCTGTCGATGCCCTTGGCGCTGTCCGACACGCGCGTCATCGCCTGCACGGCCTCGTCTGCGGTCGAGCGGCCCGACCCGACGACGCCGATCGCCTGATCGGCGCGCTGCACGGTCACGCCGGCAGCGGAGGCGGTGGCGTCGATCCGCTGGTTCATCTGGGTGATCGCCGCCGCGGTCTGCTCGAGGCTGGCGGCAGTGGCCCCGGTCCGGCGTGCCAGATCCTCCGAAGCGCCGGCAATTTCCTGCGAGCCGGTGCGGATCGAGGCCGTCCCTTCCAGAACCGCTCCGATCAGCTCGCGCAGGCTGCCGATCGCCGAGCGGAAATGGGTGGCGAGCTTCGCGTAATCGGCCGGGAAGTCGTCGCCGATATCGGCGGTCAGGTCGCCGCCGGAAACTTTCGCGAGTGCCTGCCCCAGCACGTCCATCGCGCGTTCCCGCGCTGCTTCCGCGTCGCGGTCGCGCGCTTCGGCCTGCTGGCGAGCGATCTCGGACGTACGGAAATGGGCGAGTGCCTCCGCCATGGCACCGATCTCGTCGGTTGCGACATGGTTCGGGATCGAGACATCGACCTTGCCGGCGGCGAGCGCGCGCATGGCGGTCGTCATCTGCACGAGCGGACCGAACATCGCGCGGCCGCCGAACCACGCCGAGGCGGCAATCGCCAGCGAGATGACCGCGGCCGATAGTGCCAGCATCCAGCGCGCGTTGCCGATCGCTCCCATCACGTCGCTTTCGGGGATCCCGACGAACAGGATGCCGATGGTCTTGCCCGAGGCGTCCTTGATCGGATCATAGGCGGTGAAGAAGGGCTTGCCGAGAATGTCGGCGGTGCCGCGATAGGGCTGGCCCTTTTCCAGCACCGTTGCATAGGCGGCGTTGCGGGCCAGCGGCGTGCCCACCGCCCGGCTGCCATCGGGTTTGGTCACATTGGTCGCGATCCGCATGTCGCCGCGGAAGATCGTCGCGGTGCCGCCGACCAGGCGCTTCACGGTGTCGACCGGCGCGTCCCAGTTGTTGAGCTTGTGGCTGCCGACATAGAGGTCCTCGCCTTCGACGCGGAAATCGCTGCCGAGCCCATGCAGCACCTGCCAGGCGACCCGCATGTTGACTTCCTGTCGCTCTGCCGCGGTTTGGGCCGCTTGGGCGGTAAGTGCGCGATCTGCAACGAAGAAGGTAGCGGTCGCCAGCAATAGCAGGCCGCAGACGGCAAGGATTGTCGTCTTGGTGGCGAGCGGAAGATTCTGGAAGCGCTGTACCATCGTTGATCCGTTAAGTTGGCGGTGCGGCCCATCGGCTGCAGCAATGCGGTAAGTCCCGTATTGATTATAGGCGATCGGTTCAGCCTCGGATCGGGATCGGCGGAGCGCGGTGGATCCTCTTCGCGGTCAAAAGCGCTGTCTGCACAGGATTATTCGCGCGGGAGAAGAACATGGCGGAGGAAGTTCGGGGCGGCTGCCAGTGCGGGCGGATCCGCTATGCGGTGCAGATCGAGAATGACGATGCCTATCTCTGCCATTGTCGCATGTGCCAGCGGGCGACCGGCGGCGTGTCGATCGCGTTCAAGGGCGTGTGCAAGGCCGAGGTGCGATGGGAGCGTGCGCCCGATCGCTATCGCTCCTCGCCGATCGCCGAGCGCGGCTTCTGCCGGGAATGCGGCACGCCGCTCACCTTCGAATTCCTCGACGGCGAGACCATGGACCTGACCGTCGGCAGCTTCGATTCGCCGGGCCGCTTTCAGCCGCGCCACCATTATGCGGTCGAGAGCATGCACGAACAGTGGCTCGACACGACCGCGCTGCCCCGATACCGCACCGAGGACAACCCGAACGTCGTCAAACGATGGATGGACGCACTTGGCCGACTACCCGACTGAAACGCACCGCTTTGCCAGCTTCGATGGGCAGGAGATCGCCTGGACCGAAATGGGGGAAGGGCGGCCGGTGGTGCTGATCCACGGCTATTTCTCCAATGCGGAGGTCAACTGGATCAAGTACGGCCATGCCGCCAAGCTTGCGGCGCGCGGTCGCCGGGTGATCCTGCCCGATTTGCGCGCGCATGGGCACAGCGCCAAGCCGCATGATTCCGCCGCCTATCCGCCCGACGTGCTGATGCACGACAATGCCGCGCTGATCGCCCATCTCGGCCTGACCGAGTATGATCTGGGCGGCTATTCGCTGGGCGCGCGCACCGTGGTGCGGATGCTGGCGAACGGGGCCGCGCCCGACAAGGTGGTGCTTTCCGGCATGGGGCTGGACGGGCTGGTCGCGACCCAGGGGCGCGGCGCCTATTTCCACCGGGTGCTGACCAACCTCGGCAGCTTTCAGCGCGGCAGCTCCGAATGGCTGACCGAGGCCTTCCTCAAGACGACCAAGGGCGACCCGGTCGCGCTGCTGCGGATCCTCGACACCTTTGTCGACACGCCGCGCGACGAGATTGCCGGCATCACCCAGCCGACCGCGGTGATTTCCGGCGCGGAGGATTATGACAATGGGTCAGCCAAGGAAGTGGCGGACCTGCTGCCCTACGGGCTGTTCATCGAGATTCCGGGCAATCACATGAGCGCCGTCACCCGGCCGGAGCTGGGCGACGCGCTGGTCGAGTTTCTCGCAGGCTAGGCCTTCGAACCCTCGTCCGGGATCATGTTCTTGTCGGCGATCTCGGCATTCCATTCGGCCGAGCTGTCGGTGCCGTCGGGCTGATGGGCGGTGCCCGGCTGGGTTTCCGGTGCGTCGCGGGTGGGTTCGGGGGTCATGGCGCTCTCCTTCGCATAAGGAACGCCCCGTCGGGCCGCCGGTTCAGTTGTGCGTGCGGAAGAGGAAGAAGGCGCCCGCCGCGATCAGCGCAAAGCCGATCAGGTGGTTGATCGTGATCCGCTGGCCGAGATACAGCACCGAGAAGCCGGCGAAGACGGTGAGGGTGATCACCTCCTGCATGCCCTTCAGCTGCGCTGCCGAATAGACCGCGCTGCCCATCCGGTTGGCGGGTACGGCGAAGCAATATTCGATTAGCGCGATGCCCCAGCTGATCAGGATGACCAGCACGAGCGGGGCGTTCTTGAACTTCAGATGGCCATACCAGGCGAAGGTCATGAACACGTTCGACGCACAGAGCATCGCGATCGGCAACAGGCGGTCCATCATCGGCATCGGCGTTCAGCCCTCATAGGCGCCGCGCAGCCGATCCATCGACTCGCGGTGGGTAAGATCCAGGTGGAGCGGCGTCACCGTCACGAAGCCGGCTTCGATCGCATCGAGATCGGTATCGGGTACCGGCTGGTGGGGCAGGCGGCCCATCGCCAGCCAGTAATAGGGAAAGCCACGCGGATCGACGCGCTTGTCGAGCCCGACGCGACCATAGTCGCGCAGCCCCTGGGACACGACCTTGATGCCCTGCACCGCATCGGCGGCGATCGGCGGAAAGTTGATGTTGACCAGCGTGCGCGGCGCCCAGTTCATGGTCAGGAGCGGCCGCAGCGCGCGCTCGCCCCAGGTCTCGGCCGTATCGAAGGGCACCGCGTCGCCCATGCCGCTGCGGGCGTAGCGCTGGCTGAGCGCGACCGAGCGGATACCCGCCAGCGCGCCCTCGGCTGCGGCCGAGACGGTGCCCGAATAGCTGACGTCCTCGGCCAGATTGCCGCCGCGGTTGACGCCGGACAGGATCAGGTCGGGCTTGGCGTCCTGCATCACCTCGGCGAGCGCGAACATCACGCAGTCGGTGGGCGTGCCCTTCACCGCATAGCGATTGTCGCCGTGGCGGCGGACGCGGAACGGCTCGGTGAGTGTCAGCGAGCGGCCCTTGCCCGATTGCTCCTCAGCCGGGGCGACGATCGTGATGTCGTCCGAAAGCGTCCGCGCGATCCGCTCCAGGACCGCCAGCCCACGGGCGTGATAGCCGTCGTCGTTGGTGAGGAGGATCCGCATCAGCCGCGCGGCTCGAGCAGCGCGAGTCCGCCCAGATAGGGCTGGAGCACCGCCGGCACGGCCACGGCGCCATTCTCCTGCTGGTAGTTCTCCAGCACCGCGACCAGCGTGCGGCCGACCGCCAGGCCCGAACCGTTGAGCGTGTGGACGAAGCGCGTGCCCTTCTCGCCCTCGGGCCGGTAGCGCGCGTTCATCCGGCGGGCCTGGAAGTCGGCGCAGGTCGAGCAGGACGAGATCTCGCGGTAGCGGTCCTGGCCCGGCAGCCAGACCTCGAGGTCGTAGGTGCGCGCCGCGGTGAAGCCCATGTCGCCGCTGCACAGCTTCATCCGGCGGAAGGCGAGGCCGAGCTTGGTCAGCACGTCCTCGGCCGCGGCGGTCATCCGCTCATGCTCGGCCTCGGATCGGTCCGGCGTGGTGATCGACACCATCTCGACCTTCTCGAACTGGTGCTGGCGGATGAAGCCGCGGGTGTCGCGGCCGGCCGCACCGGCCTCGGAGCGGAAGCAGGCGGTGAGGGCGGTGAGGCGGAGCGGAAGCTCCTCCTCGCTCAGGATCTTCTCGCGCACGGCGTTGGTCAGGCTCACCTCGGCAGTGGGGATCAGCCAGCGGCCGTCGGTGGTCTGGAACAGGTCCTCGGCGAACTTGGGCAACTGGCCGGTGCCGAACAGCGCCTCGTCGCGCACCAGCAGCGGCGGCACGCATTCCTCATAGCCATAGCTGCCGGTCAGCGTGTCGAGCATGAACTGGCCGAGCGCGCGGTGCAGTCGGGCGGCCTGGCCGCGCACGAAGGTGAAGCGCGCGCCGGACATGCCGGCCCCGGTCTCGAAATCGAGCCCGAGTGCAGGGCCGATCGCGTCATGCTCCCTGGGCGCGAAGGCAAAGCCGGGAACGGTGCCGCGCTCGTGGACGAAGACATTGTCGTTCTCGTCGGCACCCAGCGCCACGTCCGGATAGGGCAGGTTGGGAAGCGCGGCGAGCCGGCCTTCCAGTTCCTCGCCCACGGCCTTCTCCTCGGCCTCCAGCATCGGCAGCCGTTCCTTGAGGATCGTCACCTCCGCCATCAGCGCGGCGGCGGCGTCCTCGTCCTTCTTCGCCTTGGCGGCACCGATCGCCTTCGAGGCTTCGTTGCGGCGGGCCTGGCCGGCCTGCAGCTCGGTCACCAGCGCGCGGCGCCGTTCATCGAGCGCCAGCAGCGCCTCCGACTGCGGCTCCAGGCCGCGCTTGGCGAGACCCTGGTCGAAGGTTTCGGGATGATCGCGAAGAAAGCGGATGTCGTGCATGGGCCCAGCCTATGGCGGGGCCCCGCGGAGCGCGCAACCCCGGCCGCGCCCGGCCGTTTCTCCTCTATCAACGAACGACAGGAGAGTGCAATGCAGGTTCCGCACGACGCGATGGTGGTGGTGGCGGATGGCCGCAAGCTGCTGATGCTGCGCAACCAGGGCGATGCCGAGTTTCTCAACCTCCAGCTGGTGGAGAAGCGGCTGCACCCCAATCCCAAGACCTCGGACCAGAAGACCGATTCGTCGGGACGGTCGTCGTCGACCCAGTCGGGGCCCGGCGCGCCGGCGGGGGCGCAGGGCGGCGCGATGCATGCCCAGGGCGGCGGCGCGGGATTCGCCCCGGCGCGCGGCACGATGGGCGAGACCGATTTCCATCAGCTGGAAGAGGATCGCTTCGCGGCCGAAGTGGCCGGTCTGCTCCGCGAGGAGGCGCTGCACAACAGCTTTGAATCGCTGATCATCGTCGCGCCGCCCAAGACGCTGGGGGAGCTGCGCAAACATTACCATGCCAGCGTGACCGATCGTCTGGCCGGGGAACTCGCCAAGGATCTGACCGACCATCCGGTGCCGGAGATCGAGCGCGCCTTGCGGGACGCATAGGCCGCCCGGCGCGCGCTGGCCGTTATACTGCGGCTGCGTCGCAGAAGCGCATGCCTGGTCCCGCGGGTTCATTGCGGGACAGCAAGTCGTCAATGTTCGTTTTCAGGACGGCCCTGGATGCGCAACGTTCTTGGCTTGGGAACTTGGTGCGATAGGCTGTGGAAATTGGCCCGGCTGGTTCAGCAGGGGCTAATTTCTACTGGAGTATAGGGAATTGCAGCAAAAAGCTTTCGCAGCATCCGCTTGTTAACCGCTGAGCGCGAAAGTATAGCGCCTGCGGGCAATGCGGTCTCCCTGGCGGCGTGCCACCGGGAAGACTGGTGTGGAGAGTGGGAATGGCAACTGTTTTGGGCCGTTTTGAAGAGCACCTTCCTCCCGCCGCGAATGACGGCGATGACGGTTATCGGCCGACCGACGACGAACCCTTCATGAATCCCCGGCAACAGGAATATTTCCGTGCCAAGCTGAACGCCTGGAAGGACGCGATCTATCGCGAGGCGGCCGGCACCTTGAACCAACTGCAGTCGGAGCCGCTCCGGGAGGCGGATCTCACCGACCGCGCCTCCAGCGAAACCGACTGGTCGATCGAACTGCGCACGCGCGATCGCCAGCGCAAGTTGATTTCCAAGATCGATGCGGCGCTGCGCCGGATCGATGAGGGGGAATATGGCTATTGCGAAGTGACCGGAGAGCCGATTCCGCTTGGTCGCCTCGAGGCGCGTCCGACCGCGACGATGACCGTCGAGGCGCAGGAGCGGCACGAACGGAACGAGAAAATCAGCCGGGACGAGTAGAATCTACGTCGTAATCCGCTCCGGCAAAATACCGGAGCGGATTCCGGTTAATCCTTTCGTTAAGACTTGTTGGTCTACTCACCTCTGGGTGCGAATCCGCGTTTGAGAGCCAACAATGGACCAGCAGTCTTATATTCCCGCCAATACCCTGTCCGCCGACGATTTTGCCGGCAAGCGCAGCGGGGCCCGCGACAGCTTGCTGCTGACCGCGCAACTGCGCGTGGATGGCGCGGACGCAGGCATGGTGCGCGTCCGCAATCTTTCCTCGGGTGGCCTGATGGCGGAATATACCGCGCCGATCGGGCTGCGCACGCCGGTGGAGATCGAGGTACGCGGCGTCGGCTGGGTGAAGGGCAAGATCGCCTGGGCGGCCGAGGGCCGGGTAGGGGTGGCCTTTGACAACGAGATCGATCCCAAGCTCGCGCGCAAGCCGGTGGGCGGGGGCACGCAGACGCCGGTCTATGTGAAGCCGATCCTTACGCGGCGATGATGCTGCGTTAACAAAGTCTGGAATTTCGGTGGGCTCGGCCAGGCGTCGGGCCCTTTGCCGTTCGGCCCGCATCGCCCCGGTGGTCATCTCTGGACGATGCACAGCTATACGGATCGGGGCCCGTGGGGATCGATTCATCCCACGGGCCAAGACCATGGTAAATAAACTGTGGATGATTTGGCTAGCGCGCCATCTCTTCCTTGACGCGCAGCTTCTGTTTCTTCAGTTCGGCAATCAGCAAATGATCGGGGAGGGGGCGCTGCGTTTCGGTGGCGATTCGCTTGTCCAGCTGCGAATGCTTGGCCGTAAGTGCCGAAAGATGCGCGGTATGCATGAAGCAGTCCTCCTACAAACAGGTCCGAGGGGTCCTAACTACATCACGATTCGCGCTGCTTGTCGCGTGCAGAATCATCACTGATCGACAGATGGCGGAAAAGTCGCGATGGTTCGTGCCGAGGGCATTCGCTCAGGCGAATCGGGCGTACGGGGGCGTAGATGGACGACAGCGAGATTCGGCGGCGACTGGAAGCGTTGCGCGCCGAGCATCGCGATCTCGACGCGGCGATCGCCGCGCTGGTCGGCAGCGGGACGCGCGACCAGCTGCAGGTTGCCCGGCTGAAGAAGCGCAAGCTCAAGCTGCGCGACGAGATTTCGCTATGCGAGGATCAGCTTATTCCGGACATCATCGCGTGACCGTTCCGGCCTGGCGCAACGCCGCTGATTTTGACCGTTTCGTTCCGGGCTCGGCTATGGCACGGCTAGGGGCATGAAGGGGCAGCAAACCGCCACGATCCATCGGCGACTGGTCGACTCGCTCTATGTCGAAGCGATGGTGCTGGCCGATGAAGCGCGGGGCTATTTCGACCAGCTCGGGCGCGACGAGCGCGAGACGCTGGACGCGCTGAACCGCGTTGCCTTTTCCTGTGAGTCGCTGAAGGTCACGACGCGCCTGATGCACGTCATCGCCTGGCTGCTCACCCAGCGCGCGGTGGATGCGGGCGAGCTAGCGCTGGACGAGGCGCGCACGCCCGCGCGGCGGCTGGGGCCGGCGCCCGAATCCGATGCGGCGCTGCTTGCCGAGATGCCCGAGCAAGCGGCCGGGATCGTCCGTTCGAGCATGGAACTGTATCGCCGCGTCGCTCGGCTCGACTCGTCGCTGGACGTGCCGGTGGCGGTGCCCAGCCCGGCACGTCGGATGCTCGATCGGCTCGCCGGCGCCTTTTAAGCGCTAAAGAGCGAGGCGCGCCCGCGCGGCGGCATATTCCTCGCGCATCCGGGCTATTCGCGTGGCGGCCGGTTCCACCGCATGGACCGCGCCGATGCCCTGACCGGATCCCCAGATATCCTTCCACGCCTTGGCGCCGCCGAAGTTCATCGCACTGGGATCGCTCTCGGGCAGATTCTCCGGATCGAGGCCGGCATTGACGATCGACGCACGCAGGTAATTGCCGTGTACGCCGGTGAACAGATTGGAATAGACGATGTCCTCGGCGTGGCTATCGACGATCGCCTGCTTGTAGGCGGCAATCGCATTGGCCTCGTCGGTGGCGATGAAGGGGGAGCCGATATAGGCTAGGTCGGCGCCCATCGCCTGGGCCGCCAGGATGGCGCCGCCGGTCGCGATCGACCCCGACAGCGCCACCGGGCCGTCGAACCACGCCCGCACTTCCTGCACCAGCGCGAAGGGGCTCAGGCGCCCGGCATGGCCTCCGGCGCCGGCTGCGACCAGGATCAGCCCGTCTGCGCCCTTCTCGATCGCCTTGTGGGCGAAGCGGTCGTCGATCACGTCATGAAGCGTGATGCCGCCCCAGCCATGCACGGCGTCGTTGAGCTCCGGGCGCGCGCCCAGCGAGGTAATGACGATCGGCACCTTCCACTTCGCACAGGTGGCGACGTCTTCCTCGAGCCGCGGATTGGAGCGATGGACGATCTGGTTGACCGCGAACGGCGCGGCGGGCGTGTCCGGGTGGTCGCGATCCCAGGCGGCCAGTTCCTCGGTGATCTGGTGCAGCCACTCGTCGAGCTGGCTCTGCGGCCGCGCATTGAGCGCCGGGAACGACCCGACAATGCCGGCCTTGCACTGGGCGATGACCAGTTCGGGGCAGGAGATGATGAACAGCGGCGAGCCGATGACGGGAAGCCGCAGACGATCGAAGAGTGCCGGTAGCGCCATGCTTGAGTGATACCGCAGCTACGAAGCCTGTCTAGGCGGGGCTAGCGGACGTTACGGCATGCGACCATTGCCGGAGTGCCCGCGGCCGAATCAAAGCAAGAATCCCGCGAATCAGTCGATTCGCACCAGTCCTGCGGCATATTCGCGCTGCTTGGCGGCATACAGCGCGGCGCTCGCCCGCAGCATCGCGCGCTGCGCGTCGTCGAGCGGGCGGACGGCACGCGCAGGGCTGCCGACGATCAGATGGCCGGCGGGAAATTCCTTGCCCTCGGTCACCAGTGCGCCGGCGCCGACGATGCATTCCGGTCCGATGACGGCGCGATTGAGCACGATCGCGCCCATGCCGATCAGGCTGCCGTCGCCGATCGTGCAGCCATGCAGTACCGCATGATGGCCGACGGTGACCTCGGTTCCGATCGTCAGCGGCGCGCCAGGATCGGAATGGAGCAGGGCGCCTTCCTGGATGTTGCTGCGCGCGCCGATTACGATCGGCGTATTGTCCGCGCGCACCACGGCACCGAACCAGATGCTGGCCTCGCCGCCCAGTTGTACATCGGCAATCAGCTCGGCGCTGGGCGCCACCCAGGCGGTGTCGGCAATCTGCGGCGCCTTGCCTCCAAAGGCGTAGAGCGGCATCGCTGGCTTAGAGCGCGAAGGTCTCGAAGCCGGCGGGCAGCGGCATGCGCAGCCCCAGCGCGAGTGCCAGGGCGACGGCGCCCAGCAGCAAGGCAAGCGTGGACGACAGCGAGAAGAGTCCCCAGCCGACCAAGGTCACCATCGGCGCATCGGCGCGTTGTTCGCGGCGGTTGCGCTGCATCGTCAGCAGCACGAAACCGGAAGCCATTGCATACACGAAAACGAAGAATTCTGCCATGTTCACGACCCCGATCGCTTCCACGCTTTCGGCTCTAAGCCTTTCAGCTTTCGGCAGCAATGCAGGGGAAATGCGGATCGCCGCGTTGCAGCACGCGTTTATCGCACGGGGCCGGGAACCTTTTGGCGGCTAGAGCGTGACCCCGCGCTTCCAGATGGCGATTTCCCGCTCGCCGTTGCGTTCGGCCGCCGTCGCCGTGCCGGAGGCGATGGCGGCGATTCGCTCGAGGAGCGCCGCTGCTGCATCGTCCATGCCTTCTGCCAGCACCTGTCCTGCATCGAAATCGATCCAGCCCGGCTTGCGCGCAGCGAGATCGCTGTTGGAGGCGATCTTCACTGTCGGAACGGGGAAGCCGAGCGGCGTGCCGCGACCGGTGGTGAACAGGATCACGGTCGCTCCGGCGGCGGCGAGTGCGGTCGACGAGACCGCGTCGTTGCCCGGTGCCTCGAGCAGGGTCAGCCCGCGCCGCTGCACTTGTCCGCCATAGCCGAGCACGTCCGTGACCGTGGCGTGGCCCGCCTTCTGCACCGCGCCCAGCGACTTCTCCTCCAGCGTGGTAATGCCGCCGGCGAGGTTGCCGGGCGAGGGGTTCTCGGAAACCGGCTCGCCGTGGCGGGTGAAATAGGCCTTGAAGCCGTTCACCAGGGCAACGATGCGGTCGAACACCGCTTCGTCGGCTGCGCGCGCCATCAGCAGTTGCTCGGCGCCGAAAATTTCCGGGATTTCGGTAAGGATGGCAGTGCCGCCTGCCGCGGTCACTGCGTCGCTCATTCGTCCAACCAGGGGGTTGGCCGTCAATCCTGAGAATCCGTCTGAGCCGCCGCACTTTACCCCAAGAACGAGTTCGGACAAGCGTTCCGGCGTTCGCACGAAATGTTCAGCTTCGGCAACAAGTTCTTCTACGAGCGCAATTCCTTCCTCGATCTCGTCCCCCGCCGCCTGGGCGCCGATGGTCCGCAGATTGGGGTGCGAAACACCCTCGAGCATGCCTCGCATCTGGTTGGATTCGCAACCAAGTCCAACCAGCAGGACGCCGCCTGCATTGGGGTGGTTGGCCAGCGCCGTGAGGATGGCGCGGGTGCCTTCCAGATCGTCGCCCAGTTGCGAGCAGCCGAACGGATGGGCGAAGGCATGGATGCCATCCACCCGGCCGGCGAAGCGCTGGCCCGCCTGCGCCGCGATCTTCTCCGCCGTGCGCCCGACACAACCGACCGTCGGCAGGATCCAGATCTCGTTGCGGGTGCCGACCCGGCCGTTGGCGCGCCGATAGCCCAGGAAGCCGGGGGCGTCCGCGCCAGCCTCCGCTTCCAGCGCGGGCCGATAGGCGTAGCTACCGCTGGTCTCCAGTGCCGTGGCGACATTGTGCGTGTGGACATGGTCGCCGGCAGCGATTGGCTGGGTCGCGCGGCCAATCGGGAAGCCGAACTTGTGGACCGGCGCACCGACGTCGATCGTGCGCAACGCCACCTTGTGGCCCTTGGGGATCGGCTCTGTGACGGTGACGCCGAGCGCCGTCTCGCCTGCGGCCACGTCGCGCAGCGCGGTGGCGACCGGGTCGCGTGGATCGATCTGGAACAGGGCTGGGGTCATGGGCACCGATATAGGTTAGCGGCAGAGAAGGCGGAAGCGCCTGGCGGCAGGTACGGTGCGGCAGAGGTAACCGGTGTCGCCGCCGGTGCAAGCGGAAAGCGCCTGCTTTCGTAACCGGGTGCGCAAGGCTAGGGATCCGCGATGCCGTTTCTTCGCTGCCTCGTCCTGCTGCCGCTCTTGATCC
This sequence comes from uncultured Sphingomonas sp., assembly GCF_913777625.1. GTDB lineage: Bacteria > Pseudomonadota > Alphaproteobacteria > Sphingomonadales > Sphingomonadaceae > Sphingomonas. The sequence continues at coordinate 112,438 of NZ_CAJYTI010000008.1, forward strand.
TGAGCACCCCCGTGTCGGCGCAAACCGGCCTTCAGGCAGAGGTGGAGACGCTGCTGGCACAGGCAGGGTCGGGCACGCGATTCGGCCTGCTGGTCGTCGACTCGGCGGGGCGCGAGATCGTCGCGATCCATCCCGATGAGCGGTTTCAGCCAGCCTCCACGACCAAGCTGGTCACGACAGCCGCGGCCTTCGCGTTGCTCCCCGTGAACGATCCCGATGCGAGCGGTGGCGCGGTCGTGCGGCTCGAAGGTCAGGACGTGGTGCTGGAAGGACATGGCGATGCCCGGCTGTCGAGCGCTGTCGACTGCACGGTCGATTGCCTGGCCACCCTGGCGGACGCGGTGGCACAGCGGACGCGCACGGTGGGGGACGTGATCGGCGACGACCGCGCGTTTCTGGACCTGCGCTGGAGCCCCGGGATGGGCTGGAACAACATCGGCACGCGATCAGGCGCAGCGGTTTCGGCGCTGACGCTGGACGACAACCAGGCCGTGGTGCGCATCGCACCCGGCGATATCGGTGCCACGCTCCGGGTCGAGGCACCCGGGCTCTTCGCGCTCGACAATCGCACGGCGACGGTGGCGCAAGGCGCGGCATCCGTCGTGCTGGATCGCCGGCCATTCGATCGCACCCTCCATCTTCGCGGCGCCATGCCGCTGGGCGGGGCGGTTGTCCTGCGGAGCGTCGGCCTGGACGATCCTGCGGAAGGGGCTGCCTGGCGCTTCCGGACGATGCTCGAGGCGCGCGGCGTGCAGGTACGCGGCACGGTGCGGGTCCGGCATCGCAGCGATGCAGGGGAGCCGGCAGAGGGGGCGGGCGTCGTCATCGCCCGCCTCACTCCGCCGCCGCTCGCGGAAGACGTGCGGCATACCAACAAGACCAGCGACAACCTTCACGCCGAATTGCTGCTGCGCCGGCTGGGCAAGGGCGACATCGAGTCGGGCGAGAAGGTGGTTTCCGCGCTGCTCGTCCAGGCCGGCGTGCCGCGCTGGAGCTACAGCTTCGCCGACGGCTCCGGCATGTCGACCTATAATCGGGTCACCCCGCGCGCCATGGTGACGTTCCTGCGCTGGGCCTCGGGCCAGCCCTGGGGCGCCGCCTGGTGGGCAACGCTGCCGGTGGGCGGCGTGGATGGCACGCTCTCGCGCCGTTTTCGCGACGGCCCGCTGGCCGGGCGGCTGACGGCCAAAACCGGAACGCTGGCCGGCACCCACGCCCTTGCCGGCACGCTGCAGGCGGCAAGCGGCGCGGTGCTGACCTTCGCCTTTTTCGCGGGCGACGCTCCTGCCGAAGCGCGACCGGTGCCCGTAATGGACGCCGCCCTGGCGCTGCTCGCCGCGCGCAATTGAGCGCGCCTCGTAGTTTTCCGGAGCGGTAACTTGCACACGCTTGTGTTTCCAGCCTGTTAAGGCATTCGGGCGCAGAGGGCTGGGGAGCCTTTGGGGGAGTTGGATCGCGTGAAGGCACCGCCGCCGCAGTCGGCCTTGATCAAGGCGATGATGCGCAGTTTTCGATGGACGATGTGGTTAGATCGCCGCCAGGCGTGGCTGGCGGTGAGCATCGCCTTTGCCGCCGCCGTGTGCGCCGATTGGCTCACAGGGCCTTCGGTATCGCTCACCATCGGCTACCTCTTCGTCGATTGCCTCGCCGCCTGGACGCTGCGCGAACGCGTCGGCGTCGCGATCGTGCTCGGCTCGGTGGCGATCGGATCGTGGATCAACGGCTTCGGCTATATTCCGGCGGTCGACCAGACCGGCCTGACGGCCGCGATTGCCATCTGGAACACGGCGACGCGCGCGGCCAGCGCGATCATGATCGTGCTGATGGTGGCGACCTTGCGCCATACGATCGACAGCGAACGCTGGCGCGCCTCCACCGACTATCTCACGCGCTCCCTGAACGGGGGCGCGTTCCGCAGCCAGATCGAGCGGGTTGCCCGCAGCCGGCGGCGGCAGGGCGCCGCGCTGCTGCTACTGTACATGGATCTGGATGGCTTCAAGGCGGTCAACGATCGGCATGGCCATGCGGCAGGCGACGCGGTGCTGCGCCGCTTCGCGGACGAAGCGCGCGCCCGGATGCGGGCCGACGATCTGTTTGCCCGCCTAGGCGGCGACGAATTCTGTGCGTTGCTCGCGATCGAACCCGACGCATTGCCCGAACAGGTGGCCGAGAGCCTCCATGCCCGGCTGAGCGAGGCGTTGCGCGCCACCGGCCATGCGGTAACCTGCAGCATGGGCGCGGTGGTGGTCGATGCCGCTGCGGCCTACGATACCGAGCGCCTGCTCAAGCTGGCCGATGAGGCGATGCTGGAGGTGAAGCGCAGCGGCAAGAACGCCATCCGGATCGCGTTCGACATTCGCTCCGATCATCGGCGTGCCGCATGAGCCTGCACTTCTTCTCCGCCGCCTTCCGGCCGGCTGACGAGGCCGAACGCCAGCAGGCGGTGCGGGGTATCGCGCCCATTGCTGCGGACGACGCGGCGCTCCGCGACGTTCTCGAGGAGACGTGCCGGATATTGCGGACGCCGATCGCGATGCTGACGCTTACGGACGGCGACGTGCAGCGCATGGTGGGGGTCGTCGGCATGCCGGCGATCGAGGTGCCGCGCGCGATCGCATTCTGCTCGCATACCATCGCTACCACCGAGGGGCTGTTGACCATTCCCGACCTGCGGGCGGATCCGCGCTTCGCCGCCAACCCGTTGGTGTGCGGCGGGCCACGCGCGCGACACTATACCGGCGTGGCGGTGCGGATCGGGCCGTTCCCGGTCGGCGCGCTCTGCGGGATCGACACCCGGCCGCATGGTCCGGCGTCGTTCCGCCAGCGTGCAGACCTTCGCCGGCTGGCGGAGCTTGCCGCCCGGCGCCTGCGTGCGGACGCGCCGCCCAACTGACGGGTTTCCCTTTCCCCGCACGGACTTGCTTGGAATGTACGGCCCCGCCCGCTAGGCGACAGCAGCACGGCAACGGGAGACCTGCATGATCCGCACCGGCCTTATCGGCTTCGGCCTTGGCGGCACCGCCTTCCACGCACCGCTGATCGAAGCGGTCGAGGGGCTCGAACTGGCTGCGGTCGCCACCTCGCGTGCGGAGGCCGTGCAGGCGGCCTATCCGGGCGTGGCGGCGACCGACGCCGAGGCGCTGATCGCCGATCCTGTCATCGACCTGGTAGTGATCTCCACCCCCAATCCCACCCATTTTCCGCTGGCACAGGCTGCGCTGGCGGCCGGCAAGCATGTCGTGATCGACAAGCCGCTCACCCCCAGCGCGCGCGAGGCGGAGGCGCTGATCGCCCAGGCGCAGTCCGCCGGCCGGTTCGTCGTGCCGTTTCACAATCGCCGCTGGGACAGCGACTTCCTCACGGTACGGCGCCTGATCGAGGACGGGCGGCTGGGCGAGATCCTGCTGTTCGAGGCGTATTGGGATCGCTTTCGCCCCGATCTGGCGCAGGCCTGGAAGGAAGCGCCCGGCGGGGGCCAGTTGCTCGACCTCGCGCCGCACATGCTCGACCAGATACTGGTGCTGTTCGGCATGCCCGAAGCGGTCAGTGCCGATGTGGTGGGGCAGCGCGGCAACAGCCCGGTCGACGACTATTTCGCGCTGACCCTGTTCTATAGGGCGCGGCGCGTGGTGCTGGCGAGCTCGCGGATGATCGCTGCGCCCCGGCCGCGCTTCGGCATCCATGGCCGCGGCGGCAGCTTCGTCAAATACGGGCTGGATCCGCAGGAGGCAGCGATGCGGGCAGGGGGATCAGTGCGAGATCCCGGTCATGGCATCGAGGATCCGGCGCAGCACGGCGTGCTGACCCTGCCGGACGGGACGCGGGAGACCATCACGTCCGAGCGCGGCGATTATCGGCGCTTCTATGCCGGCGTTGCCGCCGCGATTCGGGGGGAGGCGCCGGTGCCGGTTGCAGCGGAAGACGCGCTGGCGGGGCTGCGGCTGATCGAGGCCGCACAGCGGAGTGCGTCGGAAGGTCGGCGTATTTCCATCGCCTAAGCGGTGAGCCCCGCACGCCGTGGGAACGACGTGCGGGGCAGTTGATCAGGGATGCCAGCTTGCCGGCAGCGTGCGCGCCGGCACGGTGACCGTGGTGGTCGCGGCGATGTCGTCCGAGGAATGACCGAGCAGCACCTTGTAGCTGCCCCCAGCGATCTTCCAGCGGTTGGTTGCGCCGTCGAAGGTCGCGAGGAGGCGCGGATCGACGGTGACCGTCACCGGCTTCGAGGCGCCTGGCGCCAGTGCCACCTTCTGGAATGCGCCGAGCCGCTTCGGCGCTTCCCAGCCTTCGCCCGAGACATAGACCTGCGCCACGTCCGCGCCGGCGCGCGTGCCGGTGTTGCGAACGGTGAAGCTTACCGTCACCTGGCCCTTGGGCGCGCTGGCCTTGAGGCCCGCATAGCCAAAGCGGGTGTAGGACAGGCCATGGCCGAACGCGAACTGCGGCTTGTCGCCCTTCGCGTCGTACCATTTGTAGCCGACCGCGGCGCCTTCGGCATAGCGCGTCTCGCCTTCGTTCGGCGCGCTGGGCTTGGGCAACTGCGAGAGGCTGCGCGGGAAGCTGACGGGGAGGTGGCCCGAGGGATTGACCTTGCCGGTCAGCACGTTGGCGATCGCTTCGCCGCCGGCGGTGCCGGGGTACCAGGCCTCGAGGATCGCCGCGGTCTTGTCCGCCCAGGGGGTGAGCACCGGGCCGCCGGTTTCCAGCACCACGACGGTCCTGGCGTTGGCGCCGGCCACCGCGTCGATCAGCGCATCCTGATTGTCGGTGAGGCTCAGCGACACGTCGAACGCCTCGCCGGCCCACTGCGTCGCGAACACCACAGCCACGTCCGCCTGCTTGGCCGCAGCCGCCGCGGCCGCCGGATCGCTGCCGTCGACATAGGTGATCGTGGCGTTGGGCAGCTGGCGACGCAGCGCCTCGAGCGGCGAAGAGGGGTGGTACATCACCGGGCCCGGCCACACCTTGGGCTCCAGCCCGGGCACGGCATTGCCGCCGACCGGATAGACCAGCGACGAGCCGCCGCCGGCGAGCACGCCCTTGTCGGCATGGCCGCCGATCACGACGATCCGCTTGGCGCTGCCCACCAGCGGCAGCACGTCGCCCTTGTTCTGCAGGAGCACGATCGCCGCCTCGGCATCGGCGCGGGTCACGTCGGCATGCGCCTTGAGCATCGCGGGCGCGAGGTCGAGCGGGGCGGCGGTGATCGGATGCTCGAACAGGCCGTGCGCGAACATCGTGCGCAGGATGCGGTGCGCCATCTCGTCGAGGCGGGCCTTGCTCACCTCGCCCTTGGCGATCGCGGCCTTGAGCGGCTCGCGGAAATAGGGCTGCTCGTCGAACGGCCAGCCCGATTCCTGCTCGAGGCCGGCATTGGCGGCGGCGACGGTGGAGTGGGTCGCACCCCAGTCCGACATCACATAGCCCTGCCAGCCCCAGTCGCGGCGCAGCACATCGGTCAGCAGCCAGGGCTGCTCACAGGCATAGAGTCCGTCGACCTTGTTGTAGCTGCACATCACCGAGCCGGGCGTGCCCTTCTCGATCGCGAAGTTGAATGCGAGCAGGTCGCTCATCCGCGCGGCGGTGCGATCGAGCACCGCGTTCATTTTGAAGCGATCGGTCTCCTGGTCGTTGATCGCATAATGCTTCACGGTGGAGATGATGTGGTTCGACTGGATGCCGGCGATCTCGGCACCGACGATCGTGCCGGCGAGCAGCGGATCCTCGCCGCCATATTCGAAATTGCGGCCGTTGCGCGGCTCGCGCAGCAGGTTGACGCCGCCGGCGAGCAGCACGTTGAAGCCCGAGGCGCGCGCTTCGGCTCCGATCATCGCGCCACCCTTGAAGGCGAGCGCCGGGTCCCAGGTCGCTGCGGTGGCCAGGCCCGAGGGGAGCGAGGTGCGCAGCCGCTTGTGCTCCGCACCGCCCTGGGTCGCCACGCCGACGCCGGCGTCCGACTGCCACTGGGCAGGGATACCGAGGCGCGGGATGCCCGGGATATAGCCGGCCGAACCGGGACGCGCCTCGGCGGGGGTCTTGAAGTTCTTCGGGCCGAAATCGGTGCCGAACAGTCCGAAGACGAGCGTCAGCTTCTCGTCCTCGGTCATCTGCGCGAGGACGAGCTTGGCGCGTGCGTCGGGCGAGAGCTTGGCGTTGGTCCAGGGCCGCGCTGCCTGCTGGGCGACCGCCGGTGCGGTGATAGCGGTGGTGGCGGCCAGCACCAGCAGCGGTGCGGCCAGCGCAAGGGTACGTCGCTTCATGTCGTCCTCTCCTCCCGGATCGTTTGTCAACGTTGTCGCTGCCTACGCACAAGCGCGGCCGCCGACAAGAGCCGGCGGCCGTCTCCTCCGCGCGCAGAACGGTGTCAGATGCGGATGCGCACCGGCACCGATTTCGCTGCCGGGGTCTTCGATGCCCCGTCGTGATGGCGCAGCGCGATCAGCGGGTTGAGCTCCGGATAATAGCCGGCGATGCATCCTTCCGGCAGTTCGAAGGGCACGATTTCCAGCCCCTCGACCACCCGGTCCACGCCGTCCGAATCGTCCCCGACCAGCGCGACGCGCTGGCCTTCCTGCAAGCCCGCGCGCGTCATTTCCTTCGGGCTGATCAGGACCACGTCGCGCTTGCCCTCGATCCCGCGCAGCCGGTCCGAATAGCCATAGACGGTGGTGTTGAACTGGTCGTTCGAGCGCAGCGTCATCAACCGATAGACACCATCGGCGTCGGCAAAGCCCGTGGCGTTGAGGTGTTCGGGGACGGTGAACTCGGCCTTGCCGCTCTTCGTCTCCCACTGCCGCTCCCGGGCAGTGTTGCCCTTGAAGAAGCCGCCAGGGGTGAACAGGCGCTGGTTGAAGTCCTTGAACTTGTCCGGATAGGTCGCCTCGATCGCGTCGCGGACCAGCGCATAGTCGTTCGCCCAGGCGGACCAGGGGACATTGGGGTTGGGATCCAGCGTCGCCTCGGCGATGCCGGCGATGATCGCCATTTCGGGCTGAAGGTGGGGCGAGGCGGGTTTGGCCTCGCCGATCGAGCCGTGGATGCAGCTCAGGCTGTCTTCCATCGTTACCACCTGCGCGGTGCCGTCGCGCAGGTCGCGCTCGGAGCGGACCAGGGTCGGCAGCAGATAGGCGGCTTCGCCGCAGAAGAGGTGGCCGCGATTGAGCTTGGTGGCGATCTGGACCGTCAGGCCCATCCTCGTCCACGCCTTCTCCATCACTCGGTGATCGGGGATGGCGCGCAGGAAGTTGCCGCCCAGGCCGAGGAAGGCGTCCACCTCGCCGGCAACGATCGCCTCGCAGCCGGTGACGGTGGTATAGCCCTCGTCGCGCGGCGGCTGGAAGCCGTACTGCTCGGACAGGCGATCGAGCGGCACCAGTTCGGGCTTCTCCGAAATGCCGACGGTCCGCTGGCCCTGCACGTTCGAATGGCCGCGCACCGGCGACACGCCCGCGCCGAGCCGCCCGATATTGCCGCGCAGCAGCATGAGGTTCACCACGCCCGCGACATTGTCATAGCCGCCAACATGCTGGGTGAGCCCCATGCCCCAGATGCCGATGGCGCGCTCGGAATGGATATAGACCTCGGCCGCCTCGATCAGGTCGGCGCGGGGCAGGCCGGTCTCCGCCTCGATCGTCTCCCAGCTGGTGCTGCGAACCTTCGCCGCAAAGGCTTCGAAGCCATGGGTGTGCTCGGCGATGAAGGCATGGTCGAGCACGCCGCCGCGGCGATCCTCCTCGGCCAGTACATGCTTGGCGATGCCGAGCATGGCAGAGATGTCGCTGCCGGGCTTCAGCTGGTAATAGTGGTGGGAGATCTTCTCCTTGCCGCCCGTCACCATCTGGATGCTTTGCGGGTTGCGGAACTCGAGCAGGCCCTTCTCGCGCACGGGATTGAAGGTAACGATCTTGCAGCCCCGCTTGCGGGCCGCAGTCAGCGTGTGGATGAACCGCGGGCTGTTGGTGCCGGTGTTCTGGCCGAAGAAGAAGATCGCGTCGCAATGCTCGAAATCCTCGAGCAGGCAGGTGCCCACCGCCGCGCCGATCGTCGACTTGAGCGCGACTGAGGTGGTCTCGTGGCACATGTTGGAGCTGTCGGGCAGGTTGTTGTGCCCGTAAAGCCGTGCGAACAGTGCCCAGGCGTAGCTGGTCTCCAGACTGGCCCGGCCCGACGCATAGAAGATCGTCCGCTTCGCATCATAGCCGCGCAGCTTCTTGCCGACCGCCTGATAGGCCTCCTCCCAGGTGCAGGGGAGATATTTGTCCGTTGCGCGGTCGTAGCGCATCGGGTGGGTTAGGCGCCCGGCCTGTTCGAGGTCGAAGTCGCTCCAGCCCTTGAGCTCGGTCAGCGTGTGCTGGGCGAAGAAGTCGGGCGTGGCGCGGCGCGAGGTGAGGTCCCACAGCGTCGCCTTGGCGCCGTTCTCGCAGAACTCGAACATGTGCGGCTTGGCGGGCTTGGTCCAGGCGCAGGAGGTGCACATCATGCCGCCGGGCTTGTTCTGCTTGGCGAGCGTCTTGAGCACATCGGGGCCGGGCCGCTCGGCACCTGCCACCAGCGCCATGCCGCGCAGCGAGCCCCAGCCGCCCTCCGGGCCCGAGTAATGGATCGTTCCGTCTTTTGCCCGGGCCATGCCTACGCTCCTTCAAACTCTGCCTTTTCCCTATACCCGCCGATGCCGCCCGCCTATCCTGAACCGATGGATATGTGGTTCGATCGCGTGACGCCCGACGGGTCGGAGACCCGGCTCCAACGCGAACTCGTGGCGGAAGTGCCGGTCGCGATCGAAATCAACGGCCTGGGCTATGCCGTCATGATGGCGACGCCGACCGATCTGGCGGATTTCGCGGTAGGTTTCGTCGCCGCCGAGCGCCTGGGGACGGTGGCGGAGGTCGAGACGCACGCGGCCGGGCGCGGGGTGATCCTGCGGGTGACGCTCACCGATCCCGCCGCCGTGATCGAGCGGGTGCGCCACCGTACCACTGATTCGAGTTGCGGGCTGTGCGGTATCGACAATCTCGAGGCGGCGCTCCGTCCGCTGCCACCGGTCCAGGGGAAGAGTGCCGCGGGGCCGGACGCGCTCTTCCGCGCAGCTGCCGCGCTCCGCGATCACCAGCCGCTCACCCGGGTCACGGGCGCGGCGCACGCAGCCGCATTGTGCTCCGCAGAGGGGGCGATCCGGCTGGTCCGCGAGGACGTCGGTCGGCACAATGCGTTCGACAAGCTGATCGGTGCGATGACCCGCCAGGGGCTGGAATGGGACGGCGGCTTCGCGCTGATCAGCGCACGCTGCTCGTTCGAGCTGGTGGAGAAGGCCGTCCTGGCCGGGTGCCCGCTGCTCGCCGCGATATCGGCGCCGACCGCGCTGGCGGCGGAGCGTGCGAAGGACGCCGGGCTCGCACTCGTTGCGTTGGTTCGCCCGGATGCGCTGTTACGGCTGGTAGCATGAAGCCGCTGGGCGCGATCCTCGCCGGGGGGGCTGCACGACGCTTCGGATCCGACAAGGCGCTGGCGGAATGGCAGGGGCAGCGGCTGATCGATCATGTCCGCGCCGCGCTCGCGCCGTATTGCGACGCGGTGCTGGTCTGCGGCAGGGATGGCGCAGACGCCGTGCCGGATCGGCCCGCGGCAAGGCGGGGACCGCTCGGGGGCCTCAACGCGGCGCTCCATGCCGCCGCTGCCCGTGGCTATGACCGTGTATTGGTCGCGCCCTGTGACACCCCGGCGCTGCCTGGGGATTTGATTGCCGTGCTCGCCGCGAGCGATCCGTCGTGCTTCGTCGGCCAGCTGCCGGTGCTCGGGCTGTGGGCATCAACGCTCGCGCCGCTGTGCGACTCCTATCTCGCGGGAGATCATCGCGCGTCGATGCGTGCCTGGGCCGCCCATGCCGGCGCACGAGCAATCGATTGGCCGGCACCCATCGCCAACATCAACTCCCGCGACGATCTTGCGGGCCTTACCGGGTTTTTTCCTTAGTTCCGCTTCTCATTCGCATGCGCTACGGCGTACCGGAATTTCTGCCGGCGAAAGCTGGCGGCAAGGGGGACAGATGGAGAGCCTGTTTGCAGCCTTCTGGAGCGGCAATTATTCGCCGCACGGCTATTGCCTCCTATGGCAGCCGCAGTTGCTGTGGACGCACATCCTTGCCGACACGCTGATAGCGCTGTCCTACTTCTCGATCCCGCTGGCGCTGGTGGCGCTGGTGCGCAGCCGCAAGGATCTTGGCTTCGGCTGGATGTTCTGGTGCTTCGCCGTCTTCATCCTCGCCTGCGGGATGACCCATGTGATGGGGATCGTCACGCTGTTCCTGCCCGCATATGGTCTGGAGGCGGTGGCCAAGCTGGTGACGGCGGCGGCCTCGCTCGCAACCGCCGCCTTGCTTTGGCTGCGCTTGCCGGCGCTGGTGCGGCTCCCCTCCGCGGAAAAGCTCAAGGAAGCCAATGGCGAACTGGCAGCGATGGTTGCCCAGCGCGATGCGGCGCTCGACGAGCTCAACGCCGAGATCGCCCAGCGCGAGAAGGTGGAAGCAGCGCTGCTGCAGGCGCAGAAATTGGAGGCCGTTGGCCAGCTCACCGGCGGTATCGCACATGATTTCAACAACCTGCTGCAGGCGATCGCCGGCAATCTGGAACTGATCGCCCGCAAGCCCGACGATGCCGACCGGGTAATTCGCTGGACCTCGAGCGCGCTCGACGCGGTGGAGCGCGGGCGGCAGCTCACCGGCCAGCTGCTCGCCTTTTCCAGCAAGCAGCGGCTCGATGTGAAATCGGTGCGGCTGGCCGAACTGATCGGCGGCATGGCCGGCTTGGTCGAGCGCGCGGTAGCCCCGCTGAGCCGCGTACGGATCGAGCGGATCGACCCGGTGTGGAATGTCCAGACCGATGCGCTGCAACTCGAGCTCGCCATCCTGAACCTCGCCTTCAACGCGCGGGACGCCATGCCCGAAGGCGGGGTGCTGACGATCACCGCGGAGTTGCGGACCGGCAAGGTGGCGCCCGATCTGCCGCCGGGCGAATATGTGACGCTCACCGTCGCCGATACCGGCACCGGCATGCCGGCGGAAGTGATGGCGCGCGCCGTGGAGCCGTTCTTTTCCACCAAGGGAGTGGGGAAGGGCACCGGCATGGGGCTTTCGATGGCCTTCGGGGTGATGCGCCAATCGGGCGGCACGCTGTTGATCGACAGTGAGGTAGGGCGCGGCACCGCGATCACGCTGGTGCTGCCGCTCGCGACGATCCAACCCCGGCGCGATGTGCAAAACGACGCCGCCCGCGATGAGCGGATCAGCTTGGACAATGTCCGCATCGCCCTGGTCGACGACGACCGGCAGGTCCGTGCGTCGCTTGCCGAGATGCTGCGCAGCGCAGGGGCCGTGGTCGATGAGGCGGCCGATGGTGCAGCGGGCGTGGCGCTGGTGGAGAGCAAGCGCTTCGATGCACTGGTGGTCGATTTCGCCATGCCCGAACTCAGCGGCAGCGAGGTGGCCGAGCAGGTGGCGGTACTCGATTCCGGCCTGCCGGTGATTTTGATCACCGGCTTCGCGGATTCCGCCAAGCTGGACTCGATGGCTGCACCCAATGTCACCGTGCTGCGCAAACCGTTCGAATCGCACGAACTTCTGCGAAAGCTGCGCGACACGGCGCGGCGCTGAGCGCGTTCAGGGGAGGGCGGCGCGTAGTTCCTCGACCCAGGCGGTCGCCACGCTGTCCGATGGCGCGCGCCAGTCGCCGCGCGGGCTGAGTGCCGCTGCCGCCGACACTTTCGGACCGTTGGGAAGCGCCGAGCGCTTGAACTGGCTGGTCTGGAAGAAGCGGAACAGGAAGGCTTCCAACCATTTGGCGACCGTCGCCAAGTCGTACTGGTTGCGACCGGCCTGCGGGAAGCCGATCGGCCAGAGCCCCGCCTCGGCATTCTTCCAGGCGTGCCAGGCGAGGAACGCCACCTTCGAAGGCTTGAGCCCGAAGCGGGCGACATGGTGCAGGAAAAAGTCGTGCAGTTCGTAGGGCCCGATACGCTCCTGCGTGCTCTGCATCTTGCCGTCGGGGCCTGCAGGCACCAGCTCGGGCGAGATTTCGGTGTCGAGGATCGAGAGCAGCACCGTTGCGGCTTCGCCGTCGAACTGGCCGCTCGCGACGCTCCAGCGGATGAGGTACTGGATCAGCGTCTTGGGCACGCCGGCATTGACGCCGTAATGGCTCATCTGGTCGCCCACGCCATAGGTGCACCAGCCCAGCGCCAATTCGGACAGGTCGCCGGTGCCGAGCACGAAGCCGTGATTCTGGTTGGCGAGGCGGAACAGATAATCGGTACGCAGGCCCGCCTGCACATTCTCGAACGTGATGTCGTAGACCGGCTCGCCGCCGGCGAACGGATGGCCGATATCGGTCAGCATCTGGCGGGCGGTGGGCCGGATGTCGATTTCCGCGGCGGTGATGCCGATCGCGCGCATCAGCGCCCAGGCGTTCGACTTGGTGCCTTCGCTCGTCGCGAAGCCGGGCATGGTATAGCCGAGAATGTCGGTGCGCGGCCGGCCGAGGCGATCCATCGCCTTGGCCGCAACGATCAGCGCATGGGTCGAATCGAGCCCGCCGGAAATGCCGATGACCAGCGACTTGCTGCGGGTCGCAGCGAGACGCTGGCGCAGGCCCTCCACCTGGATGTTGAATGCTTCGTAGCAATCCTCCTCGAGCGCCGCGGGCGTGTTCGGCACGAAGGGGAAGCGGCGGACCGGGCGGATCAGCCCGCGATCGGTCAGATCCGGCTGGTGCTGAAAGGCAATCCGGCGGAAGCGCATCTCGGGGTGGCCTGCGTTGCGGGCATTGTCGTTGAAGGTACCGTCGCGCAGCCGCTCCTGGCGCAGTCGCTCCAGATCGAGATCGGCATAGGTGATCGCATCCGCCAGCTCGAAGCGCTGCGACCCGGCCAGCTTCTCGCCGAATTCGTAGATCAGCCCCTGGCCGTCCCACGCCAGGTCGGTCGTGCTCTCGCCCGGTCCCGAGGCGGAATAGAGATAGGCCGAAATCGTCCGCGAGCTCTGCGACGCGCAGAGCAGTTCGCGCTCGCGGCCCTTGCCGATCACGATGTTGGAGGCGGAGAGGTTGCATAGCACCAGTGCACCCGCCATCGCGCCTTCGGTGGAGGGGGGCTGGGGCGCCCAATAGTCCTCGCAGATCTCGATATGGAAGACGAAGTCGAGCAGGTCCTCGGCTGCGAACAGCAGGTCGGCACCGAACGGGACGGTCTCGCCGGCGACGGCGATCGCCAGATCGCGCAGGCCTGCGCCCGAAGCGAACCAGCGCTTCTCGTAATATTCCCGGTAGTTGGGCAGATAGGTCTTCGGTACGACGCCGAGGATCCGGCCCCGGGCGATCGCGACGGCGCAATTGTACAGCCGCCCGTTGCGTGGGAGGGCCGCGCCGACCAGCAGCACCGGTTTCAGGGTGCGGCTTGCCGCGACGACCGCAGCGAGGCCCGCCTCTGTCGCAGCGAGGATGGCATCCTGCAGGTGCAGATCGTCGATCGCGTAGCTGGTGATGTTGAGTTCGGGAAAAACGAGGATGTCCGCGCCGGCTTCATGCCCCTGCCGGGCCAGCGCAACGGTAGCGCGCGCGTTGGCGGCAGGATCGGCGACGGTGCCGACGGGGGTGCAGACGCCCGCCCGGATCATCCCGTGGCGGTGGAGCGCGAAGAACGGATGCGGTTCGGCCATGGCGCTGTCCTATGCCGGGGACCATGGCCTGCCAACCCCGCGGGCGCGGGTTTGCTCCGTACGCGACATGGCCCCACCGTTTCGGTGGTGGGGCTTGAAGCTGGACGTTACGCCTTGGCCGCGTAGATCATGCGGCCGGGGCCGAGCCGCTCGAACACCTTGGCCAGCTGGCGTTCGCCGACCGCGAAGCAGCCCTGGCTGCGGCCGAGCTTGCCGTGCTTGGCGATCATGTCGGGGTTCGCATACCAGGCGGAGTGGATCACGATCGCGCGGGCGAGTGCATTGTTGTTCGTCGGGTCCAGTCCGATCAGCCGCTGGGAATCGCCGTGCTTGCCGACATAATAATCCGCGGTCAGGAACGCGCCTTCGCAGGTCGCTTCCGAATTGATCGCGTTGGAAAAACGCTGGAGCACGCCGGTGTGCCCCGGATCGGAACCGATACCGTGCGCGACGAGCAGCGGCTCTACCTCGCCGGTGCCCATGTTCACCAGGAAGAAGCGCGCCTCGGCAGAGGATTTGGAGAAATCGGCAATCGCGATTCGGTCGTGCGTATCCACGCGCATCGAATGACGGTCGAGCGCCGCGGTCGCGCGCTTGAACAGCTCGGGGCGAATGCCGGCAGGCATGATCCGCGCCTGTGCGGCGACCTTGGGTGCTTCTCCCAGCGTCGCGGCATGTGCCGGCTGGATGCGCGGCGGAACCGGCGCGGGTGCCGCAGACGCCATCGTCGTGCCGATCGTCCGTGAGGCGCAGGCCGAAACCGCCGCGCCGCTCGCCATCACCAGCGCCGATTTGAGCAGCGCCCGACGCGATTGAATCATAGCCTCAGACTTCATGATATTGTTCTGCGCCCGCAAATTTCTGTCATGCCCGAGCAACCCTATAGCAGAAGCAGCGTTAACGATGCGCTTGCCATCACCGGTGACGGCTGCGTTTCGGCGCGCGCGCTGCCCGGTTCACCGATCCGTCATGCCGTTTCGAGACAGATCGGTTGTTCCGGCCTTTCCCCTATTGTGCCGTTGCAGGCGAATCGCGCGGCGCCGCGGTCTCGCGTCTTCTGTGCTCTGGCGTAGAAAAAATGCCTGTCGCGCCGCGCCTGCGAAGCGCTAGAGGCGGCACATGACCATGTCCTATGAACAGGCTGTCGCGGCGCTGATCGAGGTGGGCCGGCGCCTTGACGCGCGCGGCTGGGCACCGGCGACCTCGGGCAATTATTCGGCGCGGCTCGACGATGGCAGCATCGCGCTGACCGTCTCCGGCCGGCACAAGGGCCGCCTGACCGCGGACGGCATCATGCGCGTCGATCTCGACGGGCGACCAATTACCGCCGGCAAGCCTTCGGCGGAAACCGATCTGCACCTGGCGATCTACCGGCTGTTCCCGGATGCCGGGGCGGTGCTCCACGGCCATTCCCCCAATGCGGTGGGCCTGAGCCGCGCGACCGCCGCGGATGGCTGGACGCTGGCCGGCCACGAGATGCTCAAGGCATATCCGGGCCACACCACCCACGAAGCCGAGGTGCGGCTGCCGATCGTCGACAACAGCCAGGACATGGACGTGATCCAGGCCGCGATTGCGCCGGCGCTGCTGGCCCCGGGCGCCATTCCGGCGTATCTTATTCGCAGCCATGGGCTCTATGCCTGGGGCAAGGACGTGGACGAGGCCGAGCGCGTGCTCGAGGCGACCGAATGGATGATCGCCGCCGAACTCGCCGAGGCCAGCTTCAGACAGGCAGGGGCACGATGAGCCAGCTTCGAATCTTCGCGGAAACCGGGAACGCTTCGCTGCTCGACACCCGCGATCCGGTGACGATCGCCGAGGAACTGGCAATTCACGGCGTGCGCTTCGAGCGCTGGCCGTCGCGCCCGATCGCAGCCGATGCTGACCAAGACGCAGTGCTGGCCGCCTTCGCGCCCGAGGTTGCGCGACTGAAGGCGGAGCAGGGCTATCGATCGGTCGACGTGATCCGGATGGTGCCGGATCACCCCGAAAAGGACGTACTTCGCACCAAGTTCCTGTCCGAGCACTGCCATGCCGAGGACGAAGTGCGCTTCTTCGTCGAGGGGGAGGGGCTGTTCACACTCCATCTCAACAACCGCGTCTATGCCGTTCTATGCGAGGAGGGGGATCTGATCTCCGTGCCCGCCGGCACGCCGCATTGGTTCGACATGGGGCCAGCCCCGCGCTTCACCGCGATCCGCCTGTTCACCAATCCCGACGGCTGGATCGCGCAGTTCACCGGCGACGCGATCGCCGACCGTTTTCCGCGTCACGAGCCCGTCGCCGCCTGAGCGCGACGCATCGAGAGACACCATGACCCAGCCCAAGGCCGTCCTGCTCGACATCGAGGGGACCACCAGCAGCATCGCCTTTGTCGCGGAGGTGCTGTTTCCCTATGCTGCCAAGCATTTGGCAGCCTATGTTGCCAACCATTCCGAGGAGGTCGCGCCGATCCTCGCTGAGGTGCCGGGCGACGACAAGGTCGCGACGCTGCTCGAGTGGATCGCGGAGGATCGCAAGGCAACGCCGCTCAAGACGCTGCAGGGGCTGGTCTGGGCGCAGGGCTATGCCGATGGCACGCTGAAGGGGCATGTCTATCCCGATACCCCCGAGGCGCTGCATCGCTGGTACACGGCTGGGGTCTCGATCTACATCTACTCCTCGGGCTCGATCGCGGCGCAGAAGCTGATCTTCGGCCACTCGGTTGCGGGCGATCTGACGCCGATGCTTTCCGGCTATTTCGACACCACCACCGGGCCGAAGCGCGAGGTTGAGAGTTACACGAAGATTGCGGCTGCAATTGCATGTGAAACAAAGGAAATCCTGTTCGTGTCAGATATGCAGCCCGAGGTGGATGCCGCGCGCGCGGCGGGGCTGGGCGCCTTGTTGATCGATCGTACCGGCGGCCCTGCCGACCTCCACTCGCTCGCGGAGATTCGCCTGTGATCCTCGAAGGCCAGCACAACCGCTCGATCGCTCGGACGACGGACGGGCAGGGGATCCGCATCCTCGACCAGCGCCAGCTCCCCTGGGAGATCCGCTGGGTCGAACTGCGCGACCTGGATGCCGCGGCGGTCGCGATCCGCGAGATGTGGACGCGCGGGGCGCCGATGATCGGTGCCACCGCCGCCTATGGGTTCGCGATGGGTCTCGCGGTCGACGCCAGCGATGCGGGGCTCGCGGCGGCTTATGCAACGCTGGTCGAGACCCGGCCGACCGCGATCAACCTGCGCTGGGCGCTCGATCAGGTCCGTGCGGCGGTCGAGCCGCTGCCGGCGGCCGAGCGCGCCGCTGCCGCCTTCGCCCGGGCCGACGCGATCTGCGACGAGGATGCCGAGCTGTGCCGCGCGATCGGCGAGCATGGTCTGGCCCTGTTGCGCGATCTGCACGCGAAGAACCCGGGGCGCCCGCTCAACATCCTGACCCATTGCAATGCCGGCTGGCTCGCGACGGTGGATTACGGCACGGCCACGGCGCCGATCTATCTCGCGCATGACGCTGGCATCCCGGTGCATGTCTGGGTCGACGAGACCCGCCCGCGCAACCAGGGCGCGCTACTCACCGCGTTCGAGCTGCGCAACCACGGCGTGCCGCACACGGTGATCGCCGACAATGCCGGCGGCCTGCTGATGATGCAGGGGCAGGTCGACGCGGTGATCGTCGGTACCGATCGGGTGACTGCCAATGGCGACGTCTGCAACAAGATCGGCACCTATCTGAAGGCGCTGGCGGCGCACGACAATGGCGTGCCCTTTTATGTGGCGCTGCCTTACACGACCTTCGATCCCGCGACTGTCAGCGGTGCCGACATCCCGATCGAGGGGCGGTCCGCCGAAGAAGTGACGCGGCTGTCCGGCCCCGACGCAGCGGGCCGGATCACCACGATCCGCGTGACGGACTCGCCGGCAGTGAACCCCGCTTTCGACGTCACCCCGGCGCGGCTGGTGACTGGCTATATCACCGAGCGCGGGGTGCTCGACCGGATCTGAGCGTCAGCCGAGCGCTGCGCGCCAGGCGGTGACCCGCGCTATCGCCGCGTCCAGCACGTCGTCTTCCTTGACGAAGCAGAAGCGGACGACGTTGGTCACCGGGTCCTCGGCGTAGAAGGCGGAGACCGGGATCGTCGCGACCTTGGCTTCGTCGACCAGGCGTTCGCTGAAGGTTACGTCGTCCAGCGCGATGCCCGAGGCGGTGAGGTCGACCGACAGGAAATAGGTGGCGGCGCTCGACAATACGGCGAAGCCCGCGTCGCGCAGCCCTGCCGCCAGCCGGTCGCGGCCGGCCTGGAAGCGATCGCGCGCGGCATGGATCCAGCCGTCCTGGGTCGCCAGCCCCTCGGCCACTGCCCATTGCAGGTTGGGCGGCGTCGTGAAGGTGAGGAACTGGTGCGCCTTGGCCAGCACACGGGCGAGGGGCGGAGCCGCGCACATCCAGCCGACCTTGAAGCCAGTCAGCGCGAAGATCTTGCCGGCACTGCCGATCTTCACGGTTCGCTCGCGCATGCCGGGAAAGCCGAGCAGGGGCAGGTGGCGCGCGCCGTCGAAGGTCACCTGCTCCCAAACCTCGTCGCAGATCGCGGTCAGGTCATGCGCAACGCAAAATTCGGCGAGCATCGCCAGATCCTCGGCGCTGGTCATCGTTGCGGCGGGATTCAGCGGATTGTTGAGCAGGATCAGCCGGGTTCGGGGCGTCACCGCTGCTTCCAGGGCAGCGCGCTCGATCCGCCATTCAGGGGGACGAAGACGGACGAAGCGGGGAATGCCGCCGGCCCGGCGGATCAGCGGTACGTACGCGTCGTAGAGCGGCTGAAAGCACAGCACTTCGTCGCCGGGCTCGATCAGGGCGAGCAGCGCGGCGGCCAGCGCCTCGGTCGCGCCCGAGGTGACGATCACTTCCTCGGCCGCGAGGTTCAGCGCCTGGTGCCGGGCATAATGGTCCGCGATCGCCTGGCGCAGCTCCGGCAGGCCCGCCATGGGTGGGTATTGGTTCGACTGCTCGAGCACGGCGCGGGCCGCCGCTTCCAGCACCGTTTCCGGGCCGCGGCCATCGGCAAAGCCCTGGCCCAGGTTGATCGCGCCTTGGGCTCGCGCCCGTGCGGACATGGCCTCGAAGATGGTGGTGCCCATCGAAGAATAGATCGGGTTCATCGCTGCCTGCTATTGCGGAGAGTGGTTGCTCCTTGCAAGCGGGTGCCGGTTCGCCGCATGACGATAGCGGTCCCTGGCCGCGTAATCGAAGGAATCTCATGAGCAAGAAACCGCCCGTGCCCGCCGACTCCCAGTCTCCCTATCCGACCGCCGAGCCGCCGCATGACGGTGCCGGCGAGGGTGAGGCCATCGCCATCGCGAAGGAACAGGCCGCTGCCGCCAAGCGGCGTGGTCCTAGCAACCGCCAGATCGGCATGGGTGCAGCCATCGGCATCGGATCCGCCGCGATCGTGGCCGGGCTGCTGTACTGGAAGGGCGGTCGCAAGGATCGCAAGTAAGCGTCTGGCGTACGCAGCGCTTCTACGGGTGGATCGGAGGAGACGCCGTCGATCCGCCCCCTGTTCGAACACCAATGCGCCGCCTGCGATGAAATCGTGCGGGAGCGGCTGCTTATATCGCAGGATGAATTGGGTAGGGATGTTTGCCATCGGCGCCCGCTCATTGAGCTGGTGTCGCCACCCACGTCCTGACGGAAACCCCGACACACCGGCTGCGTAAGGATTTCTCCCGATAGCCGCTTTCTGCACATGGTGACGGGTCGGTAAGGGATTGTTCCTATAATGCTCTCAACCACAGACCGGAATCGGGATTGGGAGCGCGCATGTTGGTTCGGTTTCTAGCGAGTGCGGGCGTCTGCACGGAGGCGAAGCTCGTCTCCGGTTGGAGCCGTACGCACCGTCGAAACCAGGCATGATCCGGCCGCTGCCAACCCACCGGGCAATCGATTCGGCGCGCGCGGACGCCGTGATCGGGGCCTGACCATCGGGACGCGCCAGAAGGTATCGGAAAGACCAGAAATGATTGCATCGATGAAAATTCCGAGGAAGCTCGCACTATCGTTCCTGCTGATCTGTGCATCGGCAGCGACGGTGATGATCGTGTTCTTCATGAACATTTCGATGATCCGCTCGGTCACCGATCAGAACAATCTCAGCCAGCAGATCCACGCGAAGACGCTGACTCTGGAAACGGCCCTGCTGCGCCAGAACAGCCAGCTGCGCGGTTTCCTGGTGACGGCCGACCCGACCTATCTGAAGTCGTACGACGAAGGTCGCGCCGAATATGACGATACCTCGGCCGAACTCGAGAAGCTGCTGACCGATCCGGCGCTGCTCGAGGCGCTGCGCAAGTCGCGCGCCGAGACGCTGTCCTGGCGCGAAAAATGGGGCGACCGCCTCATCTCGGAGGTGAAGGCCGGGAAGCGCGATTCGGCGCAGGCGGAGGTTCGCAGCGCTGGCAAAGCCGTGCTGGTCTCGGCCGCGGTGCTGCCGCTGCGCGCGATCAAGGACGCCCAGGCCGATGCCATCGAAAAGAACGGCGCGCGGCAGGAAAGTGCCATTGCGAGCGCCACCCAGGTGCTGATCATCGGCGCGATCGCGCTGATCGGCATCGCCATTGGTCTGGCGGTCACGCTCAGCCGCATCATCGCACGACCGATCAGCCAGCTCACCCGCACGATGGCCGACCTGGCTGCCGGCCGCAACAATATCGACGTGCCCGCAACCGCCCGCGGCGACGAGCTGGGCGACATGGCGCGCGCCGTGCTGGTGTTCCGCGATGCAGCCGTCGCCAAGGCCGCGTCGGACGCGGCCAACGCGGAGGCCGAAGCGGTGCAGAAGATGGTCGTCGAAACCGTTTCCACGCATCTCGCCGAACTGGCGCAGGGCAATCTCACCGCACAGATCACCACCAATTTCCCCGGCGAATACAGTGTGGTGAAGACCAACTTCAACAACGCGCTGTCCAGCCTGCGCGAGCTGATTGCCTCGGTGATCGAGGCAACCGCGTCGATCCGCACCGGATCGAACGAAATCGCCCAGGCCAGCGAGGATCTCGCCCGCCGCACCGAAGCGAATGCCGCCAGCCTGGAAGAGACCGCTGCGGCCGTCACCCAGATGGACCAGCGCCTCAAGGCCACCGCCGCTGCCGCAGGCCGCACGGTGGAGCGCGCCGACGGCACCATGGCGACGGTCGACAACGGTCGCTCCACTGCCGACGAAGCGGTGCAGGCGATGGGCCGCGTTGCCGATAGCGCCAAGGGCATCGACAGCGTCATCGAAGGTCTCGACAAGATCGCTTTCCAGACGCGCGTCCTCGCGATGAACGCCGCAGTCGAAGCCGGCCGCGCCGGTGAAGCGGGCCGTGGCTTCGCGGTGGTCGCCGATCTCGTCTCGGCCCTCGCGATGCGCGCCGAGGAAGAGGCCGGTCGTGCCCGCGACCAGCTCACCGCGACGCAGAGCGACATCGTCACCGCCGTGCAGGCCGTGCAGCGTGTTGACGGGGCGCTTGCCGATATTTCGAGCGGCGTCGGTGAAGTGCACCAGTTGCTCGGCAACATGGCGTCTGACAACCATGCGCAGTCGAGCTCGGTGACCGAGATCAGCGCAGCGCTGGGCGCGATGGACCAGTCGACGCAGCAGAACGCGGCCATGGTGGAAGAGACCTCGGCGGCCGCTCGCAACCTGGCGAGCGAAGTCACCGTCCTTTCCGAGCAGGCGAGCCGGTTCAATGTCGGCAACGGCATGGCCGCGCCGGCGGCCCGGGTGGCGCCCGCGCGGTTCAGCGGTGGCAATGTGAAGCCGCTCCCGGCCGCGGCCGTCTCGGCCCTGGTCCGCAACAGCAGCGCGGACGACGATTGGCAGAGCTTCTGATCCCTGCAAGACGACACCGGGCGTGGCCGTTCGATCCAATTGCGAATCGAACGGTCCCCGGCAAGAAGACCCGAAACATCGGCCTCTGCCCGGGATTGGTATAATGACAATGGTATCGGCCCGGACGGGATTGGCGGAACTTGCCCGGATGGCCCGGGTGTCGGGCGAGCTTGGATCGCCCTTTGTCGGCGAAGTGCTTGCCGCCGGGCTTCGGCAACTGGGGCGGGGGCCGCACAGCGAGGCGGTGATCACCCATTGGGAAGGCGATCCGGCCTCGGCGGCGCTGGCGATGCGGTTCAATGCGGCGCTGCATTTCCTCGCGCGGCGCGGCAATCCTCCAGCGCTGGCAGCGCTGTATCGGCGCGAGCATGACGATTTCGACGGGGCAATCGGCGCGGCCTTGGCGGCCGAGGACGATCTGATCGCCGGCTTTCTGCGGCGCACACCGCAGACCAACGAGGTCGGCCGCTCGGGAGCGCTGGTCGCGGCGCTGATGCAGGTGCGTAGCCGGTTCGGACTGCCGTTCGAGTTGCTCGAGATCGGATCGAGCTGCGGCCTCAATCTCAATCTCGGCCGCTATGGCTTCGATCTGGGCGGGGTGTTCGCGGGCGATCGCGCTTCGCCGGTGCAGGTCGCACCCGAATGGCATGGGCCGGCACCCCAACCGGCCCCGCTTGAAGTGGTGTCGGCCAAGGGCGTCGACCTTCATCCGCTGAACGCCGGTGATCCGGCGACCTGCGAACGGCTGATGGCCTATATCTTCGCCGATCAGCCGCTGCGCCTGCACCGGCTGGAGCAGGCCCTGGCCATGGCACGCCGCCATCCGCCGCAGCTAGAGCAGGGGGACGCCTCGGAATGGCTGGCCCGCCAGTTGGCCGTGCCGCAGGCCGAAGGCACGTGCCGCGTCGTCATGCACTCGATGGTGCTCCAGTATCTGCCACCGCGCGACCGTGCTGCGGTGGTGGCAATGATCCGGGATGCGGGCCAGTACGCCACGCCCGAGCGTCCGCTCGCCTGGGTGGGCTTCGAATGGACCGAAACGCGTAGCGAGGTTCGGCTGTCGCTCAGTTGGTTCCCGGGCGGGGAGGAGCGCCGCGTACTCGCGGTCTGCCATCCCTATGGCAATGCCGTCGACTGGCGCGGCTAGACCTGAACGGCGTGTTCGGCGCGGCCGGCATCGCCGAACACCCGCAGATAGCGTTCGATCTCGGCCGGTTCGCCGGTCGCCTTGGCGGGATTGTCCGACAGCTTCACCGCGGGCCGGCCGTTCGCCGCCACCACCTTGCAGACCAGAGAGATCGGCTCCAGCCCGGCCTCGCCATCCGGATCGCAGCCGCGGAAATCATTGGTGAGGTTGGTTCCCCAGCCGAAGCTCATCCGCACGCGGCCGTTGAAGTGGCGATAGGTCGCCTCGATCGATTCGACGTCCATGCCGTCGGAGAAGATCAGCAGCTTCTCGCGCGGGTCGCGGCCATGCGCCTGCCACCAGCGCAGGATCTGCTCGCCGCCGGGAATGGGCGGTGCACTGTCCGGGCGGAAGCCCGTCCAGTCCGCCACCCAGTCGGGCGCGCGGGCGAGGAACGAGGTGGTGCCGAACGCATCGGGCAGCGCGATCAGCAGGTTCCCGCCATAATGGGCGCGCCACTGCTCGAGCACGCGATAGGGCGCGTCGGCAAGGCTGGCGTCATCGGGCGATAGCGCGGCTTCGACCATCGGGAGTTCGTGCGCGTTGGTGCCGATCGCTTCCAGGTCCGCATCCATCGCCAGCAGCACGTTGGAAGTGCCGATGAAGCGGTGGCCGAGCCCTTCCTTCAGCGCCTCGACGCACCAGCGCTGCCAGAGAAAGCCATGGCGGCGGCGGGTGCCAAAGTCCGACAGCACCAGATCGGGGAGCGCGCGCAGCCGCTCGACCTTGTCCCAAAGCTTGGCCTTGGCGCGGGCATAGAGCACGTCGAGCGCGAACCGGTCGCGCCCGCGCATCGCCGCGCGCGAGCGGAGCTCGTTGACAATGGTCAGCGCCGGGATCTCCCACATGCTCGTGTGGGTCCAGGGGCCGTGGAAATGCAGCGCGAACTGGCCGTCGCGCCGCTCCAGTTCGTAGGCCGGCAGCTGAAAATCCGCGAGCCAGGCAATGAAGTCCGGCGCGAACATCTGGGTCTTGCCGTAGAAGCTGTTGCCGGCGAGCCAGATCAGCTCCTTCTTGGTGAAGCGCAGCGAGCGTGCGTGATCGAGCTGCGCGCGCAGCTCCGCCTCGTCGATCACCTCGGCGAGGCGCACCGTTCGGGTGCGGTTGATTAACGAGAAAGTGACCTGCGTGTCCGGGTTCCGCCGCCGGATCATCTGCAGCATCAGCAGCTTGTAGAAATCGGTATCGAGCAGGCTGCGGACGATCGGGTCGAGCCGGAAATTATGGTTGTAGGTCCGGCTCGCAATATCGGTGAAGGTCATGGGAAACGTTCTTATTCCCAGCCGCCGCCGAGCGCGAGGAAGATCGCGATCTGGTCGTCGGGCAGTTTCGCCTGCGCCGTCGCATAGCTCGCCTCGGCCTGGGCGAGGCTGCTCTGCGCCTGCAACAGCGAGAGGAAGTCGCTGCGGCCGAAGCGAAACAGGCGGCCGGCCTGATCGGCGGCGGTGGCGGCGCTATCGCGGGCGCGGCGGAGGGCATCGGCCTGGTCGCGGTCCCGTGCATAGGTTTCCAGCGCCGTTTCGGTATCGCGCAGCGCACTGAGCACGGCGGAGTCGAACCGGGCGAGATCAGCATCGACCTGCGCGCCTGCCGCATCGATGCGGGCGCGCACGGCCGGGCGGTTGGGGAAGCTCCAGCTGATCAGCGGCCCCAGGCTGAAGCCAAAGGACGAAGGGCTGCCGAGATTGTCGAGCGGTCCGGTGAGCCCGGCCGAACCGCCAAGGCTGATCTGCGGATAGAGATCGGCGGTAGCGACGCCGATCCGCGCGGTATCGCCGGCGATGGTGCGCTCGGCCTGGCGGATGTCCGGCCGACGGCGAAGCAACGCGGCCCCGTCACCCACCGGCATCGGGCGGGGCAGGGCAGGCAGTGCCGCGCAGCTTTCGATCTCGCGCGGATAGTCGGCGGCGGGGCGGCCGAGCAGCGCGGCCAGCGTGTAGAGCCCGGCACGGCGCTGGGCGGCGAAGATCGGCAGATTGGCTTCGCTGGTCTGTACCGCCGCCTGGGCGCGGGTGACGTCGAAGGCGGTGCCGCGGCCGGCACGCTGGAGCCGCTGGGTGGCGGCAAAGGTCTGGCGCTGCAGGCTGACGATGCGCTGGGTGGTCGCCAGCCGGAAATTGGCCGCGCAGATATCCGCATAGGCACGTGCGGTCGCGGCGGCGACGCTCACCCGCACGGCATCGCGCGCGGCGGCGACGGCGTCGCGGTCGGCAAGGCTCGCCTCGATCGCGCGCGCGATCTTGCCGCGCACGTCGAGCGGATAGCCGACCGAGATGCCGAGATTGTAGCCGAGCGTTCCCGGCAACGTCGTGCCCGTGTTGGAGGGCCGGGCCAGTGTGCCGCCGCCGGACAGGTCGGTGGTCAGCTGGCGGCTCGCCTCGGTCTGGCGAACCACTGCTTCGGCGCGGCGGAGATTGGCATCGGCGGCGCGCAGATCGGCGTTGGCGGCGAGCGCCTGCTCGACCAGCGTGTCCAGCCGCGGGTCGGCATAGAGCCGCCACCAATGGTCCGGCAGGGGTTCGTCGGTGAATGCCTTGTCCTGCGCCGAGAGAAAGGCGCCCGTGGCTGCGGGTGCGCTGGCCGGGCCGGAGACGGGGGGATGATAGTCGGGCCCGGCGCGGGTGCAGCCGGCGACCAGCGCCAGCGCGGCGAGGAGCGGGAGGCGGCGCATCACTGCTTTGCCCGTGCGGAGGGCGTCGGGGTCGGCGAGCCCGTGGGGCGTGCAGGCGCAGGTTGTGCGGGCGCCTCCGGCTGGATCGTCACCGTCGCCGTGCGGCCGGCGATCAGGCGGAGATCGGCCGGGACTTGGGTGAGCTTCACCCGCACCGGGATGCGCTGGGCCAGCCGCACCCAGGTAAAGGTCGGGTCCACGTTCGGCAGCAGATTGCCCGCGTTGCTGCGGGTGGTGTCGTTGATACCTGCCGCGATGCTCTCGACCACGCCGTGGAGCAGCCGCGGCTCGCCCATCAGCTCCACCGTCACCGGGGCGCCGATGCGGATGCTGGGCAGCTTGGTTTCTTCGAAATAGCCCTCGACGCGAATGCTGTCGGCATCGACCAGCGCCATCGCCTGGGTGCCCGCCGCGACATAGTCGCCCGGATGCAGGTCGAGATTGGTCACCGTGCCGTTGACCGACGCCTTCACCTGCGTGCGCGACACGTTCAGCTCGGCGCTCTGCACCGAGGTAAGTGCCTGGGCGAGAGCTGCCTGGGCGGTGGCGACGCGGGCGACATTCTGCTCGTGCGTTTCCGCCGCGACGAGGTTGCCGAGCGCCAGATCGCGCCGTGCCTCGCGCTGGGCCTGGTTGAGCGTCGCCTTGGCGCTTGCCACGCTCGCCCGCGCCTGGGCGAGCGCGAGGGAATAGCGCGGCTGGTCGATCACGAAGAGCAGGTCGCCCGCCTTGACCTGCTGGTTGTCGTGCACTGCCACCGCGGTCACCAGCCCGCCGATATCGGGGGTCACCCGCACGACATCGGCGCGCACGCGGCCGTCGCGGGTCCAGGGGCTCTGCGCATAATGCTGCCACAACCACAATGCGACGAGAGCGGCGACGACCACGATGACGATCGTTGCGGCGCTGCGGCCAAGGGCGGGAAGGTAGCGTTTCATGGCTGGAATCCGATCGAAGGCGTGGCCCAGGCAAGCAGGCCGAGCAGAAGGACGAACAGGCACAGATCGACGAGCGCGCGATACGCGACGAAGCGGTACAGGCCGAAGGCGTTGAACAGACGGGCGAGCAGCATCGTCAGCAGCATCGCGACGACGCCGAGGACGAGCAGCGTGGGGACGAATACGCCGTCGATCGAGACTTCGCCGGTCACAGCGCGGCCTCCGGCAGCGGATCGGCATCGGGGAAGAGGTTGCGGCGCAGGCTCAGCAGCCCCAGCGCGCCGGCGCGGCGCACGCCGGGCTCGGGATCCGCGGCGATGGTATGGAGCGCCGTATCGATATGGGCGAGCAGGGCGGGGTCCTCGGGCTTTTCCACCTCGGGTTCGAGGCGGCGGTAATAGTCGCCGACGTCGCGCAGCACGTCGGTGAGCGGCGCGGCGCGCTCGGGCGGCAGTTCGAGACGCAGCGCGCGGAGTTCGCCGATCGCAACCCCGGTGCGCAGGTCGCGCAGGGCGTCATATAGCGGCTTGCCGGGCGAGCGTCCGCTCAGCGCGAGGCGGGGGGCGAGCAGCGCGATGCGGTCCAGCATGCGGTTGATCCATCCGCGCACGTCGGGCGGGGTCATCAGGTTGCTGCGCTCGGCGATGTCTGCCCAGCCGGCCTTCAGCGTCCGGCGGATCGCCTGGTCGATGCCGGCGGATTGCAGCAGCCGCGCCATCAGGATGGCGAAGGCGACGCCCATCAGCTGGGCGATCGCACCGTTGACGAAGCTGGCGAATGCGCTCGTATATTTGCTGGCGATCAGCAGCGGGCTGCCGAGCCCGAGCAGCGTCGGCAGCGCAATGCCCGACCATTTGGGCGAATGCATCATCGCGCCGAGGATCAGCAGCGGCGGCGCCATCGCCGCCGCGAGCTGCACGAAGCCGTCGAGCCGGGGCATGATCGCATAGCCATAGATCGCCCCCAGGATCGTTGCGACCAGCGTGCCCCAGAAGAAGGTACGCAGCGGCAGCAGCGGATCGGGCGCGGCGGCGAACAGCGCGAGGAAGACGCCGGCGAGCATTACCGCGGTCGAGCCGTCCGACCAGCCGCTGGCGATCCAGATTGCCGAGCCGATGGCGAGGGTGAGGAAGGCGCCGATCGCGCCGCGCGCCGCGCCGATCCAGTCGACATGCAGCTCGCGGCCGCGCCGGCCTTCGAGCAGTTCGGCGACGCGCGGCGACACCGGGCGACGATCGAGCGTCGCGAGCTGTTCGGCCAGTTCGCGACAGTCGCGGTGCGCGGCGATCAGCGCGGCGAGGCGCGAGAGCAGGCTGAGCAGCAGCAAGTCGTGCCACGAACTGCCCTTGTGGACCTCCGGCTCCAGCGCGGTGCAGCGGGCTTCCAGCGCTGCGGCATCGGCGGCGCGTGCGTCGCGGTCGCGGTCGAGCGTCTTGAGCCAGGCCTGGGTGTCGACGAGCAGCGTCGCCGCCGCGGGCGGCAACCCGCCATGGGCCTGCAGCCGGACAGTCCGGTCGTCGACGGCGGCGCCGAGCGGCATCAGCAGCGAGAGCTGGTCCTGCAGCGCACGAACAGTGCGGACGCGCGGCGCGGTGCGGGCGGTCTCATAGGGCAGGTGGATCGAGAGCTGGTGGAGTTCGGTGATGTCGGCGGCGAGGCGGCGGCGCTCCGCATCCACACCCGGCACCGGCTCCAGCGCCAGCGAATCGTGCGACCAGCGCTCGGCATCCTGGAGGATGGTCGAAACGCGGCTAAGCAGGAAAGCGGCGACCGATCGGGGCAAGACCACGCCGTGCACCAGGCTGCCGCACAGGATGCCGAGGGTGATTTCCTGCACGCGCAGGCTCGCCACGGTGAAGATGCTGCCCGGCGTGTCCACGCTCGGCAGCACGATCAGCACGGCGCTGTAGCCGGCGAGCACGAACATGTAAGAGCGCGGCGTGCGGTCGAGCAGCGACACGAATACGCAGAGCGCCAGCCAGCCCGAAATGGCGAGGACGAGCAGCTCGGGTGCGTTGACCAGCGGCGGAACCATCAGCACCGCGGCGCCGGCGCCGACCACCGTCCCGATCACGCGGAACAGCGCCTTCGACAGCACCGCACCGGCGAGCGGCTGGGCGACGATATAGGCGGTGAGGAAGGCCCAATAGGGCCGGTCCAGCCCGATCGACAGCGCCAGATAGATGGCGAGCATGGCCGCCGCGAAAGACTTGAGCGAGAAGACGGCGGCATCGATGCCCCAGCGATCGGTCATGGCTGGGCCCGCCGATCGGCCAGTCTCGCCGCCAGGGTATCGAGCACGCGCAAGGTGGTCTCCAGTTCCCCGTCGCTCACCCCATCGAGCAACTCGCTGCGCAACGCAGCGAGGCGCCGGTCGATCCGTGACGCGTGCGAAACGCCCTCTGCGGTCAGGCGGAGCAGGTTCGCACGGCGATCCCGCGCGTCCGGAACCCGCACGACGAGGCCCGCATCCTCCAGCGCGTGCAGCGTGCGGACCAGCGAGGCTTCGGTCACGCCCACGGCGCGGGCGAGATCCGCTTGGCGGGCGCTGTCACCCAGCCGCTGAAGATAGACGAGCGCCCAGCCCGTCGAACTGGAAATGTCGAGCGAGGCCAGGGTCGCGTCGGCCAGCCGCTGCCACGCGCGCGCAACAGGGCTCATGCGCGTCGCGAGCGCGCGCTCCAGGGAATGCCGATCGGCCATAGGAGGCGTTAGTTAGTACGCTAACTAACTGGGTCAACCCCTGCCACGGTATGCAGGTACAAATCCCTAGGGGTGGGCTGTCGCCCAGTCCTCGGCGGCCTGGAGCACCCGAAGGGCATTGCCGCCCCAGATCTTGCCGATGTCCGCATCGGAATAGCCCTCCTTGCGCAGCCGGGCCGTGATCTTGGGGAGCGCGGTGATGTCCTCCATGCCGCGCACGCCGCCGCCGCCGTCCCAGTCCGCGCCGATGCCGACATGATCGACGCCCATCACCTGGAGGGCGTGGAGCAGGCTGCGCATGAACAGCTCGAAATCGGCGCCGCCGGTCGGTTGCGGCAGCGCCGCCTTCTCGGCGACCAGGGCGCGCTGCTCGGCAGGGGACAGCGTCCACCAGCGGCGCTGGCGCTCGCCCAGTTTCTCCTGCGCGGGATCGCGGACCGACTTCACCAGATACATGCTGTTGATTTGCAGCACCCCGCCAGCGGCAGCGAGTTTGCGCATGCGATCGTCGTCCAGATTGCGCGGATGATCGAAGATCGCCTTCGGCCCCGAGTGCGACGCGAGGATCGGCGTGTTGGAGAGGGCGAGTGCCTGATCGAACACGTCGTCCGAGGCATGGCTGACGTCGATCACCATCCCCAGCCGGTTCATCTCCGCCACCCACTGCTTCCCCAGCGGGCTGAAGCCGTGCCACTTCGGCGTATCGGTCGCGCTGTCGGCGAACTGGTTGTTGCGGAAATGGACGGGCCCCGCCAGGCGCACGCCCAGATCGTGGAAATGGCGGAGCAGGCTGAGGTCTTCGCCCAGCGGATAGCTGTTCTCGATGCTCTGGAAGACAATGCGTTTGCCGCTCGCGGCGATGCGGCGCGCGTCGGCGGGCGTGGTCGCCATCTCCAGCTTGTCCGGATGCGCGGCGACGACGCGCTGGATCCAGGTCGCGCGGGTGAGCGCGGCGTTGCGGGCGGCGGCATAGCCCTCCGGGGTCAGCGGCCCCTGCGGCGTGTAGATGACGAAGAACCCGCCATCGAGCCCGCCCTGCTCCATCCGGGGAATGTCGATCTGGCTGCCGTCGAAGTCGCGATCGTGCCAGCGCGCGAAATCCCAGCCGGGATGTTCGAAGAATTCGGGCGTGTCGAGATGGGTGTCGAGCGCCAGCAGTTGTTCGTGGAGCAGCCGGTCGGGCAGCGGCACGGTGTCGTCCGGCGCCAGGCCGAGCAGCAGGGGAAGGGCGAGGATGAGGTGCATGGCGGCGCTCCCTGGGCTTGTGCTTTGGCCGCAGCGTCGCCGGTATGCTGCGCTGCGTCAATCGCCCTTCACTTGAGCCGCAGCGGCAGCCCTGCCGCGACGAACTGCACCTCGTCTGCCGCCGCCGCGATCGCCTGATTGATTCGGCCGGCGGCGTCGCGGAAGCGGCGGGCCAGGGCATTGTCGGGCACGATGCCGAGGCCGACTTCGTTGGCGACGAGGATCACCGGGCCGGCCGCGCGCGCGACGGCGGTGGCGAGCGCTTCCGTCTCTGCATCGAGGTCGCGTTCGGCGAACATCAGGTTCGAGGTCCACAGCGTCAGGCAGTCGACCAGCAGCACGCGGTCGGGCGTGGCCTGAGTCTGAACCGCCGCGGGCAGATCCAGCGGCACGTCGAGCGTCGACCAGCGCGGCCCGCGATCGGCGCGATGGCGGGCGATGCGATCCTCCATCTCGGGATCGAGCGGCTGGGCGGTGGCGACATAGACCAGGTCAACGGGGAGGGACTCGGCGCGCGCCTGGGCATAGCGGCTCTTGCCCGAACGAGCGCCACCGAGGACGAGCAGGCGGGTCATGGCTGGGCCTCCTGGGCGAGCGCGATCAGCGCGGGGATGTCGACATGGGTCTCCAACTCGGCGGCGATGGCATCGAGCGCGGCGTCGACCGAGGCGGCATAGTCGGCACCCTTCGAGGCGATGCCGAT
Source organism: uncultured Sphingomonas sp. (assembly GCF_913777625.1). GTDB lineage: Bacteria > Pseudomonadota > Alphaproteobacteria > Sphingomonadales > Sphingomonadaceae > Sphingomonas. The sequence goes on from NZ_CAJYTI010000008.1 coordinate 143,444, forward strand.
GCGGGCGAGCAGTACGCGGCGCAGCGCGGTGCTGGCGAACAGGCCGTGGAGATAGGTGCCGAACACGCGCCCGTCCGCCGCCCGCGCGCCATCCGGCCCGGTCTCCAATGCCGCAAAGGGGCGGGCGGTGTCCGGGCCGGTGGTGACGCCCATATGCATCTCATAGCCGGTGATGTCGGCGCCCAGTGCGCGGCCGCGCGCCGGGCGCAGCGCCTTGTCGCGGGTCATCATCGTCTCGACGTCGAGCAGCCCGATCCCGGTGGCGCTGCGTGGCGGGCCTTCGATGCCGTCCGGATCGGCGATGGTGCGGCCGAGCATCTGGTAGCCGCCGCAGATGCCGAGCACCGCGCCGCCGCGGCGATGATGGGCGAGCAGGTCGATGTCCCAGCCTTGTTCGCGAAACGCTGCCAGGTCGGCGATGGTCGCCTTGGAGCCCGGCAGGATCACCAGCGCCGCGTCGGCCGGGAGGGGTTGGCCGGGCGGGATCATCGCCAGCGAGACGCCGGGTTCGAGCTTGAGCGGATCGAGATCGTCGAAATTGGCGATGCGCGGCAGCATCGGGCAGGCGATCAGCGTGCGGCTGTCACGCGTGCTCGCGGAGCGCTCCAGCACCACGGCATCCTCGCTCGGCAGCCGGGCGGCGTCGCGCAGCCACGGGATCAGGCCATAGCCGCGCCAGCCCGAGCGAACCTCGATCTGCGCATAGCCATCGGCAAACAGCGCGGGATCGCCGCGGAACTTGTTGATCAGGAAGCCGCGGATCATCGCGGCATCCTCGGGATCGAGCACGGCGCGGGTACCGACCACCGCCGCGATCACCCCGCCGCGATCGATGTCGCCGACCAGCACGACGGGCACATTGGCCGCCCGCGCGAAGCCCATGTTCGCGATGTCGCCGGCACGCAAATTGATTTCGGCGGGCGAGCCGGCGCCTTCCACCAGCACCAGGTCGCACTGCTCGGCCAGGCGGCGATAGCTTGCCAGCACCTCGCCGAGCAGCGGCCGGCGCGCCTCGCGGAAATTGCCGGCGTGGAGCGTGCCGCGCACCTTGCCGTTCACCACCAGCTGCGAGGTGCGATCGGCCTGGGGCTTGAGCAGCACCGGGTTCATGTCGGTATGCGGCGCCACCCGGCAGGCGAGCGCCTGCAGTGCCTGGGCGCGGCCGATCTCGCCGCCGTCCTCGGTTACCGCCGCGTTGTTCGACATGTTCTGCGGCTTGAACGGGCGGACGCGAAAGCCCCGGTTGGTCAGCGCGCGGCAGAGCCCGGCGACCAGCACCGACTTGCCGACGTCCGATCCCGTGCCCTGCAGCATCAATGCGCCCATGCGACCCCTCCCGCGATCAGCCATAGCAGCCCGCAGGCGCGGACATAGAGGGCGAGGCCCCGGCGGATATCCTCGGCGCCCGCATCGGCGCGGCCGTCGCCGATCCAGGGCTTGGGCGTGACCACGCCGTCATAGGCGATCGGTCCCGCAAGCCGCAGGTCCAGCGCCCCCGCCATCGCCGCCTCGGGCCAGCCGGCATTGGGCGAGGCGTGCTTGCCCGCATCGCGCCACATCGTCCGCCATCCGCGAGCGCCCGCCAGGCAGAGCAGCACGCCCGAGAGCCGGGCGGGGGCGAGGTTGAGCAGGTCGTCGGTGCGCGCCGCCGCCCAGCCGAAGGCGCGCCAGCGCGGCTCGCGGTGGCCGATCAGGCTGTCGGCGGTGTTGATCGCCTTGTAGATCCACAAGCCCGGCAGGCCGCCGACGAGCAGCCAGAAGAGCGGCGCGACGATGCCGTCGCAGAAGCTCTCGGCCAGGCTCTCGATCGCGGCGCGGGCGACGCCGGGGGCATCCAGCCGCGCCGTATCGCGTCCCACGATATAGCCGACCGCCGTCCGTGCAGCCGCCAGATCGCCGCGCGCGAGTGCCGCCGCGACGGGACGGACATGGCGGTAGAGGCTGCGTTGGGCGAGGCCCGGAAGGGCCGCCAGTGCGACCAGAACCCAGCCGTGCGGAAGCCGCGCCGCTACCCGCTCGATCTCCCATCCGGCGGCCCCGGCGAGGAGCAGCAGGAGCAGCACGGTGACCATCCCCAGCAGTCGCCGCGTCGGTTCCGGCCGGTCGGCGTCGTTCCAGCGCTGTTCGCAGGCGGCGATCACCCGCGCGAAGACGCCGACCGGGTGGCCGATCCGTGCATAGAGCCAGGCGGGCCAGCCGATTGCCGCCTCCAGCGCCAGCGCCGCGAGCGCCACCGGCTCAGCCATCGCCGAGCACGCGGTCTAGGCGGGCAAGCGCTTCCGGCTCGGCCGGCACGCCGAAGCGCAGCCAGCGCGGCGCATAGTCGAAGGGGCGAACCAGGATGTGCGAACGGGCGAGCCGTTCGAACAGCGCCGGCGCTGCGTCGTGCTCGACCAGCCGGAACAACGGCGACGCGCCCGAGGGCGACAGGCCATGGCGGCGGAGGACCGCATCCAACGTTGCGGCCCGCTGGGGTAGCGCCACGCGGGTGGCCTCGATCCAGGCCGTGTCGCGATAGGCGGCGCTACCGATCGCGAGCGCGGTCGCGTCGATCGGCCAGTCGCCGAGCAGGCGGCGATAGCGCGCCAGGATCGCGCGCGGGCCGAGCACGAAGCCGAGCCGCGCCCCCGCCAACCCGAAGAATTTGCCGAAGGAGCGAAACACGATCAGCCGTCGACCATCCCCCACCAGCGGCGCGACGCTGGCTGCCGGGTGCGGGTCGGCGAATGCCTCGTCGACCACCAGCCACCCGCCGGCAGCCGTGCGATCCGCCAGCAGCGCCGCGATCTCGTCGCGGGGAGACAGGGTGCCACTCGGGTTGTTCGGATTGGCAAGGATCAGCGTAGCGCTGCCCGGCACCGGCTGCCCGGCCTCGACCGGCATGCTGTCCGCGAAAATTGCGCCATGGGTGCGATAGCCGGGCGCGCGATGGCAGGCGCGCCCGCCCAGCAACATGCCGAGCAGGCGCAACCCCATCTCGCTGCCGGGCACCGCACACACATGGTCCGACGCCACACCGAAATGGGCCGCGGCAGCGGCTTCCATCTCGGCGAGCGCGCGCGGCGTCGGCAGCGGGCCCAGGGCGGGGCGCAACTGCTCGGGAACCGGCCAGGCGACGGGATTGATGCCGGTCGACAGATCGAGCCAGTCTCCGTCGCCGAAACGCGCGCGGGCCGCCGCCAGATTGCCGCCATGATGGAGCAGCGGGTCGCTCATGCCAGACGCGGTGCGATCACAAGTGCGAGCAGCAGGCCGGTTTCGACCAGCTCGATGCCGGCGCCGTGCCCGTCCCCCGAAATGCCGCCGAGCAGCCGCCGCACCCGCCAGCCCCAGGCGGCGATGAGCACCGGCGCCGCAATCAGCGCGGGCGCGGCGATCGCGACGGCAAAGGCGAGCAGCACGCCCCAGACGATCAGGTCGGCCGGGCGAATGGCGTTCTTGAAGCGGCTGGCCAGCCCCTCGTGCAGCGGCGGCAGCCACCAGCTCCACACCAGCGGCCCCAGCCGGGCGGCGGCGGGGACGAACGCGAGCGTCCACCAGCCGGCGCCGCCGAGCAGCGCATGGAGCAGCACCAGCTTGGCGATCAGCTGCAGCCCGATCGCCACCACCCCGAAGCTGCCGACATGCGGGTCGGCGAGCACGTCGCGCAGCCGCTCCGGCCCCTTGTGGATCGCGCCGCTGGCGTCGGCGAGGTCGGCCAGGCCGTCGAGGTGCAGCGCGCCGGTGATCCCCGTCCATGCCGCCAGCGCGGCGAGCGCGGCGGTCCAGGGATCGAGCTGCAGCCCCAGCCATGCCGCGAGCAGCACGCCCAGACCCACCACCAGCCCCGCCGCCGGAAACCACCGCATCGACCGGGCGAACGCTGCTGCGTCTGCCTCTATCGCCGGCAGCGGCAGGCGGGTGAGGAACTGGAGGGCGAGGACAAATTCTTTCATGTAACCAATCCGATGATCTGGCCGATACGCGGCGTGCCCGGCCACACGCGCAGGCTGAGCAGCGCGGCGTGGGGCAGGGCGATATTCCATAGTTGCGGGAAGTCGATGGCGCACAGGCTGGCGATCGCCGCGCGCATCGCGCCGCCATGGGTGACGACGAGCGTCGGCCGGTCGATGTCCGCGAGTGCCGCATCGACCCGGGCGACCAGTGCCGGCCAGGCCTCGCCCTTCGGCGGCACATGGCACCCGGGATCGCCCTGAAAGGCCGCGAGTGCAGGCGCGTCGATGGCGTCGAACGGCAGGCCGTCCCAGTCGCCGAAATCGAGCTCGCGCCACCGCGCATCCGGCCGTGCGGCGAGGCCCCGTGCGCCAGCGATCCGCTCGGCGGGCGCGCGCGTGCGGGCGAGATCGGAGTGGATCACCGCCTCCACGGCCAATCCGCTCGCCCGCGCGGCGCACAGGGCGAGGCCCTCCGCGCGCGGCGCCGCGTCGGTACGGCCGATCAGCCGCCCCTCGGCTTCGGTGACGCCGTGGCGGAGCAGGTGGAGGACCATGCTCCTCATCCGCGGTCGGAAACCCCCGCCTCGGCAAAGGTCGCCATGCCGTTATGCGCCGCCAGTGCCGAGCGCAGCACCGCCGCCGCCACCGCGGCGCCGCTGGCCTCGCCCAGCCGCAGGTTCAGCCGGAGCAGCGGATCGAGCCCCAGCCGCTCCAGCAGCCGGGCATGGCCGGGTTCCGCCGAGCAATGGCCGGCGATGCAATGGTCGACGATGCCCGGTGCCGCCGCGGCGAGCGGCGCGATGGCGGAGCAGCAGATGAACCCGTCGAGCAGCACCGGTACGCCCGCATGGCGCGCTGCCAGCACCGCGCCGGCAATCGCCGCCAGCTCGCGCCCGCCGAGCCGGCGCAGCGTTTCGAACGGGGTCGCGGGCGCGTCGGCATGGCGTGCGGCCGCCTTGGCGACGACCTCCGCCTTGCGGGTGACGCCGGCGCCGTCCAGCCCGGTCCCCGGGCCGGTCCAGTCGATCGCATTGCCGCCGAAGCTGCGCAGGCACAGCGCCGCCGCGGCGGTGGAATTGGCGATGCCCATTTCGCCCAGCAGCAGCAGATCGGTGCCGCGCGCTACCACCGATGCGCCCTGGCGCAGGGCGGAGAGGCACTCGTCCGCCGTCATCGCCGGGGCGGTGGTGAAGTCTGCGGTGGGATGGTCGAGATCGAGCGCGAGGATGTCCAGCTTCATGCCGATCGCGCCGGTCAGCGCGTTGATCGCCGCGCCGCCGGCGGCGAAATTGGCGACCATCTGCGCGGTCACCTCGGCCGGGAAGGCGCTCACGCCCTGTGCCGCGACGCCGTGATTGCCGGCAAAGACCACCGCTTTGGCCGTCTCCAGCGACGGGCGCTCGCGGCGCTGCCAGCTGGCGAGGAAGATGGCGAGATCCTCCAGCCGGCCGAGCGCGCCCGGCGGCTTGGTCAGCTGCTGCTGGCGGGCGGTGGCGGCATCGATGCTCGCCTGGTCGGGACCGGGCAGGGCGGCAAGTGCGGCCTCGAACGCGGCGACGCTGTCGAACGGGGGAAGGGCTGGGGTGGCGTCAGGCAATGGCATTTCCGGCTCCGGCAACAGATACGCACCGGACGCACGGCTGCGTGCCCGGTTCGGCTTCGTCGCTCGAACGGAAAACCGCGCCGCGGCCGCACCCTGGACCGAGCGTGAGCGACTCCCCGTGCCGGCAGGTCTCCTGGCTCGCGGGTCGCAGCGGATCGGGCGCCTTCTCGGGATCGCTCCCAATGGCCATTGCCCGGCCGCTCTCCGCCTACAGTTGCAGGGGCAGCTGCGGCCTGAAGCACCGGAGTGCCTGCACCGCATTCCCTTGGAAGCCCCGTGAAGGGCACCGGCATGGGACAGGAAGGTAGAACCTTCGCCGTCGCTCTAGCGCCGCGCTCCCGGCGGCGCCAGCCTTATTGGGTGCGCTGCGCCGCGACCGGTAGCAGCGTGTCGATGCGCGGAATCAGGTCGAACAGCGCGGCAATCGCATCCGCCCCGTCCCCCAGGGCGGAGACCGCTTGCAGGTGGTAGGTGGCGCTGACGATCGCCTGGGCGGTGCCGGCCACGTCCGGTGCCCTTGCGATGTTGGGTTCGTTGCGATGCACGCGCACGAGCAGCCAGGCCAGCTTGTGGGCCGCGTCAATCAGTTGGATCCGTTCCGAGGAAAGAAAGGCCGGGCTCCCCGTCGCGGCAATCACGGCGGAGGACAGGCGATCAAGCGCCGCGAGCAGGTTGCGCGGGCCCAGGGCGCCGGAGGTGCAAATCGGAGCAAGGTCCTGCGAAACGCTCTCGCAGGAACAGGCCGAACCAGCACCGTCGTCGCGGCCGCGGGCTGCGCGCAGGGCATGTCTGAAACGCGGCATCTGCATGATGATCCCCCGGGTGGTGCAATTGCTGGGTAGACGAGACGCGGCCAAGCCCGCGTGATACCGGTCACACCTGCCGGTGCGGTTCGCGCCGTTGACCCTGCACGGCTTGGACCCTAGATTTCGTGGCGATGTATGCAGGTGATCCCCCGCTGACCCTTCCCACGATCGTGCTGGTTGAGGACGATCCCCAACTCCGGACGCTTACCGCGCGGGCGCTCCAGGAAAATGGCTATACCGTGCGCCCGGCGTCCTCGGCGCCGGAGATGTGGCTGGCGCTGGAGCAGGGACCGGTCGACCTCGTGCTGCTCGACGTGATGTTGCCGGGGACGAGCGGGATCGATCTGTGCCGGGCGATCCGCCAGAAAAGCTCGGTGCCGATCATCTTCATCTCCGCCAAGGGCAGCGAGATGGACCGCGTCGTCGGTCTCGAACTGGGCGCCGACGATTACCTCCCCAAGCCGTTCGGCACCCGCGAACTGGTGGCCCGGGTGCGCGCCGTGCTGCGCCGCGGTGCCGGCGAGCGCGACGCGACCGAACGGCCCAAGGGCCAGATCCAGTTCGATGGCTGGACCGTCAATCTCCCCCGCCGCGAGCTGCTGTCGCCGACCGGCGCGGTGGTCGATCTGACGGGGGCCGAGTTCGACCTGCTGGTGACGCTGTGCGACCATGCCGGCCGGGTGATCTCGCGCGAGCGGCTGATCGAGCTGTCGCGCACCCGCCTGGGCGATAGCTCCGATCGCAGCATCGACGTGCTGGTCAGCCGATTGCGGCGCAAGCTCTCCGATGCCGGGCATCAGGCGCCGATCGTCACCGTGCGCGGCATCGGCTACACGCTCAACGTGCCCGTGACGCGCAGTTGAGGGCATTTCTCAAACGTCCCTCCGGGTTGATCGGGCAGGTCTTCGCGATCCTGCTGCTGACCATCCTGATCGAATTCGCCGTTTCGACGGTGCTGTACGAACGGGCAAGCCAGTTCGCCGTGCGCGACGACGAGGCCCGGCGGCTGGCCGAGCATCTGGTGATCGCCCGCAAGCTGCTCGCCGAACAGCCGCCGGCCCGGCGGGAGGGGCTGGCGCTCGAATTCACCACGTCGCGCTACGAAGTGCGGTGGATGCCGGCGCTTCCGCCAGCGCTGCGCGAACAACCCGACCTCGATCGGCTCTACGAGCAGGTCGTGCTGTGGGAGCCGAGCCTGGCGCAGGAAGGGCTGCGATTGCGGCTTACCTCGCAGGGGAGCCGTGCGTTGATCGTCGGCGCCGTGCCGATGCCCGATGGCAGCTGGATGTACTTCCGCACGCGCGAACAGATGCACGCGGCGGACCTGGGCGCCTCGCGCGTGCTGCTGGCACTTGCCCCGGCGCTGGCGCTGATCCTGATCAGCGGCGTGCTGCTGCGGCGTATGCTGCTGCCGATGCGCCGGCTCGCGGTTGCCGCGGATCGCTTCGGCGCGGGCAGCGTGGTCGAGGTGCAGGAGGCGGGGCCGAAGGAATTGCGCCGCGTGATCAGCGCGTTCAACCGAATGCAGGCGCGCATCCAGCGGCTGATCGCCGATCGCACCCAGGCGCTCGCTGCGGTTGGGCACGACATGCGCACGCCGCTCGCACGGTTGCGGCTGCGGGCGGATGCGATCGCCGACCCGGACGTGCACGCCGCGGTGGAAACCGACATTACCGAGATGGAGGCGATGATCTCTTCGCTGCTCGCCTTTCTGGGCGGCGAGGGCGACAAGGAGACGCCGGCCCGCGTCGACCTCGCGGTGCTTTGCGCGACGATCGCCGACGACAATGCCGATCATGGCCGCGACGTCGAATATGAAGGGCCGGACCATTTCGAGCATGTCGTCCGCCCGCTGATGCTGAAGCGGGCGCTCAACAATCTTGTCGACAACGCGGTGCATTATGCCGGGCAGTGCTGCATCCGGCTGGCGACCATGCCCGGTGGCGTGGCGGTGCGGGTGGAGGATCGCGGCCCCGGCATTCCCGAAGAGGACCTGCAGCGGGTGATGCAGCCCTTTGTCCGGCTCGACGCGGCGCGGTCGCGCGACACGGTGGGGTTCGGCCTCGGCCTGTCGATCGTCGCGCGGGCGGCGGAGGCGGAAGGGGGCAGCTTCCGCCTGACCAATCGCGCGGGCGGGGGGCTCTGCGCCGAAATCCTCCTGCCCCGCGATGGATCAAGCGCTTAGAAACGTTTCCTTACGAACCCGCCGCGATGCAGCAAATGCGGCTGCTTAGCTTGGCCTCCTGAAGCGATGCCCGTGTCTGCGGGCCGCACCAAAGGAGCCAAGCCGTGAACGAAGTGATCGGACGCGTCGTCGATTTCGAGAAGCAGGTCTTCCCGAACCAGCACGCCCTCTATTCCCAGCTCGCAACCCACGGACAGAGCCCGAAGGCGCTCATGATCTCCTGCGCCGATTCGCGCGTGGTGCCGGAGCAGATCATTCAGGCCAATCCGGGCGACCTGTTCGTCTGCCGCAATGCCGGCAACATCGTGCCGCCCTTCGCCACTCAGAATGGCGGCGTGTCATCGACCGTCGAATATGCCGTGGCGGCGCTGGGCGTGCGCGACATCATCGTCTGCGGCCATTCGGACTGCGGCGCGATGAAGGCGCTGATGAACCCGGAAATGCTGGAGGGCATGCCGAACGTCACCGCCTGGCTGCGCCACAGCCACGCCGCCAAGTGCGTTGTCGACGGCGGCTACGACAATCTGGAAGGCGCGGACGCCGTGCGCACCGCTGCGCTGGAGAATGTCGTCGTCCAGCTTGCCCATCTGCGCACGCACCCCTCGGTCGCGGCAGGCATCGCGCGCGGCGAGATCGCGCTGCACGGCTGGTTCGTCGATATCGGCGCGGGCATGGTGCTCGGCCTCGACGGCGAGACCGGTCGCTTCGTGCCGATCCGCGAGGATCGTGCCATGCCGGTGGCGCTGCCCGCCGGTCAGCGCCTCGCCCGCGACATCGTCTATGCGGAGGCAGCCGAATGACCATGGTCGCGGAAGCACCGAAGCCCAAGAGCTTCGTGCGCGACTTCACGGCGTCGATCGTCGTGTTCCTGGTGGCGATGCCGCTGTGCATGGGCATCGCCATCGCCTCGGGCGTGCCGCCGGAGAAGGGGCTGGTCACCGGCATCATCGGCGGCCTGGTCGTCGGCATGCTCGCCGGGTCGCCGCTCCAGGTGAGTGGCCCGGCGGCGGGGCTGGCCGTCATCGTGTTCGAGCTGGTGCGCGAGCAGGGCCTGTCCGCGCTCGGCCCGATCCTGATCCTTGCCGGCGCCATCCAGGTGGTCGCGGGCGTGCTGCGCGTCGGCGGCTGGTTCCGCGCGATCTCGCCGGCCGTCGTCCACGGCATGCTTGCCGGCATCGGCATCCTGATCGTCGTCGGCCAATATCATGTGCTGTTCGACGCCAAGCCGCTGTCGAGCGGGCTTGCGAACCTCGCAGCGATGCCAGGCCGTCTGCTCGGCCTGTCGTCGAGCCTCGCTGGGGCCGAGATGGCGCTGGGACTGGGCTTGCTGACGATCGTGACGATGCTCGGTTGGGACAAGTTCAAGCCGGCCGCCGTGAAACTTGTCCCCGGCGCGCTGATCGGCGTCGTCGCCGCGACGCTGGTGGCGTTCAGCCTCGGCCTTGATGTGACCCGCGTCACCGTGCCGTCGAACATCGTCTCGGCGATCGCGCTGCCGGAGAACGGCTTCCTCGCCAAGTGGATGGATCCCGGCGTGATCACCGCCGCGATCGCCCTTGCCTTCATCGCCAGCGCCGAGACGCTGCTGTCGGCCGCAGCCGTCGATCGCATGCATGACGGCGTGCGGACCAACTACAACAAGGAACTGCGCGCGCAGGGCATCGGCAACCTGCTGTGCGGCGTCGCCGGGGCGCTGCCGATGACGGGCGTGATCGTCCGCAGCTCGGCCAACGTCCAAGCCGGTGCGCAGACCAGGCTGTCGGCGATCCTGCACGGCGCCTGGATCCTGGGCTTCGTGGCGCTGCTGCCCTGGCTGCTGCGCGAGATTCCGATGGCGGCGCTGGGTGCCGTGCTGGTGGTGACCGGCGCCAAGCTCGTCAACCTCCGCCATGTTCGCCACCTGTTCGGCACCTATGGCCTGCTGCCCGCAGCGATCTGGGCGGTGACCTGCCTGCTCGTCGTCACCGAGGATCTGCTGACCGGCGTGCTGGTGGGGATCGCGCTGTCGCTGCTCGAGCTGGTGCCGAACCTCCGTCGCCTCGGCCTCAAGGTCGATCAGCAGGAGGAAGCGGGCGAACATCGCATCGCGCTGGCGGGTTCGGCGACGTTCCTCACGTTGCCGAAGCTGTCGGATCGCCTCGAGTCGGTGCCCGGCGGCAAGTCCGTGCTGCTCGACGTATCACGGCTCGACGCGGTCGATCATAGCTGCGCGGAGCTGCTCAAGGATTGGCTCCAGCGCCGCCGGGCAGGCGGTTCGCCGGTAGAATTGCAGGGGGCCGGCGGCAAGACCGCCGTGCTGGCCGGCTAAACGGGCACACCCCGAAGGACTGGGGCGGTCTCCCACCGGGAGCCGCCCCTTTTTTTGTTCAGATTTCCAGCTGGCTACCCAGCTCGACGACACGATTGGTGGGGAGCTTGAAGAACTCCATCGCGCTTTCGGCGTTGCGCACCATCCAGGCGAACAGTTTCTCGCGCCAGATCGCCATGCCGGGGCGCGACGAGGGCAGCAGCGTCTGGCGGGCGAGGAAGTAGCTGGTCTCCATCGGCCGGAAGGGCGCACCGCAGTCCTGGATGGCGGCCAGTGCCATCGGCACGTCGACCTCGTCCATGAAGCCATAGTGCAGCACCACGCGGAAGAAGCCGTCACCCAGGGCCTCCATCGAGGTGCATTCCTTTCCCTGCACGTGCGGCACCTGCTCGATCGCCACGGTGAGCAGCACGATCCGCTCGTGCAGCACCTTGTTGTGCTTGAGGTTGTGGAGCAGGGCGGGGGGGATGCTGTCCGGGGTCGAGGTGAGGAACACCGCCGTGCCCTTGACCCGCGCGGCCGATTGCGCGGCGGAGCGGATGAACAGCGCGATCGGCATCGCCCCTTCCTGCAGCCGGGCGAGCACCAGCCGGCGCCCGCGCGACCAGGTGGTCAGCAGGATGAACGCGACGGCGGCCACCAGCAGGGGGAACCAGCCGCCATCGGGGATCTTGGTGAGGTTCGAGGCGAAATAGGCGCCGTCGATCAGCAAGAAGATGCCGGTGACGAGACCCGCGAGCAGCGGGTGCCATTTCCACACGGCGAAGGTCAGCACGCCCAGCATGCAGGCAGTGATGAACATCGTGCCGGTCACCGCGATGCCGTATGCCGAAGCGAGGTTGCTCGAGCTGCGGAAGCCGAGCGCCAGCAGCACCACCATCACCAGCAGGCCCCAGTTGACCAGCGGGACATAGATCTGCCCCGCCGCCTTGGCGCTGGTGTGCAGGATGCGTAGCCGCGGCAGGAAGCCGAGCTGCACCGCCTGTTGCGACACCGAGAAGGCGCCCGAGATCACCGCCTGGCTGGCGATCACCGTCGCCATGGTGGCGAGGATGACGAGCGGCAGGCGCCCCCATTCGGGCGCCATCAGGAAGAACGGGTTCTCGATCATCGCCGGGTTGCGCAGGATCGCCGCCGACTGGCCCAGATAGTTGAGCATCAGACACGGGAACGCGATGTACAGCCACGATACCATGATCGCGCGGCGGCCGAAATGGCCCATATCGGCATAGAGCGCCTCGGCGCCGGTCACCGCCAGTACCACCGAGCCCAGGGCCAGGAAGGCGAGCATGGGATCGAGCGTGAAGAACTTCACCGCATACCAGGGGTTCAGCGCCCACAGGATTTCGGGTGCGGCGAGGATGCCGGAGACGCCGAGCACCGCGATCACCGCGAAATAGACCAGCATTACCGGCCCGAACAGCTTGCCCACGCTGGCCGTGCCGCGCGCCTGGATGGCGAACAGCGCGACGAGGATGGCGACGGTCACCGGCAGCACCAGCGGGGTGAAGCCCGCTTCGACCGTGGTCAGCCCTTCGACGGCAGACAGTACCGACACGGCCGGGGTGATGATCGCGTCGCCATAGAACAGCGCGGTGGCGATCACGCCGGTGAGGGTGATGGCGACGCGCCAGCGGGTGTCGCCCATCTTGCGGGTGATCAGCGCGAGCAGCGCCAGGCTGCCGCCTTCGCCGCGATTGTCGGCGCGCAGGATCAGCGCGACATATTTGATCGTGACGATCGAGGTCATCGTCCAGAAGATCAGCGACAGCACCCCGTAGATGTGCGCCGGATCCAGGGCCAGCTTGTGGTGGCCGATGAAACTTTCCTTGAGCGAATAGAGCGGCGACGTTCCGATGTCGCCGAACACGACGCCAATGGCGCCGATAGCCAGAGCGCCGAACCGCTCCTGATGCGCATGCGCGGGGGTATCCCCGTCGCTCGCTAGCTGCTCCACTGCAGGTCTCCATGCCCCGACTGATTCGGGGTGCCACGCGGTACGCCCGCGCCTTTTGGCGCACCAGAGGATAAAGAAGCGTTCCCGCTCCGTTGCGGGAGGATTTCGGTGTCGGTGTGGCGCGTTTCCAATAGCGCAAATGGAAAGGGCCGCACCGATTACTCGGTACGGCCCTTGCCCTGGTTCAAGCTCGAAAGCCTCAGCCCTGTGCGTCTTCCGCGGCAGGGGCTTCAGTCGCGATCTCGCCCGGCTCGGCGTTGGGATCATAGTCCTCGGTGAAGCCGGTCTCGTCGCGCTCGAACATCGCCGAGGTGACGTCGACCCCCTGCGCCTGCATCTCGGCTTCTTCCGGCGACCGAGCAACGTTGACCTTGACGGTCACCGCAACTTCCGGGTGCAGCGCGACGCGCACTTCGTACACGCCGATCGCCTTGATCGGACGGTCGAGCACGACCTGCGCCTTGTTGACCTTGTGGCCGTCGGCGGTCAGCACTTCGACCAGGTCGCGCACCGCGACCGAGCCGTACAGCTGGCCGGTGTTCGACGCCTGACGGATCAGGGTCACCGAAACGCCCTCGAGCGTCTTCGATTCCTTCTCGGCCTCGACGCGACGGGTCGCGTTCTCGGCTTCGATGCGCTCGCGATTGGCTTCGAAGACCTTACGGTTGGCTTCGTTGGCGCGCAGCGCCTTCTTGCGCGGCAGGAGGAAGTTACGGGCGAACCCGTCCTTAACCTTCACCACGTCGCCGATGTGGCCGAGCTTCTCAACGCGCTCCAGCAGAATGACTTCCATGGATCCGCTCCTTACTTAACGATGTAGGGCAGCAGGCCCAGGTGACGGGCGCGCTTGATGGCCTGGGCCAGCTCGCGCTGCTTCTTCGCGCTCACCGAGGTGATGCGCGAGGGGACGATCTTGCCGCGCTCGGAGACGAAGCCCTGCAGCAGGCGGACGTCCTTGTAGTCGATCCGGGGCGCGTCCTTCGCGGAGAAGGGGCAGCTCTTGCGGCGGCGGAAAAACGGTCGTGCCATGGTCTATCGCTCCTTATTCGCCGTCGAAACCGCCGTCGCGCTCGCGACGACCACGACGCTCGCGGTCACCCTTGCGCATCATCACCGACGGGCCCTGCTCGTGGCCGTCAACCTTGACGGTCATGTAGCGGATCACGTCTTCGTTGATCTGCGTCTGGCGCTCCAGCTCGGCGACCACGCCGGCCGGGGCGTCGATTTCGAGCATGACATAGTGCGCCTTGCGGTTCTTCGCGATGCGATAGGCCAGGCTGCGAAGACCCCAGGTCTCGGTCTTGACGACCTTGCCGTTGTTGTCTTCGACGATCTTGGTGGCGGTTTCCGCCAGCGCGTCCACTTGCGCCTGTGCCAGATCCTGGCGCGCAAGGAACACATGCTCGTACAGAGCCATTCGTTCTCTTCCATGTTGGCCGATCGCTGACGCCGCCCCATGCGGGCGCCCCTCCGGCTGTCGTCTCGATAAAACAAACGGAGCGGGCGCATTGCTGCTCCGCTCCGATCGGCTGGCCTTACACGCAAGTCGGGGGCAAAGGCAAGCCCGTTCGGCGCGCCGGACTTGCATCGCGCTGCCGTTCGGCTCTAACGGCCGCCGCCATTATAGAAGCGTTCGCAAAGAGGAGCCAAGATGCGCGCATTCATTTTCCCGGGCCAGGGCAGCCAGGCCGTCGGCATGGGCAAGGCGCTGGCCGAGGCGAGCCCCGCCGCGCGCGAAGTGTTCCAGGAAGTCGACGAGGCGCTGGGCCAGCATCTGTTCAAGCTGATGAGCGAGGGCCCCGAGAGCGACCTGACGCTCACCGCCAATGCCCAGCCGGCGATCATGGCCAATGCCATCGCGGTGCTGCGCGTGCTGGAGAAAGAAGGCGGCATCCGCCTGGCCGACAAGGCCGATTTCGTCGCGGGTCATTCGCTCGGCGAATATACTGCGCTGTGCGCCGCGGGCGCACTGGATCTCTCGACGACGGCGAAGCTGCTGCGCAAGCGCGGCGACGCGATGCAGTCGGCCGTGCCGGTGGGCGAGGGGGCGATGGCCGCGCTGCTCGGCGCCGATCTGGTCAAGGCGCAGGCGATCGCCGATGCCGCAGCCGAGGGTGAGGTGTGCACCGTCGCCAACGACAACGACCCTACCCAGGTGGTGATCTCGGGCGCCCGCGCCGCGATCGAACGTGCGGTCTCGATCGCCAAGGAACATGGCGCCAAGCGTGCGCTGCTGCTGCCGGTCTCGGCCCCGTTCCACTGCCCGCTGATGCAGCCTGCGGCCGATGCGATGGAAGCCGCGCTCGCCGCAGTGGCGATCCAGGCGCCGCTGGTCCCGGTCTATGCCAATGTGACCGCCGCGCCGGTCGCCGATCCCGCCACGATCCGCACGCTGCTGGTCGAGCAGGTGACGGGCATGGTGCGCTGGCGCGAATCGGTTTCGGCGATGTTCGATGCGGGCGTGCATGATTTCGTCGAGCTGGGCGGCAAGGTGCTCGGCGGCATGGTCAAGCGCATCACGCCCGATGCAACCGTCACCAGCGTCGTGACGATGGACGACATTGAAGCGCTCGTGAAGGCGCTCTGAGGAGATACCGACATGTTTGATCTTACCGGAATGACCGCGCTCGTCACTGGCGCTTCGGGCGGCATCGGTTCGGCGATCGCCAAGGCACTCGCGGCGCAGGGGGCGAAGCTCGCAGTGTCCGGCTCGAATGCCGAGAAGCTGGAAGCCTTCCGCGCCAGCCTCGGCGGCGAGCACGTCGCGCTGGCCTGCAACCTGTCCGACCGCGCCGCGGTCGACGCGCTGGTGCCGCAGGCAGTGGAAGCACTGGGCGGAAAGCTCGACATCCTCGTCAACAATGCCGGCGTCACCCGCGACAACCTCGCGATGCGGATGAAGGACGAGGAGTGGGAGCAGGTGATCCAGGTCAATCTGGAAGCCGCGTTCCGCCTGATGCGCGCCGCCGCCAAGCCGATGATGAAGGCGCGGTTCGGCCGCATGATCTCGATCACCTCGGTGGTCGGCGCCACCGGTAATCCGGGCCAGGCTAACTATGCCGCCTCCAAGGCCGGCCTGGTCGGCATGTCCAAGGCGCTGGGGCAGGAACTCGCCAGCCGCAACATCACCGTGAACTGCGTCGCACCCGGCTTCATCCGGTCGGCGATGACGGACGTTCTGCCGGATGCGCAGAAAGAGGCGCTGCTCGGCCGCATTCCTGCCGGAAAGCTGGGCGAGGGCGACGATATCGGCGCGGCGGTCGTCTATCTCGCCAGCAAGGAAGCGTCCTATGTGACGGGGCAGACCTTGCATGTGAACGGCGGGATGGCGATGCTCTGAGCCAAGAGCCGGGGGGCGTGGAGTAGGAAGAATATGCGTCTGGTTTTTGCCGCCATACTTGCACTTGCCGCAGCAACCCCGGCCTTTGCGGGCCCCGCGGATCCCGCGTCGATCGGCTGTGTCGGGCAGAAGCTCGACGCGGCGGTGAAGGCGCAACTCGCCGTCAATGTCGAGCGCAACCTTGCCAATCCGGGACAGCGGCCGAGCTACGACCCTGCCGTTACCCGCGGTCTCAACGACGCTACCACCGCCTGCGCCAACGAGCGCGGGTGGAGCGGTGCGGCGGCCTCGGCGTCGGGCGTCTACGCGCTCGCCGAAGTCGGCATGCCCGTCGCCCGGCGGGTGGTGCAGGCCAAGGGATTCGACCCCGCCGCGCTCGACCAGCAGTTCGCGGCGCTGCCCGAGGAGGTGCGCCGCGCGCCGCTGACCCCCAAGGCGACGCAGGATCTGATCCGCGCCGCCGTGACCGACGAGGCGCAGCAAACGCGTGCCAATGCCCAACTGCTCGCGCAATATTTTGCGTTTCTCAACACGCTGGAATATGCTGTCGCGGACTTTTCCCGATAGCGGGACGGGAGCCCGCGCGGCTCCCTCTTGCAACCGCCACGGCGGCATTCTAGGTGCGGGAAAACGGATTCAGAGCCCCATCACAAAGGAAAACAGGGACCATGGCCAACCAGGAAGAGATCACCACCCGCGTGCAGGCGCTCGTTGTCGACCATCTGGGCGTCGACGCCAAGGACGTGGTGCCGACCGCGAGCTTCACCGATGACCTCGGCGCGGACAGCCTCGACATCGTCGAGCTGGTGATGGCCTTCGAGGAAGAATTCGGGGTCGAGATCCCGGACGACGCCGCGGAGAAGATCAGCACCGTCGGCGACGCCGTTGCCTACATCTCCGAGCATCAGCAGGGCTGACGCTCGAACCGCGCTTCCCAGCCCCGATGGGCCGGATTTGCGACTAGGCGGCTTCCCGTCCCGTGCCTTTGGCGATGCGGACGGGGAGCCGTTTTGTATTACCGCTACAACCGAACGTAGATTGACTGGAGAACTGCCATGCGCCGCGTAGTCGTGACCGGCCTGGGCCTCGTCACCCCGCTGGGGGCCGATGTCGAAACCGCCTGGAAGAACATCCTCGCCAGCAAGTCCGGCGCGGGCACGATCACCAAGTTCGATGCGACGGATTTCCAGAGCAACTATGCTTGCGAAGTGAAGCCTGCCGACCATGAATATGGCTTCGATGCGGGCAGGCGCGTCGATCACAAGATCCAGCGCCAGGTCGATCCCTTCATCGTCTTCGGCATCGATGCCGCCGGCCAGGCGATCGAGGATGCCGGCCTGCTCGACATGCCCGAAGAGATGCGCTTCCGCGCCGGCTGCTCGATCGGCTCGGGCATCGGCGGCCTGCCGGGCATCGAGAGCGAATCGCTCGTTCTCGCCGAAAAGGGCCCGAAGCGCGTCTCGCCGCACTTCGTCCATGGCCGCCTGATCAACCTCATTTCGGGACAGGTCTCGATCAAGTACGGCTTGATGGGCCCGAACCATGCGGTAGTCACCGCCTGCTCGACCGGCGCCCACTCGATCGGCGACGCCGCGCGGATGATCGCGATGGACGACGCCGACATCATGCTCGCCGGCGGCGCCGAGAGCACCGTCTGCCCGATCGGCATTGCCGGCTTCGGCCAGGCGCGCGCGCTTTCCACCGGCTTCCGCGACGACCCCACCAAGGCGAGCCGCCCCTGGGACCAGGGCCGCGACGGCTTCGTGATGGGCGAGGGCGCAGGCGTGGTCGTGCTCGAGGAATATGAGCATGCCAAGCGCCGCGGCGCCAAGATCTATGCCGAAGTGGTCGGCTATGGCCTGTCGGGCGACGCCTATCACGTCACCGCGCCGCACCCTGAAGGCTCGGGGGCGTTCCGCTCGATGCAGATGGCGGTGCGCAAGTCGGGCCTCGCGCTCGACGAGATCGACTATATCAACGCGCACGGCACCTCGACCCCGATGGGCGACGAGCTCGAGCTCGGCGCGGTGCGCCGCCTGTTCGGCGATGCGCTCGGCAGCCTGTCGATGAGCTCGACCAAGTCGGCGATCGGCCACCTGCTCGGCGGTGCCGGTGCGGTGGAGAGCATCTTCTGCATCCTGGCACTTCGCGACCAGATCGTGCCGCCGACGCTCAACCTCGACAATCCGAGCGAGAATTGCGCGGGTGTCGACCTCGTCCCGCATGTCGCCAAGCAGCGGAAGGTGAAGGCCGTGCTGAACAACTCGTTCGGCTTCGGCGGCACCAATGCCAGCCTGGTGATGAAGGCGATCTGAGCCATGCCGCAGGACGCGCGCCCCCGAAACCGCCGCCGCACGCCGGTGCGCCGGAGCCGGGGACCGCGCGTCCTGCTGATTGCCGCCGTCCTCGCGGTCTGCGCGCTCGGCGGCGCATGGTGGCTGTGGGCGGGCCCCGGGCCTGCGACCAAGGAACTGAGCGTCGTGGTGCCCGAGGGCGCAACGCTGTCCCGCGCGGCAGGCCAGCTGGAGAAGGCGGGGGCGATCCACTCGCGCCAGCTCTTCCTCGGCTTTGCGAAGCTGCTCGGGGATGGCGGTTCGATCCGGGCGGGGGAATATCGCATCGCGCCGGGCACCAGCGCGCGCCACATTCTCGAGATGCTCCAGCAGGGCAAGACCCAGCAGCGGCTGGTGACGGTGCCCGAGGGCATGCCGTCGATCCTCGTCGCGGAGGCACTCGCCAAGGCGCCTGGCCTGTCGGGTGACGCCAAGACCCCCGCCGAGGGATCGGTATTGCCGGACAGCTATGCCTATGTCCGCGACGAGCCCCGCGCCGCGGTGCTGGCACGGATGCAGAAGGCGATGACCGAGTATCTCGCCAGGGCATGGGCCGGACGCGCCAAGGGGCTGGTGGTCACCACCCCGCGCGAGGCGATCATCCTCGCCTCGATCGTCGAGAAGGAAACCGCCAAGCCGGCGGAGCGCACCACCGTCGCGGCGGTCTATGCCAACCGGCTGAAGGCGGGGATGCCGCTCCAGGCGGATCCGACGATCATCTATCCGATTACCAAGGGCAAGCCGCTCGGCCGCCGCATCCTCCAATCGGAGCTGCACGCTAGAAACGGCTACAACACCTATACGATGCGCGGTCTGCCCGAGGGGCCGATCGCCAATCCGGGTCGCGCCTCGATCGACGCGGTGCTGCACCCGGCGGAGTCGAAGGCGCTGTACTTCGTCGCCGACGGCACCGGCGGCCACGTGTTCGCCGAGACCTATCAGCAGCACCAGGCGAATGTGGCCAAGTGGTACGCCATCCGTCGCGCCCGCGGCGAGATGTAGGCGGCGCCGTGCCCGCTTGTTTCGGGTGCGGTCGCATGTAACAAAGTTTCCCCTGTGACCAATTCCAGGGGGAATCGCCGAATGCGCCGTGCTGCCTTGCTGACCTTGTTGCTCGCCACCGCCAGCCCCGTCTGGGCGCAGGAAAAGCCCAAGGAAGCGCCTGCCAAGGGCGATCACCGCGAGCAGATGAAGGCCGAGGCCGAGGCCGCCTGGGTCAAGCCGCCGGTCGAGGAAGCCATGGCCGTCAGCCACGGCGCGGTCACCGTCGGCGGGCAGCGCATCGCCTATACGGCCACCGCCGGCACGCTCACTATCCGCGACGACGACGGCAAGCCGACCGCTTCCTATTTCTACACCGCCTATACCCGCGACGGATCGGCCCGCGAGCAGCGCCCGGTGACCTTCTTCTACAATGGCGGGCCGGGATCGCCGACCATCTGGCTGCACATGGGCAGCTTCGCGCCGGTGCGCGTCACGACCGCCAACCCCGAATATATCCGCCCGGCCCCCTATGGCTTCGGCCCCAATCCCGATTCGCTGATCGACAAGAGCGACCTCGTCTTCATCGACGCGGTCGGCGCCGGCTGGTCGCGGCCGCTGGGCGAGAAGACCGGCAAGGACTTCTGGGGCGTCGACCAGGATGCCGACGGCTTTGCCCGCGCCATCCTGCGCTACACGGGCAAGTTCGATCGCTGGCCGAGCCCGAAATTCCTGTTCGGCGAGAGCTATGGCACGCTGCGCAACCCCGTCGTGGCGGCCAAGCTCGAGGAGGCGGGGCTGAGCCTCAACGGCATGGTCCAGTTCTCCACGATCATGAACTATGGCGTCCGCCAGCCGGGCTATGACCAGAATTTCCTGACCTTGTTCCCGACCATGGCGGCCACCGCCTGGTACCATAACCGGCTGCAGAACCGCCCCGCCGATCTGCCGACCTTCATCAACGAGGTCCGCGCCTTCACCAGCGGCCCCTATGCCGCCGCGCTTGCCAAGGGATCGACCATCTCCGCCGAGGAGAAGGCGGCGGTTGCGAAGAAGATGTCGGAGTACACCGGCATCAGCGAAGCCTATATCCTGCGCGCCGATTTGCGCCTCACCCTGCCGCGCTTCCAGACCGAGCTGCTGCGCGATCGCCGGGTGGCGGTGGGCCGGCTCGATTCGCGCTATCTCCTCAACGTCACCGACGCCAATGCCGACAGCCCGAGCGACGATCCGGCCTCGACCGCGGTCACCGGCGCGTTCGTCGCGACCTTCCAGGACTATGCGACCCGCGTCCTCGGCTACAAGACCGACATGCCGTACCGGATGACCGCGCGCGGCCCCGGCTGGGACTGGGACTGGAAGCATCGCGCGCCCGACGAAAGCGGCACCCATCTGATGCCGAACAGCGCCGCGGACCTCGCCTATACGATGCGGACCAACCCCTATCTGAAGGTGCTGTTCATCAACGGCTATTACGACTTCGCCACGCCCTTCTACGGCGCCGAGTTCGACGTCAGCCACATGCTGCTCGACCCGCAGCTCCAGAAGAACATCCGCTTCACCTATTATGACGCGGGCCACATGGTGTATCTGAACCCGACCACGCTGCCCCAGATGCACCGCGACCTTGCCGCCTTCTACGACGACGCGCTGCGGGCCGGAGCCAGGAACTGAGCCCGAAAGTTCCGAAAGTTCCGGGAAAGCGACATCAACGCGTTCCCGGATCGGAGCCGCGCTCGATGATCGCCGCCGCCTCGGCATAGCTGAAGCGTGCGGCGGGCACGCCGTAGCAGGCGGCGAACAGCAGGCGGTTGTCGAAGCGGCGGCGATGGCCGACCAGCATGCCGCGCCGGAGGATCGGCACCAGCCGGCCTTCGCGCGCGATCCGCATCGCCTCGTCGAACGCGACGCAGCGCCCTTGCTCGACCGCGGCGTCCCAGGCGCGGTTGAACCCGGCGGCATCCGGGCGCTGGCGCAGCCGCCGTGCGCTCTGCGGTGTCATGCCCACGGCGCGGGCCGCTGCGGCGACGCCGCCATGGCTTGCCAGTGCGGCGATGAAGGCGCGCTGGCGCTCGGCGCTCCAGCCATCGGCGCGCGGCGCGGTAGCGACCGGCACGAACGTGAAGGGATCGACGTCTTCCTCGGGCATGCAGCGGAGCATAGGCACGACGGCCTGCTGTAGGAAAGCGGATTTGTATCCGGTTTGTTCCGGATTGCCGCGGTCGCGGCTTTGCCGGACGTCGCGGCTGTGCCAGGGCGGGGCATGACGCTCGCCCCGCACATCCTCGTCGATGCCGATGCCTGTCCGGTGAAGGACGAGATCTACAAGGTCGCCTGGCGGCTGGAGGTGCCGGTGACGCTGGTGAGCAACGCGCATCTGCGCGTGCCGCAGCATCCGCTGATCCACCGCGTGGTGGTGAGCGACGGGTTCGACGCCGCCGATGACTGGATCGCCGAGCACAGCAATGGCGGATCGGTGGTGGTGACGGCGGACATCCTGCTCGCCGATCGCTGCCTCAAGGCGGGCGCGGCGGCGGTGCTCGCGCCCAACGGCAAGCCGTTCACCACCAGCTCGATCGGCAGCGCGGTGGCGGTGCGGGCGATCATGGCCGACCTGCGCGCCGGCGGCGACAGCATCGGCGGCCCGCCGCCGTTCGCCAAGGAAGACCGCTCGCGCTTCCTCTCGGCGCTCGATGCGGCGCTGGTGCGGGTGAAGCGCGGCTAGTCCGGTCTGGCGCTAGTGCAGCTTGGCGATCGACAGCCCGTCGAGCTTGGCGCGTTCCTTCACCGATTCCTCGCTGCGGGTCAGCGCCTTGGCGATCGCGCGGAGCGGCATGCCCTTCTTGGCGAGGGTGTGGAGCTTCTGCAGCTCATCGGGGCGCCAGGGCTGGCGGTGTCGTTCGAAGCGTTCGGCCATGGCGCCCGTTAGCCGATCTTCGTTGCCGGGGACATGGGGGTTCGGTCCTGGTCGCGCAGCGCGGCGGCGATGCGCTCGGCGCCGGCTTCGCTCATGCTGGCGATGTCGATCGGCCGCCCGCCCAGCGCCTCATCGACGCTGTTGAGGAAGGCGAGTGCCGTCTCGCGATCGGGGAAGCGCTGAAAGGCGAGCAGGGCGACGCGGGACTGGCGCGCGATGACGTCGGGCGCCAGCTTGGTGCGCACGGCGCCGCGGAAGCGCCGGCGGTCGCCCTCGTCGGATGTGGCGCCGACCTCGAGCCGGGTGATCGCGCCGGTCATGCGGCGACCGCGCGATCGAAGGTGCCATGGGCATGCTGCCACTGGCGGATGCGCTCGGCATAGGCGGCGGCAAGGGCGCGGTGCGCGGCGCGCGAGGCGACGCACGCCGCGGTGGCGGCGCGGCCCAGGGAGTTCTGATAGCGCGAAAGAAGATAGGCGAGGTCCATGGACAAACCCGTGCGGCGCAAGCGAGAACATGACGGACCCAGCCGCCGGCGCTTACGGATCGGAAGCCGGCGATGGACTCCATATGGGGGCGAGGCGGTCGTTTCACAACCGCAGCCGCCGGTCGCCGCCTAGGCCAGCGCGCGTTCGCCGTCGCGCAGCGTCAGCACCTCGACGCCGGTGGCGGTCACCGCCACGGTATGCTCGAACTGGGCGGAGAGCTTGCGGTCGTTGGTCACCACCGTCCAGCCATCGTCGAGCGTGGTGACCTTGCGGGTGCCCTGGTTGAGCATCGGCTCGATGGTGAAGGTCATGCCCTCGCGCAATTTCATGCCGGTGCCGGGGCGGCCGAAATGGAGGACCGAGGGCTCCTCGTGCATCTCGCGGCCGATGCCGTGGCCGCAATAGTCGCGGACGACGGCATAGCCGTGCTGCTTGGCGTGGCGCTCGATCGCGGCACCGATGTCGCCGAGGGTCGCGCCGGGGCGGACCTGGGCGATGCCCTTCCACAGCGCTTCCTGCGTCACCTTCACCAGCCGTCGCGCCTGGGGCGAGACCTCGCCGACCATGTAGGTCTTGCTCGAATCGGCGATGAAGCCGTTCTTTTCCAGCGTGATGTCGAGATTGAGGATGTCGCCGTCGCGGACGATCGTCGCGGCGTCGGGCACGCCGTGGCAGACCACCGCGTTCGGCGAGCAGTTGAGCACGAAGCCATAGCCATATTGCCCCTTGCTCGCGGGGCGGGCGCCGAGATCCTCGGTGATGTAGCGGTCGACCAGCGTGTCGATTTCCAGCGTCGACATGCCGGCGAGCGATGTCCGGTCGAGCATTGCGAACACCTGGGCGAGCAGGCGCCCGGACTGGCGCATCAGGTCGAGTTCGTGGGGATCCTTGATCACCTCAGGCGGCTTCGTAGGCCGGGGTGGAGACCTGCGCCTCGGCGAGCTGCCGGCGGACAATCTCGTGGAAGGGCAGGGTGGGGTTGGCCTCGGCCAGCATGCCGATCTTCATCCAATACTCGGCCTGGGCGTTGATCGAGCGGCACATCACCGCGCTGGCCCGGCGAGCCTCTTCATGCAGGTCGTCGTCGATTTTCACGATGCCCATCGGACCCTCCTAAAGCGATATGGATCGTATATGGTTCGTATGGTAGTCGGGGTCAATGCCCGTATGAGGGCGACTGAACAGGTTGCGTATCAAAGATACGCTGCATCGCGCCAAGACTTCACACCGGTGATGTGGACAGGATTTGCTCGCGCGGCGTGCTGCTGTAGAAGTTGCGGCAAGTATCCAAGCGTCAGGGGAAAGAAATGGGGATGTTGGTAAAGCTGGGCGGCGGGATCCTTCTCTCCGCGCTGGCGATGGGACCGGCCGCGTCGCAGGAAATGCCGCGCGATCTGCGCGATCTGGTGGGTGCGCGCGGCGGACAGGTCGAGAGCGAGCTCGGCCGGCGCGGCTATCGCTGGGTGTCGGTGGAGAGCGGGCGGGACCGCAAGTGGAGCAACTGGTGGAATGCAGCGACCCGCACCTGCGTGACCATCACCACGGCGGAGGGGCGCTATGTCGCGATCGCCACCAGCCCGCCCTCGTTGTGCCTCAAGGCGTCGGGGCAGGGCCAGGGTCCGAACGGCGGTGGCGGCGGCGGGCCGGGCTGGGGAATGCCGGGACAGGGCGGTAATGGCGGCGGCGGCGGACGGCTGACGCTGATCTGCTGGGGCGAGGGGCAGAAGCCCGGCACCAGCTTCCGCAGCGGCTATGTGTGGAACGATCGCACCCACCGGTACGAATCGTACAGCGCGATGGAGAACGTCCCCCAGCGGTTCGACTCCACCGTGCAGGTCGAGCTGCGGGGCGATCGCGGAAGCATTCGCCTGGCCGGCAAGCTGATCCCGCCGATCAACGCCGGTGGCCGGGACGGCTGGTGGGATCTGTATGACGTGCAGATGCGCCGCGACCGGATCACCGCGCAATATCGCCTCAACGGGCTCAACAAGCCGCGCGTCGACATCGACCGCCGCACCGGGCGGATCGCGATCGACGGGATCGAGCATTTCCGCGGCAGTTGCGACCAGGGCGACTGGAGCGGGAGCCGCAACAAGTTCTGAGGAGGAGAGGGCGTCGGACCGCGCCCTCTTCCTGGGGGGCTGGGACGATGCCGCGCGGCGCCCCATCATCCCTCCACCCCAAACCCCTCCTCCAAGGAGGAGGGGCGCAAGGAGCAGGATCAGCGCGGCAGCGCGGCGGCCTCGCGGGCCTTGGCTTCGACCTCTTCCAGCGAGCCGCTGGCGATCCAGCTGCCGCCGACGCAGAGTACCGGATCGAACGCCAGCCATTCGGGCGCGCTCGCCAGGCTGATGCCGCCGGTGGGGCAGAACTTCGCCTGGTAGAAGGGGGCGGCGAGCGCCTTCAGGGCCTTGAGCCCGCCCGAGGTCTCGGCCGGGAAGAACTTGAAGTGGCTGAGGCCGAGATCGAGGCCGCGCATGATGTCACCGGCATTGGCGGTGCCCGGCAGGTACGGCACGCCGCTCTTCACGATCGCATCGCCGAGGCGCTCGGTGAGGCCGGGGGAGACGATGAACTCGGCATCCTCCTTCATCACCTGCTCGAACTGCTGGGTGTTGACCACCGTGCCCGCGCCGACGATCGCGCCGGGGACCTGCTTCATCTCGCGGATCGCATCGAGCGCGGCCGGCGTGCGCATGGTCACTTCGAGCACGCGCAGGCCGCCCTTCACCAGCGCCTCGGCAAGCGGACGCGCCTTGGCGGCGTCGTCGATCACCAGCACCGGGATGACGGGTGCGGTGCGCATGATGGCTTCGATCGAAGGACGGGGTTCGCTCACTGTGCATGCTCCTGGGCGAAGGCGGCGGCTGCGCCGTAGAGGCCCGGCTGGGGATGGGTGATCAGCTTGACGGGGATCGTCGCCATCAGGGAGCGGAAGCGCCCCTTGGCGACGAATCGCTCGCCGAACCCCGATTGCAGCAGATGGTCCTTGAGGCGCAAGCCCAGACCGCCGGCGATCACCACCGCGGTCGGGCCATGGGCAAGCGCAAGATCGCCCGCCACCGCGCCGAGGCTCAGGCAGAAGCGGTCGAGTGCCGCGACTGCTAGGCTGTCCTTGCCCTCCAGTGCCAGCGTCCAGATCGCCTTGTCGTCGAGCCGCGCGACCGGCACGCCTTCCAGGTCCGCCAGCGTCTCGTAGATCGAGACGATCGCGGGGCCGGCGACCATGCGCTCCTTCGAGACGCGCTGATAGGTGCGGCGCAGGCGCTTGACCATCGCGTCCTCGATCGCGTCGAGCGGCGCGAAGTCGCTATGGCCGCCTTCGGTCGCGATGATGTCGTAGCCGCCGCGATGGCGGAACACCTGCGCGACGCCCAGGCCGGTGCCCGGGCCGCAGACGGTGATCGAGCCCTTGTCGGGCAGCGGCATCTCGGGGCCGCAAAGGTGGAGGAAGGAGTCGTCCTCGAGCTGGGCGACGGCATGGCCGATCGCTTCGAAATCGTTGACGATCGTCCAGGTATCGGCACCAAGCCGCTCCGGGATCAGCGGCGGGCGGATGATCCAGGGATTGTTGGTGAGCTTGATCAGGTCGTTGTTGATCGGCGAGGCGACTGCGATCGCCGCTGCCTTGGGGGTCGGGCGGCCGAGCTGCTCGCCGAACGCGCGCCAGGCGAGCTGAAGGCTCGGGTGTTCGGCGACCTTCTGGGTGATCGGCTCGCTCATCGAGACGACGCGGCCTTCGGCCACCTCTGCGACGGCGAAGCGCGCGTGGGTGCCACCAATGTCGACGGCGACGACTTCCATCCGAATTCGATCCTCTCTCTACCGCCCCTGTCAACGTTGCCAGTGGGCGGGGCTCTTCTTCCCGTCCGCCGCGCGGATGTAAAGTCCGCGGGGCGTCGGCGATAGGATTTACATGCGTTACAAGCTTAGAGACTGGCCTCGTGCAGCATCGCCGAGGCGCCCTTTTCGGCCTCGTCGCAATAGTGCCGCATCATCGCGAACAGCTCGCGGCCGGTGCCGATGGCAGGGGGCGGGGCGGCGGCATGGTCGCGTGCATCCCACTCGTCGGCGGGGACCAGCGCTTCCAGCGTACCGGCCTCGGCATCGAGGCGGAGGATGTCGCCGTCGCGCACCTTGCCGATCGGGCCGCCGCCCAGTGCTTCCGGCGACAGATGGATCGCCGCCGGCACCTTGCCGCTGGCGCCCGACATCCGCCCGTCGGTGACCAGCGCCACCTTGAACCCGCGGTTCTGGAGGACGCCGAGCTGCGGCGTGAGCTTGTGCAGCTCGGGCATGCCGTTGGCGCGCGGGCCCTGGAAGCGGACCACGACGATCACGTCGCGCTCCAGCTCGCCGGCCTTGAACGCCTCCAGCACTTCGAGCTGGTCCGAGAAGACGCGGGCAGGGGCCTCGATGATCCAGCGCTCGCGCTCGACCGCCGAGACCTTGATGCAGGCGCGGCCGATATTGCCCTTGAGGATGCGGAAGCCGCCCTCGGGCGAGAAGGCGGTCTCGACCGTACGGACGATGTTCTCGTCATTGCTCTTCTCGCCATGCTCGGTCCAGACCAGCGCGTCCTCGACGATGTCGGGCTTGCGGCCATAGGCGGCCATGCCGTCCTTGGCGATGGTCAGCGCGTCGCCGTGCATCAGCCCGGCGCGCAGCAGCTCTTTGATGACGAAGGACGGACCGCCGGCATCCTCGAACTGGTTCACGTCCGCGGAGCCGTTCGGATAGACGCGGGTCATCAGCGGCACGACGCGCGACAGGCGATCGAAATCCTCCCAGTCGATGACGATGCCGGCCGCGCGCGCGAAGGCGGGGACGTGGATCAGATGGTTGGTCGAGCCGCCGGTCGCGAGCAGCACGATGGCGGCGTTCACGATCGCCTTCTCGTCGACGACATGGCCGATCGGGCGATAATCGTCGCCGTTCCAGCCGATCTCGGCAAGGCGGTGGACGGCGTGGCGGGTCAGTTCCTGGCGCAGCTTGGTCTGCGGGTTGGCGAAGGCGGCACCGGGGACGTGGAGGCCCATTGCCTCCATCATCATCTGGTTCGAGTTGGCGGTGCCGTAGAAGGTGCAGGTGCCCTTGCCGTGATAGGCGGCGATCTCGGATTCGAGCAGTTCCTCGCGGGTCGCCTTCCCCTCGGCATAGCGCTCGCGGACGGCGGCCTTTTCCTTGTTCGCCAGGCCCGAGCGCATCGGGCCGCCGGGGATCAGCACCATCGGCAGATGGCCGAAGCGCAGCGCGCCCATCAGCAGGCCCGGCACGATCTTGTCGCAGATGCCGAGCAGCGCCGCGCCTTCGAACACGCGGTGGCTGAGCGACACCGCGGTCGCCATCGCGATGGTGTCGCGGCTGAACAGCGAGAGCTCCATGCCCTGATAGCCCTGGGTCACGCCGTCGCACATCGCCGGCACGCCGCCCGCCACCTGCGCGGTGGCGCCGGCCTCCAGCGCCCACACCTTCATCTGCTCGGGATAGCGATAATAGGGCGCGTGGGCCGAGAGCATGTCGTTGTACGCGGTGACGATGCCGATGTTCATCCGCGTGCCGGACTTCAGTTCCTCGCGCTGCTCCTCGGTGCCGGCATAGGCATGGGCGAGGTTGGCGCAGCCGAGCTTCGGCCGGTCATTGCCCGATTCGCGCTCGCGGCGGATGAGGTCGAGATAGGCGGCGCGGCCGGCCTTGGACCGTTCGAGGATGCGATCGGTGACCGCCGCGATTTCGGCGTGCAGCGTTGCCATTTACAGGCTCCAGTGGATGTCGACGGGCAGTTCGGTCTCGGCAAGGACGCGGCCGATCGGCAGGGTCGAGCCGGCGCCTTCGGAAATTGCGCGCTCGAGCACGTCCTTCTTCTCCTGGCCGGTGATCGCGATCATCAGCGCGCGCGCCGAGACGATCGCGGCGAGCGAGAGCGACACGCGGGCAACCGGGGCCTCGGGCGGCAGCGGATCGGGCAGCACGCCCAGCGCACGGCGCTCCTTGGGGCCGGTCAGCGCTTCCTGCAGGTCGGGACCCGGGAAGATCGAGGCGGTGTGGCCATCGGCGCCCATGCCGAGCAGGCAAAGGTCGAGCGGCCAGTGGAAGTCCTGGAGGCGCGCATCGGCGGCGCGACCTGCGGCCTTGTAGTCGTCGGCCTTCTCGCTGACCACCGGGATGACGCGGGCGCCGAGCGGCAGGAACACCTTGGCGAGGCCGGTGACGTTCGACATCGGATCGCCCATCGGCACGATGCGATCGTCGGTGGGGAGGATCGTCACGCGCTTCCAGTCGAGCTTGGCCTTGCTCAGCTTGGCGTAGATCGGGCCGGGGGTGCGGCCGCCGGCAAGTGCGATGACCGCGGCGCCGCGCGCGTCGATCGCGCTTTCGATGATGAACTGGACGTCGCCGGCGAGCGCGTCGCCCATCTCGGCGCTGTCGTCATAGTCCCACCATTCGATTTCGGTCGTCATGTCAGCTCCTTGGATTTTGGTGGGACCGGGTCAACGGCTCGGTCGCCGTGCGGGTCCGATATAGGGTAGGTTGGGCGATTTGGCACGAACGCGCGGGAGGTCCCTCTAGCTGTCATCCCCGCGAAGGCGGGGATCCATTCGCCTGTGCGCTCTGGGGAAAG
This sequence comes from uncultured Sphingomonas sp., assembly GCF_913777625.1. Classification (GTDB taxonomy): domain Bacteria; phylum Pseudomonadota; class Alphaproteobacteria; order Sphingomonadales; family Sphingomonadaceae; genus Sphingomonas. The sequence goes on from NZ_CAJYTI010000008.1 coordinate 172,919, forward strand.
AACCGACGCCGCCAGGGCAATGGATCCCCGCCTTCGCGGGGATGACAACTGCCTGGGAGGCGGTTCGGACTTTTCCATCACGCCGCCTTGGCCCCGCTCATTCGTGCCAGTGCACCCCGTCGCGCTCGGTGAGCGCGATCGAGAGCGAGGGTCCCCAGCTGCCGGAGGCATAGGGCTTGGGCTTGAGGTCGTTCGCCTCCCAGCCGGCGCGGATCGCGTCGATCCATTCCCACTGCGCTTCCACCTCGTCGCGGCGGACGAACAGCGTGGGGTCACCCTCGATCAGATCGAGCAGCAGGCGCTCATAGGCGATGCGGCGGGTGGTGCCGGCGAATTCGGTGTCGAGGCTGAGGTTGAGCGGCACTTCGCGCAGGCGATAGCCTTCGCGGTCGAGGCCCGGCTGCTTGGCCATCACCAGCAGCTGGACATATTCCTCGGGCTGGAGGCGGATGACCAGCGCGTTGGGCTGGAGCATGCCGCCGCGCTCGGCGAAGATCGAGTGCGGCACCGGCTTGAACTGGATGACGATTTCCGAGCGGCGCTCGGCCAGGCGCTTGCCGGTGCGCAGGTAGAAGGGCACGCCCTGCCAGCGCCAGTTGTCGACATGCGCCTTGATCGCGACGAACGTCTCGGTGCGCGAGTCCTTGCCGAGATCGGTGGCATAGTCGCGGACGATCTGGCCCTTCACCGCGCCGCCGCCATATTGGCCGATCACGGTCATGTTCGGCGCCTCGGCGAGCGGAATCTTGCGCAGCGAGCGCAGCACCTTGACCTTCTCGTCGCGCACCGCGGTGCCGTCGAGGCGGGCAGGGGGCTCCATCGCGATCAGCGCGACGAGCTGGAGCATGTGGTTCTGCACCATGTCGCGCAGCGCGCCGGTGTCTTCGTAGAATCCGGCGCGACCTTCGAGACCCACCGTCTCGGAAACGGTGATCTGCACGCTGTCGATGCCGCGGGCGTTCCACACCGGCTCGAACAGCGAGTTGCCGAAGCGCAGCGCCAGGATGTTCTGGACGGTTTCCTTGCCGAGATAATGGTCGATCCGGAAGGTACGCTCCTCGGGGAAGGCCTCCGCGACGATGTCGTTGATCTCGCGGCTGGAGGCGAGGTCGCGGCCGAGCGGCTTCTCCAGGCTGATGCGGACATTCTCGCCGGTGAGACCGGCCGATTCGAGGCCCTTGATGGTCGGGCCGAACAGCCAGGGCGCGGTCGACAGGAAGATGGCGAGTCCGCCCGAGATGTCGCCGATCTTCTCCTTCAGCGCGGCGTAGCCCTCGACCTGCGAGGCATCGAGCGTCTGGTAGAAGAGGCGCTGGAGGAAGCCCTGGACAGCGCTGTCGTCCTTGCGGTCGGCGGGCAGGAACTGGTCGAGCGCCTTGGCGGCGAAGGCGCGGAAGGCGTCGTCGTCATGGTCCGACCGCGCGGTGCCGGTGATGGTGAGGCCGGGGGGGAGCAGGCCGTCGGCATGCAGCGCATAGAGCGACGGCAGCAGCATCCGCTGCGCGAGATCGCCGGTGGCACCGAACAGAAGCAATTTGCCGACGGGCTGCTGCATCATTTCCCTCTCGATTGGTTCGGCCCGCGAGACACCAATGCGGCCAAAAGATCAAGCCGGAGGGGGTGAATAGGTATGCGCACGCGGGAAATTTTGATGCATTATTCCCCTCCCGCGGCGCGGGAGGGGAAGAAAGGTCAGAGCACCAGGCCTGCGGTTGGGTCCAGCCCGGCCATGATGTTGAGGTTCTGCACCGCGGCGCCGGCGGCGCCCTTGCCGAGATTGTCGAGCGTGGCGATCAGCCGCGCCTGGCGGGTCTCGTCATTGCCGAAGACGCGGACCGACAGGCGGTCGGTCCCGGCATTTTCCTCGAGGGTGACGGTCGGCACGTCGGCCGGCAGCACCTGCACGACGGGCGAGTCGCGATAGGCGTCGCGCAGCACATTCTCGAGCGATTCGACCGACGGCTTGCGGGTAAAGGCATAGAGCGGCAGCGGCACTTCCACGACCATGCCGCGATAGGTGCGGGCGACCGAGGGCATGAAGATCGGCGGATTCACGATCCGCGCATGCTTCTGCATCTCGGGCACATGCTTGTGCGCGAGCGACAGGCCATAGGGGCGAAAGGCGGTTTCGGTACGGTCCGGGCCGTCGCCCTCGAACTCGGCGATCATCGCGCGGCCGCCGCCCGAATACCCCGACACGGCGTTCACGCTCAGCGGGAAGTCGTGCGGAATCAGCCCGGCGCGGATCAGCGGACGGACGAGCGCGAGGAATCCGGTGGGATAGCAGCCGGGATTGCTCACCCGTGACGCTTCGGCAATCGCCGAGGCCTGGCCGGGTTCGAGCTCGGCAAAGCCATAGGTCCACTCGGCCGCCGTGCGATAGGCGGTCGAGGCGTCGATCACGCGCGTGGTGTCGTTGCGGATCATCGCCACCGCCTCGCGCGCCGCATCGTCGGGCAGGCAGAGGATGACGAAATCGGCCGCGTTCAGCGCTTCCTCGCGCTTCTTCGGATCCTTGCGATCCTGGTCGCCGAGGACCATCACCTCGATCTCCGAACGGCCGGCGAGCCGCTCGCGAATCTCGAGGCCGGTGGTGCCGGCGGCGCCGTCGATGAACACCCGCGCGATCATTCGGTCTCCCCCAAGGCCGATGCGTCGACATAGCCCACCAGGCCAGGCCCTGGTGCGACACCCCAGGCGTTGGTGCCGGCGAACTCGAGCGCCTCGAACACATCGCCCTTGCGCAGGATGGCGAGCGCGGGTTCGTCGCCGCGCGCGGTCATCCGCAGCGGCGTCTCGAAATGGATCAGGCGGGGCATCGGCGCTGCATAATGCGGCGCGAACACACGGCCTGCGAGGCGGATGTCCGCCAGATCGGGGCGGACGGCTTCCACCCGGGGATCGATGGCGACCGAACGGCCGCCGAGCGCCAGACGCTTACGCGTCGGCGTCTGCTGGGACTGGCTCGCTGAGGTGGTTGCCAGCGAGGAAATGCCCGAACTCTGCAAGAAACTCTGCCCCTTCCGCGGTGCGCGCTACGAAAATGTTGCGCTTGTCGGTGTCGTCGCGCTGGCGGCGCAGATAGCCGAGCGTGCCCAGACGATTCAAGGCACGCGTGACCACCGGCTTCGAGACGTTCAGCGCCCGCGCCAGACCGCGCACCGTATGGGGGCCAGGATCGAGATACACAAGCATCAGCAACGCCATCTGGCGGTTGGTGAGGTCTGGTTCGCCCGATCGAACGTAATCGATCAGGGTATTCTTCCACCCGGAGAGGGTCTGTTCGGACATAGCGTTCACAGCATCACTCGTTCGTTTCAGGCCCGGCACGGCATCGAACCGGAGAAACAAACGCGTATTTTGCAACTAGGTTTCAGTGCGCGGGCGAAATGTTGTGCGAAATTCGGGTGAAAATGCAGGCACGCCATGGAGTTGCGGCCTGGCGCTCGGGATCTGCGGGGGCAGGCCGGCCGATGCGGGCGCGGAACAGGCGGTTGATTGCCGGGGGTTGCTCGCCTATGTCGCGCCCTTCGCTAACGGGCACCGGATTTCATGTTCACCTTCCTCCTCGTCGTACAGTTCATCATCGCCGCCCTGCTGGTGGGGGTGATTCTCGTTCAGAAGTCGGAGGGTGGCGGTCTCACCTCGGGCGGCAGCCCGGCCGGGCTCATGTCGGCGCGCGGCGCGGCGGACTTCCTGACCCGTCTGACCTCGATCCTCGCCACGGCGTTCATCCTGATGAGCATCGTGCTCGCCTTCCTGGCGGCGACCCGGCACTCGACCAAGATCGACGCCGGCCTGCAGAAGGCGCCCGCCGCCGTCGCCCCGGTGACGATCCCGAGCGCCCCGGCGCCGACCGGCAACGACACGGCACCCACCGGCAACAGCGCGGTTCCGTTCAGCCAGTAAGCATCCGTAGTTCGCCGTGCTTGCGGCGAATTAACCGTAAAATTTGCGCAGCCGGCGGATTCTTACGCTTGCCGGTCTGCGCCCTTTGACGTTAGGCGTTTTCTCCCATGGCGCGGTACATCTTCATCACCGGCGGCGTGGTCTCCTCGCTCGGCAAGGGTCTCATGGCAGCGAGCCTCGCGGCGCTGCTCCAGGCCCGTGGCTATCGAGTCCGCATCCGCAAGTTCGATCCCTATCTCAACGTCGATCCCGGCACGATGTCGCCGCACCAGCATGGTGAGGTGTACGTCACCGACGACGGCGCCGAGACCGATCTCGACCTCGGCCATTACGAGCGCTTCACCGGCGTGACCGCGCGCCAGGCCGACAACGTCACCTCGGGCCGGATCTACAAGACGATCATCGAGCGCGAGCGCCGCGGCGACTATCTGGGCGCGACCGTGCAGGTCGTCCCGCACGTCACCGACGCGATCAAGGCCTTCGCCCAGGCGGAGACCGAGGATCTCGACTTCGTGCTGTGCGAGATCGGCGGCACGGTGGGTGACATCGAATCGCTGCCGTTCATCGAGGCAATTCGCCAGCTCCGCAACGATCTCGGCCGCGGCCAGACGGTCAGCATTCACGTGACGCTGGTGCCGTACATCGCGGCGGCGGGCGAGCTGAAGACCAAGCCGACCCAGCACAGCGTGCGTGAGCTCGCCGCGCTCGGCGTGCAGCCCGACGTGCTGGTGTGCCGCGCCGAACGCCCGCTGCCTGCCGGCGAGCGCGCCAAGATCGCCCAGTTCTGCAACGTGCCGGCCTCGGCGGTCATCCCCGCGCTCGACGCCAAGAGCATCTATGCGGTGCCGCTCCAGTATCACGGCGAAGGCCTCGACGTCGAAGTGCTCAAGGCGTTCGGCATCGAGCCGGGCGCGTCGCCCGACCTCAGCCGCTGGAGCGGCATCGTCGAGCGGCTGGAGAATCCCGAGGGGGAAGTCACCATCGGCGTGGTCGGCAAATATATGGGCGTGCCGGACGCCTATAAGTCGCTGACCGAGGCGTTGGTCCATGGCGGCATCGCCAACCAGGTGAAGGTCAACATCCAGTGGCTCGATGCCGAGCTGTTCGAGCAGGACCAGGCCGAGGTTGCCGCGATGCTCGAGCCGATGCACGGCATCCTCGTCCCCGGCGGCTTCGGTGAGCGCGGCAGCGAGGGCAAGATCGCCGGCGTGCGCTTCGCCCGCGAGCGGAACGTGCCGTTCTTCGGCATCTGCCTCGGCATGCAGATGGCCTGCATCGAGGGCGTCCGCGCCCAGGGCGTCGCCAACGCCTCGACCACCGAATTCGGCCCGACGGAAGAGCCGGTGGTCGGCATGATCACCGAATGGATGACCGCGGACGGCCTGCAGAAGCGCGAGGCCGGCGGCGATCTCGGCGGCACGATGCGGCTGGGCGCCTATACCGCGAAGCTCGGCGGCAACAGCGTCGTCGGTTCGATCTACGGCGGCGAGACGATCAGCGAGCGCCATCGCCACCGCTATGAGGTGAACACCGCCTACAAGCCGGTGCTGGAGGCGGGCGGGCTGGTCTTCTCCGGCATGTCGCCCGACGGCACGCTGCCCGAGATCGTCGAGCGGCCGGACCATCCCTGGTTCGTCGGCGTGCAGTTCCACCCGGAGCTCAAGTCCAAGCCGTTCGATCCGCACCCGCTGTTCGCGAGCTTCATCGCCGCGGCCGTGAAGCATTCGCGGCTCGTCTGAGCGCGTGCTGCGGCGTGCCGTTGTCGCCGGGCTGGCGCTGCTGGCGGTTGCCGCAGCGCCGGCGCCGCAGCAGGGGCGGGCGGTGCCCGGCCAGGTGCGCGTACGGCTGGTGACGAGCATGGGCGCGATCATTGTCGCGCTCGATGCGCGGCGGGCGCCCAAAACGGTCGCCAACTTCCTCGCCTATGTCGATGACGGGCGGCTGGAAGGCACGACCTTCTACCGCACCGCACGGCGCAAGACCGAGCCGAGCAAGGGCTTTATCCAGGGCGGCGTCGGCACCGATGCGCGCCGGATGCTCGATCCCTTGCCGCTGGAGCCGACCAGCAAGACGGGGCTCAAGCACCTGAGCGGCACCATCTCGATGGCGCACGGGCCGAACCCCAATTCGGCGAGCGGCAATTTCTCGATCATGGTCGGCGACAATCCGGGGCTCGACGCGCGCGGGGCGAACTTGGGCTTCGCGGCCTTCGGGCAGGTGATCGGCGGCATGGACGTGGTCCAGCGCATCCTGGCACTTCCCAGCGGCGGCGGGCGCGACGTGATGAAGGGGCAGATGATCCTCAAGCCGGTGACGATCGTGCGCGCCGAACGGCTGGACGGGGTGGCGAAGCCGACGGGGCGGGTGAAGCCGTGGCAGCTGGGGTTGAAGCCGACGAATTGAGCTTTAGTGGCGTGCCGTCGCTCCAGCCCTGTCCCCCGACAAGCGTTCGTCACGATCTCGTGGAATTGATGGTCCTGGGGGATCTGGAGATCGGAACGGAGGGGATCTTCATCGCTTCCGGCGGTTTCGCGATCCGTTCGTGCACGAGGGTGATCCTGTGAACGCGCGGCTGGTGAAACCGCAAATGCCACATGCCACGCCGGCCGCACCGCCGCATAGTCGCCCTCGGTTGTCCGATGGGTGCATGCTCAAGGCGCGCCGGCAGTCTGGCGGCGTTGTTGGCAGCGTAAATGCTATGATAGCACCCGGATATGGCGGCGCTTCAACTCAGACAGGCGGTGGCTTCACCGGCGTTGCGCGGGTTGATACGCGGCTACCAGCAGCGTGTCGGCACGATCGACGGATCCGGCATTGTCCTGCCCCTGCCGGCGCGTCCAAACAGCTTCATCGAGATCTATTTCGGCACCCCCTATCGCGCTGATAAAGGCGAAGGTTTCTCGGTGGTTGCCGATGCGATGATGGTCGGGGCGACGACCTGCCGCCACACCGATCTGCTGATGCAAGGGGATATTGGCGCCTTCAATATCCAGTTCGAGCCAAGCGGCCTGCAGCGCATGTTCGGTGTCGCGATGGTCGACAGGGCGGAAGCGGCGACCTGCGTCGGCGGCTGCCGGCTGCAGGGGTTGCGTGATGCCGTGCTGCGCGCGCCTGATTTCGAATCGCGTATCGGGGCCGCCGAACGCTGGCTCCATGCGCGCCTCGCGGACGTGCGGCCATATGACGAGGTCGACCATGCGGCGCGGCTGTTGCGGCGCGCCCGCGGTACGCTCAACCTGGACCAATTGGCGGCGGCAGCCGGGCTCGGGCGACGCCAACTGCAACGGCGCTTCCTCGCGCAAGTTGGAGTAACGCCAAAACTTTATGCGCGCATCGTCCGCTTTGACGCGTTGCTGTGTGAACGCGATGCCTGCCCGGATCGGCAATGGACCATGCTGTCGCAAGACTTTGGCTATTTCGATCAGGCGCATCTGCAGCGCGATTTCCACGCGTTTGCGGGCGCCGCACCGGGTGGCTTTGCCTCGCTGCTACCCGTTCTGCCGGCATGACCGAAATTTCCTAGTCTGCATGCCGGCAACTCGGCTTTATGCGCCGCAAAGCGTTAGAAGGAGCCGAAATGAACGCCGATGCCGATATCGCCACATGGCTTGATGAACATGAAGCGGCCTGGAATGCCAATGACGTGCCTGCGATGTTCGCGCGTTCGTCACCCGACCTTCAGTGGGTCAACGTGGTTGGCATGCACTGGCAAGGTCGGGACGCCGTGATCCAGGCGCACCAGATCTTTTTCAACATCATGTTCAACGATGTACCGATTAGCCTGCTGGGTCTGGACAGCATCGTGCGGCTGGGCGACGGAACGCGCATCGCCGTCGCTCGGTGGCGATTGGGGGATTACGCGACCCCGCAAGGCCATCGCGTCACCGATGAAGCTAACCGCATGACCCTGGTCTTCTCGGGCAAGAACGAAACCCTGCAGTTGCGGCATGTCGCCAATCTGCGGATCGATGCCAACGCTGCCCCGCACGATCCCATTCACGCCGGGTAATCCGGCAGGCAGCAACTAGGCCACTCCGCCCTCCGCCGAGCGCTGCCAACGACTGGCGTCAGGCGCGGCCTCTTCGCGTGGGTCGTTTCCTGAGACGCTTCCGCCGCGATCATCCGCCCGCAATAGAAAAGGCGCCCGGGCCGAAGCCCGGGCGCCCCGTCGCGGCGCCTAAGGGAGGGGACGCCGCGAGCACGCGCGGTGGGTTATGCCGCGTTGGCCGTGCGATGGTCGATCGCTGCGGCAACACTGCCGGACCCCACCTGGATCTTCTTGGGCTTCATCGCCTCGGGCACTTCGCGCAGCAGCTCGATCGTCAGCAGGCCGTCGGCCAGGTCGGCGCTCTCCACCCGCACGAAATCGGCGAGTTCGAAGCGGCGCTCGAAGCTGCGGTTGGCGATGCCCAGGTGCAGATAATTGCCTTGGTTGTTCTCATTCTCCCCGGCCTTCTTGCCGGCGACCAGCAGCAGGTTCTGCTGCGCGGTGATGTCGATCTCGTCCGCCTTAAAGCCGGCCACCGCAATGGTGATGCGATAACGGTCCTCGGCAAGTCGCTCGAGGTTGAACGGCGGATAGTTTTCCGAATTCGCCTGGCGGGCGCTGGCTTCCAGCATGTCGAACAGCCGGTCGAACCCGATCGCCGAGCGACGGAAGGGAGTAAAGTCGAGCTGACGCATCTTCATATTCTCCTATGAGCAATTTGAACGTCATGGATATCGGCGCCCGGCCAACTGCCGCAACACCGGTGCGAGGCCCGGTCGGCACCTCACGACGAGAATCTGGTGTTGCGCTTTGCCATTTCAAGGGGCGGCAAAACCGCGCTAGCCACCGGTAAACAACTCCTTGCTCGCTAAACCCCATCTCCTCAGTGGAGATTGAGGCAACGACCTAAGGGGAACGAGATGAGCCTGCCGCTGATTCCGCTGTTGCTGCTGTCCGGCGCCGTCGCGCCCTTGCCCGATCCCGACAAGGCCCCCGTCGCCGCCGAACCGCAGAGCCAGAGCGGCGACATCGTCGTCACCGCGCGGCGGCGCGAGGAGCGGATCCAGGAAGTGCCGGTCGCGGTCTCCGTGCTCAGCGGGGCGACGCTCTCCGAGGCCGGGGCGTTCAACGTCGCGCGCATCCAGCAGTCGCAGCCGGCCCTGCAATTCTATTCGAGCAACCCGCGCAACACCGCGATCAACATCCGCGGCCTCGGCGCGCCGTTCGGCCTCACCAACGACGGCATCGAGCAGGGCGTCGGCTTCTATGTCGACGGGGTCTATATCGGCCGGGTCGGCGCCTCGACCTTCGACTTCGTCGATGTCGAGCGCGTCGAGGTGCTGCGCGGCCCGCAGGGCACCCTCTACGGCAAGAACACCACGGCGGGCGCGATCAACATCACCACGCGCAAGCCCAGCTTCACCCCCGAGGTGCGCTACGAGGCGAGTACCGGCAACTACAACTTCCTCCAGCTCAAGGCCTCCGCCTCCGCACCGATTGCCGACGACACGCTGGCGGTGCGGGTGTCGACGTCGGTGACCAGCCGCAAGGGCACGATCTACGACACCAGGAGCGACAGCAATTTGCACCGGCTCGACAATTACGGCGTGCGCGGCCAGCTGCTGTGGCGCGCCGCGCCGAACCTCGACCTGACGCTGTCCGGCGACTTCAACCTGCAGAACCCCTTGTGCTGCGTCCAATATTACGTCCGCACCGGGGCGACCCAGCGGCCGCTCAACCGCCAGTACGCGGCGCTCGCCGGCGCGTTCGGCTATGCGCCGCCGAGCACCAACCCGTTCGATCGCACGACCGATCTCGACGCCGACATCAATTCGCGGCAGGAAATCGGCGGTGCCTCGCTCGTGGCGAACTGGGACCTGGGCGGCGCCACCGTCACCTCGGTCAGCGCCTGGCGCTATTGGGACTGGAAGCCGGCCAACGACCGCGATTTCGTCGGATTGCCGATCACCACCGTGTCGCAGAACCCGTCGCAGCAGAAGCAGGTCTCGCAGGAGCTGCGGATCGCGTCCAACGGCAAGAACAGGCTGGACTATACTGCCGGCATCTTCCTGTTCCACCAGACGATCGACACGCAAGGGTCGCAGGTCCAGGGTTCGGCGGCGAGCCGCTGGCTGCTCAACCCGGGCGCCAGCGTGGCGCCGGGGGCGGCGGGCTGCGCGACGGCGACGACGGCGGCCTGCAATCCGCTGGTGCTCAACGGGCTGACCAGCACGAACACGATCAACTTCTCCAACACCAGCTTCGCCGTGTTCGGCAAGCTCAACTGGGAGGTCGTGCCCGGTCTGCGCTTCCAGCCGGGCCTGCGCCTCAACTACGACAAGAAAAGCGGCTTCTACGAGTCGATCGTCAGCATCCGCAACGCCCGGTATAATTTCGTCGCGACGGCGGACAACGCGGCGGCGCTGCTGGCCAGCGGGGCGGCGACCGCGGACCAGTTCAACACGCTCGCCCCGCAGCGCTACAGCCCCAAATTCGACCAGTGGAATGTCTCGGGTGACGCGACCCTGTCCTATGACTTCAGCCGCGACGTCCATGGCTATGCGACCTATGCACGCTCGTTCAAGTCGGGCGGCATCAATCTCTCCGGCCTGCCGCTCAACTCGACCAACACCGCCGTCGATCTCTCGACCCAGACGGTGAAGCCGGAGAAGGTCAATCATTTCGAGATCGGCCTGAAGAACCAGTTCTTCGATCGCCGCCTGACGCTCAACCTGGCCGGCTTCTGGACCGAGATCAGCGATTATCAGGCGACGGTGAACAACAACGCCATCAACGTGATCCGCGGCTATCTGGCGAATGCCGGCAAGGTGCGCTCGCGCGGGTTCGAATGGGATTCGTCGTTCCGCCCGAGCGCGCGCGCGAACGTCTATGTCAACGGCGCCTATACCGACGCCAAATACACCAGGTTCACCAACGCGCCGTGCCCGCCCGAGCTTTCCGGCGGCACCGCGATCACCAATCCCGCGACCCAGACGCCGGCCGCTGCGGGGACGCCGGGCTTCAGCCCGTCCTCGTGCAACATCTCCGGCCAGGTGCTGCCCGGCATCTCGAAATGGGCGCTGGGCTTTGGCGGCGAGGTCAATGCACCGGTGGCCGAGGGACAAGTCTATCTCGGCTATGACGGCAGCTGGCGCTCGCGCTTCTCGTCCAACCCGTCGCCCTCCGCCTATACCTGGATCCAGGGCTATGCGCTGTCCAACTTCCGGCTCGGCTATCGCAAGGGCAAGGTGAACGCCTTCGCCTGGGTGCGGAACGCCTTCGACAAGCGCTATTTCGAGCTGCTCTCGGTCCAGTCGGGCAATACCGGCCTGGTCGTCGGCCAGCCGGGCGATCCGCGGACCTGGGGTTTCACGATCAGCGGTTCCTTCTGATCGTGGCACAGGCTGGCCTCCCGCCATGGCCGGGGGAGGTTGGCGGGCGGGGCAGGGCGACCTGCTCCGCCCGATAGCATGGGCTCTGCGATCGCTCGAGATTCTCCGTCCTTTCCGCGAAGGCGGGAATCCATTGATGGGAGCGCCGCAGCAGGCGCCGAAACGCCCTGGCAAATGGATCCCCGCCTTCGCGGGGATGACGTGTAGAGAGAAGAAGCGCCCGGGGTTCACGGCGATGATTTGGAGACCAGGGCGGCGCCAAAACGAAAACGCCCGGACCGTTGCCGGCCCGGGCGCCTGCGTGACGAATGCTCGTCAGCCCCCTTGAACAGGATCCCGCTTCAAACATTTGCGTTACTTCGCAAATGGAGCTGGGAACCTCCCCGAACCGTGGCCTTTTTGCGCCTGCGCTTCGACGGTTTCTTGGTAGAAGCACCGAGCGCTTTTGTCACCGGTCGACAGCTTGGCGTCAGCAGTTTGCGCCAAGGCTGTGTCGAATCGGCAACAGAACGCTTTCCACGCCGCGCAACCGGCCCTAGAGGATCCGCATGCTACTCTCGCGCTACGAGCGAATGATCGCCCGCCGCTATCTGCTGCCCGGGCGCAGCGAAGCCTTTATCGCCGTCGTCGCCGGGTTCAGCCTGGTCGCCGTGATGCTCGGCGTCGCCGCGCTGATCGTGGTGATGAGCGTGATGAACGGGTTCCGCGCCGAACTGTTCGACAAGATCTCCGGGCTGAATGGCCATGCCGTGGTGCAGGGCTATAACGGCCAGCTGCGCGACTGGCGCCGCATCGCCGACGAGGCCAAGGCGCTCCCCGGCGTCACCGCCGCCACGCCGCTGATCGAGCAGCCGCTGTTCGCCAGCTATAACGGTCGCGTCGAGTTCGCGATCGTGCGCGGCATGCGGGTGCAGGACATCCAGAGCAACGCGACGCTGAAGGGCAAGGAAATCCTCGGCTCGTTCAAGAACCTCAAGCCCGGCAGCGAGCAGATCGCGATCGGCTCGCGTCTCGCCGAGGCGCTGGGCGCGACGATCGGCAGCGAGATCACCATCTACAATCCGCAGGGCGCCGCCACGCCGATGGGCACGATGTTCCGCACCGTCCAGTACAAGGTCGGCGCGGTGTTCGAGGTCGGCGTCTACGACTATGACAAGACCTATATCATCCTGCCGATGGAAGATGCGCAGACGCTGATGCTGCTCGGCGACTCGGTCGGCATGGTGCGGATCGACACCAGCAATCCCGACAAGATCGAGCAGGTCGTCGGCCCGCTCGCCGACAAGGTGCGCGATGCCGGCCAGATCACCGACTGGCGGCAGATGAACCGCGAGCTGTTCGAGGCGCTGTCGGTCGACCGCACCGTCTCGTTCACCATCCTGTCGATCATCCTGGTGGTCGCCTCGTTCAACATCATCTCCTCGCTGATCATGCTGGTGCGCGCCAAGACGCGCGACATCGCGGTGCTGCGGACGATGGGCGCGACGCGGGGCAGCATGATGAAGGTGTTCGTCGTCGTCGGCACCACCATCGGCGCGGTGGGCGTGGGGGCAGGGGGACTGCTCGCCTTCTTCTTCATCACCTATCGCGCGCAGGTGGTGTGGGCGATCGGCGCGGTCACCGGCCAGAAGGTGTGGGACCCGCAGATGCGCTTCCTCACCGAACTCCCGGCCAAGACCGACCCGTTCCAGACCTTCGCGATCTGCGCGATGGCGCTGCTCTTCACCTTCCTCGCCACCCTCTACCCCGCGTGGAAGGCAGCGAGCACCGATCCTGTCCAGGTACTGCGCTATGAGTGAACCGGTTCTCCAGACGCGCGACCTGCGCCGTAGCTTCGAACAGGGCGGGGTGCGCATCGACGTGCTGCGCGGGGTCGATCTCGACGTGATGCCCGGCGAGATCGTGGCGCTGCTCGGCCCCTCGGGGTCGGGCAAGTCGACCCTGCTCCAGGCGGTAGGGCTGCTCGAAGGCGGGTTCGAGGGATCGATCCGCATCGTCGGCGAGGAAGCGGCCAAGCTTTCGGCGAGCGGGCGGACCGAGGTGCGGCGCGAACGGCTGGGGTTCGTCTACCAGTTCCACCATCTGCTGCCGGACTTCGACGCGACCGAGAATGTCGTGCTGCCGCAGCTGATCCGCGGTGCCGAGCGTCCTGCCGCCCAGGCGCGCGCGACCGAATTGCTGACGACGCTGGGGCTCGGCCACCGGCTGACCCACCGGCCCAACCAGCTTTCCGGCGGCGAACAGCAGCGCGTCGCGGTCGCCCGCGCGCTCGCCAACCGCCCGCCCTTGGTGCTGGCGGACGAGCCGACCGGCAATCTCGACGAGGCGACCTCGAACCGCGTGTTCGACGAATTCCTCAACCTGGTGCGCGGCGAGGGCTCGGCGGCGCTGGTCGCGACCCATAACGAACGGCTGGCGGCGCGGATGGACCGCGTCGTGCGGCTGCACGAAGGACGATTGGAGGAACCCGCATGAGCGACGCATCCACGACCGCGCTTCCCATCACGAGCATCCCGGTCACGCTGCCGGACGGCACGACCAGCGACCTGTCCGCCTTTGCCGGCCAGGTGCTGCTGGTGGTCAACACCGCCTCCAAATGCGGGTTCACGCCGCAGTACAAGGAGCTGGAGGCGCTGTGGCGCAGCTACAAGGATCGCGGCTTCGCGGTGCTGGCCTTCCCGTGCAACCAGTTCGGCGCGCAGGAGCCGGGCAATGCCGAGGAAATCGCGAGTTTCTGCTCGCTCACCTATGACGTGACCTTCCCGGTCTATGCCAAGGTCGACGTCAACGGCAGCAACGCCGCACCCTTGTTCCAGGCGCTCAAGGCGCAGGCACCGGGCGTACTAGGCACGGAAGCGATCAAGTGGAATTTCACCAAGTTCCTGGTGGGCCGCGATGGCAAGGTGGTGGAGCGCTATGCCCCGACGACCGCGCCCCGCGCCATCGCCGCAGATATCGAAGCGCTGCTATAATCCCCGGGGGAAAAAGCACGGCCGGAACGGGAGGTGTGTGGATGTCCCGGCCGCACTTCTCGTTTATCATAGTTGCAAACCTGCGCACCTATAAATTAGTCCGTTTCGGTTGTATTGGTCGGTCGGACGCAAAAGCTGTGGAGAAGCCCGCCTGCGGGTTGGCAAAATGCCGCGCGCGCTCCTAGGTTCGGGCATGGCGCATTCCGGTTTCGTACCTCTTCGGGTTTTCTCCTGCTACACCATGCTGGAAGGGGCGATCGACCCCAAGGCGATCGCCAAGCACGCCAAGAACCACGGCTTCCCCGCCATCGCGGTTGCCGATCGCAACGGCCTCTATGCCGCGATGAGCTTTTCAGACGCGGCCAAGAAGGCGGGCGTCCAGCCGATCGTCGGCACGTTGCTGGCGGTGAAGCGCTCGAACCTGGCCGAGGGGCTGAACGTGCCGATCGACTGGCTCGCGCTCTACGCGCAGGACCAGACCGGCTATGAGAATCTCTGCCACCTCGTCTCGCAGGCGCATCTCGACCGCCCGATCGAGGAGGACGCGCATGTGCCCTTCGCGGCGCTGACCGGCCACACCGACGGGCTGCTCTGCCTGACCGCGGGCGCCGAGGGCGCGCTCGCCCGGCTCTATGCCGAGGGGCAGGACAAGACCGCCGAGGCCTATGCCACCCAGCTCGAGGCGCTGTTCCCGGACCGGCTCTATGTCGAGATCGCCCGCCGCCAGAACGAGGTAGAGACGCGGGCCGAGGCCAAGCTGGTCGACCTGGCCTATGCCCGCAACCTGCCGCTGGTCGGCACCAACCCGGCCTGCTTCGCCGAGGCCGACTTCTACGACGCGCATGACGCGATGCTCTGCATTGCGAACTCGACCTATCTCGAAACCGACGATCGCCCGCGCTCCTCGCCCGAGGCCTGGCTCAAGCCGGCCGAGACGATGAAGACCAGTTTCGCCGACCTGCCCGAGGCGATCGAGAACACGCTCGTCGTCGCCCAGCGCTGCGCCTATGCCGCGCCCAAGCGCAAGCCGATCCTGCCCAGCCTCGCCGGCGACCGCGAAGGCGAGGCGGCGATGCTGCGCGAGCGGAGCTGGCAGGGGCTGAAGGACCGGCTCGATTTCGCCGGGATTACCGATCCCGCCGAAGTGGAGGTCTACAACCAGCGCCTCCAGTTCGAGCTCGACATCATCATCCAGATGGGGTTCCCGGGCTACTTTCTGATCGTTGCCGACTTCATCCAATGGGCGAAATCGAACGACATTCCGGTGGGGCCGGGGCGTGGTTCGGGCGCGGGCTCGGCGGTCGCCTGGGCGCTGACCATCACCGATCTCGATCCGCTCAAGCTGGGCCTACTGTTCGAACGCTTCCTCAACCCGGAACGCGTCTCGATGCCCGACTTCGACATCGACTTCTGCGAAACCCGGCGCGGCGAAGTGATCCGCTACGTCCAGGAGAAATATGGCCGCGATCACGTCGCGCAGATCATCACCTTCGGGACGATGAAGGCGCGCGCGGTGATCAAGGACGTCGGCCGCGTCCTGCAGATGAGCTATGGCCAGGTCGATCGCCTCGCCAAGCAGATCCCGAACCACCCGACCGACCCCTGGACCCTCGAGCGCACGCTGAACGGCGTGAGCGAATTCCTCGCCGAATATAACGGCAACGAGGATGTGAAGCGCCTCGTCGACCTCTCCATGCGCATGGAAGGCCTGCCGCGGCACAGCTCGACCCACGCCGCCGGCGTGGTGATCGGCGACCGGCCGCTCGCCCAGCTGGTGCCGCTCTACCGCGATCCGCGCTCGGACATGCCGGTCACCCAGTTCGACATGAAGAATGTCGAGGGCGCGGGGCTGGTGAAGTTCGACTTTCTCGGCCTCAAGACGCTGTCGGTGCTCAAGAAGGCGGTGGTGCTGCTCGCCAAGCGCGGCGTCGATGTGAACCTGGATCGGCTCGATTGGGACGACGAGGGCGTCTATGCGCTCCTCCAGCGCGGCGACACGGTGGGCGTGTTCCAGCTCGAATCTGAAGGCATGCGGCGTACGCTGACCGCGGTGCGGCCGACCAATTTCGGCGACATCGTCGCGCTCGTCTCGCTCTACCGCCCGGGCCCGATGGACAACATCCCGATGTTCGGCGCGCGCAAGGCCGGGCGCGAGCCGATCGTCTATCCGCACGACCTGCTCGAGCCGATCCTGAAGGAGACCTACGGGATCTTCGTCTATCAGGAACAGGTGATGCAGGCGGCGCAGATCCTCGCCGGCTATACGCTCGGCGGCGCAGACATGCTGCGGCGCGCGATGGGCAAGAAGGTCAAGGCGGAGATGGATGCCCAGCGCAGCATCTTCGTGAAGGGCTGCAAGGAGGTCAACGACATCCCGGCAGCCAAGGCCAACGAGCTGTTCGACTTGATCGACAAGTTCGCCGGCTATGGCTTCAACAAGTCGCATGCCGCCGCCTATGCGCTGCTCGCCTATCAGACCGCGTGGCTCAAGGCGCACCATCCGCACGAATTCTTCGCCGCCTCGATGGCCTATGACATCCACCAGACCGACAAGCTGGCGGTGTTCGCCGACGACATGCGGCGGCTCGGCATCGAGGCGACGTCGCCCGACATCAACGCCAGCGAGGCCGACTTCACCGTGCAGGCGCAGGGCGAGGGGCTGGCGGTGCGCTATGCGCTCGGCGCGCTCAAGGGCGTGGGCGAGCGGGCGATGGAACTGCTGGTCGAGGAGCGCGAGAAGAACGGCCGCTTCGCCAGCCTCGACGATTTCGCCAAGCGCGTCGATCCACGCGTGCTCAACAAGCGCCAGCTCGAAACGCTCGCCTCGGCGGGGGCGTTCGACAGCATCGAGCCGAACCGGGCGGGCGTGCATGCCGCCGCCGAGACGATCCTCGCGGTCGCCCAGCGCGACCATGCCAGCCGGATGAGCGGGCAGGGCGGGCTGTTCGGCGATGCCGAGCCGGCGGGCGGCGGGATCACTGTGCCCAAGGACGCGGTCTGGTCGATGTCCGACAAGATCAACGCCGAGAAGGATGCCTTCGGCTATTATTTCTCGGCGCATCCGCTCGATCGCTACGAGCACCTGTTCCGTGGGCAGGGCGTGCGCGACATCGCCAGCCTGCCCGACATGCAGATCCCCGAGGGCGCGCGGGTCAATGCGCAGATCGCGGCGCTGATCGAGGATTGCCGCTACCGCACGTCGGCGCGCGGCAACCGCTATCTGATGGCGACGATCTCGGACCGCAGCGCGCAGATCCAGACCTCGTGCTTCGAGGAGCTGATCGCCAAGGACATGGAGGCCTGCGCCAACGGCACCGGCTGCGCGATCCTGACGCTGGAGCTCGACAAGCGCCCCGGCGAGGATACGCCGCGCGCGGCGGTGAAGCGGGTGCAGCCCTTCGATACGCTGGCAGGCACCACCCAGCTGGTGCTGGAGATCCGCATCCAGGATCCGGCCGTTCCCGCGCAGCTGGCCGAACTCGTCGGCGAGCTGCGCGGCGGGGGCAGGGGCGAGATCCTCGTCCACGCGCCGATCGAGGATGGCGAGGCGACGGTGATGCTCGGTCGCGGCTTCCGGCTCGATACCGAGCTGGCGGCGCGGATCGAGGGGATGCCGGGGGTGTCGGCGGCGTCGCTGGTGCCCGCGAGCATGAAGCTGCAGGCGGCGGCCTGACCGATGCCGTCATGCCAGCGAAAGCTGGCATCTCCTGCAGCGCGCTGCGACGGTTTGGCTGTAACGGGAGGCCCCAGCTTTCGCTGGGGCGACGGTCGCGCTGATGGGATCCATCTTCCGGTACGTCGCTTTCCGGAAACACGATGTAACCCTTCGCCCTCTCGACTTCGCCCGGTGAACGCGTATCTTCCGCCCAAACGGCCACGCAATGGAGAGGCATATGCTGGGCGGCATGCAGGATTTCGAACTTCGGGTATCCACTCTGCTCGACCACGCCGCGCGCGAGCACGGGCCGCGCGAGATCGTGACGCGCTGGGCGGACGGCAGCGAGACGCGGACGAGCTGGGCCGGCATCGCGCACGACGCGCGGCGGATGGCGCAGGCGCTGGAGCGGCTCGGCATCCGGAAGGGCGACCGCGTTGCGACGCTGGCGATGAACCACAGCCGCCACCTCGTCGCCTGGTACGGCGCGACCGGCATGGGCGCGCTGATCCACACGATCAACCCGCGCCTGTTCGACGACCAGCTCGCCTTTATCGGCAACCATGCCGAGGACCGGGTGCTGCTCTACGACCGGATGTTCGCGCCCGTGGTCGAGCGATTGAAGCCGCACTGGACGACGATCGAGCACTATATCTGCTTCGACGATCCCGGCCCCGACGGCTTCGAGGCGTGGATCGGCGCCGAGGACGGCAACTATGCCTGGGTGCAGGGTAGCGAGCGCGAGCCGATGATGCTGTGCTACACCAGCGGCACCACCGGCAACCCCAAGGGCGTGGTATACACGCACCGCTCCACGGTGCTCCACGCGCTCACCGAGCTGCAGCCGGCCGAGTTCGACCTTTCCACCCAGTCGGTGGCGATGCCGATCGTGCCGATGTTCCATGCGGTCGGCTGGGGGCTGCCCTGGGCGGCACCGGCGGTCGGCGCGAAGATGGTGTTCTCGGCGCTCAACGATCCCAAGATCCTGTGCGATCTGATGAACCGCGAGAAGGTCACCCACTCGGCAGGCGTGCCGACGGTATGGTTCGCGATGTTCCAGCATATCGATGCGACCGGCGAGGCGCCGAAGCACCTCAAGATCGTCACCATCGGCGGCTCGGCCGCGCCGCGGGCGATGATCGAGCGGCTGATGAAGATGGGGATGCGGGTCAATCACGCCTGGGGGATGACCGAGACCAGCCCGATCGGCACGATGGGCGCGCCGTCGCCCGACTGGGACGCGCTGAGCTTCGACGCGCAGGTCGATCAGGTGAGCAAGCAGGGCAAGGTACCCTACGGCGTCGAGCTGCGTACGGTGGACGATGAAGGCAATGTCCTGCCCCGCGACGGCCAGACCTCCGGCCGCTTGCAGGTGCGCGGGCCCTGGGTGGTCTCCCAATATTATCGCGAGGAGACGCCCGCGATCGATGCCGACAATTGGTTCGATACCGGTGACGTCGCGGTGCTCCACCCCGATGGGGTGATGCAGATCACCGATCGGGCGAAGGACGTGATCAAGTCCGGCGGCGAATGGATCAGCTCGGTCGAGCTGGAGAATTGCGCGGTAGGATGCGCGGGCGTCGCCGAGGCGGCGGCGATCGGCGTGCACCATCCGCGCTGGGAGGAGCGACCCATCCTGCTGGTGGTACGCAAGCCCGGGAGTGACGTCAGCGCGGCCGAGATCCTCGCGCATCTGACCCAGCACGTCGCCAAATGGTGGCTGCCGGACGAGATCCACTTCGTGGAGAGCCTGCCGCACACCGCCACCGGCAAGCTGCTGAAGATGGAAATCCGCAAGCAGTACAAGGATTATTCGCTGCAGGCGGCGTGAGGGCGCGGCAATCCTCTCCATAGTCATCCCGGCGAAAGCCGGGATCCATTCGCCGCTCCGTGGCAGAAGGAACCGCGACGGCGACCCCAATGGATTCCGGCTTTCGCCGGAATGACCGGTGGGGGGAGGAGGCTCCCCCCACCCCCGACCTACTTACTTCCCCGCGATAATCGCCGCGCTCACTTCGCCGGCCTTGGCGTCGCGGAAGCGGGCGCAGGTGCGGATCGTCTCGACCGCGCGGTCGAGGTTGAGCGTGCTGCCCTTGCTGGTCGGCCGCAGCTTGGCATCCACCGCATCGGCCTGCGCGTTCGAGCAGAGTGCGCCGAACATCTGCGCCGCGCGGCCCGAGAACACGCCGCCGCCGCCGCCATTCTGCACGAACTCGTCGAAATGCGCGATCATGAAGTCGCTGGCGAGATCGCGGGTGTAAGGCGAGCGCAGGAAGCCGGCGACGGTGAACAGCCGCTGGCGCGCGCTGATGCGGGGGTCCTTGAAGTCGTTGAGGAACCAGCGTGCGACGTCCGGATTGGCCGAGGTCGTCACGCCTTGGCCCAGCGCCTGGAACAGCTGCGGCCGGTCCTTGGCCTTGGCGATCAGCTGCTCGACGAACGGCACGCCGCGCTCGTTGATCGCGACCGCGGCCGCGACGCCGCGATAGTCGGGATCGAGCGCCTTGTCGTCGCCGGCTACGAAGGCGTCGAACGCGGTGAGCAGCTTGGTGCGGGTCGCCGCATCATGACCGGTCACGCCCACGAGGTTCACCAGATCCTTGCGCAGCTCGCGCTGGTCGGCCTCTTCCTTGGCATAGGCATCGGTCGCCGGATCGAAGCCGATCTTGGCGAGCATCGGGCCATAGAGTTCGACGAACAGCTTGCGATAGGCGGGCAGCGCCTCCGGCGTGATCACGCCGCGCTTCTCCAGGTCGCGCAGCCGATCGGCATTGTCGAATACGATCTTGTTCGACGGGTGCCTGGCCGCCGCGCGGGTAAGCGCGATCGCGCGGGTCACCGGGCTGCGGCCGGCATAGAAGCTGGCCCAGGCGCTGTCGTCCACCGCCAGCACTTCGGCAGCGGGGAGGGTGGGCGTGGCGGCGATCAGCGCGTCCCAATCGGCAGGGTCGAGCTCGAAGCGATAATAGCCCCAGCCGCCGGCGTTGGGCACCAGCGTGCCGCTCCCCTTGGCGGAGACGGTCATGCTCGGCTTGTCAAGCAGGGTGCAGTCCTTGCTGTCGCCCTGGCGGAGGCACAGCGGTACCACCCATTGCTGGGGGGCGAGGTTCGCGCCGAAGAAGCCGTAGCGCGACTGGGTGGCGGTGAGCGCGGTCCCATCGCGGTGCAGCGTCACCAGCGGCACGCCCTGCTGGTCGACGAAGCTCTTCAGCGACGCCAGCACGCGCGGATCGTGCGCGGCATCGGCCAGCGAACCGAAGAACTGCTCGGTGCTGGCATTGCCATAGGCATGGCGCTTCATGTGCAGCCGCACGCCGTCGCGGAACTGGGTGTCGCCCATATAGGCGGCGATCATCGCGACGACCTGGCCGCCCTTGCCATAGGTGATCTGGTCGAAGGCAGCGTCGATATCGCCGTCGCGCAGGATCTGCTGGTGGATCGGCCGGCCCGCGGCGAGCGCGTCCAGGTCCATCGCCTGGAAGCCTTCCTCGATCGCGTTCAGTTCGATGGCGAGGCCCGGGCGCCATTCATTGCCGATGCGATAGCCCATCCAGTTGGCGAAGCTTTCGTTCAGCCAGATGTCATCCCACCAGGCGGGGGTGACGAGATCGCCGAACCACTGGTGGGCGAGTTCGTGCGCGACGACCATGCCGAACGCCTGCTTGCGCTCGCTGGGGGCCTTTTCGTCGAGGAAGATGATGCCGTCGCCGTAAATGTCGGCGCCGGCATTCTCCATCGCACCCGGCATGATCGGCGAGCCGATCTGGTCGAGCTTGGGGAAGGGGAAGGGCTGGCCGAAATAATTCTCGAGCAGCGAGACGATCTTGCCCGATTCCTTCAGCGCGAAGTCGAGCTGGCCGGCATTGGGCTTGGTGCCGACGACGCCCAGCGGCATCGGGGTGCTGCGCTGCGGCGTCGGCGGGATCAGCGCCGAGGCGGTGGCGAACGGGCCGGTGACCAGCGCGACCAGATAGGTGGGCAGCGGCTTGGTGGGCGCGAACTGGTGGCGGACCAGCTCGCCGGCCTTGGTCTTGCTCGCCTCGGGCGCGTTGCTCACCGCGGTGAAGCCGGGCTTGGTGGTGATCGCGACGGTAAAGGGCGTCTTGTAGCCCGGCTCGTCGAACGACGGGAAGGCGGCGCGTGCCTCGATCGATTCGAACTGGGTCCAGGCGTACCACTGCTTGTCGATGTTGAGATGGTACATGCCCTGGGTACCGGTGCCAAAGGCGGCGTCATAGTCGAACACCAGGGTCACGCGGCCGGCGGGGAGCGTCTTGCCGAAATCGAGCTGCGCCAAGCCGGTGGGGCTCTTCTGGGTGAAGGTAGCCGGCAGCGTCTTGCGGCCGGCGCGTACCGTCGCCTTGGCGATGTGCAGGTCGCGACCGTGCATCCACAGGCTGCTCGCCGGCGCCTTCAGGTCGACGTCGATCTCGGTATGGCCCGAGAAGCGCTCCTTTTCGGGCACGACCGTGAAATCCAGCCGATAGGCAATCGGCGTGGCCGCATCGGGCAGCTTGCCGGTGGGCTGGGCGGGCGTCTGGGCGAACGCGGCGACGGGGAGAAACAGGGCGCTGGTGGCGAAGAGAAGGGCGCGCATCGGGGCTCCGAAGTTGGATGATCGCGCGAAGCTTAGGCGGGGTGCTGCCTTGCCGCAATAGTACAGCCGGACGCCTAAACGGCTTGCCCGATGAGTGCCGCTCCTTATGGTATCGCTATCAATGGTGGTTGGGAGAGGATCGATGGCACGGATGCTGCGCTGGGTCGCGGTGGGGCTGCTGGCGGCAGCCACGGCGCAGGCGACGCCGGGGGATCGCTGGACGACCGCCTGGTGGACGTCCCAGCTGGCGCTGGAAGGGCAGAACGCGCTGCCCGCCGCCGACCTCACCGACGCGACGCTGCGCCAGATCGTTCGCCTGCAAGGGCCTGCGACGCGGCTGCGGGTGCGGTTCTCGAACCGGTTCGGCACGGCGCCGCTCACCATCGACGGCGCGTCGATCGCGCGCGCCGTGGATGTCGCCAGCCCCCGCATCGACGGCGCGACGCAGCGCCCCTTGCGCTTCGCCGGCGCATCTACGGTGACCATCCCGGCGGGCGCCGACTATTGGAGCGACCCGGTGGAGATCGGCGCTCCGGCAGGCGCGGACCTCGCCATCTCGCTCTACATGGCACAGCCGCCCGCGCAGCAGACCGGCCATCCGGGCGCGCGTGCGACCTCCTATGTCGTGCATGGCAATCATGCGGGGGACGCCGACCTCCGCGAGGCCAAGACCGTCGACCACTGGTTCCAGATCGCCGGCATCGAGGCGGTGGCGCCCAAGGCGCGGGCCATCGTCGCCTTCGGGGACTCGATCACCGACGGCTACGGGGTGAAGCCCAACACCAATGCGCGCTGGACCGACGCCCTCCAGCGCCGCCTGCGCAGGGTGCCGGGCATGGAGGCGGTGGCCGTGCTGAATGCCGGCATCGGCGGCAACCGGCTGCTCAACGACGGGCTCGGCCCGAATGCGCTCGCCCGGTTCGACCATGACGTGATCGGCCAGCCGGGGGTG
The DNA here is from genome assembly GCF_913777625.1 of uncultured Sphingomonas sp. Classification (GTDB taxonomy): domain Bacteria; phylum Pseudomonadota; class Alphaproteobacteria; order Sphingomonadales; family Sphingomonadaceae; genus Sphingomonas. The sequence continues at coordinate 196,384 of NZ_CAJYTI010000008.1, forward strand.
AGTCATCTCATCGTGCTGGAAGGCGTGAACGACCTCGGCACGCTCACCCGCGACGCGCCGGTTTCGGCCGAGGCCCATGCCGCGCTGGTGACGCGGATGATCGACGCATATCGGCAGATCCTCCTGCGCGCCCATGCCCGCGGCATCAAGGTGATCGGGGCGACGATCATGCCCTATGCGGGCTCGGCCTATTATCACCCGGATGCGCAGAACGAGGCCGATCGCCAGGCGGTCAACCGCTGGATCCGGACGTCCGGGCATTTCGACGCGGTGATCGACTTCGATGCCGCGATGCGCGATCCGGCCGATCCCGGACGTCTGCGCAAGGACTATGACAGCGGCGACGGGCTGCACCCCTCGGTGGCCGGCTATGCGGCGATGGCGCAGGCGGTGCCGCTCGCGGTGTTGCGCTAGCGAACCGAATGCGCTTAGTGTGTTTCACAGATAACACACTGGAGCGCCCATGCGATCTGCCTTTGCGAGCCTCCTGCTGGCGATGGCGCTGGCCCAGCCGGTCGCTGCCGCCGCGGCGCGGCCGGCTGCGACGGGTGCCAGGGGCTCGAAGCCAGCCGGCTATCGCGCGACGCTGACCCACCAGGCCGATGGCAGCTGGCTGCTCGACTATCGTTTCCGAAAGGCGGCGCCCGCCTGGTTCTTCCTGCGCTCCTTCCCGAAACTCGATGGCAGCTCCTGGCGGGCGGCGAGCTGGCGGGTGGAGACGCCGGGCGTGGCGCTGGAGCGGATCGGCGCGTATGACGTGTTGCGGGCTGCCGGCGGTGATCTTCGCCGGGTGCGCATTCGGGTGACGCCCTATGACCGCTCGCTCAAGGCGGACTATAGCCCGTTCCTGAAGTTCTCGGATGGCGGCATTGCGGTGTTCGACGGCCATTATGCGCTGGTGCCGCTGCACCAGGTCGACGCGGCCGCGCGGCTGCCTTCCGACCTCAACGGCGTCGATGTCGAGATCCTGCCGGCGACGCTCGCGATCCGCTGGTCGGGCCAGCCGCTGCTGGCGCGCGGGGTGCGCACGCAAGGCCTGGCACGCAGCGATCTGCGTGGCGAGCCGGGCTATGTCTATGCGGGTCCGGCGCGCGTCCGGGAGACGCCAGCCTATGCGGGGATCATCGATCCGCAGCTGCCCGGCTGGATCGCCGAGGAACTGGACGGGCTGACGCCGCGCCTGTTCGCGCTCTACGCCGCGAAACTGGGGCAGGGCGCGACGCCGCGGCCGATGGCGATGGTCGCCTGGGGCGGCGGATCGGAGCCGGGCATGTCGTTCGGCGGAAGCGTGCTGCCGGGCACCGTGGTGATGCGGATTGCCGGACGCCAGACCGTCGCGCCCAGCGCCGCCATCCACACGCGGCTGCGCTGGTTCTTCGGGCACGAATCCGCGCATTTCTGGCTGGGGCAGACGGTGCGCTACCGCCGCCGCGCCGAGGCCTGGATCACCGAGGGCGGCGCCGACATGCTCGCCATTCGTGCACTGGAGACGCTGGTGCCGGGCTATGATCCGCGGCCCGAACTCCAGCGCGAGGTCGACGACTGCGTGCAGATGACGGGCGTGGGCAAGCCCTTGTCGGGGGCGGCTGCGCGCGGGGATGTGCGGACCAACTATGCCTGCGGTGCCACGCTGCTGATTGCGGTGGAGGGCGCGCGGCGCCAGCGCGACGCCGGCGCCGATCTGTTCGGCTGGGTGCGACGCTTCATCGATGCCCACCGTGCCGAGGGGCATGTCTCGCAGGCGGACTGGCTGGCGGCATTCGACGCGACGGTGGCCGACCCGGCTGCGCGCGCCTCGGTACGGCGCTTCCTGGACGAGGGTGTTCCCGACCCTGTCGCCTTTGTCGACGCGCTGTTCGAGGCCTGCGGGGTCGCGCATCACCGCGAGGGCGATCGCATCCTGCTCGGGCCTGCCTAGAACAGCTCGCCCTGCGGACCTGCCGGCGGCCGGAACAGGTCGGTGCGCAGCCGCATCCGCTCGCCGTCCAGCCCATGGCGCTTGACCGCGCGGGTGAAGCGGGTGCGGAGCAGATCGGCCCAGGGGCCTTGGCCACGCATGCGGGTGAAGAAGCCGGGATCATTGTCCTTGCCGCCGCGGAGCGACTGGATCGTCGCCATCACCTTGCCCGCGCGATCGGGGAAATGCGCGTCGAGCCAGGCGCGGAACAGCGGCGCCACTTCCCAGGGCAGCCGCACCGGCAGGAAGAAGGCGCCGCGCGCACCCGCCTCGGCCGCGCGCTCGAGGATATGCTCCATCTCGTGATCGGTGACGTGCGGGATCACCGGCGACATCGAGACGAACACCGGCACGCCGGCTTGCGTGAGGGTACGGATCGCGGCCAGCCGGCGTTCGGGGTGCGGCGCGCGCGGCTCCACCGTCATCGCGATTCCAGGATCGAGCGAGGTGACCGAGAGCATCACCGCCGCCAGCCCCTGTGCCGCCATCGGCGCGAGCAGATCGATGTCCTGCACCACCCGGTTCGACTTGGTGGTGATCGTCACCGGATGGCGGCATTCGGCGAGCAGTTCGAGGCAGCCGCGGGTGACCCGCCAGGTGGATTCGATCGGCTGATAGGGATCGGTATTGGTGCCGAACGCGATCGGCTTGCAGACATAGCCGCGCTTGCCGAGCTCGGCGCGGAGCAGCGCGGGCGCGGTCGGCTTGGCGAACAGCCGGCTTTCGAAGTCGAGCCCGGGGGAGAGGTCCAGATAGGCATGGCTCGGCCGGGCGAAGCAGTAGATGCAGCCATGCTCGCAGCCGCGATACGGATTTACCGACTGCTCGAAGCCGATATCGGGCGACTGGTTGCGGCTGATGATCGTGCGCGGGGTTTCCACCGTCACGGTGGTGCGCAGCGGCGGCGGGGCGCCGTCGATCGCTTCCTGCGCATCCAGCCAGTCGCCGTCCGCCTCGCGCGCGGGGAGGTTGAAGCGGGCGCTCGCATCGTTGAACGTGGCTCCGCGAACCGGGCGAGTCTTTGCCATTGCGCGATCCTAGGGGATCGTGTAGAACATAGCAAGAACATGTAGGGGGAACACGATGGCGCGGCTGAACTATCTCGAGCTGCCGGTGGGCTACGTACCGGCACTCAAGGCGTTTTATGGCCAGGTGTTCGACTGGCAGTTCACCGATTTCGGACCGAGCTATGCCGCGACGATGACCGGGGACACCGATGTCGGGCTGGACGGCGATGCGCAGGGGCGCACCCAGATGCTACCGGTGATTGCGGTCGATGATCTGGAAGCGACCCTGGCGGCGGTGGAGGCGGCCGGCGGAGTCGTGACGGTGCCGATCTTCAGCTTCCCCGGCGGGCGGCGCTTCCACTTCCGCGATCCGCAGGGGCATGCGCTGGCGGCGTGGGTGATGGAGGGGTGAAGCTGCTCGTTCGAATTGGCTTAACGACACCGCGTGCCCCTGCGAAAGCAGGGGCCCAGGGCCACAAGCGATGTCTTCTCCTACCCTGGGCCCCTGCTTCCGCAGGGGCACGGCAAGCTTAGGGGCACGGAAGCGGACGGGCGGAGCCGGGAGCGCTTACCGCTCTTGCAGTCGTCCCATCAGCTCGACGAAATTGCAGGGCTTGTGGCGGATGTCGAGCTGGCTGGCGAGGATGCCGTCCCAGGCATCGGTAACTGCGCCCGTCGAGCCCGGCAGCGCGAAGATATAGGTGCCGCGGGCAACCCCGGCGGTGGCGCGCGACTGGATGGTCGAGGTGCCGATCTTGGCATAGCTCAGCCAGCGGAACAGCTCGCCGAAGCCGGGGATTTCCTTGTCCCAGACCCGCGCCAGCGCTTCCGGCGTCACGTCGCGGCCGGTCACGCCGGTGCCGCCGGTGGCGAGGATCACCTCGACGCCGGGTGCCGCGATCCACGCCTCGAACTGTGCCGCGATCGCGTCGACATCGTCGCGCAGGATGGCGCGATCGGTGAGGAGATGGCCCGCCTCGGTCAGCCGTTCGACCAGCCGGTCGCCCGAGCGGTCGTCGGCCAGCGTGCGGGTGTCGGAAACGGTGAGGACGGCGATGCGGACGGGGCGGAAGGCGATGCTCTCGTCAATTGCCACGCGCGACCTCGCTCGGCAGCTTGGCGGCGCTGATCGTCACGCTGGCGCCGGTTGCCGGCAGCTGGAACTGCTGCTGGAGCGGCGCGGGCTCCACCGGCTGCGGCGCCGGGAAGCTGAGGGCGGGCGCGCGCTGGGTCTTCAGCTTGACCGCCTTGGCCCCGGCCATGCCCGGGAAGCGCGGCCACATGCCGCCCGCCAGCGCCACGCGGCTGGGCGAGGGCTTGCCGTCGTGCAGCTCGTACATCCAGTAGTTGCGCAGCACCGTCATCACATAGCCGCGCGTCTCCCAGTAGGGGATGCTCTCGATATAGAGCAGCGGATCGCCGCCGTCGCGCGAGGCCTGGTTCCAGGCATCGACCGGGCTTGGCCCGGCATTGTACGCCGCGATCACCTTGGGGAGCAGCCCCTGGGTCAGCGGCATGTCGCGCAATTGCTCGAGATAGGACTGGCCGATCTCCATGTTGACCGACGGCTTGGTGAGGTCGCTGGCGGCATAGGTGACGCCGCGGCGACGACCGACGTCGATCGCGGCGCCGGTCTTCACCTGCATCAGCCCCATCGCGCCGGCCGCGCTGCGCACCTCGGTGCGGAAGCTCGATTCCTGCAGCGTATGGGCAAAGACCAGCGAACGGTCGACGCGCCAGCCGCCGTCGGGCGACCAGTTGGGCACCGGATAGCGTGCCTCGACGATCGGCTTGGCACCGGCCGGGCCGTTATGGGCGAGCCAGAGTTCGGTCTGCGGCAGGCTCAGCTCGGCGGCGAGCCGGGTGAGCGCGCCGTGATCGTCGGGCGTGCAGAATTTCGCCTGGTGGCGCAGCACCTGGTCGGCGAGCGACGTCTCCCCGATTTCGGCGAGGGCGGCCGCGACGCGGACATTGGGGCGGCGCTCGAGCGCGCTCCAGTCCTTGCTGACCATCCGGTCGCCTTCGAGCCGCTTTTCCTCGATGCCGAGGCTGGAGCGGGCGAGCAGGCCATAGAAGGTCTCGCCATATTGGCTGGCGGCGCGCAGCTTGGCGGCGACGCGATCGGGGCGACCGCACGCCATTTCGGCGCGCGAGCCCCAGAACAGCCCGGCGGAGCGGAGCTCGGTATCACCCGCGCGCGTGGCGACGCGCTCGAAGGCGGCGGTGGCACCCGCGCAATCCTGCTGGCGCCAGGCGGCGAGACCGTCCGCCCAGTCGGCCTGCGCGGCCCAGTCGCCCACGCCCTGCTCGGCCTTGGCGGCCATGCGGCGGGCATTGGCGTCGTCGCCGGCGACATAATAGATCCAGGCGACCTTCTGTTGCCACTCGGTCAGCGCTTCCGGCGTCAAGTCATTGGCAAAACGGGAAACCACGGCCTCGGCGGCGGGGCCGTTATCCGCCTTCACATAGGGCGCGATCAGGATCGCGACTTCGGTTGCGGCATTGTCGCTGCGGACCGAGCGGGCGCGCTTGCGGATCGGCGAACCGTCGAACCAGATCAGCCGCTGTGCGATCGGCAGCGTCGGCAGGTCGGTCACGCCGCGCGTCTTGGCGAGGCGGACGAGCTGCTCCGCCTGGGGCAGCTCCGGCGCCTCGGTGATCAGCGCGACCAACTGGCTCGCCTCGACGCGGGGCGAGCCCTTGGCGGTGTAGAGTTGGGCGCGCGCGATCGCGTGGAGCGGACCCGGCTTCATCGAATCGAGCTTGATCTGCGCATCGCTCCAGCGGCCGGCGCGGATCGCGTCGAACACGAAGCGATAGTCGGCGCGCTGATCGGCATCGAGCTGGGGCGGAATGCCCTGGCCCCGTTTGGCGGGGGCGGGGGCAGGCGCATCCTCGTCGATCGCCGCCGGGCTGGTGTCGTCGGTCCAGGCGGCCAGGGCCGGCGTGGCGAGCGGCGCCGTCATCAGCGTGGCGGCAAGCAGGATGCGCAAGGTCAAAGGCTCGGTCCCCGGCTCAGCAGCAACAGATGTTTCCAGGTTTCGCTCTTGGCGGCCGGGCGCTCGATCAGCGAGCGCGGATGGTAGGTCGCCACGACCTGGGTTGTCGTCTCGTAGCGGTTAACGTCGTGCAAACGAAGTTCCGGCGGCCAGGCTTCCGGCCCGAGAACGGCACGGGTCGCCGCATGGCCGAGCAGCAGCAGCGTCTTCGGCTGCACCAGCGACAGGAATTGACCTGCGAGCTCGACCAGTCGCGGTGCGGCATCGGCCGGTACCTGGCCGGTGAGCGGGCGGGCGAAGCACAGCGGCACCAGCTGCACCGAGTCGCGCGCCAGGCCGACCGCCGCCAGCATCCGGTCGAGCAGCGCGCCGGCGGGGCCGCTCCACAAGGTCTCGGTGTCCTCGGGCTCGGGCATGTCGACGAAAATCGTCCAGACGGGATCGGCCACGATCGCGGGGGCGACGAGGGGCGTGTGCCAGCCCGCCTCGGGGGCCGCCTCGCCGGTGCGCCAGGCGATCAGCTCGGGCAGGGTCTGGGGTAGGGCAGCGGGCGCGGCCGCTACGGCAGGCTCGGGCTGCGGCTCGGGGCGAAGGGGGGCGGGCTTGGCGAACCAGTCGCGCACCTCGTCCTCCACGAGCATGTCGACCCCGGCGGCGTCCCACCATTCGAGCACGCTCGCGAGCGACTTGTGCCAGCTATTGTCTGGTTCTGCCCCCATACCCATTCTTTGAATCCCAGTTGACGACGGGGTCAATCTGGCTTCATCGCCGGATAGACGGAACGTTGCGCGCGCGCGACGACAGGTGGCCGCGAGGGCCGTGTTAGTACGAAGGACTTAGGGGAACAAGGATGAGCGAACGGGAGTCGATGCCCTATGACGTCGTGATCGTCGGCGCGGGGCCTGCCGGTCTTTCCGCGGCGATCCGATTGAAGCAGCTGGCGAACGAGGCGGGCGCCGAGCTTTCGGTGTGCGTGCTGGAAAAGGGCTCCGAGGTCGGCGCGCACATCCTGTCGGGCGCCGTGGTCGATCCGCGCTCGCTCGACGAGCTGCTGCCGAGCTGGCGCGACGATGGCTGCCCGATGGCGCGCACGCCGGTGACCGAGAACCATCACTGGGTGCTGAGCGAAAAGGGCAAGTCGGCCTATCCGGAGTTCCTCACGCCGCCCTATCTCCACAACAAGGGCACCTATACCGGCAGCCTCGGCAATCTCTGCCGCTGGCTGGCCGAGAAGGCGGGCGAGCTGGGTGTCGAGATCTTCCCCGGCTTCGCGGCGGCCGAGATCCTCTACAACGCGGACGGCAGCGTGAAGGGCGTCGCCACCGGCGACATGGGCGTCGCCAAGGACGGCAGCCACAAGCCCGACTATCAGCCGGGCCTGGAGATCCACGCGAAGTACACCTTCCTCTCGGAAGGCTGCCGCGGGCACCTTTCGAAGCAGATGATCCGCCAGTTCGAACTGGATGCGGAGAGCCAGCCCCAGGTCTATGGCATCGGCATCAAGGAGCTGTGGGACGTGGATCCGGCCAAGCATGTGCCGGGCCGGGTGATCCACACCCAGGGCTGGCCGCTGACCGACGGCAGCAATGGCGGCGGGTTCATCTATCACCAGGCCGACGGCCAGGTCGCGATCGGCTTCGTCGTGTGGCTCGGCTACAAGAACCCGTGGCTCTCGCCCTTCCAGGAGATGCAGCGCTGGAAGACGCATCCGGAGATCGCCGAGCTGCTGAAAGGCGCCAAGCGCGTCTCCTACGGCGCGCGGGCGATTTCGGACGGCGGCTGGCAGTCGGTGCCCAAGCTGGTGGCGCCGGGCTTGGCGCTGATCGGCGACTCCGCGGGCTTCCTCAACGTGCCGCGGATCAAGGGTACCCACACCGCGATGAAGAGCGGGATGATGGCGGCCGAGGCGGCGTTCGCGGCGGTGCAGGCCGGGCGCAGCAGCGACGAACTGACCGCCTATCCGCAAGCCTATGAAGCGAGCTGGGTCTACAAGGAGCTGCGTGGCGTCCGCAACGTGGCGCCGCTGGTCAAGAAGTTCGGCGACACCTGGGGCACGCTGCTTGCAGGGGCCGCGATGTGGAGCGAGCATCTCGGCCTGCGCTGGCCGATCACGATGAAGCACAAGCCCGATAACGAGGGGCTTCTCCGCGCCGACCAGGCGCCCAAGATCGACTATCCCAAGCCCGACGGCGTGCTCACCTTCGACCGGCTTTCCTCGGTGTTCGTCTCGAACACCAATCACGAGGAGGACCAGCCCGTCCATCTGACGCTGAAGGACAAGGATATCCCCATCGGCTACAATCTGCCGATGTACGCCGAGCCTGCGCAGCGTTATTGTCCGGCGGGTGTGTATGAGGTCGTAGGGGAAAGCGATGATCTGCGGTTCCAGATCAACGCGCAGAATTGCGTGCACTGCAAGACCTGCGACATCAAGGATCCCACCCAGAACATCAACTGGGTGGTGCCGGAAGGCGGCGGTGGCCCCAATTATCCGAACATGTAGTGCGGCCCTCGCGCTGCTGCTGGCCCAATATTCGATGGCGCCGGCAGCGGCGCAGACGGTCGACCTGACCGACTATGTCCGCGCCCGCGCGGCCGATGCGGCGGGTGCGGCGACCGTGGCGGCGCAAGGCTATGCCCGCGCGCTGGCGGCGTCTCCCGACGATCCGGTGATCGCCCTGCGCGCGTATCGCCAGGCGCTGATGGCGGGCGACGTGCCGCTCGCCAGCCGCGCGGCGGCGGTGATGGAAAAGGCAGGCGTCGCCCCGCCCGATACCGCGCTGTTCGACATGGTGGTCCACCTCGCGGACGGCGACGAGCCCGCCGCTGCCGACGCGGTGAAGCGGCTGAAGGGCACGCCGTTCGATTTCCTGATGCCGATCCTCACCGCCTGGCTCGCCCAGGCGCGGGGCATGGACGGCGTGACCGTGCTCGACCGGCTGGAAACCGGCGCGCTCGGCCGCCGCTATGCGGGGACCCAGCGCGCGCTGATGCTGATGGCGCAGGGCAAGGACGACAGCGCGGTCCTGGAAGCGATGGGCGTGGTCGCCGGGGACAACGAGGCCGACGCCCGGATCGACCTCGCCACCGTCCGGGGCCGTGCCGGCGCGCGCTTCCTGCTGGAAGGCGGCGGCCCGGAGCTGGAGGCGGTTGCGCGCCAGCTCGGGGCGCCGCGCCCGGTCACGATCCGCTACGGCCTTTCGCGCCTGTTCCGCGCGCTTGCCAGCGATCTTTCGGGCGACCGGATGGCGACGCTCACCATCCTGCTCAGCCGCTGTGCGCTGATCCTCGATCCCGGCGAGGAGCGGTCGCGCATCCTGCTTGCCCAGGGGCTGGACGGTGCAGGGGCCGACGCGCTTGCCCTCGAAACGCTAGCGTCCTTGCCGAGGGAAAGTCCGTTCGCACGCCGCGCGGCGGCCGTGCGGGTGACGCTGCTGCGCAACAGCGGCCGCACCGAGGCTGCGCTGGCCGAAGCGAAGGCGCTCGCCGAAGACCGCCGCGCGACCGCGCTGGACGTCGAACGCTATGCCGAGCTGCTCGGCGCCGCCGGCCGGTTCGATGCGGCGGCACGTGCGTACGGGGATGCGCTGCACCGTGGCGGCGAAGGCAGCGCCGACCTGCACCTCGACCTGGGCGTGGCGCTGGCCCGGGCCGGTCGTTGGGAGCAGGCGCTGCCCGATCTCCGCAAGGCCGCCGCGCTTGCGCCAGCGCAGGTCGAACCGCTGCGCACGCTCGGCACGCTGCTGATCGCGCATGGCGATCCCGGGCGTGAGGGCGTCGCGCTGCTCGAACGCGCGCACCGTATCGCGCCGGAAGATGCCGAGGCGGCCGATGCGCTGGGCTGGGCCTATGTCCAGCAGGGCGAGGTAGCGCGGGGCGTGCCGCTGCTCGAGTCGGCGACGCGGAGCGATCCGGCCGGGACCTCGGCGAACGAGCATCTGGGCGACGCCTATTGGCGGCTCGGGCGCCAGTTCGAGGCCCGCTATGCCTGGCGGGCGGCGGCGATCCACGCCGCGCCCGGTGATGCCGAGCGGATCGCGCGCAAGATCGACGAGGGGCTGACGGCCGCCTCCTGAACACGCTAGGGGCAGGGCGATGTCCGATCTTCCCACCGTCACGGAGCAGGCGCCGGCCAAGCTCAACCTCGCGCTCCACGTCCGCCATCGCCGGCCGGACGGCTATCACGAACTGGAGACGCTGTTCGCCTTTGTCGACCATGGCGACGTGGTGCGGGTGACGCCGGCCGAGGTCGCGCGCTTCACCCTGACCGGCCCGTTCGCGGCGGTGCTGGCGGAGGAGGGCGACAATCTCGTCACCCGGGCGGCTGCCCGGTTCCGCGAGGCCTTTGGCGGCGGCGTGCACGCGATCGAACTGGAAAAGCATCTGCCGGTCGCCTCCGGCATCGGCGGGGGCTCGGCCGATGCGGCGGCGACGCTGCGCGCGCTGGCGCGGCTGCACGGGGTGGCGCTCGACGATCCCCGCCTGTTCGCGATCGCCGACGGGCTGGGTTCGGACGTGCCCGCCTGCCTGCTCGGGCGGACGGCCTTTGGCCGGGGGCGGGGCGAGCAGCTGGAGCCGCTCGACGGCCTGGCCGGCATCCCGGTCTTGCTGGTGAACCCCGGCGTCGGCGTCTCGACGGCGGCGGTGTTCCGCGGCTGGGACGGGGTGGATCGCGGGCCGATCGGGCAGGGCGACCTGCTCGCCGTCGCCCGCGAGGGGCGCAACGATCTGGAACCGCCTGCGCGCGCGATCGCGCCCGCCATCGATGCGGTGCTGGCGGCGCTGGCGGTGCAGCCGGGGGTGGTGCTCGCCCGCATGTCCGGCTCGGGGGCGACCTGCTTCGCCTTCTTCGACGACGCTGCCGCCCGCGATGCCGCGGCGGCAGCGCTGGCGAACCGCGGCTGGTGGCGCGCCGCGACCCGTTTGCGATGATTTGATAACCGAATCTTTACCGTTTTCGGACAGTTGGGCGTCGACGGATCTGACGCGCCGCGAACGTCCGTCTTTGGCCCGCGGGTGCGCTCCATGCCGGAGTCCACCCGCGCGCCATCGCGTGACTTGCTCGCGCGGATCGGGCACAGCCTTTCCCCATGATCGAAGTGCACTGGGACGGGCCGATCGCGAGCATCGTGCTCGCACGCGGCGGGGCGCGCAACGCCGTGCCGATCGCCGGCTGGGAACAACTCGCGGACACGGCGAGGACCTTGGACGCGGCGCGCGTCGTCGTCCTGCAATCGGCCATGCCGGATATGTTCTCCGCAGGCGCCGATATCGCCCAATTCAATGACTTGCAGGCTGATCCTGCGCTGCGCTCTCGCTTCCGCAAGGCGATGCGCGGCGCGATGGACGCCTTGGCCGCGCTGCCGATGCCGGTGCTGGCTGCCGTCGACGGCGGATGCTTCGGCGCGGCGGTGGCGCTCGTCCTTGCCGCCGATCTTCGGATCGCAGGCGATGCGGCGCAGTTCGCGGTGACCCCGGCGCGGCTCGGGCTCGGCTATCCCCGGCAGGATGTGGCGCGGCTGACACGGCAGGTCGGGCGTGGTCGAGCGGCCGAACTGCTCTTCACCGGCGAGGCGATCGACGCCGACACTGCCGCAGCGGTGGGGCTGGTCGAGCGTCGCGCGCCGGAAGCCGGCGTGGCTGCGATGGCGCTGGCGCGGCGCATCGCGGAAAACGCGCCCGATGCGGTCCGTCAACTCAAGCAGGCACTGACCCGGCCCGACGACGCCGATCTCGACACGGCGTTCGACGCGGCGTTCGGCGGGCCCGAACTTGCCGAAGGGCTGGCTGCCTTCCAGGCACGCCGGCGGCCGGTGTTCGGATGAGCGTCGCCGAGATCCTCCCTGGCGGTGACCGCACGGTCCTGCTGCTGTGCGACCATGCCTCCAAGGTCGTGCCGGCCGACATCGATCTCGGCATCGATCCGGCGCTGCTCGATCTGCACATCGCGGTCGATATCGGCGCGGCGGCGGTCACCCGTGCGCTGGCGGTGATGCTGGATGCTCCAGCGATCCTGGCCACCGTCTCGCGGCTGGTGATCGACCTCCACCGCGAGCCCGACCATGCCGGCTTGATCCCCGCGGCCAGCGACGGCCATCCGATCCCCGGCAACGTGGGCGTGGACCGCCGCGCGCGCATCGCCCGCTTTCACGCGCCCTATCACCGCTGCCTGCGGGACCAGGTCTGCCGCCAGCGCCCGGCGCTGATCCTGTCGATCCACAGCTTCACGCCGCAGCTCGAGGATGGCGGCACGCCGCGACCGTGGGAGGTGGGCATTCTCTACAATCGCGATACCCGCGCCGCACGGCCCGCGGTCGACTGGTTCCGCACCCAGGGTTTCGTGACCGGGGACAACGAGCCCTATTCGGGCCGCCTGCTCAACGCGACGCTCAACCGTCATGCCGAGGCGCAGGGCATCCCCTCGATCGCGATCGAAATCCGCAACGATCTGATCCGCGCGCCCGAGGGCGTGACGCGCTGGGCAGGGCTGTTGCACGAGCTCACGCTTTTTCTGCGCAACACTCTTGCGCAAAAGGGTGTTTCCGCGACATAGGCTTGCGCGCCATGACCAACCGATTCGACAAGTCCAAGCTCCCCAGCCGCCACGTCTCCGTGGGGCCCGAGCGCGCGCCGCACCGCAGCTATTACTATGCCATGGGGATTCCCGAGGAGGATATCGCCAAGCCGTTCGTCGCCGTGGCGAGCGCCGGCAACGATAGCGCGCCGTGCAACACCACCCTCGATTTCCAGGCCGATGCCGCCCGCCAGGGCGTGATCGCCAATGGCGGCATGCCGCGCCGGTTTAACACCATCACGGTGACCGACGGCATCGCCATGGGCCATCAGGGGATGAAGTCCTCGCTCGTCAGCCGCGAGGTGATCGCGGATTCGGTCGAGCTCAGCGTGCGCGGCCATTGCTATGACGCGCTGGTCGCCTTTGCCGGCTGCGACAAGTCGCTGCCCGGCATGATGATGGCGATGCTCCGCCTCAACATTCCGTCGATCTTCGTCTATGGTGGCTCGATCCTGCCGGGCCGGTTCGAGGACCGCGACGTCACCGTGGTCGACGTGTTCGAGGCGGTGGGCAAGTTCGCCGCCGGCAACTGCCCGCTCAAGGACCTGACCGCGCTCGAGAAGGTCGCCTGCCCCGGCCACGGCGCGTGCGGCGGCCAGTTCACCGCCAACACCATGGCGTGCGTCGGCGAGGCGATGGGTTTGTCGTTGCCGAACAGCAACATGGTGCCTGCTCCTTACAAGAGTCGTGAAGAAATCGCGATCGCTGCGGGCCATCAGGTGATGAACCTGCTCGAGATGAACCTGCGCCCGCGCGACATCGCGACGCGCGCCGCGTTCATCAACGCCGCGCGGGTGGTGGCAGCGACCGGCGGCTCGACCAACGCCGCGCTCCACCTGCCCGCGATGGCCAACGAAGCCGGCATCGACTTCGACCTGCACGACGTCGCCGAGGCTTTCAAATCAACGCCGTATATCGCGGACCTGAAGCCGGGTGGGAAGTATGTCGCCAAGGACATGCATGCCGCCGGTGGTGTCTACATGCTGATGAAGACGATGCTGGCCAACGGCCTGCTCGACGGCAGCTGCCTGACCGTGACCGGCAAGACGCTGGGCGAGAATATCGACGAGGTCACCTGGAACCCCGACCAGAAGGTGATCTACGACGTAAAGACGCCGATCACCCCCACGGGCGGCGTCGTCGGCCTGCGCGGCTCGCTGGCACCCGAGGGCGCGATCGTGAAGGTCGCGGGCATGCACCGGCTCCAGTTCACCGGCCCGGCACGGGTGTTCGATTGCGAGGAGGATGCCTTCCAGGCGGTGGAGAACCGCCAGATCAACGAGGGCGAGGTGATCATCATCCGCTATGAGGGGCCGAAGGGCGGCCCGGGCATGCGCGAGATGCTGTCGACCACCGCCGCGCTCTATGGCCTCGGCATGGGCGAGAAGGTGGCGCTGATCACCGACGGCCGCTTCTCGGGCGGCACGCGCGGCTTCTGCATCGGCCATGTCGGCCCCGAGGCGGCCGAGGGCGGCCCGATCGCGCTGGTCGAGGACGGCGACACGATCCGTATCGATGCCGAGGCGGGGACGATCGACCTCGACGTGCCCGAGGACGTGCTGGCCGAGCGCCGCGCGCGCTGGCAGCCGCGGGTGAACGACTATCAGTCGGGCGCGCTCTACCGCTATTCGCAGAATGTCGGCCCGGCCTATCAGGGGGCGGTGACGCACCCCGGCGCCAAGGCCGAGCGTCATGTCTACGCGGACATCTAGTCTCGTCCTCGGCGTGCTTCTGGCGGGCTGCGGTGCCGATCCGGCGTCGCAGCCTGCGCAGCAGGCGGGCGAGACGGTCGCGTGCGGACCGGTCGGCGAGACGCTGCTGCCGGTCTGCACCGTGGAGCGGGAGGGCGATAGGCTCGTCCTCCGCCATCCCGATGGCGGGTTCCGGCGGCTGCAGGTGCAGGGCAATGTGATCACTGCGGCCGACGGTGCCGAGGTGGCGAGCGTCACCCATGCCGGCAGCGCGACCGAAGTGACGATCGGCGGGATGCGCTATCGTCTCGGGGGGAAGGGCGCTACAACGGGGCGATGATCCCGTCCGGTGCCCCGATCCTCTCTGCCGACGCAATGCGAGCCGCCGAGGAGGCGGTGTTCGCGCGTGGCGTTTCCCAAGACGAACTGATGGAGCGCGCCGGTGCCGCCGTTGCGCGGGAGGCGCTCCGCTTCGCGATGGGCCGGCCGGCGCTGGTGCTCGCAGGGCCCGGCAACAATGGTGGCGATGCCTATGTCGTTGCTCGACTTTTGCGCGAGGCTGGGCTCGACGTGCTGGTCGCGGCGTCGGGCGCGCCTAAGCCGGGTGCGGCCGAGCGGATGCATGCGCGCTGGCAGGGGCCGACCACCTCGCTTTACGGCGCGCCCGTGCGGCCGGTGGTGATCGACGGGCTGTTCGGCATCGGCGTCACGCGCCCGCTGGAGCGCAGCATCGCCGCGGTGTTCGCCGAGCTGGTGCGCGGCGCCGACTTCACGCTCGCAATCGACCTACCGTCGGGCATGGACACCGACAGCGGCGCGGAACTCGGCGCGCCGCGCGGGGTGAACGCCACCGTGGCGCTGGGGGCGCTCAAGCCCGCCCATCTGCTCGACGACGGACTGTCCCGCTGCGGCCATGTGTTGCTCGCCGGCATCGGCATTCCGGTGGATACGGCGTGGCGCACGGTATCGCGGCCGCACCTCTCGACGCCCGGACCGCAGAGCCACAAATACAGCCGCGGGCTGGTCGCGGTGATCGAAGGGACCATGCCGGGGGCGGGGCGCCTCGCGGCGCGCGCGGCGATGGCGAGCGGGGCGGGCTATGTGATGCTGGCGGGCCCCGAGCCGACGGGCCCGGCCCCGGATGCGCTGGTCCGCCGGACCATCGACGATGCCGACGATCTTGCCGATTTCCTTGCCGGGGACCGGATCGACGCGGTGGTGCTGGGCCCCGGCCTCGGGCGCGATCGGCGTGCCGAGGCGTTCCTGCGCGTGGGCCTCGCCGCCGACAAGCCGCTGGTGCTGGACGGCGACGCGCTGAGCCTGCTCGGCACCGGTGCTGCCGCTGCGCTTGCGGCGCGCGAGGCGCCGGTGTGGGTCACCCCCCATGGCGGCGAATTCGACCGGATGTTCGGCGGCACCGGCAGCAAGATCGACCGTACGCTCCAGGCTGCGGCCGCCAGTGGCGCGACCGTAGTGCACAAGGGCGGCGACACCGTGATCGCGGGCCCGGACGGCAGCGTGCGGGTGCTGGCGGGGGCCTCGCCCTGGCTGTCGACCGCCGGCACCGGCGACGTGCTCGCAGGCGTGCTGGGCGCGCAGATCGGGCAGGGCGGCAGCGGGGTCGACCCGGCTGCGGCGGCGGTATGGCTGCACGGCCGCGCGGCGCAGCTTGCAGGCCCCGCCTTTTTCGCCGATCAGCTCGTCGCTCAACTGGCGGAAGCGTGTTCGGAATGTCTGTGAGCGAAGTCGAAGTGGTGCGCGTCGCGGCGCGGGGCGATGGGGTGACGAGCGACGGCCGGCATTTCCCCCTGACCGCACCAGGCGATTGGGTGGACGCGGAGGGCGCGATCCGCTTCGGCCCGCACCACCAGACGCCCCCCTGCCGGCACTTCCCCGGCTGCGGCGGTTGCCAGCTCCAGCATCTCGACGATGCCGCATGGAGCGGTTTCCTCGCCGAGCGGGTGCGTACCGCGCTGTCGGCGCAGGGGTTGGCGGCAGAGATCCGTACGCCCTTGCTCTCCCCGCCGCGCACCCGCCGCCGCGCGACGCTCCATGCCGAGCGGCGCGGCAAGCAGGTGCGGATCGGCTTTACCGAGGTGGGCAGCCACAAGCTGGTCGACCTGGCCGAATGCCACGTCCTCGCCCCCGAACTGTTCGCGCTGCTCGCGCCGCTCCGCCGCCTGTTCGCCACGCTGCTGCCCGACGCGCGGCGGGTGAACGTGCATCTCGCGCTCAGCGACCAGGGCCGCGACGTGCTGGTCGAGGGGATCGACCCCGAAGGACTGGCAGCCGCCGAGGCGATCACCGCCTTTGCGGAGGCGGAAAGGCTCGCCCGCTTCGCGATCGACGAAGGCTTCGGCCCCACGGCGCGCTGGGAGCCGGTGCCGGTGACGATCACCCTCGGCGGTGTCGCGGTGCCGCTGCCGAGCGGCAGCTTCCTCCAGGCGACCCCCGAGGGGGAGGCGGCGCTGGTGACGGCGGTGCGCGCAATCGTCGGTAAGGCGCGGACGGTCGCCGATCTGTTCGCCGGGCTGGGCACCTTCACCTTCGCGCTCGACGGCGCGCGGGTCTATGCGGGCGAGGCCGCGCGCGACGCGATCCTGTCGCTCAAGGCCGCGGCGGGTGCGACCGGGCGGCAGGTATTCGGGGACCACCGCGACCTGTTCCGGCGGCCGCTGACGACGGCCGAGCTCGACCGGTTCGACGCGATCGTGCTCGATCCGCCTCGTGCCGGTGCGCGGGAGCAGGTGGGGGAGCTGGCCGGCTCCAGGGCGCCGATCGTCGCCTATGTTTCGTGTAATCCCAGTACCTTCGCGCGGGATGCCGAGATGTTGTGCAAGGGTGGCTACCGGCTCGATTGGGTGCAGCCGGTTGGGCAGTTCCGCTGGTCGACGCATGTCGAGCTGGCGGCGAAGTTCACGCGCTAGGATATTCCGCGCGCAGGAAAAACAGGCCGTCGGGCGGGGCGTTGAGCCCCAGCGTCGTGCGGTCGCGCGCTTCCAGCGCGTCGCGCACATCCTCCGGCGCCCATTTGCCCTGGCCGACCAGCGACAGGCAGCCGACCATCGAGCGCACCTGATGGTGCAGGAACGAGCGCGCCGAGGCGAACACGCTGATCCGATCGCCGGCCTGCACCACGTCAAGCCGATCGAGCGTGCGGACGGGGCTCTCGGCCTGACAATGCGCCGAGCGGAAGGTGGTGAAGTCATGCCGCCCCACCAGATGCGCCGCTGCCGCGTGCATGGCGGCCACGTCGAGCGGCCCGGACAGGCGCCAGGCGAGGCCCTTCTCCCAAGTGAGGGGCGCACGGCGCGTTACGATCCGATATTCATAATGCCGGCTAAGGCACGAGAAACGCGCGTGCCAGTCCCCCGAAACTTCCTCGCACGCCAGGATCGCCACCGGGTGAGGGCGGATCCGGGCGTTGAGCGCTTCCATCAGCCGGAACGGCGCGATCGGCTTGGCGATGTCGACATGCGCGCGCATGCCCAGCCCATGCACGCCGGCGTCGGTGCGGCCGGCGGCGTGGACCACCACCTCCTCGCCGGTCACGGCATAGGCGGCGTCCTCGATCGCCTGCTGGACGCTGGGGCCGTGATCCTGCCGCTGCCAGCCCATGAAGGGGCGGCCGTCGAACTCCACCGTGAGCGCAAAGCGCGTCAAAGCTGGGTCCCCGCCGGGATCGGCAAGCCCCGCAGCAGTTCGGCGACCGTCATCACCCCGCGGCCGGCGCGCTGGATCGAGGTCGGGCGGATCGCGCCCTCGCCGCAATGGATCAGCAGGTCGTCGCCGACGGTGCCCGCGGGGCCATCCGCATCGACCAGATCGGCCGCATGGATCCGGAAGCGCTCGCCGTTCCACTCGAAGAACGCGCCAGGCGCCGGGTTGAACGCGCGCACTGCCCGCTCGACTTCGACCGCGCTGCGGGTGAAGTCCAGCCGCGCCTCGGCCTTGTCGATCTTCGCCGCATAGGTGATGCCCTCCTCGGGCTGCGGCATGGCGGGATAGGCGTCGAAGTCGGCCAGCACCTGCACCATCAGCCGCGCACCCATCGCGCTCAGCTCGGTGCGCAGTTCGCCCGCGGTCTTGCGATCGATCGGTGTCCGGCCCTCCAGCCGCACCGGGCCCGTATCGAGCCCGGCCTCCATCTGCATGATGCCGACGCCGGTCTCCGCGTCGCCGGCGAGGATGGCCCGCTCGATCGGCGCCGCGCCGCGCCAGCGGGGCAGCAGCGAGCCATGGACGTTGAGGCACCCCAGCCGCGGCGCGGCCAGCACCGCCTTGGGCAGGATCAGCCCATAGGCCGCCACTACCGCGACATCGGCACCCAGCGCCGCCAGCGCCGCCTGCTCCTCGGGGCCCTTGAGGCTGAGCGGCGTCCGCACCGCAATCCCCAGCGCCTCGGCGCGGGCATGGACCGGGGAGGGGGTCAGCACCTTGCCGCGCCGGCCGCCGGGGCGGGGCGGCTGGCTGTAGGCGGCGACGATGTCGTGCCCGGCCTCGACCAGGGCGTCGAGCACCGGCACGGCGAAATCGGGGGTTCCCATGAAGAGGATGCGCATATGTCCCCTCAACCGCTTGGCAGGCGCGCATGCAAGCCCCTATGTGTCGCACATGGCCTCTCCCGAAATCGAAGCGCTGACCCAGGCCCTGTCGCGGCTGCCCGGTTTCGGGCCGCGATCGGCGCGGCGGGCGGTGCTCCATTTGCTCAAGAAGCGCGAGACCACGCTCGATCCGCTGCTCGCGGCGCTCAGCGCGGTCAGCCAGAAGCTCACGACGTGCCATATCTGCGGCAATGTCGACACGCACGACCCGTGTTCGATCTGCGCCGACGCGCGCCGCGACGACCGGTCGCTCTGCGTGGTGGAGGAAGTCGCCGACCTCTGGGCGCTGGACCGGGCGCGGCTCTTCCCCGGCCGCTTCCATGTGCTGGGCGGCAAGCTCTCCGCGCTGGACGGCGTGCGCCCCGAGGATCTTCGGATCGACGCGCTGGTCCGCCGGGTGGGGGCAGGCGGCATCGACGAGGTCGTCCTCGCGATGAACGCCACGCTCGAGGGCCAGACCACCGCGCACTATGTCTCGGAGCGGCTGGAAGCCTTCCCCGTCCGCGTCACTCAACTCGCCCATGGCCTGCCGGTGGGGGGCGAACTCGACTATCTCGACGAGGGCACGCTCGCCCAGGCGCTCCGCGCGCGGCGGCCGGTTGCTTGACGCTGGGGGGCGGCTCTCCTAAATTTGGGCGATGGCCATCCTCCCTATCGTCGAAGTACCCGATCCGCGTCTGCGTCTCGTCTCCACCCCTGTCGAGGCGGTCGACGACGACGTGCGCACGCTGATCGGCGACATGTTCGACACCATGTACGATGCGCCGGGCATCGGCCTTGCCGCGATCCAGGTGGGCGTGCCCAAGCGGCTGATCGTGATGGACCTGCAGGAGGAAGAGGACGAGGAGGGCAAGCCGATCCGGCACCCGCGCGTCTTCATCAACCCCGAGATCCACGAGCCGGCCGAGGAAGTTTCGGTCTATACCGAGGGCTGCCTGTCCGTCCCCGACCAGTTCGCCGATGTCGAGCGCCCCGCGCGCTGCCGGGTGACCTGGCTGGACGAGAGGGGCGAGAAGCATGACGAGGTCTTCGAGGGCCTGCTCGCCACCTGCATCCAGCACGAGATGGACCATCTCGAGGGCATCGTGTTCCTCGACCATCTCTCGCGGCTCAAGCGCGACATGCTGATGAAGAAGCTCAACAAGGCCCGCAAGGCCGCCTGATTTTCCGCGCGTCGGACCGGGCCTGAAGTGCATCCTCCCCCGCCAGGGGGAGGTGGCAGGCGCAGCCTGACGGAGGGGGAGGAACCCCTGCCGCCACTGGATCGCGGTCCTCCCCCTCCGACGCGCGTCGCGCGCCACCTCCCCCTGGCGGGGGAGGAAACGGCCTGGGCGGTCTGACGCCTCCCTCCTTCCATACCTGCAGCCGTCATCCCGACGAACGTCGGGATCCATTCGCCACTCGGTCGCGGCTCGAGCCTCAACGGCGACCCCAATGGATTCCGGCTTTCGCCGGAAGGACGACGGGGGGGGGGCGGGGCCCGGCCACTTATCCACCAGAGCCTCCCCATCCCGCGCCCAACCGACCGCACCCGCCCTTGCGGCCCCGCCCCCGGACAGGTAAGTTCGCGTCCTGTTCCGCGGGAGGCATGAGTTGGATCCGTTCGTCGTTGGTTTCGTGATGGTGGCCCTGGTCGCGGGCGTGGTGGTCGGCTGGCTGATCGGCGCGCGCGGGACGAGCGAGGCGCGGGCGGAGAGCGCCCGGCGCGAGGCTGATTTCAAGGCCGCGATCACCGATCTCGCCATGGCCGAGGAACGCGTGGCCCAGCTCCCCCGTCTGCGCGAGGAAGCCGCGATGCTCCGCAACGAGCGCGACGCCGCCCGCATCGAGCTGGCCGAATTGAAGGCCAAGGCGGGCTCGTTCGAGGAGCGGCTCGCCGAATTCGTCAACGCCCGCGAGATGATGGCCGGCCAGTTCCGCGAACTCGCCTCGACCATGCTCGGCGAGACGCAGCGCGCCTTTCTCGAACGCGCCGAGGCGCGCTTCCACCAGGCGGGCGAGAAGAACGAGGAGCGGCTGCGCACGCTGCTCCAGCCGATCGACACCACGCTCAAGCGCTATGAGGAAGGCCTCCAGCGCGTCGAGAAGGACCGCAACGACAGCTATGGCCAGCTGCGTGAGGCGATCAGCGCCGTGCAGGCCGGGCTGGGCGAGACCCGCGCGGAAACCTCCAAGCTGGTCAATGCCCTGCGCGCTGCGCCTAAGACGCGCGGGCGCTGGGGCGAGCAGCAGTTCCGCAACCTGATCGAGATCGCCGGGCTTTCCGGCCATGTCGATTTCGCGGCCGAAGTCTCGGTCACCACCGAGGACGGCATGCTGCGGCCGGACTTCATCATCCGCCTGCCGGGCGACCAGCAGCTGATCGTCGACGTGAAGTGCGTGCTCGACGGCTATCTCCAGGCGGCCGAGGCGACCAGCGCCGAGGAGCGCGCGGCGGCGCTGAAAGCCCATGCCAAGGCGATGAGCACCCATGCCGACGCGCTGTCGCGCAAGGCCTATTGGGCGCAGTTCGAAAAGGCGCCGGACTTCGTGATCATGTACATCCCCGGCGACAATTTCCTGTCCAGCGCGCTGGAAGTGGACATGGAGCTGTGGGAGCGCGCGGCGCGCAACCGGGTGATCATCGCCGGCCCCTCGGCCTTCCTGCCGCTCGCCCGCACCGTCGCCTCGATGTGGCGCCAGCAGAAGCTGACCGAGGACGCCCGCGAAGTCGGCAAGCTGGGCAAGGAACTGTATGAGCGGCTGGCGACGGCAGCGGGCCACCTCAAGCGCGTCGGCGGCGGGCTGAACAGCGCGGTGGAGAATTACAACAAGTTCGTCGCGAGCTTCGAGGGCCGGGTGATGGTCTCCGCGCGGCGCTTCCAGGCGCTCAACGTGGATACCGGCAACAGCGCGCTGGACGCGATCGACACGGTCGACGTGATCGCGCGGGCGCCGACGGCGGAACTGCCGGCGCCGGATGGAGGCGAGGTGGAGGAAGCGGCTGCGGCGGAGTGAGAAGATTATTATTTTGAGACGATTAACCTAGATTTATTCAGTCGTATCGGCGTTCATTCTGCCCCTAATTTCGACCTGTGCTTCATTTCACTTCGATTGCTCCTCTAAACGGCTAGGCGCCGAGGCTGCTTGGTCGTAAAGTCTGCTCGAACTTGATAAACGGGGCGGAGATGCCTGAGTCAGAAATCGCGCAAGATAAGATTGACGAGGTCTTAGGAAATGTCTTTTTTCAGAGGGATGCAGTTCGTCATGCTGAATTGATCCCTCCTCCAGACCAGCCTCAGCCAAAACTTGTCCACTATACGAGTGCACAAACCGCATACGCTATCCTCACAGCAAAAAGCGAAGAGGATCGATGCCTATGGCTTCGTAATGCAACCGAGATGAACGACTTTTCCGAGGTGGATTATGGCCTAAATCTTTTGCGTCAGGCTTTCAGCGATGACGCTCTAGCCAATTCTTTCTTGGATGCTTGTAACGCGGTCGTTCCAGGTCATTTCCAAAGCGTGTTCAAAGCTATTGGAGATGAAGCGAGCGTTCTGAAGCTCAATACCTATTTGCTGTCGCTGTCCGCCCATGCCGGCCTTGAATTAGAAATGGGGCTGCTAAGCATGTGGCGTGCTTACGGAGGTGATGCCAACGTCTGCTTAGTTTTCAATGTGGACGCTTTTGCAAACCCTCAGGACGCGTACGACGTGGTGATAGCTCCAGTTGATTATCGTGGGCTTCGCGGCATAGTCGGAGAGGTTACGCGGATGCGTGACGCTATCATTGAGTATCGGGATGATCTGAAAAAAATTGATCCTAATCTTGTTTCGTTCAACATGAAATACGCTCTTGATATTATGCTGTTGAGCACGAAGCATCCCGGTTTCGCCGAGGAGAAAGAGTGGAGGATTATCTATCGTCCACCTGGTCCTCCTGCGGAGCCAGACGTTCCGAGCAAAATTGTGTGTGTAAATGGCGTTGTGCAATCTGTGTTCTATTTGCCTATGCGCGACATTCCAGAAAAGAAATTACTTAAGGCAAATTTGAACGAGATATTGGACTCGATAATAATTGGTCCAACGCCAAATCCGGATGTGGTTGTAAACGCTTTTGTTCGTATGCTGCGTGCAGCGGGTATGCAAGATGCGGAACGCCGTGTTAAATTTAGCGGCATCCCATTGCGAAGGTAATATTAAGCTCGACTTCGCGCGCGTCGGATTTGGGCTGGATAAATCATCATGCCGGCGCGGCAACAACTCAAGGTGCTAGCGCGTTATTCAATTGTGAAATGTTTAAGATGGGGAGCTAATTACTTGGCGTCCTCGCACCAACACCAGCGCCTTCCCGTCGCGCCCGGTCAGCAGCATCCGGCCGCGATGGCTCTGGCGGACCGCCAGGCGCTGGTCGAGCAGCGCGAGCAGGGCCTTTTCCTGCCGCATCAGCGCCGCCGAGCAGGCGCGGCGGGTGGTGATCACGCCGCCGGTGGTGAGGTAGCCGCGCTCCACCCGGTAGTTGCCGCCCAGCGCGTTGCAGCCGGTATAACCGCTGATCCGCAGGCCCTCCAGCTTCAGCCGGGCGCGGCTGCCGGGGACGGTCGGGTGGCCGTCGACCCCGGTCACGCGCCAGTCGCCGAGCAGCAGCTGCTCCTCGGCGTCGAACGGGGGCGTCTCGGCGCGGGGCTGCTCGCGGGCCGTCGGCGGCGCGGGCGCCTGCGCGGCGGCGGGGAGGGCGGCGCCGAGGCCGCACGCCAGCGCGAGGGCTGCGGCGGCGCGGCGCGCCCGCTCAGGCGTTCCGGAACTGGTTGCGTACTTCATAGGCCATCACCGCCGTTGCCACTGCCGCATTGAGGCTGTCTGCCTTGCCCAGCATGGGGATCTTTACCAGCAAATCGCACGCGGCTTCCATATGCGGCGGCATGCCCTGCGCCTCGTTGCCGGTGAGCAGGAAGGTCGGCGCGGCGTAGCGCGGGGCCTGATAGTCGTGGGTCGTATCGAGGCTGAGGCCGACGAGCTGGCCGGGGCCGGCGCGCAGCCAGGGCTCGAACTCCTCCCAGCGGGCGCGGGCGACGGGGACGGTGAACAGCGCGCCCATGCTCGCGCGCACCGCCTCGACCGAGAAGGGATCGACGCAGTCGTCGAGCAGGATCAGCCCGCCGGCGCCCACCGCGTCGCCGGTGCGCAGGATGGTGCCGAGATTGCCGGGATCGCGCAGCCGCTCGGCGACCAGCCAGATCGGCGCAGTGCTGCGGTCGATATCGGCGAGGTCGAGCGCGAACTCCGGATAGACGCCGACGACCGCGCCCGGATTGTCCTTGCCGGAGAGCTTCGAGAGGATGTCGGCATTGGTCTCGATCGCCTCGCCGCCCCGGGCCTCGGTGGCGGTGACGAGGGCGACGACCAGCGGGTGGCGGGCGGTCTCGGCGGTGTAGAACAGATAGTCGGGGATCCGGCCGGCCTCGCGCGCCTCGGTGAGGATGCGCAGGCCCTCGGCGAGGAACAGCCCCTCCTCGCGGCGGTGGCGCTTGTCGCGCAGGTTGCGCATGCGCTTGATGAGGGGGTTCGAGTAGGCGGTGATTTCGCGTGGCATCGGGCCGCTATAGGGCGGGATGGGGGCGGGGGCTAGTTGGGGGGCAGCTCGGGCCGTTCCCTGCTTCGGTGGCACGCGCATCCCTCTGCCTACCGCGTCATCCCCGCGAAGGCGGGGATCCATTCGCCTGTGCGCTGGTGAAAAGAACCGCGGCCTCAGCGCCAATGGATCCCCGCCTTCGCGGGGATGACGGTGGTTCTTGGTCTGGTAGATATTCCCAGACTTGCGGCGCCTATTCCTCGTTGAACCGCGCTTCGACCAGCTCGACCAGCGCCTGCACCGCGCCTTCCGCACCGTCGCCCTCGGCGGAAATGGTGATCGTGTCGCCCTTGGCGGCGCCGAGCATCATCAGGTCGAGGATCGAGGTGCCCGCGGCGCTGTTGCCGTCCTTCTCGACGGTCAGCTCGCAGGGCTGGGTGCTGGCGAGCGTGACGAACGCCATGCTGGCGCGGGCGTGGAGGCCGCGGCGGTTCTCGATGAGAACGGTGCGCGACACGCGGCTCATTGCGGCGGCCCCAGCATTTCCGACGCGACCGTCACGTACTTGCGGCCGGCGTCGCGCGCGGCGAGCACCGCGTCGGTCACGGACATGGTCTTGCGGGCGCTGCCGAGGCGGATCAGCATCGGCAGGCTGATGCCGGCGATCACCTCGACCTTGCCCGCCTTCATCAGTGAAATGGCGAGATTGGAGGGGGTGCCGCCGAACAGGTCGCTCAGCACGATCACGCCTTCGCCCGAATCGACCGCGCCGATGGCGCTGGCGATGTCGGCGCGGCGGCCCTCCATGTCATCCTCGGGGCCGATACAGATCGCGGCGACCTGCTCCTGCTTCCCCACTACATGTTCCATCGCGACGACGAACTCCTCGGCGAGTCGTCCGTGCGTCACGAGCACCAACCCGATCATTCTATTCTCCGCCCCTTGCCATGGACACCGGCGCCCCCTCCAGGGAGTCCTGTGGCGCGGTCTGCAAATCTCTGTGCGTCACCGTGGGCGAAAATCCTTCGTCGCGCAACCGGCGGGCCATCCGTTCGGCGACATGGACCGAGCGGTGGCGCCCGCCGGTGCAGCCGAACGCGATCGTCACATAGGCCTTTCCCTCGGCCTGGTAGCGGGGGAGGAGGAGCAGCAGCAGCGACTCGATCTGCGCCATCGCCGCGTCATAGGCGGGGTCGGCGGCGATATAGGCGGAGACGTCGGCATCGAGTCCCGTGCCGGGACGAAGGGCAGCGTCCCAGTGCGGATTGCGCAGGAAGCGCATGTCGAGGACGAGATCGGCATCGCGCGGCAGGCCGCGGGAAAAGCCAAAGGAGGTGACGCTGAAGGTGGTCTTGCCGCCGTCGGCCGAGAAGATCTGGCGGATCGTCTGCGCGAGCTGGTTGGCCTTCATGTCGGTGGTGTCGAGCAGGCGGTTCGACCAGCGGCGCAAGGGGCCCAGCAGTTCGCGCTCGCGGGCGATGCCGTCCTCGGCGGGGCGGTCCTGCGCCAGCGGGTGGCGGCGGCGGGTCTCGGAGAAGCGGCGGATCAGCTCGGCGCCGCTGCATTCGAGGAACAGCGTGCCGACGTCGAGCCCCTGGTCCTCGCGCAGCTTCTTGATGCGCTGGACGATGCTCTCGGCGTCGAAGCCGCGCGTCTGGGTGCCGAGACCGAGCGCCAGCGGGCGCTCGTCGTCACCGCCATCGGCACCCGGCGCGGTGTCGAGCAGGCGGTTTAGGAGGAGCAGGGGGAGGTTGTCGACCACCTCCCAGCCGAGATCCTCGAGCGTGCGCAGCACGGTCGACTTGCCGGCACCCGACATGCCGGTGACGAGCAGGATATGTTTGGGGCGACGCCGTTGCATGATGCTCTCGTTATAGGCTGCCGGGAGCGCGGGCGGGTCGAGGGGCGGGCTCATGCGCGGGCTGCCAATGGCAGCCGCACCACGAAGCGTGCGCCCTGCGATCGATCCTCCCGCGATTCCACGATTATGCTTCCCTGATGGCCTTCGACGATGGTGCGGGCAATGGCAAGCCCGAGCCCCGAATGCTGGCCGAACGCCTCGCTGGAAGGGCGCACCGAATGGAAGCGGCGGAAGATCGCCTCGCGGGCTTCCTCGGGCACACCGGGGCCTTCGTCCTCCACCCAGACGGCGAGGGCTTCGTCCTCCTCCTGCGCCGAGATCGCGATCAGGCCGCCGGGAGGCGAGAAGGACAGGGCGTTCTCGATGAGGTTCTCGAACACGCGCTCGAGCCGCGTCGGGTCGCCCATCACCTCCATCGATACCCCGCGCGGGCGATCGAAACGGAGGCGGATCTCCTCGGGCACGCCGCGGGTCTCGCGCTGGTCGATCAGCGCGGCGATCAACTCGCCCAGGTCGAACGGCTCGAAGGTGGTGCGGCTGAGCTGGGCGTCGATCCGCGAGGCCTCGGAAATGTCGGTGATCAGCCGGTCGAGCCGGTGGACGTCGTCGCGGACGATGTCGAGCAGCTGGTCGCGCAGGGCGGGGTCCTTGACGTTCGACAGCCCCTCGACGGCGGAGCGGAGCGAGGCGAGGGGGTTCTTCAGCTCGTGGGTGACGTCCGCGGCGAAGGTTTCGGTGGCGTCGATGCGGGCGCGCAGCGCGCCGCTCATGTCGGAAAGCGCGCGGGCGAGCATCCCGATCTCGTCGCGGCGCTCGGGCAGGCGGGGCACCACCACCTCGCGGGCCCGGCCGAGGCGCACCCGGATCGCCGCCAGCGCCAGTCGCCGCAAGGGCCGCACGATGGTGCGGGCGAGGAACAGCGAGAGCAGCACCGAAACCAGCGATACGATGCCGAGCACCACACCCAGCCGGTAGCGCTCCAGCCGCACCGTCTGGGTGATGTCGCGGGCGTTGTATGCGGTCATCACCACGCCGAGGCCGGTGATCGGCGCGGCGGCGGTGATCACCGGCGTGCGATCGGGCGCGCGCCAGACCGACGCAGCGGCGGCATGGGTTTCCAGCGCGGTCTTGACGTCCGGCCACTCCAGCCCGGCATCGCGCGGCCGTTCGCGGTACAGCGGCGCGCGATCGGCACCGGCGACCTTGTCGATCACTGCATCGAGGAAACGCGCGATGGTCTGGCCCACCGGATCCTTGTCCGGATCGCGCAGCACCAGGTTGCGCAGGCCAAGCTCGCGGCTGTCGCTGAGCAGCTTGCCCTGCGGATCGTAGAGGCGGATGCGGGTGCCCATGTCGCGGGCGAGGCTGAGCACCAGCAGGTCGCGGCGCTTGTCGGTGGCGGAGGCAAGCGCTTGCGCGATCAGCCGCACCTCGCGGCTGGTCTGCTCGACCCGGCTGTCGACGATGCGGCTGCGATAGCTGTCGAGGTAGAAGAAGCCGCCGCACAGCAGCGCCAGCGCGAAGATGTTGACCGCGAGGATCCGCGGCGTGAGGCTGACCCGACCCGACCATCGCAGCGCCAGGTCGCGCTCGTCATTCATCCGAAAAGCGGTATCCGGCGCCATAGAGCGTCTCGATCGCGTCGAACTCCGGGTCTACCTGGCGGAACTTGCGGCGGACGCGCTTGATGTGGCTGTCGATCGTGCGGTCGTCGACATAGATGTCGTCCTGGTACGCGGCATCCATCAGCTGGTTGCGCGTCTTGACGATGCCCGGGCGCTGGGCAAGCGTCTCCAGGATCAGGAATTCGGTGACGGTAAGGGTCACGTTGACCCCGCCCCAGGTGACTTTGTGGCGCGCCGGATCCATGCTCAGGCGGCCGCGCTCCAGCGCTTCGGCCGGCTCGGCGGGCGCCGCGCCCTCCACGACCGGCGCCGGCGTTTCGGTGCGGCGCAGGATGGCGCGGATGCGGGCGATCAGCAGCCGCTGCGAGAAGGGCTTGGCGATATAGTCGTCGGCGCCCATCGCCAGGCCGAGCGCCTCGTCCAGCTCGTCGTCCTTGCTGGTGAGGAAGATCACCGGAATCTGGCTCTTCTCGCGCAGGCGGCGGAGTAGCTCCAGGCCATCCATCTTCGGCATCTTGATGTCGAGCACCGCCAGCTCGGGCGGGTTCTCGATCAGCGCCTTCAAGGCGCTCTCGCCGTCCGAATAGACGCGGGTGAGAAATCCCTCGGTCTGGAGGGCGATCGATACCGAGGTGAGGATGTTGCGGTCGTCATCGACCAGCGCGATCGTGGCGGTCATCCGGCAGTCCGGGGCTGGCACAAAATCAGCATCTCCACCCGTTAGACCAAAGTTTCTTCCGCCTCAACCGACCGACAACGCTTACCCGGATTGACCCCTTTCGCATCGGCATGTCACTGGACGAGTCGCAATAAAGTTACGCCGCCGGCAAATCCTCTGGTTTGTCAGATAAATGGCGTGATAATATAAATAGGAGGCTTGGGTGGAAGAGCGTCAATCGCGCCATGGTCTTGGCGAGCAGGGCATCGTTACGTCGGCGACCCTGCACTGGAACCTGATTACCGCACCTCTGGTCGAGCACGCGATCCGTCGCGGCGAGGGCAGGCTGGCAGCCGAAGGACCGCTCGTGGTTGCTACGGGCAAGCACACCGGGCGCTCGGCCAAGGACAAGTTCATCGTCCGCGATGCCGAGACCGATACCAGCGTGTGGTGGGGCAAGACCAACCAGGCGATGACGCCGGAGCATTTCGCCGCGCTCAAGGCCGATTTCCTCGCCGAGCTCGGCACGCGCGACGAACTGTTCGTGCAGGATCTCTATGGCGGCTCGCAGCCCGAGCACCGCGTGCAGGTGCGGGTGATCAACGAACTCGCCTGGCACAACCTGTTCATCCGCACGCTGCTGGTGCGGCCCGAAGCGGCGGCGCTGGCGGACTTCGTGCCCGACTACACGATCATCGACCTGCCGAGCTTCCGTGCCGATGCCGCGCGTCACGGCACCCGCGGCGAGACGGTGATCGCCGTCAGCTTCACCGAGAAGCTGATCCTGATCGGGGGCACCGCCTATGCCGGCGAGATGAAGAAGAGCGTGTTCGGTCTGCTCAACTATCTGCTGCCGGAGCAGGGCATCATGCCGATGCACTGTTCGGCCAATATCGGGCCCCAGGGCGACACGGCGATCTTCTTCGGCCTCTCGGGCACCGGCAAGACGACGCTGTCGGCCGATGCCAGCCGCACCCTGATCGGTGACGACGAGCATGGCTGGTCGGACACCGCGGTCTTCAATTTCGAGGGCGGCTGCTACGCCAAGATGATCCGCCTCTCGCCCGAGGCCGAGCCGGAGATTTTCGCCACCACCAGGCGCTTCGGCACGGTGCTGGAGAATGTGGTGATGAATCCGGAGACGCGCACGCTCGACCTCGACGATGCGACGCTCGCCGAGAACAGTCGTGGGTCGTACCCGATCGACTTCATCCCCAATGCTTCGGCCGACAATCTTGGGCCGGTGCCGAACAACATGATCTTCCTCACCGCCGATGCGTACGGCGTGCTGCCGCCGATCGCGCGGCTGACGCCCGAGCAGGCGATGTACCATTTCCTCTCGGGCTATACCGCGCGGGTGGCGGGCACCGAGATCGGCGTCACCGAGCCCGAGGCGACCTTCTCCACCTGCTTCGGCGCCCCGTTCATGCCGCGGCATCCGTCGGTCTATGGCAATCTGCTCAAGAAGCGGATCGCCGAGGGCAATGTTGCCTGCTGGCTGGTCAATACCGGCTGGACCGGCGGCAAGTACGGCGTCGGCCACCGCATGCCGATCAAGGCGACGCGGGCGCTGCTCAACGCCGCGCTCGACGGCAGCCTCAATGCGGCCGAGTTCCGCCGCGATCCCTATTTCGGGTTCGAGGTGCCGGTGGCGGTGCCGGGCGTCGACTCGGCGATCCTCGACCCGCGCGAGACCTGGCCGGACAAGGCCGACTATGACGCCACCGCCGAGAAGCTCGTCGACCAGTTCGTCGAGAACTTCGCGCAGTTCGAGGCGCATGTCGAGGACGGCGTCCGCGCTGCCGCACCCAAGGCGCGGGCGCTCGCCTGAGCGACACGGCCGACCTCCTGCCGCGGCGCTTCCCCAGCGCCGCGGCGATCGTGCGGGTGGGGGGGGGGGCTGCTCGCCTGCACGCTGTCGCGTGAGGACTGGACGCACGAGGCGCATCTCGCGGCGTGCCTGTATCTGCTGACCGAGCGGCCAGACATCGATGTGGATGCCGAGATCGGCGGCTTCATCCGCCGGTTCAATGAGAGCGTCGGCGGCGTCAACGACGACCATGGCGGCTACCACGAGACGATCACGCGGGCGTATGTCGCGGGGGTGCGGCGCTACCTGGCGGAGGAGGAAGCGGAAGATCTTTTGGCGCGTGTGAATGGCCTGTTGGCCGCACCCATGGGTCAACGAGGCTGGCCGCTGCGCTTCTACAGCCGGGAGCGGCTGTTTTCGGTCGCGGCGCGACGCGGCTTTGTGGAGCCCGATCTAGCGCCGCTGCCATAGGCGGCGCGCAAGACAAGCCGATTTCTCGTCACCATCCACCAGCCGTCACCCCAGCGAACGCTGGGGTCTCTTCGGGGCCAGGCTACACCGGAGCAGCGCTGCTGTGGGAGATCCCAGCGTTCGCTGGGATGACGGTTGGGATGGTGTCGTCGCGCCCTGGTTCAGGCCTTGGCCGATGCCTCGACGTCCGGATCGAGCATGCGGTGGAGGTGTACGACCACGTAGCGCATCTCGGCGTCGTCGACGGTGCGCTGTGCTGCAGCGCGCCATGCCTTTTCGGCGCTGGCATAATCGGGGAAGATGCCGACCACGTCGAGCTTCGAGGGGTCGACGAAATCGAGGGTCGTCGGGTCGGCAACGCGGCCGCCGAAGACCAGGTGAAGCTTGCTCATTGCGCCTCCTGGGGGTGGGGGATGCTGCAGCCCTTACCGGCACTGCAGCATCGCACTCAACCCCCTTATAGGCGGCTCAGCGCTTCGCGGTGGCGTCCTTGGCCGCGTCGATCACCGTGCCGAACAGCGCCGAGACGCGTTCCTTGGTGGCATCGCTGTTCGGGATCAGCGATTCGATCTGCTCGCGGCCGCTGTCCTTGGCGGCCTGTACTGCCGCAGCTGCGCCGTCGGCGAGTTTGCGGCCGAGGGGCTCCAGCGCCGCTTTTTCGCGATCGAAGCGCGGCAGCAGCATGCCGATCACCACGCCGAGTGCGACGCCGCCAGCGAGCAGCAGCGCGGGGTTTTCGGTGAGGCGCGATCCGGTTTCGGTTTCGGTGCTCATGGCGTCATCCTTCTGTGCGGTCTTTGGGTGCCGAACCCTTTACGGGTCCGTCGGTTTCGTGGTTGCCCTTGCGGAAGATGTCGACGATCCAGCCGCGCGCGAGCACCAGCCCGACCCCGCTCGTCACCGCGGCGGCGAGCCACGGGCGGGTGCGGACGGCCTGGGTGCCCTCGCGGGCGATGGACGTGACGCTCTGCTTGGCGTTCTCTATGGCTTCCTGTGCGATGTTGCGCGGCTTCAGGCGTTCCTGGACGGTACCCAGGGTGGTCATCAGCCTGTCGCGGGCTGCGCGGGCGCGAGCGCGGGCGGCGTCGGGGTCGCGCGGTACGGTCATGCCTTCGCTCCCATCGCCTTGCGGATGCCCCGCGCCGCCGCCCAGCCGAGCAGCGCCGCGATCAGCAGCGCCACGCCGACCACGATCAGCGTCGCCCAGCCCGGACCGACGAGCGTCGCCAGCGTGAGGATCGCGCCGACGATCAGCCCGATGGCCGCCGCGAGCGCCAGTGCGAGGGCCAGCACGGCCGCAATCGCGGCACCCTTGACCTCGCTGACCTTCGCCTGTGCCACCGCCTTGAAGTAATCGACTTCAGCGCGCGCGTAATCCTTGGCGTCTTCGGTGAGCTGGCCGATCAGCGCACCGATGCCGGCTTCTTCCAGATTTGGGGCGTCCATGCCCTGTATGGCCCGCCCTTAGCTCTGCGTGGTGCCGGGCGTCGCCGACGGCCCGCTGCCGAAGCCGGCGGGCTCGACCTTCAGGTCTTCGGTCGAGGGCGCGTTGCCGGCCGGCGCGGTCGTCGACGGGGTGCCCGACGCTTCGATGCCCGACTTGATCACCCGCGCCAGCACGAAGCCGAGCGCGGCGGCGGTGCCGACGGCGATCGCCGGGCTCTTCTTCACGAACTCTGTCGCTTCGTCGAGCAGCTCGTTCACTTCCTTGCCGCGCAGCGACTCCGCGAAGCCCGCGATGCCGTCCGCCGCGGTGCGCGCATATTGGCCATACTGCGCGCCGAGCTTGGCATCGACATCGCCTGCCGCCGTGCGCATCATCTCGGCGACTTCGTCGAGCGCGCTGGTCGCGCGTTCCTTGCCGGTGCCGGCGAAGCCGAGAATGTGCTCCTTGGCCTGGTCGGCGTATTTCGACGCTTCCTCGCGAATCGTATCCGATGCGCTGCGCTTCGCACCCGCATCCTCGGTGCCGCCACCGGCCGCGCCGGTCGCACCCGCATTTCCACCGAGCGGATCGCCCGCAATGCTGGTCGTTTCGTCTGTCATGATCAAAAACCCTCCATGCTCGCCGAAACAACAACGGCCCCGTTTGCGAGTTCCCTCATGAACCGCTAGAGGCACCGCGCGCCTCATTCCTGACATGTTACGGAGACCATGACGTGACCGCAATCATCGACGTCCACGCCCGCCAGATTCTCGACAGCCGTGGCAACCCCACGGTGGAAGTGGATGTCCTGCTGGACGATGGCAGCTTCGGCCGTGCCGCCGTGCCTTCGGGCGCCTCCACCGGTGCCCATGAGGCGGTGGAAAAGCGCGACGGCGACAAGTCCCGCTGGCTCGGCAAGGGCGTCGAGGGCGCCGTCGATGCGGTGAACGGTGAGATTGCCGAGGCAGTCGTCGGCCTCGACGCCGAAGACCAGGCCGATCTCGACCGTACCATGATCGAGCTGGACGGCACCGCCAACAAGGGCCGCCTGGGCGCCAACGCGATCCTCGGCGTCAGCCTCGCCGCCGCCAAGGCCGCGGCCGATGCGCGCGGGCTGCCGCTCTACCGCTATGTCGGCGGCGTCAACGCGCACGTCCTGCCGGTGCCGATGATGAACATCATCAACGGCGGCGAGCATGCCGACAACCCGATCGACTTCCAGGAATTCATGATCGTGCCGGTCGGCGCCGAGAACATCGTCGAGGCGGTGCGCTGCGGTTCGGAAATTTTCCACACGCTCAAGAAGAAGCTGCACGAAAAGGGCCTGGCGACCGGCGTGGGCGACGAGGGCGGCTTCGCGCCGAACATTGCCTCGACCACCGAGGCGCTCGACTTCATCATGACGAGCATCGAGGCTGCCGGGTACAAGCCGGGCGACGACGTGATGCTCGCGCTCGACTGCGCCGCCACCGAATATTTCAAGGACGGCGCCTACAAGATGGTGGGCGAGGGCAAGACGCTCTCCTCGATCGAGAATGCCGAGTTCCTGGCGAAGCTCGCCGCCGATTATCCGATCTTCTCGATCGAGGACGGCATGGCCGAGGACGACTGGGAAGGCTGGAAGGCGCTGACCGACCTGCTCGGCGGCAAGGTGCAGCTGGTCGGCGACGATCTGTTCGTCACCAACCCGCAGCGCCTGCTGCGCGGCATCGAGGGCGGCTATGCCAACTCGCTGCTCGTCAAGGTCAACCAGATCGGCACGCTGACCGAGACGCTGGAAGCCGTCAGCATGGCGCAGCGCGCGTCGTACACGGCGGTGATGTCGCACCGTTCGGGCGAGACCGAGGACGCGACGATCGCCGATCTCGCGGTCGCCACCAACTGCGGCCAGATCAAGACCGGCAGCCTCGCGCGTTCGGACCGGCTCGCCAAGTACAACCAGCTGATCCGCATCGAGGAAGAGCTGGGCGACGCGGCGATCTATGCCGGCCGTTCGGTGCTGCGCCGCGCCTGATTACGTAGGAACCGCAATCTTGCTAAGAGCCGATCGATCAGCGAAAAACACGGGCATGAAGCGCGCTTCGCCCATGACCACGCTGCTGCGCCGCGCCGGGCTTCCCGCCGCGGCGCTGATCGCCATCGGCTTCTTCGCCTATAACGCGGTTCTGGGGCCCAACGGGATCGTCGCCGCCAAGGAAGTGCAGCACGAGCTTGCCGCCAAGCAGCGCGACTATGCGCTGCTCGACAAGAAGCGTGCCGAACTGAAGAATCGAGTCGACCTGCTCGACCCGAAGCACGGCGCCGATCCCGACATGGTCGACGAGCTTGCCCGCAAGCAGCTCAACGTCGTCCGCCCCGACGAAGTGATCATCCCGCTCGACAAGAAGTGATCGCCGTAGCGGCACCTGTTGCCAGCCACGGCGGAGCGTCTTAGTGCGGATGTACGTGGTCCGAACCCGCGCGTTGGTTGCAAGCCTTGCGATAACGCGCGTATAGGCACCCGCCTTTCCCCTCCCCGGATGAGGAATATCTGATCGTGGCCAAAGCACCGGCACGCAACGCACCGACCCCACCCGCCATCCCGAATCGCGAGCGACCGGCCGAACCGGAACGGTTCAAGGCTTCGAAGGAACAGCTGCTCGAATTCTATCGCCAGATGCTGCTGATCCGCCGCTTCGAAGAGAAGGCGGGCCAGCTCTACGGCCTCGGCTTCATCGGCGGCTTCTGCCACCTGTACATCGGCCAGGAAGCCGTTGCGGTCGGCCTGCAGTCGGCGCTGGACGGCGAGAAGGACTCGGTGATCACCGGCTATCGCGACCATGGCCACATGCTCGCCTACGGCATCGACCCCAAGGTGATCATGGCCGAGCTGACCGGCCGCGGCGCGGGTATCTCGCGCGGCAAGGGCGGCTCGATGCACATGTTCTCGACCGAGAAGAAGTTCTACGGCGGCCACGGCATCGTCGGCGCGCAGGTCTCGCTCGGCACGGGCCTCGCCTTCGCGCACAAGTATAACGAGGATGGCGGCGTCGCCATGGCCTATTTCGGCGACGGCGCCGCGAACCAGGGCCAGGTGTACGAGTCGTTCAACATGGCCGAGCTGTGGAAGCTCCCGATCATCTACGTGATCGAGAACAACCAGTACGCCATGGGCACCAGCGTCAACCGCTCCTCGGCGGAAGACCAGCTGTACAAGCGCGGCGAGAGCTTCCGCATCCCCGGCATCCAGGTGGACGGCATGGACGTGCTCGCCTGCCGCGGTGCCGCCGAGGAGGCGCTCGCCTGGGTGCGCGCCGGCAAGGGCCCGATCATCCTCGAGATGAAGACCTATCGCTATCGCGGCCACTCGATGTCCGATCCGGCCAAGTATCGCAGCCGCGAGGAAGTCCAGTCGGTCCGCGACAAGTCGGACCCTATCGAGGCGGTGAAGCGCGAGCTCGAGACGATGGGCGTGACCGAAGAGCAGCTCAAGCCGCTCGAGGCCGAGATCCGCAAGATCGTGAACGAATCGGCGGACTTCGCCGAACAGACGCCGGAGCCCGATCCGGCCGAACTCTATACCGACGTGCTGGTGGAGACCTACTGAGATGGCGATCGAACTCAAGATGCCGGCACTCTCGCCGACCATGGAAGAGGGCACGCTCGCCAAGTGGCTCGTCAAGGAAGGCGATGTCGTGAAGTCCGGCGACATCCTCGCCGAGATCGAGACCGACAAGGCGACGATGGAATTCGAAGCCGTCGACGAAGGCACGATCGCCAAGATCCTGGTGACCGAGGGCACGGATAACGTGAAGGTCGGCACCGTGATCGCGATGATCGCGGGCGAGGGCGAGGACGCCTCGACCGCCGCTGCCGCGCCGGCGCCCGCCAGCCAGCAGGCCGAGCCGACCCCGGCGCCCGAAAAGGCGCCCGAGACCGGCACCGCCCAGCTGACCGCCGCGGTCGAGAAGACGCGCCCGGCCGATCCGGCGGTTCCCGCCGGCACCGAGATGGTGAAGACCACGGTCCGCGAAGCGCTGCGCGACGCGATGGCCGAGGAAATGCGCGCCGACCCGCGCATCTTCGTGATGGGCGAGGAAGTCGCCGAGTATCAGGGCGCCTACAAGGTGACCCAGGGCCTGCTCGACGAATTCGGCCCCAAGCGCGTCATCGACACGCCGATCACCGAATACGGCTTTGCCGGCGTCGGCACCGGCGCGGCGATGGGCGGCCTGAAGCCGATCATCGAGTTCATGACGTTCAACTTCGCCATGCAGGCGATCGACCACATCATCAACTCGGCGGCCAAGACCAACTACATGTCCGGCGGCCAGATGCGCTGCCCGATCGTGTTCCGCGGTCCCAACGGCTCGGCAAGCCGCGTCGGCGCGCAGCACAGCCAGAACTATGCGCCCTGGTATGCCAGCGTTCCCGGCCTGATCGTGATCGCGCCCTATGACGCGGCCGATGCCAAGGGCCTGCTCAAGGCGGCGATCCGCAGCCAGGATCCGGTCGTGTTCCTCGAGAACGAGCTGATGTACGGCCGCAGCTTCGACGTGCCGAAGCTCGACGATTACGTCCTGCCGATCGGCAAGGCCCGCATCATGCGTGAGGGCAAGGACGTGACGCTGGTCAGCTACTCGATCGGCGTGGGCGTCTCGCTCGAAGCCGCGGAGAAGCTGGCGGCCGAGGGCATCGACGCCGAGGTGATCGACCTGCGCACGCTGCGTCCGCTCGACAAGCAGACCGTGCTGGAAAGCCTGAAGAAGACCAACCGCATCGTGGTGGTCGAGGAAGGCTGGCCGACCTGTTCGATCGCGTCGGAAGTCGCCGCGTTCGTGATGGAAGAGGGCTTTGACGACCTCGACGCGCCGGTGCTGCGCGTGACCAACGAGGACGTGCCGCTGCCTTATGCCGCGAACCTCGAGAAGCTCGCGATGGTGACGGCCGACAAGGCCGTGTCGGTCGTGAAGAAGGTCACCTATCGCTGATCTTCGTCTCCTGACGTGGAAACAGGCCCGTCCGACCCCGTGTCGGGCGGGCCTTTTCGTTAGCTGGAGGCGAGATCGCAGGTCGCCCGCGCGGCGGCAGGGGCGGGATTGTAGACCTGGCCGTAGTCCCGGTTGTCGCGTACGACGAAGGAAGCAACGTAGCGCAGCATCTTGCTGCTGGTGAACCAGCCGTTCCCGACGATCGGCGTGTAGAGATAGTTGATCTCGACGAACATCACGCCGGAGTCGGTCGGCGCGTTCACCTGCGCGCCGCTTTCGCCCATGCCGCTCGGGGCCAGCGTGCCGGGATGTTGTGCGCTATTGTCGCCCGAGGTGGCGGTGTTGATCCCGGCAGTGGGATCATAGGTCACCCCGTCGGACTGCAGTGTCTTGCCATAGTGCGAGTCGAAACTGCTGCCCGTCTTCGCGCCGAAGCAGCGCTGCCAGTGGATGCGCTGGGTGCCGCCGCTATTCTCCAGGCTCGACAGGGTGATCCGGCCGTTGGCGGTCAGGTTGAAGGGGGCGCCTTGCTGCTTGGCCGCGAGCAGCACGTCGTTCAGGTCGACCTCGCGCAACTGGGTGGTGCCGGTGCCGCTGAACAGCCCGACCCGGCTGGCATTGTCCGCCAGCGCCAGCGCCACCTGGCTGAGGCGCTGGTTGGTGAGCGAATAGTTGGTAAGCTCCGCTGCCCACAGCCCGCCGGTGAGCAGAATGGGCAGGCCAAGCGCGAATTCGAGCAGCGTTACGCCCGAACGATCGTCCGCCAGCCGGTGGAGCATGCCGCACATCTTCATTTGCACAGCACCTGCGACGTGGGGATCGACTGGACGTTGAACGGCTGGTTCTTGAAGCGGGTGGAGGCGCTGAGCACCACCTGGTTGCTCCAGCCGATCAGCCCGGCGACCGGGAACAGCCGGGTATAGGTGACCGTCACCTTGTAGATGGTCACGTCGCTGGCGCCGCCCTGGCCGGCGCGGCCGGGATCGGTATCGTACAGGCCGTTGCCGTTGATGTCGGTGAAACATTCGCCGGGATCATGCTTGCCGTTGCCGTTGGCATCGGTGAAGTCCTCGGGCTTGATCACCCCGAAGCTCGAATAGAACAGGCGGCTGGGGCTGACCGTCGCATTGCCGGCAACGCGGCGGACCGCGGTGACCACGCGGCCATCGATCGTGCTGGTATCGGCGGCCTCGATCGTCGAGTCGCGGCCGGCTTTCTGCACCGCCCCTTCCAGCACCGCCTGGATATAGGCCTGATAGGCGATATCCATCAGCCCCATCAACAGCGCCGCCAGCACCGGCAGCAGGATCGCGAACTCGATCAGCGTCGCCGCCCGGTGGCACTGGCCGAGGCGGCGGATCATTTGGTGATCCGCAGCATCGCCACGCGCTTGGCGATCGTCTGGAAGGCCGCGTTCAGCGAGGCGTTGTCCGCTGCGTAGAAGGCCTGGCCCGGCGAGGCGCAGCTGGTCAGCTGGCTGGTCAGCGTCTGGCCGAAGCCGATGATGAACACCGAGATGTTGCGCGCCTTGGCGGCAGTACACTCGGCGAGGAAGCGGGCATAATGGTTGGCCTGCTGGCTCGAGTCCGAACAATCGGACTGATAGCCGGCGGTGGTCACCCGCTGGTCGTAATTCTCGATCCCGTACATGCCGTAGAGGCACATGCTCGGCGCCATGTCGCCGTCGGTCATGAACACGATGTAGCGTTTTGGCGGGTTACGCCCCGGCCAGGGGGCCGTGTCCGCAGCGAACAGGCCGGTCGGGGAGAGCAGCCGCGTGCCCCAGATCATGCCGGTATCGTGATAGGTGCCGCCTTGGGGCACGAAATCGCTGGCGTTCACATAGTCGCTGATATCCTGGTGTGTCATCACCTTCAGCCGCTGCACCGGCTTTCCGCACGATACCCAGCCATAGGCGATGTTCTGATAGGCGTTGAGCGGCGTGTAATAGTCCAGCGTATAGCCGCTGGTGCCGTCGCCATAGGGATTGGCGCTGTTGCCGGAATAGGTGTGGCTGGAATAGCCGCCGCGATAATAGACGACGTCCGGCCACATCGGGCGCCAGCGTGTCGCGTCGTTCGTCGGCACAAGATCGGGATCGAGGTCTGGCGGCAGGTTCGAATAATCGAAGCTGGCCGTGGCGGTCGTGTCGCGTTCCTCGAGGCAGCCCTGCCATTTGGAGGTGGCGCCGCTGATCTTGCTCGGATCGGTGACGGTGTTGCCCAGCTTGTACTGGCTCGTGTCGAAGGTGACCTTCTGATACGTCCAGCTGGGCTTTACCGGCTGCGTGGTCAGCGCACAGCTGCCGACCGCGCTGCTGCCGTTGTTGGGAGTCCAGCTCACGCTCGTGACCGTCGCGCTGCCGCTGGTCGTGTAGCCGGTCGCCGGGCTGCGGCCGGCATAGGCGCTGCACTGCGACTGGGTCTTGTTGACGTAGGTAGGGCCGCTGCTGCTCGCGCCGTTATTGGCGTCGCCTGCAAGCGACCGGCTGTTATAGGTCCAGCTGTTGACGATGTAGCTGGGCGAGAGCGCGGTCACCGCATAGCCCGCGTTGACCGTCGAGGTGTAGGTGACGAAGCCGTAGCGCAGATGGGTCGTCGGATCGACCGCCGCGGCCAGCGTGTCGTAGAAGTTCAGCACCGCCTGGCGCAGGCCCGAGATCTTCGATCCGGACTTCTCCTGCACATAATAGCCGGTGGTGCCGTCGGGCCGGGTATAGGTGACGATCGGCTGGCTGCATCCGCCGGTGCCGTCCGCCGTGGTGCACGCCATCGAGCCCGTGGTGTCCAGCACGAACATGATGTCCGTATCGGCTACGTCGTAGCGTGCCTCGCAGTCTACCGTCAGCGTCTGGCTGCCATAGCCCATCATCGCGGTAAGGGTCAGCGGCACCGTGGCCGAGGCGGTGCCCGCAACCTGGTTCTCGCTGGTCTTGGAAGGCGTGAAGCTGACCGCGCTGGTACCGAACAGTCCTACCTTGAAATTATTGGCGAAAAAGGCGTTTGCCTGCGCCGTTGCGGTGCTGTCGAGCGTCGCGGCGCTGGTCGAGACCATGAAGCGTCGCCCGGCGAGGGCGCCGGCGTCGCAGGCCTGTTGGAGCCGCGTCTTGACCATGTAGAGCCGCGCCGTATCGACCGCCGAGCCTGCGATGAACAGCAAGGGGATGAGTGCGATCGCCATGATCGCCAGGGTGTTGCCGGCCCGGTCCCGGCGCAGGCGCGGGAGCAAGCCGCCACGCGCCGTTGGCCTTGCGCCGCGGAGTCTCCGCAACTGCTTGAAAAGCAACCTGTTCATCGTGACAGACTGGAACCCCTTGGGCGAAGATGCGCGCTGCCTCTTTCGCCCCCGCGTGCCAAGCCATAGAGGGAAGGGGTGAACGCTTCGCTAAACACCCAGCCCGAAGATCCTGAGCGGGCGCTGATTCTCGCGTATGCTCCGCTAGTTAGCCGGCCGGCCCTGGCGGCGCTGCTGGCCTTGGACGATGCGCTGGCGCTGCTGCTGCGCACCACCAGCCAGCCTGCGGTCGGCCAGCTGCGGCTGGCCTGGTGGCGCGAGGCGCTGGCCAAGCTCGACACCGCGCCGCCGCCGGCCGAGCCGGTGCTGCGTGGGCTCGCGGCCGAGGTGCTGCCGCGCGGCGTGACGGGGGCCTCGCTCGTGCCGATCGTCCATGGTTGGGAAGTGCTGGTCGAGGAAGAGGCGCTCGACGGCCTCGCGCTGGCACGGTTCGCGGCGGGGCGGGGGAGCCTGTTCGTCGCGGCGGGTACCGCGCTGGCCGCGGCGGGGGATCCGCTCGCGCTCGCGGGAGAAGGCTGGGCGCTGGCCGACCTCGCACGGCATCTGGGGGACGGCGAGGAAGCCTCTGCCGCGCGTGCGGCGGCCGGGCCGCGCCTGACCGAGGCGCTGGGCCGGCGCTGGAGCCGCAACGGACGCGCGCTCGGCGCACTCGCCCTTCGCGCGCGGATGGATCTGGACGTGCCCGGCGATGCCCCGCTCCCGATCGGCGCGCCGAAGCGGGTGGGGCGGTTGCTCTGGCACCGCCTGACCGGTCGATAGCGCTTGGCTGCGCGGCCGTGAAGGTATAGGTTTCTCCCGTCTTTCGGGGGAGGCGCGCATGTGGCGATATGCGGTGGGTGCCGGGGCGGCGTTGCTGCTGGCGTTCGGGGGATTTCTGCTGTTCCAGCACGGGCCGGCGCGAACGCCGCTCGCCGCGATGCTGCCGGCAATGCCCGGCAATGCCATCGCGGCCGCGCCGCTCCCCGACGCCGCGCCCGAAGCCGACGCCTTGACCCGCGAGCAGAAGCGGTTCGACCGCTTTGACAAGGATCGGAACGACTCGGTGAGCCGCGACGAATATTTCGCCGCCCGCCACAAGGCGTTCGCCAAGCTCGACACCAATGGCGACGGGCGGCTGAGCTTCGAGGAATGGGCGGCAAAGTCGATCGCCAAGTTCAACGGCGCGGATACCGACAGGTCCGGCACGCTCAACCGTACCGAGTTCGCGACCACCGCGCCCAAGCGCCGGCCGCCGGGGTCCAAATGCTCCTGCGGCAAGCCGGCCCCGGCGCCCAGCCCCGCCGCCAAGGGCGAGGACGACGACAATTAAGGCTTAGCCGACCCGCTCGAAATGGCCGCGCGCGAAGCCGGCCGCCATCAGCGCGACGATCCGCTCGGCGACGACCTCGGGGGCTTTCACCGTGGCGGGATCCTCGCCCGGAAAGGCGCGGGCGCGCATCTTGGTGCGCGTGGCGCCGGGATCGACGATGCCGACACGGACCTCGGAGACGTTCTCCAGCTCGTGCCCATAGCTGAGCAGCAGGTTCTCGAACGCGGCCTTGGAGGCGCCGTACATGCCCCAATAGGCACGCGGGTTGCGGCCGACGCTGGAGGTGATGCCCAGCACCCGCGCGGCGGGCGCGCGGCGGAGCATCGGATCGAACGCCGCCAGCATCGCGGCCTGCGCGCTGACGTTGAGCGCCAGCACCTTGGCGAACTCGGCAAAGTCGATCGCGTTGACCGCGCTCAGCGTGCCGAGCGTACCGGCATTGAGCACCAGCATGTCGAGCGTCGGCCAGCGCTCGGCGATCGCGCCGGCGAGGCGGCCGATCGCGTCGTGCTCGGCCAGGTCGAGCGGCGCGATCGTGGCACTACCGCCCGCCTGGAAGATCGCGTCCTCGACTTCCTCGAGCCCGCCCGCGGTCCGGGCGGTGAGGATGACATGGGCGCCGGCCGCGCCCAGCGCGATGGCGGTCGCCGCGCCGATGCCGCGGCTGGCGCCGGTGACGAGAGCGGTCTGGCCCGCCAGCAATGCCTGGCTCATCCCCGGCTCAGCCGACCTTCTCGGCCAGCAGTGCGAGCTGGTCCGGCGGCGGCGCCAGTTCGTCCTGGTCGGTCAGCGTCGTCGGATAGTCGCCGGTGAAGCAGGCGTCGCAGTACTTGGGATGGATATCCGCGCGGCGGGCTTCGCCCAGCGCCTTGTACAGGCCGTCGATCGAGACGAAGGCCAGGCTGTCGGCATGGATGAAGTCGGTCATCCCGCCCACGTCCATCTTGGCGGCGAGCAGCTTGGCGCGCTCGGGCGTGTCGACGCCGTAGAAGCAGCTGTGGCGCGTCGGCGGCGAGGCGATGCGCATATGCACTTCCTTCGCGCCGGCATCGTGCATCATCTGCACGATCTTGAGGCTGGTGGTGCCGCGCACGATCGAATCGTCGATCAGCACGATGCGCTTGCCCGCGATCAGCTCGCGGTTCGCATTGTGCTTCAGCTTCACGCCGAGGTGGCGGACCTTGTCGCCCGGCTGGATGAAGGTGCGGCCGACATAATGCGAGCGGATGATGCCGAGTTCAAACGGCACGCCCGATTCCTGCGCATAGCCGATCGCGGCGGGCACGCCCGAATCCGGTACCGGGATCACCAGGTCGGCCTCGACCGGCGCCTCGATCGCCAGCTGCGCGCCGATCGCCTTGCGCACCGAATAGACCGATTGGTCGCCGGCGATCGAATCGGGGCGGCTGAAATACACCCATTCGAAGATGCACGGCCGCGGCGCCACCGCTTCGAACGGCTTGATCGAGCGGATCTCCGTACCCTGCACGATCACCAGCTCGCCCGGCTCCACCTGCCGTTCGAAGGTCGCACCGCACACGTCGAGCGCCACGGTTTCGGACGCGAAG
Organism: uncultured Sphingomonas sp.; assembly: GCF_913777625.1. Lineage (GTDB taxonomy): Bacteria > Pseudomonadota > Alphaproteobacteria > Sphingomonadales > Sphingomonadaceae > Sphingomonas. Next base: position 239,758 of record NZ_CAJYTI010000008.1, read on the forward strand.
ATCACCGCGCCGTCCAGGCGCCCCATCACCAGCGGCCGGATGCCGAGCGGATCGCGGCAGGCGATCATGCCCTCGGGCGTCATCACGACCAGGCTATAGGCACCCTCCACCTGCTTCAGCGCATCGATGAATCGGTCGAGCAGCGTACGGTAGTTCGACGTCGCGACGAGGTGGATGATCGTCTCGGTGTCGCTGGTCGACTGGAAGATCGATCCGCGCCGCACCAATTCGCGGCGCAGCTTCATCG
>NZ_CAJYTI010000009.1 GCF_913777625.1 uncultured Sphingomonas sp.
TCGACTTGGCGTGTTCGGAGAGCATCTCGCTCATCCCCACGGCATTGCTCGCCTGGCCGCTGGCGCGCGTGGCGATGGCCGCCGCCGCCTCCACTTCGGTGCGGGCATCCTCGATCGCGCGGATCAGTCCGGCCGCGGTCATCGCCGCCTCGCGCATCGCCACCGCCGACTGCTCCGCCGCTGCCGCGACTTCGCTCGCCTTGCCGAGCATCCCGCGTGCGGAGGCCGAGGTATGCGCCGCCTGGCCGCGCAGTTCCGCGCCCTCGCGGCTGGCACGCTCGACCGTGGCGCCGATCGAATCGCGGAATTCGGTCGACAACCGGTCGCGCGCCACCTGGGCGCTGTGCTCGCGGTACATGTTGTAGATTTCAACGGTGATGTCGGCTTCCAGTGCCGAGAGCCGCATCAGCGTGTCGACCAGCGTCGGCACGCGCGGATCGGTGCCGCCGACGCGGCGGATCAGCACCTCCAGCGCCGCACGATCGCTTGCGCTGATCATCGACAGCAGCGCCATCGGCGGCACGCCCTTGTCATAGGCCGCCGCGACCGAGCGTTCGATCGATTCGACCCAGGCCTGCCCGGTGGTGTCGAGAAAGCGGTTGCGCAGGAACACGACGCCGACGTCGATCATCTTGGCGGTGTCGGACGGCGCCCAGTCGCGCTCCTCGGGGAAGCAGCGCACCCATTGATGCCAATAGGCCGCGGAGACAGCCTCGATTTCCGGCTCCAGAATCTCCCAGCATTCGCGACTCGACTGGAGGAGCGATCCCTCGAAGTCGAACACGCGCAGCCGCGCCGCGGTGTCGATCCGCGCGCTCATCGTGCCGGCTGCTGCCATTGCCTGAGTCGATACCGAATTCGTCACGCGCACATCCCCGGTTTGCGGCCGCAGTTCGGGCCGCATCGGACATGCTATGTGGCGTGAGTGGTTAAGAGCCGGTTAGGAGGATGTGTGGCATTACCGCTCCGCACCATCTTGCGCCCACCACCCGGCTGAACCTAAGGGCAATCCGTCTTGCATCCTCGTCCTGCGGGATTAAGGAAGCCCGCGTCGACCGAAAGGATTTATCGTTGGCCAACGTCCGCAATACGGCGCGACCGCTGTCGCCGCACCTCGGCATCTACAAGTGGGGGCCGCACATGGCGGTCTCGATCATCCACCGCGCCACCGGCTCCGGCATGGCGACCGTGGGTACCGGTCTGTTCGTCTGGTGGCTCGTCGCCCTCGCCTACGGGCCCGATGCCTATGCGACCTTCCTGCACGTGTTCACGCAGAGCGATGGCCGGCTGAACATCCTCGGCTACATCATCGGGGTGGGGCTGAGCTTCTCGCTGTTCCAGCACATGGGCTCGGGCGTTCGCCACTTCTTCCTCGATGCCGGCGCGAATTTCGAGCTGCGCGCCAACAAGCGCAGCGCGCTTGCCACCTTCGCGTTCAGCATCCTCGCCACCGCGATCTTCTGGGTCGTGCTTCTGGAGAAGGTTCATGGGTAACGGAACCCGTCTCGGTCGCGTCCGCGGCCTCGGCTCGGCGCACGAAGGCGCGGGCGAATGGTGGAAGCACAAGGTTTCCTCCGGATCGAACCTGCTGCTGACGCTGTGGCTGATGGTGTCGATCGCGCTGCTGCCGGCCTATGACTTCGCGACGATCGCCGCCTGGATCGCCCAGCCGCTGGTCGCTGTGCCGCTGATCCTCCTGGTGCTCAGCGTCACCCATCACTTCCGTCACGGCCTGCAGGTCGTGATCGAGGATTATCAGCACGACGAAAGCCGCTTCGTGCTGCTGGTCCTGCTCGAATATTTCACGATCACCGTCCGCGTGCTCGCGATCTTCTCGATCCTGAAGATCGCCTTCACCACCACCGGAGTGGCTGCCTGATGTCCGCCGCCTACAAGATCATCGACCATATCTACGACACCGTCGTCGTCGGCGCAGGGGGTTCGGGCCTCCGCGCGGTGATGGAAGTGGCGCAGTCCGGCCTCAAGACCGCCTGCATCACCAAGGTGTTCCCGACGCGCAGCCACACGGTCGCGGCGCAGGGCGGCATCGCCGCCAGTCTCGGCAACATGGGTCCGGACCACTGGACCTGGCACATGTACGACACCGTCAAGGGCTCCGACTGGCTCGGCGACCAGGACGCGATCGAGTATCTCACCCGCGAGGCCCCGGCCGCGGTGTACGAGCTCGAACATGCCGGCATGCCGTTCAGCCGCACCGACGAGGGCAAGATCTACCAGCGCCCGTTCGGCGGCATGATGCAGAACATGGGCGAAGGGCCGCCCGCGCAGCGCACCTGCGCCGCGGCTGACCGTACCGGCCATGCGATGCTGCACACGCTGTACCAGCAGAGCCTGAAGTACGACGCGGACTTCTTCATCGAATATTTCGCGCTCGACCTGATCATGGAAAATGGCGAGTGCCGCGGCGTGATCGCGCTGTGCATGGAAGACGGCTCGATCCACCGCTTCCGCAGCCATGCGGTGGTGCTGGCGACGGGCGGCTATGGCCGCGTCTACCAGTCGGCCACCTCGGCGCACACCTGCACCGGCGACGGCAATGCGATGGTGCTCCGCGCCGGCCTGCCGCTGCAGGACATGGAGTTCGTCCAGTTCCATCCGACCGGCATCTACGGCGCGGGCGTGCTGATCACCGAGGGTGCGCGCGGCGAAGGCGGCTATCTCACCAACTCCGAGGGTGAGCGCTTCATGGAGCGCTATGCGCCGTCCGCCAAGGATCTCGCCAGCCGCGACGTCGTGTCGCGCTCGATGGCGATGGAGATCCGCGAAGGCCGGGGCGTGGGCAAGGAGAAGGACCATATCTTCCTTCACCTCAACCACATCGACCCGAAGATCCTGGCCGAGCGCCTGCCCGGCATCACCGAGACCGGCAAGGTCTTCGCCGGTGTCGACCTCACTCGCCAGCCGCTGCCGGTGGTCCCGACCGTCCACTACAATATGGGCGGCATCCCGACCAACTATCACGGCGAAGTCGTCCATCTGAAGGACGGCAACCCGGATGCGGTCGTCCCCGGCCTGTTCGCGGTCGGCGAAGCGGCCTGCGTGTCGGTGCACGGCGCCAACCGCCTCGGCTCCAACTCGCTGATCGACCTCGTGGTGTTCGGCCGCGCGACCGGCAAGCGGATCGTCGACATCCTCAAGCCGAACACCCCGCACCATCCGCTGCCGAAGGATTCGGAAGCGCTGGCGCTGGGTCGCCTCGACCATTTCCGCAACGCCAATGGCGGCACCCGCACCGCGCAGCTCCGCGCCGACATGCAGAAGACGATGCAGCGCCACTGCGCCGTGTTCCGCACCGAGGAGCTGATGGCCGAAGGCGTCAGCCACATGGAGCAGGTCTACAAGGGCCTGGAGGACGTGCACGTCAGCGACCGCTCGCTGGTGTGGAACACCGATCTCGTCGAGACGCTCGAGCTGGACAATCTGCTCGGCCAGGCGATGGTGACGATCCGCAGCGCGATCAACCGCAAGGAAAGCCGCGGCGCGCACATGCACGAGGACTTCCCCGAGCGCGACGACGCCGGCTGGATGAAGCACACCATCGCGACGTTCGACGGCTGGGGCGGCAAGGGCGGCAAGACCGACATCGATTACCGTCCGGTCCACGACTACACGCTCACCGACGCGATCGACTATATCAAGCCGAAGAAGCGGGTGTACTGATCCGCTAGCGGATGGGTTTAAAGGAGGCCGGGGCGGCGACGCTCCGGCCTTTTCGTTCGCCACGCAGCCGTCATCCCGACGAAAGTCGGGATCCATTGGGGTCTCCGTTCCGACTCCTGCTGATAGCGAAAGGCGTCTGGATCCCGGCTTCCGCCGGGATGCCGAAATTGCGGGAAGGCCGCAGGCCTACCGAAGAACCCCGAACCGCGCACTCGCCAGATGGTGCGCATGGCAGATCGCCACCGCGAGCGCGTCGGCGGCATCGGCGCCGACGATCTTCACCCCCGGCAGCAGCCGCGAGACCATCGCATGGACCTGCTCCTTGTCGGCATTCCCCACGCCGACGACGGACTTCTTGACCGTGCTAGGTTTGTATTCCCCGACGTCGATCCCCACCCGCGCGGCGGCGCACAGCACCACCCCGCGCGCCTGGCCGAGCTTGAGCGTCGACTGTGCGTTGGAATTGACGAACACTTCCTCGACCGCCGCCGCCTCGGGCGCATGATCGGCGATCAGCGCGGCGAGCATCGCGTCGAGATGGGCGAGCCGGCGCGGCAACGTCGCCTTGGTGTCGGTGACCAGCTTGCCGTGCGCGACATGGCCAAGGCGGTTGCCCTCGGCGCGGATCAGTCCCCAGCCAGTCGTCCCCAGGCCGGGATCGAGCCCCAGGATGATCACAGATCCTCCCCGGCACGGGGAGGGGGACCAGCCGAAGGCTGGTGGAGGGGGCTCTCCACCAGCGAGTCCATCGTGGGAGCCCCCCTCCACCACCGCTTCGCGGCGGTCCCCCTCCCCGTTGCGGGGAGGAGCGAGAAGATCAACCCAGCTTCTCCATCACGTCGTCGGGGATCTCGTAATTCCCCCACACGGTCTGGACATCGTCGTCATCGTCGAGCGCGTCGAGAAGCTTGAACAGCGTCGCGGCATCGTCCGCGCCCACCGTCACCATGGTCTGCGGCCGCCAGGCGAGCTTTGCGCCCTCGGACTCGCCGAGCACCGGCTCCAGCGCCTTGGCGACTTCGTGGAGGTCGCCCTGCGCGGTCCAGATCTCGTGGCCGTCCTCGCTGCTGGTCACGTCCTCGGCACCCGCTTCCAGCGCGGCCTCGAACACCTTCTCGGCGTCGCCGGCGCTCGCCGGATAGGAGATCAGGCCCAGGCGGTCGAAGCCGTGGCTCACCGAACCGGCGGTGCCCAGATTGCCGCCGTTCTTCGACACCGCGGTGCGTACGTTGGTGGCGGTACGGTTGCGGTTGTCGGTCAGCGCCTCGATGATCAGCGAGACGCCCGCCGGGCCGAAGCCCTCGTAGCGGATCTCTTCGTAGTTATCGCCTTCGCCCTTGCTCGCCTTGTCGATCGCGCGCTGGATATTGTCCTTGGGCATCGACTGCGCCTTGGCGGCGTTGATCGCGGCGCGCAGGCGCGGGTTCATGTCCGGGTCCGCCAGACCCATCTTTGCCGCCACGGTGATTTCGCGGCTAAGCTTGGAGAACATCGCCGAGCGCTTCTTATCCTGCGCGCCCTTGCGGTGCATGATGTTCTTGAATTTGGAATGGCCTGCCATGGTGAACCCGAACTGCCTGCGGTCTGGAGAAGGTGGAAAGCGCTCGCCTTAGCGCGGATGCCCGGCGAGCGCCATCGCGGGGCTCAGATGCCCAGCGCCTGCTTGTAGGTCTCGAGCAGCATCTCGGCCTCTTCGCGGTGATGCTTTTCCATCTTCCGCAGGCGGACGATGGTGCGCATCGTCTTCACGTCGAAGCCGGTCGACTTGGCTTCGGCATAGACGTCCTTGATGTCGTCGGCGATGCCCTTCTTCTCCTCTTCGAGACGCTCGACACGCTCGATCAGGAGGCGGAGCTGCTCGGCGGAAATATTATCGGACATGGGTGTTCTAGCTCCTGAAGCATGGGATCGAGCGACGCGCCGCGCGAGGGTCGCGCCGGCCGGTTCGCCCGAAGAAAGATGGAATCAGGCGGGCCCTGTACGCCAGCCGGCGCTTCCGCTCAACCTTAGTCCTGCGGGAACGCCTGCCGCTTGCCGCGCAGCATGTGCACCACGCCGGCGCGCAGCACCGTGTCGACATGCTCCAGCACGGTCACGTCCTGCAGCGAATCGCCCGATACCGCGATCAGGTCGGCCGCCTTGCCGGGTTCGAGCGAGCCAAGCTGGTCCTTGCGGCCCAGCGCATCGGCAGCATCCAGCGTCGCCGCGCGAATCGCGCCCGCCGGGGTAAGCCCGGCGCGGACCAGCAGCGCGAACTCCCTGGCATTCTCGCCATGCCGCGACACGCCGGTGTCGGTGCCGAAGGCGACCTTCACCCCGGCCTTGATCGCCTTGGCGTGGCTCGCCGCAGCAGCAGCGGCCGCCACTTCCGCCTTGGGGATGGTCGCGGGCGGCAGCTTGCCGGCGCGGGCATTGGCGAGCGCGGTGACCGGCGCGATCATCGTCGGCACAAGCCAGGTGCCGTGCGCCTTCATCGCGGCGATGGTGGCGTCGTCGAGAAAGCTGCCATGCTCGATCGAATCGGCGCCGGCCTCTACCGCACCGCGCACGCCCTCGGTCGCATGGGCGTGCACCGCGACACGGCGCCCAAAGGAATGGGCGGTCTCGACGATCGCCTTCATCTCCTCGTCGGTCATCTGCTTGCCGAGGCCGCCGGCGACGTTGGAGAGCACGCCACCCGTCGCCGCGAACTTGATCACCAGCGCGCCCAGCCCGATCTGCTGGCGCACCGCACGACGGCAATCATCGGCGCCGTTACAGGTGTTGATCTGCCGGTGCGCCACCGCCTCGGCGAAGGTCTCCGCCAGACCATTGGTGTCGTCGCCATGCCCGCCCGAGATCGAGATCATCTCGCCCGCGTTGATGATTCGCGGCCCCGCGATCGCACCGCGGTCTACTGCGTCGCGCAGGGCCCGGACCGATCGCGGATTGCTGCCGAGATCCCGCACCGTCGTGAAACCCGCTTCCAGATCGCGTCGCGCATCCTCGATGCCGATGACGAACTCGTCCGCCTCGTCGCGGGTGAGCGCGTCCATCCGTTCCTTCAGCGGATCGCCCTCGGAGAAGAGGTGGACGTGCAGGTCGATCAGCCCCGGCAGCACGAACTTGTCGCGCAGGATGATCGTGCTCGCGCCGCGCGGCGCCTGGCCGGGGCGGTCGAGCAGCCGTCCGGCCTGGACATAGGTTACGCTGGCGGGAGACTGCGCCCAGGCCGGTACGGCCACGGTGCCGGCAAGTACGGCCAGCAACAGCGTCTTCATGCGCATTCTCCCCCTGTATCGCCCCCGGCTCAGGCCTGGGGGTCGGTCATGCTGGGAGGATCACTGGCCGGGAAGGACTCGTCAAGCGCCTCGTCGAGCTCCGCGTCGTCGCGGCCTTCGTTCTTCTTCAGGCTCTCTTCCATGCGGGCGAGTTGCTCGGGGGTCGCCTCGCTCTGGTACCGCGTCTTCCATTCGGACTGGTCCATGCCATAGACGATTCTGCGCGCATCGGCCTTGGCGATGCTCGGGTCCGCCTCGTGGATCCAGTCTCCCAGGCAATTCCGGCAAAAGCCCGAAAGCCCCATCAGATCAATGTTCTGTGCATCGTGGCGGTGGCGCAGATGGCGCACCAGCCGGCGGAACGCCCTGGCCGCGGTTGCGTCGTCCAGGCGATCTAGTTCATCCATTCGGCACCTCCGGAGTTGATGTTAACGCATTTGCAGCTAGAGGCGGGCACGCACAAGCCGAGGAAGACAACGATGACACAGGCGATCTCCCCCCGCTCGCGCAAGGTGCGCGTCCTGGCAACTTTGGGACCCGCCAGCGCGTCCCCCGAAATGATCGAGAAGCTGTTCCGTGCCGGCGCGGATGCGTTCCGCATCAACATGAGTCACGGCGACCAGGCCTCGAAGATCCCCCTCTTCGAAGCGATCCGCGCGATGGAGGCCACCACCGGCCGCCCGACCACGATCCTGGCCGATCTCCAGGGGCCGAAGCTGCGCGTCGGCAAGTTTGCCGAGGGCAAGGTGATGCTGGTCACCGGCCACCAGTTCACGCTGGACCGCGATCCCACCCCGGGCGACGCCACCCGCGTCGAACTGCCGCACCGCGAGATCTTTGAAGCGGCGCACGCCGATGCCCGCCTGCTGCTCGATGACGGCAAGCTGGTGCTGCGCGTGACCGACGTAACGCCCGACCGGCTGACCACGATCGTCGAGGTCGGCGGCGCGCTGTCGAACAACAAGGGCCTCAACGTCCCCGACATGGTGCTGCCGCTCGCCGCGCTGACCGAGAAGGACCGCAGCGACCTCAGCTTTGCGGTGGAGCAGGGTGCGGACTGGATCGCGCTCAGCTTTGTCCAGCGCCCCGAGGATCTGATGGAGGCCCGCCGCCTGATCGGTGGCAAGGCAGCCTTGCTCGCCAAGATCGAAAAGCCCTCGGCCATCGCCCGGCTCGACGAGATCCTCGAGCAGTGCGACGGCGTGATGGTCGCCCGCGGCGATCTCGGCGTCGAGCTGCCGCCGCAGACCGTGCCGCCGCTGCAGAAGCGCATCGTCGAATCGGCGCGCCGCCTCGGCCGCCCGGTGATCGTCGCGACGCAGATGCTCGAATCGATGATCGAGAGCCCCTCGCCCACCCGCGCCGAAGTGTCGGACGTGGCGACGGCAGTCTATGACGGTGCCGACGCGATCATGCTCTCGGCCGAAAGCGCCGCGGGCAAGTGGCCGATCGAATCGGTGTCGATGATGAACTCGATCGCCGATGCGGTGGAGCGCGATCCGGCGCATGGCGACCGCGTCCACTTCACCGTCACCAAGCCCGACCCGACCACCGCCGACGCGCTGGCCGAAGCGGCGAAGAACATCGCGGCGACGGTCTCGGCCTCGGCGATCATCTGCTTCACCAGCTCGGGCTCGACCGCGCGCCGAATCGCCCGCGAGCGGCCGCTGGTGCCGATCCTGGTGCTGACTCCGGAACGCGATACCGCGCGCCGTCTGGGCCTTCTCTGGGGCACGCACGCCGTGCAGACGCGCGACGTCGAGTCGTTCGAGGAGATGGTCGCCAAGGCCAAGCGCATGGCGCTCCGCCACGGCCTCGCCAAGGCAGGGGACCGCGTGATCGTCTGCGCCGGCGTGCCGTTCAAGACGCCGGGCTCGACGAACGTGCTGCACGTGGTGACGCTGCTGGGCGACGAGCTGGCCGGCTATCAGGGTTCGGAAGGCAACTGAGCCCTGCAATCCTCCTCCGCCAGGGGGAGGATTGCAGGCGCAGCCTGACGGAGGGGGAGGAAGCATGACGGCCGAGAGGGTCTGGCATCCTCCCCCTCCGACGCCTTCGGCGCCACCTCCCCCTGGCGGGGGAGGAGTAGGGTTTCACCCCCGCCCCATCCGTATCGCCGCGCCGGCGACGAAGGGGCAGCCAGCCACCAGTAGCAGACTGATCGCCGCTAGCAGCTTGAGCGCACCTGGTTCGCCGCCGGTGGCGCCCGCACCGAAGATCAGCAACGGCACCGCGAAGGGCAGCATCACCAGTCCCGCCAGCGCGCCCGCGCCGCGCAGCCCCGCCACCAGCGCTGCGGTCGCCACCCCCAGCGCCGCCAGTCCCGGCGTGCCGATCGCCAGCCCCAGCAGGATTGTCGCGAGCGCCGAGCCCGGCACGTGCAGCAATGCCGCCGCGACGCAGGTCGCCAGCAGCAGCGAAGGACCGAAGCCGAGCCAATGGCCCAGCATCTTCGCCGCCGCGATCCCGGCGTCCGAATACCCCCGCACCACCAGCTGATCGAGCACGCCGCTTTCGGCATCGGGCGCCACCAGCCGCTCGACGGGCAGCAGTGCCGCGAGCAGCGCCGCCGCCCAGATCACCCCGCCGCCGATCCGCGCGAGCAGCCGACTGTCCGGACCCACCGCGAAAGGGAACAGGATCGCGACCAGCAGGAAAAAGGCGATCGGCAGCACCAGCCCGCCGCTGCTCCACGCGCGGCGCAGTTCGCGCCAGACGAGCGCGATCACAACCGAATCTCCTGCGCACCGGGCAGCGCAATCGGCTGGTGCGTCGCGACCAGCACGATGCCGCCGCCCGCGCGGTGCGCCGCGATCCGCGCCTCCAGCATCGCGAGCGAGGCGGTGTCGAGCCCGTTGCCGGGCTCGTCGAGCAGCCAGACGGAAGATCCGCTTGCCAGGACGCGGGCGAAGGCCGCCCGCCGCCGCTGGCCGGTGGAGAGCAGCCGCACGGGAACATCGGCGATGTCGGCCAGTCCAACTGTGTCCAGCGCCTCGGCCACCGCGCCCCGTCGCCCGTCGAGCCCTGCCCAGAAGCCGAGCGCTGCCGCAAGCGTGCGTTCCGCATCGAGTGCGGCGGAGTCGCCGAGCAGCGCGCGTGCCCCCTCCCCGACCACCCGGCCGCCCAAGGGCGCGAGCAGCCCCGCGGCGATGCGGATCAGGCTGGACTTGCCGACCCCGTTCGGCCCCAGCACCAGCCCTGCCTCGCCCGCGCCCAGCGCGAAGCCGAGCCCCTCGAACAGGATCCGCCCGCCGCGCAGACAGGTGACATCGTCAAAGGCGAGGCTGGGATTCAATCGGCGGCGTCTTCCAGCGCGTGCATGTCGTCGTCGGACAGGCCGAAATGATGACCGACCTCGTGGACCACGACATGGGACACCAGCCGCTCGAGCGATTCGCCGGTCTCCACCCATTCGTCGAGGATGGCACGGCGATACAAATGAATGCGGTCCGGCAGGCCACCGGAATCGAACGCCGATTTCTCGCCGATCGGCCGGCCGTGATAGAGGCCGCTCAGGCCGAAGGGGTCGTCGATGCCCAGCGCATCGAGCGTCTCGTCGTCGGCGAATTCCTCCACCAGCAGCACCACGTCGGCGAGATGGGCTTGGAAGGGCTCGGGAATCCGTGCGAGCGCGTCGCGGGCGAGGCGCTCGATCAGGGCCGCATCGGGGGCGAAGGTTGGCACTTGCTCCGGCATGGCCGAATGCATAGGCGGAGCGGCAGACGCCGCACAAGGAGGGGATATCATGGTAGCGCGCTTGACCGACGGACTGCGCGAGGAGTCGCTCGCCGGCCTGCCCGGCTGGAGCTACGATTCGAACCGCGACGCGATCACGCGCCGCTTTCTGTTCGCCGATTTCGGCGAGGCCTTCGCCTTCATGACCCGGGTGGCGCTGATCGCCGAGAAAGCGGATCACCATCCGGAATGGTCGAATGTGTGGAACCGCGTCGAAGTGCTGCTCACCACCCATGACGCCGGCGGGCTCTCAACCCGCGACATCCAGATGGCCGCGGCGATCGACGCGCTGGTGAAGGGCTGACCCTTCCGGTCCTGAGGCCGGATCCGGCGCCATCCCCTCTTCCCGACGGGACGAGGCGTGACACCGGATCCGGCTGATCTACGTCTGGATCAGAGGTCCACGCGGTCGGCGTTCATCACCTTGGTCCAGGCCTTGCCGAACGCGTCGACGAACGCCGCCTCGGCATCGTCGGTCGCATAGGCTTCGGCCAGCGCCCGCAACTGCGAGTTGGAGCCGAAGATCAGGTCGGCCCGGGTGCCGGTCCACTTTGCCTCCCCGGTCCTGCGATCCTTGGCGACGAAGCTGCCGTCCCCTTGCGCTTCCCACTTCGCCGTAAAGCTGGTGGCAAGCAGGTTGCGGAAGAAGTCGTTGCTGAGCGCCTCAGGACGATCGGTGAACACGCCATGCTTCGCATCGCCATGGTTGGCGCCGAGCACGCGCAGGCCGCCGACCAGCACGGTCATCTCCGGCGCGGTGAGCGTCAGCAGCGCGGCGCGATCGACCAGCAGTTCTTCTTCCGACCAGCCCATCGTGTCTGCCGCATAGTTGCGGAAGCCGTCGACCTTGGGCTCGAGCGGTTCGAAACTGTGCGCGTCGGTCTGCTCCTGGCTGGCGTCGGTGCGGCCGGGCGCGAAGGGCAGGTGCAGGTCATGCCCGGCCTTCTTCGCCGCCGCCTCGACCGCCGCCGTGCCGCCCAGCACGATCAGGTCGGCGAGCGACACCTTCTTGCCGCCGCTCTGGAACTTCGCCTGGATTCCTTCCAGTACGGCCAACGCCTTGGGGAGCTCGACCGGCTCGTTCACCGCCCAGTCCTTCTGCGGAGCAAGGCGGATGCGCGCACCATTGGCGCCGCCGCGCTTGTCCGATCCGCGATAGGTGCTGGCCGACGCCCAGGCGGTCTTCACCAGCCGCGAAATCGACAGACCCGAGGCGAGGATCTCGGCCTTGAGCGCCGCGATGTCGGCCGCGTCGATCAGCGGGTGATCGACTGCCGGCACCGGATCCTGCCAGATCCGCGGCTCGGCCGGCACTTCGGGGCCGAGCAGCTTGGCGTGGGGACCGCTGTCGCGGTGGGTCAGCTTGTACCAGGCCTCGGCAAAGGCACAGGCGAACTGGTCCGGATTCTCGTAGAAGCGCCGCGAGATCGGGCCATAGGCCGGGTCGAAGCGCAGCGCGAGATCGGTGGTCAGCATCGTCGGGCGATGCTTCTTCGACGGATCATGCGCGTCCGGGATCACCGCGCCCGCGTCCTTCGCCACCCACTGGTGCGCGCCGGCCGGGCTCTTGGTGAGTTCATACTCATATTCGAACAGGTTCTTGAAGAAGCCCATGCCCCACTGGGTCGGCGTCTCGGTCCAGGTGACTTCGAGACCGCTGGTGATCGTGTCGCCGGCATTGCCCTTGCCATAGCTGTTCGCCCAGCCGAGCGCCTGCAGCTCGATGCCGGCACCTTCCGGCTCCGGGCCGATATACTGGCTGGGGTCCGCCGCACCATGGGTCTTGCCGAAGGTGTGGCCGCCGGCGATCAGCGCGACGGTCTCCTCGTCGTTCATCGCCATGCGCGCGAAGGTCTCGCGGATATCGTGCGCGGCGAGCAGCGGGTCGGGATTGCCGTCCGGTCCTTCCGGATTGACGTAGATGAGGCCCATCTGCACCGCGGCCAGCGGGTTGGCGAGACTGCGCTCGCCCGAATAGCGGCCGCCCGGCTTGTCGCTGGTCTGCAGCCATTCGCGCTCGGGGCCCCAGTTGATGTCGCGCTCCGGCTCCCACACATCGGCACGGCCGCCGCCGAAGCCGGCAGTCTTGAAGCCCATCGATTCGAGCGCGCAATTGCCGGCGAGGATCATCAGGTCGGCCCAGGACAGCGCCCGGCCATATTTCTGCTTGATCGGCCACAGCAGCATGCGCGCCTTGTCGAGGTTGGCATTGTCCGGCCAGCTGTTGAGCGGCGCGAAACGCTGCGTGCCCGAGCCCGCGCCGCCACGCCCGTCGCCGATGCGATAGGTGCCGGCGCTGTGCCAGGCCATGCGGATGAACAGCGGGCCGTAATGGCCGAAGTCCGCCGGCCACCAATCCTGCGAATCGGTCATCAGCGCGAAGAGGTCGGCCTTCACCGCCGCCAGATCGAGCTTCCGGAATTCGGCGACATAATCGAAGTCCGCGCCCATCGGGTCGCCGGCGGGCGGGTTCTGGTGGAGCACGGTGAGGTCGAGCTGGTTGGGCCACCACGTCCGGTTCGTCATGTCGAACAGGACGGCGTTGCCCTCCATCTTGCCACCATGCATCGGGCACTTGGATTCGGCGTTCATTCGGGCACCTCCTTGGGGTTCGGACTATACTCTGCGCAAAGCCTCGCACGGCCCGAGCGATCGATGAAATGGATTAGTCCGAGCACACTGATCGACCCCGCCGCTCATGTCAGTATATCCGAACGGATAGGATGCGGCCACGTCGCGCAAACGAAACGATGTTGCGCCATGGCGGTTACGGACTTGGCTGGTTTGCCCGCCCGAACTGGTTACAATCGCGACCAACTGCAGAATACACATCGGAGAGCCTGTATGACCGACGCCACCGAAGCCGATCTGACCGGCGGCACCCCGCGCGCCCGCCCCGAGGGCGAGGTCGAGAAGATCGGCGATCGCAAGCTCAAGCCGGCGACGATGATGATGGGGCATGGCTATGATCCGATGCTCTCGGAAGGCGCGCTCAAGCCGCCGATCTTCCTCACCTCCACCTTCGTGTTCCCCAACGCCGCCGCCGGCAAGCGCCACTTCGAGGGCGTGACCGGCAAGCGCCCGGGCGGCGCCGAGGGGCTGGTCTATTCGCGGTTCAACGGCCCCAACCAGGAGATCCTGGAAGACCGTCTCGCCGTATGGGAAGAGGCCGAGGACGCGCTGGCCTTTTCCTCGGGCATGTCGGCGATCGCCACGCTGTTCCTGTCGATGGTCAAGCCCGGCGACACGATCGTCCATTCGGGGCCGCTCTATGCCGCGACCGAGACGCTGATCTCGCGCATTCTCGGCCGCTTCGGGGTGAACTGGCTGGACTTCCCCGCCGGGGCAACGCGCGAAGAGATCGACGCGGTGCTGACCAAGGCGGCGACCGGCAATGTCGCGCTGATCTATCTGGAGAGCCCGGCCAACCCGACCAACGCGCTGGTCGACGTGGAAGCCGTAGCCGCGAGCCGCGACGCGATCTTCAAGGGCGAGAACAAGCCGCCGATCGCGATCGACAACACCTTCCTCGGCCCGCTCTGGGCGCAGCCGCTCAAGCAGGGTGCCGACATCGTCGTCTACTCGTTGACCAAGTACGCCGGCGGCCATTCGGACCTGGTGGCGGGCGGCGTGCTCGGCACCAAGGCGCACATCAATACCATCCGGTTGATGCGCAACACGATCGGCACGATCTGCGACCCCAACACTGCCTGGATGCTGCTCCGCTCGCTGGAGACGCTGGAGTTGCGCATGAGTCGCGCGGGCGAAAATGCCGCCAAGGTGTGCGAATTCCTGGCGAGCCATCCCAAGGTGGAGAAGGTCGGCTATCTCGGCTTCCTCGAGCGCGGCGAGGACAAGCGCCAGGCCGACATCTATCGTCGCCACTGCACCGGCGCGGGCTCGACCTTCTCGCTCTACCTCAAGGGCGGCGAGAAGGAGGCGTTCGCCTTCCTCGATGCGCTCAAGATCGCCAAACTGGCGGTGAGCCTGGGCGGCACCGAGACGCTGGCCTCGCACCCGGCGGGCATGACGCACCTGTCGGTTGCCGAAGAGCGCAAGCAGGCGCTGGCAATCACGGATAACCTCGTCCGTATCTCGATCGGCGTCGAGGATGCCGACGACCTGATCGCGGATTTCGAGAACGCGCTGAAGGCGGTGTGACCCCATTGCTCCCCTCCCGCTTGCGGGAGGGGCCGGGGGGCGGGGCTGACGTGGAAGAAGCGCGGTTCAGGTTCCAGCCCCTCCCCTACCCCCTCTCGCAAGCGGGAAGGGAACGCTTACTTCAGCCCGCGTGCCGCTTCCTCGACCAGGTCCGCCATGACCCGCTGGTCGTTCAGCGAGGGGTGGAAATGGCAGGCGGTGAATGCCAGCTGCGGCACCGCCACCGGGGTCGCGCCCGTCGCCGCCGCCACCGTGCGCACATCCGCGATGAAGGCGGGGGCGCCCATCAGCAGGAAGCGTGCGTCCGGGTTCGCGGCCTGCAGCCGCCGCACGAATGCGATGTACTTCGCCTGATAGTCCGCATGCAGCGCCGCATCGTCCTTCCACGCCTCGCCGGCATGGACCGGCGTCGAGAAGTCGTTGGTGCCGAGATTGATGACGATCAGCTGCGGCTTCCAGCCGTCCTGCAGCGCCGGCGCGGTCTCGCCGGGGATCGCGCGGGCATAGAGCACCGGCAGGGTCTCGCCCGGATTGCCGCCCGAATAGTTGCGCACCACGCCGCGTCCCGAAAAGGCGATCACGCGGTAGTCGGCGTCCCATTTCTTCGCGAGCAGCGGGCCGAAGGCGAGCTGGGTATTGGTCGTGTCATGCACCAGCGCGTCGCTGCAGTCGCGCACCGTCGCGGTATCGCCATAGCCGACGCTGTGCGAATCGCCGATGAACTCCACCCGGCGCGCGTGCACCGGCGGCGCGAGCGGCGTGCCGTCGGTGGTGATGCCGATCATCCGGCTATAGCCGCGCTGCGTCTCGGTCAGCTTCTCGACCCGGATGACATGCTCGCCGTCGGCGAGGCCATCGAACCGACGCTGGACCTTGCCCGGCTTCTTCAACACGGCGCGTTCCACGCCGTCGATCAGCACGGCGAGATGATCCTCGCCCGCCTCCACCGAGACGGTAACCGACGTGCCCTTGAACCGCCCCTCGAAATAGACGCCCGGCCAGCCGAACCGGCCATCCGCAGTAACCCGTCCCCCCGCATGCAGGGGAACGGCAGTTTCGGCGGGCGCCAACATCAGCGCGGTGGCGAGGGCTAGGCGAAGCATGGTGCGTGCCTAGCAACCCGCAAGGTCCCCGTCAGCCCCAGAGACGGTCGCGATAAGCCTCGAAGCAGCGCGCGCCGCAGCGCAGGCGGATCAGCGCTCCTTCGGCCATCGCGGTGGCACGGCGTGGATCTTCCTCCACCGCCGGACGGATCGCCTCCCGGTTCCAGTCCTCGCTATGCTTGATGTCGAGTACCGCGTGCAGCGTGAAGTAGCGCGCTTCCTTGGGGCTGAGCCCGACGCGCTTCAGCCCTTCGGCCGTTGCCGCCGACCGTCCCGGCGCGGTCAGCTCGATCACGCCGAGCGCGCCCACCGAGTGCCAGGCATAACGGCGGCTGCTGGCCATCGCGGTCATCGCGTTGGCGAGGCACAGGCTTTCCCACACGGTGTTCTCGATCACCGGCGTCACCGCCAGCGTCGCGACCAGCGCATCGAGCATCGGCCCGTGCATGCCCTTCTCGGCACCGTGCCCCATCTCGTCCCAATAATTGCGGGCGAGTTCGAGCTTGGGGCGGGTCGGCAGCTTGACCTGCGTCATCGCGACCAGGTCGTCGAACCCCGCCTCGCCGGCGGCCTCCTGCTCGAAGAACCATCGAAGCTGGTCCCGGTCCGCCGCTTCGGCGAGCCAAGGGAACAGCGGATCACCCTGTCCCGGCCCGGTCGCCTTCAGCCCTTCGAACCAGGCGATGAACCCTTCCACGTCGGTCGGCGCTGCCGCCGCTTCCTCGGCCACCTCGGCGCGCAGTTCCTCGAGGAACGCGCCCTGCAGCCGTTCCATGCGGACGTCGCGTTCGAAGGTGCGCTGCCAGTCCTCGGAGGGAAATCCGGGCTCCAGCCGCTCCCGGTTCCAATGGGCGAGGCCGCGCTGGAAGCTGTCGGTAAGAAATTGCGAACGAAGGGGTGGCGCGAAATCGCGCGCGAGGGTCGCCATGGGAAAAACTCTCTCCTGCTTGGACGCCTAAACCCCCAGGCGACCACGGCAGTTCCGGGGGAATTATGATAGATCAAGCACTTGGCCGAACCTGCATGCATCCGCTGCATCCGCTCGAACCAACTAGGTAATTGCAACAATTGCACGCAGCTCGATAGGTCTGCAGGGCCGCCAACGATGCAGCCTTGAGAGGATCCATGTCGCGTATTGCCCACCCCGGACTCGCCGCCAAGGTTACCACCGCCGAACATGCCGCCTCGTTCATCGCAGACGGGATGGCGGTGGGGATGAGCGGCTTCACCGGCTCGGGTTATCCGAAGGCAGTGCCGATCGCGCTCGCCGCACAGATCGAGTCGGCGCATGCCGAGGGCAAGCCGATGCGGCTCAAGGTCTGGACCGGTGCCTCAACCGGCCCCGAGCTCGATGGGGCGCTCGCCCGGGTCGACGGCATTTCGGCGCGGCTGCCCTATAATTCCGATCCGATCGCCCGCGAGAAAATCAACGCCGGCGAGATGGACTATGTCGACCTGCACCTGAGCCAGGTCGCGCCGCTTGCCTGGGAAGGCTTTCTCGGCCCCCTGGACGTGGCGGTAATCGAGGTTGCGGGCATTCGCGAGGACGGCTCGCTGATCCCCTCCACCTCGGTGGGCAACAACAAGACCTGGCTGGATGTCGCCAAGCGCGTGATCCTGGAGGTCAATTACTGGCAGAACCCGGCGCTGGAGGGGATGCACGACCTCTATTACGGCACCGCACTGCCGCCCAATCGCGTGCCGATCCCGATCACCGCACCGGACCAGCGCATCGGCCAGCCGACGCTCCGCTGCGATCCCCACAAGGTGATCGCGGTGGTCGAGACCAATGCGCCCGATCGCAACCTGCCCTTCGCGGCGCCCGACGCCAGCGCGCTCGCCATCGCCCAGCATCTGATCGAATTCTTCCGACACGAAGTCGGCAAGGGCCGCCTGCCCCCGTCGCTGCTGCCGCTGCAATCGGGCGTGGGCAACATCGCCAATGCGGTGCTCGCCGGGCTGCTGACCGCGCCGTTCGAGAACCTCACCGCCTATACCGAGGTGCTGCAGGACGGGATGCTGGACCTGCTCGCCGCCGGCAAGCTGCGCATGGCGAGCTGCACCGCCTTCTCGCTGAGCCCGATCGCGGCCGAGCGGCTCAACCGGGATCTCGACCGGTTCCGCGACCGCATCCTCCTGCGCTCGCAGGAGATCAGCAACCACCCCGAAGTGGTGCGGCGGCTCGGCTGCCTGGCGATGAACGGAATGATCGAGGCGGACCTGTACGGTAACGTCAATTCCACCCATGTCATGGGATCGCGGATCCAGAACGGCATCGGTGGATCGGGCGACTTCGCGCGCAACGCCTATATCTCGATCTTCATGTCGCCCTCCACCGCCAAGGGCGGGGCGATCTCGTCGATCGTGCCGCACGTCTCCCATGTCGATCACATCGCGCAGGACGTGCAGGTGGTGGTGACCGAGCAGGGCCTGGCCGATCTGCGCGGGCTCGCGCCCCGCAAGCGCGCCGAGCAGGTGATCGAACGCTGCGCCCACCCGAGCTACAGGCCGATGCTGCGCGACTATTACGAGCGGGCGCTGGCCGGCAGCTATGGCAAGCAGACGCCGATGCTGCCGGGGGAGGCGCTCGCCTGGCACCAGCGCTACATCGATACGGGATCGATGCTGTAATACTACCTAGCGACGGTTCCACGAGACGAGCGGGCAGCGCTGCCCCGCTATAATGGCCTCGTGCCGCGGCGGCTGGCGCTGCGGCAAAAGGCTGGAACGGCGTGGATCCGAAACGCTCCGAACAAGGCTATGATCCGCTGGAGCAGGGCATGCGGCGTCGCGTCGCGGCGGCATCGGCAGCTATCGTGATCGTGGTCCTGGCGCATCTGGCGCACCCGCTCGCGCACGATCACGACGCGCGGGTGATCGGTCGCGTATTGGAGTTCGGCAGCGCGATCGTGGCGCTGCTGCTGCTGCTGATCGGCGGGCCGCGGACACTGCGGGCCCTGCGCGAGCGCCGCGAGGACGCCGAGCGCGCCCATGCCGAGCGCAAGCAGATCAACCATCTGTTCCGCATGACGGAGATGCTTCAGAGCGCCAATGGCTATGCCGACGCGAATGCCGTGCTGGGAGCAACGATCGAATCGTTGCTCGCCGGCTTTGGTGGCGCCCTCTACGTGTTCAACAATTCGCGCGACCGGCTGGAGCTTTCCGCCAGCTGGCACTGGCCGGAAACCGATACGCTTCGCCCGATGCTGACGCCGGCACAATGCTGGGCGCTGAAGCGCGGAAAGCCGCATGTGAACGCCGATAGCTGCGGGGCGCTGCACTGCGAGCATCATCTCGGCACCGCGACCGTGCTCGAACTTCCGATGACCGCGCATGGCGAAATCCAGGGCATGCTGAAGATCGCGACGACGCTGCCCGACGCAGCGGCGCAGCTGGCGCGGGTGCAACCGCTCGCCACGGCGATCGCCGACGCCATGTCGCTGGCGGTTTCCAACATCGCGCTGCGGGAGAAGCTGCGCACCCAGGCGCTGCGCGATCCGCTGACCGGCTTGTACAACCGCCGCTACATGGAAGATGCGCTCAGCCGCTATGCCAGCCTTGCCGAGCGCAGCGGAACGCACCTGTCCGTCATCATGATCGATCTGGATCACTTCAAGAAGCTGAACGACGAGTTCGGTCATGCGGTCGGCGACGCGGTGCTGCGGGAGGCCGCCGCCACCATCATGAGCGCGTTGCGCACCTCCGACGTCGCCTGTCGCTACGGCGGCGAGGAGCTGCTGGTCCTCCTGCCCGAGTGCGGAATCACCGAGGCGAGCGCCAAGGCCGAGGTGCTGCGCGAGCGTATCGAGGCGCTGTCGACGACGCACGACGCCAAGATATCCGCCTCGTTCGGCGTCGCCGCGATTCCGGAAAGCACGCGCTCGATCACCGAGCTGCTCGGTGTGGCCGATGCGGCGCTCTACCAGGCGAAAGAAGCCGGTCGTAATCGCGTGGTCGCAGCGCCCGGTCGCGAGGCGCCGATGCTGCCGCTTGCGGCGGAGTAGCGAAAGCGCCGGCCCCGCGCGGCGAGCGACGCCTCACAGCCCCAGGTCTTCTATGCAGAGAGGCCTAGGCCAGGGCTGCCACCGTCGCTGCCGAGCGGCACATGGCTCCCGGCTTTCGCCGGGAGATGCTCTGGGCAGCATCGGGATGCCGCGCCCAAAGCCGCCCAGATCACCCGTCGCCGACGCGCTCGATATCCGCGCCGACGCCCTGCAGCTTCTCTTCCAGCCGCTCGTAGCCGCGGTCGAGATGGTAGACGCGGTTGACCTGGGTCTCGCCCTCGGCAGCGAGGCCGGCGAGGATCAGGCTCATCGAGGCGCGCAGGTCGGTCGCCATCACCGGGGCGCCGGTCAGCTTGCTGACCCCGCGGACGATCGCGGTGCGGCCATGCACCTCGATGTCGGCACCCATCCGCGCCAGCTCGGGCACGTGCATGTAGCGGTTCTCGAAGATCGTCTCGGTGAGCGTACTGGCGCCGTCCGCCTTGCAGAGCATCGCCATGAACTGCGCCTGCATGTCGGTGGCGAAGCCCGGGAAGGGCGCGGTGTTGAGCGTCAGGGGGCGGATGCCGTTGTCGGCGGCAATGCGCACGCCATCTGCGGTTTCCTCGACGGTGATGCCGGCCTCGACCAGTGCGTCGAGCGTCGCGCGCATGTCCTCGGCCGAGGCGCCGACCAGCTCGACATCGCCGCCGGTGATCGCCGCCGCGCAGGCATAGCTGCCCGCCTCGATGCGATCGGGCATCACGGCGTAGGTCGCACCGTGCAGGCGATCGCGGCCGTCAATCTCCAGCGTCTCGGTGCCGATGCCGCGGATCACCGCGCCCATCGCGACGAGCAGGTTGCAAAGATCGACGATCTCGGGCTCGCGCGCTGCATTCTCGAGCACCGTGGTGCCGCGCGCGGTCGCCGCCGCCATTAGCGCATTCTCGGTCGCGCCGACCGAGACGACCGGAAAGCGGAAGCGGCCGCCCGCGATGCGGCCACCGGGCGCGGTCGCCTTCACATAGCCGGCGCTGATCTCGATCTCGGCGCCCATCGCTTCGAGCGCCTTGAGATGGAGGTCGATCGGGCGATTGCCGATCGCGCAGCCGCCCGGCAGCGACACGGTCGCCTCGCCCTCGCGGGCGAGCAGCGGGCCGAGCACCAGGATCGAGGCGCGCATCTTGCGGACGATGTCATAAGGCGCGACCGTCGAGGTCAACCGGCTGGCGCGGACCGAGAGCACCCGGCCGAATTCGTTCGGGCGCGTGCCCTCTACCGAGGTCGACGCGCCAAGTTCATTCAGTAGATGTCCGAAGCTGTCGACATCTGCCAGCCGTGGCAGATTTCGGAGCGTGAGTGGCTCGTCGGTGAGCAGCGCACACGGCATCAAGGTGAGGGCGGCGTTCTTCGCGCCGGAAATCGCAATCTTGCCGGCGAGCCGATTGCCGCCACGGATGAGGATACGGTCCATGGCGAGCTTCTAGCCGCTCTGCGCGTAGGCGCAAGCGGTGGGCTGCGGGGAAGGCTTGATCGATTTTAATGCACTGATTTCGTTGCGCTGCTTTGCAGTGGGGGTCCGGGGGAAAGTGCAGAGCGTGTCATCCAGTTGTTTTGCCGATGTTTTGAGCGAGTTCATCACGCTTACGCAACAAGAGCGCGAGGCGCTGGATGCGCTCGAACTGCGCCAGCGCCATGTACGGCGTGGCGCGATTTTGCAGCGTGAGAACGAGCCTTGTGGAGAATTGTTCATTCTCCGCAAGGGATTGATGATGAGCTACGTGCTGCTGGACGACGGCAGCCGGCAGATATTGCGGTTCCTGTTCCCGGGCGACATGCTCGGCGTCTCGTCCGCCATCTATCGCGAGGCGCCGGAGACGCTGTGTGCGCTGTCCGACACGGTCGTGTGCCCGTTCGACCGCGCGGCACTGTCGGAAATCATGCAGGCGCACCCGCGGCTTTCCGCGATGATCTTGGTCTACAGCCAGATCGAGCGGGTGGCGCTCACCGACCGCCTCGCAGCCCTGGGCCGCACCAGCGCCAAGGCACGCGTGGCCGCGCTGCTGCTCGACCTGCGCAACCGCCTGCGCGCGACCGACAAGTCGATCGACCGCGAATTCACGCTGGGGCTGACGCAAGAGGAGATCGGCGACGCCACCGGCCTGACGGCGGTGCACGTCAACCGCATGCTCCGCCAGCTCGAAGAGGAAGGTATGATTGCGCGGGAGGGTGGCCGGGTCACGCTGCTCGATCGCCCGGGGCTTTCGGGCGCAGCGAACTACGTCAACCGCTACGAGGGCCTCGACCTGCGCTGGCTGCCACCCGCGCGGTGACGGGGCACGCCGGCGCGGTGGCCCAACCTGTCCCGAATACCTCGTCATCCCCGCGAAGGCGGGAATCCATTTGCCAGGACGACCGCGGAAAGAACCGGAAGTTCAGTGCCAACGGATCCCCGCCTTCGCGGGGGTGACGGCGGAAGAATAGACGGGAAACGCCTAGCGCGGATCGACATTCACCGTAACCAAATCATGGTGGCGGCGAGATGGACGAAACCTGCGAAGTGGATGGTGCGACGCTCATAGCGTGTCGCGAAGCGTCGGAAATGCTTAAGGCGGCCGAAGC
>NZ_CAJYTI010000010.1 GCF_913777625.1 uncultured Sphingomonas sp.
CGACATAGACGATCGGGTTGCCGACGCCCGAGGCCGCCGAATAGAAGATCTTGTCGGTATCGGCGATGCCGACGGTCATCGCGTTGACCAGGATGTTGCCGTCATAGGCCGGGTGGAAGTTCACCTCGCCGCCCACGGTCGGCACGCCGACGCAATTGCCATAGCCGCCGATGCCGTGGACGACGCCGGCGATCAGGTGCTTCATCTTGGGATGGTCGGGCCGGCCGAAGCGCAGCGCGTTCATGTTGGCGATCGGGCGCGCGCCCATGGTGAACACGTCGCGCAGGATGCCGCCGACGCCGGTCGCCGCGCCCTGATAGGGCTCGATATAGGACGGGTGGTTGTGGCTCTCCATCTTGAAGATCGCGGCCTGGCCGTCGCCGATGTCGACGACGCCGGCATTCTCGCCGGGGCCGCAAATGACCTGCGGGCCGGTGGTGGGCAGCTTCTTCAGGTGGATGCGGCTGGACTTGTAGCTGCAATGCTCGGACCACATCACCGAGAAGATGCCGAGCTCGGTCAGGTTGGGCTCGCGACCGAGCGCCTTCAGGACGCGGTCATATTCTTCGGGCGACAGGCCGTGCTCGGCCACGATCTCGGGCGTGATCTGGGTCATGGCCGGACCCCTTAGCGGGGTGTTGCGCGCGCGTCACCCCGGCAGTTTGGCGGACGCGGAAAACGCGGCGTTAAGGGTCGGCGGCGTAGCATTGCGCCATGCCCATCCTGCCGCTCCTCAGCCACGGACTGCGCGCCGGCGACCCGCTGGTCCCGCTGCCGGCCGCCTGGGAGTGCGACCTGGCGACGAACACGCTGCACTGGTCGCCCGGCGTGTTCGACCTTTTCGGCTTTCCGCCGGGGCATCCGGTCACCCGCGACGAGGTGGTGGCGATGTACACGCCCGAGTCGGCGGCGCTCCTCGAACAGGTCCGCAGCCGTGCGATCGCCGAATGCAGCAGCTTCACCATCGACGTGACGATCCGCCGCCGCGACGGCGCCTTGCGCAAGATGCGGCTGACCGCCGATGTGGAGTGCGTCGATGGCAAGTCGGTGCGGCTCTATGGCACCAAACGGGACGTGACGGACGAGTAAGCCTACAGCACCGCCCACAGCGTGAGCAGCAGCGCGGTCATCGCGGCGTTGAGCGCCATGCCGACGCCGGCGAAGGTGCCGCCCAGCTCCGACACCTGGAAGGCGCGGGCCATGCCGACGCCGTGGGCTGCAACGCCGGTCGCGAAGCCGCGCACGCGGAAATCCTGGATGCGCAGCAGGGTCAGGAGCGGCGTGGCGATCATCGCACCGAACACGCCCGCGATAAGCACCACCACGGCGGCCAGCGCCGGAATGCCGCCGAGCTGGGACGCCAGCGCCATGGCGACGGGCGTCGTCACCGAACGTGGCGCGACGGTAGCGATGATCTGAGCGGTACCGCCGAACGCCCACACGATTCCGGTGACGCTCACGATCGAGGTGAGCGATCCAGCGAACAGCGCAAGCAGCAGCGGCCCGGCGGCCCGGCGGATCAGCGCGCGGCTTCGCCAGAGGGGCACGGCGAGGCCCACCGTCGCCGGTCCCAGCAGGAAGGTGAGGACCGCGGTGTTCTGCGCATAGACGGGATAGGGTGTCCGGGTGAGGAGCACCACGCCGATCACCACCGGCGTGGCGGTGAGCACCGGGTGGCAGAGCGGGTGGCGGTTGGTGCGCTTCGAGATACGGTCGGCCGCTTCGAACACGAGGAGGGTGACGCTGAGCCAGAGCAACGGCGTTGCCTGGAGCATGTGCCATAGCGCGCTCATGCGCCGGGCTCCTGCCGACGGAGCGCCCAGCCGAAGACGACCGCGGTCACCGTCATGGTGAGCACGGTAGAGGCAAGCGTGGCAACCAGGATCGCGACGCCGTTCTTCGACAGCACCGGGCCCTGTTCGATCAGGCCGACCGCGGCCGGGACGAACATCACCGACAGATGGGCGGTGAGCCACGCGGACACCTGCACCAGGGTGGGCCGCTCGCCAGGGCGCAGCAGCAGCCAGCCGAGCAGCAGGAACATGCCGATGACCGCGCCTGGTAGCGGCAGCCCGGTCAGCAGGTGAATCCCCTCGCCGAGCAGCTGGCAGAGGAGCAGGGTGGCGATGGCGGCGATCATGGCCGCGCGCCATGCCATGGGAGCGCGGCGAGGTATACTGCGGGGGAAGTGCGGGGCGGTTGCGGGCGGCGTAAGTGGGGGTGTGCCTTCGAGGCGAAGGCCCGCGGCCACCACACCCCGATCGTCATTCCCGCGAAGGCGGGAATCCATTTGCCAGGACGCCGGGGATGTAGCGGCACCACCTGGGCCAATGGATCCCCGCTTTCGCGGGGATGACGTTGGGGGAGGAGGGGCGAACCTGCTACTCGGCCGCCTCTGCCTGTGCCTCCACCGGCATCAGCGCGGCGATGTTCGCCTGGATCCACTCGACCAGATCCTCGACCTTCGCTGCGGCCTCCCGGCCGAGCGGGGTGAGGCTGTATTCGACATGTGGCGGCACCACCGGCAAGCTGCGGCGGGTGACGAGCTGGTGCGCCTCCAGTTGCTGGAGCGTCTGGGCGAGCATGCGTTCGCTCACCCCGTTCACCCGGCGGCGCAGTTCGCTGAAGCGGCGGGTGCCGCCCTGCAGGGCCACCAGCACCAGCAGCCCCCAGCTGCTGGTGATCCGCTTGAGCACCGCACGCGACGGGCAGTCGGGCACGAACACGTCGCCGCGGTCCATCATGGCGGCCAGGGTGCGGGGACGATCGGCGGACATTTTTGATACTTACCTTCATGTGCGTACTTACGATTCGTAAGTGGGTCGCTAGATCGCTGGCGTCAATCCATCAAGGAAGGGAATACGCCATGTACGCCGTTACCGGAGCCTCGGGCCAGCTGGGCCGCCTCGTCGTCGACTCGCTGCTGGAGAAGGTCGCGCCCGATCAGATCGTCGCGCTGGTGCGCAATCCCGCGAGCGTCGCCGATTTCGCCGCCAAGGGCGTGACGGTCCGCGCGTTCGACTATGATGCGCCGGAAACGCTGGCGCCGGCGCTGGCGGGCGTGACGCGGCTGCTGCTCATCTCCGGCAATGCGGTGGGCAGTCGCGTGCCGCAGCATCGTGCGGTGATCGATGCGGCCAAGGCGGCGGGGGTAGAGCTGATCGCCTATACCAGCATTCTTCGCGCGCAGACCTCGCCGGTGCTGCTCGCCGCCGAGCACAAGGCGACCGAGGATCTGCTGGCCGAAAGCGGCGTGCCGCACGCGCTGCTCCGCAATGGCTGGTATACCGAGAATTATCTGATGGGTGCGGGTGCCGCGATCGCGCACGGCGTGCTGATCGGCAGCGCGGGCGACGGCGTGGTCTCCGCAGCCTCGCGTGCCGACTATGCCGAGGCGGCAGCCGTGGTGCTGACCCGGGGTATCGCCGGCGTTTTCGAGCTGGCAGGCGATAGCGGTTTCACGCTGGCCGAGCTGGCAGCGGCGCTCTCGGACATCGCCGGCAAGCCGGTGCCCTTCCAGAACCTGCCCCAGGCGGACTATGCCAAGGCGCTGGAAGGTGCGGGGCTGCCGGGCCCGTTCGCCGCGATCCTCGCGGACAGCGATGCCCGGGTGGCGGACGGCGCGCTGTTCGACGATTCGAAGACGCTGTCCGGGCTGATCGGCCGCCCGACCACGCCGTGGCGCGAGACGATCGCGACAGGGGTGAAGGGCTGAGTCCTGATCCTGCCCCGCCAGGGGGAGGTGTCAGGCGCAGCCTGACGGAGGGAGAGGAAGCACGGCGGCCGGTTCGCTCACCTCCCCCTCCGTCGCGCTTCGCGCGCCACCTCCCCCTGGCGGGGGAGGATTGCCCGTTACAGGATTTCCCGCACCTTTTCGGGCGGGCGACCCAGCCGAACGCCGCGCTCGGTGACCACCAGCGGGCGTTCGATCAGGATCGGGTTGGCCGCCATCGCGTCGAGGATGGTGTCGTCGTCCGCGTTCTTCAGCGGCTTGGCGGCGTCCTCGGCGACGCGCAGGCCGTCGCGCGCGGTCATGCCTGCGCGCTGGTACAGCGCCGCCAGCGTTTCACGGCTCGGCGGGGTCTTCAGATACTCGACCACCTCCACCTCGGCGCCGGCGTCCTTGAGGATCGCCAGCGCCTCGCGCGACTTGGAGCAGCGCGGGTTGTGGTAGATGGTGGCCTTCACGCCGCGGCGGCCTCGTCCTGCTTGGCGAGCCACTCCTCGAGCCACTTGATCGTATAGTCGCCCTTCAGGAACTCGGGGTCGTCGAGCAGCGCCTGGTGGAGCGGGATCGTCGTCTTGATGCCGTCGACCACGAACTCTTCGAGCGCGCGCTTCAGCCGCAGGATGCAGCCCTCGCGGGTGCGGCCATAGACGATCAGCTTGGCGATCATCGAGTCGTAGTAGGGCGGGATGCGGTAGCCCGAATAGATGCCGCTATCGACGCGCACGTGCATGCCGCCCGGCGCGTGGAAGTGGGTGATCGTGCCCGGCGAGGGCGCGAAGGTGCGCGGATCCTCGGCGTTGATGCGGCATTCGATCGCGTGGCCGCGGAACTCCAGATCCTCCTGGCGCACCGACAGGCCGTGCCCTTCGGCGACGCGGATCTGCTCGCGGACCAGGTCCATGCCGGTGATCATCTCGGTTACCGGATGCTCGACCTGAAGGCGGGTGTTCATCTCGATGAAGTAGAACGCGCCATTTTCCCACAGGAACTCGATCGTGCCGGCGCCGCGATAGCCCATGTCGGACATCGCCTTGGCGACGATGCCGCCCATGTGCGCACGCTCTTCCGGCGTGATCACCGGCGACAGCGCCTCTTCGAGCACCTTCTGGTGGCGGCGCTGGAGCGAGCAGTCGCGCTCGCCCAAGTGGATCGCGTTGCCGTTGCCGTCGCCGAACACCTGGAACTCGATGTGGCGCGGGTTGCCGAGATACTTCTCAAGGTACACCGTGGCGTCGCCGAACGCGGCCTTCGCTTCCGAGCCCGCCTGCTGCATCAGCGTTTCGAGCTGCTCCTCGCTGGTGCACACCTTCATGCCGCGACCACCGCCGCCCGAGGCGGCCTTGATGATCACCGGATAGCCGGCCTTGGCGGCGATCGCCTTGGCCTCTTCCAGGTCGCTGATCGGGCCGTCCGAGCCCGGCACCAGCGGCAGGCCGAGCGCGCCGGCGGTGCGCTTCGCCTCGATCTTGTCGCCCATCGTGCGGATATGCTCGGGCTTGGGCCCGACGAAGATCAGACCGTGCGCCTCGACGATCTCGGCGAACTGGGCGTTCTCCGAGAGGAAGCCATAGCCCGGGTGGATCGCATCCGCGCCCGAGATCTCGGCCGCCGAGATGATGTTGGGCACGTTGAGATAGCTCTCCGCCGCGGCCGGCGGGCCGATGCAGATCGCCTCGTCCGCCAGGCGCACATGCATCGCATCGGCATCGGCGGTGGAGTGCACCGCCACCGTCTTGATGCCCATTTCGTGGCAGGCGCGGTGGATGCGCAGCGCGATCTCGCCGCGATTGGCGATCAGCAGCTTCTTGATCTCGGGCATGGGCGTTCCGTTACTCGACCACGACGAGCGGCTGGTCGAACTCGACCGGCTGGCCGTTCTCGACCAGGATCGCCTTGACCGTGCCGGCGGTCGGCGCGTGGATCGGGTTCATCACCTTCATCGCCTCGATGATCAGCAGCGTGTCGCCGGCGGCGACCTGCTGGCCCACCGTCACGAAGGTCTTCGCTTCGGGATTCGGCTTGAGATAGGCGGTGCCGACCATCGGCGACTTGACCGCATTGGCGGTCGGCTGGTGGGCGGCGACGATCTCGGCGGGCGCAGCGGCAGCTGCCGGGGCAGCGAGCATCGGCGCGGCCGGCGCGGCGTACTGAACCGGTGCCGGCGCTGCGGTCACCTTGCGGGCGACGCGGACGCGGCGTTCGCCGTCCTCGACTTCGATCTCGGTGAGCTGGGTGTCGTCGAGCACTGCGGCGAGCTGGCGGACCAGCTCGATATCGACCATCATTGCACCCGTCTTGGTTTCTTCGGCCATACGACCCTTCTTTTAAATTCCGTAAATGAAACGGCGCCCTCTGTCAGAGACGCGCGGCGGCTTCAAGCGCGAGTATGTAGGAGTTCGCACCAAACCCGGCCACCGTGCCTTTCGCGGCACGGCCGACATAGCTGATATGGCGGAAGGCTTCGCGCGCCAGCGGGTTCGACAGATGGACCTCGATCACCGGCGTGCGGATGCTCTTGATCGCATCGTGCAGCGCAATGGACGCATGGGTGAACCCGCCTGCGTTGAGCAACACGGCACGGGCACCTACCGCCTGCGCCTCGTGCAGCCAGTCGATCAGATGGCCCTCGTGATTCGACTGGCGCATCTCGATCTCGAGGCCCAGTTCGCGGGCGCGGTCCTCCAGCATGCCGGCGATATCGTCCAGCGTGTCGGTGCCGTAGATTTCCGGCTCGCGCAGCCCCAGCAGGTTGAGGTTGGGACCATTCAAGACGAAGATCGTATCGGCCAAAGCCAGGCGCCTTTCGGTTGCGGGTAGGATGCGGGTCTCCCTATATGACCCCGCGTCTCCGATCAAATCCAAGGCACCTCATGCACAGCGACGGCACTGTCTCCATCCGGGTCAACGGCGAACACAAGCGGATCACCGCCGGGCTCACGCTCGCGCAACTGGCGAGCGAACTGGGGCTGGTGCCCGAGAAGGTGGCGGTCGAACGCAACCTCGAGGTCGTCCCGCGCTCGACGCTCGGGCAGGTGGTCGTCGAGGACGGCGACGAGCTGGAGATCGTCCACTTTGTCGGCGGCGGCGACCATGCCGCGCCGCTTGCCGACGACAGCTGGACGGTGGCGGGCAAGACCTTCCGCTCGCGGCTGATCGTCGGCACCGGCAAGTACAAGGATTTCGAGCAGAATGCCGCGGCCGTCGCCGCGTCGGGCGCTGAGATCGTCACCGTGGCGGTGCGCCGGGTGAATGTGAGCGACCCCAAGGCGCCGATGCTCACCGACTATATCGACCCGAAGAAGATCACCTACCTTCCCAATACCGCCGGCTGCTTCGATGCCGAGTCGGCGATCCGCACGCTGCGGCTGGCGCGCGAGGCGGGCGGCTGGGAGCTGGTGAAGCTGGAAGTGCTCGGCGAGGCGCGGACGCTCTATCCGGACATGGTCGAGACGCTGCGCGCGACCGAGGTACTGGCCAAGGAAGGCTTCCTGCCGATGGTCTATTGCGTCGACGATCCCATCGCCGCCAAGCGGCTGGAGGATGCGGGTGCGGTGGCGATCATGCCGCTGGGCGCGCCGATCGGATCGGGCCTCGGCATCCAGAACCAGGTGACGATCCGGCTGATCGTCGAGGGCGCCAAGGTGCCGGTGTTGGTCGATGCGGGCGTCGGCTCGGCCTCGGACGCGGCGGTGGCGATGGAACTGGGCTGCGACGGCGTGCTGATGAACACGGCCATCGCCGAGGCGAAGGACCCCATCCTGATGGCGGCGGCGATGAAGGCGGCGGTGGAAGCCGGGCGGCTCTCCTACCGTGCGGGCCGCATGGCCAAGCGCCGCTATGCCGATCCGTCGAGCCCGCTGGCGGGGCTGATCTGATGCGGGCCGGGGCGGTGGCGGCGCTGGCGTTGCTCGCCGTGGCGGGCTGCCATCCTCGGCCGCAGCGCGATCCGGCGGCAACTGCCGGGCCGGTCTCTGCCGATTCGGTGACGCTCACCGCCGCCGACGGGGTGAAGATCGCCGGCGTCTATACCCGAGCGGCCCAGCCCAGGGCGCTGCTGCTGCTGTTCCATCAGGCCGAATCGGGCAAGGACGAATATGCCCTGCTCGCGCCCCAGCTGGCGCAGGCCGGCTATTCGTCGCTGCGGATCGACCAGCGCGCGGGCGGCACGCTGTACGGCGTCAACGAGACGGTGCAGGCGCTCGGCCATTCGGGCAGCTATGCTGAGGCCAAGCGGGATCTCGACGCCGCCTTTGCCTGGGGCCGCGCGCAGAAGCTGCCGATCGTCTTGTGGGGCAGCAGCTATTCGGCAGCGCTGGTGTTCCTGCTCGCCGCCGAGCATCCGGGGCAGGTGCAGGCGCTGCTCGCCTTCTCGCCGGGCGAATATCTCGATGACAAGGGCGCGGTCGCCCGCGCGGCGGCGAAGGTCACCGCGCCGATCTTCGTCACCTCGGCGCAGACCCTGCAGGAGCAGGAGGCGGCGCATGCGATCCTCGCGGCATCGCCGTCGCGGCAGAAGACGCAATTCTATCCGAAGCAGGGCGGGGTGCATGGCAGCTCGACGCTGCTGCGGATGAAGAACCCGGAAGGTGCCGCCGATGCATGGCGCGCGACGCTGGCGTTCCTGCACGACGTGACGAAGGGCTGATCGGGAACCGGCGGCCCCCACCGCACGTTCTTCCGGCCAAGTCGATGATGTCGTGTTCGATGGCATCCGGCCCTAGCCAGGAGGTACGATCATGGGTGAGCTGACCGACAAGATCAAAGGCAATATCAATGAGCTGGCTGGCAAGGTGAAGCAGCACAGCAGCGATCCGGAAACGCAGGCCGAAGGTGCCGCGCAGGAAGCCAAGGGCAAGGCCCAGCAGCTCGGCGGCAAGGTCAAGGGCGCGCTAGGCGACGACATCTGATCTCGGCCGAAACCGGATGAAGACGGGCCGTACCGCGAGGTGCGGCCCGTTTTTTTGCGGGCTTCGACTCCCGGCCCTGCAAGCAGGGTAATCGCATATCGCAAAACCAGGCCGTCATCCCCGCGAAGGCGGGGATCCATTGGTGCTGGTGCGGTGGCTCTGTCCCCCAGCGCACAGGCGAATGGATTCCCGCCTTCGCGGGAACGACAGAGTATTGTTGGGCGAGCGGCCTCGCGATCCCCTATGCCATTGCCCCGACCTTCCAGGGTGGGGTTGGGGCGGGGAGTGTCTTACCGAGACGAGCGGACGTTGTGGAATCCCTCCACCCCCAACCCCTCCTCCCAGGAGGCGGGGCGTAGGAGGGGAATCAATCCGGCACGTAGAACGCCCACATGTCCGGTTCGATCTGCGCCGCGGCGAAGCGGGTCGGTGCATTGGGATTGCCGATTTCGCAGATCATGAAGGCGAAGGTTTCGCTGGTGCGCAGCGGATGCGGCAGCCGCACCACGTTCTTGTTGATCCAGCGCCACTCGCGCTGCCACACCGGATGGCCGTCGATCCGGACCCGATCGCCGCGCTTGCCGATATGCGCCGTGCGCCACCGTTCTACTGTTTGCTGTGCCATGCCCGCAGCATAAAATGGTGGCGGTTAACGGCCTCCTAGCCTTTCATCGATTTCGCAGCTTCGTGACGGTGGTCGCCGGGCTGATCACTTCGATATCCGTCTTGCAATGCAACAGCTTGAGCCCCGGCTGGGCGAGCGCCTCGGCGAGCGCCGGCGCAAACGCCTCGGTGGTTTCCACGGTGGTCGCCCAGCCGCCGAACGCCCGGGCGAGGGCGGCGAAATCGGGATTGCGCAGCTGCGTGCCGGAAAGCCGCGCGGGGAATTCGCGCTCCTGGTGCATGCGGATCGTGCCATAGGCGCCATTGTCGACCAGGATCACCAGCAGGTCGGCATTGTGCTGGACGGCGGTGGCGAGCTCCTGCCCGTTCATCAGGAAGTCGCCGTCGCCGGCGACCGCCACCACCTTGCGTTCCGGAAAGCGGAGCGCCGCGGCTACCGCCGCCGGCACGCCATAGCCCATCGCCCCGGCGGTGGGGGCAAGCTGGCTCGGCTGGGCGGCATAGTGCCAGTAGCGGTGCCACCAGCCCGAGAAATTGCCCGCGCCGTTGCAGATGATCGTGTCGGCGGGAAGCGCCGCGCGCATTGCCGCGACGCAAGGGCCGAGATCGAGTGCCACGCCCTCGCGCGGCTTGGGGGTCGACCACTCCAGCCATTCGGCATGGGCGGCCGCGCCGTCGAAGCGGGGCAGGCCCGCCGCCTCGGCAGTCGCCGCCGCCGCCACCGCGAACTCGAATGGCCGCGCGCAGATCGGCAGGTCGACGCGGTAGACGCGGTGAAACTCATTGGGGTCCGGATGGACATGGACCAGCGTCTGCCCGGGATGCTCGGGGGTGATCAGGCTATAGCCATCGGTCGTCGCCTCGCCGAGCCGCGCGCCGACCACCAGCAGCAGGTCCGCCGCCTTGATCCGTTCGGCCAGCTTGGGGTTGGGGCCGTAGCCGAGATTGCCCGCCCATACCGGCGAGGCGTTGTCGATCGCGTCCTGCCGCCGAAAGGCGCAGGCGACCGGCAGGTCGATCGACTCGGCGAAGCGGGCAAAATCCTCCGCCGTGTCCGAGTCCCAGCCCGCGCCGCCCACGATCGCGATCGGCCGCTCGGCACCGCGCAGCAGGTCGTAGAGCTGGTCGAGATCGAAGGCGTCGGCGGCCTGGATCGGCTCGGCGATGGCGGGGCGGTCGACCGCCGCCACCACATCCAGCAGCATGTCCTCGGGCAGCGCGATCACCACCGGGCCCGGTCGGCCCGAGGTCGCGACGTTCCAGGCGCGGGCGACATATTCGGGAATGCGCCGCGCATCCTCGATCCGCGTCGCCCATTTGGCGAGCGGCGCGAACATCGCCGGCAGGTCGACTTCCTGGAAGCCCTCGCGGTCGCGCATGCCGCGGTCGACATCGCCGATGAACAGCAGCATCGGCTGCGAATCCTGCATCGCGACATGCACGCCGATGCTGGCGTTGGTCGCACCCGGGCCCCGCGTGACGAAGCACACCCCCGGCCGCCCGGTCATCGCGCCGTCGGCACAGGCCATGAACGCCGCGCCGCCTTCCTGGCGGCAGGTTACCAGATCTATCTCGGGCGTGTCGTGCAACGCGTCGAGCACGGCGAGGAAGCTCTCGCCCGGTACGTGGAAGATGCGGTCGCAGCCCTGTGCGACCAGATTGTCGACGAGGATCCGGCCCCCGGTACGGTTCGTGGTCATGCGTCGATGCTAGGAGGAAAAGCGGCAGCGGCCAATCCCGCCGAACCGCACCCCGTGCCGTCTCGGCCGGTGGGGGAGTCGCCTGCCGGAACAGAAAAGCCCCGCATCGTCGCCGATGCGGGGCTCCCCGGAGGCGGGGCGCGGAGAGAGGAGCGCGCCCCGGTTCCGTTCGCTCAGAAGCGGACGCCGAGACCGGCGAGCACCTGGTGGCGCACGAGGTTCTGCGTCAGGTTGGTGTAGCGATATTCGAGCTTGCCATAGTATTTGCCGAAGCTGTGCTCGACGCCGGCGCCGAGGCGAAGACCATCGAGGTTCTTGGCCAGGCGTCCTTCTTCGGACCGCTCGACGACGCGGCTGTTGTCATAGCCGACCTTGCCGTAGAGCAGCGTGGCAGGGGCAACGATATAGCCGATGCGGCCGCCGACATAGAGGTCGCGGCCAGTGCTCGAGGAGAAGTCGTCAAACGTCTTCTTCGCGGTCGAGCCGGTGACTTCGCCTTCGATGCCGAGCACGGTCTTCTCCAGCTGCAGGTCGTAGCCCGCTGCGCCGCCATAGGTGAAGCCGCTGAGGCTGGTGCCGTTGCCCTTCACATTGTCCCAACCCGCAAGTGCTTCAACGCGGGGGCCCTGGAAGGTGCTGTCCTGCGCGAAAGCAGGCGTTGCCGACGCCATCAGCGCGATTACTGGCGCAATAAACGAACGCATTATATATTCTACCTACTCAATTTACACATACATGTGCTGGAAACGCCATCACGGTTTTCATCTAGCATGTTACGATGCATTCACAAGATGGAAGGTTAAATAAGCATGAAGGTGTAGCATATATGCAACATTTGGAGCGTGTCGGCGTGCACAGTCGGCGGCGGCCGGCCCGGTTTCGCCGTTGCGCCGGGCATGGCGTATCGCGGACACGAAAAACCCCGCATCGTTGCCGATGCGGGGTTCCGGGAAGCGAAGCGCAAATACTGGCGCCTCAACGCCGTCGGTCGCTCAGAAGCGGTAGCCGATGCCGGCCAGCACCTGGTGGCGCACCACGTCGTCCGACGCGTTGGTGTAGCGATACTCGACCTTGCCATAGTAACGGCCGAAGCTGCGCTCGACACCGCCGCCGACGCGCACGCCGTCGAGGTCGTCGGTGACGCGCAGCGCGCCCGAACGGCCGATCACGCGGCTGTTGTCATAGCCGACCTTGCCATAGACCAGCGTGCTCGGCGCGACGACGAAGCCGATGCGGACGCCGGCATAGAGGTCGCGGCCGCCCTTGATGATCGCGGTCCCGACGGTCTTGTCGGTGGTCGTGCCGGTGATCTCGCCGTCGACGCCGACCACGAGGTTGCCGCGCTGCAGGTCATAGCCCGCTGCGCCGCCATAGACGAAGCCCGAGCCGCTCAGACCGGTGGTCTTGAGGTTGTCCCAACCGGCAACGGCCTCGACGCGCGGACCCTGGAAGGTCGCGTCCTGCGCCAGGGCGGGGGTTGCGGAGGCCATGAGGGCGAGCGCCGTCGCTGCGAAAATACGCATGATAATATACCTTTGGACTTGTTACTTGTTATATCAGGATGGCCATCCAGAGCGCCTAGGTAGGCCTTTGGTTCGCAGGTGCAATATGACAAATGCATTACACCTCTGACTGTTGCATGAATGCAACAGGCGGCCTTGCCGTAGGGGAAGGGGGCCTGAGTTGAAAGCCGGTTCAGGTTCGCTTGACCGCGCCGCCTCGGCGGGATTATCGCCGCCCCAAACTCTTGGAGGGAATCGTCGATGGACAAGCTCTACCCCAACGCGAACGCAGCGCTGGAAGGGCTGCTGTTCGACGGGATGATGATCTGCGCGGGCGGTTTCGGCCTGTGCGGCATCCCCGAGCGGCTGATCGACGCGATCCAGGCTTCGGGGGTCAAGGACCTCACCATCGCCTCGAACAATGCCGGCATCGATAACGAGGGCCTGGGCAAGCTGCTGCGCAGCCGCCAGGTGAAGAAGATGATCTCTTCCTATGTCGGCGAGAACAAGGAGTTCGAGCGCCAGTACCTCTCCGGCGAGCTGGAGGTGGAATTCTGCCCGCAAGGCACGCTCGCCGAGCGCTGCCGGGCAGGGGGCGCGGGCATTCCCGGCTTCTACACCAAGACCGGCGTCGGCACGAAGGTGGCCGAGGGCAAGGAAGTGAAGGTGTTCGACGGGGAGGAATATATCCTCGAGCGCGGCATCCGCGCCGACCTCTCGATCATCAAGGGCTGGAAGGCGGACGAGGCGGGCAACCTCATTTTCCGCAAGACCGCGCGCAACTTCAACCAGCCGATGGCGACCGCCAGCCACCTGTGTGTCGCCGAGGTGGAGGAAGTGGTGCCGGTCGGCAGCCTCGACCCCGACCAGATCCACCTGCCGGGCATCTATGTGAAGCGGCTGATCGTCGGTGCGCCCTACGACAAGAAGATCGAGTTCCGCACCGTCCGCCCGCGCGAGGCGGCATGAGGCGGGCCGCGCTGCTGCTCGCCGGCGGGCTGGCGCTGTCCGGCTGCGTCGTCGATGCGAGCGTGACGCAGGCACCGCCCGCACCCACGCCGGCGGCCCCGGGCAGCGCGCCCGCGGGGATGCAATATCTCTACGGTTCGGGCGAGGCGGCGGCGCTGAGCGTGCAGGCGTACAACGCGCTGGTCGATCAGGTCCGCGCCCGCATGGCCAAGGACGATCCCAAGGGCCCGCACCCGCGCAATTCGGTCGTGCTGACGCCCGACGCGACGCTGGCCACCCCGCGCTTCCAGCCCTGCGGCGACAAGCCGGCGGCGGCGGTGTTCGACGTCGACGAGACGCTGCTGCTCAACCTCGGCTATGAGAGCGACGACGCGCGGCGTTCGGGCGGCTGGGATTCGGCGCGCTGGGACCGTTGGGAAAAGACCGGCGCGATGAAGGTCGCCGCCGTCCCCGGCGCGCTCGACGCGGTGCGCGCGCTCAGGGCGATGGGCGTCACGGTGATCTTCAACACCAACCGCGCCGCCGCCAACGCCGAGCAGACCGAAGCCGCGCTGAACTTCGCGGGGCTGGGTCCCGCGAAGCACGGCGAGACGCTGTTCCTCAAGGGCGATGTCGACGGCAAGTCGGGCAAGGACGCCCGCCGCAACCTGATCGCCCAGCGCTGGTGCGTGGTGGCGATGGGCGGCGACCAGCTCGGCGACTTCACCGACCTGTTCGCCGGCCTCACCTCGCCCGAGCGGCGCGCGGCGGCGGCAAGTCCGGTGATCGGCGCGATGTGGGGGCGCGGCTGGTTCGTGCTGCCCAACCCCGTCTACGGAACCGGGCTCGGTTCCACCTATGACCAAACCTTCCCGCCGGCGACGCGCTGGACGGATTCGCAGGAGAAGCAGTGATGGCCTGGACCCGCGACGACATGGCGGCGCGCGCCGCGCAGGAGCTGCAGGACGGCTTCTACGTCAATCTGGGAATCGGCATCCCGACGCTGGTGGCGAACCACATTCCGGCGGGGGTGGAGGTGACGCTCCAGTCCGAGAACGGCATGCTCGGCATCGGTCCGTTCCCGTATGAGGGCGACGAGGACCCGGACCTGATCAACGCCGGCAAGCAGACGATCAGCGAGCTGCCCAGCTCGGTCTATTTCAGCTCGGCGGACAGCTTCGCGATGATCCGCGGCGGGCATATCGACCTGACCGTGCTCGGCGCGATGGAAGTGAGCCAGGGCGGCGACATCGCCAACTGGATGATCCCGGGCAAGATGATCAAGGGCATGGGCGGCGCGATGGACCTGGTCGCCGGCGTCAAGAAGATCATCGTGGTGATGGAGCATACCGCCAAGGACGGCAGCCCCAAGTTCATCCCCGACTGCACGCTGCCGCTGACGGGCAAGAATGTGGTCGACATGATCATCACCGACCTCGCGGTGTTTTCGCGCGTGGATCATGCCTCGCCGTTCCGGCTGATCGAGCTGGCGCCGGGCGTGACCGCGGAGGAAGTCGCGGCGAAGACCACGGCGCAGTATGAGGTCGCGCTGGCGACGGCGTGATCCCGCAAATCCTCCCCCGCCAGGGGGAGGATATGGGGCGCCCTGCGGGAGGCGTATGGGAGGCAGCAGCCAAATGCCGCTGTCCTTCCCGCGAAGGCGGGAATCCATTCGCCTGTGCGCTGGGGGAAGGAACTTCGGCATCCGCGCCAATGGATCCCCGCCTCTGCGGGGATGACGGGGAGGGGGCAGAGGCGATTACGCTTCTTGCCAAATGGGGTGAGGATGCCCCTTCGCCGCGTTGACCCGCACCGGCCTGCGGTTCACCCTTGTGCGATGAAGACCCTCAGCGCCGTCGCCGTCCTGCTGCTTTCCGCCACGCCGGCCATGGCGGTCGTCCGCGGCACGATCACCCCGCGAGCGTTCGCGGCGGCGAT
The DNA here is from genome assembly GCF_913777625.1 of uncultured Sphingomonas sp. GTDB lineage: Bacteria > Pseudomonadota > Alphaproteobacteria > Sphingomonadales > Sphingomonadaceae > Sphingomonas. The sequence goes on from NZ_CAJYTI010000010.1 coordinate 15,350, forward strand.
CAACAAGGTCGACGCGGTGCTGGTGCCCTTCCGTACCGGCCGGTTGCAGGCAGCGGATGTCCGCTCCATCCGGTGCCGCGCGCCGGACGAGGAGCCCACCGAGTTCCAATGCACCTGGCAGCACCGCGTCAAAGGCCGCTGGGTGCAGCGCAAGACCTGGCTGCTGGTCGACGCCAAGGGCTGGCAGGTGATGGACGGCTGAGGCTGTATCGTTTGGGACGGCCATCGCCGTCAGCGCGCGTCGTCCTTCCGCCAGACCGGGAACACTGCGTTGTCCGTCGATCCCATCGCCCGGCCCATCGCCGCGAAATCAAAGCCGGGCAGCGCACACAGATAGTCGAGCAACGCCGCCTCGCCGGTCGCGCCTTGGGGGAAGGCGCAGGCCAGGCGGTCGTCGGCGCCGAACAGCAGCCACCAGACATCCGTGCCCCACGGGCCGGAATCATTGGTCTCGATCGTGACGCCACGCAGGTCGGTCAGGGCCAGGCGCCGCACGCCGCCATGGGCGTCGGTGATCGCGACATGCTCAAGCGCCAGCGCGACGATCCAGCGCGTTTCGGGTTGCGGCCGTGCCGCGCGCTTCCTGAACCATCCGAACATGCCCGTTCCTTTCCGCCTTCGCGGCACCTGCGTGCGTTTCCCCACACCGGGGCGCGAGCGACAGCCAGCGTTCCGCCGGTTGATCCTTCCGCGAACCGATGCGTTCTACGATCCGGATTCAACGAGAGGATAGCATATGAAGCCCAAGTTCCTCGCCGCCCTCGCTGCGGCCTGTCTCGTCTCCAGCCCGTCGCTGGCCGCAGGCTGCGTCAAGGGCGCGGCGGTGGGCGGCGTAGCAGGCCACTTCGTCGGCAAGGGGCATGCGGTCGCCGGTGCGGCGGCAGGTTGCCTCGTCGGCCATCACCAGGCGAAGGTCGCAAAGAAGCGCGCGGCGGCCCAGCACGGCTGAGCCTAACAACGGCAAGGGGCGGCATCGTCGCCCCTTGCCGCTCGGCCGTTTATCGCGCCGCCACTGCCGCATCGCTGGCCAGTTTGTCCGCGCGCTCGTTGTCGGGATGCCCGGCATGGCCCTTCACCCATTTCCACTCGACCCGGTGCGGCTTGGCGGCGGCGAGGAGTTCTTGCCAGAGGTCGGCATTCTTGACCGGCTTCTTGTCGGCGGTCTTCCAGCCATTCTTCATCCAGCCATGGATCCACTTGGTCAGGCCGTCCATCACATAGCGGCTGTCGGTGGAGAGCGTCACCCGGCAGGGGCGCTTCAAGGCCTTCAGCCCCTCGATCGCGGCCATCAGCTCCATGCGGTTGTTGGTGGTGTGCGCCTCGCCGCCGGACAGTTCCTTCTCGACGTCGCCCATGCGCAGCAGCGCGCCCCAGCCGCCCGGGCCGGGGTTGCCCTTGCACGCGCCGTCGGTCGCGATCTCGACATGCTGGAGCTCGGCGGTCATGCGATCGCTCCCAATGCGGAAGCGTAGACGTGCGACCGCCGCCAGAAGGCCAGCGGGTCCTTGCGCGTCACCAGCGCGTCGGCGGGGGTGTTGAGCCAGTCCCAGGCACGCGACAGGGTGAAGCGGATGCAGGCGCCGGTCGCCAGCAGCGGCAGGATCGCCCGCTCCTGTTCCGACAGCGTGTAGCTGGTCTCATAGCCCTGGAGCAGGGCTTCGGAGACATAGGGATCGAACCGCTCACCCGTCGAGTCGAACGCCCAGGCGGTGTGCATCACCGCCAGGTCGTAGAGCCGCAGATCGGTGGAGGCGAAGTAGAAGTCGATCAGCCCGGTCACCCGGTTGCCGAGCATCAGGACATTGTCCGGGAACAGGTCGGCATGGATCGCGCAGCTATCGAAGCCTTCGCGCGGCCAGGCGGCGGTGACGCGGTCGAGGGCCGTGCCGATCTCGTTGTACAGGCCCGGCGCGATCTGGTTGAGGCTGGTGCCGCACCGCTCGAACAGCGGGCGCCAGGTGTCGACGCCCATCGAATTGGGGCGGTCCTGCGGGAAGTCTGCGACCGCCTTGTGCATCTTGCCCATCGCCTCGGCCGCCGCGCGCGCCTGTGCCGGGGTGGGATGCGAGACCGAGACGCCCGACAGGAACTGGATCAGGCACGCCGGGCGGCCCTCCAACTGGTGGATCAGCGTGCCGTCGCGATCGGGCACCGCCGGGGGCACCGGCAGCCCGCGATCGGCGCAGTGATCGAGCAGCGCCATGAAATAGGGCAGGTCGCCCTGCTCGACGCGCTTTTCGTACAGCGTCAGGATGAAGCGGCTCTTGGTCGTGTCGACCAGATAGTTGCTGTTCTCCACGCCCTCGGCGATGCCCTTGGCGGAGACGAGCTCACCGACGTCGAAGCGCTCGAGAAACGCGGAGAGCGCCTCGGCCGAAACCTGCGTATAGACCGCCATTACGCCGCCTCGAGCCCGCGCGGCAGCTTGAAGGTGACGTTCTCCTCGACCGTCTCGACCTCGCGCTCGGTCACCGCGAACCGGGTGCCGATCTGCTCGACCACTTCGCGCACCAGCACTTCGGGAGCCGAGGCGCCGGCGCTGATGCCGACCTTGGAAACACCGTCGAACCAGGCAAAGTCGATCTCGGCCGCGCGCTGGATCAGCACCGCGCGGGCGCCGCCGCGCTTGGCAACCTCGACCAGCCGCAGCGAGTTGGAGGAGTTGGGGGCGCCGATCACCAGCACCAACTCGGCCTGGTCGGCGATCGCCTTCACCGCGCCCTGGCGGTTCGAGGTGGCATAGCAGATGTCGTCCGCACCCGGCGCCAGCATCGTCGGGAAGCGGCGCTTGAGGATGCCGAGCACCGCCGCGGTATCGTCCACCGACAGCGTGGTCTGGGTGAGGAAGGCGAGGTTCTCGGGATCGGGCACCACCACGGATTCGGCATCCGCCTCGGTCTCGACCAGCGTCATCGCGCCCTCGGGGACCTGGCCGAAGGTGCCGATCACCTCCGGATGGCCGTGGTGGCCGACGAACAGGATGTGCCGCCCGGCCGCGACATGGCGCTCGGCCTGGCGATGGACCTTGGAGACGAGCGGGCAGGTCGCGTCCAGATAGGAGAGCCCGCGCTGCTCGGCCTTGTGCGGCACCGCCTTGGGCACGCCGTGGGCGGAGAAGACCACCGGCACGCCGTCCGGCACATGGTCCAGCGTCTCGACGAACACCGCGCCCTTGGCGCGCAGATTCTCGACGACGAACTTGTTGTGGACGATCTCGTGCCGGACATAGACCGGCGCGCCATATTTCTCGATCGCGAGTTCGACGATGCGGATCGCGCGGTCGACGCCGGCGCAGAAGCCGCGGGGCGCTGCGATCAGCAGCTCCAGGGGACGCTTTTCGGTGTTTGCCATCGGGTCGAGCCTCTACGCGATTGCTTGCGCGGGCGGAAGGCGGTTCCTATGGTGCGCGCCGTTCCGGCCCCGGTCCGTGCGAGATGGGGGGCGGCTGTTCGGTTCGAAAGGTTGCCCACCCTTGTCTGTCGCGAAGTTCACCGTTCCCGCCCTGATCCTGCTCGCCGCCGGCGGCTGCGCCCGCACCGGCGAAATCACCGAGGGCGGCATCAGCGCGGTCCGCACCGCCTGCCCCACGGTGGCGATCCCCGCAGGGCTCGGCGACGTGACCCTGTTCGATCCGGCGACCAGCCGCGAGGCGAGCGCGATCGACGTGGTGGCGACGATCACCAATGTGCAGCCGTCCTGCGACGACTCCGGCGACCAGGTGGTGACCACCATCAAGTTCGACGTGCTGGCCCGCCGCCGCGATGCCGGCCCGGCGCGCGACGTGGTGCTGCCCTATTTCCTGAGCGTCGTGCGCGGGGGTACCCAGGTGGAGGCAAAGCGTGTCGCCAACATCACGCTGCACTTCGATGCCGGCCAGATCCGTGCCAGCGCGGTGGGCCAGGCGACGAGCAGCGTCTCGCACGCCGCCGCGACGCTCCCCGACGAGGTCCGCCGCCGCCTGACCGCCAAGCGCCGCGCCGGCGACGAATCGGCGGCGACCGATCCGCTGACCGATCCCAATGTCCGCCGCTCGGTGCTCTCGGCGACGTTCGAGGCGCTGATCGGCTTCCAGCTGACCGACGACCAGCTCAAGTACAACGCGACGCGGTGATCCGATCTTAAGATCCTCCCCGGGACGGGGAGGGGGACCATGCGCAGCATGGTGGAGGGGGCGCTTCACAAGCGAGTCCGGTGCGGCGGCCCCCCTCCACCACGCGGCTGGCGTCGCGCGGTCCCCCTCCCCGTCCCGGGGAGGATCTAAATTCACCGCAATCCCGATTGACTCGCGCCAGCCCTGCCGCCAAGGCTCGCCACCGTCGATGCCGGGCAACCGGCATGGGCATGCGCGGGAGAGAATCCGGTTCGCCGGATCGCCGAAGGAGCAACCGCCCCGGAATCTCTCAGGCACCGAGGACCGCGCAGGCCACGACACTCTGGAAAGCGAGCCGGCCTTGAAGGTCGGGCTCCACCGAAGGGGTAAGCCGGGTCCAAACCCGCGCGAAAGCTCTCAGGTTCCGTGACAGAGGGGGCGATGGCGTTGCGGGGGCTTCGGCTCCATGCGCGCCGTTGAACCCTTGATGCCCGGAGTGCCCCGATGAGCGAAGCCGCCGAAGACACCGTCACCGAAACGCCGATCGAGACGCTGCCGCTCGACGCCTGGCACCGCGCGCGCGGCGGCCGGATGGTGCCGTTCGCGGGCTATGCGATGCCGGTCCAGTATGAAGGCATCATGGCCGAGCATCTCTGGACGCGCGAGCATGCCGGGCTGTTCGACGTCAGCCATATGGGCCAGCTGCTCTTCTCGGGCGTCGAGTTCGACGCAGGGCTCGAAACGCTGCTGCCGGGCGACGTGAAGGGCCTGGGCGAGGGCCGGATGCGCTATTCGCTGCTGCTCAGCGAAGAGGGCGGCATCCATGACGACCTGATGATGACCCGCCTGCCGGCCGACAATGCCTTCGAGATCGAGGGCGGCACGATCTACATGGTCGTCAACGGTGCGACCAAGTGGGACGATCTCGGCGTGTTCCGCGAGTATCTGCCCGACGAAGTGACGATCAACCACCTCGAGGACCAGGCGCTGCTGGCGCTGCAGGGGCCGGAGGCGGTGACCGCGCTCGCCCGCGTGCTGCCGGGCGTCGAGAAGCTCGTCTTCATGACCGCCGCCGCGTTCGAGTGGAACGGCAACCCGCTTTGGGTCAGCCGCTCGGGCTACACCGGCGAGGACGGCTACGAGATTTCGCTGCCGGGTGAGGCGGCGGAGGCGTTCGCCGACGCGCTGACCGCGCAGCCCGAGGTGAAGCCGATCGGCCTCGGCGCGCGCGACTCGCTGCGCCTGGAGGCCGGCCTGCCGCTCTACGGTCATGACCTCGATCTGGAGACCACGCCGGTCGCCGCCGATCTCGGCTTCGCGCTGTCCAAGCGCCGCCGCGAAGAGGGCGGGTTCGCCGGTGCCGAGCGCATCCTCGCCGAGCGCGCGCAGGGAAGTGCCATGAAGCGCGTCGGGCTGATCGTCGAGGGCCGCCAGCCGGTGCGCGAGGGCGCGGCGGTGGTCGATGCCTCGGGCGCGGAAGTCGGCAAGGTCACCTCGGGCGGGTTCGCGCCGAGCGTGCAGAAGCCGATCGCGATGGCCTATGTGCCGTCGGCCCTTGCAGCGGCCGGCACCAAGATTACGCTTGTCCAGCGGGGCAAGCAGCATTCCGCGGAGGTTGTGGCACTGCCCTTCGTCCCCCACCGCTATGTCCGAAAGGGAGCGTGACATGAGCCGTTATTTTACCGAAGACCATGAGTGGATCGAAGTCGACGGCGACGTCGCGACGGTCGGCATCACCGAATATGCCCAGAGCCAGCTCGGCGACATCGTGTTCGTCGAAGTGCCCGACGAGGGCAAGGAACTGAGCAAGGGCGACGATGCCGCCGTTGTCGAGAGCGTCAAGGCGGCGTCGGACGTGTACGCGCCGGTGTCGGGCACCGTCGTCGAGGGCAATGGCGACCTCGCCGACAACCCCGCGCTGGTGAACGAGGATCCGGAAGGCGAAGGCTGGTTCTTCAAGATGACGCTCAGCGACGAGAGCGAGCTGGACGGCCTGATGAACGAGGCCAAGTACCAGGCATTCGTGAGCAAGCTGTGATTTCTTACTAGCCCCTCCCCTTCAGGTGAGGGGTTGGGGTGGGGGCCTCTCCAGGAGCGACCCGCCCCGCTGACCGGACTGCCCCACCCCCAACCCCTCCCCTGAAGGGGAGGGGCTTAAGAAGAGGGGGCAATGGTCTCTTTCCCCCTCCCCCCTTGCGGGGGAGGGAGGGGCCCGCTGCCGGAGGCAGTGGGAGGGAGAGGGGGCGATTTGCGGAGCAAATCGCGCGGCTGCGGTGCAGCCGCTCACCCTCTCCAAGCTGCGCTAGGCGCTGAAGCGCCAAGCTCCGCTATCCTCCCCCGTCAAGGGGGAGGAAATGAAAGCAAGATGGGATCGCTTCGATCCCAACCCATCATCCCTCCCGTCTTCGGGAGGTAGAGTAGGACAGTCGATGCGCTACCTGCCCCTTACCCCGGCCGACCGTCAGGCGATGCTTGGCACGATCGGCGCCAAGTCGATCGACGACCTGTTCGTCGACGTGCCCGAAAGCGCCCGCCTCAGCGGGCCGATCGCCGGCCTGCCGATGCACGCATCGGAACTCGCGGTCGAACGCCACATGACCGCGCTCGCGCGCAAGAACCTGGCGGCCGGCGAAGCGCCGTTCTTCCTGGGGGCAGGGGCCTATCGCCACCATGTGCCGGCCTCGGTCGATCACCTCATCCAGCGCGGCGAGTTCCTCACCGCCTATACGCCCTACCAGCCGGAAATCGCGCAGGGCACGCTGCAGATGATGTTCGAGTTCCAGAGCCAGATCGCGCGGCTGCTGGGCTGCGACGTCGCCAACGCCTCGATGTACGACGGCTCGACCGCGTGCTGGGAAGCGATCTCGATGGCGCGGCGCGTCACCAAGCGCGGCAAGGCGATCCTCTCGGGCGGCCTGCACCCGCATTATGTCTCGGTCGCCAAGACGATGGCGCGCTTCACCGGCGACCAGCTCGTCACCGGCGTGCCGACGCTGAGCCCCGAGCCAGACACGCTCGACCTCATTAACTCCATTGACGCCGACACCTCGTGCGTGGTCGTCCAGTATCCCGACATTCTCGGCCGCATCGAGGACATGTCGGCACTCGCGGACGCCTGCCACGCCAAGAAGGCGCTGCTGATCGCCGTCGTCACCGAGCCGGTGGCGCTGGGGGCGATCAAGGCGCCCGGCGAGATGGGTGCGGACATCGTCGTCGGCGAGGGACAGTCGCTCGGCGTCGGCCTCCAGTTCGGCGGCCCCTATGTCGGCCTGTTCGCCTGCTCGGAAAAGCTGGTCCGCCAGATGCCGGGCCGGCTCTGTGGCGAGACCGTCGACGCCAGCGGCAAGCGCGGCTTCGTGCTGACGCTGTCCACCCGCGAGCAGCATATCCGCCGCGAAAAGGCGACGTCGAACATCTGCACCAGCTCGGTGCTGTGCGCGCTCGCCATGTCGGTGCACATGACGCTGCTGGGCGAGAAGGGCCTGCGCCAGCTCGCCGAGCTCAACCATGTCGGCGCCAGCGCCGCTGCCGATCGCCTGGCCGAAGTGGACGGGGTGGAGCTGGTCACCGACCGGTTCTTCAACGAATTCACCCTGAAGCTGTCGAAGGAAGCGCGCCCGGTCGTCCGCCAGCTGGCCGACAAGGGCATCCTGGCCGGTGTGTCGCTGGGCCGTCTCTATCCGGGCGTCGAGGACCTCCAGAACGGCCTCGTCGTCGCGGTCACCGAAACCACCACGGAGGAGGACGTCGAGACGCTTGCCTCCGCGCTCGAGGAGGTGCTGGCATGAGCACGATCAATCCGTCGGGCTGGCGCCCCACCACGCCGTCGCAGGGCGGTGAGACCGCCGAGGGCACCTTCACCGGCAACCGCGCGCTGATGCTGGAAGAGGCGCTGATCTTCGAAATCGGTTCGGCCGACACCACCGGCGTCGATTTCGGCGAGGCCCCCGCGGGCAAGTCGCGCCTGGCCGGCATGGAGCGCTCGAAGGCCATCGGCCTGCCGGGCCTGTCCGAGCCGGAAACGGTGCGCCATTACACCCGCCTCAGCCGCCAGAACTACGCCATCGACCTCGGCCTGTTCCCGCTGGGCAGCTGCACGATGAAGCACAATCCGCGCCTCAACGAGCGGATGGCGCGCCTGCCGGGCTTCGCCGACATCCACCCGCTGCAGCCGGTCGATACCGTGCAGGGCGCGCTGGAGGCGATCGACCAGCTCGCGCACTGGCTGATCACGCTCACCGGCATGCAGGCGGTGGCGATGAGCCCCAAGGCCGGCGCGCATGGCGAACTCTGCGGCGTGCTGGCGATCCGTGCCGCGCTCGACGCCAAGGGCGAGACCGCGCGCCGCATCATGCTGGTGCCGGAGAGCGCGCACGGCACCAACCCGGCGACGGCCGCCTTCGCCGGCTTCGCGGTGGAGGACATCCCCGCGACCCCGGAAGGCCGGGTCGACGTGGCGGCGCTCAAGGCGCGGCTGGGGCCGGACATTGCCGGCGTGATGATCACCAACCCGAACACCTGCGGGCTGTTCGAGCCGGACCTCAAGGACATCTCGGACGCGGTCCATGCCGCGGGCGGCTATGTCTATTGCGACGGCGCCAACTTCAACGCGATCGTCGGCCGGGTGCGCCCGGGCGATCTCGGCGTCGATGCGATGCACATCAACCTCCACAAGACCTTCTCCACCCCGCATGGCGGCGGCGGCCCGGGTTCGGGCCCGGTCGTGCTGTCGGCAGCGCTGGCGCCCTATGCGCCGCTGCCCTTCGTCGAGAAGACCGAGAGCGGCTATCGCATCGTCGAGGAGGAGAATGCCGAGGAGCATCATGCCGGCACCTTCGGTCGCATGACCGCCTTCCACGGCCAGATGGGCATGTTCACCCGCGCGCTGACCTATATCCTCAGCCACGGTGCCGACGGCCTGCGCCAGGTCGCCGAGGATTCGGTGCTCAACGCGAACTATGTGCTGCGTTCGATGGAGGACGTGCTCGACGCGCCCTTCGCCAAGACCGGCCCGTGCATGCATGAGGCGATCTTCAGCGACAAGGGCCTGCCCGAGGGCTTCTCGACGATCGACATCGCCAAGGGGCTGATCGACGAGGGCTATCACCCGATGACGGTGTATTTCCCGCTGGTCGTCCACGGCGCGATGCTGGTCGAGCCGACCGAGACCGAGAGCAAGGCGGCGCTCGACCAGTTCATCGGCGCGTTCCGCAACGTCGCGAGCAAGGCCAAGCAGGGCGAGGCGGCGCTGAAGAGCGCACCGCACTTCGCCCCCCGCCGCCGCCTCGACGAGACGCTCGCCGCGCGCAAGCCGGTGCTGGCCTACAAGGACGCGGCACCCGCCGAAGCGGCCGAGTAAGCCGCCGACCCGACACCCCCCAAGAGGGTCGCACACGCCGGCTGGAAGCCCCCGCTTCCAGCCGGCGTTTTGCGTTCTCGCCGGATCGATCGCCGAGATGCGCGTGGCTCTTGCGATCGTCCTTCGTGCTCTGCATACCGTATCCGCCCGCACGTCCTGCGTCGGGCCCGCTTGGGGGAAGCGGCGGGATGGCAAACCGTTGACCCCCTGTCCTGCGGATGGCCGAACCCTCTTCCTCGGAAAGTCTCCCGATGCGCCTGATCGCCTGCTGTCTCCTGGCTTCCCTGACCGCCGGCACGGCGGCCGCGCAACAGCGGCCGACGATGACGGACGCCGATTATAGCCGCGCCGTGCACCAGCTGGCGCCCTGGACGGTGCCGCTGGTCGATCATGCGGTGCGCGCAGCGCATTGGGTCGACGCGCGGCGCTTCTGGTATGTCGATACCGATCACGGCGTGCCGACGATCATGCTGGTCGATGCGGCCAAGGGCAGCAAGGCACCCGCCTTCGATACCAAGGCGCTGCTGGCATCGCTCAACGCGGCGGGGTTCAGGGTGCAGGACGCGACGAAGCTGTACGTCGCCGATTTCGCGCCGGATTTCGCCAGCAACAGCGCGGTCCTCAATGTCGGCGGCAAGCGCTACACCTGCGCGATGGTCCAGCCTTATGGCTGCAAGGAATCGGCGACACCCAGCGCCGGGCACATCGCCGGCTATCTGGCCCAGCAGGGCCCGGCCGATGCGGTGCTCTCGCCCGACGGCACCCGCGCGGCCTTTGTGCGCAACTGGAACCTGTGGGTGCGGGACATGCGCACCGGCGCGGAGCGGCAGCTGACCACCGACGGCGTCAAGGATTTCGGCTACGCGACGGACAATGCCGGCTGGAAGCATTCGGACCAGGCGATCGTGATCTGGTCGCCGGACTCGAAGAAGCTGGCGACCTTCCAGCAGGACCAGCGCGCGGTGGCGGACTTTTCCACCACCACGACGCAGGTCGGCCATTCGAAGGTCGACACGTGGAAATACCCGTTCGTCGGCGACAAGGAGATCATCCAGATCCAGCGCGTCATCGTCGATGTCGACGCAGGCCAGGTCATCCGGCTGAAGATGCCGGCGGAACCGCACCGCTCGTCGCTGTGCGACGACGTGGTGTGCGGCGAGGGCCCGCAGGACATGCAATGGGCGAAGGATGCCAAGACGCTCGCCTTCGTGTCGACCTCGCGCGACCACAAGGTGGAGACGGTGCGCATCGCCGACGCGGCCAGCGGTGCGGTGCGCGACGTGTTTACCGAGACCGTGCCGACCTGGTTCGACAGCGGCTATAACGACGAGGGGATCAACTGGCGCTATCTGTCCGAGCGCGGCGAGATCCTGTGGTGGTCGCAGCGCGACGACTGGGGCCATTATTATCTCTACAACGCCGCCACCGGCAAGCTCGTGCGGCAGGTGACCCAGGGCCCGTGGAACGTCGACCATCCGGTCTATATCGACGAGCGCAGCGGCAAGATGCTGGTGGCGGGCGTCGGTCGGGAGCCGGGCACCGATCCCTATTACCGCAGCATCTATGCGGTCGATCTGAAGGGCGGGGCGCCGAAGCTGCTGACCCCCGAAAAGCAGGACCATATCGCGATCCCCTCAAGCGATGGGCGCTACTTCGTCGACATCTACTCGACCCCGCAAGCGCCGCAGACCGCGGTGCTGCGCCGCGCCGACGGATCGGTCGTCCAGCAGTTGGCGAAGGGCGACGCGACGCGGCTGCAGGCGGCGGGTTGGCAGGCGCCGGAGAGCATCGCCGTCCAGTGCAGCGACGGCAAGACGCTGTGCCACGGCTTGTTGTTCAAGCCGGCGGGGCTCGATCCGCAGCGCAAATATCCGGTGATCGACTATGTCTATCCGGGCCCGTTCATGGGGACGATCCCCTCGCGGCAGTTCGCCGCGGCGCAGGGCGATGCGGGCGCGCTGGCGCAGCTGGGCTTCGCCGTGGTCGAGATCGACGCGCTGGGCACGCCGCGCCGCTCCAAGACCTTCCAGGACTATTATTACCGCGACATGGGCAAGCAGGCCGTGCCCGACCAGAAGAGCGGCATCGAGGATCTGGGCAAGCGCTACGCCTGGCTCGACCTCGACCGGGTCGGCATCTGGGGCCATTCGGGCGGCGGCAATGCCACCGCGACCGCGATGTTCCTCTATCCGGACTTCTTCAAGGTCGGGATCGCCGAGAGCGGCAACCACGACAACCGCAACTATGAGGACGACTTCTACGAGAAGTATCTCGGCCTGCTCGAGCGCCAAGGCGACAAGAGCAACTACGACCTGCAGGCGAACCAGGACCTCGCCAAGAACCTGAAGGGCAAGCTGCTGCTCGCGCACGGCATGCTCGACGACAATGTGCCGGTGTCGTCGACGCTGCTGGTGGTCGATGCGCTGGAGAAGGCGAACAAGGATTTCGACCTCGTCCTCTTCCCGCGCGCGCACCACGGCTATGGCGACCAGTCCTTCTACATGATGCGGCGCCGCTGGGATTATTTCGTCGAGAATCTGATGGGGGCGACGCCGCCCAAGGAATACCGGATCGAGCGCGCGGCCAACTGAAGCCTCGCCGGATACCCGCTACCGTGGATCCCGGACCGCGACACGCGTCGCGGTCCGGGACACGCCGTCGAAAACGGCATTTTGACGCCGCCGCGCTTCCTCCTATGCTGCACCGCATCGCTTCCGGGGGGACTCCGCCATGCAGTTCGATACGCCGCACCTCATCCAATATGGCATCACCGCGCTTGTCGTCGGGCTGATCCTCGCGCTGCGCATCCGGCGGATGTCGAAGGCTCGGCCGCTCACCCTCGAGCGATTGTGGATCGTGCCGACGCTCTATGCGGTGCTGGTCGGGGCGTTGCTCGTGCAGGGGCCGCCGAGCCTCGGCGGCTGGGGGCTGTGCGCCGCGGCCCTGGCGGTCGGCGCGGGGCTGGGATGGCAGCGGGGCAAGCTGATGCACCTCTCGGTCGATCCCGCCACCCACCAGCTCAACCAGAAGGCGTCGTGGGGGGGGCTCCTGTTCATCGTCGTGCTGATCGCGGTGCGCATGGTCGGCAAGGCCGAGGGGTCGGCGCTGCACCTCAACGTGCTGCTGCTCACCCAGGCGTTCGGGGTGATGGCGCTGGGGCTGTTCAGCGCGATGCGGGTGGAAATGTACCTGCGGGGCAAGCGCCTGCTCGCCCAGGCGCGCGCCGCCGCATGAGCGACGGGCGCGAGCGCAGCTGGCTGGCGCCGCCCGAAGGGGTGCGCCGCCACGCGCCGGCGACGCTGCGCAACCGCGCACCGATCGCCACGATCCTGGCGCAGCTGCTGCCCGAGGCCGGGCGGGTACTCGAAGTGGCGAGCGGCAGCGGCGAGCATTGCGCCTATTTCGCCGAGCATTTCCCCAAGCTCGAATGGCAGCCCAGCGATCCCGATCCGGATGCGCTCGCTTCGATCGCGGCGTGGTGCGACGGGCTGGGCAATGTCCGCCCGCCGGTGGCGCTGGATGCGGCGGCGGCAGCGGCCTGGCCGGTCGCCCATGCCGATGCGCTGCTTTGCGTCAACATGGTCCATATCAGCCCCTGGGCGGCGACGCTCGGGCTGATGGCCGGGGCGGGGCGGCTGCTGCCGCCGGGCGGGCCGCTGATCCTCTACGGCCCCTATCGCGAGGCGGGCGTGCCCACCGCACCGTCCAATGAGGCATTCGACCAGTCGCTCCGTGCGCGCAATCCGGCCTGGGGGTTGCGGCTGCTGGACGAGGTGATCGCGGCCGCGGCGGCGCAGGGCCTGGTGTTCGAGCGGCGGGTGGCGATGCCCGCCAACAACCTCATAGTGGCGTTTCGGCGTAGCTAGCCTGGCCGCGGGCCAGCTTCTGCTCGCGATAGACGATGTAGAGGCCGCTGGCGATGATCACCGGCGCGCCGAGCCAGGTCGAGAAGGTCGGCAGCACGCCGAACAGCAGCCAGCCATAGAGCGTCGCCCAGAGCAGCCCCGAATAGTCCATCGGCACCACGGCCGAGACCGGCGCAAAGCGCATCGCGCCGGTCAGCGCCAGCTGGCCGACGCCGCCGACCAGCCCGGTGGCGATCAGGATCGCCCAGGTCTCGGCATCGTGCGGCTTGTAATGGAATGCATAGATCGCGCCGAGCACCGGCACCGACAGCAGCGAGAACCAGAACACCGTGGTCCCGGCGCTTTCGGTCTTGCCGATCTGGCGCAGCGTGATCGCGACGATGGCGACGAACAGCGCCGCCATCAGCCCGACGAACGCGCCGAAGATCGGGATGGTCTCCTGCCCGGGCTGGACGACGATCAGCACGCCGACAAAGCCCAGGATCACCGCGCCCCAGCGGTGCCAGCCGGTCGGCTCGCCGAGCAGCAGCGCGCCGAGCAGCGTTGCGAAGATGGGGACGGTGAACTGGAAGGTCTGCGCCTCGGCGAGCGGCAGCAGGATCACCGCGCCGAAGGTGAAGATCATGCCGGTCAGCCCCACTGCGGTGCGCCAGACATGCGCGCCGAACCGGGCGGTCTTGAGCGACTTCAGGCCCGGGCCCATCGCCACCCACAAGGTGACCAGCGGCACCGCCCAGAGCTGGCGATGGAACATCGTCTCGATCAGCGAGGCGCCGCGCAGCTCCGACATCTTGATGAGCGCCGACATGGTCGACATGCAGGCAATGGCGAAGAGGCGGAGCGCCAGGCCGGTGGCGATGCGATCGGGACGGGCGTCGGGCACAAGGCGACGGTTAGGGGCAGGGCAGGCGGGCGGCAAGTCGTTTTGTCGTTCCGGTGTCGGCGGTTATTCCGCGGTGCAGCAGTCGACGGTTGCCCGGCCGGGGAATATCCCGTAACCGTTCGCAAGAGCCACGGCCAAAGGCAAAGGACGCACAAGAAACGCGATTTTCTGCTGCAACCTTTTCTTTCCCTATGGTTTGAAGCGGGCCGCGACGGGTGGCCGGGCTGCTTTGTTTCGCTAACCGGAGCCGATCCGACCGATGCTTCACGTGATCCTGACGCGTTTCAACATCGCCAGCCCGGGACGCGAGGTGGCGATCCGCAACTCGCCGGGCTGGCTGGATCGCCGGTTCGGCCTGTTCGAGCAATTCTGCCTGCCGAGCATCGCGGGCCAGACCGAGCGCGACTTCCACTGGCTGATCTATTTCGACAAGGACACGCCCGCCGAGTTCCGCGAACGGATCGAGCGCGATCGCCAGATCTACAATTTCACCCCGCGCTACGTAGGGCTCTTCGACAAGGCGATGATCGCCGAGGACGTGCGCGCGCTGGCGGTGCCGGGCGAGCAGCTGATCGTCACCACCCGCCTCGACAATGACGATGCGCTGTCGAGCGATTTCGTCGCACGGGTGCAGGCTGCCGCGGTCGACGCCCCGACGCAGACGGTGCTGAACTTCCCCCAGGGCATCGCGATGCGGGGTGGCCGGCTGTATACCGCCAGCGATCACAGCAGTCCGTTCACCTCGCTGGTCGAGCGCGACCTGGCGGGCATCGAGACGATCTGGGCCAAGTCGCACCACGAGCTTGGCGAGAAATGGACGATCCGCCAGGTGCCGAGCAAGCCGCTGTGGCTGCAGGTGGTGCATGGCGAGAATGTGACCAACCGGATCAAGGGCAAGCTGGTCTCGGACGTCGAGATCATCGACTCGTTCAAGATCCGCGGCGACGTCGCGGCGAAGCCGGCCTCGGCGGGCACGGTGCTCTGGGACCATGTCGTACTGTCGCCGATCCGCCGGTTCCGCGAGGCCGGCATCCGGCTGATCAAGCCGATCGTGGTGCGGTTGCGCGATCGGTAACGCGTCGTTTGCGGTGCAAGATGGTTTACGCGGTTGCGCGCGATCGCCTATGATCGCCGCAACCGGTTCTTCAGGGGATTATCATGTCGGTCGGTGCAGATACTTCGGACTTCTTCTTCTTCACGCGGGAGAAGCTGTATGCGCTCGCGGACGAATATCACGACCGCTTCCTGAACGCCGAGCCCTATGAGCATGTCGCGATCGACAATTTCCTGCCCGACGACGTGGCGCGGCGGCTCGCGGAGGCCTTCCCGAAGCTCGACGATATCAACTGGCGGCTGGAAGGGCCGGGGGACAGCGCGCACAGCGGCGATCGCAAGATCGAGAAGGTGACGACCTCGGACGAGGAGCAGTTCCCGCCGCTCGTCCGCCTGATGATGATGCAGTTCCAGTCGGGGATCTTCTGCAACTTCCTCGACCGGCTGAGCGGCCACAAGCATCTGCTGCCGGATCCCAACCATTATGGTTGCGGCCTGCACTCGACCGGCTCGGGCGGGCGACTGATGCTGCACATCGACGCCTCGCGTCACCCGAACAAGAAGCTAAGCCAGCAGATCAACTGCATCTATTACTGCACGCCGGACTGGCAGGCGGAGTGGGGCGGCGACCTCGAGCTGTGGGACGAGGACGCGACCAAGTGCGTTTCCAGCATCACGCCCAAGTTCAATCGCCTGGCGATCTTCCGCGTCTCGGGCAAGTCGTGGCACGGCCAGCCCTTCCCGCTGAAGACGCCGCCGAACGTCCGCCGCAATTCGCTAGCGCTCTATTACTACAGCGCGGAGGAGGATACCGAGGGTCTCGGCTATTCGAACTTCGTGCGCTGGAAGGCGGTCTCGGAGCATGACAAGCGCACGCCGCTGCACCGGGTGAAAGGCCTGATCCGCGACTATGCGCCGACCCCGGTGATCAACGGCCTCGCCAAATTCGCCCGCAAGACGGGGCTGAACTTCAAGCGCTGATGGGGCTGTTCTCGCGCTTTGCCGCCGCGCCGCCGGAATCGCCCTGTCGCAAGGTCTGCCGCCTCGACATGGAGATCCGGCTGTGCCTGGGATGCTGGCGGACGCCGAAGGAAATCGCCGGCTGGAGCGAGCTGAGCACCAAGGAAAAGCGCGCGGTGCTCGCGGCATTGCCGGCACGCGAACGGGAGCATGGCGGGGGGCGCTGAGGCCCCCCGTTCCGTATCAGCCGAGCAGGCGATCCAGCACGACGTTCAGCGAATCCTGCCAGGCCGGGGCGCGGTAGCCAAAGGTCTCGGCGAAGCGGGTGCAGTCCAGCCGCGAATTGGCCGGGCGCTTGGCCGGGGTCGGATAGTCCGAGCTGGGGATGCCCGTCACCGTCGCCGAGGGGCCGCCGCGCTTGGCGCTCTCGGCGAAGATCGCCCGGGCGAACTCGGCCCAGTTGGTCTCGCCGGTGCCCGCGAAGTGGTAGAGGCCGCTGGTCGCGCCATGCTGCTGCCAGTGCCCGGCCACCGTCAGGATCGCGGTGGCGATGTCGAGCGCGGAGCTCGGGCAGCCCCACTGATCCTCGACCACGTTCAGCGCGTCGCGGGTCTCGGCGAGGCGCAGCATCGTCTTTACGAAGTTGTTGCCGAACGGGCTGTAGACCCAGGCCAGCCGGATCACGGCGTTAGTCGCACCCGAGGCCTGTACCGCCTGCTCGCCGGCCAGCTTGGTGGCGCCATAGACGCCGAGCGGGCCGGTGGGGTCGTCCTCGCGCCAGGGGCGGTCGAGGCTGCCGTCGAAGACATAGTCGGTCGACAGATGGATGATCGGCGCACCGATCTTCGCGCCCGCGCGCGCGAGCACGCCGGGGCCGTCGCCGTTGATCGCCATGGCGAGCTCGGGTTCGCTCTCGGACTTGTCCACGGCCGTATAGGCTGCGGCCGACACGATCAGCTCGGGCTGGATCTTCGCCACCGCGGCCTCGATCGTCTCCGGCTTGGAAAGATCGAACTCGGGATAGCTGGTGAAGATCAGCTCGTGGCCCTGCGCCTGTTCGCCCAGCGACTGGGCGACCTGGCCGTCATGCCCGGTGACGAGGATACGCATCAGGCGGTCTGCCCGAGGCGTTCGCCGGCATATTTGCCGGAGCGGATGGGCCCCCACCACCATTCATTCTCGAGATACCAGTCGATCGTCGCGGCGATGCCGGTGTCGAAATTCTCCTCGGCCTTCCAGCCCAGTTCGGTCTCGAGCTTGGTCGCGTCGATCGCATAGCGGCGGTCATGGCCGGGGCGATCGGTGACGAAGGTGATCAGCTCGCGGCGCTTGCGGCCGTCCTTCAGCGGGATGCGCTGGTCGAGCAGGTCGCAGATCGTCTCGACGACCTGAAGGTTGGTCCGCTCGTTGCGGCCGCCGACATTGTAGCTCTGGCCGACCTTGCCGGTGGTGGCGATGGTCGCCAGCGCCTTGGCGTGATCGTCCACGTACAGCCAGTCGCGGATGTTCTCGCCCTTGCCATAGACCGGCAGCGGCTTGCCCTCGAGCGCGTTGAGGATGGTCAGCGGGATCAGCTTTTCGGGGAAGTGGAACGGCCCGTAATTGTTCGAGCAGTTCGACAGCACCACCGGCAGGCCATAGGTATGGCCCCAGGCGCGGACCAGATGGTCGCTCGCCGCCTTCGACGCCGAATAGGGCGAGGAGGGGTCATAGGGCGTCTCTTCGGTGAAGATGCCGCTGTCGAACGGCAGGTCGCCGAACACTTCGTCGGTGGAGATGTGGTGGAAGCGGAAGGCGTCGCGCTTCTCGCCTTCCAGCTCGCGCCAATATTGCAGCGCCGACTGGAGCAGCTTGAACGTGCCGACGACATTGGTCTCGATGAACTCGCCCGGGCCGTCGATCGAGCGATCGACATGGCTCTCGGCGGCGAGGTGCATCACCACATCGACCTGCTCTTCGCGGAGCAGCGGCAGGATCGTCGCGGTGTCGGCGATGTCGGCATGGACGAAGCGATAGTTGGGGGCGTTCTCGATCGCGGTCAGCGACGCCGGGTTGCCGGCATAGGTGAGCTTGTCGAGATTGATGACGCGCGCGCCCTGTCGGACGAGATGGCGCACGACGGCCGAGCCGATGAAGCCGGCGCCGCCGGTGACGAGGAAGGTCTGCTGCTGCATGGATCAGCCCTGGTAGAAGAAGGGGGTGTTGAACTCGGCGAACGGCGTGGCGACCGCGTCCTTCTCGGACAGCACCGGCTCGACGCCGATGTCCGGCCAGGTGATGCCAAGATCGGGATCGTCCCAGCGGATCGCCATTTCCGAATCCTTCGAATATTTGGCGCTGACCTTGTAGAGGATCTCGCAATCCGGAACGAGCGTCATGAAGCCGTGCGCATAGCCGGCGGGCACCAGCAGCTGGTTCCACTTCTCCGCCGAGAGCTCGACGCCGACCCATTTGCCATAGGTGGGCGAGCCGCGGCGGATGTCGACCGCGACGTCATAGATCGCGCCGCGCAGCACGCGGACCAGCTTCGCCTGCGCGAAGGGCGGGGCCTGGAGATGCAGGCCGCGGATCGTGCCGGGCTGGGCGGAAAAGCTCTGATTGTCCTGCACCCAGCGCGCCTCGACGCCTTCGGCATCGAGCGTGGACTGCTTGAACACCTCGGAGAAGAAGCCCCGATGGTCGCCATATTTGGGCGGCGTGAACTCGATGACGCCGGACAATTCGTGGTGATGAACCTGGGTCATGCGGCGGCCACCAGCTTGCGGAGATAGGACGCATAGCCGGTCTTGCCGAGGCCGGCGGCGCGCTTGAGCAGATCCTCGGCGCCGAGCCAGCCGGATTCGAAGGCGACCTCCTCCGGGCAGGCAATCTTCACGCCCGTGCGGTGCTCCAGGGTGCGAACGAACGAGCCGGCTTCGTGAAGGCTGTCATGCGTGCCAGTGTCGAGCCAGGCATAGCCGCGGCCGAGCCGGGTGATGTGAAGGTCGCCGCGCTCCATGTAGACGCGATTGACGTCGGTGATTTCGAGCTCGCCGCGCGCGGAAGGCTGGATCGACCTGGCGATGTCCACCACGTCCTTGTCGTAGAAATAGAGGCCGGTGATCGCCCAGTTCGACTTGGGATTGGCCGGCTTTTCCTCGACACTGGTGGCGACGCCCGTCTCCGGGTCGAACGCGACCACGCCGTAGCGCTCGGGATCGTCGACATGATAGGCGAACACATTGGCGCCGCCCTGCGATGCCTGTGCGGCGGCCGCATGGCAGCGCTCGCCCATCTTATCGCCGTGATAGATGTTGTCGCCCAGGATCAGCGCGCTGGGATCGTTGCCGACGAAGTCGGCGCCGATGATGAACGCTTCCGCCAGCCCGTTGGGCGCAGGCTGCTCGGCATAGCTGAGGCTGATGCCGAAGGCCGAGCCGTCGCCGAGCAGCGCCTGGAACATCGGCAGGTCGCGCGGCGTCGAGATGATCAGAATGTCCCGGATCCCGGTCAGCATCAGCACCGACAGGGGGTAGAAGATCATCGGCTTGTCATAGACGGGAAGCAGCTGCTTCGAGATCGACAGCGTTGCGGGGTAGAGGCGTGTGCCGCTGCCCCCCGCAAGGATGATGCCCTTCATTCAAAATTCCCCATGGCGCGGGCGGCGCCCGCAACTACTCTAAAACGACAAATGCGGAAGCAAGGTGATTGTCAATCCGAATCGGGGCCTTCAGCGAGAACTGCTATCGGCCCGGCTCAAAAGGCGTTGGAATGCACGATCACCCGCAGCGTCTTGAACAGGATGGTGACGTCGCGCCAGATATCCCAGCCGTCGATATATTCCATGTCTGCCTGCAGCCGGTTTGTCAGGTCGACGCGGCGATCGGTCGCGCCGCGGAAGCCGCGGACCTGGGCTAGCCCGGTCATGCCCGGCTTCAGCGTGTGGCGATGCCAGTAGCGCTCGTCGATTTCCCAGAAATAGTGATCGGCAGCGCGCGATCCCAGCGCGTGGGGGCGCGGGCCGACCACGCTCATGTCGCCGCGCAGCACGTTGAGCAGCTGCGGTAGCTCGTCGATGCTGGTCTTGCGGATGAAGCGGCCGATCCGGGTGATGCGATCGTCGTCGCGGCTGGCCGAGACATTGCCGTCGGCATCGCACAGCGCCTGGCGCATCGAGCGGAACTTGAGAATCTTGAACAGCCGGTTGCCGCGGCCGACCCGGTCCTGGGCGAACAGCACCGGGCCGGGCGTCTCGAGCTTGATCGCGAGCGCGACGAGCAGCATCAGCGGCGCCAGCGCGATCAGCGCCGGGATCGTGATCGCCAGGTCGAGCGCCCGCTTCTTGGCGCGATTGGGCATGCTCAGCGGGCCCTGCGAGACGATCAGCGTATCCTTGCCCTCATAGGCATCGACGCCGATCGCGCCGAGCGCGTTGAACTGGGGCACCAGGATCTCGCCCTTGATGTTCATGCCCTTGAGCAGCAGCGCCCAGACCGCGCGCTGTTCCTCGGTGCAGGCGACGATCACGCGATCGAAGCCGACCACCGTCGTGCCCAGCCGCTGCAGCATCTGCGGGTCGCGCGGGTTGGGGGAGAGGTTGATGATGCGCGCGTCGAGCGCCACCGCATCGCCGGCGATCTCCAGCGACACCCCATCGACGATGACGAGTTCGTCCAGCAGCGTGCCGCCGGTCATCGCCCGCACATGGCGGCGGAAGCCGAGCCGGCCGATCGTCACCAGGCTGAGCGCGAGCAACGCGCCTTCGGCCAGCTGGACGCGGGACAGCGGCAGCTCGGCCGTCAGCAGATAGCTGCCGAGCAGGACGACGAACACCGAGAAGAAGAAGGCGGAGAAGATGCTCTTCACCCCGCTGACCGGGTAGCGCAGGCAGCTGAGCGTATAGGTGCCGCTGGCAAGCGCCGTGCCGAGCGTGATCGGCAGAAGGAAGAAGCCCACGTTGACGCCGACGAGCGACAGCCAGTTGCCGTCGCGCGAGCAGGCGGCGACGTAGAACCCAAGTAGAATTGCGATGCTGTCGAGCAGCAGCAATTCGGAGTACAGCACCATGCGGAGGGTGGAGCGACGCAGCATCGGCACGGCGCTGGGGGACTGGCGCGCATGTGCCCGGAGTTGCTCCTCGAAGGCGCGCTGAGCTTCAAAAGCGTTCATGGCCTTGTCCGGGTCCTTCAACGGAGTACGCACGCTGACAATGGCCGATTCGGCCTGCTGCACTGCACTATAACGGGACGATTTTTTTCCCGAAAGTCGGTGAAGCGACCAGAGCGGTCTTTTTCGAGACGAGTTTCAGTGAAGGCCACGTTCAGTTCGCCCGATCCGCACGCGGAGGATGTGAGGAAGGAACGCGCGCCATGATCTCTACACCCCCTAGGATATTGTCTGATTATTGCCATGGTGACAAATTGTGGCGAGCACGCGCCCGTTATGCTGATCGCGCCGAAGCAATCAAGCCCCGCAGGCGTGCATGTCCTGCCCGGTGCATGTAGCCCTCGCAAATGCAGCATGCATATGTGCGAAGTTCTTCCATGCTTGTTGCATTGCAACTAACGAGCGCCATCAACGTTCCGCCATCCCATACCGATTTGCGTCGCATCCCCATCATAGCGGGGAATGCTTTAAAGGGGGCTAAAGGCCGTTGCGGCGTTCGGCGCAGCGACGGCAGCGCAACCGGCGGCTACGTACAAGCCACAGGAAAATCTGGCTTAAGCGAGTCTTTACCGACCTTCTTCATCATGACCGCCATCCAGTAGCGCCATGGAGGCAGAGTTCCGGAATGACACGCGACGAAATGCAGGCCCAGCTGCAGGGCGCGTTCGCCGCGCAGGCGGCGGTCGAGCGCGAGGCCGAGCTGCGCGAATCCGGGCTGGCGGCGCTGTCGCTGCTGCTCGGCGTGCACAATATCGGCATCACCCCCGAACAGCTGCGTCACATGCTGGGCCATGCCGAGGCGGCGAGCATCGATGACCTGATCCTGCTGGCCAAGCGCCAGCAGGGCGTGCGGGCCAAGGCGGTGGAGGTGCCGCGCGGCGGCCTTGCCCGCCAGCCGCTGCCCGCGATCGCCGACGGCCCCGAAGGCTGGTTCGTCATCGGCGGCCTCACCGAACATGGCGTGATCATCCAGCGCCCGGGCCATGCACCCGAGCAGGTCGACCGCGAGGGGCTCGATGCGCTCTGGTCGGGCACGCTGGTGCTGCTCACCACCCGCGCGGTGGCGGGGCAGCCGCTCCGCTTCGGCCTGTCCTGGTTCGCCGCCCAGTTCCAGCGCTATCGCAAGCTGTTCGTCGAAGTGCTGGGGATCACCCTGGCGCTCAACCTGCTCGGCCTCGCCGCGCCGCTGCTCTTCCAGAGCGTGATCGACAAGGTGCTCGTGCACAACAGCATGAGCACGCTCAGCGTGCTCGCCGTGGCCTTCCTGGCGGTATCGCTCTGGGAAGTGGCGCTTGGCTGGATCCGCACGCGGCTGTTCACCGAGACGACGCAGAAGATCGACGTCGAGCTGGGTGCGCGGCTGTTCCACCATCTGCTGGCCCTCCCGCTCAGCTATTTCGAGAAGCGCCGGGTGGGCGACACCGTCACCCGCGTCCGCCAGCTCGAGACGATCCGCGAGTTCCTCACCAACGCCTCGCTGACGGTGATGGTCGATCCGCTGTTCACCGTCGTCTTCCTCGGCGCGATGCTGTTCTACTCGCCGATGCTGTTCGGGATCGTTGTCCTCTCGCTCATCGCCTATGCGCTGGTCTCGTTCAGCGTCGCCGGCCCCTTGCGTGCCCGCGTCGAGGACAAGTTCGAAAAGAGCTCGGCCAGCAACGCGCTGCTCGTCGAGAGTGTCTCGGGCATCCACACGATCAAGGCCACCGCGGTCGAACCGCACTGGCAGAATCGCTGGGAGCGCCAGCTCGCCGCCTATACCGCCTCGTCGCAGCGGCTGATCAACACCGCCAATACCGGCAGCCAGGCGATCGAGCTGATCTCGAAGCTGAGCTTCGCCGCCATCCTGTTCTTCGGCGCCAAGGCGGTGATCGGCGGCGCGATGAGCGTCGGTGCGCTGGTCGCGTTCAACATGTTCGCCCAGCGCGTTGCCAGCCCGGTGATCCGGATGGCGCAGCTGTGGCAGGACTTCCAGCAGGTCCGCATCGCGATCGAGCGGCTGGGCGACGTGCTCAACCATCCGGTCGAGCCGCGCTCCGCCTCGGCGGCGACGCTGCCGGTGCTGCGCGGCGCGATCCGCTTCGAGAACATCACCTTCCGCTATGCGCCGGACCAGCCGCCGGTGCTGAGCGACATCACCCTCGACATCCCGGCCGGGACCTCGCTCGGCATCGTCGGCTCCTCGGGCTCGGGCAAGTCGACGCTGGCCAAGCTGCTCCAGCGCCTGAACACCCCCGATCTCGGCCGCGTGCTGGTCGACGAGGTCGACGTGGCGCAGCTCGATCCGGCCTGGCTGCGGCGCCAGATCGGCGTGGTGCTGCAGGAGAATCTGCTGTTCAGCCGCTCGATCCGCGAGAATATCGCGCTGTCCAACCCGGCCATGCCGTTCGAACATGTCGTGGCCGCCGCCCAGATGGCCGGCGCGCACGACTTCATCCTGCGCCAGCCGCGCGGCTACGACACCGAGATCGTCGAGCGCGGCGTCAACCTGTCGGGCGGCCAGCGCCAGCGGCTCGCCATCGCCCGCGCGCTGGTCGGCAATCCGCGCATCCTGGTGTTCGACGAGGCGACCTCGGCGCTCGATGCCGAAAGCGAGGAGCTGATCCAGAACAACCTGCGCGCCATCTCGGCAGGCCGAACGGTGGTGATCATCGCCCACCGCCTGTCCGCGGTCCGCGCCTGCGACCGCATCATCACGCTGGAGCAGGGCCGCATCGTCGAGAGCGGCCGGCACGACGAACTGCTGCGCCTGGGCGGCCGCTATGCCGACCTGCACCGCCGCCAGAGCGGCTTTGGGGAGATTGCCGCATGAACGCCGTCGTTTCGCTGGGCCGCGGCGGCCCGCTCGCTCGCAAGCGCGGCACGGTGCTGCCCGCGCGCGCCGATGCCTATGACACCGAATTCCTCCCCGCCGCGCTCGAGATCATCGAGCGGCCGGTATCGCCCACCGCGCGGCTGACCGGCCGGGTGATGCTGGCGGGTCTCGTCCTCACCACCGCCTGGCTGGCAATCGGCCGGGTCGAGGTGGTGGCACCGACCCAGGGGCGCATCGCGCCGATCGGCGAGACCAAGATCGTCCAGTCGCCCGAAAGCGGCATCGTCCGCCGCATCCTGGTGGGCGAGGGGCAGAAGGTGACCAAGGGCCAGGTGCTGATCACGCTGGATCCCACCATGTCGGCAGCGGACGCGGCGCAGGCGCGGGTCGCGCTGCTCAGCGCCCAGCTCGATGCCGCGCGCAACCAGGCGATCATCGACGCGCTCGACGGCAAGGGCTTCCGCTTCGTCGCCCCCGCCGCCGCCAGCCCCGCCGAGGTGGAGACGCACCGCGGTCTCGCCCGCGCCCGGCTCGGCCAGATCGAGGCGATGCTCGCCACCGGTCGCTCGGACAGCGGCGCCGCCGCCTCGGCCTCGGCGGAGGCGCAGGCGCAGGTGCGCAAGCTCGAACAGTCGCTGCCGCTGCTCGAACAGCAGATTTCGGCGAACGAGGCGATGGCCGCCAAGGGCTATGTCTCCAAGCTGCGCGTCGTCGAGATGCGCCGCCAGCTGATCGCCGAGCGGCAGGACCTCACCGCCGCCCGCGCGACGGTCGCCAAGCTCGGCCAGCAGTCGCGCAGCGCCAGCAGCATGTCGGTCAAGACCCGCGAGGAGGCCCGTGCCCAGGTGCTGCAGGATCTGGTGAAGGCGCAGGACGAGGTCCGCGCCCGCAGCGAGGAAGTCGCCAAGGCAAACCTGCGCAGCTCGTTCCGCGAACTGCGCGCGCCGGTCAGCGGCACCGTTTCGCAGCTCCAGGTGCATACCGAGGGTGGCGTGGTGGAAGGCGCCAAGCCGCTCTTGTCGCTGGTGCCGGACCATGCCCGGCTCGAGGCCGAGGTGATGGTCGACAACAGCGATATCGGCTTCGTCCGCACCGGCATGCCGGTGAAGGTGAAGCTCCAGGCCTTTCCCTACACGCGCTATGGCATGATCCCGGGCACCGTGGTGGCCCTCGCGCCGGAGGCGGTGCAGGTGAAGGAAGGCCAGCCGCCGGTCTACAAGGCGCGGATCGCGCTGGACCGCGGCTATGTGCTGGCCAATGGCACGCAGGTGCCGCTGCGGCCGGGCATGATCGCCAGTGCCGACATCGTCACCGGCAAGCGGACGTTGCTGAGCTATCTCGTCGGCCCGATGCTCGAAACCGGCAGCGACGCGCTGCACGAGCGCTGAACCCGGGCAAGCCACGAGAAGGAGAGGGAAGGGGCGGCGGCCAACGCCGCCCCTTTTTCGTTGGGGGCTTTTCGTCGGCTCCCTTTTCGTCGACCCTTGTCGGGTGCGTCGCGCCGGGGGCGGCGCGCCGGGCTCAGGCCCGGTGGCCGAGCGCCTCGGTAACCCCGTTGCCGAGCAGCGGGCGCAGCACGCGCGGGTCGAGCGTCTTGACCAGCTCGCGCGCGAAATCGAGATTGGCGTTGAGGCCGTCTTCGGCCTCGGGGGTCACCGTCGAGATGCGCACCAGCACGCCGTCGACGATCCAGCCCTGGATCTGGCTCTTCAGTCGCGCGAGCAGCTGCTGGTTGCCGTTCTGCGGCAGATATTCGCCGACCCGGGTCCAGTAGAGGATCTGCTCGGTACGGTTGAAGTTGCTGGCGGTGAGCGCGCGGCCGGGGATCGACACCTGCGGCGTCACCGGGATCGTCTGCTCATGGCTTTCCACCACGGTGAAGCCGAAGAACGGGTAGCACACCTCCGGCCGGTGCAGCTGCAGCAGGTCGGTCTGGGCGTTGCCATAGGCGATCAGCAGCATCACCTGGGCGCCGTCGGCGCGCGAGAAGGCGCGGCTGACCACCTGGTTGTACAGCTTGTCCTCCAGGCTGCCCTCGCGCGCGGGCGCGATCAGCGAGCCGGTGTCCTCGGCCTTCCAGGCGCCGAACGCCTTGGGCATCAGCGCATCGAGCTTGGTCTTGCCGAGCAGGTCCATCCGCCGATGCGGCTTCATGCCGAGCGAAGCGCCGGCGGCCGCGAAGCAGCCCGCGCCGATCAGCAGGTCACGCCGGTTGAACATGGGGCCTCCGACGCATGAGAAGAAGCTGCTCGACCACCCAGTCGATCGCGAAGATGCAGAGCAGCGCGACCACGAACATCACCATGCCGGTCGAGACGTGGAGGAAGCTCTGTGCCGCCTCGTCGCCGAAATGATAGGTGATCAGCACCAGGATGATGATGCGCAGGATGTTGGTCACCACTGCCACCGGGATCACCAGCGCGGCGATGAACGCGGCGTAGCGCCACGACGGCTTGTTCTTGATGTAGATGTACAGGAGCGTCACGACGACCAGGCTGGACAGCGAGCGCAGCCCCGAACAGGCATCCTCGACCAGCAGCTGATAGGGGCCGACGAACAGCGTCACGCCCTGGCGCAGGATCGGATAATCGGCCCAGGAGAGCAGGCCGGTCGCGGCATAGGAGACGAACTCCTTGAGCGGCGCGGTGACGCGGTCGATTACCCAGCCCGGCGGCGGTACCAGGAAGAACAGCCACAGCACCGGGAACCACGCGGCGCGCAGCACGCGGGCGCCGAAATAGAGATAGGCGACGACCAGATAGGTGGCGACCAGCCCGAAGGTTTCGACGCTGATGAAGTCGAACACCCGGCCGACCATGTAGAAGGCGAGCGTCGCCAGCAGGCACAGCGCGCCGAGCAGCACGCTGCCCGGGCGGCGCAGCGCCTCGATCGTCTCGCGCTGGCGGGCGAGCATCCACGCACCGGTGGCGAGCACGATCGGGCCCTGCACGCCACCTTCCGCACTCCAGACCTCACGGCCCAGGGTGATGAAGGTCGGGATGGTGAGTGCGGCAAGCCCGGCCACCGTGAGCCAGTAGCCGCCACCTTTCCGGTCCTGCTGCCGCGCGATCGCGGTCGCCGTCATGTGGTCCAACTCAATAGCCGTTCAGAACGCATCCGATGACGTTGGTACGATCCGCCCGCAAGGTGCGGCTGAGCGTGTTCACGTCGCGGATGTAGCTGGAGTCCTTGCGCGCGACGATGATCGCATAACCGGCGACGTGCGCGACACGCTGCGCATCGGCGCAGGTGTTGGAAGCGGTGGTGTCGAAGATCGTGATGTCGAACTCGCGCAGCAGCTGCGTGGCGAGATCGTGGAACTGCTCGGAGGCGAGCAGCTCCTGCGGGCTGTGCTCGACATGCCCGGCCGGGATGATCGACAGCTGATCGAGGCGGGTGGCATGGATGATCGACGCGAGGTCGACATCGCCCGAGGCGAGATAGTCCGCCAGGCCCGGCTTGTCGGCGGCGACGCCGAAGGCGGTGCCGATGCTCGGGTCGCGCAGATTGGCGTCGACCAGCGCGGTCTTCACGCCGATCTGCGCCAGCGCGGTCGCCAGGTTGACGGCGGTGAAGCTGCAGCCCGACCCGGCCGAGGCGGCACAGATGGCGAGGGCGCGACGGCCCTCGCGCAGATGCTGGGTCATGATGCGGGTGCGCAGTGCTCGGATCGCCTCGGCCTCGATGCCGGTCGGGTCCGAGAGCACGAGCTGATATTCGAGGACGCCGACGGTATCGGGCGTCGTGGGTACCGCGCTCGGGCGATCGCCTTCGGGCAGCGGTTCGCTGGTCATCGCGTCCATCAGTTTACTGAAGCTCCGTGCGTGTCGGCACCTTCGCCGAGGGTTTCTTGGGCGCGGCGAAGGCGGGCGGCCAGCGAGGCGCGGCTCTGGATCACGCCCAGCACCGGCGCGTCGATCGCCACTTCCAGATCCTCGGGGCTGCGGACGCGGCGGCCGAGCAGCTCGACGAGCAGGGCGATCAGCAGGCCGAGGCCGAGGCCGAAGCCGGCGGCGCCGCCGATGATCATCGGCACCTTGGGGTAATAGGGCGTTTCCGGCGCCGTCGCTTCGCTGAGCGTCGACATGCCATTGTCGTTGCTGCTCGCTTCCAGTCGCAGGTCGGCGACGCGCTGCGCGGCCTTCATGTACTGATCCTGCTTCAGCGTGACGTCACGCTGGAGCTGCATCAGCTTGTCGACGTCCTGGCGGTTGCCGAGGACGCGGGCGCGCTGGGCGTTGGCCGCGCTCTCGATCGCGCCGCGGCCGGGGCCGGCGACGCCGTTCACCTGCGAGCGCTCTGCGGCGGCTGCCTTGGCGAACACCTCGCGCTGGCGCTGCAGCGCCTGGAACGCCGGGTGGTTCGGGCCGAGATTCGTCGCCGCCTGCTGGATCTGCTGGTCGATCTGGGCGAGCTGCATCTGCGCGGGGCCCATGCCGCTGGCCGCGGCCGCGACCACCGGTGCGGCGGCGGCGGTAGTCTGGCCCTGGAGCTGCTCGAGCTTCTGGGTTTCGAGGTCGGTGCCGGTCTCGGTGAGGACGATACCGGTCTTCTTCACGAAGTCCGTGCGGGCCTGCACCGCGGCGGCGAGCGCCTGGCGGGCGGCATCGGCCTGCTGGGCGTACCAGTCCGCCGACTTGGTGGCGGCCTGGCGCTTCGCGGCGAGCGACTGGGCGAGGAACGAGGTGCGGATCAGGTTGGCGATGCGTTCGGCGCGCTCGGGCGAGCTGTCCGAATAGGAGATTTCGAGGATGTTGCTCCCCTCCATCACATCGGCCTTGGTGTTGTCGATGATCTGCTTGGCGAGCCAGCGGCGGATATCACCGGTGGCCGCCGCGGACGAGCTGTTGAACGCGGCGATGTTGGCCGGATCATTGGCCCAGCCGAGTTCGTCGACGACGCGACCCGCGGTCGCATAATCCTCGATCAGCTGCGTCTGCGTTTCGACATAGGCGCGCATGAACTGCGAGCTCATCACCTGGCCGGTGACGGGATCGGGCTTGAACGTCTCGAGCACCACCCGGGTGCTCGCCTTGTAGCGCTCGGGCAGGAACTGGACCACGATCGTGGCGGTGGCGACGCAGACGAGGAACGCCGGGAGGATGATCCACCGGCGCACCCAGAGAATGCGGAAGAACTGAACAATATTCACTGGTGGGCCTCGTCCGCTGCCATCATTGCCAAGATCAGAACAATCGCTCGCCGATGACGATCGTGTCGCCCGGAAGAATCGGATCGTCCAGCTTCAACTTGAGTTCCTTGCCATCCCGCGTCACCTTCACGCGCTTGATCGAGCCTGCGGCGGCGAGACCGCCGCCCTGGGCCAGCGCGCGACGGAGCGTGATGTCCGATCGAATCGCGTATACGCCAGGCGCGTTAATTTGGCCATAAATGTAGTAATGCTCGACCTCGGGGACGAAGATCTTGTCGCCGGGGGTCACCACGGGATCGTCATTCGGGCCGCCCTGGGCCAGTTTCTTGTAGTCGAGCTTGGCGCTGGTGCCGTCGGCGCGGGTGAGGACGACGAAGTCCGCCGCTTCGCCGCGCAGGCCGCCGGCGCGGGCAATGACCTCGGAGACGTGGTAGCCACGATCGACCGGCTGGAGGCCGGAGGTATTCACCTGGCCGAGCACGGTCACATAGTTGCTGACGAAGCCGACGATCTCCACGCTGACGATCGGCTTGGCGTAATAGCCGCCGGCGCGCAGCAGGCCCGCCAGCTTCTCGGCGAGCGTGATCGCGGTCTCGCCCTTGACCTGCACCGCGCCCAGATAGGGCAGGGTCACGGTGCCGTCGGCCTGGACGCGGGCGCGCGTCTTGAAATCGCTCTGGCCGAGCACGTCGGCTTCGATCACGTCGTCGACGCCGATCTTGTACCCGGCCGGGGCGGTTGCCGCCGGGGCGACCGTCGCCGTTTGTGCAGGCGCACCCGCGGCGGGCGTGGACGGCGCCTGGGTCTGCTGCTGCTGCTGCTGTGCCGTCGGAGCGGCGGGGCGCGCGCGCGCCGGGGCGGGCACCGACCGGGTGGGAATCTGCGCGGCCGCCGGTGCCGCCAGCGCGACGATGCCGGCGAGCGCCGAAACGATCAGGAAGCTATTCTTTTCGTGCATGATACGGCCCTTGTCAGAGCGACAGCGAAGTCGAGAGATTGATACGTTTGGCGCGGTACTGGAACAGCTGGGCGGTGGTCGTGCGCCGATCATAGCCCGCGCCGAGGGTGAAGCTTAATCGGCGATTGGGTTTGAACGTCGCGTTACCATAAATGGACGTCGACACATCGTTGCCGGCAATCGGCGCGCCCGGGAAGAGCGGCGACGATGCCAGCTCCCGCCAGGTGCGGTTGGCCTGCACCGTGAGCTGGATGCGTTCGGACAGCTTGCGGGTGACCGATCCGGACAGCGTCGTCACGATCTCATAGCCCACGAACAGGATCGCCGAGGGCTGGGCGGTGCGCGAGCCGGTGATCTGCACATTGTACAGATCGGCCGAATACGCGGCGGACAGATCGAAGCCGATGCCGCTGAAGCTGCGGGTCGACGCAAGCTTGGGATCGACCTTGGTGTAGTTCACCGAGCCGCGGAAGTTGAGCCGGTTGGCGACCGAGCGCTCGAGCTGGACGCCCGCCGCATAGCTCTTGATGCCGTCCTGGCCACCGACGACCGGCACCACGCGGTGAATATATTTGCTGTCCGACATGCGCCCGAACAGCGCCACCGTCCCCAGCGAGGGCGAGGTGAGGCCGAGCTGGCCCGACACCGAGTTGGTGTCGGCATCGGCATAGCGGCGCTGGGCAAGGCTGTTGCGCAGTTCGGTATGGGTGAACGACACCGCCGGGCGGAGGCCATATTCGGCGCCGCAGCCGACATCGGCCGTGTAGTTGCGGGCCTGTTCGGTATTGTTGAACGCGTTCGTCGTGTCTTGCACGGCGATGCTCGACAGGTCGCTGAGCTGGCGCTGGTAGCTCACCTCGCCATGCACGACGCACGGCCCGAGCCGCTGGTCCGCACCGCCCGTCAGCGAAATCGCCTCGCGGTTGAGATTGGTGTACCGCTTGTAGAAGCGGTAGCCGGCGGTGCCGACCAGATAGACCGAGCCGGTGGCGCGGGGCAGCACGATGTTGACGTCGATCGAGGGGGCCGCGAGCGCGTCGCCGCGCGAGCCGCCCTGGCTGATCCGCGGATCGTTCAGCACCACATTGTCGTTATATTCGAGCAGCGTCGTCGCGCGGATATCGATCTGGCGCTCGCCGCCGCTCGGACGCGCGGCAAATGGCCGACGCTGCGCGATCGCCGGCTGGATCGTAGCGGCCGTCACCAGCAGCGCAATCATCGGATACGTGCGCGCGAGCGGGCCGGCAAGGCGTCGTTTTTCGGCCTGTCGAACGTGAATTACTGGCACAAATGTCCCCCCGGTTCCGCGCTTCATTACCAATGGCCTCCAGTACAAGCAACCAGATCGAACGATGCCATGCGGCACTCTTTCCCTCTATGGGAACATTCTCCTATACGGTTGTGCTGCGCGGCGGTGCGTGCGCGATCAACGGCGGGCCGACCTTCATTTTTTTTGCAGTCGGGCGTTTTAACGACCTTTTATCACGCGGTGCGGTATCTAGCGAATGGCGCGTCGCGCTGCTAGTGCAAGGGGTGGCGACGCCGGAAGTTCTTCGATTCAGGCGCCGAATAGAAAGGAAATGCATGCAGACGCCCTATGATTGGGTGACCATCGCGATATTCGCGGGCCTGATCGTGATCTTCTTGCAGCGGTCCCAGGCCGATTCGGTAGTACGGGACACGATGATCAGCTATTTGCCGCCGGCGGTGGGCTGTGCCGTGGCAAATTATCTGGGGAACGAGAACTATCACGCGTTCGCGATCATTACGATCGTCCTGGTACTGGCGTATATCGCACTGGTCATCAAACCGTACGAGTTCTTTAAGCGCCGCTGAGTAGAGGTGTCGGTGCACGAGGGGGGCGCCGTCGGGCGCGAGCCAGGGTCCGCCGTCTTCCGCGATGGCGCACGATTTTAAGAGGTGTTCGAGTGGCTGTAGGTTCCGCGCTAAAGTTCTTGTGGCCGTTCGGTCGTCGGGAAGTGCCCGAAGAGGACGGCTATTACCCGCTGGCGGCAACGGTGGTGCCGCACCGTGACGCGCATGGCGGCCGCGGGCGCCCCGACTTCCCGACCTTCCGCGCCTCGGCGCTGGACCGGCCGCTCGATCGCCGCCGCGAGGAACGGCGCGAGATCACCCGTGCCCGGTTCGCGCTCGCGACCTTCTTCACGCCGACCCAGCCGGTTGCCGATCGGTCGAGCTTCGCCGGGCGCCTGGGCGTGCTGGCGCGGCTGATCTCGGCGATCGAGAGCCAGCGCAGCCATATCGTGCTCTATGGCGAGCGCGGCATCGGCAAGACCTCGCTGCTCCACGTCCTGACCGACGTTGCGCGCGAATCCAGCTATATCGTCAGCTACGCGACCTGCGGCGCGAACGCCAATTTCAGCGACGTCTTCCGCGCGGTCCTGCAGGACGTGCCGCTGCTGTTCCACCGCGGCGTCGCGCCCAATGCGGGTGAGGCGGAAAGCGGCGGCAGCCTCGCCGACCGCCTCCCCTCGGGCAGCTTCGGCCCGGGCGAGCTGGCCGATCTGTGCACGGACATCACCGGCACCCGCGTGCTGATCATCCTCGACGAATATGATCGCGTGACCGACGTCACCTTCCGCCAGCAGGTCGCCGAACTGGTCAAGAACCTGTCGGACCGCTCGGCCCGCGTCCAGCTGGTGATCGCGGGCGTGGCCTCGAACCTGCAGGAGTTGATCGGCTACGCGCCGTCGATCCGCCGCAACATCATCGGCCTGCCGATGCCGCGGCTGGAAGAGGCGGAAGTGCAGGAGATGATCGGCCTCGGCGAGACCGCCTCGGGCGTTCGCTTCGATCCGAACCTCACCCGCATCATCCACCTGCTCGCGCTGGGCTCGCCCTATTTCGCGCGGCTGCTGTGCCACCATTCGGCGCTGGAGGCGCTCGATCAGGGACGCCTCACCGTCGATGCCGGCCACCTGCGCCGCGCGCTCGACCAGGCGATCCTCGAGATCGAGGGCCGGATGCCGCCGCGCGCGGTGACGGAGATGCGCAAGTTCGTCGGCGGCCGCTACGATCCGCTCGTTGCCGCGCTGGGCGAGGCGTCGCGTTCGGCCGACGGCTGGTTCAGCGGCCAGGCCGTGGTCGACCTGCTGCCGGGATCCTCGATTACCGCCGCGCAGATCGAGCAGGAACTCGGCGCGCTGGCGGGCCAGCTGAGCCTGGAAACCGACGCGCAGGACGGCGAACGCCGCTTCCGCTTCACCGACGATACGCTGCCGGTCTATCTGTGGCTGATGGTCGGCCGCCTGCGGCTCGACAGCGGCACGCTGGAAGACGCGCTGGCGCTGGTCTGATCGTCGCGGTGCGGGGCGGCGGCGGCAGGCCCGTCGCCCCGTGGCGCCCGATCGGGCGCGTTCAGACCGGACGGCCGAGCAGCTGGAGCAGCCCGGCCCCGCCCCGCCAGAAGCGAAGCCGCACCAGCGTGGCGAGTGCGCGGGCCCGCGACCCTCGCGTCCCGGGCGTGCGCAGGATCTTGGCGGCATCGGCCGGAATCAGCGCGGGCTGCAGTACCGAACGCGCCAGCCAGCGCAGTCGCCCGCGCGGGCGCTCGAGATGGAACAGGAACAGCTCGCGCTGGATGCGCCGCGTCTTGACGAGCAGCGTTGTCCAGTCCGGACGGGGCGGGTGCCCCACCGACGCCTCGGGGGCATAGTCGATCGTCAGTCCCATGCCGATCGCGCGGTGGCACCATTCCATGTCCTCGGACACGCCGGTGCGGAAGCCGCCGACCCGCGCGAAATCGGCGCGCATCACGAACAGGTTGGCGGTGACGGTGAAGTGAGTGCGGCGCACATAGCCTTCATTGTCGAAGGCCAGCGCCATCTCCAGCGCCTCGGCGCCGCTCAGCCGTCCCTCGGGCTTCAGCACATACATATGGCCGCCGACGAACCGGCCGGGCGCGACGTGCGCGACGCCGCCGGCCAGCCAGCCGGGCTCGACCACGCAGTCGCTGTCGGTGAAGGCGAGGATCTCGCCGCGCGCTTCCGCCGCCGCGCCGTTGCGCGCGGGCCCCGCGCCCTTTTCGAGCACGGTCACGATCCGGGCGCGGCCCGCCACTGCGGCCTCCACTGCGGCGAGCCCGCAGGGCGAGTTGTTGTCGCCGACGATGATCTCGAACGCGTCGCGGCCGACCGTCTGGCGCTCCAGCGCGTCGAGGCACTGCCGCAGCGCCTGCGGATCGTTGTAGTGCGGGATGACGACGCTGATCCGCGGGGCGCTCATCGCTTGGCGCTCCACTGCGCCAGCAGTTCGCGCAGCCGGGCGGCGAGCGCGGTATGGTCGGTGGTCGCCAGCTGCGGCTCGGTCGCCTTGGCGGCTGCCACCGCGGCGCCGAGCTGGCGCTCGTCGCGCACCGCCTGGAGCAGGCCCCTGTCGGCGAAGGTCTGGGCGATCTCTTCCTGGTGATCGTCATAATGCTCGCCCAGGTCGTGGCGGCGCGGGAAGGCGACGACGCGGCAGCCGGCACGCAGCGCGGTGACCAGCGAGCCGGTGCCGCCGTGGCAGATCACCATGTCCGCGTCGCGCAGCAGCAGCTGGAGATCGTCGAACGGGATGGTCCGACGAATCTCGACGTCGGGGATGCCGGGGTCGGGCAGGTCCTGGTCGCCATATTGCAGCACCAGCTTGCCCGGCAGGCCCCCGGCGCGCTTGAGGTCGAGCACCGCCTGCACCAGCCGCGGGAAGGGCAGGGTGGCGCCGACCGTGGCGAAGGTGAGCGGCTGCTTGGGCGGGCGGGGGGTGTCGAGCAGGCGGAACGGATCGAACAGTTCCGCATCCGGCCAGGTCTGCTTGAGCGCCGCGGACTGGACGATCGTCACCGTGGCGATGCCCTTGACCATCTTGCCGAAGGCCGAGGGGTGATCGAAGCGGGCGAAGCTCTCGATATGGACGAACTTGGCGCCCGACAGCTTGGCGAGCAGCGCGGTGAAATAGACCGCGCCGGCGCCGGTGGAGATCACCACATCGGGCTTGTGCCGGCGCAGGATCGACAGGCTCTGGCGCAGGTTGCGCCAGGCACCGCCGAGCATGCGCAGCGGGTGGCCGAGCTTGGCCTGGCCGAGGGCGTAATGTTCGACCAGCTCGACCGGGTGTTTCTCGGCAAGGCTGCGGCCCAGCGCCGTATCTTCGGTAACGAAGAAATATTCATGTTCGCGCCACACCGACTCCAGGTCGAGGATTTGCCGGAGATGGCCACCGCCTGAAGCGGCGAGACACATTTTCAACGGCTTGATGGCCGTTGTCTCCATCGCGGTCGCGTCTGCCATGCCATTCCCTTGATCCTGCACGTCCCTGCATGGGAGTGATGCTGCGCTGCCAACGCTATTGCGGATGCCCGCCCGTCCGAATAGGTTCAAGTAGAAGTTTGTGCCGTGCGCAATTCCGCGGCGGTGGGGAGGTCTTCATGAAGAAATTGTACCTGGTTACGGCGGTGGCTGCGGCCGCGCTGGCCGTCTCCGGATGTGGGGGCAAGGGGGGCAAGCTCGACAAGGGGCAGGTGGTCGCCAGCGTCGACGGCGAGGAAATCACCGTCTTCGAGCTCAACGCCGAGCTGCAGGCTTCGCAGGTCCCCCCGGGCACGGATCGCAAGGTAGCCGAGCAGATGGCGCTGCAGCGCATCATCGAGCGCAAGATTCTCGCCAAGGTCGCCCGCGAGCAGAAGCTCGACAAGACGCCGGCCTTCCTCATCCAGGAACGGCGCGCCGACGAGCTGATCCTCACCACGATGCTGCGCGACAAGATCGCCAGCGGCATCGCCCAGCCGACCGATACCGAAATCGAGAAGTATCAGGCCGCGCATCCGGATCGGTTCGCCCAGCGCAAGGTCTACACGATCGATCAGGTGGTGTTCCCGCCGCCCAGCTCGGCCGAGAAGCTGAAGCAGTTCGCGCCGCTCAAGACGATCGACCAGCTCGTGGCCAAGCTTTCGGCGGACGGCGTCCAGTTCCGCCGCGCGCCGAGCCAGATCGACACGGCCGCGCTGCCGCCGGAGATCGCCGGCAAGATCGCCGCGCTGCCGCCGCAGGAAATGTTCATCCTGCCGAGCCAGCAGGGGCTGACCGCGAACGTGATCACCGCCACCACCGTGCAGCCGCTGCCGGCGGACCAGGCGCGCAACCTGGCGCTCAATGCGCTGCGCAGCGAGCGGTTCAGCAAGGCGGCCGACGCCCAGCTGAACGACCGTCTGAAGAAGGCGCGGGAAACCGTGAAGTACCAGCCGGGCTACAGTGCGCCGCCGCAGCTCCAGGGCAACGCGCCGAAGCCGGCCGCGCCGGGCGCCGCTGCGCCCGCGGCGGGGAACGCGAACTGAGCGAGGGCCGGGCCGCGATCGCGCGGCCCGGCTTTCAGTTTCGGGCGCCGCGTCCCGCATAGCCCGACCACCAAGCGGGCCGCTGGCGGAGCACCGCGCCCCAGCCCTGGCCCAGCTGCCGCAAGCGCTCCGCATCGTGCGGCTTGAGTCGCGCGAGCAGCGGCGACACCCAGGCGAACTTGGCGGCGGTGAGCCACATCGCGCACCCCGTGACCCACGCTCCCAGCGGGCTGAAATGCTTGCGGGCATAATGCATGCGCCCGGTGGTGAGGTAGAGCAGCCGGCTGGCCGACATCGACTGGCCGCTGCCGGTATTGTGGATGACGCCGACCCCGGGATCGACCAGCACGACATCGCCGCGCGCCCGGATCCGCTCGAACAGGTCGATCTCTTCCGCGTACAGGAAGAAGCTTTCGTCGAACCCGCCGATCGCCCGCCAGACATCGGCGCGGACCATCATGAAGCCGCCGTTCAGCACCTCGACCGGACCGGGCTCGGTCGCCCCCGCCGGCAGCCCGCCGCGGCGCAGCGACCGGCTGTCGATCACCGAGACGAGAAAATCGGTGGGCGTGGGAAGCGCCATGAAATTGGCGGCGTCCAGCGCACCTTCCGGCGAATAGGAGCGCCCGCCCCAGGCCGCCGCCTGCGGATGCTGCTTCGAAAAGGCGACCAGCCGGTCGACCGCGCCGGGAACCGGGGCGGCGTCGGGGTTGAGCAGCAGCAGTCGCGGTGCGACCGCCTGCGCCGCCAGCCGGTTATTGCCGGCGCCGAACCCGATATTGCCTTCGCTCGGGACGATCCGGACGTCGGGGAAGTGGGTGCGGGCAAAGGCTTCGCTCGATCCGTCGCCATTGTCGATCAGCAGGATCTCGTGGGGAGTCGTCGCGGCCGCTGTGGCGATGCTCGAGAAGCATTCGGCCAGGAACGGCGCGGAATTATAGGCCACCACCAGGATGCTGACCTCGGGCGCAGGGCGTTCGAGCATGGCGGTTGCATAGCCACGCTGCAGTGCGGCGTCGAGTAAAAGCACGCGTTTTCACACGCTTCGGCCGCGAACGCGAAACAGGGTCAAGGGAAAATTTACCGGATCCTTTCGGCCAATGTTGAACCAATACCGATATTTACCTGGTGCTGGGATCAACGTTCGACGGGGGTCGAACTAGTACGAGTGCAAACATGCCGGATATCATCGTCAAGAATCAGGCCGAACTGGACGCTGCCCTGAAGGCGGCGAAAGGCGGCGAGACCATCAAGCTTGCCGCGGGGACCTATTCGAGCGTCACCCTTACCAGCAAGAACTTCACGTCCAACGTGACGATCACCTCGCTGGACCAGAACAACAAGGCGAACATCTCGCAGTTCACGATCTACTCGTCGAGCAACGTGACGCTCAAGGATCTGATCGCGCAGACCGATTTCAAGCCGACCGACGACAACAGCCGGCTCGACAATATCGGCACGTCGACCAACGTCACCCTCGACAATGTGACGGTGAGCGGTGGTACCGGGGATCCTTCCTTGTCGAAGGGGTGGGGACTGTTCGTGCGCGATTCGTCGAACGTGGTCATCAAGAACTCGTCGTTCGATCACTTCGGCGTCGGCCTCGTGGCGCAGAACGACGACGGCATGAAGATCCTCAACAGCAGCTTCCACGAAAATCGCCGCGACCACACCAATTTCACGGAAATGAGCAATCTGCTCATCGACGGCAGCAGCTTCACCGGCCTGTACCCGGTCGGCGGCGAGCATCCCGACGCGATCCAGTTCTTCACGGCCAAGAAGGTCAAGGGGAACAGCAACATCACCATCTCGAACAACGTCATCATGCAGGGTGCCGGCAAGGGGAACCAGGGCATCTTCATGAACGACGAGGACGGGAATCTCCCGTATACCAACATCAACATCAACAATAACCTGATCTACGAAAACGGCTATTATCACGGCATCAACGTCACGCACGGCCAGAACGTCAACGTCACGGGCAACACCGTGGTTTCCCAGCCCGACGGGATCGATCTGTGGATTCGCCTGGACCAGGTGAACGGCGGCACGGTTGCAAACAATGTCACCGATCGCGTCATCACCGACACGGCCACCAACATGACGATGGGGAAGAATTACGCCATCAACAACGACCCGGCGACGATGCGCAAGCTGCTGGGGCTCAACGCCGGCAGCGCGGCGCGTCTCGCGGATCTGGTCATTCCGGGCATCGGCTACCAGCCGCCGGTCGGCAGCGCGGCGGCGGCGCTGGTCTCGTCGGACCTGGCGAGCGCCAAGGCCGCCAATCCGTCGCTGCTGCTCGACCTGAGCTTCAACGGCAAGGGCCTGGTCGACGACTCGCGCTGGGCTTCCACCGCCACGTCCAAGGCGATCGACCTGACCGCGGTGACCGGCAAGAGCTTCCACATCGTGAACGGCACGGGCATGGAGCTGACCCGCGACGGCACGCGCCAGATCTACTCGCTGTCGGCCTTCTCGCTGAGCTTCGACTTCAAGCGCGACTCGTCGACCTCGCGGGCGGGGCAGATCCTCGGCATCTTCCGCAGCTGGGGCGTTTCGTTGCTGGCAAGCGGGGAGCTGAGCTTCTCGATGACGAACTCGGCGGGGCAGAGCTATACGGTCACCACCAAGGGTGCGGGTCTGACGGACACGGCGAATCACAAGATCGCCCTGACCTATGACAGCAGCCGCAGCCAGGCGATCCTCTATGTCGACGGCGTGGTCCGCGGCACCGGCACGGTGAAGGGAACGACGCAGCCGGTGCTCTCCGCCGGCCTGTATATCGGTGGGCAGTTCACCGATACCGCCAGCGGCACGATCGGCGACATCGAACTCCGCGACGGCGCGCTGAGTGCCGCCCAGGTCGTGTCGCTGGGCGTGGCGAGCAGCACGACGGCGGCGGACACCGTGAAGTACGGCCTCACCAAGGGGCTGGCCGCCACGGCGACCTCGCTGCTCACCACCGGCGGCAGCTCGGCCGTCCAGCAGCCGCTTGCGCCCGCCGCCACGCTGGCCACCACCAGCACGCTGACCACGGCGACGGCGCAGGTCTCGCAGCTCCAGACGGTTCTCGCCAATACGGTGGCGGCCGGCACCGGCACGTTCGGCACCAGCGGCTTCGGGGCGCTGCTGTCGGGCCGAAGTGCCGCGCTCGATCTCTACCATGTCTGACGAGCGGCGGTAATCAGGGTGACGGGCCGGCGCCCTGGCGTCCGGCCCGCATCCATTTGCGCGGTGCGTCATATATCTTGCAAATCATGGGGCGCTGACCCAAACGGACCACGGTAATGCGGGCCGTATGGCGACGCGTATCTTTACGGCTGGCAGTTGCGCTCGAGGAGTTGTCGATGAAGACCGCGGCAAGTTTGAGGAGCGGCCTTCCCCGGTGGCGGCGTGGACGTGGAAGCGGACATAAGCGGGGATGGCGGCGTCCGGCCTGGCTGCAGGCGCTGCTGCGCAAGCGCGTCGACGTTCTGCCCCTCTATCAGCCGCAGCGTGCCGGCTGGGTCATCGCGGCCCGCCGATTGACCCTGCTCGTCTTCCTCGTCTTCGCCGCTGCCTTCTACGGCATCGCGGCGGCGATCCTTCCGCCGAGCTTGCTCGGCATGATGGCGGCGCCGCTCGGCCTCGTCGCGCTCGCGGTCATCTGGGCGCTGCCCGAGGCGCGCAGGGCGCCGACCGAGGCGCTCACCCGGCTTTTCTCCATCTTCCTCGGCGCGCTGTTGCTGTGGCCCAACTATATCGCGGTCTCGGTCGCCGGCCTGCCCTGGATTTCGGTGCGCCGCGTCGTGGCGGCGGCGATCTTCCTGCTGCTGCTGATTTGCCTGTCGATATCGCGCCAGTACCGCGCGGAAACCAAGGAAATCCTGAAGGCGAGCCGGCCGGCGTCGACGCTCTTCCTCGCCTTCCTCGTCGCGCAGGTCTTGGCCTCGATCTTGTCGGTCTCGCCCTTTTCCGATCTGCCGCGCCTGCTTGCCAGCACCTACACCGTCACGCCGATGTTCTTCGTCGCGCTCTGGGTGCTGGGAACCGGCAAGCGGTCGATCGATTGGTGGATGAACTGGCTGCTCGTCTATGTCTCGGTCCTGATGGTGATCGGCGTGTTCGAGTATCGCGCCCAGCATGTGCTGTGGGCCTATTCGATCCCCAGCTGGCTCCATGTCGACGACGACATATTGAAGCAGGTCCTCACGCCGAATTTCCGCGATACCTATCGCGTGGTGACGACGTTCACCGTGTCGCTGGTGTGGGGCGAGCTGGTCGCGCTGATGATGCCGCTCGCCCTGCACCGCATCGTCAATGCCAAGGGCGTGGGCGGCCTGGCGGCGTGGATCCTGTTCGATCTGGCGCTTTGGGTGTCGGCCGTGTTGAGCGGCGCGCGCCTGGCGGTGGTCGGCGGGATCACCGCGCACGTCGTCTATCTGCTGCTCTGGGCGCTGCGGCGCTGGCGGACCGACCGCGGCGGCCTGATCGGCCTCTCCGCGACGATGATCTATCCCGCCTTCATGGTGGTGTTCATCGGCGCCATCGCGTTCGTGCCGGCGGTGCATAACCGCGTGCTGGGCGGCGGTGCCACGCAGCTGAGCAATCAGGGCCGCCAGGAACAGTGGGCGCTGGGCATCCCGGCGATCGCGAAGCGCCCGCTGCTCGGCTATGGCCCGGGTGAGGGCGCCGGCGCGGTGGGCTGGCGGACCCAGGGCGGGTTCCTGTCGATCGACAGCGGCTATCTGTCGACCGCGGCGGACTATGGCGTGATCGGGTTCTTCACCTTCTTCGGTGGCGTGGTCGCGCTGGTGCTGATGCTGTCCTATCAGGGCATCTTTTCTCGCGTGTCCGGCTACCCGCCCGAACTCGCCTTCGCGGCGGTCTACGTGACCTTCCTGACCTCGCGATCGGTGCTGTCGCAGGGCGACAACGAGTCGCTCTACTGGATGCTGTTCGGGATCGGGGTGGCGCTCGTCTATCTGGGCAAGCGGGCCAAGGCGGCCGAGGCCGCGGACGCCGCGGCATAACGCCGGCGTCCGCGAGGCGCTGCGGCGGCACTTGGCCGCGCGGCGCCGGTCGGGCAGGGCTCAGGCCGGCTTCTTGCGCTCGATGAAGCGGTCGCACAGGCTGCGGTAGACGTCGTCGAGCGTCTCCGGCGTCGCCGCCGCGAGCTCCTTGGCGCTTTCCCAGCCGACCCGCGCGCCGCGCAGCACGTCCTTGCCGAAATCGTCGGTCGCGGCGAGCCGGTACAGCATCAGCTTGTACTGGGCATAGCGGGCGAACTGCTGGTACGCTTTGCTGCTCTTCGGCATCACGCTGCAGCAGACATAGGCGTAGTTGGCGATGTGGCAGAAGCCGTAGTTGAAGCCCGCCGCGCGCTTCGACGGGAAGAAATTGTGATAGATCGGCGCCTCGACCGCGGCGACGAGCAGCTTGCCGTCGCGCTGGATGCGCAGCCCGATGTCCATGTCCTCGTGGAGGCCATAGCCGATGCCGTAGCCGAGCACGTCGTTGAAGCGCAGGGTCTTGGCCACCTCGGTGCGCAGCGTCATCAGATAGCCGCCCATGGTCTCGGTGGCGACGAAGCGCTTGCCGTCGATGAAGGAAGGGAAGGGACCCTGCGCCTTCCACTGCTCGCGCGCGAAGGTGGTGAACGGCTTGGGCGCGATATAGGCCTCGGCCTTGTTGCGATAGGGCTGGATCAGCTCCTTGAAGGCGCGCAGGCCGCTGCGCTTGTAGGCGAGGATCGCTTCGCCCGGTGCGCTGCGCGCATGATGGCCGCTGACGCCGCCGACCCGGCCCTCGGTATCCAGCCGGTAGGCGGTCAGGATCTCTTCCGCCGAGTGCTGGTAGAACATCGAATCGTCGTCGGGCATGAAGACGATCTCGTTCTCGACATATTGGATGCCCGTGTTCCGCTGATAGGGCAGGTTCTTCACCGTGCTGGGAACCCAGCGATAGTTGAACCGGTCGCGGTTGATCGCCGGCTCGACGACGGCCTTGATCGCTTCATGATCGTCGCTGGCATCGACGATGATGATGTTGCTCGGCGGCGCGCTCTGCGCCTCCAGGAGGAGCAGCGAGGCCTTGAG
Source organism: uncultured Sphingomonas sp. (assembly GCF_913777625.1). GTDB lineage: Bacteria > Pseudomonadota > Alphaproteobacteria > Sphingomonadales > Sphingomonadaceae > Sphingomonas. The sequence continues at coordinate 58,042 of NZ_CAJYTI010000010.1, forward strand.
GGCCTCCGCGCGGTTCAGCGTCGAGATGACGACGTCGTATTTCATCCGGATCCTCCACTTGCGGCGCCCCACGGCCGCGAACCGTTGTACGAAGCTATACTAGGCGAAACGCGACAGCGCCGGGACAAATCGGCTGAGGCGGCCGGCCAGCCGGGCACGGTCCCCCGCCGGCGCGGCCCACCAGCCGCTCGCGACCAGCGCCAGGGCGATGGCGGCGGAGAGCAGGAACCAGATCGGCACCGAATACCGGTACAGCGAGCCGGCCAGGCAGGCGAGCGTCATGATGCCGGCGCAGACCAGGGTCGGCTTCAGCGTGCGGCCGAGCAGCCCCGCCTGCCAGGTGAGCAGCGCATAATCGAGTATCGAGCGCAGCAGGTAGACCGCCGCGGCGCCCGGAACGCCGGCCCACTTCGCCCCGAAATAGAGGCCGATCAGGAAGGGCGGCAGCTCGGCGGCCTGCACCGCGGCGCTCGCCTGCGGGCGGCCGCTGGCCTGCAGCCCGCTGAACGAGATGATCGCGAGCGCGGTCCACCATGCGCCGAAGAACAGCAACAGCGCCACCGGCGTGGCGGGTCCGCCGATGGTCTTGCCGAGCCACAGGTCGAGGAATGGCGCGGTCAGCAGCAACCCCCCGCCGATCAGCACGGTGAGGCTGCCCATCAGGATCTCGATGCAGCGAACCTGCAGGTTCATCCGCTCCTCGGGCGCCGCGGTAGGCAGTTGCGGAAACAGGGCGCCGGATAGCGCCGCGGGGAGCATCGAGACGCGCTGTGCCAGCTGGAGCGGCGCAGTGTAGATGGTGACGGCCACCGGGCCGAGCAGCGCGCCGATCAGGAAACGGTCGGCCATCGTCAGCACCGTGGCGATTACGCTGGTGAGCGAGGCCCATTGGCCATAGCCGAGCAGCGCCCGGGCCTCCTTGCCGCTGAAGTGCAAGGCGCAGCCGCGCAGGAACTGCACGTAGAGCGCCGGCACCAGCCCCAGCATCGGCAGCGCCCGGCCGACCAGCGCGGCGATCAGCAGCTCGCGCAGGTTGGGCCCCAGCGTCCAGGCGACGATCAGCGGCACCAGCTGGAACAGCAGCGACGAGGCGACCGTCGAGATGTTGACCAGCACGAAGCGCCGCCGCCCGAGCAACGCGCCGTTGAGCACCGCCGAGAACAGCACCACCGGCCAGCAGGACGCGATCACATAGGCGCTTTGCAGCACCTCGATCCGCAGTTCTTCGCTGCTCTTGAAATGGCCGGAGAAGAAATAGTTGATCGCGAACCAGATCAGCGCGAACCCGACGACCGTGATCGGCACGCACAGCGTCATCGCGGTGGCGATGGTCCTGGCGCTCGCCGGGCGGTCCTCGTCGCCGTTGGCGGCGATGCGATATTGGGTGGCGCGGGTCAGCCCGAAGTCGAGAAAGCCGAAGGTGTTGAGGAACAGCCAGCCGATCGCCAGCACGCCGAAGCGGTCGGCGCCGATTGCGTGCAGGTACAGCGGAACGGTGACGATGCCGACCAGGCTTGAAACGATGGCGCCGACGAGGTTCACGGCGGCGTTGCGGCCCAAGCTCATTCAAGACATCCCAGAACATGGCACGGGCGCACCGGCAGCGCACCGCGCGCGCACCCCCTCGCGCATCGACGCCGCACCTTTAGCGGAGCAAGGGGGCAAGTCAAAGACTGTATCCTCCATTTTGTGCGTTGCGGCGAGATATCGGATGCAATTTCCTGCAGTTGCGCGCCCAAGGTCGGATCGTGCCTCCACGCTTCCAGGGGCGTTCCATGTTGCGGCGCGGCAGGGCGGGGGAAACTTTGGGCGGGCGTGTCGCTTTGTGCTTCGTTCGCTCGTCCGCAGCGGTATGATGCCGTGCGGATAGCGGCTTGGGAGTGAAGGAATGAGCGTTGCAATTCTCGCCATGGCGGCGGCCTACACCGTCACGACCCCGGCGCAGCTGAATGCCGCCGTGGCCAGGGCGAAGAGCGGCGACACGATCATCGTGGCACCGGGCGACTATGGCATGGTCCAGTTCGGCAACGCGCAGTTCGACAAGCCGGTGACGATCCGCAGCCAGGATCCCAAGCGGCCGGCGAGGTTCTCGCGCTTCTGGCTGAAGGATCCGCGCAACCTCGTCCTCGAAAATCTCGAATTCACCCGCGTGCGGGGCAGCGAACCCTCCTGGGCCAAGATCGTCGAGATCAGCGGCGGCTCCGACGTGACGATCAAGGGCGGCTCCGTCCATGGCTCGCTCAACGGCTCGCCGGCCGACGACATGAACGGCGTCTACTTCCGGGGTACGCGGCGCATGACGGTCACCGGCGTGACGTTTCGCGAGCTCAACGTCGCGCTGACCTTCGACGACAGTGCCGATGTCGTGATCGACAGCAACAGTTTCAGCTATCTGGGCACGGATTCGATCAACCTCGCCGCCGTCAACGGCGCCAAGGTCGTCAACAACCATTTCTACGATTTCCGCCCGGTGCCGGGCGCGCACCCGGACGCGATCCAGTGCTGGACCCGCAGCAAGACCACCGCGTGCAAGAATGTGACCATCCATCACAATAATTTCGACGGTGCCCCCGGGCACGAGTTCCAGGGCGTGTTCTTCGGCGATGAAGCGAAGATCGGCGGGTACGACAATATCGAGATTACCGACAACGTGTTCACCAGCACGATGTGGCACGCCATCTATATCGGCCCGGGCAACAACATCGTCATCAAGAACAACGTCATTACCGCCGGCCCGACGATGAAGCCGTGGATCCGCACCGAGAGCCCCGCCACGCTGGTCGGCAATTCCGCGCCCACCTATGTGATCGGCGGGGTACAGAAGCCGCCCAAGGGCAACAAGGTCGGCGGCCTCTACAAGAAGTGACCGGCAGCGGATGGGCGCGCCGGCCCTTGCGTCGGCGCGTCCAGCCGCTAAGCGCTGGGGCATGATCAAGCACGCCCTTTCCGTCACGCGCGACGGCGATTTCGCGCAATGGTACCAGACCGTCATCAGCGAAGCCGACATGGCCGAGGATTCGGGCGTGCGCGGCTGCATGGTGATCCGGCCCTGGGGCTATGGCATCTGGGAGCGTATCCAGCGCCTGCTCGACGATCGCATCAAGGCGACCGGGCACGAGAACTGCTATTTCCCGCTGTTCATCCCGCTTTCCTATTTCGAGAAGGAAGCCGAGCATGTCGACGGCTTCGCCAAGGAAATGGCGGTCGTCACCCACCATCGCCTCGTCCAGAAGGACGGCCGGCTGGTGCCCGATCCCGAGGCCAAGCTGGAAGAGCCGCTGGTAGTCCGCCCCACCTCGGAGACGGTGATCGGGGCTGCGATGTCGCGCTGGGTGCAGAGCTGGCGCGACCTGCCGGTGCTGATCAACCAGTGGGCGAACGTCGTCCGCTGGGAAATGCGCACCCGCATGTTCCTGCGCACCGCCGAATTCCTGTGGCAGGAAGGGCATACCGCCCATGCCACGGTGGAAGAGGCGCAGGAAGAAACCCTCAAGATGCTCGAAGTCTATCGCAGCTTCGCCGAGGATTGCCTGGCGATGCCGGTGGTCGCGGGCGAGAAGCCGGAGAATGAGCGCTTCCCGGGCGCGGTCTCGACCTTCTCGATCGAGGCGATGATGCAGGACGGCAAGGCGCTGCAGGCCGGTACCTCGCACTTCCTCGGCACCACCTTCTCCTCGGCGCAGGACATCAAGTTCCAGAATTCGGAAGGCCAGTTCGAGCTGGCGCAGACGACCAGCTGGGGCGTTTCCACCCGCATGATCGGCGGGCTGATCATGGTGCACGGCGACGATGACGGCCTGCGCGTGCCGCCAATGGTGGCGCCGTGGCAGATCGTGATCGTGCCGATGCTGCGCGACCAGCCCGAGGATGCGGCCACCATCGACTATTGCAAGTCGCTCCAGGCCGAACTGGCCAAGCTCAGCGCGCTGGGCGAGCCGGTGCGCGCACTGCTCGACCTCAAGGCGGTCAAGGCGCAGACCAAGCGCTGGGGCTGGGTGAAGAAGGGCGCGCCGATCGTGATCGAGGTCGGCGGGCGCGACGTCGCCGGCGGCAACGTCTCGGTGATCCAGCGTGACAAGCTCTACCGCGAGGACGGCAAGCTCAATGCGCAGATCCTGCCGCGCGCGGACTTCGTTGCGGAAGCCGCGGCGATCCTCGAGAGCATCCAGCAGAACCTGTATCTCGACGCGCGCGAGCGGCTGGACAGCAACATCCGCCGCGACGTGACCGACTTCGACGCACTGGCCGCGATGTTCGCGGATACGGTCAAGTTCCCCGGCTGGGCCGAGGTCAGCTGGGCCAAGCCGACCGGCGCCGAGCTGGACGCGGTGGTCGAGCGGCTCAAGGCGCTCAAGCTCACCTTCCGCAACGTGCCCGGCGGCGCGGCACCGGCGGAGGGCAGCTGCCTGTTCACCGGCAAGCCGGCGGTCGAGCGCATCCTGGTCGCCCGGGCCTATTGAGCTTCGATCCTCCCCGGAACGGGGAGGGGGACCGCCGCCGGAGGCGGTGGTGGAGGGGGAGCGCAGCAGGCGAGTCCGGTGTGGATGCCCCCCTCCACCATTCGCTTGCGCGAATGGTCCCCCTCCCCGTGCCGGGGAGGATCTTTATTGACCGCGCCGCTGCCACCTGCGACCAGCCTGCTCCCGACAGGGAGGGCAGGCGCATGCGGGTGGTACTGGCGACGCTGGGAACGCTGGGGGACGTGCACCCCTTCATCGCGCTGGCCCTCGGCCTCAAGGCGCGCGGGCATGTGCCCGTGTTCGCCGGCGCGGAGTCGGTGCGGTCGATCGCCGAGCGGCACGGCATCGAATTCCACCCCATCCGCCCCGACGGGCCGCAGCTGATCGCCGATACCGGGATGGACGAGGGGGCGATGGCGCGCGCCATCGCCGAGGACTTCGACTTCATCGTCAACCGCGTGCTGGTGCCCTATGCCGCAGTGACGCTGGCGGACCTGAAGCCGGTGGTGGCGGGGGCGGATCTGGTGATTGCCAGCAGCTTCTCGATCCACGCCCGGATCGCGGCGCAGGCAGCCGGCGTCCGGCTGGCGACCGCGCTGCTCCAGCCGATCACGCTGCTTTCCGCCGAAGATCCGCCGGTGCTGCCCCGCGGCGAAACCGTGCTGGTGACGCTGCGCCGATGGTTCGGGCCGGGGGCCGTGCGTCCGCTGCTGCGCCTTGCCGAGCGGCGCTTCGCCAAGGGACTGAAGCCGTTCGCCCAGCTGCGGGCCGAGGCCGGTGCGCCGCCCTTTGCCGGCAACGAGATGCTCGCCGGGCCGCTGGCGGTGGAACGGGCGGTCGGGCTGTGGTCGCCCGCCTTCGCGCCTGCGCCTGGCGATGCGCCCGCCAGCTTCTGCCAGACCGGCTTCGTCTTCTACGATGGCGGGTTCGCCGGGCAGGGGCTCTCGCCGGCGCTGGAGGCGTTTCTCGACGCGGGGCCGCCGCCGCTCGTCTTCACGCTGGGCAGCATGGCGGTCTATGCCGAAGACGGCTTCTATGCGGCGAGCGCGGAGGTCGCGCGGCGGCTGGGCCGGCGGGCGGTGCTGCTGGTCGGTGACGACATGGTCGGGCAGTTTCGCAGCGTCGATGCCGAGGACGTGATCGTCGTCGGCTATGCGCCGCATTCCCAGCTCTTCCCGCGCGCAGCGGCGGTGATCGGCCATGGCGGCATCGGTACGACCGCGCAGGCGATCCGCGCGGGGGTGCCGCAACTCGTCTGCGCGATCTTCGGCGACCAGTTCGACAATGGCGCGCGGATCGCGCGGGCGGGGCTGGGCGCGGTGCTGCCCAAGCGCCGCTACACCGTGGACCGCGCCGCCGCCGCGATCGACGCGCTGCTGAAGGACGATGCGATTGCCGCCCACGCCCGGCGGGCGGCGATCGCGCTCGCGGCGGAGGACGGTGTCGGCGCGGCGCTCGATGCACTGGGGCTCGCGACCGTCGCGTAAGTCCGGGGCGCTGCGACTCGGGTGCCCCTGCGCGGGCCAGGCCGCTCCGTCCCGCCGGCGATTCGCCCCGCCAAGCACAATGGATGGTTAGCGGGGCAAACGATTCGTCCCGTTCCGCGCCACGCGGGAAAGCTGTGGGGGCGGGAATGATCCTGATTGATAGTAAACCCGCTTTTCATCATTGGCATCCCATCCCATAGTCTCCCAAGAGGGGCTGGTCGGGACGGCCCGATCGAGAAGAGGACGGCTGAGCGGTGACCGCATTATCTCGTTTTCCGCGTTTCTTCGTTACCAGTCCGTCGCCGTGCCCGTATCTTCCCGGTCGCCAGGAACGGAAGATCTTCACCGAACTCTCCGGCCAGCATGCCGGCGAACTCAACGACGCGCTGAGCCGCATCGGCTTTCGCCGCAGCCAGTCGGTCGCGTACCGGCCGAGCTGCGCGGGCTGCACCGCCTGCGTGTCCGTCCGGGTGGTGACCGAAGGCTTCCAGCCCAACGCCACCCAGCGCAAGCTGCTCAAGCGGTACGGCGACCTCGAGGTCACCGCCTGCAAGCCTTGGGCGACCGGCGAGCAGTACGACCTGCTCAAGCGCTATCTCGATTCGCGCCACCCCGGCGGCGGCATGGCGGCGATGGACGAGAGCGACTATGCCGACATGGTCGAGCAGTCGCCGGTCAGTTCCTATGTCGTCGAATATCGCGAGCCGTCGGTGAACGGCGAGCGCGGCCGTCTGGTCGGTGCGTGCATCACCGATCAGCAGGGCGACGGGCTGTCGATGATCTACAGCTATTTCGTCACCGACGACGAGGCGCGGCCGGGGATGGGCAATTTCATCATCCTCGATCACATCCTGCGCGCCCGCGCGGCGGGGCTGCCCTATGTCTATCTCGGCTACTGGGTGAAGGGCAGCGCGCGGATGGCGTACAAGACCCGCTACCGCCCGATCGAGGTGCTGGGCCCCAGCGGCTGGGCGCTGCTCGAGGACGAGGATCTGGTCGGCGCGATGCCGAGCGCGGTGGCCGCGGCCTTCGCCTGACCGGCCGCGCTCGCGCTGCGGACAGGAACGCGCCTACCCGTCGAAAGACAGGGCGATTGCCGGTGAGGCCAAAGGCCAGCGGCGACTAGAAAAGCCATCGTCATTCCTGCGAAGGCGGGAATCCATTGCCTGGTGCGCTGGGGAAAGGAACCTCGGCACCGGCGTCAATGGATCTCCGCCTCCGCGGGGATGACGATGGTTTTGGCGCGGATGGGATGGGGCGGCGGGAAGCCGCGTGCCCTTACTCGGCTTCCGACGGCTTGCTGTTGAGCTGGATATAGTTTTCCAGCCCCATCCGCTCGATCATGTCGAACTGGCGCTCCAGCGTGTCGACATGCTCTTCCTCGCTCTCGAGGATTTTCAGGAACAGGTCGCGGCTGACGAAGTCACGGACGGTTTCGCAATGCTGGATCGCGTCGCGCAGCACGGCGATCGCCTCGACTTCCAGCGCGAGGTCGGCGCGGAGCAGCTCTTCCACCGTCTCGCCGATGCGCAGGCGGCCGAGCAGCTGGAAATTGGGCAGGCCGTCGAGGAACAGGATGCGCTCCGACACCCAGTCGGCGTGCTTCATCTCGTCGATCGATTCGTGGCGCTCGAAATCGGCGAGCTTCTGCACGCCCCAGTGATCGAGCATGCGATAGTGCAGCCAATACTGGTTGATCGCGGTCAGCTCGTTCTTGAGGACCTCGTTGAGATAGTCGAGGACCTTGGCGTCGCCCTTCATGTAATCATCCCTTGTCGTTCGGCGGCCAGTCTAGCCGCGAAACGACCGGGACGAAACCAGAGATGTGCCGTCAAGCGGCGGCGCGTTCCTCGGCGATGATCGCGCGGGCGAAGGGCACGCACTGGCCGCACTTGGCCTGGCAGCCGAGCGCGCGATAGGCCTGGCATGCGCTCTGTGCGCCCTGCCGCGCCACTTCCCGTACGTCCCGTTCCCGCAAGGCATTGCACACGCACACGACCATCGGAAAATCCCTCGGCTCTCGATGCGGATACACCTAGTGCGAGTGCGAGCGATTCGCAAGGCTATTGCGAATGGGTTGCAATCTACCACGCGCCAGGCTTCGCCACAGCCATTCGAGCGGCCCGTAGCGAAACTGCGCCAGCCAGGGAGCCGACCAGAGCAGCAGCAGCGCCCAGACGCCGACCACCACCGGATAGAGCTGCCAGCGCGAGAGGTGGCCGAACCAGCCGAGGCCGGCGCCGTCGAACAGCAGCACGCAGACCAGGCTGGTCGCCAGATAGTTGGAAAAGGCCATGCGCCCCGCGGCGGCGAGGCGGGTGGTCAGCCAGCCACCCGGCCGCGCGAGCAGCAGGATCAGGCAGGCCCAGCCAAGGATCATCGCCGGCCGCACCAGCCCGGTCAGCGCGACACCGGCCAGCAGTACCGAGAACAGGCTGAACCCCGCGGCGATCTGATACCAGGCGAGCAGGGCATAGACGGGCAGGGTGACCGCCCAGCTGCGCAGCCACCAGCGCCGCAGCGTCGCGCGGGGCCAGCGCCCGGCGAGCAGCCCGCTGCGCAGCGCCGCCATGCCGAACAGGAAATAGCCCAGCGTTTCCCAGCCATAGAGCGTCAGCATCGCAAACGGGCTGAAGGCATAGGCGCCGACGCGCTGCGCGACGATGCTCGCATAGTCGCCGCGCCGCACCGCCAGCTCCTCGGCGATGCGGGCGGCAGGCGGCGTGCCGAACGCGTCGACCAGGGCGGTATATTCCCCCTGCACCGGCATGGGCGCGAGCGACATCCGCCAGGCATCGTGCGCCAGCATGCCGAACAGCGCGGTGGTCGCCAGCACCAGCACCGCGCCGAGGCTGACCAGCCGCGACACCGGCAGCGTGCGCAACGGGTAGGCGATCATGCCGACCAGCGCATAATGGGCGAGGATATCGCCATGCCAGAGCAGCCAGAGATGGGCGATTCCGAATGCGAACAGCCAGCCCATCCGGGCATAATGCGCGCGGGCCGGATCCCGCCCGGCGGCTTCGGCCGCATCGGTGACGATCAGCAGCGAGGCGCCGAACAGGAAGGAGAACAGCCCGCGCATCCGCCCGTCGAAGAACAGGAAGTTGACCAGCCAGGCGGCCAGGTCCGCGCCGTGCCAGCCGCCATAGGCGCGCGGGTTGAAATAGGCGGCCTCCGGCATGGCGAAGCCGACGATGTTGAGCAGCAGGATGCCGAGCAGCGCGGTGCCGCGGACGAGATCGAGCGAGAGCAGGCGGGGGGGATCGGGAACCGGAATGGGGCTATGCACCCGCCGCGCTTAGAGCCAGCTGGCGATCTTATCGAGCGGTTTGCGTTCCAGCGCGGCGGCCGGCACGGTGGCGTCCTCGGCGGGGTGGCCGACGATGATCAGCATGATCGGCTTCTCATGCTCGGGCCGGCGGCAGAGCCGGTTGAGGAAGCGCGCCGGCAAGGCGGTGTGTACCAGCGTGGCAAGGCCCGCCAGGTGCAGCGACGTCAGCAACAGCCCGCAGGCGATGCTCACGCTTTCGGTGACGTGCGGGTTGGGGAAGCGGTCGGTCTCGCTGGCGCGGGTCTTGCCAAAGGCGACGATGACCCACGGCGCGGTCTCGAGATAGGGCTTGTCGGCGCGCGCTCCGAGATCGTTCAGCAGACCTTGCCATTCGCTCCCGCCGATCCCGCCGTAGAAATGGCGCTCCTCCTCCTCCACGGCAACGCGGAGCGCGGTCTTGGTGCCCGGCGACGACAGCACCGCGAAGTGCCAGGGCTGGCGGTTGGCGCCGCTCGGCGCCGCGCCGGCAGCGGCGATCGCCGCCTCGATCACCGCGCGCGGCACCGGCTCCGCGGAGAAGCTGCGGCAGCTGTGCCGCGTGGCCATCTGCGCCTCGAACGCCCGAGCACGGGCGATCCGCTCGGGGTCGGGCAACTCGGTTTCGGAGGTCCAGGGCCGCATCATTGGTTTCATAGGAGGTTCCGCCGCCAACCTCACCGAAGACGGTAATTCTGTCCATTCGGTTGTTGTGCGGATGCGACTTTATCCCGGACGCCGGGCCGCGACGGGCGCCGTCACCGGAGTCAGCCGCATGCCCGACCAACCGTCGAGCGCGCAGCGATCGCCCTGTGCCCAGCCGCCATTGGCGGCGAGGTCGGCGACGACGGCGCTGTTCAGGTCGCCCTCCGCCGGGGCATCGGGCCAGGACACCCAGCAAAAGCCGTTGGGCGCCAGCAGCGTGCGCAGCGCGCCCAATTCGCGTTCGAGATGATCCCGTCGGGATGCGAACAGGTGCGCTGCCTGCACCCCGTCAGTGGCGCAGCCCAGTTCCTCCAGCGCGGCGCGCTCGGGGGCGATGGCGGTGCGGATCGATGCCGGCATCGCGTGAAACCACACGCGCATGCCGGGCTTGAAGCCCAGCCGCGCCGCCATCTGGGTGCTAGAACGCTGTTCCATGGCCGCCCTCCGCTGTCATCAGAGTGTAGCCTATGCCGGACGGCGCCGCCAGCGGCCTTGATCGCGATCAGCCGGCGGCCGTATCGAGCGGAATGTTGCGCAGCGTCACCAGCGTGCCTGGCCTCGCCGCAGCGACGTGCAGCTCGGCGCCCATGCCCTGGGCCAGGTTGCGCGCGATCCGCAGGCCCAGGCTGTCGGCGCGGGCGACGTCGAACGAGTCCGGCACGCCGGCGCCATCGTCGCGGATCGTCAGCGACAGCTGCGCCCCCTCCGCGCAGACGGTGACGAGGATGGTGCCGGTCTCGCGGTCGGCGAAGCCGTGCTCGATCGCATTGGCGACCGCCTCGGCGACGATCAGCGCGAGCGGGATGGCGCGATCCGGCGGCAGCAGCAGCGCGCTATGCGCTTCCACGGCGTGGCGGATGCCCGGCCTGCCGGCGCTGGCCGCGAGGTCCTCGACCAGCGCGGTCACGAAGGCGTCGAGCGCCAGCGGCTCGCCCTTGCTGCCGTACAGGCGCCGCTGGATGCGGCCGATCAGCTGCAGCTTGGCGGCGGCGTCGCCGATCGCGCGCTGCGCCTCGCCGTCGGGCACCGTGCGGCGCTGGAGCGACAGCATCGCGCCGACCATCTGCAGGTTGTTCGAGACCCGGTGTTGCAACTCCACGAACAAGGTCTCGGCATGCTCCGCCAGGCGCCGGCTCCGCTCCCGCTCGGCGGCGAGGCGGGCATTGGCCGCCTGCATCCAGTGGACGAGCAGGATGTCGACGGTCACCACGCCGGTGTAGAAGATCAGCGCCACCGCGGTGCTTCGCGTCAGCACGAAGGTTCGCGCAGGCGGGATGAAGAAATACCAGGCGAGGATCCCGCACACCAGCCCGGCGACGATGCCGGGACCCCGGCCGAACAGGAAGGAGGCCAGGATCACCGCGGGGAAGAAGGTGAGATAGGGAAAGCCCGGCGGAAAGAGCGGGTCCAGCACGAGGCGCAGCCACCAGGCGATGCCGCAGAAGACGAGCGTGACGGCATAGGCCAGCGCGCGCCGTTCGGTGAGCACCGGCAGCCGTTCCCATGTGCGACCCGACGACGTCATTGCTACCCGTGAATCCTGTGCGTCCTGCGCAGCGGCACGGTTCGATCATCGAAAGCGGCCGGGCAGGCCTCCTCATCGTTCAGAAACAATGCAGACGCAAGCGCGCCATCATGCCGGAAGGATCAGGCGGACGCACGTTCCGTGCGGGGCTATCTGCTCGATCGTCAGCCCACCCCCCAGCGCATCCGCGCGCTCGCGCATGCCCTGCAGACCGTAATGGCCCGGTCGACCGCCTGCGGCGAGGATCGCCGGGGCGATGCCGGCGCCGGCATCTTCCACCGTCACCTCCAGGCGATCGCGCGTGCTCCGCATCGTCACCGTCGCGGCGAGGGTGCCGGCGTGGCGGCGCACATTGGCGAGCGCTTCCTGCACGATCGCCAGGATGTGCTCGAGCTGCGCCGGCGGATAGCGCAGCGCCGGCCCTTCGCGGGACACGGTCACCGTCAGCCCTTCCTCAGTGAGGCAGCGGGCCAGTTCCTCGATCAGCGGCTGGGGATCGTCGGCGACGCGGATCTGGCGCAGCCCCATCACGCGGTCGCGCGCTTCCACCATCACGTCGTCGGCGCGGTCCAGGGCCGAATCGAGCAGCAGCTGCGCCCGCGATCCGGGCTCGGTGGCGTAGGACGCTGCCTGAAAGCGCAGCATCAGCCCCTGCATGCTCTGGAGCAGCGTGTCGTGCAGCTCGCGGGCGATGCGTTCGCGCTCGGCGATCTGGGCCTCGGCGCGCGCACGGCCCCGCGCGACCAGCTCGCGCATCCGCCAGGCGTAGAGCAGCCACAGCAGCCCGGCGCCCAGCCCTGCCGCGAGCAGCCGGAACCAGGCGGTCTGGTAGAAGCGCGGCGCGATGGTGAAGGCGACGCTGGCACCGCGCTCGTTCCACACCCCGTCATTGTTCGCAGCGATCACCTGGAAGCGCCACGTGCCCGGCGCGAGGTTGGCGTAATAGGCCTCGCGCGCGGTGCCGGCGTCGATCCAGCCACGATCGACGCCCACCAGCCGGTAGCGGAACCGCACCCGCTCGGCCTCGGCGAGGCTCAGGGCGGTATAGGTGATCCGCAGATTGGCCGTGCCGGCGGGAAGGGATATGTCGCGCGGGGCGGCAAAGGTCTGGCCGTTCGCGGTCAGGCTGCGGATCACCACCGGCGGCGGCAGCGGGTTCTGGACGATCCGGGCGGGGTCGATCCAGCCAATGCCGACATTGTCCGCCACCCAGATCCGGCCGTCGCCGCCGCGCACCGCGGTGCTCTTCTGCGCATCCTGCTGGGCGACGCCCGGCAGCCCGTCGGCGGCCGTGAACAGCGTGTGGCGCAGCGGCGTGCCCGGCGCGGCAAAGGCGGCGTCCAGCGCGGCCTTGCTGGTCTTCACTAGCCCCTGCACGCCGTTGATCCAGATGGTGCCGTTCTCGGCCTGCACCAGCCCGGTGATGCCGCCGAGCGCCGGCACGCGGGTGGAATCGATGCCGCGCAGCCGGCCCTGCTCCAGCCGCGCGAGCCCGAGTTCACCGCCCACCAGCAGTCCCGCAGGACCAACGGAGAGCAGCGCGATGGTGCCGATATCGTCGCCCGGCACCGGCTTCAGTGCGTCGCCGCGGCGCTGGTAGAGCCGGTGTCGGCTGTAGAACCAGCTGCCGCCGCCGGGCCCCGAGGGGGTGTGCAGGCGGCCGCCCGGCGCGTCCGGCGGCGCGAGGCGCTGCCACTGGCCATTGGCCAGCCGGAAAACGCCGGCATCCTCCGCCGTGATCCAGATCGTGTCTCCGCTTCGGGTCCAGCCGCGGATCGGCCCCGGCGGGCGGGGGAGGTCGAGCCGCGATACGGCATCGCCGCGGATCCGAAGCACCTGATCGGGCAGGGTGAGGATGAGGTCGCTGCCGTCCGCCTCGATCTGCTCGATCGACGCAGCGAAGTGCCGCACCAGCCGCAGCGGCGCCCCGGCAACCGCGCGGTACAGGCTGTGCGGGTTCGAGGCATAGACGGTACCGTCCGGCAGTACCGCCAGCTGGAAGCCGCCCAGCGTCTTGTCGTCGACGCCGAGCGCGACGGTGGCGCTTACCGGGCGAAGGCGAACCAGCCCGAGATTGGTGCCGATCCACAGGTTCGCCTCGCGATCCTCGAGCAGCGGCACCGCGACCAGCGAGGGAAGGCCCTGCTGGGTGCCGATCCGCGTGAACAGTGGCTGCTGCGGCACTCCGGCGACGAGACTGCGGGTCTGGAGCACGCCGCCGTCGAACAGGGTCCGCCACAGCGTGCCCGCGCGGTCGAAGCGGATGCGGTCCGCACCGGGGGAGCGGAGCCCCGGCGGCTGGGGCGCGATCGCGAGACCCTGCCGGGGCGGCGCGGCGGCGTCCTGCGGATCGCCCGAGGCCCAGACGATGCCGTCCGGCGCGACCGCCAGCCGGGTGCGGGGGCGGGCGGGCCGCACCACGACGAACGCCCCGGCGCCGGGCCTGCGCACCCGGATGTCCGCCTGGGTGGCGATCCAGATTGCGCCGTCCCGTGCCGCGACGACGCTGTAGACGCGGCCTGGGGGGACCCCTTGTGCCGCGCCGATCCGCTCGGCCCGGCCTTGCACGACGCGGAGCAGCCCGCCCTGCGCGCCGCTCAGCGCTGCCCAGATCGCGCCGTCCCGGCCGCGGGCGAGCTCCTCGACCACCGCGTTGCCGGTGCCGAGCGTCTCCAGCCGGTTGCCGCGCAGGCGGGAGAGCTGGCCCGAGAAATAGCCGATCCACAGGCTGCCGTCCGGGTCGGCAAGGAGCGCGGTGATGTTGCGCGAGGGGAACCGCCCGATCCCGGGGCTCACCGGCTCGAAGGTGATCCCGTCGAACCGGTAGAGGCCCGCGCCGGTGCCGAGCCACAGCCAGCCCTCGGGCGACTGGGCGAGCGCCCAGATGTCCGGCGGGGCGCCGTCCACCAGATGCCAGGCGCGCGCGTTATATTGCGCGAGGCTGCGTTGCTGCGGCGCCTGCGCACAGGCAGGCGCTGCGGCGACCAGTGCCGCTGCGCCCAAGACTGTCCACCGCCCTCGGCCTCGCATGCGTCTCCGTAATCCCTTCCCCTGCCGGCCGCCGCGCCGAACCGTGCGCTGGTTGCGACCCGGGCCCGCACGGCTCGCATTGCACAGCTTCGCGCTTGGATATAGCCTCCCTCGACTTGGACTCGGGAAGCCTCGCCATGACGCTCGCCACGACCCCGCTCGACCGATTTTCGGTGATCAGCACCGGCACCGGCCCGGCCCGCGCCCTTTCGGCGCTGTTCGGGGCGCCGCTGCGCAGCGACGCGCATCTCGATTATTCGGAGGAAACGCCCCGCCAGCGCAACCTTTGGGCGGCGAGGCTCGATTCGGCGATCGTCCATGCCGAGCGGCCGGTGCTGCTGGTCGCCAATGGCGCAAGCTGCTTCGCCGCGACCTGGTGGGCGCGCCTGTCGCCGCGCGACTATATTTCGCGCGTCGCCGGGGCGCTGCTGATCGACCCGATCGCGGGCGAGGGCGATGCCGGCCATTTCGCCTCGCCGAAGATCCGGCTGCCCTTCCCGTCGCTGCTGCTGAGCGGCGACACCCCCGATGCCGGGGTGGCGGAACGCGTCCAGGCGCTGGCCACCGGCTGGGGGAGTGCGGTGGGCGGCCTGCCCCAGCTTCCCCACGCCCGGCGCAGCGGCAGCCATTGGCAGGGCGCACGCGAGCTGGTGCTGCGGATGACTGCCGGCATCGTCGAGCGCCGGGCCCAGGCCGCGGACGCGCTGGCCGCCGCGCTGGCGCCCGAGCAGGACTGAGACCTGCCCGGCGCTGCGGGTGTCCTTCCCGCCTTCGCCGGCGAAGGACACATGGTGGACTCCGTGATCGTAGCGGTCAGCGCGCGAGAATGGCGAGGGTCGCCGGCCGCACGCCCTCGCCCTGCGCCGCAAATCGGATGATCCCGGCATCGCCATGGTGGCGAAGGATAGCCTGGGCCAGGCCATTGAACGCGCGGCGGCTCGGCGCCTTGTCGGGTTCATGGCTGGTCGGGTCGCCGTTGCCGACGCCGATCAGCTCGGCCGGTCCGTCGATGGTGAAGCGCAGCGGCGTCGCGGCAGTGGGGACGGGGCGCCCCTTCGCATCGACGATCTCGGCGGTGAGGATCGCCAGGTCCCGACCGTCGGCCGCGATCTGCTTGCGATCGGCAGAGAGGCGGATCGCGGCGGCGGGGCCGCTGGTCTCGCGCACCGTGGTGGCGACGACGCGGCCGCCGCGGATCGCCCGCGCCTCCAGCCGGCCGGGCGCATAGGGCACGCGCCACGCGACATGGCCGCCGCGCTCGACCGGGCGGCGCCCGAGGCTGCGGCCGTTGAGCAGCAGCTCCACCGCCTCGGCATTGCTATAGGCCCAGACCTCGATGTCCTGCCCCTCGCGGCCCGCCCAGTTCCAGTGCGGCAGCAGGTGGACGAGCGGCTCGGGCCGCCACCAGGCGCGGTAGTACCAATAATTGTCCTTCGGGAAGCCGCACAGGTCCATCACGCCGAAATAGCTGGAGGCAGCCGGCCATAGCGCGTGCGGGGTGGGCTCGCCGCGATAGTCGAAGCCGGTCCAGATGAAGCCGCCGGCGACATAGGGATGCGCATCCGCAACCTTCCACCATTGCTCGGCGGTGGAGGCCCAGGCGGGAAATTCGGTGTCATAGGCGCGCACGATCTGGCGTGCCTTGTCGTTGAAATATTCGCCGCGGGTGGAGACCGTGCTCGCCGTCTCGGTGCCGATGATCGGCTGGTTGGGAAAGCGTTCGTGGAACGGGATGGTCTTGTCGGTGTGGTAGTTGAAGCCGATCACGTCGACTTCGCGTGCTGCAGCCTCATACTGCCCGCGGTCGAACGCCTGGGTGGTCGGGCGGGTGGGATCGAGGCGGCGGACATGCGCGACCATCGCATGGCTCACGCGCCCGCCGCGGGCGTTCATCGCCTGCGGCTCCTCGTTGCCGACCGACCAGAGGATGATGCTCGGATGGTTTCGGTCGCGGCGCAGGATGCGCTCGAGCTGGCTGGTCGATTCCGGATCGGTGCTGTTGCGCCGGGCCTCGTCGATCACCAGCATGCCGAGGCGGTCGCACGCGTCGAGGAAGGATTCCGAGGGCGGGTTGTGCGCGCTGCGCCAGGCATTGGCGCCCATTTCCTTGGTCCGCGCGATCCGCCAGGCGTCGAGCGCGGGTGGGATGGCGGTGCCGACGCCGGCATGGTCCTGGTGGTTGCAAACCCCCAGCAGCTTGACCGGCTTGTCGTTGAGGAAAAAGCCGTGCTCGGCATCGAAGCGGATCGAGCGGATGCCGAAGCTGGTCTCGTACGCGTCGATTGGCGCTTCGTTGACGAGGAGCCTGCTCACCAGCCGGTAGAGCACCGGCGTCTCGACCGACCACAGGCGCGGGTTGGGCAGGGTGACGCTTGCCTCGTGCGTCACGAGCGTGTTGGCCGCGGGGTTGAGGGTCGCGTCGGGCAAGGCGGCGACCCTCGTGCCCCCCGCATCGACGATGTACTGGCGCAGCGTGACCTTGGCAGGAAGCTCGGTGGCGTTGCGCACCTCGATCGTCGCGGTGACCTGTGCACCCGCCGGCGTGATCGTGCTGCGGACGACGCTCCCCCATTGCGGCACGTGCACCGGCGCGGCCTTTACCAGCCACACCGGCCGGTAGATGCCGGCGCCTTCGTAGAACCAGCCCTCGCCGAAGCTGGCGTCGGCGCGCACCGCCAGCTGGTTGGGCTGGCCTTCGAAGGTCAGGAAATCGGTGATGTCGGCCTGGAAGGGCACATAGCCGCTCTCGTTACGGGCGACGACATAGCCGTTCACGAACACGATCGCGTCGCGGAACACGCCGTCGAATTCGAGCCAGATGCGCTTGTCCGCGTCGCCTGCCTCGATCGGCAGCGCGCGGCGATACCAGCCGACGCTATTCGCCGGGAAGTCGCGGCCGATCGCCTTGAAGCCGTGCGAGGCGACATCGTCCTTGGTGTCTTCGGGCTTCATCCCCGGCGGCACCGCATAGGGCAGGTCCACGGCCCAGTCGTGCGGCAGCTGCACCGGCGCCCAGCCCTTGTCGTCGAAATCGGCCATTGCGGCATCGGCGGTATCCGCGCCCGCCTTGGCATAGGTGCGCTGGTTGAGGCCGAAGTTGAAGTCCCTGGCCAGATCGGACGCATGGCCGAGATGGAAGCGCCAGCCGGCATCCAGCGGCAGGCGCTGGCGGGGCGAAGGGAGCAGCGGGACCGTCGCCCCGGCCGGGCTCGGCAGCGTCGCCGCCAGGCCTGCGCCCATGGCTCCGGTCAACACGGTTCGACGCTGCATGCTCCGCTCCCCCTCTTGGCGGTCTAATTTATACGATTAATGCCAAGACGAGGGGGTGCTGGCAAGGCGGCGCGATCAGTCCTTCCGCGACAGCGGCTTGCGTTCGTCCAGGTCGAACGCGTCGCCATGGCTCAGCACGTGGAGGCAGACATTGTGCATCGACAGCGTGCGCTCGGGGCTCGCCTCCGCGATGTTCGAGCGGGTGACGCCGGCGCCATCGACGATGTACACGGCGCCCGCGCCGACGACGCGGAAGCAGCAGCCTTCGAGCACGATCGCGGTATCTTCGTCGATGCCGATGCCGAGCACGCGGGGGTTCTGCGCCACGGCGCCGAGCAGCCGCCCGATCCGGCCGCGCTCGGCGAAATGCTGGTCGATGATCACGTCGCGCACCAGCCCGAGGCCGGGGGCCATGTGAAGGTCGCCGATGCGGTGCGATTCCGCGCTGCTGCCCTTCACCAGCATCGTTTCGCTCATTACCGAGGCGCCGGCGGAGGTGCCCGCGACGACGCCGCCGCGCAGGTGGATCTCGCGCACCATCCGCTCCACCGGGGTGTCGCCGATCTGGCTGGAGATGCGCAGCTGGTCGCCACCGGTGAAGAAGATGCCGGCCGCGCCCTCGAAGACCGACTGGGTTTCCTGCTCCAGCGTCTCGCCGCGTTCATGGACATAGAGCTCGACCAGGTCGTGCACGCCCAGCGCGCCGAACGCCTTCTGATAGGCGTCGAAATAGCCGTCCGGCTGGTGGCTGGCGACGGTAGCGATGACGAGTTTGCCGTCCTTCACCCGCGCCGCGACCTCCTTTAGGATCGTCTTGTCGCCGTCCTTGTCTTCATGCCCGCCGATGATGATCAGCGGTCCGCCCCGTTCAGCCATGCAGTATATCCTTGAATTCGTCGCGGTGGACGCCCGCCCGCGGGGCATCGAGCCCGCTTGCATGGAGGGCGAGGGCGAAATGGTCGCTGTTATGGGCGATGCCGAAGGCACTCGAGCGTTCGATGACGATCACGCCGGCCTCGCCGCCGACCCGGCCGAGCCGGGCGATGGCATGGTCGGCGGCTTCGGTCGCCGAGCCGCCGCGTTCGAGCGCGTGCATCGCCTGCGCGGCCAGCACCGTGCGGAGGATCGCCTCGCCGTCGCCCGAAAAGGCGCAACCGCCCAGCGTGTCGTCGGCATAGAGCCCTGCGCCCGCGATCGGCGAGTCGCCGATCCGGCCGGGATGCTTGCCCGGCAGCCCGCCGGTGGAGGTAGCGGCGGCGATCGCGCCGGCCGCGTCGATCGCGACGCAGCCGACCGTGTCGTGCGCCTTGGCATGTTCGGAGGCGAGCGCTTCGCGCGACACCATGGCCTCGGGATCGACCAGTGCCATGCCGTGATCCGTGGCGAACCGCTCGGCACCGTCGCCGGCCAGCAGCACCGGCCGGGCCAGGAGCATCAGCCGGGCGACGCTCACCGGGTTGCGCACCCGCCGCACGCCCGCGACGGCGCCGAGGGTGAGGCCGGAGCCCTCCATCATCGCGGCGTCCATCTCGACGGTGCCGTCGCTGGTCAGCACCGAGCCGAAGCCGGCGTTGAACACCGGATCGTCCTCCAGCACCCGCACCGCCACTTCGGCCGCGAACACCGCGCTGCCGCCGGCGCGCAGTACCGCGGCGCCCGCCTCGGCTGCCGCGGCACAGCCGGCGCGGTTGCGATCGTGAAGGTCGGGGTCGATCGTCTTGGCGCCGCCATGGACGATCAGCGACCAGCGGGCTGCCTCAGGCATGCGCCGGCTCCTGCGGGGCTGGGACTGCGACGGGATCGAAGGCGAGGATTCGGTCCCACACCGCCTGGATGGCGCTGGGCATGATCACCAGCAGATCGCCCGGGCGGCCGAGTTGCAGCACGGTATTCACCGCCTCCATCTCATCGACGATCCGATGCACCCGATCGGGCGATATGCCGGCCTGCATCGCGCCCTGCGACATCAGCCCGTTGGTCTCGCCCCGCGGACGTCCGCGGCCATCGGGGGCTTCGCGGAAGACGATCTCGTCGAAGATCTCGCCGGCAAGCTGGCCCATCTCGACGATATCGCAGTCGCGCCGGTCGCCGGGGATGCTGACCATGCCGATCACGCGGTTGTAGCGCCCGCGCATCCGCTCGATCACCTGGCCGAGCGCGCGCAGGCCTGCGGGGTTGTGGGCGTAATCGAGGATGCAGCGCATGCCGTGCGCGTCGTGGATGTTGAGCCGGCCGGGCGAATCCTCGAACGAGGCGCTGAACGCGCGCAGTCCCTCGCGGATTGCCTCCAGCGGCACCCGCTGCACCGCGCACATCGCCACCGCCGCCAGCGCATTGGCGATGTTGAACTCGGCGATGCCGCCCAGCGTCGCGGGGATGTCGGCAGCGGGCATCAGCTCGGTGCGTGTCCCCGCCTGGTGGAGCACGATGCAGCCGCCATAGCTGCCGGGCTCGCGCACCACGGCGATCCCTCCCTCGGCGATGTGGCGACGCAGCTCGCCGGAGAGATCCGAACCGCCATAGAGCGAGAACCACACGATCGTGCCGCGCGCATGGCGGGCGATGCGGTGGCACATGGGATCGTCGGCGTTGAGCACCGAATGCCCGCGCCGCGCGACGCTCTCGACCACCACGCCCTTCACCTGGGCGAGCTGCTCGACCGTATCGATGCCCTTGAGCCCGAGATGGTCGGCGGTGACGTTGAGCACCGCGCCGACATCGGCGCCGTCGAAGCCCAGCCCCTCGCGCAGGATGCCGCCGCGCGCCGTCTCCAGCACCGCGACGTCGACCGCCGGATTGCGCAGCACGGTGCGCGCACTCTTCGGCCCGCTGGCATCGGCCTCGGTCATCAGATGGCCGTTGAAATAGATGCCGCTGGTCGTCGTCATCCCGACATTCTTGCCGGCCTGGCAGAGGATCCGGGACACCATCCGCGCCGTGGTCGACTTGCCGTTGGTGCCGGTGATCGCGAAGATCGGAATCCGGCTGCCGCTGCCGCGGGGGAAGAGCATGTCGATCACCGGCGTGGCGACATCGCGCGGCGTGCCGCTGGAGGGTTCCAGATGCATGCGGAAGCCGGGGGCGGCGTTGACCTCGACGATGCCGCCGCCGGTTTCGCGCACCGGGCGGCGAATGTCGGGCGAGAGGAAGTCGATCCCGCACACGTCGAGCCCGACCACCGCCGCCGCCTGCTCGGCAATGGCGCGATTGGCCGGGTGGATCACGTCGGTGCGATCGACCGCGGTGCCGCCGGTCGAGAGATTGGCGGTGTCGCGCAGGATCACCCGCTCGCCGGCCATCGGCACGGTGGCGGGGGTGCGGCCGGACCTTTCCAGCAGCGCCAGCATCGCCGCGTCGATGATGATGCGAGTCAGCACATTCTCGTGCCCGGTACCGCGGCGCGGGTCCTGGTTGAGATCGTCGATCAGCTGGGCGATCGAATGGAAGCCGTCGCCGACCACTTGGGCGGGCACGCGCTCGGCGACCGCGACCACCTTGCCGTTCACCACCAGGATGCGGTGGTCGTTGCCCGGCACCTGCTGCTCGACGATCACCCGGCGGCCATGGTCAGCGGCGAGCGCGAAGGCGGTGCGCAAGGCCTCCTCGTCGGCGATGCCGGTGGTGACGCCGCGACCATGGTTGCCGTCGAGCGGCTTGACCACGACCGGCCAGCGCAGCCGCCTGGCTTCGGCCAGCGCTTCCTCCACCCGGCGCACCACCACGCCGCGCGGCACCGGCAGTCCGGCCTCGCCAAGCAGCTGCTTGGTCATCGCCTTGTTGCCGGCGACGTCGACCGCGATCTGGGCGGTGTCGCCGGTGATGCTGGCGCGGATGCGCTTCTGGCGGCTGCCATGGCCGAACTGGATCAGGCTCTGCGCATCGAGCCGCGTGACCGGGATGCCGCGCCGTTCCGCGGCCTCGACCAGCGCGCGGGTGGTGGGGCCAAGCGCCTTCGCCTTGAGCAGCGCCTCCAGCGCGGCGACGATCGCCCGCACGTCCTGCGGCGCATCGAGCGGGGCAGTGCCGAGCAGTTGCAGGCCTTCGACACGACGCAGCGGCTCGGGCAGCAGATCGGCGACCAAGCGGAGCGCGGCCAGCCCGGCGGCGAGCCCCACCGTCTCGTCGCGATAGGTGTAAAGGATGTTGTACACCCCCGGCCGGTCCTTCACCGATCGGGTCTTGCCGCGGGCGACGCGCGAGCCGGCGAGCGTCTGAAGTTCCAGCGCGACATGCTCGATGATGTGGCCCATCCAGGTGCCTTCGCGCAGCCGCTCGACGAACCCGCCGGGACGCTGGTAGCTGCAACCGTGCACGCCCAGGCCGGGAAGGAGGGCGAGCAGCGCATCGGTGAAGCCGGGCAGCGTGTCGCTCGGCCATTGCTCGAGATCGCGCAGATCCAGCTGGATCCGGATCATCGGGCGGGTGCTGTAGAGATGGGGGCCGCGATAGATGCTCCGCTCCAGCACCCGCATCCCATTTGCCGAAGCCGGGCGCGCAAACTCGGCCGGCGGCACCAACGCTGTCATAGTGGACCTCTAGAAGGGACGCCGAGAACCGGCGCCTGAACCGATCCAACGGCCCAGGCGCCTTTCACGTTCCGCAACTGATGTGGATCAACTATTTGAATTGAAGCGGGTTACCGGGCGAAGTTCAGGCCTTGAGGATGAGGCCCCTGCGGTCCATCCACCAGCCGACCGCCCAGCACAGCAGGGTATAGGCGAAGGCACAGAGCAGCGATCCGAACGGTCCCGGCGCGATCGCCTGGAAGATGTCGACACCGGCCGCATGGTACACGCCGCGCTCGCTGCCTGCGGGGACCATTTCCAGCACGGTGACGAACAGTTCGGAGAACAGGTAGATCGCCAGCGGATTGCGCCCGAGGATGGTGAAGAAGCGGGTGCCGCGCTTGAATCCGGCCACCTCGATCAGCCAGATCGCAGCCCCGAGCAGCAGCAGGTCGAGCCCGACGGTGAGCAGCACATAGGAGCCGGTCCACAGCTTCTTGGCGATCGGGAACCAGGGCGACCAGGCGAGCCCGGCCAGCACCAGCGCGACGCCGACCAGCGCCATGCGGCCGACGGTGCGGCGCAGGTCGCCGCCCTGCACGATGGCGAGGCCTGCCAGATAGCCCGCGATCACGTTGACCGTGGCGGGCAGGGTGCCAAGCAGCCCTTCGGGGTCGAAGCCGGCGTCCTTCTTGTAGAGATGGCCGGGTCCCAGCAGCCACAGATCGATCTGCGTGCCGATATTGGCGACTTTGTCATAGGCCATGCCCGGCGGGCTGAAGACGAGCAGGATCGTCCAGTATCCGAACAGCAGCGCGATCGCGGCGAGCAGCAGCTGGCGGGGCTTGAGCCAGCGGATCAGCAGCGCGGCGAGCACATAGCAAAGCGCCAGCCGCTGGAGCACGCCCGGCACGCGGGTGAGCGCGAAGGGCTTCAGTTCCCAGCCGTGCGCGCCCTGCTCGACGAACGGGAACCAGTACATCAGATAGCCGAGCACGAAGATGATCGCGCCGCGCTTGAACAGCCGGGCGAGGAACGGCCCGGTTTCCACCCGCTTGCGGAAGGCGAAGCTCATCGCATTGCCCATCGCGAACAGGAAGGTGGGGAAGACCAGATCGGCCAGGGTGAAGCCGAACCATTTGGCATGAACCAGCTGCGGATAGGGTTCTGCGCCCGGCCCCGAGGTATTGACCAGGATCATCAGGAAGATCGTCGCGCCGCGAAACACGTCGAGCGCGAGGAAGCGGGGCTTGCCGGCAAGTGCGGCGACGGTGTTGGCCTGGGTCTCGGTCATCGGGCGTCGCTTTCTGCGAGGAGCGTGCGGGCAAGGGCTAGCGGGGCAGCGGGGCGCTGGCGAGCCCACATCTTGCCGTCCTTCAGCCAGGCGGCCTGCCAGTCGCGGATCGCGGCGGCGGTGGCCTTGGCGTCGAAGGGCTGGTGCGCGGCAGCGGCGGCGCGTTGCGCTGCGAGGAAGCGCTGCCAGCGCGGCCAGTAATAGCCGGCGTACAGCCCCTGCCACGCGCGCGAGGCATAGTCGGAAAGGTGACCGGTACCGCCCCAGACGGTCACCACCGCCTTGGCCTGTTCGACAAACGCTGCCTTTTCGGCGGGGGTGTCGCCATAGGCGGCGGCATCGGCGAGCCAGCTGCCCAGCGTTTCCTGCTGGTTGCCGGCAATGGCGTCGATGTCCTTGGCCAGCTTCTCGGCGGTGGCGGCGGCGCGATCGCCGGTGGCGAGGTCGCCGGCCTTGTAGGCGGCGACGGCGGCCTTGAGCTGCCCGTCGAGCTGCACGCTGGCATAGTGGCGGACGAGGTCGACCAGGTCATAGGTGTAGAGCGGCTCTCCGCCATGCTGCGGCGCCTGGGCCAGCAGCGCCTCGATTCCGGCGCGGAGGGCCGCCGGGTCGCCGGGGGCGGCGGGATAGTCGGCGCCGTCGAGGCTGGGGAACTTGAACAGCAGATAGGCGCCGGCCTGCTCGTGCCACCAGCGCGGGGTCCAGTAGCGCGTGGTGTAGGCGCCCTGGATGGCCTTGTCCCAGGCGGCGACCAGCGCGGGCGAGGTCTTGCCGTAGCGCGCCTTGGTATAGTCGCCCAGCCAGACGTCGAGCGGCCGCGCCTGGCCGTTCGCGTCGATCTCGCCCCAGGCGAGGTCGTACGCATAGGCGTAGGCGATGCCGTTGCTGTGCAGGCCTTCGGGGAAGAGCCCGAAGCCGCGCATCCGGCCGTGCCCCGGGTTCGCCAGCGCGGCGGTTACGTCGGCGCGGTAGAAGTTCAGGTCGCCATAGACCGGGTTGCTGCCGCCGTAATTGTGGACATAGCCGTACGCCCAGCCCTTGCCGTAAAAGGCCTTGGTCGCGTTCCAGATGCCGGGATAGCGGTCATTGCCGATGTCGAGGATCAGCATCCGCTCGTCGGGCACCTTCGAGAGAAAGGCGGCGATCGCATCCGGCGTCCAGAAGGCCTTGTCGGCGCCGAACAGCCAGCCCTGCATCACCCAGGTCGCGTTCGGCGCGGCGGCGGTGATCGAGCGGTAGAGCCGCTCGCCATAGGCCGCGAGCCGGGCGTCGCGCACCTCCTTGGGGAGCGCGGCGGCGCGGGTGGCGGCGGTGTTGGCGATGGCGTCGCCATAGGTCGCTGCGCGGGCGTCGCTGCCGTCCTCGGCGATCGGCGGCACCATCTCGTTGAAGGCGTCGGCGAGGTAATATTCGCCCGGGCCGTAGGTCGCGGTGTAGAGCTGGAGGAAGCGGGCGGCGAGCCTGGCGAACAGCGGGTCGGACGGGTCGAGCCAATAGGTGCCGGGGAAGCCCTCCCATTGCCGCATCTGGTAGATCTTCGCCTCCGGGTGCGCCTTGGCGAAGGCTTCGGGCACATAGCCGGAAAAGGCGGGCAGGATCGGCTTCATGCCGAGCGACCGCATCCGGGCGAGGATCTGGCGCTGGAGGACGCGCTTCTTCTCGATCCAGCTGGCCGAGAGCGGGGCGCGGTAGCCGGCGATGTTGCCCATGCGCTGCCAGGGCAGGAAGGGCGCGGCGGAGAGGCCGTCGGCGATCTGGGCGTCGGTCATGCCCTGCTCGCGCCACAGCGCGCGCCAGACATGTTCCTGCCCCTCCATCGCCAGCGGCGTGTCGACGCCGTGCGCGGCCATCCAGTCGATCTCGCGCTCCCAGCGGCCCCAGTTCCACCAGGGCGTGGTGTAGCCATAGGTGCAGGTGTTGAGATAGGCGCGCAGCGCAAAGGGCGAGGCGACCGTGCCGCTGTCATAGCCGTCGCGGATCACGATCGGGCGGGTGCGGACGCCCTCCCAGGAAACGAACAGGCTCCCCTGCTGGCCCAGCGTGCGGGCGGCGCCGCGCACCAGCGCGACGGGCGAGGAACCCACGATGCCCAGCCGCCCGGCGGCGGTGCGCGCGCGGAATTGCGGGGTAGGGCCGGGGACCAGCGCCAGGTCGATCCTGCGCGTGTCGACACCGAGGCGCGCCAGCACGGCGCGGGCGGCGGCGATCTCGGACCGGGCGGCCGGCGCGGCTACCGGCCGGGCGGGCTGTGCGGCCGCTGGGGCGGCGAGGACGAGGCCGGCCGCGACCGGGCCGAGGAGACGGATACGGCGGGCGGCGGTGTCGGCCAAGTCGGGTGCTCCAGGAACGCAGAAATGGGCCGGGGGCGGCGTGGGCCACCCCCGGCTTGTGGTCTTACATCTTCAGCGTGGCGGACAGGTAGAAGCTGCGTCCGTAGAAGCTGCTTTCCTGCCAGACGGCGGAGTCCTTGTAATAGGCCTCCTCGCGGCTGTTGTTCAGGTTCACCACCCCGGCGGCGAAGCTGAGCCACGTGTTCGGGGAATAGCCGCCGCTCAGATCGAACTGGGTGCGACCCCGCACGACATGGCCTTCGCGGGCGAAGAAGCTGTCGGCGCTGTTCTGCTCGTAGCTGCTGCGGCTGTTGACCGAGAGGCGGATGTTGAAATGCTCGTTCTCCCAATAGGGCGAGACGTTCCACGTCACCTTCGACAGGTTGCGGATGGTGTAGCCCGTGCCGATCGCCACCTTCTGCGGATAGACCCGGGTGAAGTTGGCGAGCAGGCCGAAGCCATCCACCGGCAGGAGGCGATCGAACGACTGGTTCCAGCTGACCTCGAAGCCCTTCACCTTGATGGTGCTGGGATCGTTGGACGTCTGGGTGATGTCGTAGATGTTGCCCTTGGCATCGACGCAGTCGTTGCCCGAGGTGCTGAGCGCGGTGCCGTTGAACGACGGCGGGCAGATCAGGCGCGAGAAGGTGCCGTTCTTGATCCACTTGTAGAAGCCGTTGAGCGCGATCGAGCTCGAGCGGGTGGGGTACCATTCGACGCCGAGGTCGAGCTGGTTCGCCGTCAGCGGCTTGAGGCCGGCCTGGCCGAGATCCACCGTGATCGTGTTGGTGTTCGCCGGGAAAGTGTTGGGCGAGCTGCTGGTGGTCTGCGCCATGGACGTGTTGCTGTCCATGATCGGGCGCACCAGCACCTTGGCGGCGGCGAAGCGCACCTGCACCTTGCTGGTCGGCTCCAGCACCAGGTTCAGGCTGGGCAGCACATTGTCGTAGCTCTGGTTGACGGTGTATTCGCCGACCTTCTGCTGGACTTCGGTGTAGCTGCCGGTGCGCGGCGCGGTGACGTTGCCCTGCACCTTCTGCTTGGTGTGCTCGTAGCGCACGCCGAGATTGCCGCGCAGCGTCATGCCGGCCACCGTCGTGTCGATGTCCGCCATCGCATAGGCCGAGGGCATGAAGCGATCGACATGGTAGCTGGCTTCGGGGGCGAAGATGTCCGGCACGGTGATATTGGCCGCCGCCAGCGCCTTGTCATAGGCGCCGAGGTCCGGACCGATCCAGGCACCCGGGATCAGGCTGCTGCCGTTGAGGAAGCCGCTGACCGGATAGTTGGTCGTCGCCATCAGCGGGAAGATGCTGCTCGACGGCGCCGGCTGGTTGGCCAGCGCGATCATGTCGTGGCGGCTGACATAGCGGTTGAAGATCTCGTGCCGGTACTTGGCGCCGACGCTGAGCTTGGTGATCGGCCCGAACGAGACTTCCTTGTACAGATCGGCCTGGCCCGAGGTCTCGCTCGACGCCATCTTGCGGGTGGCGCCGTTCGGATACTCGTTCCGGGTCAGCGTCGCCGGCGCATAGAGCGCGGTGCTGGTGAGGTCGGTGCCCACCGTGTACTTCACCGCATTGGGATTGGAGAAGTCGATCGTCGCGGTGGGGATGTTCACGCCGAGGATCGCCGCGGCCTCACGCTGATAGGTGGTGCCGCGGGTGTAGTTGAACACCGTACGCGCCGACCAGCCATCGTCGCCGGTCCACTTGCCCGACAGCGTATAGTCCTGGCTGACGAGGTTGCGGTCCTCGTGCTGGCGGTTGTTCTCCATGGTGAAGTTGGTGGCCGTCGCCTTGGTCGCGACGCCGTTCACCACGTTGCTCGCCGCGATCCGCGCGGTGTTGAACAGGAAGACCTGCTGGTTCAGGTCGTAATCGGTATTGTCCTTGGCGTAGATCGCGCTCGCGTCGATCTCGAGGCGGTCGCTGGGCTTCCACTGGACGCCGCCGCTGCCCATCAGCCGCTCGGTATCGCGGTCGAGACGGCGATAGCGCGGACGGCGCGGCACGCTCACGGTCGCCCCGTTGATCGTCTGGGTGGCCCAGCGATCCATCCAGAAATAGTCGGCGCGGTCCTTCAGCTTCTGATAGCCGAGGTTCAGGTACACGCCCAGCGTGCCGTCGGCGAACTGGTCGACATAGCTGCCGCTGATCTTCGGCGTGATCTTGCCACCGGCATATTCGGAATTCTGGCCCTTGACCGAGAGCACCAGCTGGCGGTGCGTGTAGTCGAGCGGCTTGGTGGTCTGGATGTTGACCGTGCCGGACAGGCCGCCGGCATCCATGTCCGCCGTCGGCGACTTGATCACCTGGATCGCGTTGGCGAGCTCGGTCTGGATGATGTCGTAGCGGAAGCCGTCGGTGAAGTCGGCGCTCTTGAAGGTCTGACCATTGACCGTGGTCATCGCATATTGCGGACCCAGGCCGCGGATGCTGATCGTGGCGCCACGCCCGTTGATGTTCGACATCTGCACGCCCGAGATGCGCTGGATCGCCTCGGTGATGTTCTCGCTGGGGAACTTGCCGAGATCCTCGGCCGAGATGCCGTCGGTGACGCGGCTGTCCTTGCGCTTGGCGTCGATCGCATTGTCGATCGCGGCGCGGATGCCGGTGACGACGATCTCGCCGCCGTCCTGGCCCGCGGGTGCCGCGCCCGTGTCGGTCTGCGCCTGTGCGGCGGTGGCGGCGCCCAGGGCTGCGATGCAGCCCGATGCCAGCCAGATGCTTTTCGTGAACGCACGCGTGTGTGCGCCGAATCTGCCCGTGTTCATGGATATACCCCCCGTCGCTCTTGGAACCCTCGGTGTCGCAGCGCCCGTCCTCCGGCGTTTCTTCTGTCTCGGGAGCGCCACTGGGCCATATTGGTTGCTACCGGTCTGAGGTTGTCAAGGCCACTTCATGACAAAAGCGTGAAATGGTAATACCTCTTGGCATGACCGGTAGCGATAACATTGTGCGAAGATTAATTTAACCGCATGATTTGAAACGACATGGGTGGGGGTGTCGCCGAATGGTCACACTCGGCGCAAATTGGATCTGCTGCGGTATGGTCGCGTGCCGGTCAGCCGGCCAGGCGGGGCGCCAGGATTCGCATCAGTGCCTCGCAGCCGGCCGCGTCGCCGGCATCGAACCGCGCGGGCAGCGGGCTGTCGAGGTCGAGCACGCCGAGCAGGGCGCCCTGGTGCACGATCGGCACCACCAGTTCCGACCGGCTCGCGGCATCGCAGGCGATGTGGCCGGGAAAGGCATGGACGTCCTCGACCAGCTGCGTCTCGCGCGTGGCGGCCGCGGCACCGCACACGCCCTTGCCGAACGGAATGCGGATGCACGCCGCCTTGCCCTGGAAGGGGCCGAGCACCAGCTCGTCCGCGACGTTGCGGTAGAAGCCCGCCCAGTTGAGATCGGGCAGATACTGGCCGATCAGCGCGGAGACGTTCGCCATGTTGGCGATCGGATCGGGCTCGTCGGCGGTCAGCGAATCGAGGGCTGCGGCGAGGTCGCGATAGAGTTCGGCCTTGGTGTCGGCGGTGATGTCGAAGCTGTACATGGCCGCGATGTAGGGGATTGCGGGGCGGGGTGCGAGGGGGCTGCGTTCGGCTGCCGCTCCCAAGCTGTATCCTCCCCCGCCAGGGGGAGGTGGGCCGCGAAGCGGCTCGGAGGGGGAGGAAGCACGACGGCTGCCGTTCTGGCATCCTCCCCCTCCGTCGCCTGCGGCGCCACCTCCCCCTGGCGGGGGAGGAAACGCCCAGGACGGGGTGGGAAGTGCAGCTTAGTCGAAGCTTACCTTACCGCGCCCGGCCTTCACCGCGGACCGGCCCTTCTTCGCATCCACGCGCCGCGCCTTGGCGGCCTTGCTCGGCTTGGTCTTGATCCGCCTGGCCTGGCGCTCATGCGCCTTGTCGATCAGCTCGGAAAGGCGCTCGCGGGCGTCGGTGCGGTTGGCGTCCTGGGTGCGGTATTGCCGCGCGGTGATCAGCAGCTCGCCGGCCGAGGTCATCCGCGTGCCGGCGAGTTCCTTCAGCCGTTCATAGGCATAGGGCGAGAGGCCCAGCCGGAACACGTCGACCCGCAGCTGTACCGCGGTTGCCACCTTGTTGACGTTCTGCCCGCCGGGTCCGGTCGCGGCGAGGAACTTCTCCTCGATAATCGCCGCGTCGGGGATCTCAGCCATTGGCCGGTCGGCCGAAGCCGATATGATGGAAGCGCGCAGGCAGCGGGGCGTCGCCGTGCACGTCGGGCTTGCCCGGGCGCGGTACGGTGATCGACTGGGCGTGGAGCATCATCGCGGGCCCACCGCGGCCATAGACGGGATCGCCGACGATGGGGATGCCGATGCCTTCCAGTGCATGGACGCGGATCTGGTGGGTGCGACCGGTCTCGGGATAGAAGGCGACGAGCGCGCGGCCGTCATGGACCTCCATCCGCTTCCAGCGGGTGCGCGCGGACTTGCCCTTGGGGTCGTGCGTCATCCGCCAGCCCTCCTCGATCGTCGAGACCTTGCCGAGCGGCAGGTCGATCTCGCCGCTTTCGGTCTCGGGCACGCCGTCGAGGATCGCGACATAGCGCTTGGTGACCTGGCCGGCCTCGAACGCCTGGCCGAAGCGCTTCATCGCCTTGGGGTTGCGGGCGAGCAGCAGGCAGCCGCTGGTATCGCGGTCGAGCCGGTGGACGGGGACGGGAAGGCGCTCGAAGCCGAAGGTCAGCTGGTCGAGCAGATCCTCGAGGCTCTCGCTGCGGTCGCGCGGGCGATCGACGGGGAGGCCCGCCGGCTTGTCGATGATCAGCGCTTCGCCGTCGATGAAGAGTACCCGGTCCTTGAACATGCGCGGGATATAGCGATCGGCGCGCAATTCGCGAGCCCCGAAACGAAAACGGCCGGAGCAGGGTGCGCTCCGGCCGTCGTCGTGCGCGGCGCGATACGCTACGGGCGCGCGCTTCGGGGATTACGCCTTCAGCTTGGTCGCGGTGTTGGCGACACGGGCGCCGAGATAGCGGGCGCCGTCGAGATCGGCCGCGCTCGGCTGACGGCTGCCGTCGCCATCGGCGAGGGTGCTCGCCCCGTACGGTGTGCCGCCCTTCACCTCGTCGACGCCCATCTGGCCCTGGAAGCCATAGTCGAGGCCGACGATGGTCATGCCGAAGTGGATCAGGTTGGTCAGGATCGAAAACAGGGTGGTTTCCTGGCCGCCATGCTGCGAGGCGGTCGAGGTGAAGGCCGCGCCGACCTTGCCGTTCAGCTGGCCCTGGAACCACACGCCGCCGGCCTTGTCCCAGAACGCCGCCATCTGGCTGGCCATGCGGCCGAAGCGGGTCGGCGAGCCGACGATGATGCCGTCATACTGGGCGAGCTGGTTGACGTCGTCGAGCACCGGGTGGCTGTCGTCGACGCGGAAGCCGGCGGCCTGCGCCACTTCGGCCGGCGCGGTCTCGGCGACGCGGCGCACATCCACTTCGGCGCCTGCGTTGCGGGCGCCCTCGGCGACGGCCTCGGCCATCGTCGCGAGATGGCCATAGGAGGAGTAATAGAGGACGAGGATCTTGGTCATGGCAGAAACTCCCGTTGCGGGTGGATGGAGAAGGGGCGGCGCCCCTGGTTATTCGGAATCGACGAGAACGATTTCGGCGTCTTGAACGGCGGTGATGGTAACGGTCCGACCGCCCGAAAGCGCCGCGCCGTCGCGGGCGTTCACCGCGTCTCCGTCCACGATGATCGCACCGGCGGCGGGGACGAGATAGGCATGGCGGCCTTCGCCGACGCTGTGGGTGACGCTCTCGCCCGCCTTCAGCGTCGCGCCTAGCACGCGGGCATTGGCGCGGATCGGCAGCGCCTCCTTGTCGTCGGCGAACCCGGAGGCGAGGGGGACGAAGCGGCCGGAGCGATCGCCCTTGGGAAAAGGCTTGGCGCCCCAGCTCGGCTGGCCGCCCACTTCGCGCGGGAGGATCCAGATCTGGAAGATCCGGGTCGTCTCCGGCTCGAGATTATACTCCGCATGACGCACGCCGCTGCCCGCGCTCATCACCTGCACGTCGCCGGCCTCGGTACGGCCCTTGTTGCCCATCGAATCCTGGTGGGTGATCGCACCCTGGCGGACATAGGTGATGATTTCCATGTTCTGGTGGGCGTGCGGCGGGAAGCCCGAATTGGGCGCGATCTCGTCGTCGTTCCACACGCGGAGTGCGCCCCAGCCCATCCGCGACGGATCGTAATAGTCGGCGAAGCTGAAATGA
Organism: uncultured Sphingomonas sp.; assembly: GCF_913777625.1. Classification (GTDB taxonomy): domain Bacteria; phylum Pseudomonadota; class Alphaproteobacteria; order Sphingomonadales; family Sphingomonadaceae; genus Sphingomonas. The sequence goes on from NZ_CAJYTI010000010.1 coordinate 90,191, forward strand.
TGTTTGGCCTTGAGCCAGCCGTGATCGGCGCCGCCCAGGCTTTCGAAACTGCGTTTGTCGATCATCGCTGATCTCCCAATGGTTGCTGCCAAGATAGGGCTCGGGATCACTGCGTAAACGGAAACGTTGGAAACTGATCGTTTCGTGATATGGCTGCGGCCGTGCAGGAGACGACCCAATGAAGCTACCCGATTTCGAGGCCTGGGCAGTGTTTGCCAGCGTGGTCGAGCACCGCTCGTTCAGCGGTGCGGCACTGGCGCTGGGGGTTTCGAAGGCAACGGTTTCCAAGGCGATCACGCGGCTGGAGGAGCGGCTGGGCACCGCGCTGTTCCACCGCACGTCCCGCCGGCTGACGCTCACCGACAGCGGGGAGCAGCTCGCCGAGCGCGCCCAGCGAATCCTCGAGGAAGGTCAGTCGGCCGAGGAGGCGGCGTTCGAATCGGCCAGCGCGCCCTCCGGCGTGGTGCGGCTGGCGGCGCCGCTCACCTTCGGGGCGCGGCATCTTTCCGGCCTGATCGCCGAGTTCATGATCGCGCATCCCCAGATCAAGGTGGAGCTGACGCTCTCCGACGCGTTCATCGACATCGTCGGCGAAGGCATCGACGTGGCACTACGGATCGCCGACCTGCCGGACAGCTCGCTGCGCGCGCGGCGGCTGGGACCCGTGACCATCCACGTCGTAGGGGCGCCGCGCTATTTTGAGCGCGAGGGGCGGCCGCAGCATCCCGCGGATCTCGCCCGGCATGCCTGCTTCGTCTACACCAACACCGCGACGCCGGGCACCTGGCGCTTCCGCAAGGCAGGTGGGGAAGAAGCGGCGGTGCGGGTCGACGGGCCGCTGCGGACCGACAATGGCGAATCGATGTTGCCGGCGCTCCGGGCCGGCCTCGGCATCGCACGGCTGCCGGGCTTCCTGGTGGATGCAGATCTCGCCGCCGGCCGACTGGAAGCGGTGCTGACCGACTGGGTGGCAGGATCGGGCGGGCTGCACCTCGTCACCCCGCCGGGTGCGCGGCGGCCGGTGCGGGTCGAAGCACTGATCGACTTTCTCACGGAGCGGTTGCGCAGCCTCTGCGTTCGAGAGGCGTGAAACGCCTTGTTCCCGACGACGCCGATGCGCGGTTCATCCGTCGCGTCCTGATCCTGCTCACCGTCGGCGCGGTGGTGGTGGCGCTGGTGCGCGCCGCCGACCTGCTGATCCTCACCTTCGGCGCGGTGCTCGGCGCGGTGGTGATCCGCGCCATCGCCGATCGCTATGCGCAGCTTGGGGTGCCCAGGCGCTGGTCGGTGGTCGCCGCGATGCTGAGCGTGCTGGCCGCGATCGCCTTTCTCGTCTGGCTGTTCGCGGTGCAGTTCGGGCCGCAGGTGGAAGCGCTGGTCCGCTCGATCCCGCAGCTGGTCGTGCGGCTGAAGGAATGGGCGCAGGGCAGCCCGGTCGCCGCCAAGCTCTACGACGCGGCCGAGGCGGCGTTCGCCGGATCGCGGGTGGCGCGCGACGCGAGCGGCTTCGCGCTCGGCTCGTTCGAGCTGTTCCTCAACGCGCTGCTGCTGCTCGTCGGCGCGCTGTTCATGGCGGCGGATCCGGGCGTCTATCTGCGCGGGCTGCTGCTGCTGGCGCCGGCGGGCAACACGCGCGACGCCGTTGCCGACGCGCTGGCCGATGTCGGCACCACGCTGCGGCTGTGGCTGCGCACCCAGCTGATCCTGATGACCAGCATGGGGCTGCTCGTCGGGCTCGGGCTTTGGCTCGCCGGCGTGCCGTCGCCGGCCGCGCTGGGCCTGTTGGCGGGCCTGAGCGAGTTCATTCCCTATGTCGGCCCCACTGCGGCGATGCTGCCGGCGCTGGGCCTCGCTGCAACCGGCGGGTCGGGGGCGCTGGTCTGGTGCCTGCTGGTGTTTGCCGGCGTGCGAATCGTCCAGACCAACTTCCTCACCCCCTATGTGCAGAGCCGGGTGATCGCGATCCCGCCGGCGGTCACGCTGTTCGCGATCATCGGCATCGGCTTCGTCTTCGGGCTGTTTGGCCTGTTTTTTTCCGCCGCATTGCTGGTTGTAATATTCACTCTGGTGCGAAGCCTGTATCTTCGCGAAGTTCTGGGAGAGAAAATCGAGGTCCGCCCGCACGATAGCGATCCTCCGTTTTCGCCCGATCGGTAGATTTCCCAAGGCTTGCGGAACCGCTCGGCTTACGAGAAATTAACCTTTCGGCTTCATTGACGCTTAGGTTAATGAACGTCCAAGCGCGTCGGGCATCGGGGCTGCGGCGGGTGGTGTGGACAGGGGAACCGGCAATGCGCGTGCTGTTGATCGAAGACGAGCCTAGCACAGCCAAGGCGATCGAACTGATCCTTTCGGGCGAAGGGTTCAACGTCTATACCACGGACCTGGGCGAGGAGGGGTTGGACCTCGCCAAGCTGTATGATTACGACATCATCCTGCTCGACCTCAACCTGCCGGACATGCACGGCTATGACGTGCTCAAAAAGGTACGTACCGCGCGGGTGCAGACCCCGGTGCTGATCCTTTCCGGCATCAACGAGATGGATTCGAAGGTGCGCTCGTTCGGCTTCGGCGCCGACGATTACGTCACCAAGCCGTTCCACCGCGAAGAGCTGGTTGCCCGCATCCACGCCGTGGTGCGCCGCTCGAAGGGCCATTCGCAGTCGGTGATCCGCACCGGCAAGCTGGCGGTGAACCTGGATGCCAAGACCGTCGAGGTCGACGGCGCCCGCGTCCACCTGACCGGCAAGGAATATGCGATGCTGGAGCTGCTCTCGCTCCGCAAGGGCACCACGCTGACCAAGGAGATGTTCCTCAACCATCTCTATGGCGGCATGGACGAGCCCGAGCTCAAGATCATCGACGTGTTCATCTGCAAGCTGCGCAAGAAGCTGAGCATGGCCTGCGAGGGCGACAATTACATCGAGACCGTCTGGGGTCGCGGCTATGTGCTGCGCGAGCCCGACGAGGCGATCCAGGTCGACACCCAGGTCGCCTGATTTCCCGGCATCCCCCAAGGGCAAGAGCCGCCGTCACCCCGATGACGGCGGCTTTTTTGTTGCATGCCCGGCGCGGTGTCGTGGCGCGATCAGGCGGACCCCTGGCCTGCGCCTTTGCGCCGGGCACGTAGGTGCGTGACCACGGCTTTCGCGCGGCGCTTCAACCCGCTCCGCATGCGCGCGGCGTGTTTGGCCCAAAGGAACGGCGTGCCCCGAAGGGTGGTTGCCAGCAGATAGCCATGGCAGGTGCGAGCGTGATCGCTCCAGCGGCGCTTATAGTCCATGACAGGGAACCGCATGTCGAAGTTGAGGCGGCGTTCGAAGCACCATCGAACGACTTCTTCCACCAGCAGATTGCCGGGAGAATAGGCCGCCCACGCCTCGTCATAGGTCGTCAGGAAAAATTCGAGGTCGCGTTTCCCGATCAGGCAGAGGCAGCTGGCAATCAGCGTGTCGTCCAAGCGCAGGCCGAAGGTGGCGCCGATGCCGTCCTCGGAGGTGACCAGCGTCTCGAAAAAGGCGGTGGCGCTTGCCTCCGCCAGCCAACTGCCGGCGATATCGTGATCCAGTACCCACCGATATTTGTTCGCCATCGTCCAGCGGATCTGCTCGGCGCGGGTGTCCGCGCTTGTCGGCGCAACGAAGGCCAGCGTTCCCTTGGCGGAAAGGCGCTTCCGATCGTAGCGCAACCCCTGTCGAAAGGACTTGGACTTGCCGGCCAGCCAGGCTTCCCACGATCCCGCCGTCGCGAACTGGACGGTCAGGCACGCCATGTCGCTGCGCAACGCCCGCAGCGACGGCCGATCGCTGGGGAGGTGCGCCCATATGCGCCCTTCCGACGCGAGGTTGTACAGTTCAAGGACGTCGCCCAGCCGCTTGGCCGCTGAGAACATCCGAGCAACCACGCCGTCATCGGCATCCGCGGCGAACAGCGGATCCGCATATTCCTCGCGAGACCCGTTATGCAGGTGCAGGACATGGCGCACGCCGCGGCTGCGGACGATCTGCAGCGGCCATACCGCTTGCAACTTCCCGTCGGCGAACGCCAGGAGGATGGCCGGCGCCACATCCCCCGTCATGGTGGTCAGCACCGCCGCCGCATAGTCCGGATGCTGGAACGTGGTGGCACCTTCGGTTGCGTGCCAGAGCGTCTTCCAGGCATCGCGCGCGTCCTGCACGCCGGCAAGCGTGTCGACGATCCGAATTTCAGAGGAGGGCATGTCGCGCGCCTTCGGGCACGCCAACGCCTTGCAAGTTGCCGCTGCCGTTCATTGTGCGAGGCCGTCTCTGGATTGAAGGAGAAACGCTTGGACCGACTGGGCGATCGCGCCGAAGGACACCAATGCTGTTCGGACGCGGTGCGGCGTGGCGATGGCCTGATCCGCGCGACCGCTAATCGGAATGCCGATCGTCCGCAAGCAATGCTTCGTTGTTCCCAGGCCTAGCGCGTGTGCATCGACCCTATGCGTTGTTCCGCGCGCCTGCGTTGCCGACGGGGCGCCGCCCTGCAGCATGCGTCTCTGCCCGGGCCAGCAGCGCGAGCAGGTCCTCGCGGCTGACGTCGAAGGCCTCGCCGGCTTCCGCCAGCGCCGCATCGATGTCCTCCGGCCGCAGGCCCGGCGCGGGCGGGGCGGGGAGCGCGCGGTGGGGGTAGCTGTGGCCGGTGAAGCGGTGGACGAGCAGCCCGCACGCCGTCAGCAGCACCGCGTTCAGCCCGATCGGCAGCAGGGCATAGCCATAGCCATGCGCGAGCACCGCCGGTGCCAGCACCGGCAGCAGCACCGTGCCGCCCCCGGGCGGATGGAGGCTGCGGGTCAGCGACATGACGAGGATCGCCAGTCCCACGGCGATGCCCGCAGCCAGCGCGCCATGGCCCAGCCACTGGGCGACCAGCGTCCCCACCAGCGCCGGGATGATGTTGCCGCCAATCACCCGCCAGGGCTGGGCAAGCGGGCTGGAAGGCACCGCGAAGATCAGCACCGCCGAAGCGCCGATCGGGGCCGCCAGCAGGATCGCGGTCGGTCCGTCGAAGCCGGCAAGCGCGGAGATCCAGGCGGTCAGCCCGATCCCCAGCCCGCCGCCGACGGCACCGCCGATCCGGTCGCGCCACTGCGCGCCGGCCATCACCAGCCGGAACATGCGCGGCTTACTTTTTCGCCGCCCAGGCGCGCTGGCCGGCCACCCAGGTTTCGACCACCTTCATGCCCCGCAGCTCCGCGGGAGAGGCGGTCAGCGGATCGCGGTCGACGATCAGGAAGTCGGCCCACAGCCCCGGTGCCAGCCGCCCGAACTTGTCCTCGGCGAAACCCGCATAGGCCGCGCCGATGGTGAAGCCGGCCCAGCCTTCCTCTCGGCTGAGCTTCTCCTCCGGGCGCCAGCCGCCCGGCGGGTTGCCGCCCGCGTCCTGGCGGGTGACGCTCGCCGCCCAGCCGGCCCAGGGATCGGGGCTCTCGACCGGATAGTCTGAGCCGAAGGCCAGGCGCGAGCCGTTGCGCAGCATCGTCCGCCAGGCATAGGCGCCCGCCAGCCGGTCCGGCCCCAGCCGCGCCTCGGCCATCGTCCGGTCGCTGGTCTGGTGGACCGGCTGCATCGAGGCGATCGTGCCGAACTTGCCGAAGCGCGGCAGGTCCTTGGGGTCGATGATCTGGGCGTGCTCGATCCGCCAGCGGCGATCGCCCTTGTAGGTTTCCGAGAGCGTCTCGATCGCGTCGAGCACCTGCTGGTTGGCGCGGTCGCCGATCGCGTGGACGGCGATCTGGAAATTGTCCATCGCGCCGCGCGCCATCAGGTTGAGCAGCTGGTCGTCGCTGAGGAAGCCGAGGCCCTTGTTGCCCGGCGCATCGGCATAGTCCGCCTTGAGCCACGCCCCGCGCGAGCCGAGCGCGCCGTCCGCATAGAGCTTGATGCCGCCCATCCGCAGCCGGTCATTGTAGAGCCAGGGCGTGGGGCCCGCGCCGGCCACGCGGAGCGCCGTGTCGACGCCGTGGGCATAGCTCATGATCCGCACGCGCAGCTGGCCGATATCGGCCATGCCGCGCATCGTCTCCCAATCGTCCACCGTGGTGCCCATGTCGGCGGTGGCGGTGATGCCGAGCGACAGCAGCCTTTCCTGCGCCGCGAGGAAGGCGGCGTTGCGCTCGCGCGGCGTCGGCTGCGGCACCACCCTGGAGACCAGCGCGGTCGCGGCGTCGACCAGCACGCCGGTGGGCTTGCCGGAGGCGTCGCGCTCGATGCGGCCGCCGGCGGGGTCCTTGGTGGCGGCGGTGATGCCGGCGAGCTCGAGCGCGCGGCTGTTCGCCCAGCCGGCATGGCCGTCGACGCGCTCCAGCCACACCGGGCGATCGTTCACCGCGCGGTCGAGTTCGGCGGCGGTGGGGAAGCGGCCGAGCTTCCAGTTCTCCTGGTTCCAACCGCGCCCGAGGATCCACTTGGCCGGGCTCTTGGCGGCATGGTCGCGGATGCGGGCCAGCGCGTCGTCGAGGCTGGTGGTTGCGAACAGGTCGAGCTGGAGCTGCTGGAAGCCCAGCTCCATGTAATGGCCATGCGCGTCGATCATGCCCGGCACCAGCGTCGCGCCCTTCAGGTCGATCCGCCACACCGGCCGCTTGGGCCGCTTCTGCCCCTTGGCGAGGATCGCCACGACCTTGCCATAGGGATCGATCTGCAGTGCCTCGAACCGCACCACGGCGCCCTTGGCGTCAAGCGTGATGCCGTTGACATTATCAATGATTCCATCGGCCTGCGCAGCGGGCGCGAGCAGCAGGGCGGTGGCGGCGGCAAGCCGCTTGAGGCGGGTGAACATGGGCGCAAGGCATAGGGCCTGTTCCCCTGCTGCGCCAGATGGTCTAGGCGGACAGGATGGCTACCAAAGCAGCACCCGCACCCGCCGCACTCCCCGTGTCCATCGACGATGTCCGGGCGGCGGCGGCGCGGATCGGCGGCGCGGTGGTGCGCACGCCGACGCTGCACAGCCGCACGCTCTCGCAGCTGACCGGCGCCAACGTGTACCTCAAGTTCGAGAATCTGCAGTTCACCGCGGCGTACAAGGAACGCGGCGCGCTCAACACGCTGCTCCAGCTCGACGGCGAGGCGCGCGCCAAGGGCGTGATCGCCGCCTCGGCGGGCAACCATGCCCAGGGGCTCGCCTATCACGCGACGCGGCTGGGCATCCCCAGCACGATCGTGATGCCCAAGAACACGCCGATCGTGAAGGTCACCCAGACCGAAGGACATGGTGCCACGGTGGTGCTCCACGGCGAGACCTTCGACGCCGCCTATGCCCATTCGCGCGAGCTGGAGGCGGAGAAGGGCTACACCTTCATCCACCCGTTCGACGATCCGCGCGTGATCGCGGGCCAAGGCACCGCGACGCTCGAACTGCTGGAAGACGTGCCGGGCATCGACACGTTGGTGATCCCGATCGGCGGCGGCGGGCTGATCTCGGGCGCGTCGGTGGTCGCCAAGGCGCAGGACCGCCCGATCGAGGTTCTGGGCGTCCAGGCCGAGCTCTACCCGTCGATGTACAACCGCGTGCACCATACCGAGATGCCGTGCGCGGGCGACACGCTCGCCGAGGGTATCGCGGTCAAGTACCCCGGCACCATCACCGCCAAGATCGTCGAGGCGCTGGTCGACGATATCGTGCTGGTCGGCGAGCGCCGGCTGGAAGAGGCGGTGAGCCTGCTGCTCCAGATCGAGAAGACGGTGGTGGAAGGGGCAGGGGCCGCCGGCCTCGCCGCGCTGCTCTCCGAGCCCGAGCGGTTCAAGGGCAAGACCGTCGGCACGATCCTGTGCGGCGGCAATATCGACACGCGGCTGCTCGCCAACGTGCTGCTGCGCGACCTCGCCCGTTCGGGCCGCCTCGCGCGGCTGCGCATCCGGCTGCAGGACCGGCCGGGCGCGCTGTTCCATGTCGCGCGGATCTTCCACGAGCAGGGCGTCAACATCATCGAGGTCTATCACCAGCGCGTGTTCACCTCGCTGCCCGCCAAGGGCCTGGTGACCGACATCGAGTGCGAGACGCGCGACCGCAACCATCTCGACCGGCTGATCACCGCGTTGCGCCGCGCGCAATACGAAGTGAGCATGGTCGAATCGGCCTGATCGGCCTTTCGCGGCATTCGGCAGGGCAGCCGCTTGCGTCACGGCCGGTGCCGCGACCTCCTGAAGCGAAACGGCGCACGCTGGCAGTTTTACTGCCGGTGCAGCCCACGCTTGGCACGAGACATGCTGAAATGTGCTGAAATAGAGCAATCTGCCATTTGTTAACCATAGGAAGCATTTCTCTCCTTCGATTCGGGCGGGTAGGTAAGGGGCAAGCAAAAACTCCTGATCACCAAGCGGAGAGATCCATGAAGACCCGTGCGTATTCAATGAATCTGAAGACTGTTCTTGCTGCCGCCGCGCTTGTTGCCTGCGGGATGGCAGGATCGGCGAATGCTTCGACCAATCTCATTTCGAATGGCGATTTCTCGAATCCGAACGTGCACGGCGGCTGGACCATTCAGAACGCGCTCGGCGGCTGGGTCAGCCGCAACGGCACCGGCGTCGAAATCGGGGCGTCCGGCGTCTATGGCCTGCCCACGGTCAATGCCGGCGGACAGCATCTCGAGGTCAATGGCTATGGCTTTGGCGACGTCTATCAGAACGTCAACCTGACCGCCGGCCAGACCTATGTGCTGACCTTCCTCTATGGCGGCCGCCCGGGCGGCGGCGAGCAGAAGCTCAACGTCTTCGCCGGCAGCGACCTGCTGACCGCCACGCCGCTGACCGGCAGCTATGGCAGCTGGACCAAGCAGTCGTTCAGCTTCGTCGCCAAGGGCGGCCTGACCCCGATCGAATTCAAGTCGCTCGCGACCAGCGGCCTTTCGTCCTACGGCAACGAAGTGGCCAACGTGTCGCTTAGCGCGGTGCCGGAACCGGCCGCCTGGGGCATGATGATCGCGGGCTTCGGCATGGTCGGCGGCCTGGTCCGCCGTCGCCGCCCGGTGGCGCGCCCGCTGGCTGCCTGACACACAGGATCGCCGTGTCCGGGAGGATCGCCCGGCACGGTGGCACGGCCAGACCATGGGACTTGGCTGGGGGGAGGGGCGTCGAGGCATTGCTTCGGCGCCCCATTCCCGCAATAGCGCTGCGGTGCGCACGCTATTCTCCACCCTGCTCTACCAGCAGCCGCTGGGCGACGACGCCCTGATCGCCGATCTCGAAGCCTCGTGCCTGCAGCTGGCCGAGGACGACGTCGCCGGTCGCCGCTGGTGCCGCGAGAACCATTATCGCGGCTATACCAGCTATGCCTCGCTCGACGACCTGCCGATCCGCGATCCGGCCTTTGCGGACCTCAAGCGGCTGCTCGACAAGCATGTGGCGAAGTTCGCCGCGGCCTGCGCGTTCGACCTCGGCGGCCGCAAGCTCAAGCTCGACAGCCTGTGGGTCAACGTGCTCGATGGCAAGGGCGGGCACGGCGCGCATATCCATCCTCACAGCGTCGTGTCGGGCACCGTCTATGTCGCGCTCCCGGCGGGTGCGCGCGGGCTGAAGCTGGAGGATCCCCGCCTCGCCATGATGATGGCCGCGCCCACCCGCCTGCCGGACGCGCCGGAATCGCTCCAGCCCTTCATCGAGGTGGTGCCGGAACCGGGCACGGTGCTGCTCTGGGAAAGCTGGCTGCGCCACGAGGTGCCGCCCGGCAATGCCAAGGACAAGCGGATCAGCGTCAGCTTCAACTATCGCTGGTAAGGCCGATAGCGATTGGTTTGTGCGCCCCCAGCGCCTATGTTGCGGGCCAATGGCTAAGCACAGAACCAGCGCGGGGTTGCCCACGCGGCAGCAAATTCTCGATTTCATCGCATCGTCCAACACGCCCGCCGGCAAGCGCGAGATCGCCAAGGCGTTCGGGCTGAGCGCGCAGGACAAGATCCTGCTCAAGGCGCTCCTCAAGGACATGACCGACGAGGGGCTGATCGACGTCGCCCCCGGCCGTGCCTTCCACAAGATGGGCGGTCTGCCCAAGGTCACCGTACTGCGCATCACCGATGCGGACGGCGACACCACCTGGGCGGTGCCCGAGCGATGGGAGGCGGAGCATGTCCCCGCGCCGCGGCTGCGCGTCCGCGAGCTGCGCGGCAAGCGTTCGGCGCTGGGGGTGGGGGACCGCATCCTCGCCCGCACCGAAGAGGCCGGCAACGGCTGGATCGCGCATCCGATGAAGACCCTCGCCCGCGGCGAGGAGCTGATGCTCGGCGTCCTCCACGAGGAGGGCGGCCGGCTCTGGCTGCAGGGGGTGGAGAAGAAGGAGCGGCGCAGCTGGCCGGTCTCTGATGCCGGCGGCGCCGAGGTCGGGGACCTGGTGCTGGCCGAGAAGACCGGCCGCCCGCCGCGGATTACCGCCAAGGTGGTCGAGCGGCTCGGCGATCCGTTCGCGCCGCGCAGCTTCTCGCTGATCGCCATCCATCGCCACGGCATTCCCAACGTGTTTTCGGAAGAGCTGCTGGAAGAGGCCGAGCGTGTCGCCCGGCAGCCGCTGGGCGACGGGCGCGAGGATTTGCGCCATCTGCCGATCGTCGCGATCGACCCCGCCGACGCGCGCGACCATGACGACGCCGTCTGGGCGACGCCGGACGACGATCCCGCCAACGAGGGCGGCTGGAAGGCGATCGTGGCGATCGCCGACGTGTCCTTCTACGTCCGCCCCGGCTCGCAGCTCGATCGCGAGGCGCGCAAGCGGGGCAATTCGGTCTATTTCCCGGATCGCGTCGTGCCGATGCTGCCCGAGGTCCTCTCGGCGGACGTCTGCTCGCTGAAGGAAGGCGTCGATCGCGCGGCGCTAGCCTGCCATCTGCAGGTGACCAAAAGCGGCGCGCTCAAGAGCTGGCGCTTCACCCGCGCCGTGGTGCGGCTGGCGGCGAACATCGCATACGAGGACGCGCAGGCGGCGATCGACGGGACGCTCGAGCATCCGCTCACCGAAACCGCGCTCCGCCCGCTCTGGGATTGCTGGCACGCGCTCTATGCCGCGCGCGAGAAGCGCGAGCCGCTCGACCTCGACCTGCCCGAGCGCCGCATCGTGCTCGACGAGAAGGGCCGCATCCTCTCGGTCGCGCCGCGCGAGCGGCTCGATGCGCACAAGCTGATCGAGGATTACATGATCGCCGCCAACGTCGCCGCCGCCAAGGCGCTGGAGGCGAAGAAGACGCCGGTGATGTACCGCATCCACGAGCCGCCGGCGCGCGAGAAGCTCACCGCGCTCAAGGAATATCTCAAGACCTTCGAGGTCGAGTTCGCGCTCGGCCAGGTGATCCGCCCGGCGACGTTCAACCGCATCCTCGATCGCATCGGCGAAGAGGATTTCCGCCCGCAGGTGATGGAGCAGGTGCTGCGCACCCAGACCCAGGCCTATTACGGCCCGGAGAATCTCGGCCATTTCGGCCTGGCGCTCGGCTCCTATGCCCACTTCACCTCCCCGATCCGCCGCTATGCGGATCTCGTGGTGCACCGCGCGCTGGTCGAGGCCTATCGGCTGGGGCCGGGCGGGCTCACGCCGGAAGAGGCGGGCAGCATGGACCGCATCGGCGAGTCGATCAGCCAGCTCGAACGCCGCGCGATGGAGGCCGAGCGCGAGACGATCGACCGCTATGTCGCCGCCTATCTCGCCGCGCATGTCGGCGAGGTGATGGAGGCGCGGATCACCGGGGTGCAGAATTTCGGCTTCTTCGCGACAGTCGAAGGCGTGGGGGGCGACGGGCTGGTCGCCGCGCGCGACCTGGGCGCCGAATATTTCCACTATGACGAGGCCGGCAAGCGGCTGGTCGGCGAACATAGCGGCGAGGAATTCACCCTCGGCCAGCGGATCGAGCTGCGGCTGGTGGAGGCCAACCCTGTTTCGGGCGCACTGCGCTTCGAACTGCCCGACGGCAAGGGCTCGGCGGGGGGCGCGCAGCGCACCGGGCGGCCGGGCAAGGGCGCGCCCAAGCGGGTGATCCAGCGTCGCGGGCGGCCGGGCAACATCCGCCACCAGGGCCGCAAGCGCTGACGGGCGGACGGCGCGCGCTGCCAACGCTGTCTAAAGGCAGTGCAAAACCGGGCCGCGCGCGCTACAAGCGGGCGGAAGAGCATGTTGCAGTGCCGCACTATTCGCGAACAAGGAGTGTCGATGTCCAGCCGTCCGACGATCAAGGAAGTGTCGAAGATCGCCGGCGTGTCGTTCAAGACCGTCTCCCGGGTGCTCAACAATGAGAAGCATGTCAGCGAGGAGACGCGGCGCCGGGTCGAGGAAGTGGTGGCGCAGCTCAACTTCCGGCCCAGCCATGCGGCGCGCACGCTGGCCGGGCGGCGCTCGTTCCAGGTGGCGCTGCTCTACGACAATCCCAGCCCCTATTACGTCTTCCACATCCAGTCGGGCGCGCTGGAGCGCTGTCATGAGCTCGGCTACCGCCTGCTGATGCAGCCGCTGGAAAGCGCGGATCCGGGTCTGGTGCCGGATGTGCTGGCGCTGATCGACGAAGCGCATCTCGACGGGGTGATCCTGTCGCCGCCGCTCACCGAATTGCCCGAGCTGATCGAGGCGCTGGACAAGCGCAAGCTGCCCTATGTCCGCATCGCCCCCGGCCTGCGCAAGGGGCATGGACTGGCGACGACGATGGACGACGTGGCCGCCGCGCGGGAGATTACCCGCCATCTGATCGACCTCGGCCACCGCGCCATCGCCTTCATCAGCGGCCCGGAAAGCCATGTCTCCTCCGCCGATCGCCTCGCCGGCTATCGCCAGGCGCTGGAGGCCGGCGGGATCGCCTTCGATCCGGCGCTGGTGATTGCGGGCGATTACAGCTTCCAGTCGGGCGGCGCGGCAGCGCGGGCGCTGTTCGCGCGCGACCTGCGGCCGACGGCGATCTTCGCCGGCAATGACGACATGGCGGCGGGCGCGCTGGCGGCGGCGCACGAGGCGGACATCGCGGTGCCCCAGGCGCTGTCGATCGCGGGGTTCGACGATTCCGATCTGGCGCGCGCGGTGTGGCCGCCGCTCACCACCATCCGCCAGCCGGTGCGCGAACTCGCCTATGCGGCGGCGGACCTGATGCTGGCGGGCAATGCGGGCTCGCCGCAGGTGATGCTCGAACACGAACTCAAGGTCCGCGCGACCACGGGGCCCGTGCCGAAGGGCTGACTCCCATATGCGTATGGTTCCCTCGCCGGGCAGGGGAGGCGCAACTGGCCCAATACGCCGTCATTCCCGCGAAGGCGGGGATCCATTGGCGCTGATGCTGCGGTTCTTTCCCCCAGCGCACAGGCGAATGGATTCCCGCCTTCGCGGGAATGACGATCGCTTTTGCGTTGCCGCTCGCTCCTCGGCTGAAATGCGATTGCCTCGGCCTGCCTGAGGATATGCTCGCGCCCCATCCCGCGCTGGCACAGCGTTAACCATGGTTGCCGCTGGTCGAAATCGTAAACGGCGCGTTAACCTTGTGCCATGCCGCAGCCGCTTGCCGTTCGAGGCGCCCGCCGCCATCCCTTTCGCCGCCATGTGCGGCAGGTGGTCGCGCGCCAGCGCAAGGCGAGCGAGGACGGCGACGTGAAGCTCTTCGCCCTGAGCTTCACCGCCTTCTTCATCTGCTTCTACACGTTCCTGCTATAGGCCTGGGTCAGCGCGGGCAGATGTCGCGGCCGCGCGGGACGTCGCCTTCCTTGTGCAGCTTGCGCGCGCACCATGCCGAGGCGAGCGCCAGCACGGCCACCACCCACAGCGAATCCTCGACCCGCACGCCCGGGATCCGGGTGAAGCCGAAGATGCCGACCGACCCCAGCACCATCGCGCCCGAGTTGACGACGTTGTTCGCCGCCACCGTCCGCGCGGTCTGCGACTTTTCCACGGTGGTGGTGAGGAAGGCATAGAGCGGCACCACGAACATGCCGCCGGTGGTGGCGATCAGGATCAGGTCGCCCAGGGCGTGCCAGGCGGCGGGCATCTGGATGAAGGCCATGGTCTTGAGCAGCGGGCCGTCATGCACCGGCCAGTATTTGGCGGTGAAGTGGAAATCGACGACGAACGCCGTCATCGCCAGCACCGAGGGCACGCAGTAGCGCGCCGAGACATTGCCCTTGAGCAGCTTGTTGATGATCACCGATCCGATCGCGATGCCCACCGAGAAGATGCCGAGGAACACGCTCGCCACGTCCTTCTGGGCGTGGAACACGTTCTTGACCAGCGGCGGGAACAGCACGCCCAGCACCGCCGCGATCGACCAGAACACGCTGATCGAGACGATCGCCAGGAACAGCCGGCGGATGTGCATCGTCGCCGAGATCAGCCGGGCCGAGGCGCGGAAGATGTTGAGGTCGATTTCCAGATGCGTCAGCGGCGGTGCGGGCGGGATCTGCAGCGACGCCAGCCAGCCGACCAGCGCGACGCCGATCACCGCGAAGGCGGCGGCATGCGCGCTGATCAGGCCGCCGGCGATGGTGCCGCACAGGATCGCGACATAGGTACCCGCCTCGATCATCCCGGTGCCGCCCAGCACGTCGTCTTCCGCCAGATGCTGCGGCAGCACCGCATATTTGATCGGCCCGAAGAAGGTCGAGTGCACCCCCATGCCGACCAGCGCGACCAGCATCAGCGGCAGGCTCTTCAGGAAAATGCCGGTGGCGCCCACCAGCATGATGCCCACTTCGGCCGCCTTGATGATCCGCATGATCTTGGCCTTGTCATGCGTATCGGCGAGCTGCCCGGCAAGGGCGGAGAAGAGGAAGAACGGCAGGATGAAGATGCCGGTGGCGATCGCGCTGAACCGCGTCTCCTGCTCCACCGAGTTAAAAATCTGGTAGGTCGCGAAAAAGATCATCGCGTTCTTGAAGAGGTTGTCGTTGAACGCTCCCAGGAACTGCGTGATGAAAAGGGGCAGGAACCGGCGCTCCTTCATGAGCCCGAGCGCACCGATCATTCGATAAAAGCTCCCCTGCTGCGGTCTTCCGCATGGTGAGGGGTGGGCATACCGGGGGCGGGGCGCGGCTTCAATGGATTAATCGGGAGAGGATGGAGCGGCGGTGGAGAACATGTCGAGAGAAGCGGCGATGGACCCCGTCGCGGTGCCGCCGGGGTTGGCCGCCGCCGTCGCGGGGGGGCGCTGGTTTCGCGATACCGTGGGCGAATCCGGTTGCGCCGTGTTCCGGCTGGCGGGCGACGCGGGCGACGACCTCTATCTGAAGGCCGGGCGCGGTGCGCAGCTCGACGACCTCGTCGACGAGATGGTGCGGCTGCGCTGGCTGGCGGGCCGGCTGCCGGTGCCGCAGCTGCATGCCTTTCTGATCGAGGACGGCGCCGGCTGGCTGCTCACCGGCCGGATTCCGGGCCGGACAGCGTACCAGATCCTCGAAGCGGCACCCGAGCAGGCGCCCGCACTGGCCGAGTCGCTGGGGAAGTTTCTGCGTCGCCTGCACGATCTTCCGGCCGCGCGTTGCCCGTTCAACGCCGATCACCGGCTTCGGCTGGCGGCGGCGAAGGATCGGCTCGATGCCGGGCTGGTCGCGGAGGACGAATTCGACGAGGCGCGGCAGGGCATGTCGGCGCAGGCCGTGTGGGACGAGATGCTCGCCGCGCTGCCGCCGGCATTCGATCGGGTGGTGACGCATGGCGATTTCTCGCTCGACAATCTGTTCGTCGAAGGTGGCGCGGTCAGCGGCTGTATCGATCTGGGTCGCGTCGGCATCGCCGATCCGTGGCAGGATCTCGCCATCCTGTGGCATTCGCTGGCCGAATTCGGCGAGGAGGCGCCCCGGCGGATGCTGGCAGCCTATGGCACCGCGCTCGATCCGGCACAGCTCGACTTCCACCTGCGGCTCGACGAATTCTTCTGATCGTGTGGGGCTTTGGGCCTCCCTTGCGGCGTTTACCGGTGCTAGGGCATTGGCGATGTTGACGTTGCCGAACATTCTCACCTTGTCGCGCATCTTCGCGGTGCCGCTGCTGGTGGGCTTCCTGTGGTGGCCGCTCTGGGCGCCGGGATATGCCATCGCCTTCGCGCTCTACTGCCTGATGGGCATCACCGACTATTTCGACGGCTATCTCGCCCGCGCGCAGGGAACGGTGTCGAAGCTCGGCGTCTTCCTCGATCCGATCGCGGACAAAATCATGGTCGCGGCGGTGATCCTGATCCTGGCGGGCAAGGGGGTGATCGCCGACTGGCACGTCATCGCCGCGCTCGTGATCCTGCTGCGCGAAATCGCCGTGTCGGGCCTGCGCGAGTTTCTGGGGGGCATCCAGGTCTCGGTGCCGGTCTCGCGGCTCGCCAAGTGGAAGACGACGCTGCAGCTGGTCTCGCTGGGCGCGCTGATCCTGTCCGGCGCGCTGCCCGACTGGGGCTGGGTGCTGACGGCGGGGCTGGCCACGCTGTGGGGCGCGGCGGTGCTGACCGCGATCACCGGCTGGGACTATCTCCGCGTCGGCCTCAGTCACATGGACAGCTGATGGCGATCACGCTGCTCTATTTCGCCTGGGTGCGCGAGGCGGTAGGGACCGGCGAGGAGCAGGTCGATCCGCCCGAGGCGGTGCGCAACATCGCCGACCTGATCGACTGGCTGTCGCAGCGCAGCGACGGCCACGCCGCCGCCTTCGCCGAGCCGGCCAGACTGCGCGCGGCGATCGACCAGCGCTTCGTGCCGCTCGATGCGCTGCTGGGCAATGCCCGCGAGGTCGCGATCTTTCCGCCGGTGACGGGCGGATGATCCGCATCTCGGTCGATCCCGCGCCGATCGAACTGGGCGTCGAGGTCGCGGCGCTGGAGGAACGCGGCGCGGGCGGCGTTGCCACCTTCACGGGGGTGGTGCGCACCGACGACGGCGTCGAGGCGCTGGAGCTCGAACATTATCCCGGTATGACCGAGGCGGCGCTCTGCACGCTGGCCGAGGCGGCGATCGATCGCTGGAACCTGCTGGGCGTCACTCTTGTCCACCGCGTGGGGCGGATGACGGCGGGCGAGCGGATCGTCTTCGTCGGCACCGCGGCGGCGCACCGGCGCGAGGCGCTGGATGCCTGCGCCTATCTGATCGACCGGCTCAAGACCGATGCGCCCTTCTGGAAGCGCGAATGGCTGGCCGGCGGCACTCGCTGGGTGGAGCCGCGCGCGACCGATGCGGAGGCCGCTGCCGGCTGGGCGTAGGCGTACAGGATATTCCATGATATCTGTACGCGCATGACCAAGCCGATGAACCTCAACGTCCGAGTCTCCGGCCCCTTGAGCGACTTCGTCGCCCGCAATGTCGGCGAGGACGGGCTGTACGAGAATGTCAGCGAGTATGTCCGGGACCTGATCCGCCGTGACAAGGAACGGGTCGAGCGCGAGATGTTCGAGACGCTCAAGGCCGAGCTTCAGCACGCTTTCGCGACGCCGGACGAGGAGTATGTCTACGTCACCGCCGACGAGGTTTTGGAACGCAACCGCGCACGGCGCGCCGCACGATGAGCGGTGTCTTCATCGAGCCTGCCGCCGACCGTCGGCTCGATGAAATTTACGAATACACGGCCGATCAGTGGGGCGAGGACCAAGCGGACGCCTACATTCGCACGTTGTTCGAGCGATTTGGAGCGATTGCGGCCAAACGGGTTCCATGGCGCCCGCTACCGGCAGAATTCGGCGTTCCGCTATATTTCGCGCGAGCGGAGCACCACATCGTCTATTGGCGCGAGCGCGCGGACGGCGTGATCGGGATCGTCACCATCCTCCACGAGCGCATGCACCAGCTCGAACAGCTCCGCGCCGTCTGGGAGCCTTAACCGCGCGCCGCCGCCAGTACGTCCGCCAGCAGCCGGAAATCGCGTTCGCGCGGGGAGGCCTTGCGCCAGACCAGCGCGATGTTGCGCGAGGCATGGGCCGAATCCAGCGGCCGCGCCTTGACCGAGGTGTGCTCCAGAATCCCAGCGTCCACCGCCATCTCCGGCAGCATCGTCACGCCCAGCCCGTTGTCGACCATCTGCACCATGGTGTGGAGCGAGGTGCCGAGCATCATCGCCTCGGCGCGCAGTTCGGGGCGGTTGCAGGCGGCGAGGGCATGGTCCTTCAGGCAATGGCCGTCTTCCAGCATCAGCAGCCGCGTCTCGTCGATCGCATCCGGATGGATCGCGGGCGTCGGATCCATCTCGCCTTCGCGGAAGGCGACGAACAGCCGGTCGTCGAACAGCCGTGCGCTCTCCACGTCGCCGCAGGAGAAGGGGAGCGCCAGCAGCACGCAATCGGTGCGGCCATGGCTCAGTGCCTCGCAGGCCTGGCCGCTGGTCTCCTCGCGCAGATAGAGCTTGAGGTCGGGATATTGCTCGCGCAGCCGCGGCAGGATGCGCGGCAAGAGGAACGGCGCGATGGTGGGAATGACGCTCATCCGCATCTCGCCCGACAGCGGTCGACCGGCGGCGCGGGCGAGGTCGCCCAGCTCGTCCGCCTCGCGCAGCACGCGGCGGGCCTTCTCGACGATCCGCTCGCCCAGCGGCGTGAAGCGGACCACGCGGCGGGTCCGCTCGACCAGCACAACGCCGATCAGCGTCTCCAGCTCGCGGATACCGGCGGAGAGGGTCGACTGGGTGACGAAGCACGCCTCCGCCGCGCGGCCGAAATGGCCGGCGTCATGCAGCGCCACCAGATACTGCAGCTGCTTGAGGGTAGGGAGGTAGGTTTGCGCCACTGATCGCCTCTCTCGATGGTCGAGCGGGTATATAGTGACGTTTTCGAACATGGGAAGCGAATAGCCGCTCCCCCGATCGCACGCGGCGACCGGGGGAGCGCAGGGGCTCAGGCGGCAACAGCCTGAAGCTCTTCTTCCGGCAGGCGGATCATGTAGTCGAAGGCGGAGAGCGCCGCGGTCGAACCCGCGCCCATCGCGATCACGATCTGCTTGTACGGCACGGTGGTGCAGTCGCCCGCCGCGAAGATGCCGGGCTGGCTGGTCTCGCCGCGCGCGTCGATCTCGATTTCGCCGCGCTGGGTGAGCGCCACCGCGTCCTTCAGCCATTCGGTGTTCGGCACCAGACCGATCTGGACGAAGATGCCTTCCAGCGCGATGTCGTGCTCGGCACCGCTGTTGCGGTCCTTGTAGCTGAGGCCCGAGACCCTCTCGCCGTCGCCATTGACCTTGGTGGTCATGGCCGAGGTGAGGATCTTCACGTTCGGCAGGCTGGCCAGCTTGCGCTGCAGCACCGCGTCGGCGCGGAGCTGGCTGTCATATTCGATCAGCGTGACGTGCGCGACGATGCCGGCCAGGTCGATTGCGGCCTCGACGCCCGAGTTGCCGCCGCCGATCACCGCGACGCGCTTGCCCTTGAACAGCGGACCGTCGCAGTGCGGGCAATAGGCCACGCCCTTGTTCTTGTATTCGTTCTCGCCGGGCACGTTCATCTGCCGCCAGCGCGCGCCGGTGGAAAGGATGATCGCCTTGGCCTTCAGGCTCGCGCCGTTTGCCAGCACCACTTCGTGCAGGCCGCCTTCGCGCTTGGCCGGGATCAGCTTCTCGGCGCGCTGGAGGTTCATGACGTCGACGTCATAGTCCTTCACATGCTGCTCGAGCTGCGAGACCAGCTTCGGGCCTTCGGTGTGCGAGACCGAGATGAAGTTCTCGATGCCCATGGTGTCGAGCACCTGGCCGCCGAAGCGCTCGGCCGCGACGCCGACGCGGATGCCCTTGCGCGCGGTGTAGATCGCCGCCGCCGCGCCCGCCGGGCCGCCGCCGATGATCAGCACCTCGAACGGATCCTTCTGCTTGATCTTAGCGGCCGCGCGGGCTTCGGCGCCGGTGTCGATCTTGGCGACGATCTGCTCCAGGTCCATCCGGCCCGAGGCGAAGGGTTCGCCGTTCAGGTAGACGGTCGGCACGGCCATGACCTTGCGGGCCTCGACCTCTTCCTTGAACAGCGCGCCGTCGATCGCGGTGTGGCGGATATTGGGGTTGAGCACCGCCATCAGGTTCAGCGCCTGCACCACGTCCGGGCAGTTCTGGCACGACAGCGAGAAATAGGTCTCGAAAGTGAAGTCACCCTCGATGTTGCGGACCTGCTCGATCAGTTCCTGCGCCGCCTTGCTCGGGTGGCCGCCGACCTGGAGCAGGGCGAGCACCAGCGAGGTGAACTCATGCCCCATCGGAATGCCGGCGAAGCGCACGCCGATATCGGTGCCCTTGCGGCGGATCAGGAAGCTCGGCTTGCGGGAGTCGTCGGCGCGGACGAGGTCGATCTTGTCGGAAAGCGCGGCGATCGCCGCCAGCAGTTCGCCCAGCTCGCGCGACTTGGCGTCTTCGCCCAGGCTGGCGACGAGCTCGATCGGCTCGCGGATGTTCACGAGATAGCCCTTGAGCTGCTGCGTCAGGTTGGCGTCGAGCATGGGAAAACTCCTGTATCTTCTACTAAAACGGCCCGGAGCGGAGGGGGGATCCGCTCCGGGCCGAAACCGGCGCCCGCGTTGGGGGGGGGGCAGGGGCGGGCGCCGTAGTCTTCAATCCTCCGGAGAGGACCGATGGTTAGATCTTGCCGACCAGGTCGAGCGACGGCGCGAGGGTCTCGGCGCCTTCTTCCCACTTGGCGGGGCAGACTTCGCCCGGGTGGGCGGCGACATACTGCGCGGCCTTGATCTTGCGGAGCAGTTCCTGGGCGTTGCGGCCAACGCCTTCCGAAGTGATCTCCATGATCTGGATCACGCCGTCCGGATCGACCACGAAGGTGCCGCGATCGGCCAGGCCCTGGCCCGCACGCAGAACGTCGAAGTTGTTCGAGATGGTGTGGTTCTGGTCGCCCAGCATGTAGTAGTTGATCTTGCCGATCGCGGGCGAGGTGTCGTGCCACGCCTTGTGGCTGAAGTGGGTGTCGGTCGAGACCGAATAGACTTCAACGCCCATGCCCTGCAGGGTCGGGTAGATATCGGCCAGGTCTTCCAGTTCGGTCGGGCACACGAAGGTGAAGTCCGCCGGGTAGAAGAAGAAGACCGCCCACTTGCCCTTCACGTCGGCGTCGGTGACTTCGACGAACTTGCCTTCCTTGTAGGCCTGTGCGGTGAACGGCTTGATGGTGCTGCCGATAAGAGCCATGATTCTTGTTCCTCCAGAACGGGGGTTGCTGTTGCGAAGCCGGATATAGGCCCGCCAGCCATGTCTGTGAAATTGGAAGACCCGCTTGGGGTGATCGAGTTTTCCACTGAGTGCGGCGTAATTGATCGATTGACGCGGGGGATGCGACGGGACGCGAAGCGATTACGCAGGCGGAGGTGGGCCGGAAAGCGGCACCGTGAAGGTGCTGCTCGAGTCGGGTGCGCTGATCCTTCGCGGGGCGATCCGCCGCCGCTATCCCCGTGCTGGTCTGACGGAAGTCCGTGCGGACGCCGGGGTGCTGCGGCTTCGCTGCGAAGGGGAGGTGGTGGCACTGCACCTGGGCAAGCCGGCCGCGGGAGCGCTGGCGCATGGCGATCCTCAAGCCGCTCCCGACGTTCGGCAGCGTCTGCCGATCTGGGCGGTCTATCCCAAGGGAAAGGCGGCGGCGTTCGGCGACGGGGCGATCCGGACCGCGTCGCGGTCCGCCGGTTATCGCGACAGCAAGTCCTGTTCGGTGTCGGCGCTGCGTACCGCGACCCGGTATCACCCCGCGCGCGGATAGCTTCTTACAGCGTGGGGGACAATTCGGCGGCGACCGGATAGGGGGCCAGATCCGCTTCGGCAACGTCGGCCGGTGCGGCGACGGCAAGGCGCGACCTGCGTGCGTCCGCCCGCTCGATCCATGCCCGGACGGCGGCGCGGGCAGGCGCTTCGACCCAGCGATAGGTCAGCAGCGCGCAAAGGACGACGACGCCCAGCACCACGAACGCCATCACGTCCGGCGCGAAGGCGAGGACCTTGATCGTGCCGTCGGAGCCGAAGCTGCTTTCCACCAGCGGCAGGTTCAACCGGCGCCCGATCAGGGTCAGCACATCGAGTCCGCGGGCGATCACCAGCGTGTGGATCATGTAGATCGAATAGGAGAGCGTGCCCAGGAGCAGGAACGGGCGCAGCGTGAGCAGGCGGCTGACGATGCCGCGTTCGGCGGCAAACAGGAGCACGGCGGCTGTGAACAGGAGCGGGGCGGCCAGCGGCACCATGCCGGAGGCGACCATCGCGCAGGCGCCGATCGCCACGGCAAGTTCCAGGGCGCTTGCCTTGAGGAAGCCGATCGCGGGCATCGCCATCCTCGCGAACAGCTGCCACGCCAGCATGCCCAGCGAGAAACCGAAGACGCAGCGGGCAAAGGCATAGGGCGTCGCGGGATTCCACGCTTCACCGCCGCCGAGGGCGAGAAGGCTGGCCGATCCCAGCGCCAGCGCGGCCATGATGTACGGCGCTCGCGTCGGTGCGGCGCGGAGGACGAGCGCCATCAGCAGATAGGTCCATACTTCGGCGGCGATGCTCCAGCTCGGCCCGTTCCACACGATCGAGGGAAACCCGCTGAAGATCTGCACCAGCGCCAGCGCGCTTGCCAGTTCGGGCAGGGTGCGGGGCTCGGAAAACGGCACGCGCGCGCTCAGGCCGGCGGTGCCGATCAGCAGGCCGCCGATTTCCATCACGACGAAGGCGATCAGCACCAATGCGTGCAGCGGATAGACTCGGCCCAGACGCAGCAGTAGGAAGCGGCGGACCGAATAGCCGCTGCGAAGCTTGTCCAGATAGCCGCACCCGATGACGAACCCGCTCAGGACAAAGAAGAAGTCGACAAACAGCCAGCTGTTTCGGATCAGGTGGGAGTTGTTGATGACGCCGGTCGTGCGAAGATGGAAGAACACGATCATGCAGGCACATATGCCGCGCAGGCTATCGAGTGCCAGGAACCGGTGTCGGTTCTTCGCTACGCCTGCGGGGGCGCCTGCATCGTTCCCCATTAAAACTACCCCCGATTACGCTATTCTTTAACCATGAAAACTGCACCGTTTCCATAGCTTAGCTTGGGTGGTTTATCGAGGGTGCGTTTACAATGGCGCGCATCCCCAAGAACTGCGATCTGCCCCGATCTGGGACAGGGTGCAAAATTGCAAGTAATTGTAATAGGATGTCTTTAAAACAATTTTGGGGCGATCTGGAGATGCTGCGGTGCCGCCTGGTGGCGCTGTGCCTTCATGCCAGCGCGCGGTAGAGACTGAAGGCGCTGGTCGCGGTGAGCACAACGCCGACCATGCTCAGCAACAGCCGTACCGGCATGCGCTTGGCGAACATCGCCCCGAAGGGCGCCGCGACCACGCCGCCGATCAGCAGCCCCAGCACCGGATGCCAGAAATCCGGGGTGAAGCCCTGCGCGCCGATATGGAACAGGAAGGTCGCCGAGATCGTCATCGTCAGGAAGAATTCGGTGGTGTTGACCGTGCCGATCGTGGTGCGCGGCTGCGCGCCCTGGACGAGGAGGTTGCTCGTCACCACCGGCCCCCAACCGCCGCCGCCCGCGGCATCGAGGAAGCCGCCGGCCAGCCCCAGCGGCTCGACGATCTTCGGCTCCTTGTGCTGGGGCGCGAAGCGGATCGCGCGGAACAGCAGGTACAGGCCGATCGCCGAGAGATAGGCCATCACGAAGGGCCGCGTCACCGAGGCGTCGAACGTGGTCAGCACATAGGCGCCGAGCACGCCGCCGATCATGCCGGGTATCAGCAGCCGCGCGAACAGCCGCCAGTTGACGTTGCGGTGGAGGACATGACTGAGGCCCGAGACGCCGGTGGTCATCGTCTCAACCAGATGCACGCCGGCAGAGGCGGTGGCGGGCGGAATGCCCAGCACGCTCACCAGCAGCGTGCTGGAAATGACGCCGAACGCCATGCCCAGCGCCCCGTCCACCAACTGGGCGGCGAAACCGACCGCGACATAGGGCAACATCTCGGCGAGCGTAATTCCTGCGAACATCCATGCCCCTGTTGCGATGGCTCGGCCGGAGGAAATGGCCGCTCTCGCTAAATCCTACAAGCCCGATCGTGTATTGCCGGACCGACGGCGTGCTGGGGGAACGCTGGAAATCCCGTGGGTGTCCCCCTATTTCGGGGGCGATAAAAGGGGTCCGGCCATGTTCCAGCGTCTGAAGGGCTATCTCGATTCGATCCGCGGGCGCGATCCCGCGCCGCGGAGCCGGCTGGAGATTCTGCTGTATCCGGGCGTGTGGGCGCTGGGCTATCACCGCATCGCCCATGCGCTGTTCCGCCGGCGCTTCTTCTTCCTCGCCCGGCTGGTCAATCACTGGTCGCGCTGGATGACCGCGATCGATATCCATCCGGGTGCGACGATCGGCCGCAACTTCTTCATCGACCATGGCTTCGTCGTGATCGGCGAGACCGCGCTGATCGGCGACAACGTCACGATCTACCAGTGCGTGACGCTGGGCGGCACCAGCCCCGACAATGGCGTGGGCGGCAAGCGCCACCCGACCCTGCTCGACGGGGTGATCATCGGATCGGGCGCGCAGGTGCTCGGGCCGATCACGGTGGGCGAGCGGGCGCGGATCGGCGCCAACGCCGTCGTCACCAAGGATGTCGTGCCCGGCGCGGTGATGGTCGGCATCCCGGCCAAGCCGACGCTCGTCGAGGCGGTGGCCTGGCAGAAGGATTTCGTGCCCTATGGCACGCCGTGCAGCGACGTGTCCGATCCCTCGGCCCAGAAGCTCGAAGGGATGCGGTGCGAGATCGAGACGCTGCGCAAGCGGCTCGACGCGATGATCGCCGAACGGGACGCCATGCTCGATCGCCGCGACCGGGCCTGATGGGAACCGTCACCCCGCTGCCGATCAGTCGCCCCGGACAAGTCGGTTTCGACCGCCTGGAGCTCAATCGCATCCTCGATCTCTACGGTCGCATGGTCGCCGCCGGGCATTGGCGCGACTATGCGATGCAGTTCGAGAAGGATGTCGCGGTGTTCGCCGCCTTCCGCCGCGCCGCCGAGCGGCCGGAATATCGGATCGAGAAGCGCCCGAGCCTGCGCAATCGCCAGGGCATGTGGGCGCTGATCAACGAAAGCGGCGCGGTGCTCAAGCGCGGACAGGAGCTGGGGCCGGTGCTGGCCCCGGTCGAGCGCCGGCTGATGAAGCTCGTCGAGGAATAAGATCCTCCCCTGCCAGGGGGAGGTGTCGCCGAAGGCGACGGAGGGGGAGGACGCCGAACCCGATCGGTCTGGCATCCTCCCCCTCCGACCCGCTGCGCGGGCCACCTCCCCCTGGCGGGGGAGGATGCACAGCAGCGTTACGCCAGCGCCCCCTGCTGCGTCGGCGGCAGGCGACGGGCGAAGTCGCCGAGCACCCCCACCGCCGCGCGGCGCATCGGGTGCCAGAAGGCGGAGAGCGTCAGCAGCGCCGATCCGATGACCAGGCCGGTGAACGCCGCGCTCAGCTCCACCGATCCGCTCTGGTGGAACAGCGAGTAGAGCGCCCACAGCACATAAGCGAGGCTGGAGACGAGCAGCGCCCGCCGGTCCACCGCCAGCGCGACGAAGGCGAAGAACAGATAGAGCGCGAACACCAAGGCCGCCATCGGCATGCCGATCTCGCCGTCGAACACGCCGAGCATGTGGAACACCGGGTGCGCGATCAGCGGGGCGGCGGCGAGGTGCAGCCAGAAGGCGACATCCGAGCGGCGGGTGCGGCGCTCCAGATCGGTCATGTCCCAGCGCATCGCGGCGAGGAAGGTGCCGACCCCGCCGACCAGCAGGATCGCGTTCACCCAGTCCCTGGCGGCGGGAATCAGCGAGGTGATCAGGCCGACCGAGACGCCGACCACGGCGAGCGCGCCCGCCGCGACGGTGATCGGCACCATGAAGCGGCGCCAGTGCACCCATGCGGCGACGGCCGTGAGCGTGCCGGCAATG
Organism: uncultured Sphingomonas sp.; assembly: GCF_913777625.1. Taxonomy (GTDB): domain Bacteria; phylum Pseudomonadota; class Alphaproteobacteria; order Sphingomonadales; family Sphingomonadaceae; genus Sphingomonas. The sequence goes on from NZ_CAJYTI010000010.1 coordinate 115,999, forward strand.
GCGGCGATCACCCCCGCGATCCGCTCGCGCTGCGGTTCGGTGGTGATGTGGAGGGCGGTTTCGATCCACGGAATGTTGATCACGATCAGCCCGGCGATCGTCGCCCCGGCGCCGCCGACAAAGCCGAGCAGCAGCAGGATCGAGGGCAGGGCGAGCCGCTTGCGCGCGGTGAAATACTCCGCGAGCATCCAGCTGGTTGCTGCCACCGCCGCGCCGCCGCCGATCAGGTTGGCGCCGACGATGCGCGGCTCGGGGCCGCTGCCGACCAGCGCCTGGACCAGGCTGCCGCCCAGCTTGCCGATCGCCAGCAGGATCAGCGCCGCCGCGATGGTGACGAAGATGTCGTTGAACCCGCTCAGCAGCCGGAAATGCTCTTCATCCACCGCCGGGGTCGCCCGGCTTGCGGCAACATGGTTGCGGAACGCCGTCGCGGCCTCGGGGGTGAGTGCCCCCGCCTCCACGGCGCTCGCCAGTTCGCTTTCGCTGTACATCGGCCATCCTCCTTCGAAGCGAGGAAGATGACACAAGTGTGTTGCTGAGGCAATACGGTATGGCGCCTTAGGGCCTGTGCTGCAACCTGCTGAGGATCGCCATGGTCTGCTCGGCGCCCGAGCCGGGGACGATCTCGCCGGTCCGGTCGATGATCTGCGCCCATTGCGCGGCGACCGCCTCGGGCGTGCCCTCGGTCAGCACCGCCCCCGGCGTGAGGGTGATGTAGGCGGCCTGCACCACGCCCGCGCCCGCGCCGACGATCATGTTGCTCGGCGCGCCTTCGGAGACGAGGAACAGCGCGGCGGGCGCGACGTGTTCGGGCGCGAAGGCGGCGAAAGCGGCCTCGGGGAACAGTCCCTCGGTCATCCGCGTGCCCGCGACCGGCGCGATGGTGTTGACCCGGATGTCGTGCTTGGCGCCCTCCAGGTGCAGCGTCTTGGTGAGGCCGGCGAGGCCGAGCTTCGCGGCGCCGTAATTCGCCTGACCGAAATTGCCGAACAGCCCGGTGGAAGAGGCGGTCATCAGGATGCGGCCATAGCCCTGTTCGCGCATCGTCTCCCACACCGCCTTGGTGGCGTTGGCCGAACCGATCAGATGCACGTCGACGACGAAGGCGAAATCCTCGGGCGTCATCTTGGCGAAGCTCTTGTCGCGCAGCACCCCGGCATTGTTGATGAGGATGTCGATCCGGCCCCAGCGCGCCTTGGCGGCCTCTGCCATCGCGACCATCGCCGCGGCATCGGTGACGCTGCCGCCATTGGCGATCGCCTCGCCGCCCAGCGCCTCGATTTCGGCGACCACGGCGCGCGCCGCATCGGAATGGCCGGCGCCGTCGCGGCTGCTGCCGAGATCGTTGACCACCACCTTGGCGCCGCGTCGGGCGAGCTCCAGCGCATAGGCGCGGCCGATCCCGCCGCCGGCACCGGTGACGATGGCGACGCGCGCGTCGAAGCGGATGGTCATGAAAAAGCTCTCCTGCAACCTGTCGTTGCGGAGAGCCTAGGGGAGGCAGCCGGCGCTGCCAATCCGGTCTCCCCTCCCGCAGGGGGAGGGGAGCCGAACACAAGGGTGTTACTTGCCGCCGCGCTGGCGACAATGGTCCTTCACGGTCCGCGAGCAGGGCGGGTAGCTGCCCGGATCGGCGGGCGGCGGCGGGGCGGCCATCGGCGCCGACGGGGCTGCAGCATCGGCCGGCGGCGGCGGGGGCGGTGCGCCCGGAGCCATCGCGGTGCCCGGCGGCGGGGGTGGCGGCGGGGCCATGCCTGCGCCCGGCGGGGGCGGCGGCGGTGGCGGCGGGGAGGCGGTGCCTGCGCCGGTGGTGCCGGCCATCGGGGCCGGGGGCGGCGGGGCGGCCGGATCGGTCTGCGGCGTGGTCTGGCCCGGCATCGGCGGCTGGGCCTGGGTCTGATCCTGCGGGGTCGGTGCCGGCATGTCCTGCGCGATGGCAGTGCCGCTCAGTGCGAGCGCCGAGGCGAGAAGTATCCACTTCATTGGTGCACTCCTTACTTCATCAATTGCCGAGGTGCGAACGTCCGCGAGGTGCGTTTTGTTGCACCGACATTTCTGGCAAGCTTGATTCTGCAAGGGGTTGGCGGGACGCGGCGAAGGCGGCATCGCCTGCCTTCGCCGCTCCGGATCAGGCGGCGATCAGTGGCTGCCGCGCTGGATGCATTCGTCGGTCTGGCCCTTCTTGCAGACCGGATAGTGGGCGCGCGGTGCCGGCGGCGGGAAGGCCTCGCTCGGCGTCAGCGTGCTCGGCTGGAAGATCACCTTGTCCCCCGGCTGCGGCGCGCCGTTCACCCACATGGTGGCGGGCGCATAGCCGCCGGGCTGGCTGACGGTGGTCATCGTGGCTGGGGGGGTCTGGGCAAGGGCCGGGCTGGCGAGCGTCAACGCGGCTGCAAGTGCAATCAGCTTCATTCGCTGTCTCCTGCAAAGCTACACGGGTGTGCATGTCCACACCCGGTTTGCAGAACGAAACGATCGCTGAAAGTTTCCACAAAAACCGCGGAATGTAAAAAAGTTCCGCGGTTCATCGTGCGTACAGGTCAGTTCCCCGCGTCGAGCGCGTAGCCTGCCGAGCGCACCGTGCGGATGATGTCCGGCCGGTTGCCCTTGTTGATCGCCTTGCGCAGGCGGCGGATGTGTACGTCGACGGTACGCGACTCGATGTCGCTGTCATGCCCCCACACCGCATCGAGCAGCCGCTCGCGCGAGAACACCCAGCCCGGATGCTCGAGGAAATGCTTGAGCAGGCGGAATTCGGTCGGCCCCAGCTGGATCACCTCGCCGCCGCGACGGACCTTGTGGCCCACCGTGTCCATCTCGATGTCCGAATAGGTGAGCGCCTCGCCGGCCAGCGCCGGGCGCACGCGGCGCAGCACCGCGCCGACGCGGGCGACGAGCTCGCGCGGCGAGAAGGGCTTGGTGACATAATCGTCGGCGCCGGTTTCCAGCCCGCGGACGCGATCTTCCTCTTCGCCGCGCGCGGTCAGCATGATGATCGGCACGTTCGCCGTCTCCGGCATGCGGCGCAGGCGGCGGCACACCTCGATGCCGGACAGGCCCTCGACCATCCAGTCGAGCAGCACGATGTCCGGCGTCGCTTCCTTGGCGAGGAGCAGCGCTTCCTCGCCATCGGGGGTGTGCTTCACTTCATAGTCTTCGCGCTTGAAATGCCAGGTGACGAGCTCCGCGATCGCGGCATCGTCTTCCACCAGCAGCATCTTGACCCGTGCCATATGTTCCCCTCAGCTCCCGCTGCTTTCGCCGGCTTCCGCATCGGCGAGATACTGCCCGGTCGCGGCAAAATAGACCATTTCGGCGACGTTGGTAGCGTGGTCGCCGATCCTCTCCAGATTCTTGGCGACGAACAGCAGGTGCGCGACCTGGCTGATCGTGCGCGGATTCTCGACCATGAACGTTACCAGCGTCCGGAAGATCGAGTCGTAGAAGTCGTCCAGCGCGGTGTCGCTGGCATGCACTTCCGCCGCCGCCTTGGCGTCGCGCGCCGAGAAGGCGTCGAGCGCGGCGCGGACCATGTCGGCGGCGAGCTGGCCCATCGCCGGCAGGATCGAGACCGCCTCGATCCGCTCCTCGCCCTCGGCATGGATCATCGGCACGCGCTTGGCGATGTTCTTGGCATAGTCGCCGATCCGCTCGATCACCGCGGCGATCTTCATCGCGGCGATCACCTCGCGCAGATCGTCGGCCATCGGCGCGCGGAGCGCGATCACGCGGACGACGAGCTTTTCCAGCTCGGCCTCCATCGCGTCGATCTGCTTGTCCTTCTTGCGCACGGTCTTGGCCAGCGCCTCGTCGCCGCGCTGCAGCGCCTTCATCGCGTCGTAGATCGCCTGCTCGGCAAGCCCGCCCATCTGCGAGATCAGCGCGCGCAGCTGGCTGATGTCCTGATCGAACGCCTTGACCGTGTGTTCGTGGCCCGATGCCATCAGCCGTACCTTCCGGTGATATAGTCCTTCGTGCGCTCTTCGCGGGGCGCGGTGAAGAGGTTGTCGGTCTCGCCATATTCGACCAGCTGGCCGAGATGGAAGAAGGCGGTGCGCTGCGACACGCGGGCCGCCTGCTGCATGTTGTGGGTGACGATCACGATCGCGTAGCGGCCGCGCAGCTCGTGGATCAGCTCCTCGATCTTGGCGGTGGCGATGGGGTCGAGCGCGCTGGCCGGCTCGTCCATCAGGATCACTTCGGGATCGACGGCGATCGCACGGGCGATGCACAGCCGCTGCTGCTGGCCGCCGGAAAGCGCGGTGCCGCTGTCGGAAAGGCGGTCCTTCACCTCTTCCCAGAGCCCCGCGCGCTTCAGCGAGCGCTCGACGATCGCCTCGAGGTCGGTCTTGGACGCGGCCAGCCCGTGGATGCGCGGGCCATAGGCGACGTTCTCGAAGATCGACTTCGGGAAGGGGTTGGGCTTCTGGAACACCATGCCGACGCGGGCGCGCAGCTGCACCACGTCCATGTCCGAGGCGTAGATGTCCTCGCCGTCCAGCGTGATCTCGCCGGTCACCCGCGCGCTGGCGATGGTGTCGTTCATCCGGTTGAAGGTGCGCAGGAAGGTCGACTTGCCGCAGCCCGAGGGGCCGATGAACGCGGTGACCTTGTCCATGTCGATGTCGATCGACACGCCCTTCACGGCATGGTTGTCGCCGTAGAAGACGCTGACGTCGCGGGCCGACATCTTGTGGGGGGCGGGGGAGGGGGCGGTCATTACCAGCGGGTCTCGAACTTGTTGCGAAGGTAGATGGCGAGCCCGTTCATCGCGAGCAGCACCGCGAGCAGCACGAGGATCGCGGCGCTCGTCTTCTCGACGAAGCCGCGGCTAACTTCGTCCGACCAGAGGAAGATCTGCACCGGCAGCACGGTCGCCGGATCGGTGAAGCTGCCGGGCGGCGTGACGATGAAGGCGCGCATGCCGATGAGGAGCAGCGGCGCGGTCTCGCCCAGCGCGCGCGCCATGCCGATGATCGTGCCGGTGAGGATGCCGGGCAGCGCCAGCGGCAGGACGTGGTGGAACACCACCTGGATCGGGCTCGCGCCGATGCCGAGCGCGGCGTCGCGGATCGAGGGCGGCACACCCTTGATCGCGTTGCGGCTGGCGATGACGATGACGGGCATGATCATCAGCGCCAGCGTCACGCCGCCGACCAGCGGCGCCGAGCGCGGCAGCATCGGGCCATAGACATGGCCGCCGATCTGCCAGGTGCCGAGGAACACCGCGAGGCCGAGCAGGCCGAAGATGATCGAGGGCACCGCCGCGAGATTGTTGATCGAGACCTCGATCAGGTCGGTCCAGCGGTTCTTCGGCGCATATTCCTCGAGATAGATCGCCGAGAGCACGCCCACCGGAAAGGCGATCAGGAAGGTGATCGCCATGGTCAGCAGCGAGCCCTTCAGCGCGCCCCAGATGCCGACCGCGACCGGATCGGTCGAATCCGATTCGCGCAGGAAGGTCCAGTTGAAGCGCCGCGAGATCGCGCCCTGCTGCTGCAGCCGCGCCACGCCCGCTTCCATCGCGGGATCGCCGTCGCCGGCCAGCGCCTGATCGAAGCCGGTCGCGGCGGGCACGGCGAGGGTCACGCGCCGATCGAGCAGCGAGGGATCGCGCTTCACGGCATCGCGCACGCTCAGCCAGGCGCTGGGTGCGAGATAGGTCGCGCCCTCGGGCCCGAAGGCGGCGACGGCGGCGTTGTCCACCGCATCCTCGATGCCCGCACTGGCGAGCGCGAGATCGGCGGCGGGGCCGTTCAGCTGCGCCCGGGTGACCTTGAGCTGCGCGGCCTTGAGGTCGATCGGCAGCGCCAGCTCGGTCACGGTGAAGCCGCGCCAGCCCTGCGCCACCATCGTTACCAGCAGGAAGGCGAGGAATGCTGCCGACAGGATCACCGCGCCCGCGCCGAGCATGCGGAAACGCCGCTCGGCCGCGTAGCGGCGGCGGATGCGCTTCTGCATCGCCGCGCCCTTCCAGTCGGTCGGCCGGCGCTCGGCTGCGATGTCGGCGGGCTTAGTCATAGGCTTCGCGATACTTCTTCACGACGCGCAGCGCGACGATGTTGAGCAGCAGGGTGATGACGAACAGGGTGAGGCCCAGCGCGAAGGCGGCGAGCGTCTTGGGGCTGTCGAACTCGGCCTCGCCGGTCAGCAGGTCGACGATCTGCTTGGTGACGGTGGTCGCGCTCTGGAGCGGGTTGAGCGTGATCGTCGCGGCGCCCGAGGCGGCCATCACCACGATCATCGTCTCGCCGATCGCCCGGCTGACCGCGAGCAGTACGCCCGCCACCACGCCCGGAAGGGCCGCGGGAACGAGCACGCGCGAGATCGTCTCGCTGGTGGTCGCGCCCATCGCCAGGCTGCCGTCGCGCATCGCGGTGGGCACGGCGGCGAGCGAATCGTCGGCCATCGAGGAGACGAACGGGATGATCATCACGCCCATCACGAGGCCCGCCGCCAGCGCGCTTTCGGACGAGGCGAACGGGTCGCCCAGCGCTACCGCCAGCTTGCGCACCGCCGGCGCGACGGTGAGCGCGGCGAAATAGCCATAGACCACGGTGGGCACGCCGGCGAGCATCTCCAGCGTCGGCTTCATCCAGCGCCGCGTCGTCGCCGAGGCATATTGGGTGAGGTACACCGCGCTCATCAGCCCGAACGGGATGGCGACCAGCATCGCGATCACCGCGCCGATGAAGAAGGTGCCCCAGAACAACGGCACCGCGCCGAGCGACGCGCCGGGGTTCTTCGCGTCGATCACCTGCGGGCTCCAATGGGTGCCGAACAGGAACTGGGTGATCGGCACCTGGCCGAAGAAGCGGGTCGATTCCCAGAAGAGCGAGGCGAAGATGCCGAGCGTCGTCAGGATGGCGATCAGCGAAGCGACCAGCAGGCCCAGCATCAGCGTGCGCTCCACCTTGGAGCGGGCGCGGAAATCGGCGCGGATACGGCTGAGCGCGAAGGCCGCGCCGGCAAAGGCAAGGAGGATCGCCGCGCCGGTGCCTGTCCAGGCATAGCGGTTGCGGGCCTCGCGCACCACCGGCGCGAGCTGTTGCGCCAGCGGGTCCGCCTCGGCGGTGTAGGGGTTCTCGGCGACCGCGCGTGCCTGGGCCAGTACCGAGTCGCGTTCGAAGCTGAAGTCGGAAAGCGCGGCCGCGGCCGGGCTCTGCAGCACCGTCTGGCGGACCAGCCCCGGGCTGATCGCCGACCAGAGGGCGAGGAACAGGAGCGGCGGCAGCACCGTCCACATGCCGACGAACCAGCCATGCTGGATCGGCAGCGAATGGAGCCGCTTGGCGCGCCCGCGATCGAAGCGCATCGCACGTGCCCGCGCGACCAGCCAGCCGATCAGCCCGAGGCCCAGGATCAGGAATAAAAGCGCGAGCGAATTCACCGGCGAAACATCTCAGCGAAACAGGGGGTGGCGTGCGGAATCACTTGAGCGTTGCCGGATCGAGCGGGGTGAGATCGGCGACGCGCTTCGCCATGGCCGCGCGAACCGCCTCGGGGGAGGCGATCAGGCCGCGCTTCACCAGCGGGCCGCCGGGCGCCCAAAGCGTGGTGTAGAGCGTCAGGAAGTCCTTCAGCCCCGGCACCGCCTTCAGGTGGCGCTTCTTCACATAGAGATAGAGCGGCCGGGCGCCGGGATATTGGCCGTCGGCGATCGTCGCATAGGTCGGCGCGACGCCCTCGATCGGCACGCCGTGCAGGCGGTTCTGATTCTCTTCGAGATAGGAATAGCCGAAGATGCCCAGCGCGTTGGGATTCTGCGCCAGCCCTTGGACGATCAGATTGTCGTTCTCGCCCTTGTCGACATAGGGGCCGTCGTCGCGGATGCGGCGGCATTCCGTATCATATTGGGCGGGATCCGCTTCCGCCTTGAGCTTGGTCGCGTTCGGATCGGCTTCCAGGCAGCCCGGCGCCAGCATCAGCTCGACAAAGGCGTCGCGGGTGCCGCTGGTCGAGGGCGGGCCCATCACCAGGATCGGAATGGCGGGGAGCGCCGGGTTCACGTCCTGCCAGGTGCGCGCGGTGTTGCGCTTGCCGAGCGGATTGGCAGCGAGCGCCAGATAGATGTCGCGCTTGCTCAGGCGCAGCTTCGGTCCCTGGTTGGACTCGGCGAGCGCGACGCCGTCGAGGCCGATCACGATCTCCAGGATCTCGCCGACCTGGTTCGCTTCGCAGCGATCATATTCCTTGCGCGTCATCCGGCGCGAGGCGTTGGCGATGTCCGGGAACTGCGCGCCGACGCCCTCGCAGAAGCGGCGGATGCCGGCGCCGCTGCCGATCGATTCCACGACCGGCGCCTTGCGGCCGCTGCGCGCGTTGACAAAGGCTTCGGCGACGGCGGTGGTGAAGGGATAGACGGTCGAGGAGCCGACCACGCGGATCTCGCGCGTCGCATTGCCGTCGCACGCCGAAAGGGCGAGCGTGCCGAAGGCGATCAGCGCTAGACGACCCAGCATCGTCACTTTGTGCTCCCCGAGGATGGCGGTGTTTTGGAATGCGGAGTCTGCGCTTTGCCCCGCGCTTCGCCCATCCGGCACTCCCGTTACGACTTTATGACACTCGGCTCGATCGGCAGCCGCACGGCAACGGTGGTGCCGACACCGACGGTGGAGCTGATGTCCAGCCGCCCGCGGTGGCGCTCCACCACATGCTTGACGATCGCCAGCCCCAGCCCGGTGCCGCCCAGCGAGCGGCTGCGTCCCGAATCGACACGATAAAAGCGCTCGGTGAGGCGGGGGATGTGCTCGGCCGGGATGCCCTCGCCCTGGTCGGTCACGGCGAAGCGCACCATCGTGTCGCCCTCGCTGCGCAGCGAGACGGTGACCGGCGTGCCGGGCTTGCCGTACTTCATCGCATTGCCGATCAGATTGTGGAGCAGCTGGCTCAGCTGGGTACGGTCGCCGCGCACCGGCGCCACTGCCTCGATCTCGGTCACCACATCGGCGGCGCGGGGGCTGCCGGACAGCTCGGCGCAGACCTGCGGGATCAGATCGCCCAGCGCCACCGACTCGGCCGGCGCGCGATATTTCTCCGCCTCGATCCGGCTCAGCGAGATCAGGTCGCTGATCAGCCGGTCCATCCGCCGCGCCTCGTCGTGCATGATCTTGAGGAAGCGGGCGCGGATTTCCGGCTCCTCGCCCGCGCCGTCGGCCAGCGTCTCGACATAGCCGAGCAGCGAGGCAAGCGGGGTGCGCAGCTCATGACTGGCATTGGCGACGAAATCGACGCGCATCCGGTCCGCCTGATAGCTGCCGGTGCGATCCACCAGATGGACGACGCGCTCGCCGGTCTCGAGTGTGCGGACCCGCATTTCCCAGCGCTGCTCGCGGGTGCCGAGGCCCACCAGGTGGATCGGGGCGGCGCTGTGATCCTCGGCGGGATCGAGCAGCCGCTCGGCCGCGGCCGGGTGGCGGATGGCGAGGCGCACGTCCTCGCCCAGGATATGCTCGCCGAGCAGCGCGCGAGCGGCGGCATTGGCGGCAATGACCCGGGTGGTGGCGATCACCAGCACCGGCTCGGCGATGGCCTCGATCACCTCGCCGAAGGCGGGCTCCTGGTCGGTGGCCAGCGCGTCGGCTGCCGGGGGCGGGGCGGGATCGCCGCCGATCGCGACCACCAGCACCGCCGCCACGGCGCCGACCAGCATCACCAGGGCTATCTGGAGCTCGCCGGTCACCAGCAAGCCGACCAGCGCCGAAAGCACGGCGACACCGAGCGCGAGAATCGTGCGGAAGCGGGCAGCCGAGAGCATGTGCGCCTTCTAGCGCCCGATCGTCCCAAGACGAGCCTCTATTTACGATTGCGAAATGGGCGGAAGCGCAGAACAAGGGGGCATGGACGATCCGAAACCCGAAGACCTGCCGACCCGTCGGCGTGCGCTGATGCTGGGCGCGGCGAGTGCCGCGGCGATCGTCTCGATCCGCCCGGCGCTGGCGCAGACCAACGCCTCGATCCTGCAATGCGAGATTCCGGTCACCGATCCGGCCCGCGCGGGCAGTTATATCGCCTCAGACGGGAGTGTCGTACCGGCGCGCACCCCGGGCGCGTTCCCCGCGCCGGGGCGCAATTTCAAGGCGCAGGACGTCAAGCGCGCGCTGAACGGCGGCACCCTGCCGGGCACCGATCCCCAGGCCAGCCGCGCCTATACCAACTATATCCGCCGCCTGCAGCGCGGGACCAGCGGCTTCACCTGCTTCGCCTCGCTGCAGATGCCGCGCGGCTGACGGCGCCGGCGGTGTTCTATCGCGCCGCCGATCCCGCGACCCTGCGGGTCGTGCCGCTGGATGCGCTGACGCTCGTCTACCACCGCGCCTCGGGCATCACCCATATCGTCGATGCGCCGGTGCCGGAGATTCTCGACATCCTGGCCGAGGGCCCGCGCGACGTGTCCGGGCTGCTTGCGGTGCTCGCCGCGCGCTTCGACCTCGCCGATCCCGATCCGGCGGCGCTGGCGGTGCGGCTGGACGAGCTGGTCGCGGCGGGTCTGGTGGAGCGGACATGCGCCATCTGAAGCTGCTGCGCATCGGGCCGCTCGGCTTCCGCATCGGCAGCCATTGGCGAGAGCCCATCGCCGCGCTGGACGATCTCTACCGCGACTATCCCGGCCCGCAGGACGGCATCGCGGATTTCAACGTCCACCTGTTCGCCGCGCGGCCCTGGCGGCGGGTGCTGCGCCCCTCGGTGCACATCGCCGGCGACTTCGTGATCCCCGATGCGGCGCCGCTGCCGCTCGCCCAGGGGCTGCTCGCCGCCGAGATGGGGATGAACCTGCAGATGGCGCTGGGGCTGCGGCGCTACCTGCTGCTCCACGCCTCGATGGTCGAGCGCGACGGGCGTGCGGTGCTGATGACCGGCATTTCGGGGGCGGGCAAGTCGACGTTGGCGGCGCTGCTGATGGCGCGCGGCTGGCGGCTGATGGGCGACGAATTCGCGCTGATCGACTGCGCGACGGGGCTCGCCCACGCCTTTCCCCGCCTGGTCAGCCTCAAGAACGAGGCGATCGACGTGGTCGCGCAGGCGCTGCCGGGCGCGCGCTTCGGGCCGCTGCTGGAGGGCACGCCCAAGGGCGCGATCCGCCACCTCGTGCCCGACCCGCGCGCGATCGCCGCGATGGACGCGCCCGCCGCGCCCAGCCTGCTCCTGTTTCCGCGCTTCGGCTTCGCAGCGGCGGAGCGGCCGGTGCTGCCGAGCGAGGCGTTCGTGCGGCTGACCCAGTCGTCGACCAACTATGTCACGCTCGCCGAGCGCGGCTTCGATGCGCTGACCCGGCTGGTGCAGACCGTGCCTTCCCGCGCGATCGACTATCCCGATGCCGAGACCGCCATCGCCATGGTCGAGGCGCTGGCATGAACCCGGCGCTGCTCCTGGCGCGGGTGCTGCGCGATCCTGCCGCGATTGCGGGGCTCTCGGCGCCGGAGTGGAACGCGCTCTGGGCGGTCGCCCGCGCCGAACAGCTAGCGGGGACGCTCGCCCACCGGATCGCCGGGCTGCCGATACCCAAGGCGGCGGCGCGGCTGGTGGCGGACGCCGTCGCCTCGGCCGAGCAGGGCCGCACCGCCGCGCTGTGGGAAGCCGAGATGGCGCGCCGGGCGCTGGCCGGCCTCGATGTGCCGGTGGTGCTGCTCAAGGGTACGGCGTTCGCGGCGGCGGGGCTGTCGCCCTCGGTCGGGCGGACGATCGGCGATCTCGACATCCTCGTGCCACGCGACGCGATGGCCGAGGTCGAGGCGGCGCTGCTCGCCGCCGGCTGGGAATGGGTGAAGCCCGATCCCTATGACGACGCCTATTATCGCCGCTGGATGCACGAGCTGCCGCCGCTGATCCACCGCGACCGCGACAAGATGATCGACGTGCACCACACGATCCTGCCGCTCACCGCGCGCATCCGGCCGGATGCGGCGGCGCTGCTGGCGGGGAGCGTGATGCTGGAGAACGGCCTGCGCATGCTTGGGCCCCAGGACATGCTCTGCCACGCCGCCGCGCATCTGTTCGCGGACGGCGATCTGGCCGGCGGCATGCGCAACCTTTGGGACATTCACTGCCTGCTCGGCGAATTCGGCTTCGACGGGCTGGCGGAACGCGCCGCGCAGCACGGGCTGGGTGCGGCGATGGGCCGGGCGGTACGGCAGTCGGCGCGGCTCTACGGCACCGAGGCACCGGCCGAATGGCAGGGCTGGGATGCGCTCGACCCGCTGTTCCACCGCCGGCTGACGGCGCGGGACCGCTGGGGGCGCTCGACGCGCAAGGCGGTGCAGCTCGGCTTCTACCTCCGCTCGCACCTGCTGCGGATGCCGCCGGCGATGCTCGCGCGGCACCTCTGGACCAAGTGGCGCAAGGGCTACCGGCCCGTCTGATAGCCCAACGGCCGTCATTCCGGCGAAAGCCGGAATCCATTGGCTTCACCGGCTCGGCTCCTGCCGCGAACCGAGAGGCGAATGGATCCCGGCTTTCGCCGGGATGACAGAGCGGGGAGCGGAGCCGATGCTGGCCGATGCTGATCGACCCCGCCCCCCTTTTGAGACTCAGAAGGTCGCGACCTTGACCATGAACCGCACGTTGCGGCCCGGCTGGATCACCAGGTCCTTGTTGAGCGAGGCGGCGTTGCGCTGCACCTCGTCGGTCAGGTTCTGGCCGATGATCGCGAACTCGATCCCCGGCTGCGACTTGAACGGGCGCCAGGCGATCTGCGCGTTGAGATTGTTGTAGCCCGGCGTCTCGGTGTCGAACGCGCCGAACTTGGTCTGCTTGCCCGAATGGGTGAACTGCACCGAGGCATCCCAGATCGGGCTCAGCCAGTTGACTCCGCCGCCCAGGCGATAGGGCGGGATGCGCGGCACGTTGCCGCCATTGTCCAGCGTCGCGCGGGTATAGTCGGCCAGCGCGGTCAGCTGCAGCGTGCGGTCCTTCGCGTGGAACAGGTCGTAGCTCGCCTTGCCTTCGAGGCCGCGGAAATGCGCGCCCTGCTGGCGATAGTTGAGCTCCTTCAGGTCGCCGTCGCCGCCCACCGCGCAGGTGCCGTCGTCGTCGCAGGTGCGGCCCGTCAGGTCGCCATAGATATAGTTGTCGAACCAGGTCGAATAGGCGCTGCCGTCGAAGTGGAAACGGTCGAGGTTCACGCGCACCGTCGCCTCGATCGAGTTGGCGCGCTCGATCTTCAGGTTCGGATCGCCCGTCTCGAAGGTGTTGGGGCCGTCATGCCCGCCACGCGCGAAGAGCTCGGTGATCGCCGGCGCGCGGCCGGTGCTCGATCCGGTGAAGCCCAGCTTCACATGGCTCCCCACGTCGAGCAGCGCGCCGATGGCGCCGCTCACCGGGGTGAAGTCGCGCGACGTGAAGACGTTCGATGCCGGCGTGCCTTCCTCGCGGACATGCTCGACGCGGCCGCTCGCCTGGAGGTGGAGGGTGTCGGTCAGCGGCACCTCGGTGAACAGGTACGCCGCCTCGCTCTGGGTGGTGGTGGGGAACAGATAGCTGCTGTCCTGCCCGATCGCCGAGAATTTGCGGTTCTGCACCTCGAAGCCGATCGCCGAATTGCGGATCGGGCCCAGCGGGTTCAGCAGGAATTCGAGGTGGCCGTCGAACTCCTTGTTGCGGAACGTCGTGTCGATCGTGCCGTCCGGTTCCTTCTCGTCATGCGTATAGTCGGCATAGCTCGCGTCGAGGTTGATCGTCTTGAGCGGGCCGGCGTTCACCACGAACACGTCGCGCGACATCACCTTGGTCTGGCGCATGTCGATATAGGTGGTGTCGCTGGGGATGCCGTACTTCGAGTTGTACTGGCTTACCGACAGGCCGACATGGCTCGCATCGTCGCCGCCGAAGAAATACGAACCGCCGACCGAGCCGCCATGGCCGCGGAAGAAGCTGTTCTGCTGGGTGCCGAGCGGCGTGTCGTAATTGCCGGCGTCGCGGTAGAAGCCGTCGGCGTGGAGTGCGACCGAGCCGAGCTTGGCATCGACCAGCGCGCCGCCTTCGCCGACATTGGAGACGGTGCCGTAGCTGCCCACCGCCTCGGCCGAGAGGGTCTCGCTCGGCAGCTTCATCGGCACGCGGTTGTTGATCACGTTGACCACGCCGCCGATCGCCTGGCTGCCGTAGCGCAGCGTGCCGGCGCCGCGGACGACCTCGATGCTCTGCGCGGCGAAGGGATCGACCGGCATGCCGTGATCGGGGCCGATATCGGACACGTCGGAGCTGCTCGCGCCGTTTTCCAGGATGCGCACGCGCGTCGCGTCCATGCCGCGGATGATCGGCCGGCTGGCACCGCTGGCGAACGTCGTCGCGGCGATGCCCGGCTCCTGCGCCAGTGCGTCGCTGATGCTGGCGCCCCCGGCGCGCAGGATCTGGTCGCGATCGACATGGGTGACGATGGTCGGCACTTCGTCGCTGGCGACCGCATAGGGCGCAGCGGTGACGATGATGGTGTTCTTGTCGTTCGCCTGCTGCGGATCGTTGTCGGCAAAGGCATGGGGAACGAACGCGACGACGGCGGCGCCGGCGAGAAGGGCAGTACGCATGGGGGTAACACTCCGAGAACCTGGGGGCACGCGCCGGTGGTCCGGCGGTGCTTAATCGTTGATCAGGCGGTGCGGAGTGCGGGGGGCGCACGGCTGCGCCAGGCATGCGAGCGGAGCAGGCGAGCCGCCGGCGTCGCGGTGAGCGGCTGGTGCCAGGCGGCGGCCGGTGCGGGCAGCGCGAATGCGGGGCCCGACGCGGCAAGATAGGCGCCGGCAGTCGCCGCTTCGGCACAGAGCGGGCAATCCTGGTCGTCGCCGCCGCGCTTCGGCGCGTGGTGCGCATGCGGCGCGGCGCTCCAGCCGGCACCCTCATGGACGTGCGCCCGCACGATCCCCGCCTGCCAGCATAGCGCGAACGCCAGCAGCAGCGCCGGCAGCAGCCGGACAAGGGAACGAAGAGTGCGGGAAACACGCATTTCCGATGCCGTACTGCAGCATCGGGAATGTTTCAATATATCATGCGTCTCAAATTGTATCGATCGCGATGGAGCGATCGGCCAAGGCCAGCGGCGCATGGCGGTGCGAGACGAGGACCAGCCCGGTCCCGGTCGCGTCGAGCCAGCGGTGCAGCCGCGTGACGAGTTCGGCCTCGGTGGCGGCGTCGAGCCCTTCGCTCGGCTCGTCGAGCAGCAGCCAGGGCCGTCCGGCGAGCAGCGCGCGGGCCAGCGACAGCCGTTTGCGCTCGCCGCCGGACAGCGTGCCGCCCGCCTCGGCCACCGGCGTGTCGAGTCCGGCGGGCATCGCCGCAACGCTGGTGTCGAGGCAGGCGGTGTGGAGCGCCGTCCACATCTCGGCCTCGGCAATGCCGGGCCGGGCGACGCGGAGATTGTCGCCGATCGAGCCGGCGATCAGCACGGCGTCCTGCGGCGACAGGGCGCACTGGCGGCGGAGCGTATCGGCGGGCACCTGGTCGAGCGGGGTGTCGTCCAGCGTCAATTCGTGCACCGGCGTGCGCAGCCCCGCCAGCGCCTCGATCAGCCGGGTCTTGCCGGTGCCCGAGGCGCCGGTGACCGCGACGCGATCGCCGGGAGCAAGCCGGTGCGTGCCGAGCGTGATCGGCTGCGCGGCGGCCGCAGCGGCCGGGGCGGAGGGGAGATCGCCGGGCAGGTCGGCCAGCGTGGCGAGTCGGGCGAGACCCTGCTCGACGCGGGCCTGGCGCAGCGCGGTGCGGGCGAAGGCGGCCATCGCCTCCACCGATGCGGCGGCGGCGAGCAGCGCCAGCGCGCGGATCGGGGCGGATCCTTCGGCGAGCGCGAAGACCAGCGCGGCGGCGAGCGTGCCATAGCCGGCGAGCAGCCCCGCCACGATGCCGTCGCCGCGCGCCAGTGCCGCGCGTGCCCGGTCGAGCGGTCGGGACAGTTCGGCGATCGTCTCGGCCACGCGCGGGGCGAGGCCATAGGCGATGATCTCGGGCCGGGCGGCGGCATAGTCGACGAAGGCGGTGCGCAGCGCGCCGAGGGCTTCGGCCGCCTCGGCGGCGGGGCGGGTGGTCAACCGCCGGGCGGCGAGGGTGAGCAGCGGCGGCAGGGCGGCGAGCAGCAGCGCCAGCGCCAGCGCTGCCTTCCATCCGGCGAGCGCGACCAGCGCGACGGCGAACAGCGCGGCGGCAAGGCTGGCCGGGCGGCTCGGGCGGCGGACGACCAGATCCTCGAGCGCCTCGATATCGCCGATCAGCCGGGCACTGGCGTCGCCGCCGGCAAGGTCGGGCGCGGTGCGGCTGTCCTGTGCGGCGAGCGTCCCGAACAGCTGGCCGCGCAGGTCCGCCATCGCGGTGAGCGCGGCCTGATGCGACAGCAGGCGTTCGCCGTAGCGGCCTGCAGTGCGCAGGATGGCGAGGCCGCGGATCGCCGCACTCGGGATCAGATAGTTGAACGCGGCGACGGCCGCCGCGCCGCTCGCGCCGGCAATCGCGGCACCGGTGAGGAACCAGCCGGACAGTGCCAGCAACAGGATCGCGGCGAGTCCGGCGATCGTCGCGCAGGCCAGCGCCTGGCGCAGCGTGCGGCGTTCGGGGGCGGTGAGGGGGAAGGGGGTCACAGCGTCACCTCGGCATCGGCGGCCGCGATCAGGCGCGGATCATGGGTGGCGACGATCACCGCGCGTTCGGCGGCGACGACGCGGAGCAGCGCGGTGATCGCGGCGGCGGATGCGTCGTCGAGATCGGCGGTGGGCTCGTCGGCGAGCAGCAGCGGGCGATCGGCGAGGAGCGCGCGGGCGAGGCCGAGTCGCCGCCGCTCGCCGCCCGACAGGCCGGAGCCGCGATGGTCGAGCAGCAGGTCGAGGGTCGCACCCCGCTGGGCAAGCATCGCGCCAAGACCGACGCGGCCGATCGCGACGCGCAGGTCCGCGTCGGCGGCGTCCGGTGCGGCGAGCGCGAGGTTGTCGCGCAGGGTGCCGGGGAGGATCAGCGGATGCTGTGCCGCCCAGGCGATGGCGTGCGGCGAAAGCGGCGTGATCGTGCCGCCGCTCGGCACGATCTGCCCCGCGATGGCGGCGAGCAGACTGGTCTTGCCGCTGCCGGTGGGGCCGGTCAGCGCGAGCAGCCCGGTGGTGCCGATCGACAGGTCGACCGGGCCGATCGTGCGGCCGGGCCAGGCGATCATCAGCGCGCTAGCCTCCACCCCGGCGAAGACGGCCGGTGCGGTTGCGGCAGGCGCGACCTCCGGCACCGCCGCGATCGCCGTTCGCGCTGCCTCGCCGAGCTGCTTGTCGTGATAGGCCGCCGCCAGCCGCCGCATCGGCAGGTAGAATTCGGGCGCCATCGCCAGTGCGAAGAACGCCTCGCGCAGCGTCAGCGTCTCCGGATCCGGGAAGGGGAGCAGCCCCAGCAGGCTGAAGCCGCAATAGACCGCGACCAGCGCCACCGCGAGCGCCGAGAAGAATTCGAGCACCGCGCTCGACAGGAAGGCGACGCGGAGCACCGCCACCGTCCGCTCCGCGACGTCGCGGGTGGCGACGCGGACCTGGCGGGCGATCCGCTCCTCGGCGGCGAAATGGCGCAGGATCGGCAGGGTGCGGATGCGATCGACGAACAGGTCGGAGAGATTGCCCAGCGCTTCCAGCTGGCGTTCCGACGCGCGCTTGGCCGCCGTGCCCGCGAGGATCATGCCGAAGACGAAGGGCACCAGCGTGCCGAGCAGGATGCCCGCGGCGACCAGGCTGGCGCAGGCGATGATCGCCACCGCCACCAGCGGCGCGGCGGCGGCTGCCACCCGGGCGGGGACGAAGCGCGTTTCATAGCCTTCGATCGTCGCGACATGGTCGATCGCCAGCGTGGCCGATTGCCCGCTCGACGGCGCCGCGCCGCTGCCGAGCAGCCGCTCGACCAGGTTGCGGCGGAGCGGCGCGGTCGTCGCCTGCGCGCCGCGCACCGCCAGCATCGGCACGCCCCAGGCGGTGGCGGCCCGCACCAGCCCGCCGCCGAGCATCGCCGCGAAGGCGGCCCCCGGCACGGCGTGCCCGGCCGCTGCGGCGGCGACGCCGTCGGCAATACCCCAGGCGAACAATGCCGCCCCGCCCAAGTCGATGATCCAGGCGAGCCCGGCCTGTTTTTGAAGCGCCATATGAGACAAAATGTACAAGCGATTTCCGCAGTGCAACGGAATAGGGGATATCCCGCATAGGCGGTGGCGCCACCGAAGCCTAGGCCGCGAACACCGGCTCTTTGCTGAGGACACAACTATGGATATGGCAGTCGTAGAGCTGTCGCGCCTGCAATTCGCGCTGACAGCGATGTACCACTTCCTGTTCGTGCCGTTGACGCTGGGCCTTTCCTTCATCCTCGTGATCATGGAAAGCGTCTATGTCGTTACCGATCGCCCGATCTGGAGAGACATCACCCGTTTCTGGGCCAAGCTATTTGGCATCAACTTCGTCCTCGGGGTCGCAACCGGGCTGACGATGGAATTCGAATTCGGGACCAACTGGTCCTATTACTCGCACTATGTGGGCGACATCTTCGGGGCGCCGCTGGCGATCGAAGGTCTGATGGCCTTCTTCCTCGAAGCCACCTTTGTCGGCCTGATGTTCTTCGGCTGGGATCGCCTGTCGAAGCGCCAGCATCTGATGGTCACCTTCCTCACCGCGCTCGGCACCAATTTGTCGGCGCTGTGGATCCTCGTCGCGAACGGCTGGATGCAGCACCCGGCGGGGGCGGTGTTCAACGCCGACACGATGCGCATGGAAGTCGTCGACTTCATGGCGGTGATCTTCAATCCTGTCGCCCAGGCGAAGTTCGTCCACACGGTCAGTGCGGGGTATGTCTGCGCCAGCGTGTTCGTGCTCGGCGTCTCGGCCTATTATCTGCTGCGGGGGCGCCATCTGGAGCTCGCCAAGCGCAGCTTCGCGGTGGCCGCGGCATTCGGCCTCGCGGCCTCGCTGTCGGTCGTCGTGCTCGGTGACGAGAGCGGCTATGCGCTGACCGACAACCAGAAGATGAAGCTCGCCGCGATCGAGGCCGAATGGCACACCGAGGCGGCACCGGCCGGCATCACCGTGTTCGGCTTCCCCTCGAACCAGGGTCGCGAGACGCTGTTCCAGGTGAAGGTGCCTTATGTGCTGGGCCTGATCGGCACGCGCAGCCTCACCGGCCAGGTGGAAGGCATCTATCCGCTGGTGGGCAAGGCCCGGCTGCGGATCGAGAACGGCCTGATCGCCTATGACGCGCTGCAGACGCTGAAGACCGATCGCACCAACATCGCCGCACGGGCGAAGTTCGAGGCGACCAAGGGCGATCTCGGCTATGCCCTGCTGCTGAAGCGCTGGGTTGCCGATCCGCGCCAGGCCAACGAGGCACAGAAGGATCGCGCCGCCTGGTCGACCGTTCCCAACGTGCCGGCGGTGTTCTGGCTGTTCCGCGGCATGGCCGCACTCGGCTTCTTCTTCATCGCCTTCTTCGCCGCCGCGCTCTACTACGCCAATTCGCGCCGCTTCCACCGCAAATGGTTCCTGCGCGCGGCGATGTGGGTGATCCCGCTGCCCTGGCTCGCAATCGAGTTCGGCTGGGTCGTCGCCGAAGTGGGGCGCCAGCCCTGGGCGGTCGATGGCGTGCTGCCGACCTTCCTTGCCACCTCGAGCCTGACCGTCCCCGCACTCTGGACCACGATCATCGGCTTCACGGCGATCTATGGCCTGATGGCAGTGATCGAGTTCCGCCTGATGCTCGCCAGCATCAAGCACGGGCCCGAGACCTACGAGCCCTGGCAACCCCGCCACGACGCGGTGCCCGATGCACCCGCGCCGCGGCCGCTCCACGCCGTTCCCGCGGAATGAGCGCGAGCAAGGAGAAAGAACATGTCCATCCCGCTCGATTATGAAATCCTGCGCCTGATCTGGTGGGCGCTGCTGGGGGTGCTGCTGATCGGCTTCGTGCTGACCGACGGCTTCGACCTGGGAACGGCGGCGCTGCTGCCGTTCGTGGGCCGCACCGACGAGGAGCGCCGCATGGTGATCAACACCGTCGGCCCGACCTGGGAAGGCAACCAGGTGTGGTTCATCCTGGGGGGCGGCGCCATCTTCGCCGCCTGGCCGTTCGTCTATGCGGTCAGCTTCTCGGGCTTCTACCTCGCGATGTTCCTCGTGCTGGCGGCGCTGATCCTGCGGCCGGTCGGCTTCAAGTACCGTTCCAAGCGCCCCGACGCCGCCTGGCGGTCGCGCTGGGACTGGGCGCTGTTCCTCGGCGGCTTCGTGCCGGCGCTGGTGTTCGGCGTCGCGGTGGGTAACGTGCTGCTCGGCGCGCCCTTCCGCCTCGATAGCGATCTGCGCTCCTTCTACGAAGGCACGCTGCTCGGCCTGTTCACCCCGTTCAGCCTCGTTGCCGGCCTGCTCTCGGTGGCGATGCTGGTGCTCCACGGCGCCGGCTGGCTGAGCCTCAAGGCCGAAGGCGTGGTGGTGGAGCGCGCCCAGCGCTTCGGCACCGTCGCGGCGATCCTCGCGATCGTGCTGTTCGCGGTCGGCGGTGCGTTCGTCGCCTATGGTGACATGGGCTATCGCCTGGTCGGCGTCGTCGATCCCAATGGCCCGTCCAACCCGCATCTGATCCAGACGGTGAAGGCGCCGGGCGCGTGGCTGAGCAACTATGGCGCCCATCCCTGGATGCTGATCGCCCCGGTGCTCGGCTTCCTGGGGCCGGTGCTGGCGCTGATCGGCCTCCGCGGCCGGAGCGGCACGCTGGTGTTCGCGGGGTCGTCGCTGGCCAATGTCGGCATCATCGCCACCGTCGGCCTGTCGATGTTCCCGTTCATCCTGCCGAGCGCGATCGACCCGGCCTCCAGCCTCACCGCCTGGAACGCCTCGTCGAGCCACCTCACGCTGTTCATCATGCTTGTGTGCACGCTGGTCTTCATGCCGATCGTGCTCGCCTACACCGCTTGGGTGTACAAGGTGATGTTCGGCCGCGTGACGGGGGAAGAGGTGCGCCTCAACCCCGACTTCTACTGAGGAGTAATTCCATGTGGTATTTCGCCTGGATCCTGGGAACCTGCCTGGCGGTTGCGGCCGCGGTGCTCAACGGCATCTGGCACGAGTTCCATTCGGACCCCGCATCGGACCTGACGGTGCTGGATTGAACCCCGAGGCCGCGCGATCGACTAGGCGATCGCGCGACCTTGCAGGAGGAGAGGGAAGGCGGCGGATCGACAAGGTCCGCCGCCTTTTCCTTGTCCGGCAGTTACATCGGATCGCCGTCGGCGCGGCGTTCGAAGATGGCGGCCAGTTCTAGGTGCAGGCGCTTGTGGCGCTCGTTGGGCGCGCGCTCGGCGCGGTCCCGCTCCTGCTCGGCACGCAGGCGGAAGTGGCTTTCAAGAGGGGCCTTGTGCGTGGCGTTCATCAATCGATCTCGTTGGGAGCTGCGACCTGTTTGCAACAATCTGGTCCTACAGGGCCGCAAACGCCATTCCGTAGAAGTCACGGTCTGTACCGATACAGTACGGGCACGACGCCGCGCCGATACGCCGCGCGGTTTCGAGCAATCACGCGCAAGCTCCTGATCTGGCGGCTGGCGTCGAAGGCGGGCCTCGTTCGCACGCGATTCGCCCCCGGAATCTACGCCGAGCAGCTGGCCGGCGGCCTGTGTCGTAGTGGAACAGGTCGGGGCACCGCCGGGTTGAGGAATACCCTCCCACCTGCCCAGGAGCCCGTTCTTGCAGCGAATCCTCGATCCCCTCCCGACCGGGGTGACGAGCCTTGCGATCCTGCTCGCGGCGATCGGCGCGGCGCTGCTGCTGCACCGCATCGTCTTCGCGCTCGCCCGCCGGGCGTCGGCGCGCACCCGAACCCAGCTGGACGACATCGTGATTCGCCGGCTGTACCGGCCGGGACGCTGGCTGCTGGTGGCGATCGCCCTGTCCTTCGTCCAGCCCGGGCTCGAGCTGAGCGCCGCCGGTACCCGCGCCTGGACTCAGGCGACGGGGCTGCTGGTGCCGGGGCTGATCGGCTGGATGCTGGTCGCGCTGCTCGGCGTGCTGTTCGACTGGGTGCTGCTGCGCGCCGATGTGAGCGTGGCCGACAATCTCCGCGCCCGGCGGTGGCGCACCCGCGCTTCGATCCTGCGCCGCGTGATCATGTTCGTGGTGCTGGCGATCACCTTCTGTCTGATGCTGATGAGCATCCCCAGCGTGCGCAGCATCGGCGTGACGCTGATCGCCTCGGCCGGCCTCGCCGCGCTGGCGGTGGGCGCAGCCGCGCAGCCGGCGCTCAAGAACCTGATCGCCGGGGTGCAGATGGCGTTTTCGGAGCCGATCCGCCTGGACGACGTGGTGATCGTCGAAGGCGAGTGGGGGCGGATCGAGGATATCCGCCTCACTTATGTCGTGATCCGCCTGTGGGACGAGCGGCGGCTGGTGGTGCCGGTGGCGCAGTTCCTCGAAAAGCCCTTCCAGAACTGGACGCGCGAGACCAGCCAGCTGCTCGGCAGCGTGTTCTGGTATCTCGACCCGGCCGCCGACATCCCCCGGCTGCGCGCCAAGCTGGAGGAACTGGTCAAGGCCAATCCGCGCTGGGACGGGCGCTTCTGCAACCTCCAGGTAACCGACGTGAAGCCCGAGGCGATCGAGGTGCGCGGGCTGATGACCGCCAAGGACGCCTCGACCGCCTTCGACCTGCGCTGCGACATTCGCGAAGGGCTGCTCGCCTATATCCGGCAGGAGATGCCCGAGGCGCTGGTCCGCACCCGCGGGCTGCTGGAGTTCAAGCCATCGCGCGTGGAGAGCGATTCCTTATTCTAGAGCCGTCCTCCCGGCGGAAGCCGAGATCCGGTCGCCGCTCGGCCGCAGCAAGCGCCGTGACGGAGCCCCCAATGGATCCCGGCTTTCGCCGGGATGACGGGATGAGCCTTGGTATTACGCCTCGACCGGAAGCCGGGTCTCCGTCTCCATCGGCGCGTTCCTGAGCTCGTCGGTGAACTTCTTGAGCCACCACATCACGTCCTGTTCGTCGACGCCGGCCTTCAGCGCCTGCCAGCGCGCGATCCGCTCCTCCCGCGGCATGTTGAGCGCCTGGCAGATCGCGTCGGAGACTTCCTCGGCGCTGTAGGGATTGACCAGCAGCGCCTGCTCCATCTGGATCGCCGCGCCGGCGAACTTGGAGAGGATCAGCACGCCGGGATCCTCCGGGTCCTGCGCGGCGACATATTCCTTGGCCACGAGGTTCATCCCGTCGCGCAAGGGGGTGACGAGGCCGATCTTGGCGGCGCGGTACACGCCTGCCAGCACGTCGCGCGGGTAGCCCTGGTTGACGTAGCGCAGCGGCACCCAGTCGAGATCGGCATGCGCGCCGTTGATCTTGCCAGACAGCCCCTCCAGCGTGTTGCGGATGCGCTGATAGGTCTCCACGGTCGCACGCGACGGCGGCGCGATCTGGAGCAGATACACTTCCTTGCGCTGCTCGGGGTAGGTGGTGAGGAAGCGCTCATAGCCCAGGAAGCGCTCCTCCAGCCCCTTCGAATAGTCGAGCCGATCGACCCCGACGATCAGCGCGCGGCCGACCGAGCTGGTGCGCATCTGCTCGTACGTCTCGCGGGCGGAGTCGCTCTCGGCCAGCGCGGCGAACTCCTTGGCGTCGATGCCGATCGGGCAGGCGACCAGCTTCACGCTCTTCAGGCCGATGCGCAGCACGCCGTCGGGCTGGACCACCGCTTCCATCTCGGCGCGGGCGAAGTCGATGAAGCTCTCCATCCACTCCTGGGTGTGGAAGCCGATCACGTCATAGGCGAACAGCGTCTCGATCAGCTCGTGCGCCTTGGGCAGGCTGGAGAGCAGGCGGCGCGGCGGCCAGGGAATGTGGAGGAAGAAGCCGATCCGGTTCTTGCAGCCCCGGCGGCGCAGCTCCTGGCCGAGCGGGAACATGTGATAGTCCTGCACCCAGACGACATCGCCCGGCTCGATCAGCGGGCGCACGGTCTCGGCGAAACGTTCGTTGACCCGCTGATAGCCGCCCGCGAAGCCGCGCTCGTACTCGGCGAGGTCGATGCGGTAGTGGAACAGCGGCCAGAGCGTTCGGTTGGCATAGCCGTTATAATATTCGTCGATGTCCTGCTCTTCGAGGTCGACCGTGGCGGTGGTGACGCCTTCGCTCCGCTGCATGCTGATCTGGCCGGTGAACTGGTCGGTCTGCTCGCCGGACCAGCCGAACCAGATGCCGCCATTTTCGCGCAGCGCGGCGGCGAGCGCGACGGCCAGGCCCCCTTGCGCGCCGGAGTTGGAGCCGTTGGGCGCGGTGACGCGGTTCGAGATGACGATAAGGCGGCTCAACGGATCGAACTCCAGGGTTTGCTCAGCAGGACGGCACAGTTGATCATGCCGACCAGCGAGTAGGTCTGGGGATAATTGCCCCACAATTCCCCGGTCACGGGGTCGATGTCCTCGGAGAGCAGACCGGCGGCGGTGCGCCGGGTGAGCATCTCGTCGAACAAGGCGCGCGCTTCGTCGGTGCGGCCGGTGATGTGCAGCGCTTCGATCAACCAGAACGTGCAGAAGTTGAACGCGGTTTCGGGCAGGCCGAAATCGTCCTCGGTATCGTAGCGCAGCATGGTCGAGCCGCGGCGCAGGCCTTGCTCCACCGCCTTGAGCGTGGAGACGAAGCGGGGATCGTCGGGCGTCAGGAATCGCATCTCCAGCAGCTGGAGCAGGCTGGCGTCGAGATCGTCGCCCGAGAAGGTCGCGGAGAAGCGGTTCGTCTCCTCGCGCCACGCCTTGTCGAAGACCGTCGTGCGGATCGTGTCGGCACGGTGCTGCCAGAAGTCGCGGCGCTCCTCGAGGCCCAGCACATGCGCGGCATTGGCGAGCCGGTCGCAGGCCGCCCAGCACATCGCCACCGAATAGGTGTGGACGCTCTGGCGGGTCCGCAGCTCCCACAGCCCGGCATCGGGGGAGTCGTGATATTGCCAGGCGCGCTCGCCGACGCGCTCCAGCGATTCGAAGTCCTCCACGCTGGCGATGCGATAGAGCCGCTGGTCGAAAAAGGCCTGGACGTTGGACAGGACGATCTGGCCATAGGCGTCGTGCTGGACCTGGGCATAGGCCTGGTTGCCGACGCGCACCGGTCCCATGCCGCGATAGCCGGCGAGATCGGGCGCCTCGCGCTCCTCGAGCGTCGCCTCGCCGAGCACCCCGTAGAGCGGCTGGATATGGCCGCCGCGCGGCTCGGCGCGGGCATCGTCGACGATGTTGCGCAAGTATCCGAGATAGGTCTCCAGCACGTCGAGCGCACCGAGCCGGTTGAGCGCCTGCACCGTGTAGTAGGCGTCGCGGATCCAGCAGTAGCGATAATCCCAGTTGCGCTGCGAGCCGGCATGCTCGGGGATCGAGGTGGTGAGCGCCGCGACGATCGCGCCGGTTTCCTCATGCTGGCAGAGCTTGAGGGTGATGGCCGAGCGGATCACCACCTCCTGCCATTCGAGCGGGATGGCGAGGCCGCGCACCCAGTGCTGCCACTCGGCGATCGTGTTGAGCAGCATGTCGTCGACCGTCTCGGCGACGTCGCCGCTGAAGCTCTCGTCCGGCCCCAGGAAGAAGTGCAGCGGCTTTTCGACGCGGAACACGCGCTCTTCCTCCACCATGCCGACCGGCGCGGTGGTGGTGAGGCGCAGCGTCATCGGCTCGACCAGGTAGCGGAGATGGTTCGATCCGCCGATGCGGGTAGCGCACCGCTTGCCCCAGCCGCAGGTGGGGCGCAGCTTCACCCGGATGCGCGGGCTGCCCGCCACCGGCTTGACGATGCGCGCGAAGGAGACCGGCCGATAGACCCGGCCTAGGCGCGAGAAGCGCGGGCAGAAATCGGTGACTTCGATGGCGTTGCCGGCGGCATCGGTGTGGCGGCTGACCAGGATCGGAGCGTTGCGCAGATAGCGCTGCTCGACCGAGACCCCGCCTTCCAGCGCGATGTCCCAATAGCCCGCGTCCGGTTCCTCACCGCCGACCAGTGCCGAGAAGAGCGGGTCGCCATCGACGCGCGGCACGCAGCCCCAGACGAAGCGGCCGGCGCGGTCGATCAGCGCGCTGACCTGGCAGTTGCCGATCGGCCAGAGATCGAGATTGGTCATGCATGCACTCCGATCGCGGCGCCGAGCCAGGCGAGGACGGATTCAACGTCGTCGACGCGGTAGCGCGCATCGGTGGGGCGGGGCGGCCCGACCAGCACGCCCGCGCCGCCCAGCGCGGCGACAGCGGAGAAGCCGGGCTCGTCGGTCACGTCGTCGCCGAGGAAGACCGGGCGGCCCGATGCGAAGCGCGGATCGGCCATCAGCGTGCGGATCGCGCTGCCCTTGTCGCCGCCGGCGCTGCGCACCTCGACCATCATCTTGCCGTGCTGAAGGTAGAGGCCGTGCGTGGCGGCGAGCCGCTCGGCCATGGCGACGGCATCGGCTTCCTGCGCGGGGTTCATGCGGTAATGGACCGCCGCGCCCAGCGGCTTGTCTTCCAGCACCACGCCGGGCCGCGCCTCGGCAAAGGCGCGCATCTCGGCGAGCGCCTCCATCAGGCCGTCGGGGCGCTCGGCGCGCGCGCGGCGGCCGTCCGACCAGCGATATTCCATCCCGTGGCTGCCGACCACGCAAGGTGCGCGATCCCCGAAAAAGGCAGCGAGATCCTCCGCCGGGCGCCCGCTGACCAGCGCGAGGCGGCCGGCGAGCCGCTCCTCCAACGCGCGGATCAGATCGATCAGCGCGTCGTTCACGACCACGCCGTCCGGACGATCGGCGAGTTCGACCAGGGTCCCGTCGAAATCGAGGAACAGGCTGGCGGTATCGAGCAGATCCGCGGGCGGCGGCATCAGCAGAACGGGGTCCCGGTCGGGCATGCAACTCCTCATCGGGGCGCGGATGACATGCGCTCCCTGAGGTTTGTTACGCGCGCGGGCCCGATCCGTTCCCCGCGTCGGCCGATTCATGCTGCACCTGCGTTGTGCCAAAGCGCAGCGACAGGCCGTGGTAGAGCCGTTCCTTCGAGACGAGCTGCGCGGTGAAGTCGGCGATCAGCGCGGCGGCGAGCAGGGGGAGCATCAGGCCACGGCTGGCGGTGGTCTCGGCGATGATGATCACCGCGGTCAGCGGCGCGCGGACCACGCCGGTGAAATAGGCGACCATGCCCAGCAGCACGATCGTCCCGCCGGGGGCGGTGGGGAACATCGGCCGGACGAGATCGCCCACGCCCGCGCCCACGGACAGCGACGGCGCGAAGATGCCGCCGGGAATGCCGGCCACGGCGGTGGCGAGGGTGGAGGCGAACTTGGCGGGGGCATACCACCAGGGAATGGCGCCGTTGGTGATCGCGCTGCGGGCGGCGTCATAGCCGGTGCCCCAGGTCATGCCGGTGGCGACGCCGAGACCCGCGACCACCAGCCCGCACGCAGCGGCGAAGGCGAGCTTGTGGCGGCGGACGGCGACGAGTGGGCGCCAAGTCGATCCCCCGGTCGCCAGCATCAGCCGCGAAAACAGCCCGCCGGCCAGTCCGCCCACCACGCCCGCCACCGGGGCGGCGAGGATGGCGATGCGCAGCGGCAGCGTGTCGCGCATCGCGCCGAAATAGACATAGTCGCCGGCGATGCCGAGGCTGGTCATGCCGGCGATCAGCACCGCGGCCATCACCAGCACCGCCATGCGCTGCTCATAGGCGGCGGCGAGTTCCTCGATCGCGAAGGCGACCCCGGCCAGCGGCGTGTTGAACGCCGCCGCCACGCCCGCCGCGCCGCCGGCGATGAACACCGAGGCGCGGATCGGCACGCGGGCGAGGCGGTGGGCATAGCCCATGATCGAGGCGGCGACCTGGACGGTAGGGCCCTCGCGTCCCGTGGAGGCGCCGACCAGCACCGCGCCGATGGTGAGGACGAGCTTCAACACCACGGTCTTGGCCGAGGTGAGGCTGGTCATCGCGTCGTCGGGGTCGCGCGTCGCGGCCATCACCTGCGGGATGCCCGAGCCGGTCGCGTCGGGTGCGAAGCGGCGTGTCGCCCAGGCGAACAGCGCGAAGCCGGCGGGGGTGAGGAGCAGGGGGAGCCACCACCAGGTCCGCTCCAGCGTGGTGAAGCGGCGCGCGGCCCAGTCGGCGGCTTCGGCGAAGCCAAACGCCACCAGCCCGATCACGATGGCGCCGCCGAGGAACGCGACGCGGCGCCGCCAGGTCTGGGCGGTGGGTCCATGCCGGCGCACGATCGCGCGGACGCGGCGGGTGGTTTGGTGGCGGTCCATGCACTCCCTCAGCCTGCCCCTGGCGCGGCTGTAGCGGGGGAGGAGACGGAGCGCCACCCCAAGATCCCGGCGGCATTATGCTGGAGTTCGGTGGCCGTAAGTGGATCTCAGCTCTCGCCAAACGATCGTCATCCCCGCGAAGGCGGGGATCCATTCGCCCGTGCGCTGGGGGAAAGAACCGCAGCATCAGCGCCAATGGATCCCCGCCTTCGCGGGGATGACAAGGTCCTTTGATCAACGCACCTCCCCTTACATGGGAGGATCGTTGCGCCTCACGCGAACGTCGGCATCCCCGGCAGCAGCTTGTCCAGCGTCACCGGATAGTCGCGCACGCGCACGCCGCAGGCATTGTGGATGGCGTTCGCCACCGCCGCGCCGACGCCGCACAGGCCGAGCTCGCCGACGCCCTTCGCCTTCATCGGCGACGTCGTGGGATCGGTCTCGTCGAGGAAGATCACTTCCTGGTGCGGGATGTCGGCATGGACCGGCACTTCGTAGCTGGCGAGATCGTGGTTGACGAAATAGCCGAAGCGCTTGTCGACCGCGAGCTCTTCCATCAGCGCCGAGCCGACGCCCATCGTCATCGCGCCGATCACCTGGCTGCGCGCAGACTTCGGATTCAGGATCCGCCCCGCCGCGCACACTGCCAGCATCCGGCGTACGCGGACCTCGGCGGTCGCGGCATCCACCGCGACCTCGACGAAATGCGCGCCGAAGGTGGACTGCTGGAACTTCTTGGCGAGGTCGCCATAGTCCATATAGTCCTCGGCGACGAGTTCGCCGCCCTTGGCCGCCTCGGCCAGCGCGACGCTGCGGTTGCCGGCGCGGACATGGCCGTCCTCGAACACGACATCGCCCGAATTGAAGCCGAGCGCCGCGGTCACCTTGTCGCGCAGCGCCGAGCAGGCCGCGTATACGCCGGCGGTCGAGCTGTTCGCGCCCCATTGCCCGCCCGAGCCCGCCGAGGCCGGGAAGCTGGAATCGCCCAGCCGGACCACCACCGTGTCGAGCGGCACGCCCATCATTTCCGCCGCGGTCTGGGCGATGATGGTGTAGGTGCCGGTGCCGATATCGGTCATGTCGGTCTCAACCGTGACCACGCCCTGGCCGTCCAGTCGCACCCGTGCGCCTGACTTGCCGTTCATGTTGTTGCGGAACGCCGCGGCCATGCCCATGCCGATCAGCCAGCGGCCTTCGCGGATCGCACCAGGCGTCCTGGCGCGCTTGGCCCAGCCGAACTTCTCCGCGCCGATCTGCATGCACTGGATTAGCTGGCGCTGCGAGAAGGGGCGGTTGGGCGCTTCGGGATCGACCTGGGTGTCGTTCAGCGCGCGGAACGCCACCGGGTCCATCCCCAGCTTCTCCGCCATTTCGTCCATCGCGATTTCGAGCGCCATCAGCCCTGGTGCCTCGCCCGGCGCGCGCATCGCATTGCCTTCGGGCAGGTCGAGCACTGCCAGCCGCATCGCGGTCAGCCGGTTCTCGCCGGCATAGAGCAGGCGGGTCTGGCTCACCGCCGTCTCGGGGCCGCCACCGGGCAGGTCGCCCGACCAGCTCTCATGCCCGATCGCGGTGATCTTGCCGTCCTTGGTCGTGCCGATGCGGATGCGCTGGATCGTCGCCGGACGGTGGGTGGTGTTGTTGGCGATCAGCGGGCGCTGCAGCGTCACCTTGACCGGCCGCCCTGCCGCCTTGGCGCCGAGGGCGGCCAGGATCGCGTCGGCACGGACGAACAGCTTGCCGCCGAAACCGCCGCCGACATAGGGCGAGATCAGCCGCACCTTGTCCTTGGGCAGGCCCAGCGTGCGCGCGACATCGCCCTTGCCCCAGTTGATCATCTGGTTCGAGGTCCAGACCACCAGCTGGTCGCCGTCCCATTTGGCGGTGGAGGCATGCGGCTCCATCATCGCGTGCGAATGGTCCGGCGTGGTGTAGCGTGCGTCGAGCTGGACGGGCGCGCTGGCGAAGGCGCCGTCGAAATTGCCGACCTTGCTCTCCGCCGGGCCGCCAAAGCCTTCCTTCGGCAGCGTCGCGTTGGGCATTTCGGCGGCGAGGTCGAACCGGCCTTTGGTGCGGGCATAGTCGACGCGGATCAGCCCGGCGGCGGCGCGCGCCTGCTCGAACGTCTCCGCCACCACCAGCGCGATCGCCTGGTGATAATGGTCGATCTCGGGCCCGCCGAGCAGCTTGGCGGTGTTGAAATTGCCCTTGGTCAGCTTGCCGGCATTCTCGGCGGTGACGATAGCGAGCACGCCCGGCGCGGCCTTGGCGGCGCTGAGGTCCATGCCCGTGATCCGACCCTTGGCGATCGCGGCGCCGAGGACATAGCCATAGGCGGCATCGGGCGCGACATCGTGCCGCTCATAGGCATAGGGCGCGTGGCCGGTGGTCTTGAGCGGACCGTCGATCCGGTCGGTCGCCTTGCCGACCACCTTGAGGCGATCGATCGGGTTGGTCGTGGCGGGGGTATCGAACTTCATGGCTCAGCCCCTTGCTTCGTGCAGCACCGCGGCGAGCGTGCGCTCGGCCAGCTGCAGCTTGAAGGCATTGTCGTGCGTCGGCGTCGCGCCGGCGAAGGCGATCCTGGCGGTGGCCGCCGCCCCCTTGGGCAGCGCGGCCTCGGCAGCCTCGACCCGCCACGGCTTGTGCGCCATGCCGCCGAACGCGACGCGGCCGGTGCCGTCCTTCTGCACCACCGCCGCCACCGAGACGAGCGCGAAGGCGTAGGACGCGCGGTCGCGCACCTTGTGGTAGAAATGCTTGCCGCCCAGCGGCTTGGGCAGCGTGACCGCGGTGATCAGCTCGCCGGTCTGGAGCGTGTTGTCGATGTGCGGCGTGTCGCCCGGCAGGCGGTGGAAGTCGGCAATGGCGATCTTGCGGGTGCTGCCGTCGGGCTTCACCGTCTCGACGGTCGCGTCGAGCAGCCGCATCGCGATCGCCATGTCGCCGGGATAGCTGGCGATGCAGGCGTTGCTGGTGCCGATCACCGCCAGCTGGCGGCTGAACCCGCCGACCGCCGCGCAGCCGCTGCCGGGCTTGCGCTTGTTGCAGGGCTGGTTGGGATCGTAGAAATAGGGGCAGCGGGTGCGCTGGAGCAGGTTGCCGGCGGTGGTCGCCTTGTTGCGCAGCTGGCCCGAGGCCCCTGCGACAATCGCGCGGGTGAGCACCGCATAGTCGCGCCGCACGCGCTTGTCGGCGGCGAGATCGGTGTTGCGGACCAGCGCGCCGATGCGCAGCCCGCCGTCGCTCGTCTCCTCGATCTTGTCGAGCGCGAGCGTGTTGACGTCGATCAGATGCGCCGGCGTCTCGATCTCCAGCTTCATCAGGTCGAGCAGATTGGTGCCGCCGGCGATGAAGCGGGCGCCGGGGGTCTTGGCGGCGAGGGCGGCGGCATCGGCCGGGCTGCTCGCGCGGGTATAGGTAAACGCCTTCATGCCTGCCTCCGCCCTGCGGCCTCGCGGATCGCCTCGACGATGTTGGAATAGGCGCCGCAGCGGCAGATATTGCCGCTCATCCGCTCGCGGATCTCCATCTCGGAGAAGGCGGGCGAGGCGGCGACGTCGGCGGCGACATGGCTGGGGATGCCGGCCTTGATCTCGTCGAGCACCGCGACCGCCGAGCAGATCTGGCCCGGGGTGCAATAGCCGCACTGATAGCCGTCGTGGCGGACGAACGCCGCCTGCATCGGGTGCAGGTCCTCGGGCGTGCCCAGGCCTTCGATCGTGGTCACGCTGTCGCCGTCGTGCATCACCGCCAGGCTGAGGCAGCTGTTGATCCGGCGGCCGTTGACGATCACCGTGCAGGCGCCGCACTGGCCATGGTCGCAGCCCTTCTTGGTGCCGGTAAGGTGGAGATGCTCGCGCAGCGCGTCGAGCAGGGTGGTGCGCGTGTCGACGGTCAGCTCGGCAGGCTTG
Organism: uncultured Sphingomonas sp.; assembly: GCF_913777625.1. Classification (GTDB taxonomy): domain Bacteria; phylum Pseudomonadota; class Alphaproteobacteria; order Sphingomonadales; family Sphingomonadaceae; genus Sphingomonas. The sequence continues at coordinate 148,113 of NZ_CAJYTI010000010.1, forward strand.
CCGTTGACCTTCAGCTGCACGGGCAAAGTAGGAGGCGTCTCCATCGGCGCGATCGGTTCCTTGCTGCTGGCGTTGGCCGGGAGCGCGGTGACGGTGGCGCAGGCAGCGCCCCCCATCAACAGGCCGCGCCGCGATACACCGATATCGGTTGGACTATCCATCTGGCCATCCCTGATTGCCTGCCGCGGCATAAGTGCTGGACGCCCGCAACAGTTCCCGGGCGCCTGGTGTGGGGCGAGTCTTACCCGCCCCGGAGGCGACCGGCAAATGTACGCTAGGGCAACACCGCAAAACCCCAGTGTGACGATACCGCAACAGTTTCGTGACGAATTATTTCCAGGCGTGTCTGCCGTGTTGCCCTGCGCGAGCGGACGTGCAGACATGCAGGACGGGGAAGGCACAGCAAACATGCATGGCTTTCGATATCTGCGCAACAATAAGGGGTTCTTGATGACGTCCACGTTCAGAAGCTGTCTGCTCGCGTCGACCATGCTGGTCGCGGGCATGGCAACGCCTGCGTTCGCCCAGCAACAAACCGTGCCCGAGGCGGAGAAGCCGGCCGAAGCCGCGCCCGAGATCGTCGTCACCGGCTCGCGCATCTCGCGCCCGGACCTCGAACTCGCCAGCCCGGTCAACGTGATCAGCCAGCAGGAAATCCAGTTCCGCCAGCCGGGTACCGCGGATGACCTGCTGCGCAACCTGCCGGCGATCCGCCCGTCGATCGGCGCGGGCGTCAACAACGGGTCGGACGGTTCGTCGACGATCAACCTGCGCGGCATCGGCGAGCAGCGCACGCTGGTGCTGCTCGATGGCCGCCGCCTGGTGCCCTATGGCCTGGACGGCCTGACCGACACCAACAACATTCCCGTCGCCCTGCTCCAGCGCATCGAAGTGCTGACCGGCGGCGCCTCGTCCACCTACGGCGCGGACGCCGTGGCGGGCGTCGTCAATTTCATCACCCGCCGCGACTTCTCGGGCATCGACGCCTCGGCGAGCTACCGCGTGTCCGAGCGCGGCGACAGCCAGCGCTTCAAGGCCGACCTCGTCGTCGGCGGCAACTTCGCCGACGGTCGCGGCAATGTCGTGCTGTCGGTCGGCTACACCAAGGCCGATCCGCTGCTCCACCTCGATCGCAAGATCAGCGCAGTGCCGATCAGCTCCACCACCGGCGCCTTCGCCGGGTCGAGCACAGCGGCGGTGACGATCTTCGGTTCGCCCAGCAACGCCTCGCTCGGCCTCGCCGCCAGCAGCTTCGGCGCGGTGGTGAACCCGACGACCGGCCTGCTCCAGTCGGCGACCGCGGCCGATACCTACAACACCAATATCGGCACCTATTTCCAGACGCCGCTCGATCGCATCAACGTCTATTCGGCCGGCCATTACGAGATCACCAGCGGGGTCGAGTTCTACGGTTCGGCGATGTTCACGCGGAACCAGATCGCGACCCAGCTCGCCTCATCGGGCACGTTCAACAACACCTATCAGCTGGCGCTGAACAACCCCTATCTGCCGGCGGGGCTGCGCAGCCAGCTCTGCACCGCGACCAAGATCTCGGCGGCGGACTGCGCCACCGCGGCGGCGGTGCAGGGCGGCCCGGGCACGGCCGGCTATCGCGAGATCCCGGTGGTCGCGCAGCGCCGCTTCACCGAATATGGCCCGCGCGGCAATGTCTTCGAATCGCAGATGTTCCAGGTGCAGGGCGGATTCCGCGGCGAGATCGTCACCGGCCTGAAATATGACGTCTCGGCGCAATATGGCGAAACCACCCAGAACCAGACCCGTCAGAACTGGGGGTCGTTCAGCAAGGTCCAGCAGGCGCTGCGGGCCTATCGCGACGCCAGCGGCAACATCCGCTGCGCCGATACCAGCAATGGCTGCGTGCCGCTCAACCTGTTCGGCCCGAACGGCTCGATCACCAAGGCGCAGCTGGCGTTCATCGACCTGAGCGCGATCATCAACCGCAAGGTGACCCAGACGGTCGTCACCGGCAGCCTCTCGGGCGACCTGTTCACCTCGCCGCTGGCCGCGAGCAAGATCGCGTTCGCGGTAGGCGGCGAATATCGCAAGGTCACCGCCGCCAGCCAGCCGGACGGCCCGTCGCAGGTGCAGGGCGAAGTGCTCGGCACCGGCGCGCGCACGCCCCCGGATACCGGCCGCTACAGCGTGAAGGAAGTGTTCGGCGAAATCATCGCGCCGCTGATCGAGGACAAGCCCTTCATCCACAAGCTGACCGCCGAAGCCGGCATCCGCTATTCGGACTACAGCACCACCGGCGGCAGCACGACGTGGAAGGCCGGCGGCCAGTGGGAGCCGGTGCCCGGCTTCAAGTTCCGCGGCACCTATCAGGTCGCGGTGCGCTCGCCGAACATCCAGGAGCTGTTCCAGTCGCCGGTGCAGGGGCTGGGCAACCTGACGGTGGATCCGTGCGCGGGCACGGCGGTGACGGCGAACGCCAAGCTGGCCGCGCTCTGCGTCGCCACCGGCGCCCCGGCGAACACGATCGGCTCGATCGCGCAGCCGAGCTCGGGCCAGATCAACAACACCACTGCGGGCAACCGCAATCTGGACGTCGAGCGGGCCAAGACCCTGACGCTGGGGGGCGTGTTCACGCCGACCTTCCTCAAGGGCTTCTCGATGAAGGTCGACTATTTCCGGATCAAGGTGTCGAACGCGATCACCCAGCCGGCCCAGGCCGACATTCTGAACGGCTGCTATTCGGCGTCGCTCAACCCCAACTATGTCAACAACGCCTTCTGCGCGCTGATCGGTCGTAACCCGCTGACCGGCACGCTGAACGGCGCGGGCGAAACGCCGGGCGTGATCCTCGGCTATTCGAACCTGGGCCTGATCCGCACCGCCGGCATCGACCTCGGCATCGACCAGCGCGTGCTGCTCCAGGATATCGGCATCCAGGACAGCGGCGCGATCTCGATCGGCTTCAACGGGACCTATCTGGATTATTACCGGTTCCAGGCCAACCCGAACTCGATCGATCGCAACTGCACCGGCCGCTACAGCGCCGGGGGCTGCACCAATCCGCGTGCGAAGCTGCGCTGGAACGGTCGCCTGACCTATGACCGCGAGGCCTTCGACGTGTCGCTGCTGTGGACCCATATCAGCCATGTCAGCCTGGAGGACCCGATCGGCAGCATCCTGCCGCAGTTCGCGCGCATCCCTGCCTACGACTATTTCGACCTGTCGTTCGGCGTGCGCCCGACCAAGAACCTCAGCTTCAACCTGACGGTGAACAACCTGCTGGACAAGGATCCGCCGCTGGTCGGCTCGGGCGTGGGGGGCACGTCGTACAACAGCGGCAACACCTTCCCGACGATCTACGATCCGATCGGCCGCTCCTACACGCTGGCTGCGCGCCTCACCTTCTAAAACAAGAAAAGTCTCCCAACACCTGGGGCGGCGGACCGAAAGGTCCGCCGTTTTTTTTGGCCCGCTCAGCCCTGGCTGTCGGAGAGGTCCATGAAGTTGCGCGCGGCCTCGCGATCTGCTTCGTCCTCGAAGGTCGCGTCGAGATCGGGCGCGTTGCCGAGCATGAACAGCAAGGCCCAGAGCGCGAAGCGGACGCCGCGATCGGTCTCGAGGCCGAGATCGACCTTCATCCGCTCGATGCCGGCGGCAAGGGCAGGGGGGGTGAGGGCGCCGAGATCGGCGGTGCCGAAATAGCGCAGGAGCTGATCGTCTAGTTGCATGGTGCCGTGCCTAGGCCCGTACCGCCCGACCAGCAAGAATACGGGATATTCCCAAGCGACGCGGGCGGGGCCGGAGCGCATGCCACAGGATCATGTGGACCTATCATTCCGATCTGCTCGCTACCCCGGTGCCGCGTTATACCAGCTACCCCACCGCCGCCGAATTCTCGGAGGATGTCGGCGCGGCCGAAATGGGTGCGGCGCTCGGTCGGGTGGAGCCGGATACCGAGCTGTCGCTCTATCTCCATATCCCGTTCTGCCGCGAGATCTGCTGGTATTGCGGCTGCAACACCGGCGCGGCCAATCGCAGCGCGCGGCTCGATGCCTATCTGGCGCGGCTGTCGGACGAGATCGAGCTGGTCGCCCGGCGGCTCGGCGGGCGCGGGCGGGTGGGGCGGATCGCGTTCGGCGGCGGCAGCCCCAATGCGATCGCCCCGGCGGCGTTCACCCGGTTGGTCGAGCAGGCAAAGGCCGCGTTCGGCGCGACGGATCCGGTGCTCTCGGTGGAAGTCGACCCCCGCGGTTTCGATGCCGAATGGGCGGCGGCGCTGGGGGCGGCAGGCGTGTCGCGGGTGAGCCTGGGCGTGCAGAGCTTCGACCCCGCCATCCAGGCGGCGATCGGGCGGGTGCAGCCGCGCGCGGACATCGCCGCGACGGTGGCGCTGCTGCGCGGTGCGGGCGTCGCCTCGATCAACTTCGACCTGATGTACGGCCTGCCCGGCCAGACCGTCGAGGCGCTGGCCGCTTCGATCGACGAAAGCATCGCGCTCGGCGCCGATCGGCTGGCGGTGTTCGGCTATGCCCATGTGCCCCACCTGATCCCGCGCCAGCGCCGGATCGATGCGACCGCGCTGCCCGATGCGGCGGCGCGTTTCGAGCAGGCGGCGCTGGCCCATGCCCGGCTGACCGCCGTGGGCTATGCCGCGATCGGCTTCGACCATTTCGCGCTGCCGGGCGATACCATCGCCGTCGCCGCGCGCGAGGGGCGGCTGCGGCGCAACTTCCAGGGCTTCACCGAGGACGAGGCGGAGGTGCTGATCGGGCTGGGCGCGAGCGCGATCAGCCAGTTTCCCGACCTGCTGGTCCAGAACGAGAAGAATGCCGGCCGCTGGCACATGGACGTCTCGGCCGGGCGGCTGGCGGCAGCGCGCGGCATCCGCCGCTCGACCGAGGACCAGTGGCGCGCGGCGGCGATCGAGGAACTGCTCTGCCAGGGTCGCGCCGATCTGGGCGGCATCCAGGGGCGGAGCACCATCGCGCTGCGGCTGGCCCGCTTCGCGGCGCTCAAGCTGGTGCGCTGGGAAGGCAGCGTGCTGCTGCTCGCGCCCGAGGCGCTGCCCTATGCCCGGGTGATCGCCAGCGCGCTCGACGTCTATCGGGGGCCTGCCGCCACGCGGTTCAGCAGCGCGGTCTAGGCGGAAGGAAAATACGGGGAATCTACGGCAGGGCGCAGGTATAGCCTCGGTTCACACAGGCTTCTATAAGGCGCCGGCCCGCCCCGCGCCGGGGAGTTTCCGCGCGTTCCGAAAGAGCATTGATGTCGCGTCCCGTTTTCTTCGATCCCACCGGCAGCCGCAAGCGCTGGACGCTGCGCACGGTATTCGCGCTGATCGGAGGGGTGCTGCTGGCCGCGATCGTGTTCGCCGCGACGATCGTCAACGTGCCGCCCGCGCAGGACCTGCCGGTGCGCTGGGAAAACGCCAAGCCGGCGGCGCTCCGCTCGCTGAGCGCGCGCGGCGAGCCGCGGCGGCAGCGCTGGCTGCCGGGCGTCGCCTCGAAGAAGCCGGGCGCACCGCTCACCGTCGGCTTCTACGTGCCCTGGGATCAGGCGAGCGCCGATTCGCTCCGCCGCAACATCGGCGATCTCGACTGGGTGGTGCCCGCCTTCGTGACGGTGACCGGCGGCAACCATCTGATGCAGGTGCAGGACGATCCGCGCTTCGCCAGCATCGTCGCCGGCGCGCGCCGCCCGCCACGGGTGCTGCCGATGGTGCAGAACATCTCGGACGAAGCCTGGGATTCGGCCGGCGCCGCACGGCTGATGGCGAGCCCGGCGGCACGCGCCAAGCTCGCGCGCGATCTGGCGGCGATGGTCAAGGCGCGCAACCTCACCGGGCTGGTGATGGATTTCGAGAGCCTGCCGCCGGAATCGCTGCCCGGCTACATCCAGCTGCTCGACCAGATCAACAAGGCGATGCCGAAGGACAAGCTGCTCGCGGTCACCGTGCCCGCCGGCGACCCCAACTGGGATTACAAGCGGATCGCGGCCGTCACCGATCGCGTCATGCTGATGAACTATGACGAGCATTGGCAGGGCGGCACCGCCGGGCCGATCGCCTCGCAGCCCTGGTTCGTCGAGGAGCTGCGTCGTGCGGTATCGCAGATCGGCACCGACAAGCTGATCGTCGCGCTGGCGAGCTATGCCTATGACTATCACGGCGACGGCACCGACGCGATGAGCATCGAAGAGGCCTGGTCGGCGGCGCGCGACAGCGACGCCAAGGTCACCTTCGACAAGACGAGCGGCAACAGCGCGTTCGCCTATGACGAGAACGGCAAGCACCACGAGGTCTGGATGGTCGATGCCACCGCCACCTGGAACCAGCTCCAGGCGGTGCGCGCGGCAGGCGTGGGCAGCGTCGCGCTGTGGCGTCTGGGTACCGAGGATGCCGGCGTGTGGACCGCGCTGCTCGCCTATCGCCATGGCGGCAAGCCGGACCTGACCCGCATCGTGCCCGCCACCAATGTCGACGTGGAAGGCCCCGGCGAGATCCTGCGCGTCACCAAGACGCCGACGGTGGGCGAGCGCGCGATCAGCTTCGATGCGTCGAACATGATCCGCGACGTGCAATATCCGGTGCTGCCGACGCCCTATGTGGTGATGCGCACCGGCGCCGCCGACAAGGCGATCGCGCTGACCTTCGACGACGGCCCCGATCCCGATTACACACCGCGCATCCTCGACATCCTCAAGGCCGAGCATGTCCCGGCGACGTTCTTCATCATCGGCGAGAACGGGCTGCAGCACCCGCTGCTGCTGCGCCGGCTGGTCGCCGAGGGGCATGAGCTGGGCAACCACACCTATACCCACCCCAACCTCGCCACCACCTCGGCGGCGAGCACCGCGCTGGAGCTGAATGCCACGCAGCGGCTGGTCCAGGCCTATACCGGGCGCGGCATGCGCCTGTTCCGCGCGCCCTATTTCGGAGACGCCGAGCCGACCACGCCGGACGAACTCGATCCCGCCGTGGTGGCGCAGAAGCAGGGCTATACGGTGGTCGGCCTCCACGTCGATCCGGACGACTGGAAGCGCCCGGGCGTCGACGCGATCGTGCAGGGCGTGCTCGACGACATCGCGACCGCCGCGCCGGACAAGTCGACCAACATCGTGCTGCTCCATGACGGCGGCGGCAATCGCGAGCAGACCATCCAGGCGCTGCCCCGCATCATCCACGAACTGCGCGCGCGGGGCTATACCTTCGTGCCGGTGTCGAAGCTCGCGGGGCTTTCCTACGACGCAGTGATGCCGCCGATCCGTGGCAGCGACCTGCTTGCCGTGCGGGCCGACGTCGCGATCTTCGTCGCGCTGGCGCTGATCGCCTCGGGGCTGCGCTGGATGTTCTTCGTCGCGATCACGCTCGGCATCGCCCGCGCGGTGATCCTCGCCGCGCTCGCGCTGCGCCAGCGCCGGCGCGAGCGCGGGGCGCCGCCGGTCTACACCCCCACCGTCTCGGTGATCATCCCGGCCTATAACGAGGAGCGGGTGATCGAGGCCTCGGTGCGCCGGGTGCTCGCCAGCGACTATCCGGCGATCGAGCTGATCGTCGCCGACGACGGATCGAAGGACCGGACCAGCGAGATCGTCGCGGCGGCGTTTGGCGCCGACCCGCGGGTGACGCTGCTCACCCTCGTCAATGGCGGCAAGGCGGCGGCGCTCAACCGCGCGCTGGGCGAAGCCAAGGGCGAGGTGATCATCGCGCTCGATGCCGACACCCAGTTCGAACCCGAGACGATCGGCCGCCTCGCGCGCTGGTTCGCCGATCCGCAGCTCGGCGCGGTGGCGGGCAGCGCGCAGGTCGGGAACCGGGTCAACCTCGTCACCCGCTGGCAGGCGGTGGAATATATCACCGCGCAGAATCTCGAGCGCCGGGCGCTGGCCGGGTTCAACGCCATCACCGTGGTGCCGGGTGCGGTGGGTGCCTGGCGGCGGGCGGCCTTGGATGCGGTGGGCGGCTATCCCGAGGATACGCTGGCCGAGGACCAGGACCTCACCATCGCGATCCAGCGCGCCGGCTGGCGGGTCACCTATGATCCCGATGCGGTCGCCTGGACCGAGGCGCCGGAAAGCTTCCGGTCGCTCGCCAAGCAGCGCTATCGCTGGGCGTTCGGCACGCTCCAGTGCCTGTGGAAGCATCGCGGGCTGTACCGCGACAAGAAGGCACGCGGCCTCGCCTGGATCGGGCTGCCGCAAGCCTGGATCTTCCAGATCATCTTCGCCGCGATCTCGCCGCTGATCGACCTGGCGCTGGTTTCCGCCACCATCGCGACGGGGGTCCGCATCGCCCAGCATGGCTGGGAGCAGACCCGCGGCGACGTGATCTCCATGGCGATCTACTGGGTTGCCTTCACCGCGATCGACGTCGGCTGCGGCTGGATCGCCTACCGGCTGAACAGCCGCCCGATCCGTTATCCGGCGCTGCTGCTGGTCGCGCAGCGCTTCGTCTATCGCCAGCTGATGTACTGGGTGGTGCTGCGCGCGATCAGCTCGGCGCTGGGCGGCTGGTTCGTCGGCTGGGGCAAGCTGGAGCGCACCGGCCGAGTCGGCGGCGGCGAGGCGGCCGCGGCCGAATAGGCCTGCGCCGGGCATCGATTCGGGTCTCAGGAGGTTGCCGCCCGCCCCGCCATTCGGCGCGGCGGGCGGTTTCGTGTTGCGTTGCACCAAAATGGTGCAATTCATGCGCAGGTCATCTGTGATAAATTTGCACCACGCCCGAATTTTCTGCCCGTCGCCGCCGCCCGGCCGCCGCCGTTTACCTGGGCGAAAGGCATCGGCTGCGTGCCTCGTTGGGCGCAATTGCGCGTCATTGCGCTGAAAATGATGCCAAGATGAATTCTCCGCGTCGTAGCGGCGGCGGTGAGTGTAACAGTCCTGCCAAATCGTCTGCCTAGGGCGCCCCGGAAGCAAACCAGACTCTGCCACTCGGGGAAAACTCTTCATGCTCGATCGTTCGACCTTCCGCCTCACGCTGCTCGCGGGCGCCACGGCGCTGGCGCTGACCGCCGCACCGGCCTTCGCGCAGACCCAGGCTCAGACCGACGACGCGGCGCAGGCTGCGGCCCAGCAGCCCGAGGGTCTCGCCGACATCGTCGTGACCGCGACCCGCCGCGAAACCAACCTGCAGAAGACGCCGATCTCGATCAGCGTGCTCAACACCGAGGCGCTGCAGGATCGCCACGTGCTCAGCCTGTTCAACCTGGCCGACGGCACCATCCCGTCGCTGCGCATCGCGACCTTCGAAGCCCGCCAGTCGGCGCTGACGATCGGCATCCGCGGCATTGTCCCCTACGACCAGAACCAGACCGCGCGTGACGGCGGCGTCGGCGTCTATATCGACGGTGTCGCGCTGGGGAAGACGCAGGGCCTCAACGCCGCGCTGTTCGACATCGAGCGCATCGAAGTGCTGAAGGGTCCGCAGGGCACCCTGTTCGGCCGCAACACCGAAGGCGGCGCGCTGTCGCTGGTCTCGCGTGCGCCGAGCGGCGTGTTCGGCGGTCGCGTCAACGCGGGCGTGGGCAATTATGGCAGCCACAACGCCGACGTGCATCTCGACCTGCCGGCCTTCCATGACGTCTCGCTCAAGCTCGACGGCGTCTACCAGCACCAGGACCCGACCGTGAAGAATCCGCTCACGGGTTCGACCGGCTGGAACTACTACGACCGCAAGGGCGGCCGCATCGCGGCGCGCTGGAAGCCGACCAGCAGCTTCACCGCCGACTTCGCCTATGACTATGCGAAGGACGAGAACACCCCGCAGTACAGCCAGCTGGTCAACTACAACCCCAACAAGTACCCGGTCGGCACGTTCAACAACGGCGTGCTGCAGCTGAACGGCGTCAACTGCGGCGGCACGATCACGACCGCGCAGGCCGCTGCCGGTCGCCCGGTCTGCATCGCGCCGAAGGCCCCGCTGGTCGGCGTTCACCCGGATCGCCAGACAGTCGCCGATGTCGGCGTGCCGCAGCAGCCGAGCGTCGACATCACCCACGGCTTCTCGTCGAACCTGAAGTACACCGCCGCGCCGTGGCTGGAGCTGCGCTCGATTACCGCATGGCGCGGTGTCAGCACCGACCAGTGGGATAACTCGGGCGGGCCGCAGCGCAGCTCGTTCGCGCCGTTCGTGCCGAACACGGCGAACCCGACCGCGATCAACACCACCGGTACCTTCAGCCGCTACAGCCTGTCGTTCCTGCACCAGCACCAGTTCAGCCAGGAATTCCAGGCGGTCGGCAGCGTGCCGGAGTTCGACTATGTCGTCGGCGCCTATTATTTCACCGAGCACGCCACGGAATATGCCGCGACGCCGCTCAGCAACCAGTGGAACACCGACGGCACCGCCTACACTGTCCGCAGCCCCATCCCGGGCAATTCCAGCCCGATCACCGGTGCGAATTCGGGCTATCAGCAGTATGATCCGTCGTGCAACAACACGCTGGCGACGACCGTGCCGCAGTTCGCCAACAGCTGCCAGTTCATCACCCGCGCCAGCCAGGCGACCGACCACAACTACTCGCTGTTCGGCAACCTGACCTACACCCCGGCAGCGCTGGGCGATGTGGTGCACGTCACCCTCGGCGGCCGCTGGACCAAGGACAAGCGCCACGGCACGCTCTATGTGGTGAACAACCGCGCCGACCTGGCCATCGTGGGCACGGTGTCGCCGTTCGGCTTCAGCAACAGCGTCAGCCGCTTCGATCCGATGATCAACGTCGCGTTCGACGCGACGCAGGACATCCATCTCTACGCCAAGTACGCGACCGGCTTCCGCGCCGGCGGTGCGAACGGCCGTTCGCTGCAGTTCAACGCCTTCGGTCCGGAAGCGGTCAAGTCGTATGAAGTCGGCGCGAAGATGGACTTCTGGAACCACAAGGCGCGCCTGAACCTGGCGGGCTACATCATGGATCGCTCGAACACCCAGTTCGACTTCGACTATTTCGACACCAACGGCCAGAGCCCGACCAACGGCAGCCACATCGAGCAGACCACCAATGCCGGCCAGAGCAAGATCCGCGGCATCGAGGCGGATCTGACCGTGGCCCCGGTGCAGGGCCTGACGCTGAACGCGTCCTACGCCTACACCTACTGGCGTGCGCCGTCGGCGGTGAACCCGCTGACCCCGGGTGCCCCGGCGCAGCAGCTGTACATCGTCTACACGCCGAAGAATGCGGCGTCGGGCTCGATCGACTATGCGGTGCCGATCGGCGGCGACGATGCCAGCATCCGCTTCCACCTGGACGGCAACTATTCGAGCAGCCAGTACAGCTTCCAGCTCGAGCCGACCAAGACCGACGCCAGCTTCGTGATGAACGGCCGCATCTCGCTCGCCGACATCCGCGTGTCGGAGAACAACAAGGTCACCTTCTCGATCTGGGCACGCAACCTGCTCGACACGACCTACATCTATCGCCGTTCGTCGGCCAACTCGTCGCCGGTGCTCAACTATGGTGCCAACGGCCAGCTGGTGTCGACCAGCTACGGCGGCATCCTGGGCGACTATGCCAACTTCAACCCGCCCCGCACCTGGGGCGTCGAAGCCAGCGTCAAGTTCTGATCCTGCCCCGTCGCTGCGGCGACGGGCCTTTCTTCGGCACGGTCCGGGTGGAACCTTCCGCCCGGGCCGTTCTGCGTTCGGCACGCCCCGCCCAGGTGCACTGCGCGATGGGCGTGAGGCACGGGGCCGCCCCCTCGGGCCGCGCGTCGCCCCCGGATGTACGCCTGGCGGGGGCGGGGCATCGCCCGCAGCGGGAACGCGGCGCCGAACCCGCAAACCCGGGCAGGAACACATTTCCACAATCGTCTGTTATATTTCTGTGGCGACGTCTCGCCGTCGGCCCTACTGGATTCCCGCTACGGGTATGTCCGTACAAGCTTTTCAACTCTGCATAGGTATGATTTGCTATATTGATCCAGATCTATGAATTTCCTATATTTTTCAGTCCGCAACGGGTTGCGCGCCCAACGATAGAGTCATAGCCATGGTCGCCGTGAAGAACGATATGCTCGACGTTATCGACCACGCGTCGCAATTTTTGAAGGCGCTGTCCGGTCGTAGCCGCCTCCTTCTGCTCTGCCATCTCGCCGATGGCGAGAAGTCGGTGGGAGAACTCGCTCGACTCACCGGCGCGCGCGACACGGCAGTGTCTCAACAGCTTGCGTTGCTGCGGCGCGAGGGCATGGTCTCGGCCCGGCGTGCCGGGCAGATGATCTTCTACTCGCTGGCCAGCCCGGAAGCCCGGCGCATGCTGGAGGCGCTCAACGATCTGTTCTGCGCCAAGGACGGCACCGGCCCGCTGCTGCTGGCGGAGCAGACCGAACGGGCCTGATCCCGTTCGGCCCGCGATCTAGCGGCGGGGGCGTTCGACCGCGGTGCGTGCGGCCGGCAGGATCTGGTCCATCGCCCGATTGGCACGCATGCGATGCCATCCGAACAGATCGCCCACCGGCCGGCGCGACTGATCGCGCGCCACCTCGACCGTCGCGTCCGATGCGTCGCCGACGCGGGCGGCGATCCGCGCGATCCGATCGCGATCCGGCGCTTCCAGCCAGATGCCGGTGAACGCCACGCGCGCCTGCTGCGCCAGCGCCTCGGCCACCTCCCGTTCGCTGCGGTTGAGGAACCCCCCGTCCAGGATCACGGTCGAGCCGCAGGCAAGGTGATCGTCGGCGGATTCGAACATCGCCTCATAGGTCTCGGCATCACTGCGGCGGGTATAGTGCGACGGCGGCAGCCGCGTCTCGGGCGGCACGCCGGCCAGCCGCTTGCGGAACACGTCGGAGCGGAGGACGCGCGCACCCGGCTTGCGCCCGTACAGGCCGCCCAGCAGCCGCGCCAGGCTGGACTTGCCGGTACCCGACAGCCCGCCGACGACAATCAGCTGCGGGGCCGAAGGCTGCAGCAGCCCCTCCGCCGCGGCCGGATCGGCGCTGTGGAGCGACAGCATCAGCGGCAGCAACGCCCAGCCGCTCGCCCCCTGCGGGGAAAGATCGAGATAGCGGTTGGCCAGCAGATTGGCCTCGAGCGCGCGGCCCTGGCCGAGCAATTCGGCAAGCGGACGGGCGAGATCGAACAACACGTCGGCCGGGGCACCGTCGTCGAGCAGGCGGACGCGGCCGGCGCGGGCGCGGCGTTCGATGTCGGTGCCCTGCAGGGCGATCAGGCTGCGCTGGCCGCCGGTGCGGGCCAGTTCCATCAGCCGCTGGCGAAAGGCGGCACCGGCGGGGGTGGCGGTCGCCTTGGCGTGGCGGCGGACCAGCGCTTCCACCTGGGCGTGCAGCGCCGCCATGTCGATGCCGTCTGGGACATTGCCGTCCCCGCCCGAACCTTCTCGCCTCGCGGCTGCTGCCGCCATCGCCTTGCTCCCTGGAGGTCCCCGCCGGTCCTGTGACCCACGACTCTCCTATATCAGGCAAATCTGAACGGGAGCGTACCGAACCTCAGCTTCGTTTCGCCGTCGCGATCAATTTGCGCGCCACCATATCGCGCAGCGGCGTCGGGCGGAAGTCGCCGTCATAGGCCGTCACGCTCGGCTTCTTGCCGTCCTTGCGCGGCTTGAAGCCGTTGAGCCAGCTATATTTGTCGCACATGCCCCAGAACAGCAGGTCGCGCAGCTGCGGATAGCCGAACATTACGTCGAGATAGGCGCCGGCATAGTCGGCCACCTGGCGCTGGCGGACGGCGAGGTCGCCCGGCAGATGCTGGTCGGCGACGTCGAATTCGGTGATCAGCAGCTGATAGCCCATGCCCGTCACCGCATCGAGAAAGGCGCGCCACGGCTTTTCCTGCCGCGCCGCGAGCACGCCGGCAGGGGCGTCGCGGACCGGCTCGATGTGCGACTGCACGCCCAGCGCGTCGACCGGCACGCCGCGCCTGCGAAAGCCTTCGAGCAGGCGGAGCACGCCGTTCCGGTGCGCCTCGTTGCCCGGCTCCCAGCTCATATAGTCGTTATAGACCAGCTGGGCCTTGGGCGCCGCGGCGCGGGCGGTGCGATAGGCATGGTCGAGCATCGCCTCGGTGCCGCCGAATGCGCGGGAGAGGTTGGTTTCGCGCAGCGCCCCGGTCTTCTCGTCGACCGTCTCGTTGACCACGTCATAGCTGTGGATGCGTGCCCCATAGCGGTGGCAGATCGTCTCGATATGGGTGGTGAGCAGCCGTTCGGCGGCGCGGGCGGGGGTGGCCCCGAAATCCTGCTCGACCAGCCAGCGCGGGAAATACTGGGTCTTGTGCCACAGCAGGGTGTGGCCGCGCATCGCCATGCGGTGCGTCTCCGCCCAGCCGAGCATCGCGTCGAAGTGCGTGAAGTCGAACCGGTCGGGGGCGGGGCGGGTGGCCTGCCACTTGAGCTGGTTTTCCGGCACCAGCAGCCCGCAGTCGCGCTGGAGCAAGGCGGCATAGCGCGGGTTGGCGAAGCTGCCGGCATCGGCGCCCGGCGGGCTCCAGCCCAGCGCCGAGCCGATTCGCATGGCTTTCTCGCTCGCCAGGATGTTGAGGCCGGGGGCCGAACTGGTCGCGCGTGCGGCCATGGGCAGGGCGGCGGCGGTGACGGCGCCCGCAAGCAGCGCGCGGCGATCGAGACGGGGGGTGTCGAGCGGCATCGGGTCTTCCTCTCCTGCGCCCCTGTTCCGGGGCTTATCGGCTTGGTAGCGATACCATGATCGGGCTGCTACAGGCTTGTCAACGAACGCGAACCATCGCGAAGGGAGAGGGCGCCGTGCGGCAGGCAATTCGGGCATTATGGTGGATCTGGGCGGCGCTCGTCTGCGCGGGTCAGGCGCATGCCGAAACCGGCTACGACCTTTGGCTGCGCTACGCGCCGCTCGATGCCGCAAGCGTCCGGCGGGTGGCGCCGCACCTGCGCTATGTGGTGGCGGATACCGGCCGGCCGAGCATCCGCGCGGCGGTGGACGAGCTGGATCGCGGGCTGGCCGGGCTGATCGGGTCGGCGCCCGCGCATGCGACGGCGATGCAGGGCGAGGGCGGCATCGTCCTCGCCACGGCCGGTTCGCCGCTGCTCAAGGGGCTAGCCCTGCCGCTCGATTCGCTCGGCCGCGAAGGCTTCCTGATCCGCTCGGCAACGATCGGCGGGGCACGGGTGACGCTGATCGCCGCGAACAGCGATGTCGGGCTGCTCTACGGCAGCTTCCGCCTGCTCAAGCTGCTCCAGCTGCGCGCGCCCATCGACACGCTGGACCTGCGCGACGCGCCCAGGCTGCAGCTGCGCGCGCTCGACCATTGGGACAATCTCGATCGCTATGTCGAGCGCGGCTATGCCGGCCAGTCGCTGTGGGACTGGCAGAAGCTGCCCGGCTACAAGGACCCGCGCTACACCGACTATGCCCGCGCCAATGCCTCGATCGGCATCAACGCGGTGGTGCCGAACAACGTCAACGCCAATGCCGATATCCTCACCGCGCCCTATCTCCGGAAGGTGAAGGCGCTGGCCGAGGTGTTCCGCCCCTATGGCATCCGCATCTACCTGACCGCGCGCTTCTCCGCCCCGATCGAGATCGGCGGGCTGAAGACGGCCGACCCGCTCGATCCGGCGGTGCGCGCCTGGTGGAAGGCCAAGGCGGACGAGATCTACGCGGTGATCCCCGATTTCGGCGGCTTTCTGGTCAAGGCAAATTCGGAAGGCCAGCCCGGCCCGTCCGACTACAAGCGCAGCCATGCCGAGGGCGCCAACATGCTTGCCGATGCGCTGGCCCCGCACGGCGGCGTGGTGATGTGGCGGGCCTTCGTCTATTCCGAGCATAACGACGCCGATCGCCACAAGCAGGCGAACGACGAGTTCGTGCCGCTCGACGGCCAGTTCCGCGACAATGTCCTCCTCCAGGTGAAGAACGGCGCGATCGACTTCCAGCCGCGCGAGCCCTTCCACCCGCTGTTCGGCGCGATGCCCAGGACGCCGCTGATGCTCGAGGTGCAGGTCACCAAGGAGTATCTCGGCTTCGCCACGCATCTCGCCTATCTGGGCACGATGTGGGAGGAGGTGCTGGAAAGCGACACCTTCCGCCCGCGCGCGGGCAGCACCGTGGCGAAGGTGCTGGAAACGCCGGTCGCGCCCGGGGCGCTCACCGGCATGGCCGGCGTCGCCAATATCGGCAGCGACATCAACTGGAGCGGATCGCAGTTCGATCAGGCGAACTGGTATGCTTTTGGCCGGCTCGCCTGGGATCCGGACGCCAAGGCCGCCGACATCGCGCGCGACTGGGCGCGGCTGACCTGGAGCCCCGATCCGGCGGTGGTCGACCCGATCGTCGCGATGATGCTCGAATCGCGCGAGGCGGTGGTGAACTACATGACCCCGCTCGGCCTCGGCCACGTCATGGCGACGGGACATCATTACGGTCCGGGGCCCTGGGTGTCGAACCTCGCCCGGCCCGAGTGGAACCCAACCTATTATCACCGCGCCGACGCGAACGGCATCGGCTTCGATCGCACGCCGACCGGCACCAACGCGCTCGGCCAGTATGCGCCGGAGCTGGCGAAGCGCTGGGGCGACCTGGCGACGGTGCCGGACAGCCTGCTGCTCTGGTTCCACCACGTCCCCTGGGACCATCGTCTGCGGTCGGGCGAAACCCTGTGGGACAGCCTGGTCGCGCATTATGACACGGGCATCGCCACGGTGGAGGACATGCAGCGCCGCTGGGCCGGGCTGGAGGGCAAGGTCGACGCCCGGCGCTGGGCCGAGGTGCGCGACTTCCTCGCCATCCAGCGCGAGGAAGCGCAGTGGTGGCGCGACGCCTCGATCGCCTATTGGCAGTCGCTGTCGCAGCGCCCGCTGCCCGCCGGGCATCTGGCTCCGCCGCACGCGCTCGACTATTATGAAGCGATCCGGACGCCGCACGCGCCCGGCAACGGCAAATAAAGGGGAGCGGGATGCGCACGATGCAGTGGATGTTGCTCGCCGGCATGGTGCTGGCGAGCCCGGCGGCGGCGCAGCAGCGTGCCGTGATCGACCTCAACCAGATCGGCTTCGAGCCCGGCGACGTGAAGCTCGCCGTGGTGCGCGGGGCCGGAACGGCCGCGCAGCCCTGGCAGTTGCTGGACGCCGATGGCAACGTTGTCGGCAAGGGTGAAACCTTCGTCTATGGCCCGGACGCCAGTTCCGGCGCGGTGGTCCAGCGGATCGACTTTTCCGGCTTCCGGCGCGAAGGGAAGGGCTATCGCCTGTCGGTCGCCGGGGTGACCAGCGATCCCTTCGCCATCGCGCCGACGCTCTACAAGCCGCTGGCGCGCGACGCGGCGAACTTCTTCTACCAGCAGCGCGCCGGCACGCCGATCGACGCGAAATTCGCCGGCGCCGTCTGGGCGCGACCGGCGGGCCATGCGCACGAAGTGGCGGGCTGCTTCTCGGGCGCCGACGAGCGCGGCACGAGCTGGCCCGGCTGCACCTACAAGCTCGACGTGACCGGCGGCTGGTACGATGCCGGCGACCACGGCAAGTACGCCGTTAATGGCGGCATCGCGCTGTGGACGCTGCTCAACGCCTATGAGCGCCGCCCCAAGGCCTTCCCCGACGGTTCGCTGCGCATCCCCGAAAGCGGCAACGGCGTGAGCGACCTGCTCGACGAAGCGCGCTGGGAAATGGAGTTCCTGCTGCGGATGCAGATCCCGGACGGCGTGCACGCCCGCGTGCCCTCGGGTCCGCTCGGCGCGCCCAAGCCCGGTCGCCCGGCCTGGGAGCCGAGTTTCCCGCCCTTTGCCGAGATCGATGCCGGCGGCATGGCGCACCAGAAGGTCGCCGACCGCCACTGGACGACGCTGCCCATGCCCCCGCAGAATGACCGCGAGGAGCGGCTGCTCTATCCGCCGACCACGGCTGCGACGCTCAACCTCGCGGCGACCGCGGCGCAATGCGCCCGGCTGTGGCGCGGGGTGGACGATGCCTTCGCCGCCCGCTGCCTCACCGCCGCGCGGCGCGCCTGGGCCGCGGCGCAGCGCAACGGCCAAGTCTACGCCACCAGCAGCTTCACCGGTAGCGGCGGCTATGGCGATTCGAGCCTGAGCGACGAATTCTACTGGGCCGCCGCCGAGCTCTATGCGACCACCGGCGAGGAGGCGTTCCGCAAGGCGGTGACCGCCTCGCCCCATTTCGGCGAAGCGGTGCGCGCGCCCGGCTGGAGCTTCACCGCCCCGCTCGGCACGATCACGCTGGCGAGGGTGAAGACGGGCCTGAGCGATGCCGAGGTGCAAAAGCTGCGCGCCACGCTGATCGCGGCGGCGGACGGTATCCTCGAGCAGCGCCGCCAGAACGGCTATGCGATTCCCTATCGACCGATCGGCTATCCCTGGGGCTCGAACGGCGACCTGATGAACCAGGCGATGCTGCTCGGCGTGGCGAGCGACCTGACGGGCGCGCCCAAGTACCGCGCGGGCATCGTCTCGGCGCTCGACTATCTGCTGGGCCGCAACCCGATGGGGACCGCCTATGTCAGCGGCTATGGCACGCGGTCGCTCCGGAACCCGCACCACCGCTTCTGGGCGCATTCGCTCGACGCCAGGCTGCCGGGGCCGCCGCCGGGCGTCCTTTCGGGCGGGCCCAACGACACCGCGATGGGCGACCAGGTCGCGATGCAACTCAAGGGCAAGTGCGTCGCCCAGACCTGCTGGGCGGACGACATCCACGCCTATGCGCTCAACGAAGTCGCGATCAACTGGAACGCGCCGCTGTTCTGGGTGGCGGCGTGGATGGATGATTGAGGGCGGGGCGGGCGGACGTTGATGTCCGCAGCGGCCATCCGGTGCGCGGCAGGTATCGATCGCCAGCCGTCCGGCAAGCGATTGCATGGGGGTGCTGAGTCCAAAAGCTGCTAGTAGGTATGGCCCCGCACGCCTTAGGCGGCGTGACGGGCAACCGGATATCGCTTTCGCCCCGAGAGTCTCCGGTCTCCGCAGGCCAAGGCCATGGAATTTTTTACGCCTATCCATCCCGAACGTTCCGCCAGCCTCGGCTTGGCGTTGGTCGTGTCTTCGATCATGCCCTTGCTGCTCCTGGACGACCAGCTCGTCGTTCGCGCCGCGAGCGACTCGTTCTGCAACGTGTACGGATTGAGCAGGGAGTCCGTGATCGGCACCTCGTTTTTGGCGCTCGGCAACGGTGAATGGAACAAGCCGCAGCTGCAGTCACTCCTGGAGGCAACCGCCCGCGGTTTCGCAGCGATCGATGCCTATGAGTTCGAGCTGAAACGCATCGGGATGCCAGACCGTGTCCTGGTGCTGAATGCCCATGCGCTCGACTATGCGAACCATGATGCGATCCGGCTGGTCCTCGCCGTATCGGACATCACGGCCATGCGCGACGCCCAGACGATGGTGCGCACCCAAGCCGACAGGAACGATGCGCTGGTGCGAGAAAAGCAGGTCATGCTGCAGGAGTTGAACCACCGCGTTGCCAACAGCCTGCAGATCATTGCCAGCATTTTGATGCAGCGGGTCAGTCGCATGCAGTCGGAAGAAGCCCGCACCCACCTGCAAGACGCCCATCACCGGGTAATGTCTGTCGCTAGCCTGCAGCGTCTATTGGCATCGAGCGCAAAAGTCGACGTTGCCTTGCGCCCCTATCTGACGGACCTGTGCGCGAGCATCGGCGCGTCGATGATAGCCGATCCCGGCAGATTGACCTTCAATGTCGACGTGGACGACAGCGTGATGAGCCCCGATCGCTCGGTCAGTGTTGGGCTTATCGTCACCGAACTGGCGATCAATGCGCTCAAGCACGCCTTTCCCGACGGGACGCAGCAGAAATGCCGAATCGACGTTGTCTTCGCAGCAGAACCGTCAGGCTGGACCTTGACCGTCTCCGACAACGGGTGCGGGCTCCCGGCGGAGGATGCGCAAACAAGACCCGGCCTCGGAACAGGGATCGTCAAGGCGCTCGCCGACCAGCTTGCGGCCACGGTCCAAGTCTCTGACAACGTGCCGGGAACCAGGGTCACCATGGTGCATGTCGCGGCCGGCGATCAGGCCTGACTAGGCCGGGCCGGCCCACCGGGCCGTCTCGCGCCAGCGTGTGCCGCGTTGCAGGACGCCGATGCATCCGCGTCCTGCAATCTTCCCCACCAGCCGTAACCCCAGCGAACGCGTGGGATTCCGGGACGCCGGTTTCACCGCACCGTCAGCGTCGCGCTCTTCAGCGTTGCCGAGTCCGGGCCGGACGAGATCGTGAACGTCCCCGGCTCCACGACATGGCGCATCTGGCTGTTCCACAGCGCCAGATCGTCCGGCGTCAGCGTGAAGCGCACCGTCTTCTTCTCGCCCGGCTTCAGCGTCACGCGCTCGAAGCGCTTTAGCTCGATCACCGGCCGCGTCACCGAGGCCTCGTCGTCATGGACGTAGAGCTGGACGACCTCGTCGCCGACCACCTTGCCGGTGTTGGTCACGTCCACCTCGACGCTCGCCTTGTCGGCGATGCCGATCGTCGGCGTGCCCAGGCGCGGGGCGGAGATGTCGAAGCTCGTGTAGCTCAGGCCATAGCCGAAAGGGTAGAGCGGGCTGGTGTCGCCGAACAGATAGCCGCGCCGCGCGCTCGGCTTCTTGTTGTAGTAGATCGGCAGCTGGCCGACATTGCGTGCCACGGAGACCGGCAGCTTGCCGCCCGGATTGTACCGGCCGAACACCACATCGGCGAGCGCGTTGCCGGTCTGCTCGCCGAGATACCAGCCCTCGATCAGCGCCGGCGCTTTCTCGGCGAGGTAGTTCACCGCATAGGGGCGGCCGTTGAGCAGGATCACGACGACCGGCTTGCCCAGCGCGATCAGTTCCTTGGCCAGCTGGTCCTGCGGCCCCGGCAGGTCGAGCGTCTCGCTGTCGCCGAGATGGTTGTCGGCCCAGGCCTCGCGGCTCACCGCCTCGTTGCCGCCGAGCACCAGCACGACGACATCGGCGTTCTTCGCCGTCTCCAGCGCCTGGGCGCGGAGCTGGTCGTTCACCGCCGCCGGCACCTGCTCCACCGCGTCCTTCGACCATTCGCGGTGATTGGTGATGCGGATGCCCTCGGCATAATCGACCGCGAACTTGCCCTTGCCTTCGGCCTGCATGCCTTCGAGCACGCTGACGACATGGTTGGGCAGGTCCGAATAGCCGCCGATGGGCGTGTCCTTGGCGTGGGTGCCGATCACCGCCATGCGCTTGATGCCCCTGGCGTCGAGCGGCAGCAGCCCTTGCGCGTTCTTGAGCAGCACGATCGACTCGCGCGCCGCCTGGCGGGAAAGGGCGATCGCCTCGGGCGTGTTGGTGCGCGCGGCGGCGAGCTTCACCTCGGGATAGGGGTTCTCGAACAGCCCGCCCTGGAACTTCATCCGCAGCACGCGGCGCACGGCATTGTCGATCTCGCCCTGGCTGACCCGGCCTTCCTTCACCAATTCGACGAGGTGGGTATAGGCCTCGCCGTCCGGGGTCTCCACGTCGACACCCGCGTCGAGCGCGCGCTGGGCCGCGTCCTTGGGGTCCTTGAACAGGTGGTGGCGGGTGATCAGCTCGCGGATCGCGAAATAGTCGCTGACCACCGCGCCCTGAAAGCCCCATTCGCCGCGCAGCACATCGGTGAGCAGCCATTTGTTGGCATGGCTGGGGATGCCGTCGATCTCGTTATAGCTCGCCATCACCGACATCACGGGGAGGGTCTTCACCGCCTGTTCGAAGGGCGGGAAGAAATCCTCGCGCAGCGTCCGCTCGCCGAGCGAGGCGGGGCCGACATTGGTGCCGTTCTCGGGCTGGCCATGGCCGGTCATGTGCTTGAGGGTGACGAACACCTTGTCGGACTTGAGCGGCAGCGTGGTGCCCTGGAAGCCGCGGATCGCGGCGAGGCCCATCTGGGTGACGAGATACGGATCCTCGCCGTACGTTTCCTCGATGCGGCCCCAGCGCGGATCGCGCGCCACGTCGACCACGGGGGCGAGGACAAGGTTGGCGCCGCGGGCGCGGGCTTCCTTGGCGGCCATCGAGAAGATGGTCTCGACCAGCTTGGGGTCCCAGCTGCTGGCGAGGCCGATCGATTGGGGGAAGCTGGTCGCACCGGGGGCGACGAGGCCGTGGAGCGATTCCTCGTGCATCAGCATCGGGATGCCGAGCCGCGTCTTCTCCATCGCCCATTTCTGCGCGGCATAGATGTAGCGCGCGGTCTCTTCCGGGCTGCGGTTGATGTCGCCGGCATTGGCGCCCGCCGCGGTCGTCTGGCCGGCGGCGACGCCGCGCCGGTCATAGGGGCGCGAGATCATGCCCAGGCCGTTGGGGAAGCTGGCGCTGGCCTTGGCGGGGTCGAACTCGCCCTTCGCGTCCTGGATCAGCCCCTTGTTGAGCCACAGCGCCTGGAGCTGCTGGACCTTTTCCTCAAGCGTCATGCGGGCGAGCAGATCGTCGACGCGCGCCTCGACCGGCTGGCTCGCGTCCTTGTACAGCGGCTTGCCGGCGCGTTCGGTTTGCGCGGCGGCGGGCACCGACGCGACGAAGGGCGTCAAGGCACTCGCAGCGATGGCGAGCGCGGCGAGCCGGCGAAAATGGCGCATGTTCCTCTCCCTGAAGGCCGGCAACGATTCCGCCGTCGCCTCTGCCGTGATGGTAGCGGTATCATCTATAGGTAGGGCGATGGACGCCGGTCAACCGGCCCGGATCGGTGCAGCAACGATTGCAATCGTGGTAGCGCGAACTTATGCGTCGGTGCAGGAGGGGGGATGAGCAAACCTAGCCGGCGCAGCCGGGGCAGCATTACCGTACAGGACGTCGCACGCGAAGCAGGCGTGTCGGCGATGACCGTATCGCGCGTCGTCAACGGCGGCACCAACGTTCGCGAGGCGACTCGCGAGGCCGTGCTCGCCGCGATCGCCAAGCTCAACTACTCACCGAACAGCGCCGCGCGAAGCCTGGCCGCAGGGGAAGCGACCCAGATCGGGCTGCTCTATTCCAACCCGTCCGCCGCCTATCTCTCGCAATTCCTGATCGGCGCGCTGGCCGCCGCCCGCCGCGCAGGCTGCCATCTGGTGCTCGAGGCCTGCGAAGGCGAACGCCCCGAGGAGCAGGCGGAGGCGACGCGCGGCTTCGTGCAGACGCATGTCCAGGGCGTGATCCTGCCGCCGCCGCTGTCCGAGTCGGGGCCGGTGCGCGCCGAGCTCGAAGCGGCCGGCATTCCCTGGGTGTCGGTCGCGATGGGCCTGCCGCCCGAGGGCAGCCTCAACGTCCGCATCGACGATTTCGCCGCCGCCTGCGCGATGACCAAGCACCTGCTCGACATGGGGCATCGCCGGATCGGCTTCATCCGCGGCAACCCCAACCAGACCTCCAGCGCCGAACGCTATCGCGGCTTCTGCGCGGCGATCGAGGAGGCGGGGCTCGACCTTGCCGCGATGCCGGTGGAGCAGGGCTATTTCACCTTCCGCTCCGGCATCGTCGCCAGCGAGGCGATGCTCGATCTGCCGAACCCGCCGACTGCGATCTTCGCCAGCAACGACGACATGGCTGCCGCCGCGGTGGGCGTGGCGCATCGCCGCGGCATGCACGTGCCGCAGGACCTGAGCGTGGTCGGCTTCGACGACACCGCGCTCGCCACGACGATGTGGCCCGAGCTCACCACCGTGCGCCAGCCCATCGCCACCATGGCGGAAGCGGCGCTGACGATGCTGCTCGACGAGCTGCGCGCCGATGTCCGCACCGAGCATGCCGAACAAGTGCTTGCGCACCAGCTGATCGTGCGTGAATCCTGCGCGCCGCCACCCGTGGCGTAAGGGAATAGGACGACAACGTTGGCATAAAGCTGCGAAAGCGCATCTGCCGACTTGCTTTTCCCGGTTGCACGGGCCAGCGTTACCGCTAACAAATCGTCCCGCATCTCGGGGCGACTAGGAGAGGGATTGGATGAACCAGACAGCGGAACGGGCCAATTTCGGCCTGATCGGCGCCATCGTGGCGGTGGCCACGATCGGCGGATTGCTTTTCGGCTATGACAGCGGCGCCGTGAACGGCACCCAGCCGGGCCTGAAGGCGGCCTTCGCGCTCGACGAGGCGGGGCTGGGCTTCACCGTCGGCTCGCTGCTGATCGGCTGCTTCATCGGCGCCTTCTTCGCCGGCACGCTGGCGGATGCGATCGGCCGCCGCAACGTGATGCGGCTTGCCGCCTTCATCTTCCTCGTCGGCGCGCTGGCGCAAGGGTTCGCGCATCTCCACGGCGTGTTCGTCGTCGCCCGCATCGCCGGCGGCATCGCGGTCGGCGCCGCCTCGGTGCTGTCGCCCGCCTATATCTCCGAAGTCGCCCCTGCGAACATTCGCGGCCGGATGACGACGGTGCAGCAGATCATGATCATCTCCGGCCTCACCGCCGCCTTCGTGGTCAACTATTACCTCGCCGCCGCCGCGGGCGCCTCGACCCAGCCCTTCTGGGCGGGCCTGGAAGCCTGGCGCTGGATGTACCTGATGCAGGCGATCCCCGCTGCGGTGTTCCTGGTCGCGCTGTTCTTCATTCCGGAAAGCCCGCGCTTCCTGGTCGCCAAGGGCCGTATCGAGGAAGCCACCAAGGTGCTGACCGACCTGTTCGGCCCGCAGACCGCGCGCACCAAGCTGGAGGAAATCCGCGCGAGCTTCAGCGTCGATCACCGTCCGAGCTTCCGCGACCTGATCGACCCGCGCACCGGCGGCATCCGCCCGATCCTGTGGGCGGGCCTGGTGATCGCGGTGTTCCAGCAGCTCGTCGGCATCAACGTGATCTTCTACTACGGCTCGACGCTGTGGCAGCTCGCCGGCTTCACCGAAGCCGATTCGCTGCTGATCAACATCGTCTCGGGCGCGGTCTCGATCGCCGCCTGCCTCGTCACCATCGGGCTGGTCGACAAGATCGGCCGCAAGCCGCTGTTGCTGATCGGCTCGGCAGGCATGGCGGTGACGCTGTTCGTGCTGGTCTATGCCTTCGGCCATGGCACGCTCGATCCGGCGGGCAAGCTGGTGCTCTCGCCCGATCTCGGCAAGCTCGCCGTGGTCGCCGCCAACCTCTACGTGATCTTCTTCAACATCAGCTGGGGCCCGGTGATGTGGGTGATGCTCGGCGAGATGTTCCCGAACCAGATCCGCGGTTCGGCGCTGGCCGTGTGCGGCTTCGCCCAGTGGTTCGCCAACTACCTGATCGCGCAGAGCTTCCCGGTGATGGCCTCCAAGCTCGGCCTGGCCGCCAGCTACACCTTCTACGCCGTCTGTGCGGCGGTCAGCTTCTTCCTCGTCCTGAAGTTCATCAAGGAAACCAAGGGCAAGGAACTCGAGGCGATGGAGGGGTAACTTGATGATCCTCCCCGGAACGGGGAGGGGGACCATCGCCGAAGGCGATGGTGGAGGGGGATCACCCCAAAGGACGTCGCTTGTGGCTGGCCCCCTCCACCAGCCTGCGGCTGGTCCCCCTCCCCGTACCGGGGGGGATTGTGAGGTATAGATGACCCGCACGCCTGCCCGTCCGTTCCGCTCGCGCGAATGGTTCGCCGCCCCCGGCCGCGCCGACATGGCCGCGCTCTATCTCGAGCGCTTCATGAACTATGGCATCACGCCCGCGGAGCTGACCTCGGGCAAGCCGATCATCGGCATCGCCCAGTCGGGCAGCGACATCGCGCCGTGCAACCGCATCCATCTCGAGACGGTGAAGCGCGCCCGTGAGGGCATCCTCGCGGCAGGCGGTATCCCGATGGAATTCCCGCTCCACCCGATCTTCGAGAATTGCCGCCGCCCGACCGCCGCGCTCGATCGCAACCTCGCCTATCTCGGCCTGGTCGAGATCCTCAACGGCTATCCGATCGACGCGGTGATCCTGACGACCGGCTGCGACAAGACCACGCCTTCGTCGCTGATGGCCGCCTCTACCGTCGACATCCCCGCGATCGTCCTGTCGGGCGGGCCGATGCTCGACGGCTGGCACGAAGGCGAGCTGGTCGGCTCGGGCACGGTGATCTGGCGCTCGCGCCGCAAGATGGCGGCGGGCGAGATCGACGAGGCCGAGTTCCTCCGCCGCGCGATGGAGAGCGCGCCGTCCTCGGGGCACTGCAACACCATGGGCACCGCCTCGACGATGAACAGCATGGCCGAGGGGCTGGGCATGTCGCTCCCCGGCTGCGCGATGATCCCGGCGCCCTATCGCGAGCGCGGGCAGATCGCGTACGAGACCGGCAAGCGCATCGTCGAGATGGCATACGAGGATCTTCGCCCCTCGAAGATCCTCACCAAGCAGAGCTTCCTCAACGCGATCAAGCTGCTCACCGCGATCGGCGGCTCGACCAACGCCCAGCCGCACCTCAACGCGATGGCCGCCCATGCCGGCATCACCATCACGCCCGAAGACTGGCAGACCGGCTACGACCTGCCGCTGATCGTCAACATGCAGCCGGCGGGGCAATATCTCTCCGAGCGCTTCCACCGCGCCGGCGGCATCCCGGCGGTGCTCAAGCTGCTGGTCGATGCCGGCGTCCTCGACGGCAGCGTCGCGACCTGCACCGGCCGCACCATGGCGGAGAATGTCGCCGAGGCGCGGGTGCTGGATGCGGACGTGATCTTCCCGCTCGACAAGCCGCTGATGGAGAAGGCCGGGTTCCTGGTGCTCACCGGCAATTTGTTCGACATGGCGATCATGAAGACCAGCGTGATCTCCGATGCCTTCCGCGCGCGCTACCTCTCCACCCCGGGGCAGGAGGGCGTGTTCGAGGTCCGGGCGGTGGTGTTCGACGGATCGGACGACTATCACCACCGGATCAACGATCCGGCGCTCGCCATCGACGACAATTGCATCCTGGTGATCCGTGGCGCGGGCGTGCTGGGCTGGCCCGGCTCGGCCGAGGTGGTCAACATGCAGCCGCCCGACGCACTGCTCCAGAAGGGCATCCAGAGCCTGCCGACGCTGGGCGACGGCCGCCAGTCGGGCACGTCGGACAGCCCCTCGATCCTCAACGCGTCGCCCGAGAGCGCGGCGGGCGGCGGCCTTTCCTGGCTGCGCACCGGCGACATGATCCGCATCGACCTCAACCAGGGCCGGGTGGACGCGCTGGTCGACGCTGACGAGATCGCCCGCCGCAAGGGCGAGCCCGCCCCGCCGATCCCGCCGAGCAACACGCCGTGGGAAGAGCTGTACCGCGAGAAGTCGGGCCAGCTGCACGAAGGCGGCGTGCTCGAGTTCGCGACCAAATATCGCGGCACCGGGCTGAAGGTGCCGCGGCACAACCATTGATCGGGAAGGGGTGGGGGTACCCTTTCCACGCATCCTCTGTCATTCCCGCGCAGGCGGGAATCCATTTGCCAGGACGCTGGGGGAAAGGACCTCGGCAACAGCGCCAATGGATCCCCGCCTTCGCGGGGATGACGATGGTGGCGGGGCAACCCGCGTAATCTTTCCTAGCCCCAATCTCCCCACCTCCGGCCCATTCCGGAGATGGCAAGTGTCACCCGCCAGTGATAGTTAACCCTTCGCCAACTACGGGGAAGGGGACGGCGTGAGCGAAGGGGCACCGGCGAAACGGCTGCGCAATGCAGCCAATACGCGGGGGGTAATTCTCGAAGCGGCGAAGCGGCTGCTGGCGGAGCAGGGCTTTGCCCGCTGGGGCGTCAACGCGATCGCGCGCGCCTCGGGCTACGACAAGCAGCTGATCTACCGCTATTTCGGCGGGATGGACGGGCTCGCCGAGGCGATCGCCGCCGACGTCTCCGCCTGGATGGAGACGGCGCTGGTGCGGCCCGAGAACGTGCCGCCGCCCGCCACCTATGCCGAGATGATGGCGCGCGTCGCGGTCGCGCTGCTCGATGCGCTGCGCAGCGATCCGCTGGCCCAGAAGATCCTCGCCTGGGAGCTTTCCGCCCCCTCCAAGCTCGCCAGCGCCTTCACCGAGGCACGCGGCAAGGCGCTGAGCAGCTGGATCGCCCGCGAGCGCGGCACGCTGCAGCGGCCCGCGGGAGTCGACGCGCCGATGCTCAATGCGCTGCTGATCGCCTCGATCCAGCAGCTGGTGCTGTCCGGCGCGACCGGCGGGCGGTTCCTGGGGCTGGACCTGTCGGACGAAGCCGGCTGGGAGCGGGTGCGCGGTGGCATCGCCGGGCTGACCAAGGCGATGTACCAGTAAAATCGAATTCCTCCCCAAGCTGCGCCCGGGGAGGAATTTAGGCGTTACGCCCCGACGCGGATCATCGAGGTCGGCTGGCCGGCCACCGTCACGCGGAAGCGGAACAGGTCGCCCGAGCTCGGCCGCGCGGCCTTGTCCTCGGCGGAGAGATGCTTGTTCGCGGTGGTGGCGAACACCGTCTTCAGGTCCGGGCCGCCGAACGCGATCTTGGTGATCGCATCCACGGGGAAGGGTACCGTCTCGACCAGGTCGCCCGCCGGCGAATAGCGGCGCACCTCGGAGCCCGCATAGAGGCTCACCCACACATAGCCTTCGCTGTCGACGCAGGGGCCGTCCGGGAAGCCTTCGCCCTGGGCGATGCGGACGAACTCGCGGCGGTTGACCAGCGTGCCGTCGCCGTCGATGTCGCAGGCATAGACGACGGCGCCCAGCGTATCGACATGGTAGAGCGTCTTGCCGTCGGGCGAGACCGCCGGGCCGTTGGTGATCGACACCTTGGGAGCCGAGGCCACGCAGGTCCCGTCCTCGGCAAGGCGATAGATGGTGCCGGTGGCGTCGCTCTCGCCATCGTCCATCGTGCCGAACCAGAGGCGGCCGTCGGGGTCGACGGTGCCGTCGTTCAGCCGGTTGCCGGGCAGTTCGGGCTCGGGATCGACCAGGGGCGCGAAGCTGCCGTCGGCCGGATCGAACCTGGCGAGCCCGGTCTGCAGCCCCGCGACGAAGCCGCCGCTGGCGCAGGGCAGCGCGAAGCCGACCTGGGCTGGCGCATCCCAGCTCGCCTTGTCGCCGGTGGCGGGATCATAGCGGTGGATCTTGTGGCTCTTGATGTCGACGAACCACAAAGCCGCATCGCGCTCCACCCACACCGGGCCTTCGAGAAGCGGAGCGCTGAGCCCCCACACGCTCTCCGGCGCCGAAACCACCACCTTGTCGGTCATCTTATCTCCAGCCTGCATCCACGAAGAATTCGTGGCTCGTTATCAGCCGCGCATCGTCGGATGCAAGGAACAGTGCCAGCGCGGCGATGTCGTCGGGCACCAGGCGACCGGGCAGGCACTGTGCCTTGACGATCTCGGACTCGCCCTCGGGCGTGTACCACTTCATCTGGCGCGGCGTCTTGACGTTGCCGGGAACGATGCAGACCGAGCGGATGCCGTCCGGGCCCAGCTCGCGCGCCAGGCTGCGGGTGAGGCCCTCGATCGCGGCCTTGGCGGTCTGGTAGAGCGTCAGCTCCTCCAGCGCGAGGTGCCAGGAGATCGAGCCGAGGTTGATGATCACCCCGGCGCGCTTCGCCTTCATGCCCGGGATCACCGCCTGCGCCAGGAAGAACTGGTGGCGCAGGTTCACGTTCATGCGGTTGTCCCAGTACTCCGGGGTCACCTGCTCGATCGTGTGGCGGTCGTCATTGGCGGCATTGTTGAGCAGCACGTCGAAGCCGCCCTCGGCCGCGATCAGCGCCTGCACCTGGGCCTGACTGGCAACGATGTCGGTCAGGTCCACCTTGTGGAAGCGCGGCGCGATCGCGGCGTCCGAAAGGCTGGCGACCAGCGCGTGGGAATCCGCCTCGGCGATGTCGAAGAAGGTCACGTCCGCGCCCTGGCGGACGAACCCCTCGACCAGCCCGGCGCCGATGCCCGAGCCGCCGCCGGTGATCAGGACCCGCTTGCCCTTGAGGCTCGGATAAACGGCGCGCTGGGCGGCCGGGATCGGCCCCTGCTGGAGATCGGCTTGCGTCATGGACACCTTAGGAATTGGAGAGGAGGCCGCGGGCGGCGAGGTTGCGCATCAGGTCGCGGATGCCGAACGTCCAGGGCGCGGCGGCCTTCGACGTGGTGACGCGGTTGACGAGCGTGCCGAGCTTCGGCGTGGCGATGCGGACGATGTCGCCGGGCTTGTGGGTGAAGCCGCGGCCGGGATGGTCACGGTCCTGCACCGGCGCGAACAGCGTGCCGAGGAACAGCGCGAACCCGTCCGGATACTGGTGCTCGCTCAGCGTCTGGCGCACGAGCTCGGTCGGATCGCGGCTGATCTCGCTCATCTTGTTGGTGCCCGAGAGGCGATAGCCCTCCGGCCCGTCGATGGTGAGGTCGACCACCGCGCCGCGCACATCGTCCATCGTGAAATGATCGTCGAACAGGCGGATGAACGGGCCGATCGCGGTCGAGGCGTTGTTGTCCTTGGCCTTGCCGAGCAGCAGCGCGCTGCGGCCCTCGAAGTCGCGCAGGTTGACGTCGTTGCCGAGCGTCGCGCCCTTGATCGCCCCGTTGCGGTCGACGACCAGCACCACTTCCGGCTCGGGATTGTTCCAGTCGCTGTCCGAACGGATGCCGATCTCGGCGCCCCAGCCCATCGCCGAGAGCACCGGCGCCTTGGTGAACACTTCCGCGTCCGGCCCGATCGCGACTTCGAGGTACTGCGACCACATGCCGGCCTCGATCAGCGCGGCCTTGAGCGCAGCGGCTTCGGTCGTCCCGGGGACGACCGAGCGGATGCCGGAGCCCACCTTGGCTTCGAGGTCGCCGCGAATCTCGGCGGCCTTGGCGGAGTCGCCGCGGGCGCGTTCCTCGATCACGCGCTCCAGCGCCGAGACCGCGAAGGTCACGCCGGCGGCCTTCACGCATTGCAGGTCGATCGGCGCGAGGATCTGCGGGGCCGAGTCGGTGCCGAGCGCCTCGACGCTGCACAGCACGGTGCCGGTCAGCGTGGCGATGTCGTCGCGCTCGAGTAGATCGGCGACGGTGGCGGCGGTGGCCGACACGTCGAGCACCTGGCCGTCGCGCAGGAGCACGGGGCTGGGGCCGGCGGGCGTCGCCACACGGCCGACCAGAATGGCCTGCGCATGATCGGCAGGCAGCATGTCACGAAGCGCTTCCAAGGGACCTCTCGCCAGTTTCGTTTCGAATTGTGATAGCGCTACCATTGCTGCTCCGCCAACGCAAATGTCAAGCGCGGGAAATACGCGTGTCGCGCTGATTTTCAAATATGAGAGAGAATTTCGCCCACGATGGCATCCGGGGCGCGCATCGCGCCGTCTTCGCTGGCCCGCACGACGCGCCACGGGCCGAGCAGATCGGCCGCGACCATCGCCTCGTAATTGCCGCGCACGCGCTGCTGGAGGGCGATATCCGCCTCATATTCGTCGAAGCTGCGGGTCGTGTAGCTGCGCTGCGCCTTTTGCAGGATCAGTTCGCGTGCCAAGTCCCACGGCGTGTCGAGATAGATCGACAGGCGCGGGCGGGGCAGGGCGAATTGCCCGGTCTCCAGCGCGAGGATCCAGTCCATCAGCGCCCGGCCTTCGTCGCCGCCCAGCTTGGCGCCCTGATAGGCCATGTTCGAGGCGATGTAGCGATCGAGCACGACCACGTCATGGGTTGCCTGCGCTTCCAGCAGCGCGTCGCGCCACTCGAAGCGATCGAGCGCATAGAGCACGGCGGCGGCATGCGGGGTGACGGGGACGGGCAGTTCGCCGGCGAGCATCTTGCCGATGGTGACGCCGGCGACGGTCTCGCCATAGCGCGGGAAGCCGAGCACGGTGGCGGTGCGCCCGGACGCCTGCAGCGCCGCGCACAGCCCCTTGGCGGCGGTGTTCTTGCCGACGCCGTCGGCACCCTCGATCGCGATCAATTCACCCATGCGGCTGCCATAGCAGGGTGGCGGGGATTGTCACCGGGGGAGGGGTGGCGTCTAGCAGGTCCCGCCCATAATCGACCCTTCGTTGTTGGGCTGAGCGGTCCGGAAATAGACACTCTCTAAAGTGCTGCGGCCTTTGCTGGCTTCCGTCAGGCGCAGGTTCGAGCGCCATGATCGATATCAAGGGGCAGGAGAGACCTGCCTCATTTTCTTGCCGCTTGTTTTTCAGCGTCGGGCGACCCAAACAAGAACGTAAGCGCTGCGGGCAAACGCGTCGCCCATGCATCTTCGCCATGATGAGCGGTCGGATCGATGACCAACTTAACGCTGGGCGCGCTCAATGCGAGGGCAAGTCGATCGCGTAGTCGTTCAGCGCCGACGACGAGCCCGGTGTTGATGCGTGCGATCCGTTCGCGGATGGCTGGTGGCGCACCAGGCGGTATCGCCGCCTCCTCGCCGCCCATGCCAATATAGATACGGTCGGGTAGCATGGCGGCGTCGGCCGCGTCGCGCAGCAATTGCCCATTGCCGACCTGCAAGGATGGGCTCTCGATCAGCGCCTTGCCGAATAGCTGCGGATTACTCAGCACCGTGTGCAACGTGGCTACGCCGCCATAGGAGAAGCCGCCGAGTCCAATCTCGGCTGGATCCGTTGATACCCGAAACGATGCCGCGACCAACGGCATCACGTCGCCCGCTAGGAATGCTGCCAACCGATCGCCTTCCATCTGACCGGCTGCCGGCATGAACGGGTCGGCATAGGGGAGATACTCGTTGGCGCGACGCGCACCGGCGTTATCGATGCCAACGATGATGATCGGTGTGATCGCGCCGCTCGAGATCAGCCGAGTGGCGACTTCATCTAGCGTCCACTCATGGCCCTGGTAGCCGGTACAGGTGTCGAAGGCATTTTGCCCGTCGAGAACGTACAGCACAGGATAGCGTCGCGAACCCGTCGTGTCGTATCCGGGGGGTAGCCAAATGCGCAACGTGCGCTCACCCGGGAATACCTTGCTCTGCAGCGTGATAGTGCGAACCGTACCGACGATGCTGGAACGACACTCGGGATCGCTCGGCGCCGCAGGGGGAACCTGCGCGGGAATCGACATGACAGCGGCGAGCAAAAAGGTCAGCATCAGTCCGCGTCTCCTTGCATCAAAGCGTAGCAAGAATTGTGACCTTCATGCCTCCGCCTTGATCTCAAGCTTATCCTAAGGGACGTTTGCTTTCCACCAGATTTGGATATTTGTCGTTCCCTTTGGTCGCACCTTTGACCGCCCCCGCCAACAGCTTGTTCCGTGCGAATTGTTTACTATATGTTCGATCGTCGTCCGGTTTGGGCAGCCGCTCTTTGATTCTGTCCGGTAACGTCGTCGTGCGCGCGAAACATCACGTCGTGCGGCTTCGATGATGCTTGAGCTGACGGTGCTCGCCCTAAACTTCCTAAACTTTGCGGCCTGCAGCGGGCGGATGGCTGCCATCCGCTGAAACGCGCGAGAGCCTAAACTTCCTAAACTTCGGTGGCAGGATCATGCTGGCCTTCCAGCAGAAGCCCAACGTCGCCCGCCGTCCGGTCTCAATGGTACGATGCGGCCTCGACCGGCGTGCACAGCAGCGCGCACGGGCCTTCGCCGTCGAGCGGCAGGATGGTGGTGAGCGTCGCCAGGCCGCCGGCATGGTCGAGCAGCCAGCCCGGTTCCGCGACGGCGGGGCGGTTGGGCGAGAAGGCGACGCCGGTGCCGTCGGTGATCACGCCCAGCCGGCGCGGCGGGCTGGGCCAGCGGCCGGCGAGATAGGTGAGGCAGGCGCTCGCCGCATCCTGCAGCGCGCCTTCGTCGGTGTCCTCGTCGCAAAAGCCCTCGGGGCTCGCGTCGATCTCGGCGACCAGGCGGAAGTCGTCGCCGCGCCACCAGATCATCCGCAGCGATCCGTCCATGTCCTGCTGCAGACCCAAAAAAAGCCGACCGCCGGCCGGGAGCAGCGGTTGCGCACAGCGCACCATTTCCTCGGCCAGTTCGGTCAGCTTGAAATTCGGCCGCGGCATCATCTGGGGTATGCCGCGGCCGTTGGTCTGGGAGTCTCGGGACATCGGATCGTTCCGCGATAGGGTTACCCCTGCATTATAGAACGATTGCGCAGGAAACGGATATCAGTGCAGCGCGGCGCTGCTCTGCACGGCGGCAGCGACGGCCACGACCTCGACGGTATCGCGGTTCGCCTCGGCCGCCACCACCGCCTCGACGCTCGCCGGATGGATCGCGACGACGCTGGAGAGCAGGTTGTGGGGCTGGCTGGCGTCCGGCAGGATCGGGGTGACGCTGCGGGCCGGGGCCGGCTGGCGGCGCTTGGCGGTGGCGGGCTCGCCATATTCGGCCATCACCGAGAAGCGGGGGTCGGCGGCGGCGATCTCGGCGATCACCTTGGCGGCGCGCTTGGTGATCTGGCGGACGCGCTCCTTGGTCACGCCGGTCTCGAGCGACAGATCGTCGAGCGTGGCGGTCTGGAACACGCGGCGGGCGACGATCTCGCGGTCGCGCTCCAGCTTGGCTTCGAGCTTCTCCAATTCGGTCGGATCGATGCCGTGGGTGGCGGTGCGGAGGCGCGGGCCTTCGCGGCGCAGCGCGGCTTCTTCCCGCTTCGGACGGGGGCGGCGGCGGAGCTGCTCGATGCCCACCTTGCGGAGATGGTCGACATAGGCCTCGATCAGCGAGGAGATCGCGCCGTCGGCCAGGTAATCCGACGCGGCGCTCTCGGTACGCTCCAGGGCGTCCTCGTCCTCGATCATCGCCTCGGGCGACATCTCGTCGCCATCCGCCGAGGTGACCATCGCGCTGAGCGAAACGGTGGTGGCTTCGACCTTCTTCGCGGAGGGGCGCTGATCGGTCATCAGGCGGAAGCGCAGGCTCTGCAGTTCGCCGCGGATCTGCCAGTTCACGAAGGTGGTGAACTGCGCCTTTTCCGGCTCATAGGCCTGGATGGCACGGTGCACGGCGATGGCGCAGCACTGCTCGGCATCGTCCCAGTGCGCGGTCAGGCCGTACTGGCGGATGAAGTGGCGGATGCGCGGTGCGATGAGCTTGAGAATGCGAGCGAAGGCCCGATCGACTTCGGCGCGCTGACGGGCAGTCTGCTTGCTGTCCTTCGGCGAGTTCTCGATGACGGTTTGGACTGCGGCCTCGAGAGCGATCGTGATCTTCGACATTCGTATTCCCCTGGTTCAGCGCCGGTCCGATCGTTCCGGCGCCGTCGACAGGGGCAGATTTCGCCTGAAACCTTTAAAGGAGTGCTAATCGCGGGCTTAGGTAGTTTTCCGCAAAGGACCCCCGACCTTTATAGCAGTTGCGATTCGCAACGTGGGCCAAGTGCCTGAAAAAATGATGGTTAATCGCCGTTCAGCATGTGCGCTAACGACGCTTCTCGCGGCCGGAAATGGCGGATTTACGAGGAAAATTTTTCCGGTTGGATGTGCCGGTCGATGAATTGCAGTAACCATTCCCGATGGGCACGGGTGGCGTCGCCGGCACTGGCGATGCGCTGTTCTGCAGCCGATCCGCCGATCTGGGCGGCGAGCAACTGGCGGGCACGGCCCGCGTCAATCCCGCCGGCGAGAAATTTTCGCGCATCGCCCAGCCCCAAATGGTGGCTGAGATAGGCGGCCTTGGCCAAGGTTTCCGAGTCGGCGCGCACGTTGAGCCCGGATGATTCGAGCTTATGCAAATTGTTGCGGGCCATATCTGCGACGGTGAGAATCGACGCCTGCGGATCGTAGCGCAACGCCAGCAACTCGCTGCGCCGGCTGGGATCGACCTTGCCGTTCTCCTTCAGCCAGCCGCGCGCCTTGGCGACGTCGTTCAGCCAGGTGCCGCTCTGTTCGGCGAGTCCCTGCCAGGTGCCGCTGAGGAACTGGCCCAGCCCCGCCGCGCTCGAGCGCGGGTTGCGGGAGAGCGGGTTCCAGCTGCCGTCATGGCCCTTGCCGGCTTCGGCGTTGACGATTGCGGCGAGCGCATTGGCAGGCACGCCGCTCCGTGCCTCGGCCGCCGCCAGCGCATCGGCGTAGCGGCTGTTGGCGCCGAGCGCGAGCGCACCGGAGGTGCCGCCGGCGGCGACCCCGGACGCAGGGGCGGAGGCCATGGCGGCCGGCGGCGCCGCGATTGCCCGGGCGCGCTCGGCCGTCAACGGCGCCTTGGGCGCGACGGCTGCGTCCTGGGCGTCGTCGTGACATGAACAGGCGCATTGGCAGTTGCAGCGGCCCTTGGACGAACGCGGCGCCTGGGTGCCGAGCAGTTCGAGCAACGAGTCCATCTGCATGTCCGAACCCGGGCCGAGCGGCGAGCGGGTCTTGCCCGCTTCGCGGTCGCCGTCGCCGAGCGCGGCGCGCCAAAGCCGGGTCGAGAGCTCGGACTGCGCCTGGGCGTAGATCACGTTGGCGCGCTGGGCCGGCGTGAGCGCGGCGAGGTCGGTACGGTGGATCATGCAGCCTTCACCGGCATCCGCTTGCGCTCGCGCAGGAAGCGCGCCGCGGCAATGTCATCAATCGCCGCCTGTTCGGCGGCTTCGGCCTCGCGCTCGGCATCGGCGCGGAAGCGCTCGGCGGCGCTTTCGATCGCGCGCAGCGTGCCAAAGGCCTCGCGCGCCTGTTCGCGCAGCTGCAGCAGGCGGTCCTGTTCGGCCGCGACTTCCTGGCCGAGCCGGGTCTGGGCGTGCTTGGCCGTGGCCAGCCAGGCGTCCGAGGCAAAGGGCAGCGCGTGGGCGAGCATCCGCTCCTCGCGCATCCGCTCGACGAGCGTGCGGGCCTGCTGCTCCATCTCGGCGATGCGCTCGATCGAGGCGCCGATCGCGACCTTGAGGTCGTCGACGCTACGCTGCTGCATCCGCAGTGCGGTGTCGAGCGGCGTCCTCATGCGGCGAGACCCACGTCATGGCCCGGCTCGCCCGCGGCGGCACCGGAGAGGATCGCGGCGAGTTCGGCGAACGCCGCCTCGGCATGGCCCTGGTCGTTCTTGCCCTGGTTGAGCAGCGCCTCGATCCGCGGCGCGAGCGCCACGGCGCGGTCGACCTCGGGTGAAGATCCCGCCTTGTAGGCGCCCAGCCGCACCATCTCTTCCATGTCGGCATAGGTCGACAGGAGCTTGCGCGCCGCGATGCGGACGTCGTTCTGCTCTGGCTCCAGGCAATGGGGCAGGGTCCGCGACACGGACTTGAGCACGTCGATCGCGGGGTAGCGGCCGCGCTCGGCGATCGCGCGGCGCATCACGACGTGGCCGTCGAGGATGCCGCGCACCGCGTCGGCGACCGGCTCGTTATGATCGTCGCCGTCGACGAGGACGGTGAACAGGCCGGTGATCATGCCCTGGCCGGGGGCGCCGGGGCCGGCGCGCTCCAGCAGGCGCGGCAGCTCGGCGAAGACCGTGGGAGTATAGCCCTTGGTCGCAGGCGGCTCGCCCGAGGCAAGGCCGATCTCGCGCTGCGCCATCGCGAAGCGGGTGACCGAGTCCATCAGGCAGAGCACGTTGAGGCCCTGGTCGCGGAAATGCTCGGCGACGGCCAAGGTCGTCCAGGCGGCCTGGCGGCGCATCAGCGCGGGTTCGTCCGAGGTGGCGACGACGACGACCGAGCGGGCCATGCCTTCGGGCCCCAGATCGTCCTCGATGAATTCCTGCACTTCGCGGCCGCGTTCGCCGATCAGGCCGATCACTGCGACGTCGCACTGTGTCCAGCGCGCGAGCATCGACAGCAGGACCGACTTGCCCACGCCCGAACCCGCGAACAGGCCGAGCCGCTGGCCGCGGCAGAGCGGCACGAAGGTATCGAGGCAGCGCACCCCGGTCTCGATCCGCTCCGCCACGCGGGCGCGGCCGGCAGCGGCGGGGGGCGAGGCCTTGATCGGCTGCGGGTCGGCGCCGTTGGCGAGCGGACCCTGTCCGTCGACCGGCCGGCCGAGACCGTTGATCATGCGCCCGAGCCATGCCTTGGAAGGGCGCACGGTGAACTGGCCCGCGCCCAGCTCGGCGATCGCGCCCAGGCCGACGCCCTGCGGATCGACGAAGGGCAGGCACAGCGCCACGCCGCGATCGAGCGCGGTGACTTCGGCTTCCACCTTGCCCGAGGGCGACTGGATTTCGACGCGGCTGCCGATCTGGGCAACGCCGGTCAGCCCTTCGACTTCGATCAGCGCGCCGCGCACCGCCACCACGCGCCCGAAGCGGCGATCCGGAACCATCTCCCGGATTGCACGTGCGGCACTGGCGAGCGTTTGCATCGCGGCGGCGTCCTTCAGGCGGCCTGGGTGGCGCTCTGGTCGGCGGTGGCGGCGTCTTCCAGCGCGATCACCTCGCGAGCGGCGGCGAGCGCCTTGTAATATTCGCCCTGGGCGAGTTCGTTGGCGAAGCGGATGCACAGCTCGCTCGCCTGCGGCGTGCCGAGCGTGGTGATCACCAGGCTGATCAGCTGGACGATGGCATCCTGATGCGCGCTGCGGCCTGCCGGATCGATATAGGCCAGCATGGTCGCGAAATAGAGCTGGCGGGCAGGCGTGGTCGCTTCCTCGGGCCGCATCACTTCGCGACCGCGCAGGATCGATACCATATTCTCTACGGCAATCTGGGTACGACCGACGGCGCGCAACACGGCGCCGTTGACGATCGCTTTTTCACCGTCGCGGAGCGTGATGCGAAGCATGGCACTGGCCTTTCGATAAGCGTTCCTAAACTTATAGCGACGTTTGCAGCGCGCGGTGCGAATACCCGGCAAATTTTGCCGCCTCCCGTGCGCGGACAGGCAATTTCGCCCTATCGATTTGGGCCGGCCCGCCACCCCTCTACAATAAAGACGTCGCCGGCGTGGGGATCGCGCGGGCATCTCGAGGAGTTTTGAACTTGAGCCTCTATTCCGCTCTTTACGCTGGCGTTTCCGGGCTGAGCGCGCAGTCGAGTGCCATGGCCACGGTTGCCGACAACATCACCAACATCAACACCGTCGCCTATAAGGGCGTCGAGGCCCAGTTCCGCACGCTGGTGACCGATGGTCGCGCGTCGTCGAGCTACTCGGCCGGTGGTGTCGCGGCTTCGCCGATCGCCGAGGTCTCCAAACAGGGGCTGCTCCAGGCTTCGGGCAGCAGCACCGATCTTGCCATCGATGGCGGCGGCTTCTTCATCACCCGCAGCGGCCTCACGCAAAGCGACCCGGTCGCCTATACCCGGGCCGGCTCGTTCAAGCCGGACGAAGAAGGCTATCTGCGCAATTCCTCGGGCCAGTATCTCTATGGCTGGCGCCTGGATGCCACGGGCGGCTACACCAACACCGGCAACCTCGACGCGCTGACGCCGGTGCGGCTGAGCGATCTGGTCGGCACGGCGGCGCCCACCACCAAGCTGCAGGCCCGCATCAACCTCCAGTCGGACGCCACGATTTCGTCCGCCGCATCCACCTACACCGCGGGGCAGATGGCCTCGGGCGCGGTGACCCCCAGCTTCACCCGCTCGTTCACGGTCTATGACTCGCAGGGCGGCAGCCATCAGATGAACATGTCGTTCCTGAAGACGGCGGCGAACACCTGGAAGGTGGAGAACTACCTGGTTCCCGCCAGCGACACGACCGCCGCCGGCGGCGTCGTCAGCAGCGGCACCGTTCAGTTCAACGGCGACGGCAGCCTGAACAAGACCGCCTCGACCGCGGCGCTGTTCAGCCCGCTCACCATCAACTACACCAACGGCGCCAGCTCGGTGCCGATCGACATCGAACTGGGTGACAATGGCAGCATCAACGGCCTGACCCAGTTCGGCCAGCCTTCGTCGCTGATCTCCGGCGGTGCCGATGGCGGCATCCTGGGCAACATCGCCTCGACCGAAGTGTCGAAGGACGGCGTGGTCAGCGCGATCTTCGACGACGGCTCGACCCGCAAGGTCTTCCAGCTGCCGATCGCGACCTTCCCGAACCCGAACGGCCTGACCCGCGTGTCCGGCAACTCCTATTCGGCCAATCGCTCGTCGGGATCGATGACGATGAACCCGCCGGGGCAGCTCGGCGCCGGCAAGCTGTCGTCGAACACGCTGGAGGCATCGACCGTCGATCTGGCGGGCGAGTTCACCAACATGATCCGCTTCCAGCGCGCCTACAGCGCATCGTCGAAGATCATCACCACGGTCGACGACATGCTGCGCGAAGTCAGCGATCTGAAGCGCTGACGACCACTGAGGCCGGGGGACGCACGACATGGCACTGAACGATATCCTTGGAACCGCGGTTTCCGGCCTGGCAGCAGCCCAGGCCGGATTGCGCGCGGTATCGAACAACATCGCCAATGTCGGCGTCACCGGTTACGCCCGCGAAAAGGTCACGCTCTCGACGTCGGTCGTCACCGGCCAGGTGAGCGGCGTGACCGTCGGCGAGCCCGAGCGCGTTGCCGACCGCTTCCTCGAGCAGACCGTCTATCGGCGGGCGGGCGATTATGGCCGCGCCGATGTCACCTCCAGCTATCTCGATCGCCTGCAGGCGCTGCTCGGCCAGCCGGGTGCTTCGTCGGGGCTACCCGCGCGGCTCGATGCGATCAGCGCCGCGGCAACGGCGATGACCGGCTCGCAATCCGCGGCGCAGACCACGGCGGTGTTCACCGGCAACGTCGCCGACGCGCTCGCCTCGATGCAGCAGACCACGCACGACGTGGACGGTCTGCGCGCCGACGTGGAGTCCGAGGTCGGCTATTCGGTCGACAAGATCAACACGCTGCTCACGCGCATCAACGATCTGAACAGCACCGTGGCGCAGGCAACCGGGCAGGGGCGCAGTTCCAGCGGTGCCGCCGATCAGCGCATGAACGCGATCGAGGAGCTGAGCGGCCTGCTGTCGGTCAATGTGCGCGACCAGCCGGACGGGCGGGTGTTCATCGAGACGACCTCGGGACAGATGCTGCTCGACGGCCGCCTGCGCCAGCTCGATTATCCGAACAACGGCAACGGTACCGGCAGTTCGCAGACCACCTATCCGGACATCAGCATCCGGTTCACCAACAAGGACGGTTCGGTTGGCGCGCTGACCGGCGAGAAGCTGGACTCGGCGGCGGTCGGCGGCAAGCTGGGCGGCCTGCTTGATCTGCGCGATCGTGCGCTGCCGGCCTTTTCCGAACAGTTGGGGACCGTATTCAGCGGTCTTTCCGAGGCGCTCAACGCGGTATCCAATGCAGGCTCCACCGTGCCGGCGCCCACCAGCCTGACCGGCCGCCAGACCGGTCTTGTCGCTACCGACCGGCTGGGATTCACCGGCAAGGCCACCTTCGCGGTGACCAAGGCGGACGGCACGTTGCTCGCCAAGACCGAAGTGAATTTCGACGCGCTCGGCCCCAGCGCCACGGTCGGCGACATGATCAACGCGATCAACACCGGGCTGGGCGGCGCCGCGACCGCCAGTTTCTCGGGCGGGGTGCTGAGCTTCACCGCCACCGGGGCCGGCAACGGGGTGGCGATCGCGCAATCGGCCACGAGCCCCAGCCAGCGGGCCGGCGTCGGCGTCTCGCAATATTTCGGCATGAACGACCTGATCCGCAGCGACAGCAGCACGCTGGTGCCCAGCGGCTTCAACGCATCGGATCCGCACGGCTTCACCACCGGTCAGAGTGCGCAGATCGTTCTGCGCGATGCCTCCGGCCTGGCGCTCACCAGCTACACCCTGCAGCCGACCACCGGCGGCACGATGGGCGACATCGTCACCACGCTGAACAGCAGCCCGCTCGGCAATTTCGGCACCTTCTCGCTCGATACCCGCGGGCGGATGCGGTTCGATCCGGCGAGCGGCATGTCCGGCGCGGCGATTTCGATCGCGGCGGATTCGACGGACCGCTACGGCAGCGGTCGCACCTTTTCCGCGCTTTCCGGCCTCAGCGGGCTGAACAGCGGGCTGGACGTCGCCAAGGTTCGCGCCGACATCGCCGCCAATCCGAGCCAGCTTCCGCTCGCACGGCTGGATCCGACGGCTGCCCTCAACACGAAGGTGCTCGGCGCCGGCGACATCTCCGGGGCCACGGCGTTCGTCAACAAGCTCGCCGGCACGCTGGACATGGGCAAGGACGGCGTGACCACCGTCAATCGCCTGTCCACGCAGTTGCTGGGCAATGCCGGCCTCGAAGCGAGCCAGGCGAAGAGCCGGCTCGACGACGCGAGTGCCCGCAAGGACGACGCCGTCAACCGGCGCGACAGCTTCTCCGGCGTCAATATCGACGAGGAACTGTCGCAGATGGTCGTCCTGCAGAACAGCTATTCGGCATCGGCGCGGGTGATGACCACCGCCACGCAGATGTACGACACACTTCTCCAGATGGTCCGTTAAGGGAGCTGACCCGATGTCCCGCGTAGCCACCGTTCCGCTCCAGCGCACCATGGCCCAGGCCATTTCGACCGCGCAGGAAAAGCTGGCGATCACCCAGCAGCAGCTCTCCACCGGCAAGAAGGCGTCCGATTTCGCCTCGCTGGGCACCGAGGCCGTGCGCAACCTTTCGGCGCACAGCCTGCTCGAGCAGCAAAAGGCACAGTCGGCAGTGGCGTCGCGGGTCGGCACCACCATGTCGCTCTATCAAGGCCATATCGAAGGGATCGAGAAATCCGCGACCGATCTTCGCCAGCAGATCATGACGGCGATCGGCACGGGCCAGAGCTCGGGCCTGCAAGAGGCCATCGCAAGCTCGTTCGACCAGGTCCGCGCATCGCTCAATGCCAGCGAGGGCGGCGTGCCGCTGTTCGCCGGATCGCAGACGGACCAGCAGCCCTTTTCGGTGACGTCGCTGGCCGACGCCGCGACGACGACGGCGGCCGATGCGTTCCACGACGATAACAAGCTGGCCAGCGCGCGGGTCGGCGACGGTGTCGATGTGACCTATGGCATCAACGCCAGCTCGATCGGCAAGAACCTCTACGAGGCGTTCCGTACGCTCGCCCAAGCGGGCCCGATCGGCACCACCATCACCGCTGCGCAGAAAACCGCACTGCAGCAGGCCGTGTCGCAGCTGAACGGCGGCCTGAACGACGTCAGTACCGTCAATGCCGATAACGGCCGCAAGCAGAACCAGGTCGAGGACCTGACCCAGCGCGGCCAGGATCGCTCGCTGCTGCTGCAGAAGGTGATCGAGGACAATGAAGACGCCGATCTGGGCCAGGTCGCGCTCGATCTGTCGCAGCAGCAGACGGTGCTGCAGGCCAGCTATTCCGTGTTCTCGCAGCTCAGCGGTCTCAGCCTCGTCAAGTATCTGTCCTGATCGACTGGATTTATCATGCGGGTGGCGCAGGCTGTAAGGTCTGCGTCATCTCCGCCGCGTAGCATCCGCACCGAACGAATATTCGGGAGGCTGGGGGATGCTTCAAAAGGCACGACGGTTGGGCCGGGTCTTGGCCTTGGCGCTTGTCGTGGATGCGGGCGCGGCCGAGGCCGCCTGCAAGGTCAGTCGCATGGCCGAACTGCCGGTCACCATGCAGGGCATGCGAGCGATCGTCGACACGACCATCAACGGCAAGCCCGCGCCGTTCATCCTCGATAGCGGCGCCTTCTTCAGCACCGTTCCCCCGGCGGTCGCCAAGGCGTTCGGCCTGCCGGAAGAGCCGGCGCCTCCCGGCTTCCACCTGAACGGCATTGGCGGGAGCGCCAGTGCAGGCGTGGTCCGCGTGGACCATTTCGGCCTCGCGGGCGTCGACCTGCGCAACGTCCAGTTCGTCCGCGGCGGCACCGATATCGGCCAGACCGGGCTGCTGGGACAGAACATCCTCGGCATCGCGGACGTGGAATATGACCTGCCGGGCGGCGCGGTGCGGCTGTTCCGGTCCGAGGGCTGTGCCAAGGCCTCTTTGGCCTATTGGGCGGTCGGCAAGCCCTATTTCGAGATCGCGATCGAACCCAAGGAGGTCGCCCAAAACCACACGGCCGGCACGCTCGAGTTGAACGATGCCAAGATCCGGGCCTTTTTCGACACCGGCGCCAGCGGGACGGTGGTGTCGTTGCGGGCGGCGGCGCGCGCCGGCGTGAAGCCGGGCGATCCCGGCGTGGAGAAGTCGGGCTGGGAAACCGGCCTCGGTCACCATGTGACCCAGGGCTGGATCGGCACCTTCAAGCTGTTGAAGATCGGCAGTGAAGAACTGCACAATGTGCGGTTGCGGATCGCCGACCTGGGGGCGCTGGACGTCGATATGCTGCTCGGCGCCGACTATTTCGTGTCGCACCGGCTCTATGTGTCCAACGCGCTGCACCGCATCTTCTTCACCTATACCGGTGGCAAGCTGTTCCAGCAGGTTGCCCGGGTCGACGCGACCAGCGGCATCGAGGCGCAGGCAGCGGATACGACCGCTCCGCTCGATGCCGAAGGCTATGCCCGGCGCGGCGCAATGTTCCAGACGCAGCGGGACATGCCGCACGCCATCGAGGCATTCACCCAGGCGATCGCGCTGGCGCCGCGCGACCCGCGCTTCCCGCGCCAGCGCGCAATGGCCTATCTGGCCGAGGGACGCGGGGTGCTGGCGATCGACGATCTGAACACCACCCTGGAGCTCGAACCCGGCGACCATCAGGCGCGCCTGACCCGCGCCCAGCTTCGCGTCCGGTTCGGCAACGCAGCGGGTGCGGTCGCCGATCTCGACCGCCTCAACGCCGAACTGCCGCGCGAGGACAATGAGCGGCTGCGCATCGGGCAGCTCTAC
The DNA here is from genome assembly GCF_913777625.1 of uncultured Sphingomonas sp. Classification (GTDB taxonomy): domain Bacteria; phylum Pseudomonadota; class Alphaproteobacteria; order Sphingomonadales; family Sphingomonadaceae; genus Sphingomonas. Next base: position 192,458 of record NZ_CAJYTI010000010.1, read on the forward strand.
GCCTCGGCCGACAAGTTCGACGCCGCGATCGCGCAGTTTGACCTGTGGCTGGCCGCACACCGCGAGGATGCGGCGCGGAGCACGGCCCAGAATGACCGCTGCTGGGCGCGGGCGCTCGCCAATATCGATCTGGAAAAGGCGCACAGCGATTGCGACGCGGCCGTTCGGGCGGTGCCGAACAACCCGTCCTTCCTCGACAGCAGGGCGATGGTGGCGCTGCGCCAGGGCCGGTTCGCGGCGGCGATCAACGACTTCACCGCCGCGCTGGCGATTGATCCCAAGCTCGCCTGGTCGCTCTACTGTCGCGGGCTGGCCGAGCAGCATCTCGGGCAGGCCGAGGCAGCCGCGCGCGATATTGCCGCTGCCGTGAAGCTCCAGCCCCGCGTGGCCGATCGCGCGAAGCGCTATGGTCTGGTCGAGGGGGCGAAGGCCGCTGCTGTCAACTGAGCGTGGCGGCTAGAACCAGGGCGCGCTCGAACACGGCGGTGAGCATCGGTTCGGTCAGCCGGCCGATATTCTGGTTGTAGCGCGAGACATGGTAGCTATCGAGTACCACCTGGCCCTTGGGCAGATGGTGCTCCGCCCCGTGGGCAAAGCGGGCCTTGGGCAACTTTCCGCCGAGCGCCTTCACCGCCGACTGGTGCGCGATCTCGCCCAGCGCGACGACGATCGGCGCGCGGAGCTGCCCCGCCAGGAACGGCCGGCAGGCGTGGATCTCGGCCGGCGTCGGTCGATTTTCCGGCGGGAGGCAGCGCACCGCGTTGAGAATCTGCACACCGCGCGGCGCTTCCCCCTCGGCCAGGCCCAGCTTTTCCAGCACCGCGAACAACAAGGTGCCCGACTCGTCGCCGGTAAAGGCACGACCGGTGCGGTTCGCGCCCAGGCGTCCGGGCGCGAGGCCGACGATCGCGATCCTGGCGTCCGGGGTACCCAGCGCGGGGACGGGTGCGTTCCACCAGTCGGGCTGCTCGGCGCGCAACTGGCTGCGCAGCGCGACGAGGCGCGGGCAGAGCGGGCAATCGCGATCGGGTTCGGGGCTTGGCGTGGACATGGCATCGCGATAGGCGCGGCAGCGTGCCGGTCACAAGCTACATCCTCGCCCTGGGCTCCAATCGCCGCGGCCGCCACGGCAGCCCCCGCCGCGAGGTGGAGGCGGCGCTGGCGGCGATCGGCGGCGTCCGCGCGGCGTCGCGTATCCACGAGACGGCACCGATCGGCCCCTCGATCCGGCGGTTCGCCAACGCGGTGGCGTGGATCGACAGCGACGAGACGCCCGCGGCGCTGCTTCGCCGCCTGAAGGGGATCGAGCGGGCCTTCGGACGGCGGCGGGGCCAGCGCTGGGGCGCCCGGGTGATTGATCTCGACATCGTGCTGTGGTCCGAGGGGGCCTGGTGGACGCGCGACCTGATCGTGCCCCACCCGCAGTATCGCGCCCGCCGCTTCGTCCTGGCGCCGCTGGCAGAGATTGCCCCGCGCTGGCGCGACCCGGTGAGCGGCCGCGCGACGCTTCCGTTGCTGCACGCGGTTGACCGGCGGCGCCCCTGCGCCTAGGGGGACGCACTGTGGGTCCGTAGCTCAGTCGGTAGAGCAAGCGACTTTTAATCGAGAGGTCCCGGGTTCGAATCCCGGCGGACCCACCACCGAAAGCCCTCGAAACATAGATTTTCTGACGCTCGATGCCTCTCTGCGCGGGGGCATTCCAACACGCGTTTTGACGTTGGGCGCAGGCCGCGACGATTGGCGGGACCGCGCTGCCGACCTCCGCATCAATAGTGCGGGACGCGGCACAAAGGAGTTGAGACTATATATCCTACGGGATATCGCCGCTTGTTTCCTCGTTGAAAGAAGCGGATTTTCATGTCGCGTCGCGTGTTTCTCGCCACTACCGCCCTTGTCTTGCTGCCGCTGTCCGCCTTGGCCGATCCTCAGTCGGACGGCCCTGGGGACAACGCGCCCGCGCAGGCCAAGGATGCTGCGCCGGCCCAGCAGGGCGCGACGATCATCGTCTCCGCCCCCTATCGCCAGAGCGAGACCGACGTGCTGTCCGGCACCTCGGTCGTTACCGGCGCGGAACTGACCCGCAGCCTGCGCCCGACGATCGGCGAGACGCTGGCGCACCAGCCTGGCGTATCGGCGAGCTCGTTCGGGCCCAGCGCCTCGCGGCCGATCCTGCGCGGCTTCCAGGGCGAGCGCGTGCGCGTGCTGACCGACGGCATCGGCTCGATCGACGTCTCGAATACCTCGGCCGACCATGCGGTGATCATCGATCCGCTGCTTGCCGAGCGGGTGGAGGTGTTGCGGGGCCCTTCGGCCCTGCTGTTCGGATCGTCGGCGATGGGCGGCGTGGTCAACGTGATCGACAGCCGGATACCGCGTGCGGTGCCGGAAAAGGGGTACCGGCTGAGCAGCATCGCGACCTATGGGTCGGCGGCCAATGAGCGTTCGGTCGGCGGGGCGGGCGACGTTGCGGTGGGCAGCCACCTCGTGCTGCACGCCGACGGCTCCTATTCCAAGTCGGACGATCTCAAGATCGGTGGCTATGCCCTGACCCCGACCAAGCGGCGCGAGGCGCTGGCCAGTGCAGGCCTGCCGGCCGATCCCTCCGACCCCGATCCGATCGACTTCGCCGCCAATGCCGCGGTCAGGAACCGCCTGCCGAACACCGCCGCCACGACGTGGACGGCGGGCGCCGGCGCGGCGATCGTGACCGACAATGGCACGCTGGGCGTGGCCTATAGCCATTATGACAGCCTGTACGGGGTACCGATCCGCTTCGCCACCGAGCCGGGCGAAGGCCAGGAATCGCCGCGGCTGAGCGTGGTCCAGAACCGGCTCGATCTGCGCGCCGAGGCCGATACCGGCGGCAGCGTCCTCCAGAAGGTGCGGCTACGCGCCGGCTATGCCGCCTATCGCCATTTCGAGCTGGCGCCCGACGGCAGCACCGGCACCGCCTTCTACAACAAAGGGCTGGAGGGCCGGCTGGAGCTGGTCCAGGCCGATCACGGTGCCTGGAAGGGCGCGAGCGGCGTGCAGGTGTTCGCGCGGGACTTCGACGTGAAGGGCGACGAGGCGTTCCTGCCCAAGAACAAGACCGAGCAGGTGGGACTGTTCACGCTCCAGCAGCTCGATCTCGGCGCGATCAAGGCTGAGGCGGGCCTGCGCTACGAGTTCACCGATCTTTCGGCCGATCCGGTGCAGGGCGATCTGCGCTTCTTCGGCGGGAGCCGCCATTTCGAGGCGCTCTCGGGTTCGGTCGGCGCTTCCTATGGCCTCAGCCACGACGTGCGGATCGGCCTCAACCTCTCGCACACCGAGCGTGCACCCTCGGCGGAGGAGCTGTTCGCCAACGGCGCCCATGCCGGCACCGAGGCCTATGAGCTGGGCAGCCCCGATTTTCGGCTCGAAAAGAGCTGGGGGCTGGAGGCGACGCTGCACGCGCATGGCGACGGCTACAGCTTCGACGCTTCGGCCTATTACACCTGGTTCTCCAACTATATCAGCGATGCCGAGACCAATTCGGCGGTCTGTGCGGCGGCCGCGGCGCCGAGCGGGCGGACGGTGGAACTGCCCTGCTTCCAGTTCACCCAGCGCGACGCGCGCTATTACGGGTTCGAGGCCGAGGGATCGGTGCGACTGGCGCAGGCGGGCGGGTACACGATCAACCTCGACGCGCTGGGCGATTATGTCCACGCCAATATCGTCGACCAGGGCCCGGCGCCGCGCATCCCGGCGATGCGCGTGCTCGGCGGCATCGAGGCGCAGTCCGATGCGGTGACCGGCCGCCTGGAGGCGGAGCATGTCTTCGCGCAGGATCGCATCGCGGCGTTCGAGACGCGCACCGCGCCCTATACCATGGTCAACGCGACGCTGAGCCTGAAGCCCTTCCCGACCATGCCGGGCACCACGCTCACGCTATCCGCCAACAACCTGTTCGACGTCGATGCCCGGCGGGCGAGCAGTTACCTCAAGGACTATGCGCCGCTCGCGGGCCGCGACCTGCGGGCGACGCTGCGCTTCAGCCTCTAGCCTGAATGTCAGGGCAACGAGCTGCACCGTTAAACAAGCCTTGATTCTCCTCCTGCTACGATCTGCGTTCACCAGCGTAGATGGGTGGTAGAGATGGCGGAGCGTACATTTCGTCCGAGATTTGGTCCCTTGCGCTGGCTTGCGGACGTTGGACGGGATCTCGATGATGTGGTTCGCTGCCAGTTCGAGAAATCGTTTTTCTCGTCGACCATTCCACTGGTGGCGGGGGGGCTGAACTCGGCCCTGATCGCGGGGCTGGCCTGGGTCCGGATCGGCGCGCCGCTGCTGATCGCGCTGGCCCTGTTCGATCTGGGCACGATCGGGCTGCGGCTTCTCGCGATCCACAATGCGCCGCGCCGCGCGGGGTTTGCAGACCTGCTGTTTGCCAGCAGCCTGGCATGGTGCGTGTCGCAGGCACTTGCGATGACCATCGTCCTAGCGTCGAAGGACATGCTGCTCATCCTCATCTTCGCTGCCTCGACGGTGGCGACGGCGGCCGGAATCGCGTCGCGCAATTTCGGCGCTCCCCGCTTCGCGCTGGCGCAGATCCTGATCCTCGATCTGACCTTCAAGGTGAACATGGTGCTGCTCGACCGGGCGCTTGGCATCGTGGCGGTAATGCAGGGCAGCTTCTTCCTGTGCATCAACATGGGGTTGATCGCGGGGCTGCGACGGCTGACCATCAAGGCGCTGGAGGGCGAGGCTGCCAGCCGCGCGCTCGCCGCGCGCGACCCGCTTACCGGGCTGGCCAATCGCCGCGGGCTGGAGGACGCCTATGCCCGGCGGGCGGGGCAAGTCTCGGCGTTCGCCATCGATCTCGACGGCTTCAAGCAAGTCAACGACCGGCACGGACACGCGGCGGGCGACGTGATCCTTGCCGGGGTCGCTGCACGCCTGCGGGAGTTCTGCGTCGGCGCGCTGTCGATCAGCCGTATGGGGGGCGACGAGTTCGTCGTGCTGGTCGAGCAGCTGCGGAGCGAGGAACGCGAAGGGCTGGCGGCGCGGCTCGTGGCGATATTGTCCGCGCCCTACCGGCTGGACGAGGCACAGCGTGCCCTGGTCGGTGCCAGTGTGGGCGTCGCCACCGCCGAGGCGGCTCCGCTGGAGGTGTTGCTGCGGGCGGCCGACCGCGCGCTCTATGCGGCGAAGTCCGCAGGCAAGGGCCGGTACATCCTCGCCGAATCCCTGCCCGCGGAGTGCCCGGCGTCGACGGCGGATGCGGGTGCCACCCGCACCGCCGCCTGATCAGCTCGTCGTCACGTCGAGCAGGTCGCCGATCATGCCGGTGGGACTGGCGGCGGGGATCGCCGCCATTGCCTTGCTGATCCGCGCCGGATCGATCGACGTCGACGGCTGAGTCAGCAGATCGAAGGCCTGGGCGCTCGGCAGCGACTTGAACGCCGCGGCATAGCGGGCGCGCAGCGCCTGCAGCTTGGCTTCCTGGTTGAGCATCGCCAGCGCGACCGCCTGGCGCAGCACGATCGCCTGGTTGGGGGCGTTGAGCGCGCCCGGCGAGGGCAGGGTGGCTTCGTTCTCGGTGATGAACGAGCCCCAGTTGCGGGTGCGCCAGTGGATCTCGCTGCGCACCCCGGCGCCGCCGGGCACGCCGTCCAGCGCCGCCATCGCCGCGGCTTCCCGGCCGAGCTTGTAGAGCGCCACCGCCTCGATCCGCTTGCGATCGAAGCGCATCCCGTCCGAATAGTTCGCCTGTTCGGTGGCGTGCAGCGTGTCGAGCGCCTTCACCGGATCGCCGGAAAGAATGAACAGCGTCGCCACCTTCACCGAAAGCGGCCCCTGCGCGACGTCCTGCCGGCGCTGCAGCAGCTGATATTGGAGCAACTCGGCGGCGCGGGGATAGAGACCGGCATCCTCCAGCCGTGCGGCGAGGCGCAGCGCCAGCGCGTCGCCCTCGGCTCCGGCAGGTGCCAGTTCCTTGTAATCCCAATAGAGGCCCGCAGCCTCGGGCAGCGGGGTGCCGCTGTCGGGCGCCAGCATCTCGGCGAGCCAGCCCTGGATCTGCTTGAGCATCGCAGCGGAATCGCCGTCAGGGCGGAAGTAGCGGAACAGCGTGGCGGCGCTGCGCAGCGCCGAGCGGTGATCGTTCTCGGCCTGGGCGAGCTGATATTCGAGCCGCAGCGCGCCCTGCTCGATCATGCCGCCGCGCCAGCCATAGCGGAGCGCCTCCAGCTGCTTGATGCCTTCCTTGGGATCGATGCGGTGCAGCTTGAGCTCGCCTTCGATGCGCGCGAGCTTCGCCTCGGCACGCACTTCGGGTGCGCCGCTCAGCTCGGCGCGCGAGAGGCGGAACAGACCCTCGGCCGGGTCTCCCGAGGCGAGCAGCGCCTTGCCGCGGAGCACATTGGCCTGCGCATCCTGCTCGCCGAACAGCTTGAGCCAGGCGATCGCGGGCCTGCCCTGGCCGATCGCGATCGCGCCGCGGGCGGCGGCGAGGGTGAACGGCTTGCGGTCCTGGGGGGTGCGGCCGTTGATGGCGGGGACCGCGCAGTTGATCTGGCGGGCGGCGGCAGCGGTATCGCCGGTGCCGGCCAACGCCCGGACCCGCCAGGCACAGGCTTCGGCATTCTGCTCGAGTTCGGGCAACGACAGCGCTTCCACCGCGTCCTTGTAGTGGCCGATCATCACCAGCGCCGCGCCGGTGGCGAGCTGGAACGGGGCGGCGAGCGCGAGGTCCTCGTCGTCCTGCGCCATCACTTCCAATACGCTCAGCGCCTGTGCGCCCATGCCGCGGCGGATCAGCGATCCGGCATAGTTCCAGCGCGCCATCTGGCGCCCTTCGGGCTTGGCGCGGATGATCGCGTCCCACGCCTCTTCCTCGCCGAGTTCGGGCCAGGCACGGCTGTCGGTGATCGTCGGCATCTGCGCGAGCACGGCGGCGAAGGGCGGCAGGTCGACACGGGCCTTGCCGGTTTCGGGAGCTGCCGTGGCGGGGGCCGCGGCCGTACCTGCCGCCGCGGGATCGGCCGGCGTCGCCGCGTCGGCCGTCGGGTCGTTTGGCGGCGCGGCGGCGGTACTGGCGAGCAGTGCGACGATCAGCAAACGGCGCATCAATGGGCTCCCGCCAGGAAATAGGTGACGGCGCCGCCGCCAAGGACACAGGCAATGATGAAGACGAGGGCGGGCACGATCGGCAGCCCGGCAGGTGCCGCCGCCTGGGGTGCCCCCGGCTTGGCGTTCTGCTCGGCTTTGGTGTCGACGGCGTTGCCGCGGGCGGCGCCGGCATCGGCGACGACGCGCATCCGGGCGGGGCGTTGATCGTGGCTCATTTGTATTCCGTTAAGTGCTTACCCCTTATTTATAGGACGTGCGTGGCCGCAGCGGCGGCTCGCCCCATGCGGAAACGGGAGAAAATGTGGTGCGCGGCAAGCGAACGCTGGCAATGCTCGGGCTGGTGACGGTGGCGCTCTCGCCCCTGCCGGCAGGGCGCGCATTTGCATCCGGCGGCGGGGGCGGCGACGAGCCGCATCTGGTCAAGATGGAGCCGATTGCGGTGCCGATCGTCGATTCGGATCGCGTGGCCGGCACGCTCAACTTCAAGCTGGTGCTGGAAGCGCATGACGCCGCCACGGCCGAGAAGCTGGCGGCGGCGATGCCCAACCTGCGCATGGCGGCGATCTCCGGCGGCGTTGAGTTCGCGCGGCTCGATGCCTCGGCGCTGCGCGCGGTGAACGTTGCCGATCTCGACAAGACGCTGACTGCCGCGCTGAAGGCCGCCTCGCCCGAAATCGGGCGCGTGCTGATCGTCGAAGTCGGCGCGTCGCAGAACTGAGGCACGCCCGCCCTTCGTGACGGCCATCCCGACACAGCTTCGCGCGCCTTCCCCGGTCAGGGAAGGGCGCGCGAAGCTCTTTTCACGATAGCGTGGAGCATGGCGGCGCGGCGGACGGATCCGCCGCGCGCGATCAGCCGGGCTTGCGCGCCGCGCCCGTCGGGCCTGCCATGGTCGGGGCAGCAAGGGGCTTCACCGCGCTCTTGCGGGCCAGGGCCATGCTGAGCGACGCCGCGCCCTTGGGCGACATCGACGCGAGAATGGCGGCGGTGGAGGCGGGACGCATCCGCTGCGCCACCTTCATCTGCACTTCCATGTCCAGCTGCTCGAACACCGCCGCCGCCTTGGCCGGCTTCATCGCCTGATAGATGCGGGCAAGCTCGTCGAACTGCGCGTCGGCGGGCGAGGGGGCGCCCGGAGCGCCGGGTGCCGCCGTCGCAGCCTGCTTCTGCTGTGCCTCCACGCCTGCCGCGAGACGCGCTTCGGCCGCCTTTGCAGCCTGCTCGCGCAGGTCCAGCGCGCGCTGGCGCTTGGCGGCATCCTGGTCGCGCGCGCTCAGGTCGCGCTCGATCGAATTGCCCAGCCGGGTCTTGTTGCTGCCATCTTGGTCGGCGGTGGCGATGCTGGCCGCGTTGGCGACCGCGGCGATCGCCGAAGCCGCCGCCATCAGCAACAGGAGCGAAGGACGCGCCATTATGCGGCCTCGCGCGCGGCGGGGGTTTCGTCCTGGAAAGCCTCCGCTGCATCCGCCTCGGCCGCTTCCTCGCCCGCGACGCGCAGCGCATTGGCGAGGCTCACCGCCGACACGATCCGCTCGCAGGCAGAATCGGCGATGCCGATCATGTCGGAGAGCTCGTCGCGAAGGTCGCGGGCCTGTTCCACCAGCCGGGCATGGCGGGCGCAATCGGTACCCAGCGTCTGCTTCATGTCGGACAGGACCGAGCGCGCCTGCACCGTCGCATGATCGAGCGCCTTCACCACATCGGTAAGGGCGCCGTCCTTCACGGCACGCAGGCTGCGCATCATCCGCATGCTCTGCACGAGCACGGCGACGCACAGGATGATCGTCAGCACATTGGCGAGAAGCGCGATACTCATGATACTTTCTTCCTTGTGCGGGAGACGTCGTTGACCAGGCGCACGGCGACGCGGCCGCTGCGCTGGCCGATCTGGGCCTGGGCGAGCTTGATCTCGCCACACGCCATGTCGAGCGCGTCGTCGGGGCTCTTGTCGAAGGCGATGGTCTGGCCGACCTGCAGTTCTTCCAGCTCGGCCAGCGGCACGGCCTTCTCGCCGAGCAGCACGTTGACGGTCACGTTGGTCTTGCGGATCTCGGAGGCCATGTGCGCCTCCCAGATGCTGTCGCGGCCGCTCTTCTCGCCCATGAAGCGCTGGAGCAGCTTGTGGCGTACCGGCTCCAGCGTGGCGTAGGGGAACACCATGGTGAAGCAGCCGCCGCGGCCGTCCATGTCCACCCGGAAGGTGGCGATGGCGCAGATGTTCGAGGTGGCGGCGATCGCGGCGAAGCGCGGGTTGGTCTCGATGCGCTCGAGCTTCATGTTGACCGGCTCGATCGGTTCGAACGCATCGGCGAAATCGCGCAGTGCCGTTTCCAGCACGCGCGAAACCAGCGCGGTTTCGATCGGCGTGAAGGCGCGGCCGTCGATCACCGTCGGCGAATTGCTGCCGCGGCCGCCGAGCAGTGCGTCGACCACCGAATAGATCAGGCCCGATTCCACCGTGATCAGGCCGTAGCTCTCCCATTCGGTGACCTTGAACACACCGACCATGGCGGGCAGCATCACCCGGTTCATGAACTCACCGAAGCGGGCCGAGGTCACTTCCTCGAGGCTCACGTCGATTGCGTCCGAGGTCATGTTGCGCATCGAGCTGGCGAAGGTGCGGACCACGCGGTCGCACACCACTTCCAGCATCGGCAGCCGCTCATGGCTGATGACCTTCGATTCGAGAACGGCGCGCAGGCCCTTCTTCTTCAGGATCGGCTCGCTGCCGCCGAACAGCGCGTCGATGTCCGCCTGGTCGAAGCGGATGTCGTCGCCGCCCATCGGGGCTGCGGGCGGGTCCGGAAGGTCGAAGTCGTCGAGATCGATCATTGCTGGATCAGGTCCTGAATGAGCACTTCCTTGATCATGCCCGGGCCGAGCGCCTGGGTGGCACGCACCATCAGCTCTTCCTTCAGCCGGAACACCGCCGCCGAGCCGCCCAGATCCTCGGGGCGCAGCTCGCGCAGGAAGGGCTGATAGGCATCGAGCACCACCGGCAGCTTGTCCTTGAGCGACGCCTCGGTCGCCTTGGGGCCGGGCACGAGCATCAGGTGCAGCTTCAGGAACTTCGCCGAGCCGTCGGGCGAGCGCAGGTTCACCGAGACGGTGGGAACGTCGACGAACTTGCCTTCGCCTTCCTTGCCGCCTTCCTTGCCCTTGGCTTCGCCTTCGCCCTCGCCATGCCCTTCGTCGGCGGCGGCTTCGTCACCATGGCTCTTTTCGGCCTTGGTCGCGCTCTTGCCGCCCATGAAGAACGCCGCACCGCCGCCGCCCAGCGTAAGCGCGGCCACTGTCGCGGCGCCGATGATGATCAGCTTCTTTTTCTTGTTGGGCGCCGGGGCCACCTGCGCGCTCTTATCCTCGACGATCTCGGCCGACATAGCTTCCCTGGACCTTCCGAAATATCGGCCGCGACGTCCGCACGTCCGATTTCCCTCTATTATAGAACCGTCACCCGGCAATTTCTGCCTAGTGACCATTTTTCGAAGGACGGTCCGGTGGACATCTCTTCTTATGTGCTCCTCAGCCAGGAGCAGGCGCTGCGGCGCCGGATGGATGTGGTGGCGAACAACCTCGCCAACATGAATACGGTCGGGTTCAAGCGCGAGCAGCCGGTGTTCCGCGAATATGTGGAGAACACCGACAGCGCGGTGAAGCCCGCCGAAAAGACATCGTTCGTGCTGGATTACGGCGCGGTGCACGATGCCTCGAATGGCGCCTTCCAGCCGACCGGCAACCCGCTCGACGTGATGATCGACGGGCCGGGCTATCTGGCGGTTCAGGCCGGCGACGGCACCACCGCCTACACGCGCGCAGGCTATGTGAAGGTGCTGGAGAGCGGCGAACTCGCCACCGCCGGCGGCCAGGTGATCCTGGGCGAGGGCGGCAAGCCGATCAAGATTCCGCCTGAGGAAGCCGGCAAGGTCAATGTGAATGCCGACGGCACGGTGATGGGCGAGAACGGCCCGCTCGGCCGTATCGCGGTGACGGTGTTCAACGACGAGGCGGTGGTCGATCCGCGCGGTAACGGCATGTTCAGCGCGACCGGTGGCCGCGAGCTGCCGGCCAGCGCGACCAAGCTGGTGAGCGGCGGTGTCGAGGGCTCGAACGTCAATGCGATCGTCGAGACGACCGACATGATCCAGATCCTTCGCGCCTACCAGACCAGCCAGAGCCTTTCGAACTCGATGTCGGACATGCGCAAGAGCGCGATCGACAAGCTCGGCCGCGTCAGCTGAATTTCATAGAGGAATCAAAACCATGCGTACGCTCTCCATCGCTGCGACCGGCATGCTGGCCCAGCAGACCAATGTCGATGTGATCTCGAACAACATCGCGAACATGAACACCACCGCGTACAAGAAGCAGCGCGCCGAGTTCCAGGACCTGCTCTACCAGCAGGTGTCGCGGCCCGGTGCCTCGACGGGGGGCGAGACCAAGGTGCCCGCCGGCATCCAGATCGGTTCGGGCGTGAAGACGGGCGGGGTCTATCGCATCAACGAGCAGGGCGCGACGACCCAGACCGGCAATCCCTATGATCTGGCGATCCAGGGCCATGGCTATTTTCAGGTGAAGATGCCGGACGGTACCACCGCCTATACCCGCGACGGCTCCTTCCAGGTTTCCGACCAGGGCGAACTGGTGACGCAGGACGGCTATCCGGTGGAGCCGGGCATCACGCTGCCGCAGGGTGCACTCGACGTCAGCGTGTCGAAGACCGGCCTGGTCGAGGTGACGGTGGCGGGCAACACCCAGCCGCAGCAGCTCGGCCAGCTCCAGCTTGCCCGCTTCATGAACGAGTCCGGGCTCGAGGCGAAGGGCGGTAACCTGTTCGTCGAGACCGCGGCATCGGGCCAGCCGACGGTGGCCGCGCCCGGCGACCCGGGTATGGGCACGCTGACCCAAGGCTTCATCGAGGCCTCGAACGTCAACCCGGTCTCGGAAATCACCTCGCTGATCACCGCCCAGCGCGCCTATGAGATGAACAGCCGCGTGGTGAAGACTGCCGACGAGATGCTGGCGACGACCAGCCAGCTGCGCTGATGTCCGCGCTGCTGGGCCTCGCGCTGCTGGCGGCGGCTCCTGCCCAAGACGTACCGGTGGCGGTGGTTCAGCAGCCGGTCGCGCGTGGGGAGCGGATCGAACAGGGCGACCTTTCGATCGAGACCCGGCCAGAAGCCGGAGCGCGCGGTGCGCTGCGCCCGGAGCAGGTCATCGGTATGGAGGCGGCGCGTGCGCTGTCGACCGGCACCGTTGTGCGCCAAGGCGACGTGATGAAACCGCAGCTGGTCAAGCGCGGCGAGCCCGTCACGGCGAAGATCGTGTCCGGCTCGCTCGTCATCACCGCGGCCGGGCGTGCGCTCGGCGGCGGCGCCCAGGGCGATCCGGTGCGGATCGTCGTCACCGCTACCAACCGCACGCTCGACGGCATCGTCGATGGCTCGGGCACGGTGCGGATCTCCACTCCCTGAGGGACAGGTATATGCGTAAGATCATTCTGGCGGTGGCGCTCACCGCCACGCTTTCGGGCTGCGGTGCGGTCGGCCGGCTGAAATCGGTCGGCAAGGCGCCGAAGCTCACCGCGATGGACCCGGTCGATGCGCCGGATGTCGAGCCGTCGCTGGCCTCGCCGCTCGATCGCTCGAACCGTACGCGCCCGGCGCAGCCGGCCAGCGCGCCGACCGCGTCGCTGTTCCGCACCGGCGCCGGCGCCTTCTTCCGCGATCAGCGCGCCGGCCGGGTGGGCGACATCCTGACGATCAAGATCGCGATCGCCGACAAGGCCGATATCGGCAACAACACCTCGCGCACGCGCGGGGGCAGCGAAGCGGGCGGCGTCGCGGGCTTGCTCGGTTTGGAGACGCCGCTCAAGAAGCTGACCGGAAGCGATCCTTCAAAGCTGGTCGACACCAGCTCCACCTCCAAATACACCGGCGGCGGCACGACCAACCGATCGGAGACGATCAACATGACGATGGCCGCGATCGTTACCCAGGTGCTGCCCAATGGCAATTTGATGATCCGCGGCCGGCAGGAAGTGCGGGTGAACTTCGAGATGCGCGAGCTGATCGTCACCGGCATCATCCGGCCGGAGGACATCGCCCGCGACAATTCGATCCAGCACAGCCAGATCGCCGAAGCGCGCGTGATCTATGGCGGCAAGGGCCAACTGACCGACGCGCAGCAGGCGCGCTGGGGGCAGCAGATCTACGATGCCCTCTTCCCGTTCTGATCGTCAATAGCGCGTTGATATACAGTGAAGGGCTCGTCGCTTGTCGCGGCGAGCCCTTTTCATATTTACCGAAACTTTACCTTAATCATCCGGTAACCATCAAAATTTTCAGGAGAAATTTTGATGGAGGCGATTTTCTTCCCACAATGATCGTGCAGGGCGCAGCAAGCGCCCGGTCGAGGGTCGGCGCTTCCGGCCCGGGTCGCAGAAGCGGCTCTATTCCAAGAAGGAAATCACCATGGCTTTTTCCGTTAACACCAACGTCGGCGCGATGGCGGCTCTGCAGAGCCTGAGCCAGACGCAGAAGGACCTGTCGACCACCCAGAGCCGCATCAACACCGGTCTCGCGGTTTCGTCGACCAAGGATGACTCGGCGACCTACACGATCGCCCAGGGCCTTCGCAGCGATCTGGGCGGCCTCAAGTCGGTTTCTTCGTCGCTCAGCCGCGCCAAGAGCGTGACCGACGTCGCGGTTGCCGGTGCCGAGCAGATCTCCGACATCGTCAACCAGATGAAGGCGAAGGCCTATCAGGCTGCTGACGCCGGCCAGACCACGGACAGCCGTACCCAGCTGAACAACGACTTCACCGCGCTGCGTGACCAGATCACCACGATCGTGAACTCGGCCAACTTCAACGGCACCAACCTGCTGAAGAGCGGCGGCGGCACCGTGACGGCCCTGCAGTCGCTGCAGGACTCGAACACCGCGACCACGGCCTGGAACCCGGACTCGCTCTCGGTTGCCAACCAGGCGCTGGACCTCGGCGGCTCGAACATCACGATCGCCTCGACCGCGACGATCAGCACCCAGGCTTCGGCCCAGGCGATGATCGACACGATCACCACCACGCAGAGCAACCTGACGGCGGTTCTGGGCAAGCTCGGCGCGGCTTCGCGCAAGATCGACGCCCAGCAGGCGTTTACCAGCAAGCTCTCGGACGTGATCGACAGCGGCATCGGCAACCTCGTCGACGCCGATCTGGCGAAGGAATCGGCGAAGCTGCAGGCGCTGCAGGTCAAGCAGCAGCTCGGTGTGCAGGCTCTGTCGATCGCCAACCAGGCGCCGCAGACCATCACGTCGCTGTTCCGCTAAGAGCCCAAGGCCCAACCCTGGGGGCCAAAGGCTTGAGGGGGTCGGGATGGTTCGCCATCCCGACCCTCTTTTTTTGTTTGCCGTGAGGGTGCAAGCTATACGCGGCGTTTCTACAGGGATCGAGAAGGGGAGAGCCGGCATTGTTTCCGCGCATTCGTGAAATTACCGATGCCTTTGGCGGGCGCCTGCGCGTGAGCGTCGAGGAGCATCCCGCGGGTGCGCTGGTGGTGCTGGAACGACCCGATCTGAACGGCCGTCCGCGCGTCCTGCTCGATGGATATGGCGTCGACGTGCTGGCCGGCTACATCATGTCGGCGCGGCTTTCGGTGCCGCAGGGGCTGCCGGAAGAGCATGTCGACGGCACCTTCTCCACGCGCCTCAGTCTCGATCTCGATCCGTCGGCATGCCTCGTGCTGCGCCAGGGAGGCCTGGAGGCCCTGGAGATCGCGGCGCCCTTCTGGGACCGGCTCTACGCCGAGCTTTCCATCGTTGCCGCCCATGCCCGCGAACTCACCCGGCGGGCCGAAGCGCGCGTTCACTGACCCCGGCGCGCAGCACGGTTTCCTCGTGCCCGGCGTGTCGTGCGGGGCTCCATCTCTGGAACCCGGGACGCAGAAGGAAGGGGGGAGGCGGCGCCGCCGGCTGGCGTAGCAGCAACCCGACATGGCGTCCGCTCCGCATCGGGAGGCAGGGCGGGCAGGGATGCAAGGCCGCGGCGCGGCAGGCCGGCTCGGCCGTTCCCCGAAATGCGAGCGGCAGGCCAGTTGGGGGGAACTGGCCTGCCGCTGTGCCAGGCGGGGGGGGCCCGGCAATTAGGGGAGAGCGAAGATCGTGAGGGGATCGGAACGTCCTCGCTGCTCCTGCTATTGTTATATCGGAAATCCCGCACGAAGAGAAACGAAACTGGTTCTATCGGGCTACAGGATTTGTACCTAGGCAGATCCCCTTACGTATCGTTACGGTAGAAGTAACTTACTTGGTGATGCGTAGGATCATGCTCGTGGGGTACTGTGCTCCGTTCACCGAAATCACCGGGGATCCATTGATCATCTGGACGTCGTCAACCTTGCCGACTGCATTGGCAGTGGTGGTGATCTTTGCGCCCGCGTCCGTCGTC
This sequence comes from uncultured Sphingomonas sp., assembly GCF_913777625.1. Lineage (GTDB taxonomy): Bacteria > Pseudomonadota > Alphaproteobacteria > Sphingomonadales > Sphingomonadaceae > Sphingomonas. The sequence goes on from NZ_CAJYTI010000010.1 coordinate 207,998, forward strand.
CCCGTCAGCTGCAGCTGGTAAAGACCGCTGTCCACCTTCTTGCCGGTGCTGGTGGTGCCGTCCCAGCTGAAGTTGCCCGACGTGCCGCTCACCTTCAGATCGAAGCTGTCGACCTTGCTGCCCTTGTCGTCGAGAATGGTGGCGGTGAGGCCGGAGACCGCGTTGGTCGCGCTCCAGTCCCATTGCGCCGGTGCCGATGCGCTGAGCGCCGCCTTGTCGGAATCGAGCCGCACCGGCTGACCGATCACCGCCGAGGTGGTGGTGAGCGAGGTCATGTTGAGGTTCGACAGGATCGAATTCAGCGTCGTGTTCTGCTTGATCGACTGTTCTACCTGCGAATACTGGACCAGCTGCTGCGTGTACTGGCTGCTGTCCATGGGATTGGTGGGATCCTGGTTCTGCAGCTGCGTGGTGAGCAGTTTCAGGAACATGTTGTAGTCGCCGGTGAGCGATGCGGTCGCAGCGCTGGTCGAGCTCTGCGCGGCGCTGGTCGAGCTGGTGGCGGAAGAAACGAGGGTCATGCGCTACTCCTAGGCGATGAGGTCGACCTGGCCGTCGCTCCGGACCGGGCGATAGGCTGCGGTCTGGATGTCGGGTTCGTCCTGAAACTGCTGGTTGCTGCCGCGCGACTGCCCCTGCTGCTGCGAGGCCGACTGGCCGTTCGCATTGCTGCCGGTACCGCCGTCGCGGCTCTCGAAGCGGAAGCTGCCGGCGTCGCTGCGGATGCCCGCCTGATCGAGCGCGCGGCCGAGGTCGGGGGCGTCCTGGCGCAGCAGGTCGAGCGTGTGCTGGCTGTCCGCCCGCATCGTCGCCTGGACGCGGCCATTGTCGTCGAACGCCAGCGTCACTTCGACGCGGCCGAGCTCGGCGGGGTTGAGGCGAACCCGCAGCGTATCCTCGCCGGCATCCACCTTGCGCGCGATCTCGACGCCGAGGCTGCGGCCGAGTTCGCCGACGCGGCCGTTGATCACGGGCTCGCCGGACGCGGGCGCTGCGGTGTGGGCGGCGGCCGCCGGGGCTGCAGCCTGGGTCGGCGTGGCGGTAGGCAGCGGCTGAACGGCCACGTGCCGGGTATCGACCGCGGCGAGTTGCTGCGCAAAAGGCTGCGGGTTGCCTTCGCCCTTGGCACCGCTATCGGCGGCCCCGCTGCCCGCTTGGCCGGCCACGGCGCGGGCGAGCTCGGTCGTCTTGTCCGCAGCAGCCGGGGTGGGCGTGGTATCGCCGGCGATTGCCGTCTCCACTTTGCTCGTGCGGACCGCGATCGTGCCTTCGTTCTTCGCCGTAGCGGTCGTGCGAGGCGCTGCCGGCACCGTCGGGGCGGCCTGTACGGCGGTAGCCTGGGGCACCGCGACAGGCTGGGGTTGCGCTCGGGCGCCCGCCACCGCCACGTCGGGCGCGGCGGGCAGGTCGTCGGACGGTTTCGTGCGGAGCGGCTTGCCGCTGGTCTTCGCCGGGAGCGTGGCTTCCGGAAGCGCCAGTCCGTCCGCGTCGGGCTTGGCCGGGGCGTCGAGGGCGACACCGTCCCCCGCCTGCGGCTGCCCAGCGGTCGCATCTGCCGGCGGGGTGATTTTGGCCAGGACGCGCGTCACGGCCGTCTTCGCGACGTTGGCGGGTTGCGCGGCGGTCGGCGTCTTGGGCGCCGCCTCGACTGGGTTTGGCGTCGCGGCGGCGACATCGCTCGGTTTCAGCTCGCCGGTGGCTGGGGCGACAGGTTTCGCAAGGGCCTTGGCAATGGCATCGGCCAGCGGGTTGCCACCTGCCACCACCGTGGGGGCCGCGGCTATCGGGGCGGCGGTAGCGAGCAGCTGCGTCATCGGCACCTGGGGACGATCACTCGAGACCGGCAGCGTCTCGGCGTCCGCGCTGCCGGGCAGCAGCGCGGCGCCGGTCTGTGCTGGGATCGTCGCGGGCTGCGTCGTCGCGAAGGATCCGAAGACGGGCGTGCCGAACACCAGGCCGGCTTGTGCGGCATTGGCCGTGCCGGTGCCGAGCAGCCCTGCAAATCCTGTGCCCGTCGCGGCATCGGCACCAGCCGCTGGTGTGGCGGAGGTTGCAAGGGGAGAGCCGATGTTCGTGACGTTCATGCAGTCGCCTCATGCGCAGGGCGGAAGTGCAGCCCTTCCAGACCATTATAGAGGGATCGTTCCACCCGCGGGCCCGATCAGCCAATTACGCCGAGCGCGCGGATGCGCGCGCGCGCGTGGATTTCGTTCTGCGACAGGACCACCGTCGCAGGGCGCACACGTTCGATGATCGAGCGGACGAACGGACGGATCGACGGGCTGGTGAGCAGGCAGGGGATCTCGCCGTCCTGCGCCAGTCGGTCATAGGTCTCGCGCACCGCGCCGATGAACTGCTGGAGCGCCGAGGGCGCCATCGCCAGCTGGCGATCGTCGCCGGTGCCGAGGATGCTGTCCGCGAACGCCTGGTCCCAGTCGGCCGAGAGCGTCACTACCGGGATCGCATCGCCGCGCGCCTGCGAGGCGCTGATCTGACGGGCCAGGCGGCTGCGGACATGCTCGGTGATGTAGGTGAGGTTGTTGCTGTGCGGCGCCGACTCCGCGATGCCTTCGAGGATCGTCGGCACGTCGCGGATCGAGATGCCTTCGGCGAGCAGGTTCTGCAGGATCCGCTGCACGCCCGAGATCGAGACCTTCGACGGGATGATGTCCGCCACCAGCTTTTCCGATTCCTTGTGGACTTCGGTCAGCAGCTTCTGTGTCTCGGTATAGGAAAGCAGATCGGAGATATTGTCCTTCACCAGCTCGGTGAGGTGCGTGGCGATGATCGTGCCGCAGTCGACCACGGTGAGGCCGCGGAAGCCGGCTTCGTCGCGCAGCTCGCGATCGATCCACAAGGCGGGCAGGCCGAACACCGGCTCCTTGGTCAGCTCGCCCGGCAGGCCGACCGGGCCGCCGCCCGGGTTGATCAGCAGCAGCTTCTCCAGCCGGATGTCGCCGCGCGCCGCCTCGGTCTCCTTGATCGAGATGACATATTCGTTGGGTTTCAGGCCCATATTGTCGATGATGCGGACCGAGGGCAGGACGAAGCCGAACTCGGTCGCCATCTGGCGGCGCAGCGCGCGCACCTGGTCGTCGAGCCGCGGTTCGCGGGTATCGTCGTTGATCATCGGCAGCAGCGCGTAGCCGATCTCGACGCGCACCGCGTCGATCGCCAGCGTCTGCGAGATCGGCTGCTCGACGGCCTGGGCCTGGGCGACTTCCTGCGCGGCGGCGAGGCGGGCCTTGGCTTCCTTGGCGCGCGCGCGCCTCGACATGTCCCAAGCGGCCCAACCCGACAGCGCCGAGAAGGCGGCAAACGGGATGAAGGGCAGGCCCGGCATCAGCGCCAGCGCGCCCATCAGGAACGAGACCATCCCGAAGGCCTTGGGATAGCGGCCGAGCTGGTCGCCGAGCGCGGCGCCGGTCTTGCCCGCCACGCCGCCCTTGGAGACGAGCAGGCCGGCGGCGGTCGAGACGATCAGCGCTGGGATCTGGCTGACCAGACCGTCGCCGGCGGTGAGCACGGTATAGGTGCGGAACGCCTCGCCCACCGGCACGCCGTGGACGATCACGCCCATGGCGAGGCCGACGACGATGTTGATCGCGGTGATCAGCAGGCCGGCGATCGCGTCGCCCTTCACGAATTTCGAGGCACCGTCCATCGCGCCGTAGAAGCCGCTCTCGGCCTCCACTTCGGCGCGGCGGGCCTTGGCCTGTTCCTCGTTGATCATGCCGGCGGAGAGATCGGCGTCGATCGCCATCTGCTTGCCGGGCATCGAGTCCAGGCTGAAGCGCGCGGCGACTTCGGCGATGCGGCCCGCACCCTTGGTGATGACGACGAAGTTGATGACCACCAGGATGATGAAGATGGTGAGGCCGATCACGGTCTCGCCGCCCATCAGGAACTCGCCAAAGGCCCCGATCACGCCGCCGGCCGCGTCATGCCCCTCATGGCCGTGGCCGAGGATCAGGCGCGTCGAGGCGAGGTTGAGGCCCAGCCGCAACATCGTCGCGATCAGCAGGATCGTCGGGAAGGCGCTGAGTTCCAGCGGCTTCTCGATGAACAGCGCCGTCATCAGGATCATCACCGAGAGGGTGATGGACAAGGCCAGCCCCATGTCGAGCAGCCAGCCCGGCATCGGCAGGATCAGCATCGCGATGATCGCGATCACGCCACCGGCCAGCGCCATGTCGCGGTTGGCGCCGATGCGTTGGAACAGGTTCAGGACGGCGGGGGGCATAAGCGGTTACCGGTTCCCTGGAAGGATCAAGGGGCGGGCGAGACGGCGATGCCCGCCTCGATGAAGGTGCGCAGCTTGTTGCGCATCGTGCGCACCGAGATGCCGAGGATGTTCGATGCCGAGGTGCGGTTGCCGTGGCAGCGCTCGAGCGTCTGGAGGATCAGCTCGCGCTCCACCTCTTCCACCGTGCGGCCGACCAGGCTGTTGATGTCGAGCGCGTTCGCATCGGCATTGAGGTCGGCAAGCGGGGTGCCGTCGGCACGCACCAGGTCGCCCGGCGTGATCGCGGCGCCGCGGCCGAGCAGGATGGCGCGATGCACCGTCTCGTCCAGTTCGCGGATGTTGCCCGGCCAGCTGTAGCGCTGGAGCAGCGCCAGTGCCTCGTCGGTGAAGGCGCGCTCGGGCACGCCGTCGACTTCGGCATGGCGCTTGGCGAAATAGCGGGCGAGGGCGAGGATGTCCTCGCCGCGGGCGCGGAGCGGCGGCACCTCGACGCGGACCAGCCCCAGCCGGACCAGCAGATCGGCGCGGAACGAACCGCTGTCGACCAGCGCGTCGAGGTTCAGGCTCGATGTCGCGATCAGCCGCGCATGGAACGGGATCAGCTCGTTGCCCGCCAGGCGGCGGAACTGCTGCTTCTGGAGCACGTCGTGCAGTTTGGCCTGGAGCGCGGGCGACAGCATGCCCACTTCGCGGATCAGCACGGTGCCATGGCCGGCCTTTTCGAGCCGACCGATGCGGCGGGCGACCGCGCCCGGAAAGGCGCCGGCCTCATGGCCGAACAGCTCGGATTCGAGCACGTCGGGGGCAACCCCGGCGCATTCGGCGACCAGCATCGGCTGCGGACGGCCCGAGGCATCGTGCACGGCACGCGCCATCATTTCCTTGCCGCTGCCCTTCTCGCCGGTGATCAGCACCGGCGCGCTGCTGGGGGCGACGCCCGCGGCAAGCGAGAGCGCGCGGGCGAGGGCGGGGTGAACGCCGATCCAGGCCGGGGCCTTGCGCTCGACGACCGAGGCAATGGCCGCCGCGATCAGTTCGCGTTGCGGCGGAAGCGGTACGTAATCGCGGGCGCCGGCGCGGATCGCCGCAACCGCGCGCTCGGCCGGGGCATCGATGCCGCAGGCCAGCACCGCGATGGTGAAGCGTTCGCTGCGGATGCTCGCCATGAAGCCGGCGATGTCCGCCTCGACGTCGATCATCACCAGATCTGCGCCGCCCTGGCGCAGCTGGATCAGGCCGTCGGCCGGCGTGTCGGCCATCGCCACTTCGGCGCCGGCGCTGCGCGCCAGCTCGGCGGCGAGGCGGAACTCGCTGCCCGGCGCACCGATCAGGAGCATGCGTATGGAGCTGGCCATCAACGGTCGGGCCGCACGATTTCGGTGAGCGTGACGCCCAGCGCGTTGTCGATCAGCACGACTTCGCCGCGGGCGATCAGCCGGTCGTTGACGAAGATGTCGACCGGTTCGCCGACCCGGCGGTCCAGTTCGAGCACGGTCCCCGAACTGAGCGCCAGCAGGTCGCCGATCGGCATCCGCGCGCGGCCGAGCACGGCCTGTACCTTGACCGGCACGTCATGCACGGCCTCCAGGCCGGCGCTGCTGTTCTGCGCTTCGGGCGTGCTGCCCGGCAGCTCGAAATCCTCGAAATCGGGGGCGGGGGCCGGCTGGGGCTCGGGGCCGTCCGACGGGATGATGTCGTGGGGATCGATGTTCATCTGCAAAAATCCTATGCGTTCATCCACTGGCGGATCACCGAGGCCGCCTCAGGCGGGCTCGCGGCGATGGCCGAGCCGATCCGCTTCAGCGCGGAGAGCTTGATCCGCCCATCCACCTGGGCGAGGGCGATTTCCTGATCGAGCAGCGGGGCGTCGCTCGCCGTCATCTGCTCGAGCTGCTGGAGCGCTTCCGGATCACCGTCGGCGGCGCGGGCCGTGAGCAGGCGCATCTCTTCATTGTGCTGCTGTTGCTGCTGGGCCTCGAGCGCCATCATCTCGGGCTCGATCGCCAGCGGCTCCGGCTTGGGCTTGAGCATGCGCAGCGCGAGCAGGCCGACGCCGGCGATCAGGGCGAGCTGGAGGAAGGTCCAGATCTTGTCCATCGGCAGCTTGGAGAAGAGGCTCTCCTTGGCGTCCTCGACGGGCACCGCCGAGAAGGGCATGCTCTCCACCACCACGCTGTCGCCGCGCTGGGTGTCGATGCCGGTGGCATTCTCCACCAGGCGCTGGAGGCGCTGGATCTGGTCGGTCGGCAGGCCCTTGGGGCCGCCATCGACCATCACCGCGATGGTGAGGCGGGTGACCTTGCCCGGCGCGCGCAGCGTGACCGTCTTGGTCGAGCTGTTCGAGAAGGTGGTGTCTTCCGAAGTCTGGTTGCTGGCCGACTGGCGCGAGGTGCCGGGCGCGGCCGGATTGGCCTTGGCATCGGGCAGCTGGTTGGAGACCGAGGTGGTCTGCGGGCCGGCCTCGTTTTCCTTGTTCTGGTCGCCGGTCTCGACGCTCACCTTGCGGGCGACGACCTGCTTGTCGGGATCGAACACGTTCGATTCCTCACGGGTCTGGTCGCGGTCGATCTGGGCCGAGACTTCGGCGCGGACCTTGCCCTCGCCGACGATCGGCTGGAGCAGTGCCTCGATCTCGTCGCGCAGCTTGGCTTCCACCGCCTGCTGGCGCTCGTCGGCATCGGCGGCGCCGGCGGTATCGGGATCGCCCGCGCGGGCGAGCAGCGCGCCGGTCTGGTCGACGACCGAGACCGCGTCCGGCGAAAGCTCGGGCACCGAGGAGGAAACGAGATAGCGGATCGAGGCGATCTGCTCCGATCCCATATGCCCCTTGGTCTTCACCGTGACGGCAGCCGTCGCCTTGCGGCTTTCGCTCGCGAACATCGCGCGCTCGGGCATGACGATGTGGACGCGGGCCGCGGTGACGGTCTGGATGGTCTGGATCGACTTGGCGAGCTCGCCTTCGATCGCGCGCGTCTCGTTCATCTTGGCGCGGCTTGCGGACACGCCGAAGGGCTGTTCGGAGTCGAGTACCTCATAGCCGATCTTGCCGCCCAGCTTCTCGCCGGCCATGCTCATCCGCAGCTGGGCGAGCTTGTCCTCCGGCGCCATGATCGCGGTGCCGTCGGCGGAAAGGGTGTAGGGGACGTTCTGGGCCTTCAGCTTCTCGGTGATCGTCGACGCCGCGGCGGGATCGAGATCGGTGTAGAGATAGCCCATGTTCGACTTGGAGCTGCTCATTGCCACCACGGTGAGTGCCGCGAGCAGCGCGAACGCCACACCGCCCATCATCGCGAGCCGCTTGGTGCCGAGTTGCGTCACCAGATTCTTGATCGCTTCCAAAGCCGCCCCATGCACTAGCTACGGGGCGCGGAATGCCCCTGGTTGTTAGCTTTATAGAAAGGGGGCGGAGCGGCAGTTTCTGCCGGGTGGGAATTTTTTGCCTAGCGGCTGCGCGGCCTTGTTCAGGTGGTAGCCATCTGAACCAATCCCAGAGAAAGTCGTTTGCGCGCCAGCGCCAAGGCCAAGGGGGACGGAATGGAAACGAACAGGCGGGGCTTTACCGCCGGACTGGCATCGCTGTTGCTGGTGCCGAAAGCGGCGGCGGCGATCCAGACGCACGCCGGCGCGGTAAGCCTGACCTATGACGACGGCCTGTCCTCGCAACTCGACGTGGCGGTGCCCGCGCTGGAACGCCGAGGCTTGCACGGCACCTTCTATGTGACCTGGGACAATATCGTCGATCGCGTCGCCGACTGGGCCAAGCTGCCCGCGCGCGGCCACGAACTCGGCGCGCATACGGTGCACCATCCCTGCAACCTGGGGCCGCTCAGCGCCCGGCAGTACGCCGATCGCGAGATGCTGCCGGTCGAAGCATGGCTCGATCAGGTGGCGGGCAAGGCCCGGCCGCACGACTTCGCCTATCCGTGCGATGTCACCAATCTTGGTCCTGGCATCGCCAATGTGCAGCGCGCGCGTTTCGAGGCGATGCTGCACCGGCTGGGGCTACAGAGTGCCCGCAACAGTGAAGGTCCGCCCAATCCGGCGGGATGGGTACGGCGCCATCCGTTCCGCCTCCAGGCGCTCGCCGTGGGATATGATGCGCAGGCGCTCGACGTGTTCAACTATCTCCAGCGCGCCCGCAACGAGGGGCGCTGGGCGATCCTGGTGTTCCACCAGGTCGGCGACGGGCCCGAGAGCGACGGCGCCGTCACCGCCGTCCAGCACGACGCGCTGCTCGACATGGTGTTGGGAAGCGGGCTGGCAGTGCGGACGGTGGGCGAGCAGCTTCAGCACATCGCCTGACGGCGCACGCGCATCCGAACCGGTCGATGGGCGTTTGACCGCCGATGAACGGCCGCTCCAGCCCCGGTTCAGCCTCGCAAGGGCAGAACGGCGGGCAAGGGGGCGGGAAGTAGGAGCTGTCATGTCGGATCTCTGGAAACGCCCCGCCATGGTCACGGCCAGCGTGATCGCATTGGCCCTGGCCGGTTGCTCCCCCTCGGGGACGACGGCGGATCAGGCGGCGAGCAACGCAGCCATGGCGAACATGAGCGCGGGCCTGCCCGCCTTGCCCGCGGCCGTGCCGCTGCAACCGGGTGCGCCGACGGCGCTCGCCGCTGCGCCACCCGCGGACGCGCTGCCGGCCACCCGTCGGGTGCGCGTGGCGCAGGTCGCGCGCCGCAGCGATGCCTATGCCTATCTCGATCGTGCGCAGGGCGTCGCCCATGCGATCGGCGACGCACCGCCGGACTATGCCTATGACGATGGCCGGGTCTCGCCCTGGGTGTGGCAGACCAGCCTGGGCGACAGCCGCTATGCCGAACCGGTCGATGGCGGCTATCGCTATTATTATTACCAGCCGGGTGCCGACACGCCCTATCTCGTCCGAGACCCGCGCTACAGCTATGCCTATTCGGGCGACGACTTGGTCGCGGTCTATGACGCCGGCGGCGATCTGCTGCCGCCGAACGACTATATCGGGCGTGCCGATATTGCTTCGCGCTATTATGACCGAGCGGAATATCTCTACGAGCTGTCGCGCCAGCGCGAGCATCGCGGCGTCGTCGCCGCCAACTGGGCGGCGCGCCGCGCCGAGATCGCGGCCGCCAATGCGCAATGGGCGGAGGCACAGGCGCGGCAGGCCGAATGGCAGGCCTATCGCCAGGCCCATGCCGCGCAGGAGCAGGCCGCCTGGGAGCAGGAGCGCGAACGGCGGGCGCTCGTCGCCCAGCGCTTTGCCGCGTGGCAGCAACAGGGCTTCCGGAGCCCGCCGCCGCAGCCCGTCGCCTATCTGCCGCCGGCGCCTCCGCCGCAGCCGCGCCGCGGATGGTTGCCCAACTGGTTCGGCGGAGATGCCGCGCGCCAGGCGCAGGACCAGCAGCGCCAGCAGCAGTTCCGCCAGCAGCAGATCGCGCAGCAGCAGGCAGCGCAGCGTCAGGCCCAGATGCAGGCCCGCATTCAGGCGACGCAGCGCCAGCAGCAACAGCAGGCGGCCCAGCAGCAACAGCAACAGCAACGCTTCGCCCAGCAGCAGGCGCAGCAGCGCGTGGCGCTCCAGCAGGCGCAGCGTCAGTTGGCCGAGCAGCAGGCGCGGCAGCGCGCGGCCCAGCAGCAACAGCAAGTCGCGCAGCAACAGGCCCAGCAGCGGGTGGTCCAACAACAGGCCCAGCAACAGGTGCAGCAGCGCGCGCGACAGCAGGCCGTCGAGCAGCAACGGCTCCGTCAGCAGGCCGCCCAGCAACAGGCGCAAGCGCAGGTGCGTGCACGCCAGCAGCTACAGGCCCAGGCAGCGCAGCGGGCTCGCCAGCAGCAGCAGGCCGTGCAGGCCCAGGCTCAGGTTCAGCAACGCGCGCGGGCGCAGCAGATGGAGCGCCAGCAGGCCCAGCGCCAGCAGGCCCAGCAGCACCAGGCGGAACAGGCCCAGGCGCGCCAGCAGGCAGAGGCCCGTGCCGCCGCGCAGCTGCGTGAGGCCCAGGCGCGGGTGCAGGTCGCGCAGCAACAGCGTGCCCAGGCAGCCGCGCGCGCAGCAGAGCAGGCGCGCCCGCATCCCCAGCCGGCGCCGCAGCACGAGGCGCCGCGTCCTCGCACTCCGCACGAGGGCTGATTGCACGAACGGCAAAGGGCAGCTCCGGAGGGGAGCGGCCCTTTGCCATTCAGGCCTTGGCGGTGAGCTCGTCCAGGGCATGTGGCTCGTGCATCGGGCAGCCATTGAACCGCCCGCGATAGTCTGCCGAGAATCTATATGGTTCCTTGCGCGCCCGATTGACCCCGCCCAGCGGCTGGTGGGCCGCCAGCCCATGCCAGGGCGCGAAGGACAGCCGGTCTTCGATCCGGTCGCTTTCCCCCGGCACCCAGCCGCGCTGCGGCGCAACTTCCAAAGTGGCAACGGTGCGATAGGGGCTCGCCGTCTCGTCCCAGACGATCGAGGCGTCCTCGACCGGCATGGTCTCGAGATCGGTGCAAAGCTGCACGCGGAACTCCCATATACCGCCTTGCTCGGCGAGCAGTTCGTTCACCTCCTCCCGGATCGCGTCGGGGCGACCGGTGGCGTTGATCGTCTCCTCGGCGAAGTCCTTGATCGCGGAGACCGGCGCGAGCTGGAACTTGGCGATATACTCGCCATAGCGATAGGGTGTCTGGCTGAAATAGGTGGCGCCCAGCGGGTGCACCGGCTTGGCGCCGCCCAGCGAGCTGAGCAGGGCGGACTTGCCGCCAACCGCCTCCAGCGCCGCCTCGAAGCTGCGCAGTACCGCGGAGAGCAGTTTCTTCGCGCCCTCCGCCTTGTCGGTCGTGCCGGCGAGCAGCTTGAGGTTGCCGAGGAACTTCTTCGCATCGGGGGCGGCGAAGGCGGGCGCATTGACCATCACGAAGTCCTGCGTCGTGTCCCCCTCGCTGCCCGGGAGGCGGTCGCCCTCGACGCCGAGCACCTTCAGCGCGGCGCCGCGGGGCAGGCGGATCGAGTCGTCGAGAATGTCGCCCGCGTTGGTGGAGAAGCGCAGGATCGCTTCGTGCGGGCCGGGGGTGGCGAACAGGCCTTGCGCCAGTTCAGGCGGGAGTCCCTCGGCCACCGTGAACGTGCCTCGCGCCAGGCCATGGCCCTTGGCATGTACCGAGCGCACGGCATGCTGGTAATCCCGCGACGTGGTGTCGAGGATCTTCTCGAACTGTTCCTTCAGCCCCGCGATCGTCTCCGCCTCGTCGGGCTGGGGCTGTTCGACGGACGGCGCGAAACGGACGGGCTGCGGCATGGTGACTTCCCTTCGAGGTTGCGAAGGGAATGAACCGTCCGTGCCGTGCGCCGTTCCGTCGCCGGTATCTTAGTGGAGCAACAGGCTTTCCAACTCCGCCGCAACTGCGTCGCGGCGCTGTTGCGCGTTCAGCGCCAGCCCGCCTTCGTCCCAGTTGATCAGCGCGTCGCCGAGCGCCAGCGTCGAATCCGGAGCGACGGTGAGGCTCAGCCTGCGGCGATCCCGGGACTGGCGGTCGGCAATCTTGGCCTCGATGTCGTCGACCAGATCGGGGTGGACGCGCACCTGCAGTTCGGTGCCGCGTGCCACCTGGCCCAGCACCCGGCCGATCGCGGCGTCGATCGCGTCGCCCGGTGCCCGCTGGATCGCCCGTGCGGCGATGTGGTCGGCCGCGGCAAGTGCCACTTCGGTCGCCTCGCTGGTCACGCGCTCGGCAACCTCGCTGAACTGGGCGTCGATCACCTCGATGCCGGCGTGCAGCGCGTCGACCGCGCTCAGCAGCGCCACTTCGCGTTCGGCCCGCGCCTGGGCGAGCCCGGCCTCGAAGCCCTCGGCGCGCGCGCGATCAATCACCGCCTGCTGGTCCGCCTTGAGCAACGCAACTTCCGCGCGCAGCGCGGCGAGTTCGATCAGGGCATCCTCGTCGACCAGCTTCTTGTCGGACACGGGGGCGGAAAACACGCGGTCGAAGGCGAACCGCTCGACATGGATGCTCATGCTGCCATGCTCCTCAGATAATCATCGCGTCGTCGGACTTGGGATCGACCAGCAGGATCTCGCCGCGATCGGCAAGGTCCTTGGCCAGGCGGACGAGGCTCGACTGCGCCTCTTCGCAATCCCGCGCGCGCACCGGCCCCATGCCGGCCATGTCCTCGCGCATCAGCTTGGCGGCGCGCTCGGTCATCGCGTTGAAGAACATCTGCTTCAGCTGATCCGGGGCGCCCTTCAGCGCCAGCGCCATCTCGCGCTTGTCGGCATTGCGGACGATCGACGCGATCGCCGGCGGCAGCAGGTTGGCGAGATCCTCGAAGGTGAACATCAGCGCGCGGATCCGCTCGGCGCTCTCCGGCGCCTTGGCGTCGAGCGCGGTGAGCATCGCCTCCTCGGTCGAGCGGTCGAGCGAGTTGAACAGCTCGGCCATGCTCTCGTGCGGATCGCGCTTCTGCGAGCGGGAGAGGTTGGTCATGAACTCGGTCTTGAGCGACTGCTCGACTTGGTTGATCACTTCCTTCTGCACCGTGTCCATCCGCAGCATGCGCATGATCACGTCCACGGCGAACTCGCGCGGCAGCTCTGCAAGCACGCGGGCGGCATGGTCGGGGCGCAGCTTCGACAGGATGACGGCGACGGTCTGCGGATATTCCTGCTTGAGCGCGCCAGCCAGCACCGTCTCGGAGACGTTGGACAGCTTGTCCCACATCGTCCGGCCGGAGGGACCACGGATATCCTCCATGATCTCCTTCACCTTGTCGTTCGGCAGGATGCCGGCGAGCAGACGCTCGGTCGTCTCGTAGCTGCCATGGAGCGAGGCCATGCTGGCCACTTCGCCGGTGAACTGGACGAGCAGGAATTCCACGACCGTGCTGGGGATCCTGCCCAGCCCTGCGATCACCGAAGACAGCTCCTTGATCTCGTCGGTGGAGAGCTGGTCCCAGATCGGGGCGCCATGCTCCTTGCCGAGCGCAAGCATCAGCGCGGCCGCGCGCTGCGGTCCGGAGAATTTCTTCAGTTCGGGCGGTTCACCCACCGTGGCGACAGAAGCCATGCTCATCCCTGCAGAAAATGGTCCGCGCGCACCCGCAAGGCCGCGCTCTCCTCTATTATAGGATTGTTAGGGGAAGGGACGGATCGGATCATGGTTAATTATTCTTCAAACCTAATCGGACTGAGTTTGTTGACCGGACAGAATGCGTTCACGTCCGCGAACACCACCCCCGTCACGTTCGAGAGCAAAGCGGTGCGCACCGCGAAGGCGCAGTTCACGCTCGATCCGACCACCCCGCCCTGGAAGGACCCGGCGACCACGACTTCCGCGTCGTCGCAGCTGATTTCGATCCTCGCCGCACGCACCGTCGTCAACCAGCCGACCACGGACAGTGCCGGCAATCTGCTGCCGGACGACGTGAAGACCACGTTCACGTCGTACAAGGCGCTCGATCAGCTGCGTGTGCTGGCCGAGGCAGCGACCAACACCACGACCTCCGATGCGCAGCGGGCGCAGTATCAGAAGGCCTTTTCGAAGGGGCTTGCCGATCTGCAGAAGTATCTGGCGACGGCGCCGTCGAACCAGGTGGACCTGGCGTTCGGCAAGCCGAGCACGACCGCGACGACAAGCCAGCTCCAGTCGGCAAGCCAGTATGAAACCCATGGCGCGCCGCTCGTCGCCAAGGGGGACGATCCGCTGCCGGGGCTTACCGGCAACGAGCAGTTCCAGATCACGCTCACCCGGCCCGGTCTCACGCAGAACTTCACCGTCGATCTGTCGCAAGGGCCGCAGCCGCCCACGCTGGCGTCCGTTTCCGACGCATTGAACGCGCAGATCAAGTCGCAGCTCATCTACAACGATGACGGGACGGTGCGCACGGACGCCAAGGGCGATCCGGTCTCGCGCTGGTCGGCGCGGTTCCAGCCGGAATATGTCAACGGCAAATGGGGCCTGAAGCTCAGTACGCCGGACGGACTTGAACAGGTGAGTCTCAATCAGGTTGGCGCGAAGGATTCGCTGGTCGTCACCACCGGTCAGACCGCGCTTGATGCGCCGACCGCGACGCAGGTGTTCCGCCTCAACGATCCCGACGGCACCAGCAGCAGCGTGTCGATGGGCACGATCCAGGCGCTGGACCGCCAGGCGACCGCACAGAATGTCGCCGCCAACAAGACCACCACCGTCACCACCACGACCGTCGACATGGACGGCAAGGTCAAGACGAACAAGACGACGACCAGCAACGTCTATGCCAGCACCGATGCCGCCGCGGTGACGACGGACGGGCAGGGCTTCAGCTATGTCGTCGGCACCACCAAGGGCGACCTGGGCGCCAACCTCTCCGACGGCGACAACAATCTGTTCCTCACCAAGATGGACAGCACCGGGAAGGTGGTGTGGCAGCGCAACCTTGGCGCCGCCGGTGCCGCGACCGGGGCGGCGGTGTCGATCGCACCCGATGGCGGGATCGTCGTGGCCGGGACGGTGTCCGGCAATTTCAACGGCATCACCGCCGATGGCGACATGGTCGTCGCGAAATATGCGGCAAATGGCGACGAGCAATATTCGACCGTGGTCAGCTCGATCGGCACCGACAAGGCGCAGGCGATGACGATCGGCGCCGACGGATCCGTGTTCGTTGCCGGTCGAGCCGCCAACAAGGATGGCGGCGACGCGATGGTCGCGCGCATCGACCCGAACGGCAAGTTTGCCGAGCGTCGCAGGATCGACAGCGGCGGCAGCGATACGATCAGCGGCCTCGCGGTCGACAAGGACGGCAACCTGCTTGCCCTCGTCTCGCAGAACGGGGCGTCCAGCGTAATGAAGATGCAGGCGGACTCGCTGTCGACCGATCTCGGCAGCATCAGCCTGGGCAGTGCCGATGCGCGCGCAATCGCGGTGGCCAGCGATGGCAGCATCGCGATCGGCGGCGCCACGGACAGTTCCATCCCCGGCGCCCAGGTAAACGGGACGAGCGGCGGCCGCGACGGCTTCGTCACCCGGATCGATGCCGGCTTCACCTCCGCCAGCACCACCTATATCGGCACCAGCGCGGACGACCAGGTCGACAGCCTCGCCTTCATGAACGGCAAGCTCTATGTCGGTGGCCGTACCACCGGTGATCTGGGCGCGACCAAGCGCGGCGCGGTGGACGGCTTTGTCAGCCGGCTCGACGCCGCGACCGGCACGATCGAGAGCACCAATCAGTTTGGCCAGGCACTGCTGCGGACCGAGCCGGTGCGGGTGGCGGCGGACAGCGGTGGCGATACCGCAATCTCGGCACTCGGCTTCGGTCGCGGCACGATCAACCCTACCGTGTCGGACAAGGTGACGACGCAGACCACGCTGCGTCCCGGCGACTATTTCTCGATCAAGGCCGACGACTATGCCGTCCGCAAGGTGACGATCGAGAAGGGCGATACACTCAAGACGATCGCCGACCGAATCCAGGGCATGATCGGCGCCTCCAAGGGCACCGTGACGGCCACGTCCGTGAATGGCGTCCAGTCGCTGCGGATCACGATGAAGGCGGGCCACGAACTCGAACTGCTTTCCGGCCAGGATGGCAGCGATGCGCTGTCCAAGCTCGGCATCGAGCCGCAGCGCATTTCCGCGGCGGCGACCGTGTCTGCTTCGGCTCCGAAGGTTCGGCCGGGCGGCAATTATGGCATGGATCTCTCCGACGCGCTGAGCCTGACCTCGCTGGACAGTGCCAAGGTCGCGCTGGGCAAGATCAAAGATGCCATCTCGATGACCCAGACCGCCTATCGCTCTCTATATTGGGATGACAACAAGGCGACGCTGGTCGACGGTACCAAGACCAATACCAAGACCGGCACCTCCTCGACCGCGGTCGAGCAGGCGCAGCTGAAAAATTACCAGGCGGCGCTGTCCCGGCTTTCGGGCGGCATCCCCGCCGGCACGGGGTTCTGATCCATGTCCGATATGCCCACGATTTTCTCCGCCATCCAGCTGCGCATGCAGAACCTGTCGCAGCGCCAGCAGGTGATCGCGCAGAACCTCGCAAACAGCGAAACGCCGGGCTACAAGTCCCGCGACGTCTCCGAACCGAATTTCGGTGACCTGCTGCAGGGGGCAGGGGGCATGAGCATTGCTCGTCCGCAGATCGAACTCACCGGCGCGATGAAGAATCTCGGCGCGACTCAGCCGGTGGGCAGCGGCCTCACGTTCGACAAGGACGTGACCGAGACCAAGCCGGACGGCAACAACGTCACGCTCGAAGACCAGCTGCTCAAGATGGGCAAGGTCCAGGCCGATTTCAGCGCGATGACCAATATCTACCGCAAGCAGATGCTGCTGCTGAAAACCGCGGTGGGCAAGGGCGGCGGCGGCTAAGCCGATTCACTTTTTGAGCGATGACTGAGGGCCGCAACCGATGGTGCGGCCCTTTTTTCGTCGAGCGTCCGAGGGTCAGGCGGTGACGATGCGGATCGCGCAGCAGCGGCGCAGTGCCCCAGGCCGCCGCTTCCGCGACGCCGGCGAAACTCGGCTTCCCGTCGAACCCGGGCGCGACGGTATATTTTCTGTGCCGCATCCTTGCGATTCCGGCATGTTCCGTCTCAGCGGAGCGGCGGAAAGCACCGGAGGAGTGGTGCGCAAACAAAGAAAAAGGGGCCGCGAGCGAACTCGCGACCCCTTCGTCTTTCGACTGTCGATCGATCAGGCGACCGCGACGCGCACGTTGCGGCGGCGACGGATCGACGCACCGGCCATGCCGAAGCCAGCGATCATCAGGCCCCACGCGGCCGGTTCCGGCACGGCGGCGAAGCTGTAGCTCGCCGAGTTCGACACCGGCGCGATGTTGCTGTTCGACGCGGTGAACGACACGTCGTACCAACCGGACTTGGTGACGAAGAAGTCATACAGCGTACCAGCGACCGGCGACGCGATCGTCACGCCGTTGAACACCAGGTTGCTGAAGGTGATGCCCTTCTTGCCGGCGGTCAGGCTGATCTCGAAACCGCCAGCCTTCGGCAGCAGGATCGAGAACGACGACGTCGCGGTCTTGCCGCCGCCGACGAAGGCAGCGGCGCTGCCCGAGTTATCCTCGAACGTGCACGACGCCATCGTCGGGCACAGGACCGTCGCGGCATTGGCCGCACCGGCAACGAACTGCGCGCCAGCGATGATCGCCGCACCAGCCAGCAAAGTCTTAAAACGCTTCATGATACACACCTCCCTCAAGCCACATCCAGCCCTACGGGGTCACCCGGTATAAGCGGGCTAACACACCATCATTCCCATTCGAGCTGTCATCTTGTGTATAGCCTAACTCGCTTGTTTTACTAGATTTTAGTCAGATTCAGGTCATGCTGACAATAATCATGCAAATTCAGCAGGTTGGGATCGCCCTCTGGCGAATCCGAGGGGATTTGATGCCCTGAAATGACACAGACTTTGTCGCACTGCAGCGTCAAAGCTGGTTAATGGCGAGTCGCTAAAGTCTTCATAATCTTGCATTTACAGAGATCGGCGCTGGGGCGTCGATGCCGCCCAGGCCGCCGCACGCGCTATAGGTGGTGCTGCGGCTGCCGGTCAGCCGTTGTGCTTCCGCAGCAATTGCGGCCATCATCTCCGCCGACAGCTCGATCTGGCGTGACAGGATGCGCGAGTTGACGAGCGACGCGTCCCGCAGCGCACGGCTGGCGTCGGACAGCGTCTCGCGCGCTTCGGGTTCCAGCGTGTCCAGCCAGTCGTCCGGATTTTCGCGCTTCAACCGCGCGATTTCCGCTTCGATCCGGCCGGCGAGGCGGAGCTTGGCGTTGGCAATCTCGCCCAGTTCGGGGATGTAGGGCGAGCGCGACAGGCGTTCGCTTTCCTCCTCCATCAGAGCGGTGAGGGATACCATCGCGTCAACGAGCTGGGTGATCATTGCTGTCCTTGCTGAAGCTTGAGGATCTGGTCGAGTACGTGTGGTGCAAGTCCGATGCCGCCGCGGCGCGCCATTTCGGCACCAAGCTTTTCGGCGAGAACGCCGCGGAAGATCTCTTCCCCATTGCCGCCGCTGAACTGCTCGTCCTGCTGGACGCTCTGCAGCATCAGCTGGGTCATCTGGCCGAGAAAGACGCTTTCGAATTCCTGCGCGGTCTTGGCGTTCTTCGGATCGACCTTGGGCAACGGCTTGGCCGGCGTGGTCGCCGATGCAGCGGCGGGGAGGGGGGAGATGTCGGTCATCACTGCACCTCGATTTCGGCCTGGAGCGCACCGGCGGTCTTGATCGCCTGTAGGATGGTGATCAGGTCGCGCGGCGAGACGCCCAGGGTGTTGAGCCCGCTTACCAGCGCCTTGAGCGACGGGCCGTTGATCACCGCCAGGCTGGCGCCGTTGCCATCGTTCACCTGCACCTGGGTCCGCGGGACCACCGTGGTCTGTCCGCCCTGCGAGAAGGGCTGGGGCTGCGACACCTGCGGCGCTTCGGTCACCGAGATGGTGAGCCCGCCCTGCGCGATCGCGACCGGGGTGATCCGCACGTCGCTGTTCATCACCACCGTGCCCGAGGCCTCGTTGATGACGACCTTGGCCGGCTGGTCCACCTTCACCTCGAGGTCGCCGACCTGGGTAACCAGATCGATCACCGATCCGGCGAACTGGTTGGACGGGCGCACCTCGACGGTGGCCGGGTCGAGCATCTGCGCCGAGCCCGGATAGCGGCCGTTGATCGCCCGGGTGATGCGGTCCGCCGTGCTGAAATCGGGGTTCTTCAGCGCGAGCTTCAGGCTGTTCGCCGAGCGCAGCTGATAGGGCACTTCGCGTTCGACGATCGCGCCGCCGGCGATCCGCGCCGAGGTGGTGACGCCGCGGCTGACGCTGGCGGCGGCCCCCTGGCCCTTGAAGCCGGAGACCGCGACCGGCCCTTGCGCCACCGCGTAGATCTCGCCGTCCAGCGCGCGCAGCGACGAGGCGATCAGCGTACCGCCCTGCAGGCTGGTCGCGTCGCCAAGTGCGGACACCTGGACGTCGATCCGCGAGCCGGAGCGCGAGAAGGGCGGCATCGTCGCGGTGATCGAGACGGCGGCGACATTCTGCGTGCGCATCTGCGTGCCGCGAATGTTTACGCCCATCCGCTCGAGCATCGACTGCATCGATTCCTCGGTGAAGGGCGCGTTGCGGATCCGGTCGCCGGTACCGGCGAGACCGACCACCAGGCCATAGCCTACCAGCTGGTTCTCGCGGACATTCTCGACGTCGACAATGTCCTTGATCCGTGTCTGGGCCATCGCCTGGGGTGCGCCGACGAAGGCCAGCGCGAGCGCCAGGAACGATGCGGAGAGACGATACATAAACCTCTCGGGCCAAGTGGAAAATTAACGCTACTCGTCTTATAGGAAGAGGAGAGCCAACACGGCTTGAGAGGGCCTGATTTCGTGCGTATCGACAGCCTGTCACCGATCATGGCACGCAACCTGCTGGCGGCGCTGCCCAAATCGATGTCGGGCGCGGTTGTTTCGACCCAGGAAGCGGGCACGCAGCCGCAGCAGCCGCTCGCGGTGCCCGGCGCGGTTCCGGCTACCAGCGTACAAGCGCTGATCGCGATCGCGGTCAACAATCCGATCGCCGAGCGGCGCCGCAAGCAGGCGCGTGATGCCGAGCGGGGGATCGACGCGCTTGATCGCCTGCACAAGGAACTGGTGGCAGGCACCCCCAATGTCGCGCGGCTCCGCGAAATCGCGCAATGGTCGCAGGCGGTACCGACGCCTGAAGAGCCGACGCTGGCCCAGTTGATACGCGACATCGACCTGCGGGTGCGCGTCGAACTCGCCAAGCTGGACATCCAGGTCTAATCGTTCTCGCAGCGCGCCACTGATCTCCGTCGGCTGGATGTTCGAACCTGCATTGTCGTGCGGGTGAAATCGAGCGGACGTTCCCTAAATGAACCGCTATCCCGACTCGGTCTTCTTGGTTAACGTCTTGTTGACAAGTGGGGAGATGCGATGAGGATGCTTGCGCGGTGGTTCGCCCTGATTGCGCTGATGCTGGCGCCTTCGGCCTGGGCGGCGAACGGTAGCTATTCCGGGCTGTACGTCTTCGGAGACAGTCTGGTCGATTCCGGTAATGCCTATATCGGCACGCTTGGCGCCGAGCCGAGCCCGGCGAACGGCTATTTCGCCGGTCGCTTCTCCAACGGGTTCAACTTCGCCGATTATCTGAGCTTCATGATTTCGGGCAAGCCGACCACGGCGCTGTTGGCCGGAGGGCTGAATGCCGCAGTGGGCGGTGCGACGGCGGCCTATGACCCCGCCGAGACGAGCCCCAGCTTCCTCAGCCAGATCGGCTATTATGACAAGCTGAACGGCAAACCTATCGATCCGAACGCCCTGGTGCTGGTCACCTTCGGCGGCAACGACGTGCGCGACACGATCGGCACGGGCGGCGCGGTAGATTTCTCCGCCTCGGTCCAGGCCCTCGCGTACGGGCTGAGCGAACTTTATCAGCAGGGCGCGCGCAATCTGCTCATCGTCGGGTCGCCCGACATCGGCCTGCTGCCGGCATCGGCCCTTCTCGCCGGCGGCGTGCCGGGGCGACTGGCGGAACTGACCGCACGATCGCAGGCGCTCAACACGCAATTGGCTGCACTTGCCGGGCTGGCCAACACGGTGCCGGGCGTGACCGCAGGCTATTTCGATCTGTTCGGATACGAACATGACCTTCTCGCCAACCCGGCGGCCTATGGCCTGCCGAGCACGCTGAATACGACGACACCCTGCCAGATTCCGGGCGCCGGATCGCCGCAACTCGTCAATTGCAGCAACGCGCTGTACTTCGATGCCATTCATCCCACGACGCAGGTGCACAAGGCCATTGCTACCGCGATTGCCGGGCAACTCGGCATCCGCGCGGTGCCGGAAACGCAGATCTGGGTGATGCTGATCCTCGGCGTGGGCATGGCCGGCGCATCGCTGCGCCGTCGCCGCGCGCATGCCGTGCCTGCCTGAAGACGCGAGGTCCGGGCGGCGGGTTTACTCCGCCGCCTGGACCTCTCCGAGCCACGCAGCCAGTTCGGCATAGGGGATCATGTCGATAAAGGCGATGCCGGCGGCTTCCGCATCGCTCCAGCGGACCGTGCAACTGTGCGGCTTGAGGCCGGGGACGACCAACGTCATCACCCGGTCGAGATCGAGATGGCTGGGCAGGAGGATCCGCGCGCCGCTCTGCGAGATGTTCTCGAGCCGTACGGCGTTCGAGACACCGTTGCAGACCAGCCGGGCCGGACCGCAGACCTGGAAGCGGGGCGCGCGCGGAACGGCGCGACGCAGGCGGGCGGCAGGCGAACTGCCCTTCGCGGTGGCGAGCACGTCCTCGACGTCGATCCGCGCCTCGAACTGCACGCCCGCCCGGCCATCGCTGACCCAGACGATCTTGCCGGTCAGCGCCGGTCCGCCGCGCAGTTCGACGGTGATCCGATCACCGTCACGCAAGGGCAGGGGGCTGTCGAGCATCATGCCGCTGGCGGAGATGTTGCGCACCCGGCAAAGCTGTTCGCCGCCGCCTTCCCGCACCAGCTTTCCGACCATCAGCGTCGTCACGGTACGCGGCGCGCGTTCCGCCCAGGCGTCGCCGCCTTCGGTGCTGGGGTCGAAATTATGCTCGGCTGCGCCCACGGCGTTGGTCTCCCACTGGCCGCGTACCTGCGGCCTCTACGCATATTATAGGATGAATGACCGTTCAGCTTGGCATCGGTAGTGTTACAGTGCTCACGCCGGGTTGGCGTTGGTCACCGCAATCTTGTGGACAATCTTCGGCCCGAACGCTTCCGTGGCGGCGGCATCGACGACCTTGCGGAACCCTTCCAGGTCGGGGAGCATCCCGTCCGGGCCGGCTGCCATCGGCGTGCGATAGGTGCGCATGTTGATCGCGTGGAGCAGCAGCGGCATGCGCTGGCTGACGAAATCGGCCTTGGCCTCCTCGACCTGGAGTTGCACTTCCATCGAGGCATAGCCCGCCAGCCGGCCGTCCGGGAAGACGAGCGGCACCAGCACCTTGCCGGTGGGCACGAACTTGCCGCCTTCGTCCTTCTCTTCCTTCTTCGTCTCCTGCTTGGTGGCACCGCCGCCGATGCCCAGCATCTTCACCATCGCATAGGCAGTGCCCCCGCCGGCGGCGAGGCCGGCGATCAGCGCGACGATGAGGAACAGCATCTTCTTCACGGGAAACCCTTAAAACTTGAAGCTGGCATCGCTCGGCAGGGCCGACGTCTGGCCCTTGAGCACGATGCTGATGCGGCGGTTTTCCGGACGGTTGGGCTGGTCGGGATAGACCGGTTGGGTGGCACCCATCGCGACCACTTCGGCGAAGCGGTCCGGAGTCACGCCGCCGGCGATCAGTGCCGATCGTGCAGCGAGCGCGCGCTGGCCGGAAAGCTCCCAATTGGCATCGCTCTGGCCGCCCGCGCCGTCGGTATGCCCCTCGATCGCGATCTGCGCGCCAACGGTGGCGATCTTCGACGCGATCTTGGTAAGCAGCATCCGCGCATAGGGATTGAGCTCGGCGGTGTTCGACTTGAACATCGGCTGTTGGTCGGTGTCCATCAGCGTGATGCGGACGCCCTCGCGGTCCTGCTTGACGTCGGTGTTCTTCTTGCCCTGCGCCTGCGGCGTCGCTTCCAGCGCCACCATCAGTTCGGACGCCATCACGCGCATCGTCGCCGGCACATCGGCGGTGCCGCCGCGCGCCGAACCGTTGGTGGTGACCTCGAAGGTGGGCTTGCCCTTTGCCGCGCTGGGATCGGCTTCGGATCGGCGGGTAGGGCCGCCGGCGCCGGGCGCGGTGTTGCTCACCGGGGTGGAAGGCGCGCTGTCGGCGATGGTGGGCGAGAAATATTTGGCCAGGCCCTTCAGCCGGTCCTTGTCCGGATTGGCGAGCAGCCACAGCAGCATGAAGAATGCCATCATCGCGGTCACGAAGTCGGCATAGGCCACCTTCCAGGCGCCGCCGTGATGCGCGGCGGCACTTTTCTTGACCTTCTTGACGATGATCGGTCGCGTATCCCCCCCGCGGGCCATGTTACTGCCCCTTCAACGCGGAGCGCAGGCGATCCTGGACGGCCCCCAGACGCACATGGCTGATCGCCGAGAGCGAATCCTCGCCGCCCGCAATCCGTTCCAGCAGGTTGACGCATTCATCGGCGTGCTGGATCAGATAATCGAACGCCTGGAGCTGTTCGAGATAGTTGGCCGCGAAATGCTCGTCGCAGACGAGGACTTCTGCCAAGCCTTCCAGCTTCTTGCTGATTTCGCGGATTTCGCCCGCCATGACGCTGTGCAGCACGCCCGCGAACGGATCGTAACCGGGCAGGGGCTGGGCGTGGGACGGTTCCGACATTGGCAGGCACGACATCAGAAAAGCTCCAATTCTCCGTCGGGGGCGGCAACAGGCAGGGGGGCGACCGGACGTTCCTGAACGCGCTCCGCCACCTTGGTGCAGCGGCTCTTGCCCTCGTGCGGCAGGAACTCGACCTTGCGGGCGAGCGTGCCACCGAGATCGCAATGCGCGATCGTTATTCCCTCGGTCTCCATGAACCGGCGGGCAAAGGCTGCGTTGGACGAGCCGATGCCCCCCAGGCCGGAGATGATGTTGGCGCCACCATAAAGATGGGCCTGCAGCCGCGGGCGCGAGGCGCCCTTGGCCATCATGCTGTTGATCAGCAGTTCCATCGCATGCACGCCGTAGCGTGCCATGTCCGAGCTCGACACCTTGTGGTCCGCGCCCGGTTCCCCGAGCAGGAAGTGGTTCATTCCTCCCACCTTGGCGACCGGGTCGTAGAGGCATGCGGCGACGCAGCTTCCGAGCAGGGTCGAAATCAGGACATGGGGCTCCGCGATGACCGCGTTTTCGCCCTGTACGATGGACACTCTGCGCATATCAGGTCAGCTCGCCAAAGACGCGTTCGATCTTTTCCTTCAGCGCCGCCGGCGCGAAGGGCTTGACGACATAGTTGTTCACGCCCAGCGCCGCCGCCTTCTGCACGACCTCGCGGTCGGACGAGCCGGTGAGCATGATGAACACGGTCTTGCCGATCACCGGGTCGGCGCGAACCGCCTCCAGGAACTGCAGCCCGTCCATCTCGGGCATGTTGTAGTCGGAGATCACCAGATGGACGCGGTCGCTCTTGATGGCGGACAGCGCCTCGGGGGCGCTGGCCTTGTCGCGAACGTCCTTGAACCCCAGGTCCTGCAGCGCACGACGGATCATCGCCCGCATACTGGTCTGATCATCAACGACCATCACCTTGATTTGTGATGCAGCGGGCATTGTTATGCGCTCCCAACCTTAACCGTTTCTCGACAAGCCTTCAGGATGGCCTCCGGCATCGCCGACAGGCCGACTTCCTTCTCTACTGCACCCGCTTCCTTGGCGGCGCGGGGCATGCCCCAAACCACGCAGGTCTCCTTGGTCTGGCCCAGCGTCCGGGCACCGGCCCGGCGCATCGCCAGCAGGCCCTGTGCGCCGTCGCTGCCCATGCCGGTGAGGATCACCCCCACGGCACCGGCGCCCAGCTTGGCGACCGACCGGAACAGCACGTCCACCGACGGGCGGTGGCCGGTGACGGGGTCGCCGGCAAGCAGCTTGATCCGGCCATTGGCCCCGCCCGAAAGCTCCATGTGTCGTTCGCCTCCAGGAGCAATATAGACGGTTCCCGGGGCCACCTGGGCGCCATCCGTAGCTTCCACGACGTTGACGCGGCATTCGGCGTTCAGGCGCTGCGCGAAGCTGCGCGTGAAGCTGGCCGGCATGTGCTGCACGATCAGGATCGGCGGCGAATCCTCCGGCAGCGAGGGCAGCAGCGAGAACAACGCTTCCACGCCGCCCGTGGACGATCCGATCGCGATCAACTGGCCGGCAGTGCCGCCGCTGGCGCCGACGCTGGGCTGTGCGGGCAGGCGCTGCGGTCCGGCGCGGGCGACCGAGCGTGCCGCGCTCTTCACCTTCTCGCACAACAGGCCGGCATCGCGCTCGATATCTTCGGGCGTGCCGCTCGGCTTGGTGACATAGTCGACCGCGCCGAGGCGAAGCGCCTCGATCGTCACTTCCGCGCCGCGCGCGGTGAGGGTGGAGCACATCACCACCGGCATCGGCCGGAGGCGCATGATGCGCTCGAGGAACGACAGGCCATCCATCCCCGGCATCTCGACGTCGAGCGTCAGCACGTCGGGGTTGAGCGCCTTGATCATGTCGCGGGCCGCAAACGGCTCCGGCGCCATGCCGACCACTTCAATCTCGGGGTCGGCCGAGAGCATCCGCTTCAACGTCGCGCGCATGGATGCGCTATCGTCGACGATGAGCGTGCGAACTGGTTTCATGCCCTGGACTCCGGCTTTTGGTAAATAGTGTGCCCGCACGAGCGCATCTTGCTCGCCGCGGGGCCGATCAGCCGTTCCGAATGACCGATATAGAGGAAACTCCCCGGGGCGAGCTGCTCGACGAAGCGATGCTCCAGCTCTTCCTTCGCGGGATCCCCGAAATAGATCATGACGTTACGGCAGAAAATCACATCATAGGCGGCTTTCAGCGGCCACGGTTCAAACAGGTTGAGTACCTTTGCGGTGACCAGCTGGCGCGCCTCGTCGGCCATGATGAAGCCACCTTGCGTGGGCTTCATCCAGCTCGAGCGATACGGTTCCGGCACGCCCGCTGCGACGTTCTCGGCATAGACGCCCCGCTGCACGGATTCGACCACATGCGGCGCGATGTCCGTTGCCAGCAGTCGCACGTCGGCGTTGCGCAACCACGATGCATGGCTGCGGTTCGGCCCGAGCAGGCACATCGCGATCGTGTAGACTTCTTCCCCCGACGAGCAGCCTGCCGACCAGATCCGGATCGGCCCCTGCTTGCGCTGGAGCGTGGGGATCACGGTCTCGCGGAAATGGTCGAAATGGTGCGGCTCGCGGAAGAAATGCGTGTGGTTGGTGGTCAGCGCCACCACCATCGCATGGCGTTCCTCGGCATCGTTGTGCACCAGGTCGACATAATCGCAGAACCGGGTGAGACCGAACTTGCGCAGCCGGCGAGCGAGACGCGACTGGACGAGCGTCGTCTTCGCCTCGCTGAGCGAGATACGCGCATCCTGGTACATGATCGCGGCAATGGCCTGGAAGTCGCGCGGCGTGAGATCCGCCGTCTGACCCGGGGCCATCGCGGTCGCGGCGCCGGCGGACGCCGCGCTGGCGCCCCCGGCGGCGCTCATGCGGCCAGATCCAGATGCTTGGTAAGGCTCAGCGCGTTCAGGTCGAGCAGCAGCACCATGCTGCCATTCTCGTCCCGCGTGCCGTCCTTGGCGCGGGTTGCGATGCGGACGAGGCCCGCGATCACGCTTTCCTCAAGCGCCGTCTCCACCGCGGGCGCCGGCTGGATCTCGTTGACGTTGATGCCGACGATGTCGTTCACCTCGTCCACCAGGAAGCCCGCCTGCTTGCCCATGATGTTGACGACCAGGATGCACGAGCGGGCGTGCAGCTGGCTCGGCTCCCAGCCCAGCCGCTCGGCCAGGCCGACCACCGGGATCACGTTGCCGCGCAGGTTGGTCACGCCCTTGATGAAGCTGGGCACGTTGGGAAGCGGCGTCGGCTCGTCCCATTCGCGGATTTCGATGAGCGCGCTCATGTCGATCCCGAAAATCTGCTTGGCGAGCGAGAAGGTAACGATCTTACGATCATTGGCGGTGTCGGGGGTGCTCATGCTGCCAGTCCTTTGGGCGTGAAACGGGTAGGCGAGGAAACCAGCGCCTCGATATCGAGGATCAGCGCGATCGAGCCGTCGCCGAGGATGGTCGCGCCACCCAGGCCGCGGATCGGATGCAGGTTCTGATCGAGGCTCTTGATCACGACTTCGCGGCGGTCATCGATGGTGTCGACGACCAGGCCGACCTTGCCCGAGCTTTCGCTCTCGACGATCACCACCAGCGAGTCCTCGATGGCGCGGTCGTCGTTGAGGCCGAAGATCTCGGTCGCACGCTTCACCGGCAGATATTCGCCGCGCATGTCGATCACTTCGTGGTCGGGTGCGGTACGCTTCACCTGGCCCGGCTCGGGCTGGATCGTCTCCAGCACGTGCGTCAGCGGCAGCACGAAGCGCTGGCCGGCGAGCCGCACGATCATGCCGTCCAGAATGGCCAGCGTGAGCGGCAGGATCATCGTGAAGGTCGTGCCTTCGCCCGGCACCGAGTGGATCTCGACGCGGCCGCCCAGGGCTTCCACGTTCGACCGCACCACGTCCATGCCGACGCCGCGACCCGAGATGTTCGAGATCTTCTCCGCGGTGGAGAAGCCCGGCGCGCAGATCAGCTGGTCGATTTCCTCGTTCGTCAGCACCGCATCGGCGCTGATGATGCCCTTTTCGACTGCCTTGGCGCGGACGCGTTCGCGGTTGATGCCGCGGCCATTGTCCGCGACGCGCACGAAGATCCGGGCGCCCTTCTGCTCGGCCGAAAGCTTGATCGTGCCCGCCGGCTCCTTGCCGGCGGCGATCCGCTCCTCGGCGCTTTCCAGGCCATGGTCCGCGGCGTTGCGGATCATGTGGGTCAGCGGATCGCCGATCTTCTCGATCACGCCCTTGTCGACTTCGGTCGTCTCACCGATCGTCTCGAGGTTGATCTGCTTGCCGGTTTCCACCGAAAGGTCGCGGAGCATGCGCGGCACGCGGCTGAAGGCCTGCCGGATCGGCTGGGCGCGCAGCGACATGACGTTGTCCTGGATCTGCCGGGTGAGGCGGGCCAGTTCGGGCAGTTCGACGCGCTGGCGATCGGCCGGCGACAGCCGGTCGGCCAGAATCGAGTTGCGGATCACCAGCTCGCCGACCAGGTTGAGCAGCAGGTCGAGCTTGACCAGGTCGACGCGGATGGTCTGCGCGGCTTCGTTGACAGGCTTGGCCGGGCCGCCGGCGCCACCGCCTGCGCCGCCACCACCACCAGGACCACCGGTACCGCCGCCACCGGCGGGCGGACTTCCCGACGCCGCGGCGGGTTCCGGCGCAATCGCAACCGGTGCCGGCGCAGCCACAGGTGCGGGGGCAGGCTCGGACGCCGGAGGTGCGCCCAGGTCCATGAAGTCGTCGACCGTCGCAGTGACGGGCACGAACGGAATCTCGTCGCCGTCCAGCGCCGCTTCCGGTGCGCCTGCGGGCGGGGTCGCCTCGCCCATCCGCTTGATCTCGATGATCGAGTCCGGTGCGACGAAATCGAAGCAGTCGGAAAGGTCGCTCTCGGGCAGCTCGGCCGGGGCGTGTATGACCCAGGTGACGTAGCTGTCTTCCGGATCGATCTCGCGCAGGGACGGGATGGTGCTGGTGTCGACGGATGCGACACGCGCGCCCAGACCTTCGAGTTCGCGGACCGTCAGCAACGGCTCGCCGGCATTGGCCAGCGCGGCGCGTGACGGCTTGAAGCGGACTTGCCAGCCGGCAGCCTCGTCATCACCCGGACCATCCAGATCGGCAAGCGAAACGCCGACCGGGCGGAAGCCGAACTCGTCTTCCTCTTCCTCCATCGCGGGCGCCGGCGCGGGGGCAGGCGCTGCGGGGGCAGGGGCGGGCGCGGCAGCAGCCGGGGCGTCGCCATCGGGCACGCCCTTGTTGGCGAGCACTTGCTCGAGCGCGCTCAGCGCAGCGCCGTCGTTCGGCCGCGAGGCGTTGCCCTTGGCCGCCTCGACATGGTCCGACAGCACGTCGAACGAGCTCAGCATCACCCGGATCACGCCGGGCGTAGGGACGATTTTCCCGGCACGCACTTCGTCGAGCACGTTCTCGAACTTGTGCGCGAAGGCGGTCAGGTCCGAATGGCCGAAGGCGCCGGCGCCACCCTTGATCGAGTGGATCGCGCGGAACACGCCGGCGATGGTCTCGCCGGACAGGTCGCCCGCCTGCATCGCCGACAGGCCTTCCTCGGCCGTCGTGAGGCCTTCAGTGCACTCTTCGAAGAAGATTGCCTGGATATCGTCGAATTCGTCGCTCACGGGCAGACGCGGCGGATCGCCGCCCCCAGCTTGGTGGCCTCGAACGGCTTGGTGATCCAGCCGGTGGCACCGGCGGAGCGGGCGCGCTGCTTCTTCTCGTCCGAGAATTCGGTCGAGAGCACGAGGATCGGCACGCCCTTGAACTCAGGCACCTGGCGTACTGCCTCGATCAGCTCGAACCCGTCCATCTTCGGCATGTTGATGTCGGTGATGAGCAGGTCGGGCTTGACCTCGTGCATGCGCTCCAGGCCATGCTGACCATCGTTCGCGCTTTCGATGCGAAAGCCCTGCGCGGTCAGCGACGTCTTGAGCAGCATGCGCATGCTCGCGGAGTCATCGACGGTAAGGATCAGCTTGGTCACAGAAGGTCTCCGGTATCAATGCCGACCGCCGCTGCGAGCTGGCAACGGTTCACACGATCGGTGAAGGCAGTGCTGGGGTTGAGGATGGTGAAGGCCTTGCCGAGCTTTTCGGCTTCCGCCTTGGCTGCGACGAGCAACTGGAGGACCGCCTGGCCAACGCTTTCGACCTGCGAGGCATCCACCTCGACCGGGCCGTCGCCGTCGACCGCCTGGATCAGGCGGGTCTGAAGATCCGCGGCCGTCACGGTCGAACCGTGCGCGGGGAGCGCGACAGCGCCCTCGGCCTCAAGCGGTTGCAGGGGAATTTCCATTCTTGGCCTCGTCGAGAGCGGATTCGAGTTGCTGGAAGGTCGGCGCGTACGCGGAAGGCGTCATGCGACGGGCGATCTCGATCGCGACCTGCACCGGCTGGTTCTGGGCGTAGGCGACGATCGCGGTCTTGATGATGGTGAAGGGCTTGGAGTCGCCCTCGATGGTCTCCAGCAGCTTGGTGGCGAGCGGCGCGACCACGCAGTAGGAGAGCAGCACGCCCATGAAGGTACCGACCAGCGCGCCGCCGATCATCGCGCCGAGGATTTCGGTCGGCTGATCGATCGAGCCCATGGTCTTGATGACGCCGAGCACCGCGGCGACGATGCCGATGGCGGGAAGGCCGTCGGCCATCAGCTGCAGGGCGTGCTGCGGATGGGTTTCTTCATGGTGGTGCTTCTCGATGTCCGCTTCCATCGCTGCTTCCAGCTGGTGCGGATCCTCGAAGTTCACCGTCATCATCCGCAGATAGTCGCAGAGAAACTCGATCAGATGGTGATCGGCGAGCAGCCGCGGATAGGGCTTGAAGATGTCGCTTTCCTCGGGCTTGTCGAGGTGCGGTTCGATGCCGGTCGCGCCGCTCTTCTTGAACAGCGAGAGCAGGGTGAACATCAGCGTCAGCAGGTCGGTATAGTCGCTGGCCTTCCAGCGGCCGCCCTTGAACGCGCGCATCAGGCCGGCGCCGGCCTTCTTCACCGTCGGCATCGAATTGCCGACGATGAAGGCGCCGATCGCGGCGCCGCCGATGGCCATCAGCTCGTGCGGCAGCGCCTCGGCAATAATCCCGAACTTGCCGCCCGACATGATGAAACTGCCGAACACGCAACCGAGAATGATGACGAAACCAACGGCGTTCAGCATGACGAGCCTAAATTCTTTCCCTGGATGTTTCCAGAATTATAGGATGGTTTCCGTTCCCACCGGGTGCTTCGGGGATAATGCTTAGGTCCCCGTTCACCGCACGCCGGGAGCATGCACCAGCGAGGGTTGCGGAACCGTTTCCAAGACGGCGGTTTCGCGGCGTGCAATCGGCCGGAAGACCAGCTGCAGTACCATCGGGCGATCGTCGACCCTGGGCGGCGGCGGGACCATCATGAAGGCGAATTCGTTGTCGCAATGGAACAGGTTCGGGGCGACCTGGTGCATCCCTTCCAGCGAAGGCCGAGCGACCACTTCCTCCGCGCCCGATCGCTGCAGCTCGGCAAGGAAGCGGTCGACGGGCAGGAAGGTCGCGCTTTCGATCTGGACCCAATCGAACAACTGGCCGAACTGGATGCCGACGGAGAAACGGCAATCCTCGATGGGGATCGGCGCCATGTAATAGCCGTCATGCGTGGGTGTGGCGGTGACCGCGCCGGTTGAGGCGTGGACGCCGTCCGCGACGATCAGCGGCAGCGCGATCGTGCTGTCGACGAAATCGGCATATTTGATCGGCAGCCCGAAGCGCTTCTGCGCCAGCAGCGCCAGCTTCACCGGAAGCCCCTCGCCATGCAGTTCGGCCGGCAGATACATGCGTTCGGCACCGCGCAGGTAGAACAGGCCGCGCTGGCGCAGTCCGCGGCTGGCGACCGCCGGATCGAACAGCGCCACCGTATCGTCGACGCCCTGGTTCAGATCGTGCTCGAAGTCGGTCAGCACCGCCAGTTCATGCGCCATCGGGAGGAACATCATCCGGCCCAGCACCGAGGCCGCGGCACTGCGCCATAGCGGCAGGTCGTCGGTTGGATTGGCGCGGATCGAAGCGGCAGCCGTCGCCTGCTGGAAACGAAGCGCCCCGGCCTGGATCCGTTCGCGGATGGCGCTCTGGCGTTCCTTGATGCTGTCCTGCTTTCGGATCGGCGTGCCGTCGTCGCGATAGCCGACTGTGGAGCCCTGCGAGGCGGCGCAGATCTGCTCGAACACGGCCACGTTGGTGGACAGGGCCTCCAGCGTGCGCGGCTCGAACTGCGTTTCGTCGAGTAGCCCCTTCTTGTCCAAGCCGGTCTGGAACTGCTCGCGCAGCAGCAGATAGCGGCCGGCGACATGGACGTTCAGCCGTGCGCGCAGCAAGGCGTCGACCTCGTTCTGCACCGAGCCGTTGTAGCCGAGGTCGACCAGCATCAGCGTGTCGCCGGGCTGCGGATCGGCGGCGGCGCGGACATGCGCGATCAGCCGGTCGCTCGCGTCGCGACCTGCCTTCAGGATCTGCTTCATCCGCTGCGGCTTGTAGACCTCGCGAAGGAAGGCCGGCGTCCGGCCGCGCTGCGCCGGCAGCTGCTTGAGCACGATCTTGGCCTCGGCCGGGGACAGCAGCTGGTTGGCCAGCTTTTCCACCTCATGCCCGACTTCGAACTCAAGATAGCGCCGGACTGCGGCTTCGGTGGTGAACGACGCGGCGGTGGCGGTGAAGCGGCTGATCTCGACCGGGTGGCCCGGGGTGTCGCTACCGGCGTGCGCGTGGAAGCGCATCGGCAGATAGCCATCCCGCATCAGAAACAGCCAGTGCACGGTGCCGCCATGCGCAGCCTGCAGCGTCGCGGCTTCCCGCTCGAGCCAGCGTTCAAAGGCGTGGAAGACGGGGCCGATTACCGTATAGCCCAGCGCCTCGGCCGCATCCTCGATCTGCGGCTCGCCTGCCGCGATCGTGGCGCGGTGCGGCTGCTGCGCGGCGATGGTGCCGGGCACCGTCGGATTCAGCATCGCGCCGATCGACGCTTCCAGCCGGAGCCGTTGCTCGGTGGTTTCCGTAAACTGCTTGAGGTGCAGCGTCTGGACGCCGAACGGCGCGACGCCGCGGACATCGGCAATCGGATTGTCGCCGATGTGCAGGATCTTTCCCGGCGCGCATTTGAGTGCCTTGAGCACGTCCTCGTACAAGCCTTCGCTCTTCGAGCGGCCATAGGTCGACGAACAGAAGATCCGGTCGATCAGCGCGGCCACCTCGTCGCCCGCGGCACGGACAATAAGTCCGCGCAACTGATCGGGATCGAGATAGGTGTCCGAGACGAGGATGATGCCCAGGCCGCGCTTCTTGGCCTCCTGCATCAGCGCAACCGTGGGCGGGAAGGCGAAACAGTGCCGCGCTTCGGCATCGAGTTCCGCCTGTACCCCGGCCTTCACCGCCTCTTTCGAACCGTTCGGCAGCAGCTGGCGATAGATTTCGCCGATCGTCACTTCCTTGCGCAGATGCTGGACGATGGCCGCCTGGCGCGCGCGCAATTCCGCCCATTGCCGCTGCAGCCCGTTGGTGCCGGGCAGCGCCTGGAAAATGTCTCCCGGTGCATGGGTGTCGCGCCAGAGCAGCGTGTCGAAACAGTCGAGCGAAAGCAGCTGGATGCCTTCCCGCCCGTCGAGCGCAGACGGCAGCGCATGCGGAAGAATGAAATCGGTCACGGTACTGTCCCTGGAAAGCGCCCGCACCGAGGGGACGCAGGAATCTTATAGGAAGGCCGCGGACCGACCCGGCAAAATCTTCCTACAATGGCTCCAGGAGCAAAGGAGCGACAATGACGATCAATGCTTATCAGGCGGCCCGGAGCCGGGCCGAAACGCCGCGCGCTGCGGAATTGCGGCTGATGCGCGAGATCACCGGCGAAATGTTGACCGCACATGAAGCCGGCCTGAAGGGCGCGTTGTTGATGCCGTCGCTGTATCGAAACCGCGAGATGTGGACGGCCTTCGTCACCGATTGCGGTGCGCGCGGCAACAATCTGCCGGTCGAGCTGCGGGCCAAGATCATCTCGCTCGGCCTGTGGGTCGATCGTTTCACCAGCGACGTGGTTGCCGGCCGCGAGTCCATCATCGAACTGATCACGGTCAACCGCACGATCATGGAAGGCCTCGGCGGGCCGAATGTCGCGACCGAGGGTCTGCCGGCTGCCGCCGCCGCCGCCTGAACCGGTTCTTCTGCCTGATACCGAAAAAGCCCCGGGGCAGCCCCCCGGGGCTTTTTCGTGTCTGCGCCGACCGGCGCCAAGGCGCTTCGCCGCGGCTGCCGTTTCCAGATCGCGCGCCCCGTGCTGCCGGAGGACCTTCCGTCCATGGCCCCGTCGCTCCGAGCGTCGCGCCCGCCTTCAGTGGGCGGTGGACCGAACCGTACACCTACGAAAACGGGCGCCGCGGCATCGCCGGGCGCCCGTGTTTCGGAGCGGTGGGGCAGGGGATCAGAACGACGCCCAGTCGTCCCCGCCTGCCGAGACGGGTACCGCCGCCGCCATCGGCTTGACCGGCGAGACATAGCCGCCGCTCGATGCGGCAGCGTGCGGCATGCGCGCGGGCTTGCGAACGCTGCCGCCGCCGCCGCCGCTGCCGATGTTGAACTGCTGGGCCCGATCGGCCATGGCTGCGACTTCGGACGTGAGGTTGCGCGCGGCAGCCGAGGTCTGTTCGACCATCGCCGCATTCTGCTGGGTCGACTGGTCCATCGTCCCGATCGTCTGCGAAATTTCCGAGATCGCGGACGACTGGGCCTGGTTGTCGGTGGCGATGCGACCGAGCAGCTGGTGCACCTCGCCGACATCGCTCGAGATGTTCGACAGCGCGCCATCGACCTTCTCGACCATGCCTACCGCCGTCACGATGTCGGCCTGCGTCGCGGTCAACTGGTCGCGGGCGCGGCCCGCTTCCTCTTCCGCGCGCATCGCGAGCGCGGAGACGAGATCGGCAACCACGGCGAAGCCGCGCCCTGCTTCACCCGCGCGTCCGGCTTCGACCGCGGCGTTCATCGCGAGAACGCGGGTCTGGAAGGCGATCTTGTCGAGGCCTTCAATCACGCTGTCGATACCCTTGGCGCTTTCCGACACGCGGTTCATCGCCTGCATCGCTTCGTCGGCCGTGCTGCGGCCCGAAGAGACGACGGTGATCGTCTGGTCGGCGCGCTGCACGGTGCCGTTGGCGGCGGTGGCGGTCGCCTTGAGCCGCTGGTCCATCTGGGTGATGGCGGCGGCGGTCTGCTCCAGCGCCGAGGCATTGGCCTCGGTGCGCCGGGCCAGGTCTTCGCTGGCCTGCGCGATCTCGCTGGATCCGGTGCGGATGTTCTGCGTCGATTCCATCACCGAGCCGATCAGTTCGCGGAGCGCGACCAGCGCCTCGTTGAGGTTGCTCTTGAGCTCGGCATAGGCGGGCGGGAAGTCGGCGGTGACGTTGGCGGTCAGGTCGCCGGCGGCGACCCGGACCAGGCTCTCGCGCACGGTGTTGGTCACCATCGCCTGCTCGGCGGCGGCGCGCGCATCGATCTGCGCGCGTTCCGCGGCAGCGATACGAAACTGCTCGACGGCGCGGGCGATCTCGCCCAGCTCGTCGCCGCGACCGAGGCTCGGCACGTCGGCGACACCGCCTTCGGCCAGCGTCTTGGTCGCCTGAGCGAGGCGCGCCATCGGCTGGGCGACGGTGCGATTGATCACCAGCCACACGCCGCCCAGCGCAACGAACGAGAGGACCGAGAGGCCGATGGTGAGGACCAGCGCCGTGGCGGACGATGCGTTGCCGCGCGCATTGGCGTCCTCGGAGGCCTTGCGCAGCGCGTCCAGTATCTTCTGGGCCTGATCCAGCGCGTCGTGCGAACGCTCCTTGCCCTCGCCCTTGATCAGCTTGAGGCCACCCTCTTTGTTGGTGACGTCGGCGTCGAAGATCCGGCGATTGGTGTCGTCCAGCTGTCCCTTGATCGCGGTCAGGCGGGTGACGTCGGCAGCCATTGCGGGATCCGCCACTGCCGCGAAGGCCTTGATGTCGCGGTCCAGTTCCTCCGAAGCCGTGTCGAGGCGCTTTTGCAGCTTGGCGCGTTCGTCGTCGGTCAGCGCGTTGTAGTGGCTGTAGACGATGATCCGCATCTCTTTGATGTCGCTGATAACGTCCGTCATGTTCGACATGCCCGCGACGCTGACCTCGACGTGCCGTCGCGCGATGCCGGTGAGGTCGCGGTTGGATACCCACCCGTTGATCGCCAGGCCGATCAGCAAAATCCCGAGAAAGCTGAACGCCGCCAGCATCTTTTTAGTGAGGGGCCAGTCGTCGAGAAATGCAAGCATGTAGCGATCCACCCGCAAGCTCCGATCGCAGGTCGGAGCAGATTTCGATGCCCAAAAAAGGGCGATGTGCTGCTCATTATAGAGGCGTCGCGGTACTGCTAGCGGATCGCGATTTACGTAACGGTATCCGAGGAGATCGGGGAAACCCCTAGGGCGGCGCTAACTGACCGAACACGCGGACTTCCTTTCTATAAGGGCAAGGAATAACCGCCGAAGGTAGGGACGCGTGCACGAAGGTAGGAACAGGGCTTGGATCGTTCGTGGCGCAGGGCTGGCGCTGCTGCTCGCCGCGGGCGCGGCCGAGGCGCAGACCAAGCCCGAAGCCGCGGCTCCGCCGGCTGGTCCCAAACTGAGTATCGAAGGCAGTTTTCGTACTCGCCTGGAGGGCATTGACGGCCAGTTCCGCCCGAAAGTCGACGACAGTATCGCCTTTATATCCTTCCGCACGCTGGTGGCGGCGAAGCTGCAGTGGGACAGCCTCACGATCGGCGGCGAACTGATGGAGGCGCGTGGCTATGGGGAAGGGCATAACAGCTCGGTCCGAGCCAGCGATGTGAACACCATCGAGCCGCTCCAGGCCTATGCGAGCTACAAGTTCCGCAATGTGCTTGGCAAGAAGGACAGCCTGACGGCGACGGCCGGGCGCTTCACGATGACGTTCGGCGCCCAGCGCCTGGTCGCCCGCGCCGATTTCGGCAATACCTTTCCCTCCTATCTGGGCGTCCGGGCCGACTACAAGAGCAAGAACAAGGACGAACTCGTCCTTTTCTGGTCGCACCCCATGGATGCGCTGCCGAACGGGGGCGACGGGATCTACAACAACAAGTTCCAGCTCGATCACGTCAATACCGGTACCGTCTTCTACGGCGCCGACGGAAACCTTGCCGATGTCGGCCACAAGCTGAGCGTCGGCGGCTATGTCTATCGGCTCGCCGAGCAGGACCGGCCCGGCTACCAGACGCGCGATCGCCGCATGGTGACCTTCGGTTTGCGCCTTCGTCGCACGCCCGCCAAGGGCAAGTTCGACGTCGAGGCGGAGGCGGCCCTGCAGCGCGGGACCGCGCGCCTGACGACGACCGCCACCGATCGTGCCGATTTCGAAGTGCGCGCGGGGTTCCTCCACGCCGAGGCTGGCTACACCTTCTCGAAACGCTGGACGCCGCGGGTGTCGGGCTTCTTCGACTATGCAAGCGGCGGCGGCGGCGCCAACGGGACCTATCGCCGCTTCGACTCCCTCTTCGGCGCGCGTCGCGCCGATTACGGCCCGACATCGTTGTTCGGCCCGGTCGGGCTGGCCAATCTCGTCTCGCCGGGCGTGCGGATCGAAGCCACGCCTTCCAAGCGGCTGGACCTGATGGGGGCGGTGCGCGGGCTATGGCTGGCCGATCGCACCGATACCTTCGCCTTCACCAGCGTGCGCGACAAGACCGGCGCCTCGGGCCGCCACGCCGGCACCGAGGTGGAAGTGCGCGTGCGCCGCTCGCTGATCCCCAACCGGCTGCGCTTCGAACTGGGCGCCGCCTATCTCGCGAAGGGCCGCTTCCTCACCCAGGCGCCCAACGCCCCGCACACCGGCGACGCCCGCTACGGCTATGCGGACCTGGTCCTGAAGTTCTGATGCGACGACACGAGCAAACCAAAGCGATACCAGTCTAGAAACCTGCGAGAAACACGGTATGATCGCCCAAACAGGCAGGCTCTCCAAGCGATCGTGATGGTTCTGAACATGCTGGTTATCCTGATGGTACGCGAGTCCGGCTTGCGCAGTGCGCTGGCCGCCCGGCTCGCGCTGTCCGGCATGGACGTGGTGAGCATGGAGCAGGTCGATTCCGTGCGGATCGGCCGGCTGGGCGGGGTGTCTCCGGTCCTGGTCGCTGATGTCGATGCTGCCTCCGCCCACCCCGGCGGTCTGGCTGCGCTGGGCGGCGATCCCATGTGGGAGCGCTTGCTGATCATCGGTGCCGATGGCGATTCCGCATCGCCGCACATCCATCACGTCGGCCGGGAAGATCCCGGCGCCGCCATCGCCTTGCTGCTGCGCCAGCGATAAGCGCGCGCACCCCTGCGCCTTTGCGGCCGTGTCGCAGACACTGCCAGCGTGCCTCAACCATGTTTCCGGGCGCGACGTTCGAAGATCTCCAGGCGGTGCGTATGTGAGTGTCGCCTGAGAACGCCCCATTTCGGGCCATTCTCAGGCGATTTGCTATGTCACCCCTTGGGGAAAAGCCCTGCGGCGAACGCGATGCGCAGCGCTTCGGAAAGGCTGCGCACTTCAAGCTTTTCCATCAGGTTCGCGCGATAGATCTCGACCGTGCGGGGGCTGATGTCGAGTTCATAGGCGATGATCTTGTTCGATCGTCCCTCGATCAGACCCTTCAGGACATCGGTTTCGCGCGGCGACAGCTTGGCGATTTTCGATTCGGCCGTTGCCGTGCGCGCGGCGGCTTCGCTGTCCTCTTCCAGCTTGGAAAAGGCCTGGTCGATCACCTTGAGCAGGAACTCGGCCTCATAGGGCTTCTCGATGAAATCGAGCGCGCCTGCCTTCATCGCCTGCACTGCGAGCCCGACATTGCCTTGACCCGTCAATACGATCGCGACGAATTTGGGCGCCCGATCCAGCTTGGTCAGCACATCCAGTCCGCTGGATCCGGGCATGTGAAAGTCGAGCAGCACCACGCCGGGGTCGAGTTCGGCTTCCTGCTCCAGGAAGGCGTCCCCCGAGCGATAGCCGCGGACGATCAGATCCGGGCGAACGGAAAGCAGGCTGTGCAACGAGGCGCGGACGGCGTCGTCGTCGTCGACGATGTAGATCGTTCGGGTCATTATTCTTCACCTTCTTCGATGCCGGGCAATGTGAAACGGAACGACGCGCCAGCCCCAGGCGCGTTTTCCGCACTCAATGTACCGCCATGGCCTTCGATAATGCGTTTGCTGATCGAAAGTCCAATCCCCATTCCACCTGCTCCCCCTTTTGTTGTGGTGAATCGCGAAAACAGTGTTTCCAAGACATGGGCAGGAAGACCAGGGCCACTGTCGGTTACCGTGATCGCAATCATCTGATCTGGTTGCTTTTCGGATGTTATGGTTATTTGTCGCTCGTCGGGCTCGACGAGTTTTAGGGCCTGGACCGCGTTGCGCAACAGGTTCACCAGCACTTGCTGCACCTGGATTCGGTCGGCCAGGATGAACCGCGCGGCGGGATCGAGGTTGAAGCTGACCCGTAGGTTGAAGTGGCCGGTCCCGACCAGGACGAGTTCCACCGCATCGCGGATCGTGCGTTCGACCGACTCCACGCGCATCTCCACCTCGCCGCGTGCGACGAAGGCGCGGAGGCGGCGGATGATCTCGCCGGCGCGCTGGGTCTGTTCCGACCCCATGCGAAGCAGATCGGTCACGCGAGTCCCGCCTTCGCCGCGCTCGATCAGCATGCGGGCGGCGGCGAGGAAATTGGCGGTGGCGCTGAGCGGCTGGTTGAGTTCATGCGCCAGATCCGCCGCCATTTCGCTCATCGCGCTCTGGCGGGAGACATGGGCGATTTCGTTGTTGAGCTCGCTCAGGCGCAGCTCGCTGGCGACGCGCTCGCTGAGATCGCGGATGAAGACGGTGATCAGCAGGTGATCGTCGCTCCGCGCCGCGCCCGCGCGCATCTCGGCGGGGAATCTGCGGCCGTCCGCGGTAAGCGCGGTGCCGACGAGCACTTCGCCGGCCAGGCCTTCGCCGGTCTCGAGGAAGCGCTGCAGCACGGTCTGGCTCGCGTCCACTTCGTCCGATGGCATCAGCATCGAGAAGTGCCTGCCGACGACATCGGACGCCCGATAGCCCCACAATTCTTCCGCTGCGGCGCTGAACTGCATGATCGCGCCGCCGCCGGTCACGACGATCATCGCGTCCGGCACGGTTTCGAGCACGGTGCGCAGCTGCGCCTCCCGGCGGCGGAGAGCGGCTTCCCGCTCGTCGCGCTCGGTGATGTCGAGTACGGCGCCCACCACGCGGATCAGCTCGCCCTTCGCGTCGTAGAAGCACCGGGACGAGCCTTCGAGCGTTCGGCCTGCACCCCCGCCGATCGTCAGGCGATAGCGGAACGAAAATCGGTCGGCGCGCTGTTCCACCGCACGCATCACGGTAGCGCGCAGATCCTCCAGGTCGTTCTGATCGATCAGTTGCCGCCAGTTGGCGAAGCTGGAGAGCGATCCCGGCGGCAGGCCCAGCCGCTGCTCGGTGCCAGGCGACCATTCGATATGGTCGCCGCTCATGTCCCAGTCGAAGATGCCGAGTTCATGGGCTGCCGTCGCCTGGGCAAGCCGCTCCTCGCTCGCCCGCAGCGCGCGCAGCGCCGAGACGCGTTCGGAAATGTCCAGGATGCTGTGGACGGTCACCGCGCCGCGGCTCGGCGTTGCGTAGCGCAGCAGCCGCTCGATCACGTGGATCTCGCGGCCGTCCTTGCGCTCCTCGATCAGTTCCTGCGCGCCGTCGGCGTCCGGAAGCGCATAGCTGCTGTTCCAGCTGGGGCAGCGGGCGCGGAGCAGCATGTAGAGGTTCTGGCCGACCGCTTCCGTCTCGCTAAAGCCGTACAATTGCTTGCACCCCGGCGACCAGTGGATGACCTGGCCCCGCGCATCCGTCATCACCACGGTGGCGCCGCCCAGCGCGAGGCTCAGTTCTGCCCGAGCGCTTTGCTCCTGACCGACTCGGTAGACTGCCCAATAGGCGATCAATCCCACCGCCAGCACGTTGAACATGGCAAGCACGAGATGTCCCGGCGCCGGCGAGCCGTTGGCGGCGCGCTCGACCAGCAGCTCGAACGTGGCCGGCAGGGCGGGCAAGAGGATGGCGCCCGCCACCAGCGTCTGGATTCCGCGCGGGCCGGATCCCTCGACGCGCGTCGGCAGATGTCGGCGATGCCTGCCCTGGTCCAGCAGCATGGCCGCGGTGAGTGCCATCGCCGCCAGGGTGCCCGGCACCGAGGCACGAAGCTCGGCGTTGACGATGGATGCGCTGGACGCGAGCATCATGGCCGTGCCGGAGGCCAGCGCCAGTGACAGGGGGGCGATCGCGATCAGCGGGGCCACTTCGCGGAGCAAGTGCCAGCGGCTGCGCGCGGCATAGGCCGCGATCGGCAGCATCAGCAGATACACGATCGCATTGACCCCTGGGCGCCCCGCATTCGCCATGCCCGACGCTGCGACGCTATCGTGAAACAGCAGGGTGCCGAGATCGAACCAGGGGGCGATCAACGGATGTGCCATCGCCAGCACGCCGATCAGCAGGGCGGCCCCATGGAACGGCGCCGCCCGGCGGTCGCGGCCGGTTTGGCTGATCAGCAGGCCGATCGCGACAAGGGAATAGCCCAGCGCATTGATCGGCCACATCGGATAGAGGCGGGGAAGAAACCGCTGAAGGAGCGGCACGTCAAAAGCCCATCCCGCCAGCACGGCAAGGGTGCAGGCCAGTGCGAATAGCGTCAGCGCACGGGCCAGGCTACCGTTTGCAGACGACGGGTCACGTGCCGTCGCGGCGATGTCAATTCTTTCAACGCGCAAACCACCTGCCCCTGCACAGGTCGAAGCCGAGCTTCGATTTGCTCAGCATCGATTAATTTTTCGCGAAAAGCCATAGGGAGATGCACGGATTTCCGCCGATTCCCGCATCCTCTTCGGTCAGGTGCTTGCCAAATGCGATCCGGGCCGCGATCAATCGTGGCGGGGACATCCAGAACAATCCGAGGGAGTCACGCTTGATCCGAAGCTTCGCCATGGCGGCCGCCTGCGTCGCCCTAACCGCGTGCGGGGGTACCGGGGGGAAGCCCGCCACCGCATCCAGCACGCCACCCGCACCCAAGGGGCCGGGCCTCGGCAAGGGCTATAACCACGATCCCTATCCGTCGACCTATCGCCCCTATCCGGGCGTGCCGACGCTGCTGACCAACGTCACCGTCCTCGACGGTGAAGGCGGCCGGATCGACAAGGGTGCGGTGCTGTTCCGCGACGGCAAGATCGTCGCCGTCGGCCAGAACCTCACCGCCGATGCCGGCGTGACGGTGATCGACGGGCAGGGCAAGTATGTCACCCCCGGCGTGATCGACATCCACAGCCACCTCGGCGACTATCCCTCGCCCGGCGTCGACGCGCTGTCGGACGGCAACGAAGCGACCTCGCCGGTCACCGCCGATGTCTGGGCCGAGCACAGCGTCTGGCCGCAGGACCCGGGCTTCAGCCGCGCGCTGGTCAATGGCGGCGTCACCACGCTGCAGATCCTGCCCGGCTCGGCGAACTTGTTCGGCGGCCGATCGGTGGTCCTGAAGAACGTCTATGCCCGCACCATGCAGGGCATGAAGTTCCCCGGTGCGCCCTATGGCCTCAAGATGGCATGCGGCGAGAATCCCAAGCGGGTCTATGGCAGCCGCGGCCGCGAGCCCTCCACGCGGATGGGCAACATCGCCGTCGATCGCCAGACCTGGGCGCGCGCCGTCGAATACAAGCGTCGCTGGGACAAGTACGAGAAGGATGGCGGCGAGGCGCCTGGCCGCGACATCGCAATGGACACGCTGCGCGGCGTGCTCGAGGGCGAGATCCGGGTGCAGAACCACTGCTACCGCGCCGACGAAATGGCCAATGTCCTCGATATGGCCAAGGAGTTCGGCTACCACGTCTCGGCCTTCCACCACGCGGTGGAAGCGTACAAGATCGCCGATCTGCTGAAGGCGAACAGCACCTGCGCCGCGGTCTGGGCCGATTGGTACGGCTTCAAGATGGAATCCTACGACGCGGTGCCGGAAAACCTCGCCATCCTCGAGAAGGAAGACGCCTGCGCGATGATCCATTCGGACGACGCCAATGGCATCCAGCGGCTCAACCAGGAAGTGGCCAAGGCGCGCGCCTCGGCGATCCGCGCGGGCTTCGACGTCTCGGAGGCGACTGCCTGGAAGTGGCTGTCTATCAACCCGGCGATCGCGCTTGGCATCTCGGACAAGACCGGCAGCCTGCGCGCCGGCAAGATGGCCGATGTGGTGCTGTGGAACGGCAATCCGTTCAGCGTCTACACGCGGCCGGAAATGGTGTGGGTCGATGGCGCGCTGCTCTACGACGCCAAGGATCCCAAGCGCCGTCCGGTTTCCGATTTCGAGCTCGGCCAGCCGGGCGAGGGGGATGTGAAGTGAGCAAGACCCTGTTTCTCGCCGCGGCGGCCCTTGCGGCGCTCGCGGCCCCTGCGATGGCGCAGGATGTGGCGATCACCAACGCCAAGCTGGTGATCGGCGACGGGGCGGCGCCGGTCGAAGGCGGCACCGTCGTCGTGCGCGGCGGCAAGGTCGTCGCGGCCGGTCGCGGTGTCGCGGTGCCGGCGGGCGTGCAGGTGGTCGATGCCGCCGGGCGCTATGTGACGCCGGGCATCTTCGCCG
Organism: uncultured Sphingomonas sp.; assembly: GCF_913777625.1. Classification (GTDB taxonomy): domain Bacteria; phylum Pseudomonadota; class Alphaproteobacteria; order Sphingomonadales; family Sphingomonadaceae; genus Sphingomonas. The sequence goes on from NZ_CAJYTI010000010.1 coordinate 251,233, forward strand.
GATTCACCCGCCTCGGCATCGTCGAGGTCGATGGCGTCTCGGTCACCAACGACGCGGGGACCGAGAACTCGCCGTTCAACGCCGCGCTGGACGTCAGCCCCGCGGTCAACCCGCGTGCAACGCCGATCGCGATCAACCGCGCCGACGGCGTCACCCGCGCTGTCGTCGCCCCCGAAGTGGGCCGCGGTTCGGTGTTCGCGGGCCAGGGTGCGGTGATCGACACCCGCAGCGACTTCCACGCCGTCGCCCGTCCGCGCGCCTTCCAGTTCATGGAATATGGCGAGAGCGGCGCGCGCGCCGGCGGTGGCAGCCGTGCGGGGGCGATCGCGCTGTTGCACAACACCTTTGCCGAGGTCCGCGCCTATGTCCGCAATCCGGCGAGCTTCTCGGATCGCGGCAAGGACGTGCTGCTCACCCGTGCCGATGCCGAGGCGCTGGCGCCGGTGGTGCAGGGCAAGGTGCCGCTGCTCGTCCATGTCGAGCGCGCGTCGGACATTCTGGTGCTGCTCCAGCTCAAGCGCGAGACGCCGGGGCTGAAGCTGGTGCTGGTCGGTGCGACCGAGGGCTGGACGGTGGCCAAGGACATCGCCGCCGCCGGTGTGCCGGTGATCGCCTCGCCGCTCAACGACCTGCCGGCGAGCTTCGAGCAGCTGGCCGCTACCCAGTCGAACATCGGCCGGCTTAAGGCGGCGGGCGTACTGGTCGGCGTCGGCACGATCAACGACGACGAAGCCCGCCAGGCGCGGCTGGAGAAGCAGTATGCCGGCAATCTGGTTGCGCTCACCCGCGTGCCTGGCGCCACCGGGCTTGACTGGAATGCGGCCTTCGCGGCGATCAGTTCCAAGCCCGCCGAGGCGCTGGGGCTGGGCGAGGCGTTCGGCTCGCTGCGCCCAGGCCGTGCTGGTGACGTGGTGGTGTGGGACGGCGATCCGCTCGAGATCGGCAGTGCGCCGGTGCGGCTCTATGTCGACGGGATCGAGCAGTCGCTCACCAGCCGGCAGACCCGCTTGCGCGATCGCTACTGGAAGCCCGAGGAAGGTGCGCTGCCCAAGGCCTATCAGCGCTGATGGCGGCGGTTCCCTCCGGAACCTTCACGATCGCATACGCTTTGGCGGAATGCTGGAACATGCCCGGCGCAGCTCCCCGCGCCAGGTGATCAGGAGACTGGGATCATGACGACGCGCATCCTTCTTGCCGGCCTCGCCCTGGTGGCGCTGGCGGGCTGCAACAAGGGCAATGAGGCGACCGGCAATGCCGCGGCCGACACGGCGGCGGAGAGCAATGCGGTGGTCGACAATGGCGACGACGGCAACAATGTCGCCGCGCAGGTGGTGGCGATGACCGAGCAGGTGCGCAACGTCGTGTTCATCCGCGCGATCCGCGACGCGGGGCTGCCGTGCGAGCATGTCGACAGCTCGCAGCGCCTCCCGGACATGAACGGGCTGCCGCTGTGGCGTGCCAACTGCAAGGGCGCGGGCAGCCACATGATCACCATCACCCCCGACGGGACGGCGAATATCGTCAGCCGCACCGATCGCTGAACTCGGCCTCGGCGAGGAGGAAGGGCGACACCGCGCGCAGCGCGCGCGCCACCGTCTCCTCCTTCTCGCCGACCGGCGCGACATAGTGGATCGCCTCGCGCGCCGCCGCGACGCCCGCGCCCCGCGCGATCATCCAGGCGGCAAGATATTGCGAGGCGAGGCAGCCGCCCGTGGTCGCGACATTACCATGCGCGACGAAGGGCGTATCGAGCACCTCGACCCCGGCCTCGATCACCCAGGGCTTGGTGGTGAGGTCCGTGCAGGCGGGCAGGGTGCCGATCAGCCCCAGCCTGGCCAGCAGCAGCGTGCCGGAGCACTGCGCGCCGATCAGCTGGCGCGCCGGATCGAGCCGGATCTGCCCGAGCAATTCTGCATCGGCGGCGATCTCCCGCGTCTTGATCCCGCTGCCGATCAGCACCGCGTCGGCCTCCGTCGCGAAGGCGAGCGGCTTCTGTCGCCGGATGGTGATGCCGTTCATCGAGGTCACTTCCTCGGTGGGTGACGTGATGTGCGCAGCCCAGCCCTGCGCACGCAGCCGGTTGAGTATCGCCGCGGCGACGAACGAATCCAGTTCGTTGAACCCGTCGAACGTCAACACCGCGATCTGCATCGGAAGCTTTCCTTTCGCATGTCGGTGTAGAGGAGCTCAGCGTCGCGCGGAAGGCCTTGCCGGGTGGAGGGAGCCCGGTCTTGTCGCCGCAACGGCCTTGCCAAGGCGGCCCTTCCGGTTAATCGCGAGGCATGACTTCGGAGCCTTCCGATCCCCAGCACGAGTCCAATCGGCCCAGCCTCGCTGCCCAGATGGCGGCGCGATTCCGTCGGGATAAACCTGTATCGCCGACGCCGGCGGCGACGGCAGCGCGGCCCTGGGTTGCGCCGCTGCTCGCGTTGCTGATCGTCGCTGGTCCCCTCGCAACCCTGGTCGGGGCGAAGTGGCTCGGCGCGATCGCCCGGCGCGACGCTGCCCGGCTGGACGCGCAGCAGGCGCTCCGCCGAGAAGCGGAACGGGCAAGGATGCAGGCGCGCGACGTGCTTGGTGCTGCGCTGGCGCGGCCCGGCCCAGCGACCTTGCTCGATGGGGCCGCAGCGGCGCTGCCCAAGGAGGACATGCTTGCCCGTGCGGCGCTGCGCGAGGACGGCACGCTTGAACTGGAGGTGGTGACCAGCGACCCGGATGCGCTGCGCAGCGCGCTCCGCCGGGTGCCCGCCCTCGCACCGCTGCGCGACGTGCGCCAGCGCGAAGGCGAGGGGCGGACCCGCGTGCTGCTGCGCGGGGTGCTGCCATGAGCGCGCGGCCGATCCTGTGGGGCACCGGCGCGGGGTTGCTGCTCGCGGCGCTGCTCGCACCGTGGACCGGTACCGCGCTCGGCGACCTTGCCCGGGCGCGGGCGACGCGCAGCGCGGCCGCGGCGGCGCCGGCCGCGCCGGCGGTGACCATGCCGCCGCTACGGCCGGACCTCGCCTTCCCGGCATCCGGCGGGCCCAGCGTCGCCCAACAGCGGGTGGAGCGGCTGGCGCGGGGCGGCGGCGTGCTGGTCGAGGCAATCGCACCGCTCGACAGCCCGGCGCCGCTGATGGCGCTGTCGCTGCGCGTGTCGGGCCCCGAAAAGGCAGTGCTCGCGCTGGCCGATGCGATCGAGCGCGAGCGGCCATTGCTCCGCTTCCGCAGCTGGCGGATCGAGCCTGCCGAGGGCAGCGGCGTACGGCTGAGCGGCGTGCTGGTAGGGGCGACGCGGTGATGCCGCGTGCCCAGAAGATCGCGCTGGCGACGGCCGCCGGTGTCGCGGTGCTGCTGCCCGTGCTGCTGCTCGCGCCCGGTGCGACCCCGCCGCCGAAGCCCGCGCCGGTGCTAGCCCCGCTCGTCGCGCCGCTCGCGCCGCCGCTCGCGCATCTGTTCGATCGCCCGCTGTTCGCACCCGCCGTGGAGGCCGCCCCGCCGCCGGACGCGCCGCAGCTTACCGGCATCGTCGGCCGGCTCGGCAGCGATGCGGTGGCGCTGGTGCGCACCGCGCAGGGACCCAGTCGCACATTGGCGATCGGCGACAGCGTCGATGGCTGGCGGCTGGAATCGCTCTCGATCGACGCAGCGCTGTTCAGTCGCGGCGGCCAGCGCGTGCGGGTGCCGCTGCCGACCGCCGAAGGCGCGCCCGCGGCTCAGTAGATCCCGTCAATCTCCACCTTCAGCCGTGCCGGCGGCGGCGCCAGCAACAGGCTGTTGCGCTTGGCGTTCTCGCTCTCGTCGGCGCGCAGCCGGGCGTAGCGATCCTTGGCGGCCGCGCTGGCATCGGCGCCGTCGCGCAGGATCGTCGGCTTGAGGAAGATGAACAGGGTGCGCTTCTGGTGCTGTTCCTTGCGACTCTTGAACAGCTCGCCGATCAGCGGGATGTCGCCCAGCACCGGCACCTGCTGGCGGGTGTCCTGGTAATCGTCGGCAGTTAGGCCGCCCAGCACGATGGTCGAGCCGTTGTCGGCCAGCACCGTGGTGTTGATCGCACGCTTGTTGGTGATGATGTCGGAGGCCTGCGACACGGTGGTGCTGGCGATCGCCGAGGCTTCCTGGTTGACCTGCAGGCGGATGGTATCGCCCGCGTTGATCCGCGGCAGCACGCGGAGCGTGATGCCCACGTCCTTGCGGTCGATCGTCGTGTAGGGCGTCGCCGAGCTGGAGTTGGTGAGGATCGAGCCGGTGACGAACGGCACGTTTTGTCCGGCGATGAACTCGCCGGCGACATTGTCCAGCACCGTGATCTGCGGTGTCGACAGCAGATTGGCCCGAGTGGAGGTGCCCAGTGCCTGGAGCAGCACCGAAAAATCATCCCCGACCTTGAAGGCGCCGGTAAAGCCGCTCGCGCCCGTGCCGAGCAACGATCCGGCGGGCACGCCCAGCGCGGTGAGGATCGCGCCCAGCGAAGTGCCGCCGGCGTTGAACGAGGTGGCAGCCCCGGTGACCTTGTTCAGCACCGCCCCGCTGCTGCCGAGCTGCACGGCCAGCGCTTCGGCATCGTCGCCGGTGATCTCGGCGATCGCCGCCTCGATCAGGACCTGCGGGCGGCGCACGTCGAGGTCGCGGATCAGCGGCTCGATCGAGGCGATGGCGCTCGGCGCACCGCGGATGACGATGGCGTTGAGTTCGGGCGCCGGCTGCACGGTGAGGTCGGGGGTCGAAAAGCCCTTGGGCGTCTTCGGCGTCGTCGATTGCATGATCGGCGTGGTCGTGCCGGTCGCGGCCTGCACACCGCTCGCGCTGGTGCCGTTCGACAGGCCCGTGGTCCCCGCCGAGAGCCCGGTCCCGCCGCTCGTCGAACCGGACAGGCTGCTCTGCGAGGCCAGCCGGGCGAAAGGGTTGGCGGCGGTGCTCGACAGGCTGTTCGCGACCGCATTGTCGCTGCTCTCGGCCAGGCCGAGCACGCCGCGCAGCACGTCGGTCACGGTTTCGGCATCGGCATAGTTCAGCCGGAACATGCGGGTGATCGGCGTGGAGCCGCCGGGCAGGTCGAGCGAGGCGACGATGCGACGGCCCTCGGCCACGGCGGCAGGGGTGCCGCGGATGATCACGGTGTTGCTGCGTTCGTCGGCGGCCACACGGGTGCCGGATCCGGCATCCCCGCCCAGCACATTCTGCACGGACTGGGCGACGGCGGGCGCGCTGCCGTTCCGGAGTGCGATCGCGGCGAAGGTCGCGCCGCCGCCGCCGTCCAGCTGGCGGACGATCGCCTCGATCCGGCGGACATTGTCGGCATAGTCGGTGATGACGATCGCGTTGGGCGCGGTCAGCGGCTCGACGCTCCCGAACTGCGCGACCAGCGGGCGCGCGATGCGGGCAGCGTCGGCGGCGGGGACATTGGCCAGCCGCACCATGCGCGTCATCAACTCCTGCCCGGCGGCACCGCGTGCGGGCAGCCCGCCGTCGCGCACCGCATTGGCGGCCGGCACGACCCGCCACGCCCTGCCCGAACGCACCGCCGCATAGCCATTGGCGCGCAGTACCGACTGGAACAGGTCCCACACACCCGTGGGCGTCAGCGGGCTGGACGAGGTGACCGTCACCACGCCCTTCACGGCGGGATCGAGGATCAGCGTGCGGCCGGTGATCCGGGAGATCTGATCGGCGACATCGGCGATTTCCACCCCGCGCATGTTGATCACCACATCGGCGGCGTCCTGCGGCGCGGCCGCGGTCTGGGCGGCGACCAGCACCGGATCCAGCAGCAGCGGCGCGAGCGCGAGGCAGGCGAGGGTGGGGCGAATCTTCACGCGGGAACTCTCTCTTCTAGTGCAGCGGGACGGTCAGCATCATCCGCCGTCCGTCGCGCAAAATCTGGACCTGGGCCGCGCCGCTTTGCTGGGCGGCGGCAAAGGCGGCGTTGGCGGCCTGGGTATCGGTCAGCGCAGTGCCGTTGACCGAGGTGATCACGTCGCCCGGCTGCATCCCCGGCGGGCCGTTGGCACCGATACGGAAGCCGTCGGCCGTCTGGGTGGCGCCCAGCTTCTGGAGAACCGCCGCGCTGTTGCCCGGCAGCGGGCCCGCAGGCGGCGCCGACGGCACACCAGGGGCAGAAGGGGCGCCCTGGGGCGGTGCGGCGGCGGCGGCCTGGCGCTGCTCGGGGGAAAGGCGCGGATCGGGGAAGGCGAGGAACTCGCGGCGCCCGCCATTGTCCAGCAGCACACGATCGCGCTGGATCGCCGCGATGGTGGCACCGTTCACCGCCTGGCCGACATGGAAGGCCGTGGGCGGTGCGCCGCTGACCGCGATGAAGGCCGTGGAAAGCTCGGCCGGGATCGCCGCGACCACGCCTTTCAGCTCCAGCGGCAGCGCGGTCGGCTGCGGCGCATCGGCGGTCACCGCCTTGCCGAAGGGCGCCAGCCCTATCACCGAGGTCAGGTCGGGCTGGGCATCGGGCGCGGTGCGGCCAGACGGCACCAGGATCGCGCCGGTGCCGGCATGGCCGGCGATCCGCCAAGTGAGCCCGGCCAGCGCCACGGCGACCGAGACGACCATCGCGCCGGTCAGCAGGTCCAGCGCAGTGCGCGTCTGGCGCGGGGTGAGGGCGAAGCGGGTCATCCCGTGCGTCCGTCCACGAAGCCGTCGAGCGATGCAAGCGGCGTCTTGTCTCCGGCGGGAAACACACGGATACGCACGCGAAGAATCTCCGGATCGTCGGTACCGCGTTTGTCGACCGCGATCCGCCAGCGCTCGCCGAGCATCTCCACCTGCGTATCGCTGGCGATGCCGGCTTCCAGTTCGGCGAGGCGGTTCTCGGCGACCCACATGGCGGCGGCGCGGCGCTCGAGCCCGCGGGTGGAGTCGATATGCGTCTGGACGGTGCGCATCAGCCCCACCGTCGCGATCGCCAGCACCGCGAGGGCCACCAGCGCTTCGATCAGCGAAAAGCCCTGTTCGTCGTCGCGCATCAGGAGGTGGGTGCCGGCACGGCGGTGGCGGTCAGCCCGTCATAGCGGACCACCCAGCGCTGGCTGCCATTGTCGATCGTCGCGGCCATCGGCTTGCCCGATCCGTCGACGCCCAGCACGACCGGCGGGCGAGTATCGAGCGTGAGGGTGATGCCCGCGGGCAGCGTGTGCGGGGCAAAGGCGTCGTCGGTGCGGGCGGCGAGCTTCCCGCTCGGGGCGACCGTCGCGAAACCATAGCCATGCGGCTGGGCCGTGAAGGCGACCAGCCGATCGCCCAGCATGGCGTCGTCCGCCGCCGCCTGCAGCCGCGAGGCGAGCCGACGGGCCTCGGCCTCGACGCTGGGCTTGCGCGTGGCGGCGCCGATGCCCAGCGTCACCGCACCCGCGGCGACGCCGATGATCGCGAGGACGATCAGCATCTCGATCAGCGTCATGCCGGCCTGGGAGGCGCTACGCGCATCGCTGCCGGCCCCCCCGTCCGGCATCAGCCCTTGCCTTCGAGGTCGGCGTTCACGCCCTCGCCGCCGGGCTTGCCATCCTTGCCGAGCGAGCGGATCGTATAGGCGCTGCCGTCGGACTTGTAGTCATAGGGCTTGCCCCAGGCATCGAGCGGCGGCTCGGACAGATAGCCGCCCTGGGGCCAGTTGGCGGGGACCGGCGGAATCGTCGGCTTTTCCGCCAGTGCCTTCAGCCCCTGCTCGGTCGTGGGATATTCCCCATTGTCGAGCCGGTAGGTCTTCAACGCCACGCCTATGCTGGAGATGTTGGCCTTGGTGGTGGTGACGCGGGCCTCGTCGGGCCGGTTGATCACGTTCATGGTTACCAGGCCCGCGACCACGGCGATGATCACGAGCACGATCAGCATCTCGATCAGCGTCAGCCCGGCTTCATGCTCGCCGATCTGGCGGAGCTTGCGCGGGGCGCGCTGCGATGCGATGTCACAAAATGGTTTCAATCCTATGCGCATCCCTGGCTCATGCGTCCCACCCGTGAAGCTACTATGACAGGCGGTGCCCGACCGTCGGACCTGCCGCCGCCGCACGCCGGGGGGGTGTGGACGCTGGCGGGCGACCGGCTGATCATAGTCTCCGCGGAGGGACCCGCAACCATCCTCGTGCCGACCGAGCGGGTGCGGCTGCTCGCCGTCGACCTGCCGTTGCCGAATCGCGCCCGGCGGCTGGCGGCGTTGCCCTTCGCCATCGAGGACCTGGTGGCGGAGCCGGTGGAGACGCTGCACCTCGCCCTGGGGGCGCGGACCGATCCCGCCGAGGCGCCGCACCGCTATCTCGTAGGCGCGGTGCGGGCCGAGACGATGGCCGATTGGGTCGCCCTGGCCGAGGCGCATGGGCTGGGCAGCGCGCCGATGGTGCCCGACGTCCTGCTGCTGCCGCGCCCGGCGCAGGGCTGGACGGTCGAGGTGCGCGAGGGCCGCGCGCTGGTGCTCGCGGCGGACGGCACCGGCTTTGCGCTACCCGCGGCGCTGCTCGGTTCGGCGTGGGAAGCGGCCGGGCGGCCGCAACTCCACCATCTGGGCGAGTCGCTGCCTGGCGACATGGTGGTGCAGGGGCAGGCGCCCGATCTGCGCGACGATGCCGCGCGGGCCGATATCGCCGCGGCGGAACTCGATCTTCGTCAGGGCGCGTTCGCTGCCCGCCATGCGCGCGACGCAAGCGGCTGGCGGCGACTGGGCTGGATCCTGGGGATCGGTGTCGCCGCGCATATCCTGATCGCCGGCGGCGATGCGCTGATGCTGCGGGTGATCGCCGATCGCCGCGCGGCGGAGACGCGGGCGCTCGTATCAACCATGTCGCCGGGCACAGACCTGAGCGGGGACGTCCAGGCGACCGTGACCGACCTGCTGCCGTCCGGGGGCGGGCGCGCTCCCGATCGCTTCGTGCCGTTGCTGGCGCGCTTGTCCACGGTGCTGACGCCGCTGGCGGGAAGCCTTGCGGTGCGGGCGGTGCGCTACGAAGGCGATGTCCTGACCATGGACTGCGATCCCGGCGCGCCCGATCTGGCGGCGCGCATTGCCGAGGCGCTCAAGGCGGGGCGCATCCGCGGCCAGGCGACGGCCTCGCCAGACGGCAGCATTCGCATTACGGCGAACGCGGCATGAGAGCGTTCATCCGCACCCAGCTGCCGACGCTCGACGCCGGCCTTTCGCGCACCGGCGCATGGTGGCACGCGCGCACCGTCCGTGAGCGGAGGCTGTTGGCGGTGCTCGCGGTGCTGCTCGGCGCCGTCCTGCTGGTGTATGGCGTGGTGAAGCCGATACAGGCCGCGCGCGCTGCGGCGCTGGCCGATATCCGCACCTATGAGACGCTGAACGCCCGCATCCGCGCGGCGGGATCGCTGAGTTCGGCCAAGCCGCAGCGCCGCACCGGCGCGCCCGAAGCGATCGCGGTCCAGTCGGCGGCAGCGTTCGTGGTCCCGCTCACCACCGCGCCCAGCGCGGGCGGTACCCAGGCGACCGTCGCCGATGCGAACTACGACTCGCTTATTCACTGGCTGGCGGACGTGACGACGACCAGCGACCTGCGGATTCGCCGCATCACCATCCAGAGACTGGCTGCGCCGGGCCATGTCTCCGCGCAGGTGGAACTCGGCCGATGATCATCGACCTGCCGACGCTGCCTTACGGCTTCGCCCGCCGCCACGGCGTCCTGCTGCGGACGAGCGACGCGGGAATCGAATGCCTCCACCGCGCCGATGCGCCGCTGGAAGGCTTGCTGGAAGTGCAGCGGCTGGCCCCCGGCGCGCGCTTCGTGCGGCTGGAGGGGGCGGCCTTCGATACCGCGCTCGGCGAGGCCTATGGCGGGGCGGGGGGCGCTGCCGCCGATATCGACCTGGGCGACATGGACCTGGCCGCGCTCGCCGACAGCGCCGCGAGCGTCGACGATCTGCTCGACACCCGCGACGACGCGCCGGTCATCCGCCTGATCAACGCGCTGCTGATGGAAGCGGTGAAGGAAGGCGCGTCGGACGTGCATGTCGAGACGCAGGAGAAGCGTCTCGTCGTCCGCTTCCGCGTCGACGGCGTGCTGCGCGACATGATCGAGCCGCCGCGCGCGCTGGCGCCGCTGCTGGTCAGCCGCATCAAGGTGATGGCCAAGCTCGACATTGCCGAGCGCCGCGTGCCGCAGGACGGCCGCGTGACGCTGCGCATCGGCGGCCATGACGTCGACGCCCGCGTCTCGACCATCCCCACCCAGCATGGCGAGCGGGTGGTGCTGCGCCTGCTGGAGAAGGGCTCGCTCAAGCTCGACCTGTCCGGCCTCGGCATGAGCGACCGCGACAAGGCGGTGTTCGGCCGGTTGCTCGAGCGGCCGCACGGCATTCTGCTCGTTACCGGGCCGACCGGCTCGGGCAAGACGACGACGCTCTACACCGCGCTTACCCGCCTCAACGACCGCAAGCGCAACGTGATGACGGTCGAGGACCCGATCGAGTACGAGCTGCCGGGGGTGGCGCAGACCCAGGTCAATCCGCGCACCGAGATGACCTTCGCCCGCGGCCTGCGCGCGATCCTGCGCCAGGACCCGGACGTGATCATGGTCGGCGAGATCCGCGACCAGGAGACCGCGCAGGTGGCGGTACGCTCCGCGATGACCGGGCATTTCGTGCTGTCGACGCTCCATACCAACAGCGCGGTGGGATCGGTGACGCGGCTGATCGACATGGGCGTCGAGCGCTATCTGCTCGCGCCGATGGTCGTTGGCCTGTGCGCGCAGCGGCTGGTGCGGCGGCTATGCCCGGTCTGCCGGCGCGAGGACGTGGCGAGCGAGGCGGATTCGCTGCTGCTCGGCGGGGCGCTGCCGGTGGGTGTGCCGCTGTGGCGCGCGGTCGGCTGCGACCAGTGCCATGACGAAGGCTATCGCGGCCGGGCCGGGCTGTACGAGGTGGTCGCGGTGGACGATGCGTTCCAGAAGCTGATCCATGACGGTGCCAGCGAGGCGGAGATCGAGCGCCATGCGCGGGCGGACAACCCCAGCCTGCTCGACGACGGTGTCGCGAAGCTCCAGGCCGGGGTGACCACGGTGGAAGAAGTCGCCCGCGTCGTGAGGGACGAGGCGTGAGCGGGTCCAAGATCCTCCCCGGTACGGGGAGGGGGGCCGCGCGGCGCAGCCGCGTGGTGGAGGGGGCTCTCCCCAAGCGAGTCCGGTGTGGTGCCCCCCCTCCACCATGCTGCGCATGGTCCCCCTCCCCGTGCCGGGGAGGATTTTAGATGCCCGCGTTCGCCTATCGCGCAGCGGATCGCACCGGTGCCGCCAGGCGCGGCGTGATCGAGGCGTCCAGCCCCGCCGCCGCCCGCGCGCTGCTCCGCGAGCAGGCGCTGCTGCCGCTCTCGGTCGAACCCGCCGCCGAGCGCGGCCGTTCGATCGGCGCCATCCCCCTCCCGCGCTTCGGCCGCAGCGGCATCAGCGCCCGCGGGCTCGCCACCGTCACCCGGCAGATTTCCACGCTGGTCGGCTCGGACATCGCGATCGAGGAGGCGCTGCGCCTCGTCGCCACCCAGTCCGAGCAGCCGGCGGTCAGTTCGCTGCTGCTCGACGTGCGCGGGGCGATCCTGGACGGGCGCAGCTTCGCCGCGGCGCTCGCCCAGCATCCGAAGGCTTTCCCCGAATTCTACCGCGCGTCCGTGGCGGCGGGCGAGGCCTCGGGGCGGCTGCCGGACGTGCTCAACCACCTCGCCGAGTTTGTCGAGAACCGCCAGGCGAACGGCCAGAAGCTGCAGCTCGCCTTGCTGTACCCGGCGCTGCTGGCGTGCGTGTCGTTCGGCATGATGGTGCTGCTGCTGGTCTATGTCGTGCCGGACATCGTCAAGGTGTTCGTCTCGCGCGGCGCCGACCTGCCGCTGCTTACCCGCGCGCTGATCGCGATCAGTGCGTTCCTGCAGAGCTTCGGCCTCTATCTGCTGATCGCGGTCGGGCTCGGCATCGTTGCATTCGGGCGATGGCTGCGCGTGCCGGCCAACCGGCTGCGCGTCCATCGCTTCTTTGCCGAGCGCCGCCCGTTTCGTCGCTTCAGTCGCCAGATGAACGCTGCGCGCTTTGCCGGGAGCCTGGCGACGTTGGTGGGCAGCGCGGTGCCGCTGGTCGACGCATTGCACGCGGCGGCGGCCGTGACGCCCAACCACTTCGTCCGCCAGAAGGCGATGGGCGTGGCGATGCGCGTGCGCGAGGGCATCAGCCTGCGCGCGGCGATGCAGGAGGCGGACATCTTCCCCTCCATGCTGGTCGCGATCGTCGCATCGGGGGAAAGCTCGGGCAAGCTCGCCCCCGCGCTCGGCCGCGCCTCGGGGGAGCTGGAGCGCGAGCTCGACGCGCTGGTCTCGACGCTGGTCGCGCTGGTCGAGCCGCTGGTGCTGCTCGTCATGGGCGGGCTGGTGCTGCTGATGGTGCTCGCGATCCTGCTGCCGATCATCAACCTGAATAATCTGGTGGGGGTGTAAAGGACGCGCAAATCCTCCCCTTCCAAAAGGAGGACTTGGTTGGACTTACATCTGCCCCTGAATGCGGGCGCCGCCGGGCAGGCCGACGAACGGCAGCGTCGCCGCGCCGTCCTTGCTTACCCCCAGGTCCAGCGTGCCATCCTCGCCCAGTACGGCATCGAGCAGCACCTGCCGGCGCTGCGTCGCGGGCGTCAGCCGGATCGTCGTGCGGGCGCCGATATGCTCTGCCGTCAGCAGCAGGGCGGGAACCGCAGTCGAACCGCCCCCGGCCTTGGGGCGGCAGCTGCCGGGATCGGTCGTCACCTTGCCGTCGAGCATCTGGCTGCCCCCGCGCACCGCGATCTTCGCCATCTCCACTTGCATCACCAGCAGGCAGGTAAAGGGCAGGTCGGGCTGGATCGCCTGGAGCAGGCTGGCATCCGCCGCGCCGCTGACATGGTCGAGCACCGTCCGGCCGCCCAGATGCACCAGCGCCTGCCCGCCCAGATCGGTGTCCGGCCCGCTTGCCTTCCAGTCCGCCGCGAGCCCCAGGCTGGTCAGCGAGCGCAGCGGTGCCAGCTGCCATTCGAGCTTGCTGCCCCCGGCCACGCCGACCTCGCCGCGCCAGATCGTCCCGGCGACACCGCTGCGCCAGCTTGCGTTTCGGACGAGCAGGCTTGCCGGTGCGGTGGCCAGCATCGCCAGCGCATAGGCCCCTATGCCCAGCCCGGCGAAGACGGTAAGACGCCGGCGTGCTTCCCTCGCTGAATCCGGAGTTTGCAATGGACCGTCGGTCCCTGCTGCGGCTGCTGCCCTCGGGCCTCGTCCTGTCCGCGGCATCGCTTTCCTCCAACGCATGGGCGGGCGAGAAGAAGGACAAGCGCCCCATCGCCCTGTTGCTCCCGCTCACGGGACCGCGCGCGGAGCTTGGCCGTAGCATGCGGCAGGCGGCCTTGCTCGCGGAAAACGCCGCGTTCGTGCTGGGGTTCGATACCGGCGGTACCGCCGAAGGCGCGGCACGGGCGGCGGGCGAGGCGCTGCGCCAGCACCCCGCGCTGATCCTGGGGCCGCTCAGCGCGGCCGAAGTGCCCGCCGTGGGCAGCACGGTGGCCAGTCGTGTGCCGGTGATCGCGTTCAGCAACGATTCGGTGCTGCGCCAGCCGGGCGTGTGGATCTTCGGGATCACCGCCGCGCAGGTGACCAGTGCGATCCTGCGCTACGCCCGTACCCGGGGGGTGCGATCGGTGGTGATGATCGACGACGGCTCGCCCTGGTGCGCCGCCGCCAGCCTGGCCGCGGGGCGGATGGAAGGCGAGATCGGCATCACCCTGCGCGTCCTGCAGGTGAAGCCGGGCGAACCCTTGCCCCAGGCCGGCGACGCGCCCGATGCGGTGCTGCTGCCGGGCAGCGGGGAAGGGGTGCTCGCCGCCGCCCGCGCGCTGAAGGGCAGCGGGGTGCAACTGCTGGGCACGCTGCAGGGGCTCGATAACCGGCCGGACTCGCTCCAGGCGCTCGACGGCGCGTGGCTGGCCTGCCCCGATCCCGGCGCCTTCGCGTCCTTCGCCCAGGCTTTCGCAGCCAAGAATGGCGGCGACCCCGGTACGATCACCGCGCTCGCCTATGACGCCGCCGGCGTCGCCAACACGCTGCGCGAGGCCAATGCGCTCAACATGAACGGGCTGGTCGATGCCAAGGGCTTCCACGGCGTCACCGGGCCGGTGCGCTTCCGTACCGACGGATCGGTGGCGCGGGACTTCGCGATCGTGGTCGCCTCGCGCGACGGCTATGTCAGCGTGGCGGTGAGTTCGGGCTCGTGAACCACCGCCCCGAAGCCGGCGACTCCGGCTTCACGCTGATCGAACTGATGATCTCGCTGGGGCTGTTCGCGCTGATCGCGGTCGCGGGGCTGGCGCTGGTCGACGGAATCCTGCGGGTGAACGGGCGCACCGAGGCGCGGCTCGATCGGCTCGCTGCGCTCCAGCGGACGATGTTCGTGCTGTCCAGCGATCTGGACCAGATCGCCAGCGGCCCGATCGAGGGGCGCGGTAACCGCCTGTCCTTCACCCGCAGCGCACCTGGTAGCGGCGGGCTTGCCACGCCGGTGCGCTACGCAGTGGCCGGCGGCATGCTGGTCCGCGTGGCGCCGGCGCCGCAACTGCTGCTGCCGGGCGTCTTCACCGCCCGGTGGCGCTTCTGGGATGGCGGCTGGATCGATCACTGGCCGGTGGATGGCAGCGACGAAGCCAAGGCGCGCTGGCCCCGTGCAATAGCGCTCGACGTGCAGGCTGCAGGGCCCGGCGGTGCACCGGTGATCCTGCACCGCGTGGTGACCTTGCCCGCCCGCGCCCGGGACCAGACGGTACAATGACCCCCCCGCGCGGCCCCCGCGACGACGAGCAGGGCATGATCCTGGTCAACGTGCTGCTGTTCGTCGCGATCGCCAGCGGTCTCGTGCTGCTGATGATCGACCGCGAGGAACTGGCGCTCGATCGCGGTCTCAGGATGCGCGAGGCGGCGCGGGCGCAGGCGATCGTGCGCGGCGGCGAGCTCTCCGCGCTGGTGGCGCTGCGCCGTGACGGCGAGACGGCCGGCGACGTCGATCATGCCGGCGAAGCCTGGGCCAAAATCGCGGTCAACGCTGCGCCGATCGAGGGGGGTGTCTTCGATCTGGCGATCGGCGATGCCGAGGGGCGCTTCAACATCAACGCGGTGCGCACCGGCGAGGCGGGCGCCGTGGTGCTGCTCCAGGAAATCGCCAACCAGATCCAGATGCCGCCCGAACAGGTGGTGGCGGCGATCGAATATGTGCGGCAGCGGGGCCCGGTCACCGATCTGCGCCCGTTGCGGCTGGCCGGCATCGACCCCAAGGTCGCCGACCAGCTGGAGCAGGTGGTGACGGCGCTGCCGGGCGACACGACGATCAACCTCAACGCCGCCGAGCCTGCGTTGATGGCCATCCTGTTCAAGGATCCGCTGGTCGCCAGCCGGCTGGTGCAGGTGCGGGCGCGGCAGGGCTTCCTGACGCTCAAGGACCTGAACGACCAGCATGTGACCTTGCCCTGGGGCTGCTCCTTCCGCTCCAGCACCTTCTGGGTGCGCACCCGCGCACGGATCGGCGGCACCACGCAGCAGGAAGCGACGCTGATCCAGCGGCGGCGAACCAAGGAGGGCCGGGTGGAGACGGTGCCGGTCGAGCGCTGGCGCAATGCCGCGGTGCCTCCCGGCGTGCCGGCGTTCGGCGCGCGGTGAAACGGTTGAGCTTGGGCGCTGTTTCTGGTCTGGTCCGGCGCATGATCGCGGAGCGTTTCCCTTGGTGCTGATGCGCCTGTTCGGCCGCGGCGAGATCCGCCGCTGGCGCGACGTGCATGTCGCGATGGCGCGCGCGGTGCTGCAGCAGGCCGCCGCCGACCTGGTCGAGAGCTTCGATGCCGATCTGTCGCAGGCCGATTGGCAGGACGGGCTGATCGAGCAGACCCGCTTCGTCGCCGCCCGGATCGCGCCGGTGGTGCGGCAGGTCGCCGATCCGCTGGCACGGCGGGTGATCGAGGAGGCAGACCGCGCGCTTCAGCCGATCGCCTTCCACCATCTCCAATGGCAGCCGCTGCCGGTCGATGCGAACCTGATGCGCGACATGATGGAGGAGCTCGGTGACTGGGCTGCCGCCGGTGGTGCGGCGCTGACCGGGCTGGTGCGCGGCGCCGCCAACGGCTTGCCGATCACCGCGGGGTTGGGACGTGGTCTGCCGGGCGACTGGATGCGGCTTCGCGCCGAGGCCCGGCTGCGCGCCAAGGTCCATGCCTATGTCTATGCGACGGTAGTGCAGGGCCCCAAGGGGCGGCCGTCGCTGCTCGAACATGTCATCGAGCTGCTGCGCGACGCGGCCCGCCACGCCCAGCCGCTCTGACGCTCAGGCGATGATAGCGGTTACCGTTGCCTTGAGCAGCTGCGCCGCATCGCCGGGTGCCAGCCGTAGCTGCAACCCGCGTTGTCCGCCGTTCAGAAAGACATAGGGCTCGCTGACAGCGGTTTCTTCGATCACGGCGGGCAGCACCCGAATCTGGCCGAAGGGGCTGATGCCGCCGACCTTGTACCCCGAAAGCCGCTCGGCATCCACCGGCTTCATCATTTCGGCCGATTTGCCGCCCAGCGCGGCGGCGAGCTTCTTCATCGCCACCTGCCGGTCCGAGGGCAGGATGGCGAGAACGGGCTTGCCATCCACCTTCGCCATCAGCGTCTTGAGCACGCGCGCGGGCGGCTCGCCGAGTGCTTCGGCGGCTTGCAGACCGATCGCGTCGGCATCGGGATCATAGGCATAGCTGTGCACCGTGAACTCGATCTTCGCGGTTTCCAGCATCCGCGTCGCGCGGGTCGCCTTGGACATGGTCTCCTCCTGCTCGCTTGATTCCAGCGCGGTGGCATCGGTTCCGCCTCCCTGCAACCACTGAGCGCAGTTGAAGAACTTGTTAACCGATTTTCTCTAGCGTATCCGAGGGTTTATCGGGGTGAGCGGAGACGGGGCATGCCCTTGCTGGGAATGGCGCTGTTCGCAGCGGTTGCGGGAAGTTCGCCGGCCGCCGTGCCGCGCGTGGCGATCATCGACAGCGGGGTCGCCGAGACCCCCGAGCTCCGCGGCAAGCTGATCGCCGAATATGACATGGCAGGGCCCGGCCGCCCCGCCTTCCGCCCGCGCTACGACCATGGCACGATGGTCGCGACCATCCTTGCGCGTGCGGCAGCCGGGCAGGTGGCGATCGTCTCGCTGCGGATCGACGATCCGGCGGGCTGCCGCCCCGGCGCCAACCCGCCCTGCCAGCCTAGTGCTGCCCCGATCGTCGCGGCGATCCGCAAGGCGACCGCGCTGAAGGTGGATGCGATCAACATCTCGCTGGCGCTGGCCGACGATCCGGCGATCACCGCTGCCGTGCACGATGCCGCGGCCGCCGGGATTGTGGTGGTGCTTGCCGCCGGCAACAATGGCCTTGCGCATCCCGGCAACCTCGCCATGGCCCGGCAGGGCTTCCCTAACGCCGTGCTGGTCGGCGCGCTCGATGCGGGCGGCAGGCCCTGGGCCGGCACCAACCGGCCCGACCCGGAAATCCAGGGCTATACCTATGTGTGGCAGCGCGGCGTCGACGTGCCGACCGCATTGGCGGACGGCCGCGCGGTGACCGGCACCGGCACCTCCTTCGCTGCTCCCATCGAAACCGCCCGCAGGATCGCCCGCCGCCACCGGCTTGCCTGAAATTTGCGGAAACATACCCGGCATTGCGGAACTTTGAGGAATGGGTATGGTTCCAGCCCAGGAGAGGCTGGAGCGTAAACATACGCCTTGTCTGTCCTCGTTGCGGTGAATCTGCGACGGGAACATGAGACAATGGAAAAACAAGTATGTGGATGAGTTTGCTTGTCGCGATGCTGGTAGCAGCACCGCAAGCCGGAGAGGGTGTCGAGGGTCGGTGGAAAACCCAAACGCGCAACGCGATCGTCGAGATCCAGCGCTGCGGTTCCTCGATCTGCGGGCGGATCCTGACCTCGGATGCGCTTCGCACCAATCCGGACACCCGCGATACCCATAATTCGAACGCGCAACTGCGGAACCGCCCGCTGAAGGGCCTGCAGATCCTCAGCGGCTTCACCGCCGACGGCGTCAACTGGAGCGGCGGCAAGATCTACAACGCCGAAGACGGCAAGACCTATAGTGCCGACATCACCATGGCCGGCCCCGATCAGCTCAAGCTGCGCGGCTGCGTCTTCAAGCCCTTCTGCCGTACCCAGACCTGGACCCGGGTTCGCTGAGCGAAGCGAGAACCGCTTTCGCGAACCCCAGTAGCGTGAGAAAAACCATGAAAAAGATGCATCTCCTCCTCGCCGCCGGCTCATCGCTGGCGGCCAGTGTCGGCTTTTCGGGCGCCGCCCATGCCCAGGCCTTCTATCTGCAGGAACAGTCGGCGCGCGGCGCCGGTCGTGCCTTTTCCGGCGAAGTCGCCGATACCGGTGCCGCCTCATTGTGGTGGAACCCGGCGGCAATCGCCGATGCCGAGCGGATCGAGGCGAACCTCAACGTGGCGGCCATTTTGCCGCGCGGCGAAGTCGTCGACACCGGCACGCTGATCCGTCGCCCGGGCGGCCAGCCCTTCGCCCCGGTAGGCGGCGACAGCACCACCCGCAACCCGATCAACAACGGGGTGCTGCCCTCGGGCGCGATCGCGGTGCCGCTGGGTCACCGGGTGGCGATCGGGCTGGCGGTAACGTCACCGTACAGCTTCACCACCGAATATCCGGCGAGCAGCTGGGCCCGCTACAGCGCCGCCACGACGCGGCTGCGCACGGTCGACATCCAGCCGTCGATCGCGGTGTCGGTCACCGACTGGTTGCGTGTCGGTGCGGGCGCCAATGTCGAATATACCGATGCCCGGCTCGGCAACGCGCTCCCCAACGTGCTGGCGAGCCTGCCCGATGGCCAGCAGACGCTGAAGGGTGACGGCTGGGATGTGGGGTGGAGCGCCGGCTTCCAGATGCACAGCGACCGGGTGACCGCGGGCTTCAGCTACAAGTCGGCGATCCGCCACAAGCTGAAGGGCAGCCTCACCGTCAGCGGGCTGGTCGGGCCGCTCGCGCCGAACAACCTGTCGCTGTCGAACGTCGAGGCGGATTTCTACACCCCCGCACAGGAAATCGCCGGCGTGCGCTGGAAGGCGACCGATCGTCTGACGCTCAACGGCCAGATCGTCCATTACAACTGGGACAAGTTCGACGCGATCCGTCTCGGCGCACCGGTCAATGCCGCGCTCCCGGAGAATTATCGCGAGAGCTGGAGCTATGCCGGCGGCGTCGATTACATGGTCTCGCCGGCGTTGACGGTGCGCGCCGGCGTGCAGCGGGCAACGACCCCCACCCAGGACGGCGGCCGCGACGCGCGCGTGCCGGACTCGAACCGCTGGAACTTCGGTGCCGGCGGTTCCTATTCGATCACGAAGAACATCGTTCTCGATGCAGCGGCCAATTATGTCGACTTCGCCAATGCGCCGATCGACCGGCCGACGATCGCAGCGGGATCGACGATCCTGACCCAGGGCCAGCTGCGCAATGCCCGCGCCTTCGTGTTCTCGCTTGGCGGCCGCGTGCAGTTCTAAGCGACGCGGTCCCGCATCCGCCGCGTGGCTGCCGGTCGTCCTGACCGACAAGCGCGGCCGGTGCGGGGCCCGTCCTCGCCAGCTGGATGTTGGCGCCCGGTTGCATGGATCGCGCTTTCGGGCGAGGGAGGGTGGCAACCGACGGGGAGATACCATGGCGCGCGAGGGGGGCAAGAAGACCTATTCCGCACCCGCGATCGAAAAGGCCTTTGAAATCATCGAACTGCTTGCCGGCCGCTCGGAGGGGGCGTTGGTCAGCGAGATGGCGGCCGATCTCGGTCGATCGGTCGGCGAACTGTTTCGAATCGTCGTGGTGATGGAGCAGCTCGGCTATCTGCGACGCTCGGAGGTTACCGATCGCTATGCGGTCGCCTACAAGCTGCTCGATGTCGCGCTGCGCGCCACGCCATCGCAGGACCTGGTGCGCGCCGCGCTGCCCGAAATGCAGATGCTGGCGCGGGATACGGTGCAATCCTGCCATCTCGTCGTGCCCAGCCATGGGCACGGGCTGGTAGTCGCGCGCGAGGAATCGCCGGCGAGCCGGGGGTTCGCGCTCAAGGTGGGCGCGCAGATCGATCTCGTGCGGAGTTGTTCGGGCCAGGTGCTGCTGGCCTTTTCGGGCGACAAGCTGGCCGAACGCATGGTGCGCGGCGCCGAGGAGGAGCGCGGCGAGACCGTCGATCGCGGCTGGCTTGCCGAGCGGCTGGAAGCAGTGCGGCGGCAGGGGCATGACGCGCGCAAGAGCCCGGTCACCTTCGGCGTAACCGACATCAGCTATCCGATCTTCGGCTTCGATCGCAGGGTGATCGCGGCGCTCACCATCCCCTTCCTCGAGCTGATCGACGGTTCGCAGGTGATGGACCTGGACGCCGCGCGCGAGAAGCTGCGCGCCGCCACCGCCCGGATTTCGGATCGGCTGGGCTACCAGCCGGGCTGACCGGCGTGAGACGGCGTCTTCAACGGAACCGGATGGCGTAGAGGCGCTGCGGTGGGGCGAGGATATGGGAGAAGCCGCGGAAAACCGCGGCTTCTCGTCCATAACTAGAAAGTGGTCGGGGAGAGAGGATTCGAACCTCCGGCCCCTGCCTCCCGAAGACAGTGCTCTACCAGGCTGAGCTACTCCCCGACGGAGTCCGGTCTACGATGCTTTCGGGAGCAGACCGGCTTGAGCTTGGAGGCGCGCCTATAAGGGTGGGTTGGCCGAGCCGTCAAGCGCTTCGTTGCAGCAAAAAGACGATTGCATGCATTTTTTCTGCAATGCCCCAGCGCAGCGCGCTCGACCCTCGCATGCGCGGCCGATACAGACGGTTCCCGTGTCGCCAATCGAAGCCGTCGCTACCCTGCTGGGTCTCGCCAATGTCGCGCTCGTCGTGCGCCGCAGCCTGTGGAACTACCCGTTCGCGCTGGCGATGGTCACGCTCTACGCGTGGATTTTCCTCCAGGCGCGGCTGTACAGCGACGCGCTGCTCCAGGGCTTCTACTTCGCGGTCAACGGCTATGGCTGGTGGAACTGGCGGCGCGCGCAGCGGGCAGAAGGCGAGGTGCCGGTCACGGTGCTCGGCGCCCGTGCACGGTTCGGCTGGGGCATCGCAGCCGCCCTCGCGGCGCTGGGCTGGGGCGCGCTGATGCACCGCGCGACCGATGCGGCCTATCCGTGGTGGGACGGTACCATCGCGGTGCTGAGCATCGTCGCGCAGATCCTGCAGTCACGGCGCGCCTGGGAATGCTGGCCCTTGTGGATCGCGGTGGACCTGCTCGCCATCCCCTTGTTCCTGGTGAAGGGGCTTTGGCTGACCGCCGGCCTATATTGTATTTTCCTCGCGCTTTCGGTGTGGGGGGCGATCGACTGGAACAAGGCCCGCGCATGACTCCCCGCACCATATGCCTCCACGGCCCGGAAAGCACCGGCAAGACAACCATCGCCCCGCGGCTGGCGGCAGCCCTGGGCGGGACGGTGCTCGACGAATATGGCCGCGAATATGCCGAGACGCGCGGCACGGACTTCTCGATGCGCGACTTGGTGGAAATCGCCAAGACGCACGACGCCGGCACGCAGATGATGGCGGCGACCGCTGCGGCACCGCTGATCCTCGATACGGATCCGCTGATGACGGCCGTGTGGGCGGATATGCTGTTCGGCACCCGCGATCCGTGGTTCGACGCGTGGGACAACACCGCCGACCTCTACCTGCTGTTCGACATCGACCTGCCTTGGGTCGCGGACGGCACGCGGCTCTTCGGGACTGCGGAGGCCCGTCGGCGCTTCTTCGATTTGTCGCGCGCGGAACTGGAGCGCCGCGGCGTGCGCTGGGCCCGGGTGCGGGGCGAAGGCGAGGCGCGCTATGCATCGGCGATGGCGGCAATTCAGGCATTTGCTGCCCAGGTCTGATCGGGCGCGGCTGCGATAACCCGCCGAGATTTCGTCACAGGAAGTTCACAATCCGGGCCTAGCGCGACCGCGACGGCATCGGGGGGATCCACCAGCCACGTCGCTGTGCAGCGGGACCTTGGTCGCGCTGCTTCGTCGCGTGCCGTTCACACAAAAACGATCAAAAACTCTTTCGGGGAAACCACCATGTTGAACCTCATGCGCGACAAGCGCAGCCTGATGATCGGCGCCGCCATGGGCGCGCTGTTCGCGTGCCCGTCGGCCTTTGCGCAGGACAGCGCCGCCACTGCCGCCAATGACAAGGACGGTCTCGCCGAGATCGTCGTCACCGCCGAGCGTCGCCCGGAGAACCAGCAGGAAGTGCCGCTCTCGGTCGCCGTGCTGCCGGCCGCCCAGGCGCGCGACTACACCGCCAGCGGCGACGACACGCTGCTCGCCCTCTCGGGCAAGGTGCCGGGTCTGTACGTCGAATCCTCGACCGGCCGCATCTTCCCGCGCTTCTACATTCGCGGCCTCGGCAACGTCGACTTCTACCTCGGCGCGTCGCAGCCTGTCTCGATCATCCAGGACGACATCGTCCTCGAGCATGTCGTGATGAAGTCGAACCCGGTGTTCGACGTCAACCAGATCGAAGTGCTGCGCGGCCCGCAGGGCTCGCTGTTCGGCCGCAACACCACTGCCGGCATCATCAAGTTCGATTCGATCCGCCCCACCCAACAGTTCGAGGGTCGCGGCACCGCCAGCTATGGCAGCTATAACAGCGTGAACGTCGATGCCGGCGTCGGCGGTCCGATCATCCAGGACAAGCTCGCCTTCCGGATCTCGGGGCTCTACCAGCACCGCGACGACTATATCGACAACAGCTACACCGGCCCGAGCGCCGACGGCACCCGCGTCGGCCGCAAGAACGCCGCCGGCGGCTTCAACGAGCGCGACGTGCGCCTGCAGCTGCTCGCGACGCCGAACGAGAACCTGTCGATCCTCGCCTCGGGCCATGCCCGCTGGTATGACGGCACCGCCACCGTGTTCCGTCGCGGCGCGCTGAACCTTGGCTCGAACGTGATCAACAACGTGCAGTTCACCAGTGCGCGTTGGGACGAAGGCGCGGATAACCCGCAGAAGTACAACACCGCCGGTGGCTCGCTCCACCTCAACTGGACGCTGGGCGGCGTTACGCTCACTTCGATCACCGGCTACGAGACGCTGTCGGGCCGCAGCCGCGGCGACACCGATGGCGGCGCGGCTGCCGATTTCGGCAATGCGGGCTTCGGCGAATCGATGGGCCGCGTGAAGGGCCTCGACCAGTGGACCCAGGAAGTGCGCCTCGCCAGCAACGCTGCCGGCCCGCTCAAGTGGCAGTTCGGCGGCCTCTATTTCGATTCGCGCGACATCACCGATTTCTACCAGCGCGCCTATTTCCTGAGCGGCACCGCCAACAACCCGAACAACTGGGTGCGGCTGCACAACATGAACACCAGCTGGGCGGTGTTCGGCCAGGCGAGCTATGAGATCGCGCCGAAGCTGACGCTTACCGCCGGCGCGCGCGTGACGCAGGACACCAAGACCACCGACCTGCTGAAGACCGCCGACACCGCGGCCGGTGTCGTCACCTATACCGGACGTCGCCACGTTCGCCTGTCCGACACCCAGCCCAGCTGGGACGTGAGCGCGCGCTATGAGTTCAACCCGGACGTCAGCGTCTATGCCCGCGTCGCCAAGGGCTTCCGCGGTCCGACGATCCAGGGCCGTTCGGCGGTGTTCAACTCCGACTTCACCACCGCGAATTCGGAAAAGATCCTGTCGTGGGAAGCCGGCATCAAGACGCAGCTGGATCGCACCGTGCGCTTCAACCTGTCGGGCTTCTACTACACGCTCGACGACATCCAGCTGAACGGCAACGATGCCAATGGCAACGGCGTGCTGCTCAACGCGAAGAAGGCCAAGGCGTACGGCGCCGAGGCCGAGTTGGACTGGCGCCCGTCGCGCAACTTCTCGATGCAGATGGGCCTCAGCCTGCTGCACAGCGAGATCGACGACAAGAATGTCGAGGCCCAGGTCTGCGCCTTTGCCGGGGCGGTCACCTGCACCGTGCTCGATCCGCTGCGCAAGCAGGGATCGGTGTTCCTGGCGAAGATCGACGGCAATCCGCTGCCGAACGCGCCGGAATATAACTTCAACGTCGCCGCGCGCTACGACATCCCGTTCTCGAACGATGGCCGCGTGTTCATCTCCACGGACTGGAACGTCCAAGGCTATACCAACTTCGTGCTCTACGAGACGAAGGAGTTCACCTCGAACGGCAACTTCGAGGGTGGCCTGAAGATCGGCTACACTGCGCCGAACAACGCGTGGGAAATCGCCGGCTTCGTCCGCAACATCACCGCCGAGAAGAACCTGAAGGGCGTGATCGAGAACTACCGCGCCGCCGTGCTCAACGAGCCGCGGGTGTTCGGCGTCTCGCTGAGCGGCAAGTTCAAGTAAGACCGGCCAGCCGCACCTGTCCTCGGAGAGGTGCGGCAGCCAAAAGAAAAGGGCCGTCGCGGATCCCTCCGCGGCGGCCCTTCTGGTTGGTATCGTCCGATCAGTTCGACGGCGCGAGCTTGGTGTTCAGCACCCAGCCGACATTGTCGTTCTCGTCGGCGACTTCCCACCACAGGCCGTCCTTGTTGCCGGTCGGGTAGACGATCGCGCCCGGTGCGAGCGTGCGGAGCACCTTGCCGGTCGCATTCGGCGCCGAGCGCAGTGCCACGGGTGCCTGGGCGGTGAACGTCTTGGTGGGCGCCGCCTGCGCCGTGCCGGCGTCGCCCGGACGGACCAGACCGAGTTCGGTGACCATCTTCGAATAGGCGTCGATGAAGGCGAGCGTCACGACGCGACCGATATCGGTATTGTCATAGCCGCCGCCGACTGCGCCGACGCCGCCGCCAAGGAAGCCGACACCACCGCCTGCGCCCCAGGAGACGCTGTTCTTGGAAGCATAGCCGTCCTGCGTCGCGATCGTCTCGGTCGTGCGGACATTGGTGAGCGAGAGGACGGTGTTCGCCTCCATCTTGCGCGACTTGATGCCGCCGAGAAGGCCGCCGATCGGGCCGCCGATCACGCCGCCGGCGGCACCGGCCACGCCGCTGCCCGCCGCGTTGCGATTGGACGCCTGCACCTCGGCAACCAGCACATAGTCCGCCGCCTTGATCTGGCCCTGACCGACATTCGAGCCGCGCTGCAGGCCCAGATTGCCGCCGATGTTGCGCTCCTTCTCCGCCGCCTGCAGCCCCGAGCCGCGATCGACGAGATTGAAGCAGCCCGAGCGCTGCACCAGCACCTTGAGCAGCTTCTGCGGCGGCGCCAGCGAATATTGCGTCCAGCCGCGGGGATCGTCGCCATCGACGATCGAAAGGGTGCCGAGCTTGCGCGCGCAGTGCGGCACGTCCTGCACCGCCTGGTCCTGGCTCCGCTGCGTCTTGGTCGGCTTGCTCTGGGCGAGCGCGGGCGCCGCGCCCACGCACAGTGCCATCGCCCCGGCGGCGCCGAGCAACTGCTTGATCATCGTACTGAAACCTCCCTGTACTAACCGCGGCCCCGCACGAAGAAGGGGACCGCACCCCGGCCGCGGACGTACCAGAAGGAGGCGCCGCGGCCTAGCGACCTTGCATCACCGTACAATCGGGTACTTTGGCTTTTGCGCGCCACCTGCTATCGCGCGCGGAATCATGGCCACCGACATCACCAAGATCCGCAATTTCTCCATTATCGCTCATATCGACCACGGCAAGTCGACCCTTGCCGACCGGTTGATCCAGCGCACCGGCGGCCTGGCCGACCGCGAGATGTCCGAGCAAGTCCTTGACAACATGGACATCGAGAAGGAACGCGGCATCACCATCAAGGCGCAGACCGTGCGCCTGGAGTGGAAGGGCCATGTCCTCAACCTGATGGACACGCCGGGCCATGTCGACTTCGCCTATGAGGTGAGCCGCAGCCTCGCGGCCTGCGAGGGTGCGCTGCTGGTGGTCGACGCCGCGCAAGGCGTGGAAGCGCAGACGCTCGCCAATGTCTACCAGTCGATCGAGCACGACCACGAGATCATTCCCGTGATCAACAAGATCGACCTGCCCTCGGCCGAGCCCGAAAAGGTCCGCGCCGAGATCGAGGACGTGATCGGTCTCGACGCCTCGAACGCCGTGCTCGCCAGCGCGAAGAGCGGCATCGGCATCGACGAGATCCTCGACGCAATCGTCGAGCGCATCCCGGCGCCCAAGGGCGATCCCGATGCGCCGCTCAAGGCGATGCTGGTCGACAGCTGGTACGATCCGTATCTCGGCGTCGTCATCCTCGTCCGCATCATCGACGGGTCGATCAAGAAGGGCCAGCAGGTCAAGTTCATGCAGACCGGCACGACCCATCTGGTCGACCGCGTCGGCGCCTTCCGCCCTAAGATCGAGCAGCTGCCCGACCTCGGTCCGGGCGAGATCGGCTTCATCACCGCGCAGATCAAGGAAGTGGCGCAAGCCCGCGTCGGCGACACGCTGACCGACGCCAAGAAGCCCGCCGCCGAGGCGCTGCCGGGCTTCAAGGAAGTCCAGCCGGTCGTCTTCTGCGGCCTGTTCCCGGTCGACGCGGCGGACTTCGAGAAGCTGCGCGAGAGCATCTCCAAGCTGCGCCTCAACGACGCGTCGTTCAGCTTCGAGATGGAAACCTCGGCCGCGCTCGGCTTCGGCTTCCGCTGCGGCTTCCTCGGCCTGTTGCACCTGGAGATCATCCAGGAGCGGCTGATGCGCGAGTATGACCTCGACCTCATCACCACCGCGCCGAGCGTCGTCTACAAGATGCGCCTCACCAAGGCGGCAGGCGAGGCCGAGGCCAAGGAAATCGAGCTCCACAACCCCGCCGACATGCCCGATCCCAACCGGATCGAGGAAATCGAGGAGCCGTGGATCCAGGCGGTGATCTACGTGCCCGACGAATATCTCGGGCCCATCCTCAAGCTCTGCCAGGACCGCCGCGGCATCCAGAAGAACCTCACCTATGTCGGCGGCCGCGCCCAGGTGACCTATGAGCTGCCACTCAACGAAGTGGTGTTCGACTTCTACGATCGCCTCAAGTCGATCAGCCGCGGCTATGCGAGCTTCGACTATGAGCAGATCGGCCACCGCGCCGGCGACCTCGTCAAGATGAGCATCCTCGTCAACAACGAGCCGGTCGACGCGCTGAGCATGATCGTCCACCGCTCGACCGCCGAGAGCCGCGGCCGCGGCATGTGCGAGCGGCTGAAGGACCTGATCCCGCGCCATCTGTTCAAGATCCCGATCCAGGCGGCGATCGGCGGCAAGGTGATCGCCCGCGAGACGATCGCCGCGCTGCGCAAGGACGTGACCGCGAAATGCTATGGCGGCGACGCCAGCCGCAAGCGCAAGCTGCTGGACAAGCAGAAGGAAGGCAAGAAGAGGATGCGCGAGTACGGCAGCGTGCAGATCCCGCAGGAGGCTTTTATCGCCGCGCTCCGGATGGGCGAGGAATAAGCCCGCTTACCTCTGCCGGTCGTCCGGCAGGGGGCGGGGGGCATCGCGGCCGTGCCGTGCCGCCAACACGATCGCTGCCGATCCCAGCACCGCGCTCGTGACGATCGCTGCAACTGCGAGCAGCCCTTTCGTGCTGATGCGGGCCTCCAACACGACGGCATTGCCGACGCGGACCGAGGCGTGGGCGCCGTGCTGGTTTGGCGCGGCTTCGGGGCGGGTCAGGACGTTGGACATGGCGCCTTTTACGCCGCGTGCGCTCCCCTGTCTCCCATGTCGGCGCGGAGCCGCGTGCCCATCGCCTCGAACAGCAGATGCGGCGCGGCGACGACCGAGAACAACTGGAAGGCGAGTGCCGGGTCGATCCCGTGCGCCAGATCGACGAAGCCCGGGCTGAACGCCGCCCAGCCCGCGCAGGCAATGCCGGCGAGCGCTGCCGCGAGCAGGGCGGGCGGGCCGTGCCCCACGGCGCTGGTGCCGAACTCGTCGAAAATCGCGACAATGTGCCGGCGCGAATGGAGCAGCGCGAAATAGAGCGGGAAGGCGATCGTCGGCGGTGCAGTGGCGAGCAGCACCAGCGCGGTCCCCTGTGCGGCGGCCCAGCGGCGCGATCCGGTCTGCCAGGCCGTGGCGATGGCCACCGCCGCCACCAACAGCGCGACCGGCGCGACCAAGGTGACCAGTGCGACCGCGTGCCGGGCGGTAGGCGGATCGGTCATCGCAGCGAACAGGGCCGATACGGCGCGCGGTTGGCCCAGCACGGCTGCGGCGATTGGCGCAAGGCCCGCAGCGCTGCGCAGCAATCCATCCTGTGGCACGTCCCAGTCTTCGGAGAAATGCCAGGCAGCCAGCCCCAGAAAGGCGAGCAGCGCCAGCAAGGGGGCGATCCACCAGGTGAGCGCCATCGCCGCTGCGACCGCGCTGTAGGCGGCGAGAAACAGGGCGAGGGCGCTGCCCTTCATCCCCCACCGCCGCTTTGCGACCAGCAGGTCGTGCCCGCCATGCGGCAGTCCGCCTACGAGCATCAGCAGCATGCCGGCCTGTGTTGCCGCGGCGGTATGGAGGTCGATCCTGGCGATCAGCGCCAGGCCGAGCAGGACGGCGCCGAGCCAGAATAGCCAAGGCACCGCCCGGTCCTGCGCGAGCGCAGAAGACCGGGCGGTGCCGATGGCGGCCGGTAAGGGGAGGGAGGTACCGGCGCGCATCGCCGATCAGGCCGCGTGCGGCGTACCGTGGCCTTCGACTTCGGACTTGCGCTGGGCGATCGCGAAGATCAGCAGGCCGACGCCGGCCTTCGCCACGAGATCCGCGATCGTGTAGCCGATCTGGATCACGGTCGTCACGTCCGGCCCGGTGAGGTGGGCGTAGGGCGCCATGTAGACGATCGGGTAGAAGCCCCACGAGGCGAAGGTCAGCAGGCGCGCCTGCTTCACCAGGCCGCGCACCGCTTCCGGCTGGCGGTCGATCGACTTGCCGAGGCCGCTGAACAGTTCCCAGACGATGTAGACGAACGGAATGGCCGAAAGCGTGCCCCACAAAGCGCGGGTGGGAATGTCGGCGGCGATCTCGCCCGGATAGCCGAGAATGATCATGAGAGCGGCGGCAAGACCGAGGCGCCAGCCCTTGGACACGGTTTCTTCCCGCGACAGGCGCATCACCAGTACCAGCTCGATCAGCAGCAGCGGCACGGTGAGCAGCCAATCGACATAGCGATAGGCATCGTTGAAGGCGACGCCGGTGGCCGTGACGGTGCCGTTCACATAGTGATAGGCGGATTCCCAGCTCTCGAAGATGCGGAAATAGTGATAGGCCGCGATCGCCGTGACCAGGCCGGAGATCGTCACCGCATTCTTGTACGCCGAGGAGACCTGGGATCGCCCGAACCAAAGATAGATGGTGGCGGCTGCCATCGTCGCGAAGGTGAAGGAGAATGCGTTGTAGATCAACGAATACTGAAAGGGTGAAACGATCGCGTTTTCCATCGGTGACTCTCCATCGTATTGCCTAAGCGTCATTGGGGCAATGCCCGAAGCTGCTGGGCATCCGTGACGAAAGGCTAGTTATTGTCGCGGATACGGCGCGAGAAGCACAAGGGTATGGTGAACGTTTTGACGATGCCGTATAGTGCTTCCTATACGACACCGGGTGCGTTCTTCCACAACCCTGCCTACACCACTACAATGTTTTGTGACACGATCGATATGTCCATTGGGGTGGTGAAAACTGCAACTTTGGCGGGCCGTAGGGCGCGCGGTTTGTATACTCGGCAAGCGTCTTGCGCGCCGTTGCGGGAGTGCCGCAGCGGCGGCTTGTGAACCATTCCGGCAGCCGAACGTTATCGCGCCGTCCTTTACAATGGTCGCGAGCGTGCAGAGATCAGCCTTGCCCTTCCTGTCAGCCTCGTCGGCGCGCTTCCGCTGCCGCAGCGTGGCAAGTGCCGTTGTCGCACTGCTGATCGCCGCACCGGCCCTCGCGCAGGACTATCCCGCCCGCCAGCTCGGCGACTGGACGATTGCGCCCAGCAAGGACGGATCGGGGTGTTTCATCAGCCGTGACTATGATCGCCCGGGGCATACCAGCGTGCTGCTCGGGCTCGGCCGCGACGGCAGCAACCATTTCTCGGTGCTCAACGAAAACTGGTCGATCCGCCCGCAGGACCGGCTGAAGCTCACCTACAAGCTGAGCCAGGGCGGTTATCCCAACCATGCCGCGGTGGGCATCGTCGCGGACGGCAAGCAGGGCTTCGTCGCGGCATTCGATGCCGGTTTCCCCACCGCCTTTGCCGGATCGAAGGCGCTCCACATCGATCGCGGCGATACGCCGGTGGAGCGCCTGCCGCTCGACGGCAGCGGTGCCGCGGTGGCGGAGCTCCAGCGCTGTGTAGCGGCGCAGCACGGCCCCGCCAAGGCCGAGGCCAGCGATGACGGAATCCCGCGCGACCCCTTCGCGCCTGTCGGCAAACGGAAGGGAAAGCGGCGATGACCGGCCGTTCAGGCTCCGTCCAGCGGACAAGACGCACGGTCGGACAGAATCGGGATTGTTGCGGTCCCGGTGCTCCGGCTTGGGTGCTGAGCCTTTGTTTTTATTAACCAGTGAAAGGTGTGTACATGCGTAACGGAATGAAGTTTGCCCCCCTCGCGATGCTCATGATCGGTGCCGTCGGCCTCAGCGGCTGCGCCACCAAGAAGTTCGTCCGCGAACAGATCGCCCCGGTGAGCCAGCGCGTCGACGCGCTCGAGACGCGACTCCAGGAAACCGACGGTACCGCAAAGCAGGCGCTGTCGCAGGCGCAGGCCGCGTCGGGCCAGGCGCAGCAGAACGGCCAGCGGCTCGACCAGTTGAACGGCCGTGTCGACACGCTCGACCAGCAGCAGCAGGCGCTGTCGCAGAAGGTGGACGAGCAGAACGCCAAGCCGCGCAAGCGTCCGCGCAACTAAGGCCTCGACCCTCACGCCGGCCGGTTCCGGCCGGATCTATCGGGTGGTCGCGCAGTCGCGCGGCCACCCACTTTCCCATGAGCAACGGAATCGATGATCCAGGGCTTTCTCGCGCTTGCCGCACTGGCGCTGCTCGCGCCGCCGACCGCCGCCGCCGCGCAGGACGCCAGGCCGGCCGCGGCCAAATCCAAGCCGAAGGGCGCCAAGGCCAAGCCCCGAAAGGCGAAGCCCGCGGCCGTGAAGGCGCCGGCGCCGGAACTGGCCCCCTCCGCCGATACGCTGCGGGTGCATGACTGGGTGTCCGAGGCGGGCGACAATAACGGGCTGCCCTATCTCATTGTCGACAAGCCGCACGCGGCGCTGTTCCTGTACGACGCGGCGGGCAAGCAGCTGGCCGCGGTGCCGGTGCTGATCGGCATCACCGCCGGGGACGATGCGAGCCCCGGCGTCGGCGCCAAGCAGCTCTCCGAGATCGGCCCCGCCGAGAAGACCACGCCCGCCGGACGCTTCCTCGCCAAGTTCGGCCTCGCGGTCGGCAAGGAGCGGGTGCTGTGGGTGGATTACTACACCTCGGTCGCGCTGCATCCGGTGCCGACCGGGGCTGCGGCGCGGAAGGAGAAGCGGCGCGAGCGGCTCGCCTCGCCGACGCCCGACGACAACCGCATTACCTTCGGCTGCATCAACGTGCCGACCGCCTTCTACACCAGGCTGCTGAGCCCGATGTACGCGAAGAAGGGCGGCTATGTGTATGTGCTGCCGGACAGCAAGCCGATCGAGGACGTGTTTCCGGCGCTCCATGTGAAGATCGCAGCGGTACCCGCCGCGCGCTGACCACAAAAAATGCCCGGCCGCTATGGGGCGACCGGGCAGGTGCTCTCCGGAACGAAACGTCAGAAGCTGAAGCGGACCGCGGCGGCGAGGGTGCGGCCCTGCACCGATCGTGCCCAGCCGATGCCGGTGGTGGGCATGGTGCTCTGGCTGATGTCGAGGAAGCCCTTGGCGTTGAACAGGTTTGCGCCGGTGACCGAGACGTCGATCGCCTTGGTCGGGTGCAGGATCACGAAGCCGCCGACGGTGGTGAAGCCGGGCATCTTCAGCTGGTTCACGTCCTGCGAATAGCTGCTGGTGATCGTCACCACGCTGGCACCGACCGTGGCGTAGCGCGTCTCGACCTGCGGGGTCGCCTGCAGCGTCCAGGCCGGCTGGTGGCGGGGCTGCTTGCCGGTCTGGGTGGCGTCGAAAAAGTCCTTGGTGATCTTCGCCTTGGTGTAGGTGGCGCCCGCCGCCAGGCTGAACGGGCCGCGCTTGATTCCGCCCTCCATCTCCAGGCCATAAGTGCGGTATTTGCGGTTGGTCCAGGTGACCGAGCCGTTGAGCAGATTGTGGTCGTCGGCATAGGCCAGGAAGGCGGTGGCGTTGAAGGTGATGCCGTTCCGGCGGAACTTCAGCCCGCCTTCGAGCTGCTTCACCGCGTCATAGGCCTGGCGATCCTCGATGATGCTGCCATCGGCGTTGATCGCGTTGGTGAACAGGATCTTGTCCGCATTCACACGCCCACCGCGGCTGTAGCGAGCGAACAGCGCCAGCGGCTCGGCGACGCGGTAGTTGATGCCGGCCGAATAGCTGAGATATTTGAAGTCGAAGTTCACCGGCGCCGGCTGGCCGAGCGGCAGGATCGACACGCGCGTTTCCGGCGCGCTGATCTTGCCGTCGCCGTTCATGTCGATCGTGCCGGTGCCGACGCGGCCGCCGCCCAGGTCCGAACCGATCATCGTGCCGCGGGCATGGCCGGTATCGTAGCGCAGGCTGCCGCCGATCGCGATCTTGCCGAAATGATAGTTCACCGAGGCATAGGGCGCGAAGAAGCTGTAATCGACGTCGAACGAGCGGCGCAGGCGCGGGCCGTTGCGGCCATAGGCATAGACGCCGTCCTGCGTCTGCGCGACTCCCGCCGCGGACGTGAGGTTGACCAGCGCCGCCTTGCCGCCGCCGACCACGTCGGTGACCATCGAGACCTGCATCGCGTCCGCCGCGACGGTCTGGCTGGCGATGTAGAGGCCGCCGGTGACGGTCAGGTCGCCCTGGCCGATCTTCCACACGCGCGTGGCGCGGAAGTCGTTGGCGAAATGGTCGCCGTTCCGCAGATTGTAGCTGTTGACGTAGAAGTTGGAGAGCAGACCGTTGCCGTTCGCATTGGTCGGCACCGCCTTGCCGGCATTGGGGCCGTTGGCATAGGTGGCGGTGGCGCCGGCACCCGCCAGCGAGGCGGCGACGGTGGCGATCGGCGCGATCGTGCTCGGGAAGCCGCGGAGGAACTGGCCCGAGGCGGTCGAGTAGCGGATGCGATCGGTGAGCGTCCAGCCGCCCAGATCGAACTGCGCCTCCAGCCCCAGCGACTTGGCCTCGGCATGCTGGCCGTCCTTCACCGAATAGGCGGTGACGCGGTTGGTGCTGTCCAGCCCCAGCATCGTGCTGATGTTGGGGGAGAGCATCGTATCCTTGAGGATGTCGAAGCCGGGGATGTTGCCCAGCACCGGGGCGTCGTTGGTGCCGGTGAGCGTCACCGGATAGGTGGCATAGCTCGGCGCGCGGTCGTCGAGCAGCTTGGCATAGGCGCGAATATAGCCGTTCGAGAAGGTCTTAGTGACGTTGAGCTTCACCTGGCCGCCGCGGAACGAGGTCATGCCGGTCGTGCGCGGCCCCTCGCCGGCGCGGTAGAAGCCGCCGACATGGAAGCGCAGGCTGTCGCTGAGCTTCGCGCCATAGTCGAAGTCGGCGCGCTTCAGGTCGTAATCGAGCCCGGTGGTCAGCTGGATCGAGCCGCCTTCCACATCGCCCGTCTTGGAAATGAGGTTGATCAGGCCGCCCGGCGAACCCGAGGCGAAGGTGGAGGCCGATCCGCCGCGGATCGTCTCGATCTGCGCGAGCGTCGAATCGGCGCGGAAGAAGCTGTCGCCGGCGATGTTGAAGATGTCGTTGAACTCGAGCGCGGGCAGGCCGTCTTCCTCGATCTGGACATATTTGGAGCCGCCGGAGCCGATCGGCAGGCCGCGCACCGTGTAGTTGTTGTTGCCTTCGCTGATTCCGTTTTCGACGCGAATGCCGGCCATGGTGCGCAGGATGTCGGCAAGGCCCACCGGTCCCAGCTTCTGCGCCTCGCTGCCCTTCAGCGAACTGGTGGAGGTGGCGCTATCCAGTCGATCGCGGCCCTTCGCCACGCCGGTAGAGAAAACCTCTTTCTCGGCCGACGGTTGCGCGTCTTCTTTCTTGCTATTGCCGGCAGACGTCTGAGCAATCGCCGGAATAGTGAACGCGCTGGTCATGATGAGCGGGAGTATCAATCCACGAATCTTCACGGATCCATCCTGTCTGTTGGAGAAACGGTTGAAGTCCGCATTGCTGATAGTCGGAATGGATTGACGGATTGCGTAGAAGTGAAGGCGATCACCTACGGTTTTCTACGTTACGCGGCAGGCCATAGGATAAGCGGGCAATTATTTCGGCCGGAGCTATTGGTCGGGGGGCGCCAGCATGCCCCGTCCTGCGCCAAGGTTACGGCCAAAAGCATGCATGATCTTGCAAGTGTGACATTTTCCGCACGCTTGGCCGTCATTTTGAGGCCATTCTCGCGCTCTCTTGACGCTGTTCGGCAATAAATTGTTAACTATCGAAATGACGCGCGGGAACGCGTCGAACCATGGGGGAAATCAATGTTGATCCGGAAGAACATGAAGACGATGGTCGCCTGCGGAGCTGCCGTGCTTGGCTTGGTCGCAGCCGCTGCACCGGCGCAGGCGCAGCTCAAGATCAACCTGATCGACAATGGCGGCGTGGCGGGGAGCCCCGCCGAGATGGGCTTCAAGATCGCTGCCGGCTATTGGGAGAGCGTGATCTCCAGCAACGTCACGATCAACCTCGGCATCGGCTACAGCGCGCTGGATGCCGGCGTGATCGGATCGACGCAGAGTTCGCGGTACAGCGTGCCGGTGCTTGGGGCGCTGCAGCAGCTCGTAGCCACCGGCAATTCGGCGCTGGACAGCGCGGTGGTCCTGCCGCAGCTCTATCAGTCGGGTGCCAATGTCGGCGTCCAGATGATCCGCAACGCGCCCACCACGGGCACGCGCGGGATCGATCCGACCAAGGTCGTCTACGATACCTCGCTGACCACCAACAACACGCGCGTCGTCTCGACCGAAGCGAACCTCAAGGCGCTCGGCTATACCGGCTTCTCGGCCGGCAATGACGCCAACATCACGTTCAGCTCTGCCTTCAGCTTCGATTTCAATCCGCTGAACGGCATCAGCAACAATCAGATGGATTTCATCGGCGTGGCGATCCACGAGATCGGCCATGCGCTGGGCTTCATCAGCGGCGTCGATACCTATGACGTCTACAGCGGCAAGGGCCCCGCGGCCGCCTCGGGCCCCAGCTATGTCTGGGACAATCAGGCCGTCGGCACCATGCTGGACCTGTTCCGCTACAGCAACGATCCGAAGAATGTCGTTGCGGGCAGCGATCCGGTGCTCGACTGGTCGGTCGGCACGGCGTCCTATTTCTCGATCGACGGCGGCAAGACGCAGTTCAACGGCCGTTCGCAGTTCTCGACCGGCGCGTATAACGGCGATGGCCGCCAGGCATCGCACTTCAAGGATACGGCCAGCGCCGCCGGCGGCTGCAACGGCTATAACCAGATCGGCGTGATGGACCCGACCTTCTGCTACGGCGAGATGGGTGTGATCAGCGCGACCGACCTGGCCGCGTTCGACACGATCGGCTGGAACCTCAACCTCGATGTGCTCGCCAACAAGGGCTACACGATCAACACGGCGGACGTCTATCGTGCGGCAACGGCGGTGCCGGAGCCGCTGAGCTGGGCGACCATGCTGTTCGGCTTTGCCATCGCCGGCGGCGCGATCCGTCGCCGTCGCCAGCTGGCCGGGCTTGCCATCGCCGCCTGATTTCTACGGATCGACTGGAAGGGCCGGACCGGGAGACCGGGCCGGCCCTTCTGGCATTTTACGTTTTTCTAAGCCGTGTCTGCCATGGTCCCACCGCGTCCGCCTTTCCTGGTGGAAAGGCATTGGGAGATGAGCATGCAGCGGCTGCCGCTGATCGCACCGCAGCCATCGCGGCTGAGCACGATGATCGAGGGCCTGCGCGGCATCGAGGCACGCGGGGTCTATTCGAATGGCGGCCCGGTGGTGCGCGGTTTCGAAGCGGCGATGACCACGCGAGTGTTCGGCGGCCAAGGGGACTGCCTCGCGGTCAACAATGCGACGAGCGGACTGATGCTGGCGATCCGCCACGCCGCCGGTCCGCGCGCGGGCTCGGGCGCCCTGGCGCTGGTGCCGGCCTTCACCTTCGCCGCCACGGCCCAGGCGGTGCAATGGGCCGGCCTCACGCCCGTGCTGTGCGACATCGATCCCGAGGACTGGACGATCGCCCGGGCAGCCGAAGCTGCGGCGTTCGATCGCTACGGGGATCGCATCGCGGTGGTGGTGCCCTACGCCACCTTCGGCGCCGGAATCGATCTGGCGCGCTACCATGACTATCATGCGCGCGGCATCGGGGTGGTGGTGGATGCCGCCGCCTCGCTCGGCGCGCGCGATGCCGACGGGCGTGCCTTTGGCGCGGGGCTGCCGTTCCCGGTCGTCTATTCGATGCACGCCACCAAGGTGTTCGCCACGGCCGAGGGCGGGCTGATCCATAGCGGCGACGTCGCCCTGATCGAGACGCTGCGCAGCCTCGCCAATTTCGGCTTTGTCGAGGGGCGATCGGCCGAGGGGCCGGGCCTCAACGCCAAGCTGCCCGAAGTGCTGGGCATGCTCGCCATGGCCAAGCTGGAGGAACTGGAGGGCCTCGCCGCGCACCGCGCCGGCCTCGACCAGGCCTATCGGACGCGCCTCGGCGGGTTTGCGCGCGATCACGGGTTCGAATTCCAGGCGCTCCGCGGGGCGCGGCCGGCGCTGCAGTTCCAGTCGATGCTGTTGCCGCGGCCCTTTGCCGGCCACCGGGCCGCGATCATCGCGCGGCTGGCCGAGCAGGGGATCGGCGCGGGCCATTATTTCAGCCCGCATCTGGGCGAACAGCCCTGGTTCCGGGCAAGCTGCGTGATCGACGGCCCGTTGCCGGTCGCCGACGAGATTGCGGGGCGCATCCTGTCGCTGCCCGTGACCGACGGAATGACCCTCGCCGATGTCGATACCGTGTGCGATGCACTGATCGAGGCTTGCCGCTTCGTCGGGCTGGACGGTCTCCGCGTGGAGCGGCGCGGGCGAACGGTGCATTCGGCGCTGGTCGTCGGCGGCGGCCCGGCCGGCACCGCGCTGCTGACCGCGGCGACCAAGGCGAACCAGCTCGTCGGGCTCGCCCGGAGCGGCCTCGCCATCGTCGAGCGCGATGCCGTGCTGGGGCGTGGCGAGATCGGCAGCTACGCGATTACCTCCGACAGCACGGCCGAGACCTTCCTCACCGCGGTGAAGGACAATGTGCACGGCGACATCGCCGCGCTGACCGATCATCCGGCGGGCCGCGAGGTCGCGCTGCATGCCGGCCGGCTGGGCGTGCCGCTGGCGCGCACCACGCCCTTCCTGGAGGCGACCGGCGCGCGGCTCGGCGCGATCGTGGCCGGGCAGGGGGGCGTCGTCGCCACCCGCTCCGAAGTGCTGGAGGCGCATCGCACGCCGCAGGGGGACTGGGCGGCCAAGGTCCGCAACCTGCTGACCGGCGAGGATCGGGTGATGCGCGCGGCCAATCTGGTGATCGCGACCGGCGGGCATCAGGATCCCGCGCACGTCGCCGCCGAGCAGGTCGCCGGCGTGCCGCTGGGGGAACTGGCGGGCGATCGGCTGGTGCTGGGCGACGCGTTCCTCCGCCTCGGCGGGCTCGATCGGCTCCGCGCCCGGCTCGCCGATATCCGCGCGCCGCGCATCGCCGTCGTCGGCGGTTCGACCAGCGCGATGGCGGCTGCCGTGCTGCTCCTCAAGGCAAGCCCGGCATTGCCGCTGGGGGCAGGGGCGCTGCGGCTCTACCATCGCCGGCCGCTGCGGCCCTTTTATCGCTCGGCCGAGGAGGCGTGGGCCGATGGCTTCACCGATTTCGGGCCGGACGATATCTGCCCGCTGAGCGGCTTCGTCTATCGCCTGGCAGGCTTCCGGCTGGAAGCGCGCGAGCTGGTGCTACGGATGCTCGGCGTCGGCGGTCGCGCGCCCGATCCGCGCATGGTGCTGTGCCGCCTGACCGGCGACAACGACGCCGCAATGCAGGCGGAATTGCGGGACGCGGACGTGGTGATCGGCGCGCTTGGCTATCGCCCGCGGGCGCTGCCGCTCTACGACGTGGAGGGGCAGCGGATCGCGCTGATGGCGGATCGCCCCGGCCGGCCGCGGCTCGTCGACCAGCAGTGCCGCGTCCTCGATGCCGAGGGCCGGCCGCTGCCCGGCGTCTATGGTCTCGGGCTGGCCTCGGGCCATGTGCCCGACGGCCCGCTGGGCGGCGAGGCGAGCTTCAGCGGCAAGGCCAACGGGCTGTGGCTGTGGCAGAACGATATCGGCCGGATGGTGATCGACCAGATCCTCGCCGAGCAGGCACGCGCCGCCGCATGAGCGTGGCGCCCGCCATTTCGATCGTGATGGCGACCTACAACGGCGCCGTGCTGCTCCCCGAGACGCTGGCGAGCCTGCAGGCACAGACCTGTCCCGACTGGGAGCTGGTCGCGGTCGACGACGGCTCGCAAGACGACACCGTGGCGGTGCTGCGGGGCGTGCGCGATCCCCGTATCCGGGTGATCGAAAGCGCCGTGAACGGCGGCCCGGTGGTGGCGCGCAACCGAGCCTTCGCCGAGGCGCGGGGCCGCTATATCGCCGGGCTCGATCAGGACGACCTCACCCTGCCCGATCGCTTCGCCCGGCAGCTGGCTTGGCTGGAGGCGAACCCCGGCACGGTGCTGGTAAGCACCGCGACCGACTGTCTGACCGACGGCAAGCTGCGTCCCGGCCAATGGCCGCGGCCGCTCACCGCAGGGCTGATCGACTGGCTGATGCTGGTGCAGAATCCGCTGGTCTGGTCCTCGGTGCTGTTCCGCGCCGATGCCGCCCGGAAGCTGGAGCCGTTCGAGCGGCCCGAATGCCGCTATGTCGAGGATTTCGATCTCTACCACCGCCTTCGCGCCTTCGGCCGGATCGAACAGATCGACACGGTGCTGACCCAGTATCGCATCCATGCCGGCGGCGCCTCGCAGCGGTTCAACGGCACGATGACCGCCCATGCCGAAGCGCTGCTCCGCGAACGCCATGCCGCGCTGCTGGGAGCGCATGCGCCGGACATCGCACCGCTGCTGGTCCGCTACGTGATGGCCAAGGCGCCGATCGGCGACCGGGCGGAGCTACGCCGCCTGTTCGAGGGAATCGCGGTCCTGCGCGCCCATTTCGCGGCACAGGGGCGCGATGCGGAGACGCTGGCGCTGGTCGATCGCGAGATCTCGCGGCTGTGGTGGCGGCTGTGCCGGGCAGGGGTGCGCTCGGGGCGGTTGCCGCTGCGCCACGCGGTAGGCGTGCGACCGGCCGAAGCCGCGCTGACCCACGCGCCCGCCGCCGATCTGGTGGCGAGCAGCGTGATCGGCGCGGTGCGGGCCTTGCGGCGGGGCCCCCAGCGGGCGTCCGCCGGACTTCGCGAGGCCTAGCGCGGCTTCGCCACCGCCACCGCCTCCGCCGCTGCAGGCCGAGATCAGAATGCATAGGGCGCAAGCCATGCTCGGCTTCGGATTGTGCAAGGACCTGCCCGCAGTCTTGATCCTGCGGCGCTTCCAGCCACGGCGCGTTCACGATGCAGGGGACTGGTTGCCTCGTCAACTTGCGCCCGTTTTCCTGCGGTTGCGGCGCTTTCCGCATAGAGGCTCGGGGCGGGGCAGCCCGCCAGCTTGACAGGGCCCGATCGTCCCGCGACGGTACCCCCTCCGCCCAACGGATGCAGTCTCATGGTTTTCAACACTTCCTGCGCGCGCCGGCCGCTGCTTCTGGCGATAGCGCTCAGCTTCATGCCGGCCGCCCATGCCGCGCCCCGGCCGCCGCTGGTGTTGGCGGCCGCCAGCCTGCAGGAATCGATGAACGCCGCTGCCGACGCCTGGGGGCGGCTGGGCCATCCGCGCCCGGTGCTGTCGTTCGCCGCTTCCTCGGCGCTGGCCCGGCAGATCCAGTCGGGAGCGCCCGCGGACCTGTTCGTCTCTGCCGACGAACCATGGATGGACGCCGTGGAAAGGGCCGGCAAGCTCGCCCCCGGCACCTGCATCGCCTTCCTCGGCAACCGGCTGGTGCTGGCTGGCGCCGCCGCCGACCGCCGTACGATCGCGCTTGATCGCGCCGGGCCGCTGCTCGCGGCAATCGGCCAGGCGCGCCTTGCCATGGCCGATCCCGATGCGGTGCCCGCCGGCCTTTACGGCAAGGCGGCGCTCCAGAAGATCGGCGCGTGGGACCGGCTCGCGCCCCAGATCGTGCGTGCCGAGAATGTGCGCGCGGCGCTGGCGCTGGTCGAACGCGGCGCGACGCCGTTCGGGATCGTCTATGCCACCGACGCGCGCGCCTCCGCCAAGGTACGCATAGCGGGCACCTTTCCTGCCGCCAGCCACCCGCCGATCCGCTATCCGGTGGCCCGGCTGAAGACCGCCGCCAGCCCCGATGCCGAGCCGTTCCGCCGCTTCCTGATCAGCGCGCGCGGCAAGGCGATCTTCGCGCGCTACGGCTTCACACCCCTGTGACACGGCGCCGGTGACGCTGCGCCCATGCTGAGCGCCGAGGAATGGGGCATCGTGCTCCTGTCGCTGAAGGTCGGCGGGGTCGCGGTGCTGGCGGTGCTGCCGCTTGCCTTCGGCCTTGCCTGGCTGCTCGCTCGCGTGCGCTTTCGCGGCAAGCTGTTGCTCGATGCGCTGGTCCACCTGCCGCTCGTCGTCCCGCCGGTGGTGACCGGCTGGATGCTGTTGCTCGCCTTCGCCCCCGCCGGGCCGCTGGGTGGCCTGATCGAGCGCGGGCTCGGCACCACGGTACTCTTTCGCTGGAGCGGTGCGGCGATCGCCTCGGCGGTGATGGCGCTGCCGCTGATGGTCCGCGCGATCCGGCTGTCGCTGGAAACGGTGGACCGGCGGTTGGAACAGGCCGCGCGCAGCCTGGGGGCGGGGCCCTGGCGAACCTTCGCCACCGTCACCCTGCCGCTCGCCCTGCCGGGGGTGCTGGCCGGGCTGGTGCTCGGCTTTGCCCGCGCACTCGGCGAATTCGGCGCGACGATCACCTTCGTCTCCAACGTGCCGGGCGAAACCCAGACGCTGCCGCTCGCCATCTATTCGGCGTTGCAGGTGCCGGGCGGGGGGGGGCAGGTGCTGCGCCTTTCCGCGCTGTCGATCGCGATCGCCTTCATCGCGCTGCTGGGATCGGAACTGGTCGCGCGGCGCACCGGACGGGGCACCCATGTCCTTTGACATCGACGTGGCCTGCACGCTGGGCGAGACCGCAATCGCCTGCCGGATCGAGCCCGGCGCGGGCGTGACGGTGCTGTTCGGCCCCTCGGGCGCGGGCAAGACCAGCATGCTCAACATGGTGGCCGGGCTGTTGCGGCCGGACCGCGGCCATATCCGAGTGGGCGAGCGCACGCTGTTCGACGCTGCCCTGGCGCTGGATCTTGCGCCCGAGGCGCGGCGCGCGGGCTATGTGTTCCAGGAGCCGCGGCTGTTTCCGCACCTGCGGGTGCGCGCCAACCTGCTCTATGGCCGGCGCAAGGGCGGCGCGACGGATGTCGATGGCGTGATCGGCCTGCTCGGCATCGCGCATCTGCTCGATCGCTGGCCGCGCACGCTCTCGGGCGGGGAAGCCAAGCGCGTGGCGATCGGCCGCGCACTGCTGGCCGACCCCGCCTTCCTGCTGCTCGACGAGCCGCTGGCCTCGCTCGATCGTGCGCGGCGCGAGGAGATACTGGGCTTGCTCGAACGCTTGCGTGACGAGCTGCGATTGCCGATCCTGCTCGTCACCCATGATCGCGAGGAGGCGGAGCGGCTGGGGGATCGCATCGTCGCCTTTGGATGAGGAAGTCGTGATGTCGGGAAGGCGGAGCCGCCGTGCGATCCTCAGCGGTGCTGCCGGCCTGGCCGCCGCCGCCCTCCTGCCCCAGGCGCGGGGCGCGCCGGCGGCGCGGTCGCGGGTGATCCTGGACAATGACTATTCGGGGGACCCGGACGGCCTGTTCCAGCTCGCGCACCATCTGCTCTCGCCCTCGGTCACGATCCCGCTGATCGTCGGATCGCATATCCACCCGAACGACTTCATGGATCGCTCGACGGTGCAGGCCGAACACGCCGCGACGGTTGCGGGCACACTGGCGGGCCTGCTGGGCGTGACGCCGCCGCCGATCCTTGCGGGCCGCAATACAGCGCCGGCCCCGGGCGCACCGCCCCAGGCAACCCCGGCGGTGACTCGGATCATCGCGGAAGCGCGGCGTACCGATACCAGGCCGCTCTATTACTGCGCCGGGGCCGGGCTGACCGACCTTGCCGAAGCGCTGCGCATCGCGCCGGAGATCGGACGGCGGATCACGCTCGTCTGGATCGGCGGGATGGAGTGGGGGGATCTGCTGCCCGGCGTGCCGCCGCGCACCGACCCCGAATATAATCTCACCATCGACAGCGCCGCGGTGGAGACGGTGTTCAACGCGAGCGACGTCACGATCTGGCAGGTGCCGCGCAACGTCTATCGGCAGCTGACCATCGGCATGGCGGAACTGGAGGCCGCGCTGGCCGGGGCAGGGCGCGCGGGCGCCTTCCTGCTCGATGCGCTGCAGGCGGTGCGGGGGCGCTTCCCGGACGGGCTCGGCGAGACCTATATCCTGGGGGACAGCC
Organism: uncultured Sphingomonas sp.; assembly: GCF_913777625.1. Taxonomy (GTDB): domain Bacteria; phylum Pseudomonadota; class Alphaproteobacteria; order Sphingomonadales; family Sphingomonadaceae; genus Sphingomonas. Next base: position 293,964 of record NZ_CAJYTI010000010.1, read on the forward strand.
CGCTGGTGACGCTCACCGCGCTGCAGACGCCCTACGAACCGGACAGCGCCTCGAGCGACTATGTGGTGCGGCCGACGCCGAAGCTCGGGCCGGATGGCCGCTACCTCGCCGATCCCCGGGGCCGGCCGATGCGGGTCTACCGCGCGATCGACACGCGGCTGACCTTCACCGACCTGTTCGCCAAGCTGCGCGCGGCGGCGCGCCAGGGCGCTGCCGCCTAGACCCAGGCCCCTTCTTCCTCGACGTCCACGACTGGCGCGGGTGCCGGCGCGCGCCCAGCCGCCCGGCGCTGCGCGGTCGGTGCGGCCGGGCGGGGATCGCCCGGCTGAGTGCGGAAACGGCCTGCGCGTTCGGCGAGGTCGGCGACTTCTCCCATCAGGTTGCGCGCGGCTGCGGAAGTTTCCTCCACCATCGCCGCATTCTGCTGGGTCGACTGGTCCATCGTCCGGATCGTTTCGTTGAGGCGCGAGATCGCCGCCGACTGGACGCGGTTGTCCTCCGCCACCTGCGCGAGCAACTGGTGGACCGACTGGGCATTTTCGGAGATGGAGTCGAAGGCGCCGTCGACATCCTCGACCGCGGAGACCGCGGCGCCGATCTCCACCTGGGTGACGGTCAGCTGGTCGCGGGCGCGGCCCGCTTCCTCCTCCGCCCGCATCGCCAGTGCCGAGACGAGGTCGGCGACGACCGCGAAGCCGCGTCCCGCTTCGCCGGCGCGGCCGGCCTCCACCGCGGCGTTCATCGCCAGCACGCGGGTCTGGAAGGCAATCTTGTCGAGGCCCTCGATCACCGTGTCGATGCCCTTGGCGCTTTCGGACACCCGGCTCATCGCACCCACGGCGTTGCTCACCCGGCTGCGGCCGGCGGTCACCGCCTCCATCGTCTGGTTGGCGCGCGCAACCGTGCCGGCGGCGGCTTCGACCGAGGTCTTCAGGCGGCCGTCGATTTCACCCACCACATGCGTGGTCGTCTCCAGGCTGGCGGCATTGGCCTCGGTACGCCGCGCCAGGTCTTCGGAGGCGACGGCGATCTCGCTCGATCCCTGGCGCAGATTGGTGGCGCCGCTGTGGACCGAGCCGATCAGGCCGCGCAGGCTGTCGATCGCCGCGTTGAAGTCGCGCTTCAGCCGGTCGAACGGTCCGGTCAGCTCGGCCTCGATGGTGGTGGTGAGGTCCCCCTCGGCAAGTCGCTGCAGGCCGCTGCCGACCGTGAGAACAATCGTGTCGGTCAGCGCATTCTTCTGGGCCTCGGCAGCGGCGACATGGCCGTTGAACTTGTCGATCGCGCGGGCCAGATCGCCGAGTTCGTCGTCTCGATGGGCCTCCGGCACGGCGGCACTCGCGCCCGGTTCGAGCGCTTGCACGGCCTCGGCGAGATGGGCGAGCGGCGCCACCAACGTGTTGCGGACCTTGCGCGCGAGGAACAGCGCGCCGGCAACGGCGAGGGCGAGGGTGGCAGTGAGCAGGGCGATGGTGATGCTGCCCAGCATCGCCCCGTTGCGCGCCATCCGCTCCGAATAGCCCTCAATCGCATCCGACGCCTTGCTCATCGATTCCTCGAGCGCCGAGAATCGCGTCATGAAATCGGGCAGTTTTTGCTTGGCTTCTGCCGGGGCGGATCCCGCCAGGTCGACGATCTGGCGTGCCGCCGCAGCATAGCTGGTCATCGGGGTGGTGATCGTCGCGGTGGCAGCCTGGACGCGCGCGTCGCCGCGGAAGGCGGCATCCTCGGCGATGCTCTTGCGCAACATGTCGAGATGCTCGGTCAGATCCTTGCGCGCATCCTCCAGCTTCAGGTGCATCGAGGGGTCGGCCGAGGCCAGGGCGCCGAGCACGTCGCTGCGCACGGCATCGTGCATCATGTCGGCCTCCATGTGGTTGCGCAGCAGCGCCGCGCCCGCCGCCTGGTGCTCCAGTGCGGAGGAAAGCTGCCAGGCGGAGACGATGCCGGTTCCGCCGCAAGTGGCGAAAAGACCGATCATCACGTGCGTTAGCTTACGACTTGCAGAGGAAATTGACGACAAGCTGGCTCTCCTAGCCTTTACCGTCCCCCACACCATCAACCGATCCAAAGAAATTATAGACAAAATTCCGTTACCCGGAGTCCTTCACCTAAAAACTATCACGAGGGGTAGGAGGATGCTTTGCAATGAAGCGATTTCTACTTGCAATAACGTTTGCACTTGTGGCGTCGCGTCCTGCACTCGCGCAGCCGGCCGCGAGCGTACATCTTGTGGAAAAGATCGATGTGCTGTCCGCCATCCGGGGCAGCGAGGACCGGCGCGTGCATGTTCTCGACAACCTCGATCTGCTCGGCGATGTCGATCTGGATCGGTTGATCGGCTGGCATGGCGCGACCGCGCACGTGCACGTGATGAACAATCTCGGCACCTCGCCCAACGAGCGTATCGGCACCCTGCAGGGCATCGACAATATCGAGGTACGCAGCCACCGGCTGCACCTGTTCGAGGCCTGGGTGCAGCAACGCCTCGGCGAACATGGCAGCGTGCGCGCCGGGCTCTATGACCTCAACACCGAATTCTATGCCAACAGCGCGGCGGGGCTGTTGATCGCGCCGGCGTTCGGCGTCGGGTCCGAGCTCTCCGCCACGGGGGTGAATGGTCCCTCGATCTTCCCCTCGACGGCGGTCACCGTGCGGGTCGAGCGCCGGTTCGGCAAGAGCGGCTATGTCCGCGCAGCGCTGCTGAACGCCACTGCAGGATGCCCCGGCGAGCCGAACGGGGTCGACTTCGATTTCCGCAACGGGTTGCTGGCGATCGGCGAGATCGGCGTCGAACGTGCGGGCGCCAAGCTGGCGGTGGGCTATTGGCGCTATACCAAGGCACAGGAAGATTTCACCGAAACCGATGCCGACGGCGCGCCGCTGCGCCAGCGCGCCCATGGCGCGTATATCGTCGCCGAGTTGCGGGTGGCGGGTGCCGACGATCGCCGTGCCGTCACCCTGTTCGGCCGCGTCGGTGTGTCGGATGGCAAGACCACGCCCTATCAGGGTGGCGCGCAGGCCGGTGTTCTGGTCGAACGGGTGCTGGCCGACCGGCCGGATTCCGCGTTCTCCATCGCCGTCAATCACGGTGTGACGACCAAGGGATATCGGGCGATGCGGGCTGCGGACGGGCTGCCGGTGGCGAAGGCGGAGACCGCCCTGGAACTCGCCTATTCGGACAAGGTCGCTCCCTGGCTGACGCTCAAGCCGGACCTTCAGTTCATTTTCGATCGCGGCGGAATCGACCGATCCCCGACGGTCGTGGTCGCGGCGCTTCGCACGACCTTTTCCTTCTGAACCCCGCCGAGGAAGGGCCAGACCCTGACGCGCCGGCGGTTAGCCGGCCAGCGCTTCCTCGGGTTCGTAGAACCGCCACGTACCGGCGCCGTCTGCCTTCGCCGCGTCGAGCGCCGCTTCGGCCCGGCGGAGGAGGGTAGGGGCCGATACGCCGTCACGCTCCTGGAGCGCGAGCCCGATGCCTGCCCGCACCACGTGCCGGCCGCCCTGCGCCTCGATCGGCGCCTCGATCGCCACGCAGATCCGCCGCGCGATCGCCTCGGCCGCGATGGCCCCATCCACTTCGGGCAGCAGCACGAGGAATCGATGTCCTTCGACGCGCGCGACGAGATCGGTGACACGCACCGACGCCTCCAGCCGCCGCGCCACTACCTTGAGCAGGGCATCGGTCACCGCGCCACCGAGCCTGGAATTGATGGCGCCGAAATCATCCAGTTCGAGCATCAGCACGGCAATTTGCGTGCCCGCAGCCAAGGGTTCGGCGAGCAGCAGCGCGAGATGTTCCTCGGCCGCTCGGCGATGGCCGAGTCCGGTGAGCGGATCGTGCTGGCCCAGAAATTCGGCACGTTCCTCGGCCGCGCGCTGACGCGCACGCACATTGTATCGGTGCAGGACGGACCAGCCCGCCACCAGCGGCAGACCCGCTGCGAGGATCAGCCATTCGCCGGGCTCGATCTGCTGCGGGTGGCGCGCGGCGCCATGCACAAGATCGAGCGCGTGCGCGGCATAGAGCCCGCCGGCAGCGAGCAATGCCGGCAGCCCGAGAGCGGGCAAATCGAACCGGGGAGGCCGTAGCGTCATCCTCGTCTTATAGATCGCCCGCGTAACAATGGTCGCGCGGTGCGGCGCGGGACGCATGAAAAAAGCCGCCGCCCGGGTTCCCGGACGGCGGCTTCCTTCTTGTCACGCTCGGTCAGGCAGCGAGCCCCCGAACGGGGCGGATCACTCCGCCTCGTTCAGATACTCGCCGGCATCCGCGTCGGTGCCGTGGCCCGAGGGCGCCACCTGCGCCAGGGGATCATCCCCGGTGCCGGCCGCATCGCGCGCGCTGCGGGCCAGTTCGGCCGCATGCTCTTCCGCCGCGCTCGCCGGCGCGATGAGCGAGGCTTCCTGCATCTTGCGCTGGGCGACGCGCAGCGCCGCATCGCGCGAGGTGGCAGCGACGCGCAGGCGACCCATGCCCGCACCGGTACCGGCGGGGATCAGGCGGCCGACGATCACATTCTCCTTCAGGCCGAGCAGCGTGTCCTTCTTGCCCTGCACCGCGGCTTCGGTGAGCACGCGGGTGGTCTCCTGGAACGACGCGGCCGAGATGAAGCTGCGGGTCTGCAGCGACGCCTTGGTGATGCCGAGCAGGATCGGCTTCCCCATCGCGGGCTGCTGGCCCGGCTGGAGCTTCGCGTTGTGCTCGTCCATCTCGTCGCGATCGACCTGTTCGCCCGCCAGCAGCGTGGTGTCGCCGCCGTCGGTGATCTCGACCTTCTGCAGCATCTGGCGAACGATCACCTCGATGTGCTTGTCGTTGATCTTCACGCCCTGCAGTCGATAGACTTCCTGGATTTCGCTGACCAGATATTCGGCCAGCGGCTCGATGCCGAGCACTTCCAGAATGTCGTGCGGATCCGGCGAACCGCCGATCAGGTTGTCGCCACGCTTGACGTAGTCGCCTTCCTGAACGTCGATCACCTTCGACTTCGGGACCAGATACTCCACGACCTCGCCGCCGTCCTCGGGCTGGATGCCGATCTTGCGCTTGGCCTTGTAGTCCTTGCCGAACACCACGCGGCCCGAGACCTTCGCGATGATGGCATTTTCCTTAGGCTTGCGCGCTTCGAACAGCTCGGCGACGCGCGGCAGACCGCCGGTGATGTCGCGGGTCTTGGCGGACTCGCGCGCCACACGAGCGAGAACGTCACCGCCCTGCACCGTGGCACCGTCCTCGACCGAGATCACCGCGCCCGGCGCCAGCATGTAGCGAGCGGCTTCGGCGGCATTCTCGCCGGTGAGGGTCATGCGAGGACGCAGGTCCTCCTTCTTGCCCGCACCGCGGAATTCGGTGACGACGCGCTGGGCGATGCCCGTCGCTTCGTCGACCTGCTCCGTCATGGTCTTGCCTTCGATGATGTCCTGATACTTCACGACACCACCGGTTTCGGTGATCACCGGCATGGTGAACGGATCCCACTCGGCCATGCGATCGCCGGCGCTGACCAGATGGCCGTCGTCGAACATCACATAGGCGCCGTACGGGATCTTGTGCACGGCCAGCTCGCGGCCATCCATGTCCATGATCGCGATCTCGCCCGAGCGGCTGAGCACCACGCGACGGCCGCGCTGATCCTCGATCAGGCGCAGGTCGCGGAACTCGGCCTTGCCGTCCACAGGGGCTTCGAGGTTCGACTGCTCGTTGAGCTGCGCCGCACCGCCGATGTGGAAGGTACGCATGGTCAGCTGCGTGCCCGGCTCGCCGATCGACTGCGCCGCGATGACGCCCACCGCTTCGCCGATGTTCACCGGGGTACCGCGGGCGAGGTCACGCCCGTAGCACTTGGCGCAAACGCCGAGCTTGGCTTCGCAGACCAGCGGCGAACGGATCTTCACCGCGGGGGTGCTGAGCGCCTCGATCTGCGCGATCATCGCCTCGTCGAGCAGGGTGCCGATCGGGATGACCACCTGGTTGGTCTTCGGATCGATGATGTCCTCGGCCGTGGTGCGGCCCAGGATGCGCTCGCCGAGCGAGGCGATCACCGAACCGCCCTGCACGATCGCCTTCATCTCCAGCGCGCGCTCGGTGCCGCAATCGTCCTCGAGGACGACGCAGTCCTGGCTCACGTCGACCAGACGACGGGTGAGGTAGCCCGAGTTCGCCGTCTTCAGCGCGGTGTCCGCGAGGCCCTTACGGGCGCCGTGGGTCGAGTTGAAGTATTCAAGAACGGTCAGACCTTCCTTGAAGTTCGAGATGATCGGCGTTTCGATGATCTCGCCCGACGGCTTGGCCATCAGGCCGCGCATGCCGGCCAGCTGCTTGATCTGCGCCGCCGAACCACGGGCACCGGAGTGCGCCATGATGTAGATGGCGTTGTCGGGCATCTGGCGGCCGGTCACGGGGTCCTTCTTGACCGCCTTGATCTCGTCCATCATCGCCGCGGCCACCTGATCACCGCAACGGCTCCAGGCGTCGATCACCTTGTTGTACTTCTCCTGCTGCGTGATCAGGCCGTCCTGATACTGCTGCTCGAAGTCCTTCACCAGGGCCTTGGTCTCGTCGACCAGCGCAACCTTGGCTTCCGGGATGATCATGTCGTCCTTGCCGAACGAGATGCCTGCCTTGAACGCGTTGCGGAAGCCGAGGCTCATGATCGCGTCGGCGAACAGCACGGTCTCCTTCTGGCCGGTGTGACGATAGACCTCGTCGATCACGTCGCCCACGTCCTTCTTGGTGAGCAGGCGGTTGACAACGTCGAACGGCACCTTGTGGCTGTGCGGCAGGCACTCGCCGAGCAGCATGCGGCCAGGCGTGGTCTGGTAGCGCTTGAGGTAGGTGTTGCCGTTCTCGTCGGTCTGCGGCACGCGGCTGGTGATCTTCGAGTGCAGCGTCACCGCGCCGGCGTTGAGCGCCTGGTGGACCTCCGCCATGTCGGCGAGGATCATGCCTTCGCCCGGCTCGCCTTCCTTCTCCATGGTGATGTAGTAGAGACCCAGCACCATGTCCTGCGACGGCACGATGATCGGCTTGCCGTTTGCGGGGGACAGGATGTTGTTGGTCGACATCATCAGGACGCGCGCTTCCAGCTGCGCCTCGAGGCTCAGCGGAACGTGGACGGCCATCTGGTCACCGTCGAAGTCGGCGTTGAATGCCGAGCAGACCAGCGGGTGGAGCTGGATCGCCTTGCCTTCGATCAGCACCGGCTCGAACGCCTGGATGCCCAGACGGTGGAGCGTCGGCGCGCGGTTCAGCAGAACCGGGTGCTCGCGGATCACCTCGTCCAGGATGTCCCAGACTTCCTTGCGCTCCTTCTCGACCCACTTCTTCGCCTGCTTCAGGGTCATCGACAGACCCTTCGCATCGAGACGCGCGTAGATGAACGGCTTGAACAGCTCGAGCGCCATCTTCTTCGGCAGGCCGCACTGGTGCAGCTTGAGCTCCGGACCGGTCACGATGACCGAACGGCCCGAATAGTCGACACGCTTGCCGAGCAGGTTCTGACGGAAGCGGCCCTGCTTGCCCTTGAGCATGTCGGACAGCGACTTGAGCGGACGCTTGTTCGCACCGGTGATGGTGCGGCCGCGGCGGCCATTGTCGAACAGCGCGTCGACGGCTTCCTGCAGCATGCGCTTTTCGTTGCGGACGATGATGTCCGGCGCGCGCAGCTCCATCAGGCGCTTCAGGCGGTTGTTACGGTTGATCACGCGGCGATACAGATCGTTGAGATCCGAGGTCGCGAAGCGGCCGCCGTCCAGCGGCACCAGCGGGCGCAGTTCGGGCGGGATCACCGGCACGACGTCCAGGATCATCCATTCCGGGCGGTTGCCGGAATCGATGAAGCTCTCGACGACCTTGAGGCGCTTGATGATCTTCTTGGGCTTCAGCTCCGACTTGGTCGTCGCCAGCTCTTCCAGGAGCTCCTTGCGCTCGCCCTCGAGGTCGAGATCCATGAGCATGATCTTGACCGCTTCGGCGCCGATGCCGGCCGAGAACGCGTCCTCGCCATATTCATCCTGCGCGTCGAGCAGCTCGTCCTCGGTGAGGAGCTGGAACTTCTCGAGCGGGGTGAGGCCCGGCTCGGTGACGATGTAGCTCTCGAAGTAGAGCACGCGCTCGAGCTGCTTGAGCTGCATGTCGAGCAGCAGGCCGATGCGGCTCGGCAGCGACTTCAGGAACCAGATGTGGGCAACCGGGGCGGCCAGTTCGATATGGCCCATGCGCTCGCGGCGGACCTTCGAGACGGTCACTTCCACGCCGCACTTTTCGCAGACGATGCCCTTGTACTTCATGCGCTTGTACTTGCCGCACAGGCACTCGTAATCCTTGATCGGACCGAAGATGCGCGCGCAGAACAGGCCGTCACGCTCGGGCTTGAACGTGCGGTAGTTGATCGTCTCGGGCTTCTTGATCTCGCCGAACGACCAGCTGCGGATACGGTCCGGCGACGCGATCCCGATCTGGATCTGGTCGAAGGTTTCCGGCTTGGCGAGCGGGTTCGCGAAGTTCGTCAGTTCGTTCATTTCTTCACTCCATCGCCCTCCCGCGTACGGGAGGGGCTAGGGGAGGGGATGTCCATTCGTCGTCGGTTGCGGAGCGGGCCTTTTCAGGCCCCACCCCAACCCCTCCCCCGAGGGGGAGGGGCTAGAGCAGATTACTCCGCCGCCTCGGCCAGACCGTCGTCTTCTTCCTGGCTCTTCAGCTCGACGTTGAGGCCCAGCGAGCGCATTTCCTTGACGAGCACGTTGAAGCTCTCCGGAATGCCGGCCTCGAAGGTGTCGTCGCCCTTGACGATCGCTTCGTAGACCTTGGTGCGGCCGACCACGTCGTCCGACTTCACCGTCAGCATTTCCTGGAGCGTATACGCCGCACCATAGGCCTGGAGCGCCCACACTTCCATTTCACCGAAGCGCTGGCCGCCGAACTGCGCCTTACCGCCCAGCGGCTGCTGGGTGACGAGGCTGTACGGCCCGATCGAACGCGCGTGGATCTTGTCGTCGACCAGGTGGTGCAGCTTGAGCACATACTTGTACCCCACCGTCACCTTGCGGTCGAACGCATCACCCGTGCGCCCGTCGAACAGCGTCACCTGGCCGGATTCGTCCAGGCCCGCCATGCGCAGCATCGCCGAGACGTCGGCTTCCACGGCGCCGTCGAACACCGGGGTGGCCATCGGCACGCCCGAACGGACGTTCTGTGCCAGGTCCACCAGCTGTTCGGTCGTGCGCTCGCGCAGCTCGTCCTTGTAGTTGTCGCCATAGACGGTGCTGAGCAGCTCGCGCACCGCTTCCGGCGGCTCGCCGGCCTGCGGGTTCGGGTTGGCTGCACGCCATGCATCGAGCGCATCGCCGATCTTCCGGCCCAGGCCGCGCGCGGCCCAGCCCAGATGGGTCTCGAAGATCTGCCCGACGTTCATGCGCGACGGCACGCCCAGCGGGTTGAGCACGAAGTCGACCGGGGTACCGTCCTCGAGGAACGGCATGTCTTCCTGCGGCAGGATGCGGCTGATGATGCCCTTGTTGCCGTGGCGGCCGGCCATCTTGTCGCCCGGCTGCAGCTTGCGCTTCACCGCGACGAACACCTTGACCATCTTCAGCACGCCCGGCGGCAGCTCGTCGCCCCGCTCCAGCTTCTCGCGGCGGTCCTCGAACTTGTCCTTGATGCGCTTCACGGCCTCGTCATACTGGCCCTTCACCGCTTCCAGGTTGCCCTGCATGGTGTCGTCCTGGACGGCGAACTTCCACCACTCGTGGCGGTCGACGCTGTCGAGCAACTCCTCGTCGATCGTGACGCCCTTCTTCAGGCCCTTCGGCGCGGCGGTCGCGACCTGACCCAGCAGCATCTCGCGCAGACGCGACCAGGTCGCGCGGTTGAGGATGTTGCGTTCGTCATCGGCGTCCTTGCGCAGGCGCTCGATTTCCTCGCGCTCGATCGCCAGCGCACGCTCGTCCTTGTCGATGCCGTGACGGTTGAACACGCGGACGTCGACGATCGTGCCCGACACGCCCGGCGGCAGGCGGAGCGAGGTGTCGCGCACGTCGCTGGCCTTCTCGCCGAAGATGGCGCGGAGGAGCTTTTCTTCCGGCGTCATCGGGCTCTCGCCCTTGGGCGTGATCTTGCCGACCAGGATGTCGCCCGGCTCCACTTCGGCGCCGACATACACGATGCCCGCCTCGTCGAGGTTGCGCAGCGCTTCCTCGCCGACGTTCGGGATGTCGCGGGTGATGTCCTCCGGCCCGAGCTTGGTGTCGCGGGCCGCGACCTCGAACTCATCGATGTGGATCGACGTGAACACGTCGTCCTTCACGATGCGCTCGTTGATCAGGATCGAGTCCTCGTAGTTGTAGCCGTTCCAGGGCATGAACGCGACGAGCACGTTGCGGCCCAGCGCCAGCTCGCCGAACTCGGTCGACGGGCCGTCGGCGATCACGTCGCCGGCCTGCACGATGTCACCCACCTTCACCAGCGGACGCTGGTTGATGCAGGTCGACTGGTTCGAGCGCTGGAACTTCATCAGCGTGTAGATGTCGACGCCGCTCTCGCTGGCATCGACGTCTCCCGTTGCGCGCACCACGATGCGGGTCGCGTCGACCTGGTCGACCACGCCCGAGCGCTTGGCGGCGATCGCGGCGCCGGAATCGCGGGCCACGGTCGCTTCCATGCCGGTGCCGACGAAGGGCGCTTCCGCCTTCACCAGCGGCACGGCCTGACGCTGCATGTTCGAGCCCATCAGCGCGCGGTTCGCGTCGTCCTTCTCGAGGAAGGGGATCAGCGAGGCGGCGACCGAGACGAGCTGCTTTGGCGACACGTCCATCAGCGTCACCTGATCGCGCAGCGCCATCAGGAATTCGCCGCCCTGGCGGGCCGAGACGAGATCGTCGACGAAGCCGCCATTCTCGTCGAGCTCGGCCGATGCCTGCGCGATCGTGTGCTTCTGCTCTTCCATCGCCGACAGGTAGACGACCTCGTTGGTCACCTTGCCGTCAATGATCTTGCGGTAGGGCGTCTCGATGAAGCCATACTTGTTGACGCGGCTGAAGGTGGCCAGCGAGTTGATCAGACCGATGTTCGGGCCTTCCGGCGTTTCGATCGGGCAGATACGGCCATAGTGGGTCGGGTGAACGTCGCGGACTTCGAAGCCTGCGCGCTCACGGGTGAGACCGCCCGGCCCGAGCGCCGAGACGCGACGCTTGTGCGTCACTTCGGAGAGCGGGTTGGTCTGGTCCATGAACTGCGACAGCTGCGACGAACCGAAGAACTCGCGCACCGCGGCGACCGCGGGCTTCGCGTTGATCAGGTCGTTCGGCATCACCGTCGACACGTCGACCGACGACATGCGCTCCTTCACGGCGCGCTCCATGCGGAGCAGGCCGACGCGGTACTGGTTCTCGAGCAGCTCGCCCACCGAACGCACGCGGCGGTTGCCGAGATTGTCGATGTCGTCGACTTCGCCCTTGCCGTCCTTGAGGTTCACGAGCGTCTTGACGACCTCGAGAATGTCCTCGGTGCGCAGCGTGGTGACGGTGTCCGGGGTGTCGAGGCCCAGGCGCATGTTGAGCTTCACGCGGCCCACGGCCGAGAGGTCGTAGCGCTCCGGATCGAAGAACAGGCCGGCGAACAGCGATTCTGCCGTCTCGAGCGTCGGCGGTTCGCCGGGGCGCATGACGCGATAGATGTCGGACAGCGCCTGCTGGCGCTCTTCGGCCTTGTCGACCTTGAGCGTGTTGCGGATCCACGGACCGGTGGCGATGTGATCGATGTCGAGCAGCTCGATCCGGTCGATGCCGGCCTTGTCGAGCTTCTCGAGATTCTCGGCCGAGACCTCGTCGCCGGCTTCGATGTAGATCTCGCCGGTGGCCTCGTTGATCAGGTCATAGGCGCTGTAGCGGCCGAAGATTTCCTCGGTCGGGATCAGCAGCGTTTCGAGACCGTCCTTCGCCGCCTTGTTGGCTGCGCGCGGGCTGATCTTCTGGCCGGCCGGGAACACGACCTCGCCCGACTTGGCGTCGACGATGTCGAACATCGGCTTCGAACCGCGCCAGTTCTCCACCTGGAAGGGGATCTGCCAGCCGTTCGGACCGCGCAGGAAGGTGACGCGGTTGTAGAAATAGTTGAGGATCTCTTCCGACGTCAGCCCCAGCGCGTACAGCAGGCTGGTGACCGGCAGCTTGCGCTTGCGGTCGATGCGGACGTTGACGATGTCCTTGGCGTCGAACTCGAAGTCCAGCCACGAACCGCGATACGGGATCACGCGCGCGGCGAAGAGATACTTGCCCGACGCGTGGGTCTTGCCACGGTCATGGTCGAACAGCACGCCCGGCGACCGGTGCATCTGGCTGACGATGACGCGCTCGGTGCCGTTGATGAAGAACGTGCCGTTCTCGGTCATGAGCGGCATGTCGCCCATGTACACGTCCTGCTCCTTGATATCGAGCACCGACCGGGCTTCCGTATCGGGATCGACCTCGAACACGATGAGGCGCAGCGTCACGCGCATCGGCGCCGCATAGGTGATGCCGCGCTGGCGGCACTCGTCCACGTCGAACTTCGGATCCTCGAGCTCGTAGGTCACGAAGTCGAGCTCGGCGGTGCCGGCGAAGTCGCGGATCGGGAACACGCTGCGGAGCGTCTTCTCGAGGCCGGAGACATAGCCGATCGAGGGGTCCGACCGCAGGAACTGTTCGTAGGATTCGCGCTGAACCTCGATCAGGTTCGGCATCTGCACCACTTCGTGGATGTCGCCGAACACCTTGCGGATGCGGCGCTTCAGCGTGCCGCCCTCGATTGCCTTGGTAGCCATAGGTGTGTGTTGCCTCGTCAGCCGTAAACTCGGTGCCCCTGTCCGGGAGCCAGGACGTGCAAATCGACGCCGAAAGGCCGCGCGACCCCCGATGCTCGGGATTCGGCAGCTCTACAGGCGTCTGACAAGCCGTTCCGTTCCATTCGTACGATGCACTGCGCGACGGCGCATCATGTCCCGAACGGAGGGCCAGAGCGGGGATATAGGGGGTGGGGCAGGGGATGTCAAAGCCTGTCCGCGCCGGCCGATCGGCAGGTCAAGACGTTCCCCGCCGGCCCCGCCAGGCGCGGGGCGCCAAATTCGCCAAGCAGCCTAGGCACTTGGCAGCAACAATCTGTTGCGCCGCGGCGGAGTTCGTCGCTAGAGCACGGCGCAGGCTATGGGCCGGATGAAGGCCTGTGCTAGGCACCGGACAAGCCAGGGACCCGACACGACGGTTTCCAGCGACATGGTATGCCGCGCAGCAGGGAAGCGGCGTTCGAGGACCGGCTTCGGTTCGGCCACGGGTGCAGGGGACAAGTGTGGGATATTTCCTTTCAGACCGTGTTTTGGATGCGAAGCACAACAACCTCACCCTCGTTCGACTGATTCTGGCAGCATCCGTCATCTATTCCCACTCGCTGGAAGCGACGAATGGGATGGACGAGACCATTGCGCTCTTCCACCAGCCGATGTCCTGGTTTGCGGTCAACGGCTTCTTCGCGTTGTCTGGCTTCCTGATGTACCGGAGCCTCGAGCGGAATGCCTCGATCGGCAGCTTCGCCCTTTCGCGCTTCATGCGGATCTGGCCGGGCATGATCGCGATGTGCGTGATCGTGGTGCTGCTGTTCCTTCCCTTCACGACGGTGTCGATCGGGGCCTATCTCACCGGCAGCGATACCCTGCGGTTCCTGATCTACAACCAGCTGACGCTGGGCTGGTATTCGCTGACCGGCGTTTTCTGTGGCGGAAGCGGCGAACCGTGCAACATCAACGGCTCGCTCTGGACGATCCCGTGGGAGATCCGCTGCTACGTCATCATCGCGGTGCTGGCCAAGCTCGGGCTGCTGCGAAGCAAGCCCTTCCACCGGTTCGTGGTGCCGGTCAGTCTGGGCGGGGCGCTGCTGTTTCTGTTTCCGCCGGTGCATGCCTGGCTGCAGGGCATGCTGCACGGGCACCTCTATTTTCTGGAGCAGATTGCCCGCCTGTGGACCGCGTTCCTGCTGGGCGGCGTGGCCTATGCCAACCGGCACCGCATCCCGCTGTCCTGGCTCGGCGCGCTGGCACTGCTGGTGCTGGTGTATCTGACCCGATCCCTGTTCTTCGGGGACATTCTTCGCAGCATCGCGGTGCTCTACTGGGTGCTGTGCGTCGGGTTCCTGGCCGCCGGCAAGATACCGGGCGCGCCGCGACTGCCCGATTTTTCCTTCGGCACCTATATCTACGGCATGCCGGTGATGCGGCTGATCCTTCTCCTGGTGCCGGCGATCGAGGGGCATCTGCTGGCGCTCGCCACCATGGTGCTGGTACTTCCCTTCGCCGCCTTCTCCTGGGAAGCGATCGAGCGGCCGGCGCAGACGCTGCGCAAGCGCTTCCGCAAACCGCGCGGCGCCGCGCTGAAGGCGAATTGAGCGCGGCCCGCCACCGAGTGTCCCTTGGATCAGGACATAAAACCATCATCGCGTTGCAGTGATAGTTTCATATTTGAGCCCCAACGGCCTCCCCGAACCAGGGAGGGTCACCATGAACAAGAAATCGGGTCTCGTCGCCATTTTGCTCGCCACCGTTTCGGCGACGGCGGTCCACGCGCAGGATGCGCAGCAGCAGCAGGAAGCGCCGGGGGGTAGCGACATCATCGTCACTTCGCAGAAGTTCGAGCAGAAGCTCCGCGACGTGCCGATCACCATCACCGCCGTCACCCAGGAGACGATGAAGCGCCTCGGCGTCGACGATCTCGACGAGGTCGCCGCTTATGTTCCCGGCCTCAACATCCAGGAGCAGAGCGCCAACAATCCCGGTATCGTGATCCGCGGCATCACCTCGGACAGCGGCTCGGCGCAGCAGGCGGCACGCGTGACGCTCTATTATAACGGCGTCGATATCTCGCGGTCGCGCGGCGCGTACCAGGCGGTCTACGACGTCGACCGCATCGAAGTGGTGAAGGGCCCGCAGGCGACGCTGTTCGGCACGGCCTCGACCGTGGGCGCGGTCAGCATCATCTCGGCCAAGCCCAAGCCGGGCGTCGAGGGCGAGGTGACCGCCGGCTATGGCAACTACAATGCCTATCTGGCGGGCGGACATCTCAATGTCGGCAACGACGTGATTGCCGCGCGCATCGCCGGCGAGTGGAAGAAGCGCGACGGCTATGTGAAGAACCTGTCGACCACCCAGGGCGACCTCTACGCGCAGAACCAGCTCGGCCTGCGCGCCTCGCTCCGCTACACGCCGACCAGTGCGCTGACCGTCGATCTGGTCGGCACCTATGACCGCCAGCGCAACAGCGGCACGGCGTTCGTCTCCAAGCGCTTCGCGACGTCGCAGGGCCCCGGCGACCCCTTCGGTGCCGCCAACCTGTCGGGCTCGCCCTTCTCCAAGCAGGTGCTGGGCAGCGACAAGCTGGGTCTCACCCGCGACGTGTATGACGTGAACCTCACCGCGCGCTACGATCTGGGCGACGGCTGGAGCTTCACCACCGTCAACGGCTATCGTTCGTTCAGCTCGCTCGAAGTATTCGACGCCGACGGCTCGGCCGCCTGGTGGCTCGAATTCGCCGAGGGCGCCTATGGCTCGCAGCTGAGCCATGAATCGCGCTTCGCTTATGCGAACGACCATTTCCGCACCAGCTTCGGCTGGAACGTGTTCCACGAGAACAACCGCCAGGAAGTGCCCTTCTCGACCGAGGAAGGCATCTACCTGCAGTGCGCGGCCAACCTGATCCCGGGGCTGGGCTGCATCTCGTCCACGGGCGTGGTGACGGCCGCGCAGGCGACGTCGATCCTCACCAAGGGCGCGGCGACGCAGATCCCGTACAGCTCGATCTTCACCAACAAGGGCATCAACGACCAATATTCGATGTTCGGCGAAGCGACCTGGATGCCCAGCCACAAGCTGGAGCTGACCGCAGGGCTTCGCGCGATGATCGAGCAGCGCAAGTCGGGCTTCGTGTCGGTCGCCCCCAATTCGGTGCTGTCGAAGGCGCCGCTGATTCCGGGCCAGACCACCACCAAGGGCACGCTGTGGAGCCAGGACAGCTTCCAGGCCTTCCTGCCGCGCTTCAACGCGCTGTACCGGGTGAACGATGCGCTCAACCTCTATGCCACCATCTCGAAGGGCCGCCGTTCGCCGGTGGTCAACCAGGGTGCCGCGCCGGTCGTGGCCTCGGTGATCCCGGAAGAGACGGTGTGGAACTATGAGGGCGGCGCCAAGCTGTCGCGCGGTATGTTCAACGGCTCGATCGGGGTCTATTACCAGAAGTATCGCAACTTCCAGATCAGCCGCACCGTCACCGACGCGAACGATCCGTCGGGCCGCCCGGTCGGCACCAGCATCACCGAGAGCGCCGGCACCGCCAGCAATCTCGGCTTCGAGGCCGAGGGGCAGCTGCGACCGACCAACTGGCTGACGGTATTCGGCAATGTCGGCTTCATCGACGGCGGCATCGACAACACCAAGGCGAACGGCATCTATGCCAACAACCGCTTCCGCCTGCAGCCGCGCACCCAGTGGGCGGCCGGCTTCACGGTCGACGCGCCGGTCGGCAACGGCATCCGCGTCTTCGCGACGCCCAGCGTGACCTATCGCAGCAAGATCTTCTTCGAGATCCCCAACAAGGAAGCCATTTCGCAGACCAAGTACACGCTGGTGAACCTGAAGGCGGGCGTCAGCTTCGCCGAGGGCAAATATGAGGTCGCCGGCTATGTCCGCAACGCGCTCAACGAGAAGTATCTGCTCGACGCCGGCAATACCGGCGGCGCCTTCAACGATCCGACCTACATCCCGGGTGAGCCGCGCTTCTACGGCGTGCAGCTGACCGGCCGCTTCTGATCGGCCCTGGAGGGGCGGGGCAGCGCCTCGTCCCTCCAGCTTTTTCGCCGATCAAAATGCATGGGCAGGCGCTTCCCATCGCGCCAATGTGACACTATCACCCCGGGCTTCGGTTCTCTGGGGAGACATCATGCAGCTTCGTACCCTGTTTCTGGCCGCCCTCGCGACGACGGCGCTGGTTCCCGCCGTGCACGCCCAGCAGGCGCAGCCGTTCAACGACATCCCGGCCAAGTTCGTGCTCCCCGAAGGGCCGAAGGACTATATCCGCCGCGAGGTGATGGTGCCGATGCGCGACGGCACCAAGCTGTTCACCACCATCGTGATTCCGAAGGGCGCCAAGAACGCCCCGATCCTGCTCACCCGCACGCCCTATGATGCGTACAACCGCGTTCGCCGTACCGACAGCAACAAGATGCTCTCGGTGCTGGCGCAGGGCGACGAGGTGTTCACCCAGGCCGGCTATATCCGCGTGTTCCAGGACATTCGCGGCAAGTATCGCTCCGAAGGGGATTTCGTTGTCACCCGCCCGCCGGTCGGCCCGCTCAACCCGACCAAGGTCGACGACACGACCGACGCCTATGACACGATCGACTGGCTGGTGAAGAACCTGCCCGAATCGAACGGCAAGGTCGGCATGCTCGGTTCGTCCTACGAAGGCTGGACGGTGGTGATGGCGCTGCTCCATCCGCACCCGGCGCTCAAGGTCGCCGCGCCCGAAAGCCCGATGATCGACGGATGGATGGGCGACGACTGGTTCCACCACGGCGCCTTCCGCCTGCCCAATATCGGCTGGATCTCCGGCATCACCGGCTACAAGGCCGGCGGCCCGACCCCGCCCAATGGCGGCTGGGACGATTACGACACCTTCCGCAAGGTCGGCTCGGCCGGCGACTGGGCCAAGCAGTACGGCTATGACCAGCTGCCCTTCTGGCAGAAGCTGAGCCAGCACGTGTCGTACGATGCCTTCTGGCAGGGCCAGGCCCTCGACAAGATCCTTGCGGCCAATCCCTCGAACGTCCCCACCCTGTGGGAGCAGGGCCTGTGGGATCACGAGGACATGTACGGCGCGATCCATGCCTGGGAGGAACGGCAGAAGACTCCGCAGGCGACCAACAACTTCCTGCTGATGGGCCCGTGGCGGCACTCGGGCTTCAACTATAACGGCTCGAAGCTCGGCGAGCTGAACTTCGAGGGCGATACGGCGCTCCAGGCGCGGCGCGACATCCTGCTGCCCTTCTTCAACGCGCATCTGAAGGACGGCGCGCCGTCCTATACCCCGCCGGTCGCCAGCATCTACAACACCGGCGAGAACCACTGGGACTTCCTCAACAAGTGGCCGCTGGGCGCGCAGCTGACGCCGCTCTATCTCGGCGCCGGCGAGACTGCGGGCTTCGCGCAGACCGGGGCAGGGGAGGACAGCTATGTCTCCGATCCCGCCAAGCCGGTCCCGTACCTGCCGCGCCCGATCAACTTCAACGACGGCCGCTGGGGCACCTATCTGGTCACCGACCAGCGCTTCGTCGACGGGCGGCAGGACGTGCTGAGCTATTCGACCCCGGTGCTGAAGGAGGCCGTACGCCTCTCCGGCGTGCCGCTCGCGGACATCTTCGCCAAGACGACCGGCACCGACGGCGACTTTGTCGTCAAGGTGATCGATGTCTATCCGGACGAGATCGCCTCGGCCAAGGAGATGGGCGGGTTCCAGCTGCCGATCGCGATGGACATCTTCCGCGGTCGCTACCGCAACTCGTTCGAGCATCCCTCGCCGATCCCGGCGGGCAAGGTGCAGGAGTACAAGTTCCGACTGCCGGCGGTGAACCACACCTTCCTGCCGGGCCACCGGATCATGGTGCAGATCCAGTCGACCTTGTTCCCGGTCTATGACCGCAACCCGCAGAAATATGTGGAGAACATCTTCTTCGCCAAGCCCGGCGACTATCAGAAGGCGACGGTGTCGATCGTCTATGGCGGCAAGCAGGCCAGCTCGGTGCTGCTGCCGGTGGTGCCGGTAGACCAGAGCGCGGCCAAAGCGCGTTGATCGATGCGGCCGCCCCGCCGCGTGCGGGGCGGCCGTCATCCGGCGAGGCCGGCAGCGGCGGGTTCGCCATACATGCCTGGTATTACGGGGAAATCCCTAGGCCTTCTGCGTCCCTCTGCATTCTTCCTTAACCTCCTTCCGATTGAATTGCAGCCGATACAAGCGGCGGCTGAACCAGGCGCCGCACGGGCAGGGGCGCAGTGCCATGAGGGTCGCGGACATTCGGCGGTATCTTCGTGAGACGCTGGAGTTCTTCGTCTACTTCCTGTTCATGACGGCCCTTGGCGCGGCGATGTATGTGCTCGTCAATTACGCACCCCAGGCCAATGCCCGCTGGTATATCAACACCTGCATCGCGATGGCGGTGTTCACCGGGCTCTACGCGCTACGGATGTTCGGGCGCTATCGCAGGGCGATGCGGCGCTTGGCGGCGCTCCCGGACGATCTTGTCATCGGGCCGCGCGAGCCGCAGCGCGACGAACTGGTGACTCTGCAATGGTCTGAGCGTATCGCCTCGGAGCGGCTGGAGGCACGCGGCGGCGACCCCGAACGGGTTCGGCTGCTCGAGAAGCTGGAAGCGGTGGAACTTGCCTATCGCGAGCGCTGCGCCGAGCTGGATATCGACCCCGAGCAGGAGGAGACGGCGACGATCGATCCGAACCTGTCGCTCGAGGCGATCCGCGCGCGCCTTGCCGCGCGCATGCTGCGACTTGCAGAAGTGGATGAGGCGGATGTGCGGCCGCCGATTTTTCGGTCCTGAGGCGTTCCACCTGCCGCGCCTTTAGGATTCATTAACGTGCTCGGTTCATGATGCGGATGCGAAGAGTGCGCCGGGCGGGGGTGACAACGCAGGAGCGGCTCGCCTGATGGGATTGCGTTGATGAAGCCCGAATCGGTTCGCCGGTATCTCATGACCTCGCTGGAATTCGGCGCCTATTGTCTGATGATGACGCTGATCAGCTATCTCATGGTCCTGCTGGTTTTGCGTGCGCCGCACCCCAACAGCGGAATCTATATTAGCGTCGCGATCCTGGCCGCGATTCTGACGGGTATCCACGCCGGGCGGATGTTCCGTATGTACCGGGTCGCGCTGCAGCGTCTCCGCGCCCGGGCGAAGAAGAAGGACCGACCGCGCCACTGGTCGGACCGTATCGCTGCGGCCGAGGCGGTGCGCCGCGAGGACGGCCTGCGCGCACGGCTGGCGCGCGACGAGGCGTCCCCCGCGCTGCAGGCGATCCGGTTGCGGATCGCCGAGCGCATGGCGCGCGAGGACCGCGAGCGCGAGGAATTCGAGCGTGCCGAACGGGACCGGATGGAGCGCGAGCGGCTCGATCGGGTGGATCGCGCGCGTGTCGCGCGGATCCGCGGTGAGGTCGAGCGCAAGATGAGCCGCAACAACCACTGATCTTGTCGCGACCACAGGCGGCCGCAGCAATAGACTGAACTGTGGCCGGTGCAGCGGCGGTTCATCTGCGGATCGTCAGCACGCGCAGGTGAGATCGGGGATCCTTCCAGCACTATCGGCGGCCATCTTGACGGGGCTGGCCTCGGCGCCGGCAGCGGCGCAGGAGCAGGCGGCGCCCACGCCTGTTCCGACGCCTGCATCCACGCCCCAGGCCATTCCGGGCGTGCTGCCCGAGCGCTTTCGGTTGCCGGGGACGGAGCCGAGCCCCGCGCCTTCGCCCGTGCCGATCGTCACGCCCGTGCCGGTTGCGGTTCCGACGCCGAGAACTACGCCGGCTCCGCCCCGTCCGCATGTCGCATCGTCCCCCGCAGGACCAGCCCGGGCCTCGGCAACGCCCACGCCGCCGCGGGCAAGGGCGCCGTCGCCGCCGCCGACAGGGTCGCCGGCGATCGAGCGGCGGCCGGCAGCGACTCCGCCGCCTCCTGCCGGATCCGCGTTGCCGCCGACCGCAACGCCCGTGGCGCGCTGGCCGTGGCTCGCCGGGGGCGCGGCGATCTCCTTCGCGCTGGCCGGGTGGGTCCTATGGCGCAATCGTCGGCGCACCGCTCCGGAGCCGGTGATCGCGGCGCGCCTGGACCCCGTCGATCCGCCGCGGCCCGCGCCGCCGCCGCGTCCACGCGATCGCGCGATACCCGATTCCGATACCTCGCCCTTCGCCGTGCGCGTCGCCGCCGGGCAGCTCCGCTTTGCCGAGACCGAGCTCCGGTTCGAGCTGGAGCTGGAGATCACCAACACCCGGCCCCAGCG
Source organism: uncultured Sphingomonas sp. (assembly GCF_913777625.1). Taxonomy (GTDB): domain Bacteria; phylum Pseudomonadota; class Alphaproteobacteria; order Sphingomonadales; family Sphingomonadaceae; genus Sphingomonas. The sequence continues at coordinate 315,040 of NZ_CAJYTI010000010.1, forward strand.
GGCCGAGGCGCTACGGCCGGCACTGGCCCTGATCAGCGCGCATCCGGGCCAGGATCGGGACATTGCCGCCTTCCATGGCGCGTCTGCGGGGATGGCGCAGGCGGAGGCGTTCGATCTCGCGCCCGGCGCTGTGCTGCGGCTGCCGGTTCGGATGGTGTTGCCGCGATCGCGGATCCATACGGTGTCGCTGCGCGGCCGCCCGATGTTCGTCGCGCTGCTGATGCTCGATCTGCGCTGGCGTGCCGGGCTCAGTATTCGCCGAAGCGGGACGGACTTTCTGATCGGGAGCGCCGGTGCCTCGGACAAGCCGGGCCCGATCTGGCTTGATCGGCCCGCACCCGCTGCGCTGGCGGCTACCGCGTATCGCCCGGCCGCGCTCTAGTATTGGCAACAAAAGAAAAGGGCGGCCTGTTGCCAGGCCGCCCTTTCCATGTTTCGAGGCCTTGAAATCGGCCAGGAAGCACTTACTTGATTTCGACGGTCGCGCCGGCTTCTTCAAGCTGCTTCTTGATCTTCTCGGCTTCGTCCTTCGACACGCCTTCCTTGACCGGCTTCGGGGCGCCTTCGACCAGCGCCTTTGCTTCGGTCAGGCCGAGCGAGGTGATCGCGCGGACTTCCTTGATGACGTTGATCTTCTTGCCACCGTCGCCGGTGAGGATCACGTCGAACTCGGTCTGCTCTTCAGCAGCCGGAGCAGCGGCGCCACCAGCGGCCGGGCCGGCAACGGCGACGGCAGCGGCGGCCGAAACGCCCCACTTCTCTTCGAGCAGCTTCGAAAGCTCAGCGGCTTCGAGAACGGTCAGCGCGGAAAGCTGGTCGACGATTGCGTTGAGGTCAGCCATTGTAAACTCCAATCAGTTCAAAAGTTTCGGGATAAGATAACGGTCGCTTGAAGCCGAAGCTCAGGCAGCCTGCTTTTCGCTGTGTGCCGCAAGCACGCGGGCGATCTGCGCCGCCGGTGCCTGGGTGATGGTGGCGAGCTTGGTCGCGGGTGCCACGATGAGCCCCACGAGCTTGCCGCGCAGCTCGTCCAGCGACGGCAGCGAGGCCAGTGCCTGCACGCCAGCCGGATCCAGCAGCACATTGCCCATCGCGCCGCCGACGATTTCGAGCTTGTCGTTCGTCTTGGCGAAGTCCGCGACGACCTTGGCCGCAGCCACGGGGTCGACGGAGGTGGACAGTGCCGTCGGACCCGTCAGCAGGTCCGCGAGCACCGCATAATCGGTGCCCTGGGTGGCAATCTTGGCGAGCTTGTTCTTCGAGACCTTATAGGTCGCGCCGGCTGCACGCATCTTGTTGCGCAGGTCCGTCGACTGCTTGACGGTCATGCCGAGATTGCGGGTGACAACCACCACGCCAACCTCGTTGAAGGTGCGGTTCAGCTCGGCAACGGCGTCGGCCTTCTGGGAACGATCCATGCCGGTCTCCTCATACATGAGGCTGCCTCCCGCGAACGGACGGCAACCCCGGTTAACGACCCGTGCGAACACGGGCCAGGCGCATTTGTCCGAGGGGAAGGATCGTCACGAGGCCGGGGAACGCATCCCTGGAGCGTGACCCGGAACGCATAAAACCAGCTGCGCAGCTGCGCGAGACTGGCGACGTCGCCGGAAAATTCTGTCCCCGTCTAGGCGAGAGATTAAGACCGGCATATTCCGGTCCCTCGCTGTCTCGGACGGATTCCTTCCGAAGAAGGAGCCGCGCACATAGCCGAATCGGCAGGGGAGTCAAGCGACGCGCGACCGGCGGACGATCGCCCCTGCACGGCGCGGTGGCAGGCCGCAGCCCTGGCGGAGGGGTGTCCCGGCCGGTGGCGCAGGCCTCCCGTACCAGCCGGGACACCCCGCCGCCACCGCCCCTGGCAGCGGTCGCTTCCGCTTGCGGGGGAGGATCTTGACAGAACAAAAAAGGAACACAATCTCCCCACCCGGACAGCGGGCGGCAGGGGAGGGCGGAGCATGCGCGGCACCAGGACGCAGCGGAACCGGGAGAACCAGCGCTTCCTGAAGGCGCTGCGCCGTACCGCCAACGTCACGCTCGCCGCCGAGCAGGCGGGGCAGACGCGCAAGACCTTCCAGAAGCGCCGCGCCCGCGACCCCGATTTCGCCGCCCAATGGGACGCAGCGCTCAGCTTCGCCGAGGCCCAGCTCGCCGCGGGCAGGGGCGCGACCCCGCCCGAAGGCGATGCCGCGATCACCGGCGGCGGCGAGTATAGCGTGCGCGCGTCGCGCGGCCGGCGCCTGCAGGTGCGCCGCGCGCCCAAGGGGCTGCTGACCACCGAGGGCGAGCGTCGCTTCCTCGTCCATCTCGCCACCACCGCCAATGTCCGGCTCTCGGCCGAGGCGACCGGGATCGGCTGGAATGCCATCTATGCCCGACGGGCGCGCTCGCCCGCCTTCGCCCGCGCCATGGAAGCGGCGCTGCACGAGGGCTATGAACGTCTGGAGCTGGCGCTGCTCGACAATGCGCTCCACGCGCTCCGTCCTGACGGGGAGGCGCTGGCGGACTGGGAGGCGCGGCTGGACGAGACCGAGCCGCTCACCCGCATGACCCCGCGCGAAGCGCTGCTGCTGCTCGGCTATCGCCGCCCGGAAATCGTCGAGGGAAAGCCCCATGCCGGCCTCCCGCTGGCGCGCACCACCCGCGAGGAGGCGGAGGGATGGCTGACGCGCGCGCTGGACCGGATGGAGGGGCGGCGGAAGCGGGATGGGGGAAGATGCACAGACGAACACTAGCGCAAATGCCGTGCAAGGCTGACGAATACCTGATTAAATGTCCCGATCGACGGAGGGGTAACGAAACGGGGGGAAGAAATCGTGGCACGGATTGCAGTTGTGGGGGGTGGGCCGAAGGCGGCAGCACTCGCTGCCCGATGTGCAGTATTACGAGATCGGTTGGGGAGCGGCCGGGTTCCCGAACTCATTATATTTGAACGTGAAAGAGTTGGCGCCGCATGGGATGGAGACGGCGCGTTCAGCTCCGGATTTCTCACGCTCTGCACGCCGGGGGAGAAGGATGTCGGTTTTCCCTATGGCGAACAGGGGCCCGGCGATCCTTTCGGTCCCCTGCTTTCTTCCGACCTTTTTGCCCGCTTTTCCTGGCCAGCGTTCCTGGTGGCAAACGATCTGTACGCCGATTGGGTGGACCGCGATCGTGCCCACCCGAATCATGCCCTTTTCGCCAAATATCTCGGATGGGTATTCGAGCAGGCGGGACAGACGCTGGTCCAGGCGGAGGTCAAGCGCGTTTCCAGGGTTAACGACAAATGGTGCGTCGAATCGGTAAAGGACGGTTGGCGAAACCCGATGATCGTGGATGGCGTCGTGTTGACCGGCTGCGGCGATGCGCGTCGCTTGGCGGGGCAGGAAAAAATTGCTCCCGACCGGGTGTTCGATGCGGCCAGCTTCTGGCCCAATCGCGCGCGCTTCCTAGACGCCGGCCCGCAGAAAATCGTGGTTGCGGGCAATGGTGGCTCTGCGGGAACGATCGTGGCATGGCTTGCCGAGCGGTATCTCGAGAATGACAAGCAGATCCACTCGATAAGTCCCATGGGAACGCTGTTCCCGCGCGGGGACGGCCATGCCGAGCGGCGCTGGTTTTCCGATCCTTCCGATTGGCAGAGCCTGACGTTGGCGGATCGGAAATTGCTTCTCGAACGGACTGAGGCCGGGGTCATCTCAATGCGCATCAAGCGCGTGATCGACGGGTCCGCGAAGATTCGCTACGAGATGGGCAAGGCGCGCAGCGTGGCGATCGACGCCGACGACATGTTGTCGATCGATGTCGAAACACCCTCCGGCAGTTCCACCGCGATTGAAGCCGACCTTCTCGTCAACGCGCTGGGGTTTGATCGCTGGTCGCTCCTCAAGCTGGTGGATCATCCAGCGGCGGCAGCGGCTACGGCACCCGGCGGCAAGGGAAGTCCTGCGCAGGACTTGCGGGATTCGATAGAAGCGAACATCGACCGATATCTGTCCATGCCGGCGGACTTCGACTTTCCGCCGGGCCTGCACGTCCCTGCGCTGGCGGATTTGGCGCAGGGACCCGCTATGTCGAATCTGGGCGCGCTTGGCCTGATGGCAACCAAGCTGCTCGCGCGATATGTGCAGTAACCGAGAGATTAATGAGCTTGTAAGATTGTGGAAAGGTGTATATATGTATATATGCCTTTCCCACGTCGTGATCGACTGGGGGGAAGGAGATTTATTGTGACTGATGAATTGGTTATGCGCTCCGTCTACCTGCGCCCGTCGGATGACGCGCGCCTTCGTGAGCTCGCCCATCGGCTGAACGTCACCAAAAGCGACCTGATCCGTTGTGCGATCGGGCTGAAGCTCGCCGACTGGCTGGTTGCCGACGATGCCAGCATTTTGCGGGAGGTCGAGATGGGCAAGCGCGGTGCGTCGGGTCGACGTTCCGAAAAGAGTCCTGCGCAGGAAAAGGGCGTCCGTCCCGTCGCGGTGTTGCCGCAGAAGGAACCCACCGTTTGACGCGCGCCGTGCCATAGGGCCGAGATCTCTCTTCCGCTCCGTGCGCGCCGCATCTTGCACCAGTTCGATGGTCGTCGGCCGAGATGCGACGAACGAAGCTGGCCGTCCATATTGCGCCCACTTCGTCCATATTCGCGATAAGGGCGCGCGGGGCGGGGGGACGCCGGCGCGGCCGACATGGTCGCCAGGCCCCGACCGAAGTAGCGAATGTCTCTCGACCCCGCCACGCCCGGCCGGGACGTCGAAGTGGAACCCGAACGCGGTTCCGCAGGCGCGATAACCGGTCGCCGGGCGCCGGTTCGAGGATCGGCACCGGTGTAGTGCCGGTACCAGCCGTGCCAACTTTTGCCATGCGCCGGCGCGGTTCGACAGCGGCCAAGCGAGCGCGATGTTGTCCAGCCCATGTGGCGTGTCCGGTGCCGCAGCGACGATCGGAATGCGGACGCTGGGGACGCTGCGGGGGACGACATCGTCGCCGGCGGGCTGCGACGGCGGAACTGCCACCCCAAACGCAAACGACGCGGTGCGTTGCCGCGCCGCGTCGTTCGAGAGCATGCCCGCGCCGGTCGCCGGCGGGCGGGGCGTCAGAAGCTGGCCCAGTCCTCCGTGGCCATCGTCACCGCGCGCACCTCCGCCACGGGGCGGTTGCTCGGCGCGAAGGCTGCGGTGGGCGCCGTCCGGGACGGGGCCGCCATCGCGCGCGTCGCGCCGCGACCGGTGTTGAAGCGCAGCGCCTGCGCCTTGAGCGACGACACCTCGGTGTTGAGGTTGCGGGCGGCGGCGGAGGTCTGCTCGACCATCGCCGCGTTCTGCTGGGTCATCTGGTCGATGCTGCCGACCGCGGTCTGCACCTGCGACACCGTCGAGGCCTGGGCCTGGTTGTCGCGCGCCATCGTCTCGAGCAGGCCGTGGACCTCGTTGACGTCGCCGACGATCGCGCCCAGCGCGGAATCCACGCGGCGGACCATTTCCACGGCGGCGTTGATGTCCGTCTGGGTGGTGGTCAGCTGGTCGCGCGCGCGGCCGGCCTCTTCCTCGGCGCGCATCGCCAGCGCCGAGACGAGGTCGGCGACGACCGCGAAGCCGCGGCCCGCCTCGCCGGCGCGGCCGGCCTCCACCGCGGCGTTCATCGCGAGAACGCGGGTCTGGAAGGCGATCTTGTCGAGCCCCTCGATCACCGTGTCGATGCCCTTGGCGCTTTCGGAGACGCGCGACATCGCCTGCATCGCCTCGTCGGCGACGCTGCGGCCGGAGTCGACCACGCCGATCGCGCCGGTCGCGCGCTCGACCGTCTGGGTGCCGGCGGTCGCGGTGTTCTTGATGCGCTGCCCCATCTCGGTGACGGCGGCGGAGGTTTCCTCCAGGCTGGCGGCGGCGGCCTCGGTGCGGCGGGCGAGATCTTCGCTGGCCTGGGCGATCTCGGCCGAGCCGGTGGAGATCGTCTCGGCGCTTTCCATGACCGAGGCGATGAGATCGCGCAGCGCGGCGACGGCGGCGTTGAAGTTGGTTTTCACCGCTTCGTATTCGGGCGCGAACGCGCTGTCGATCGTGGCGGTCAGGTCGCCGCCGGCGAGCTGGTTGAGCCGCGCCTCCAGCGTCTCGACGACGTGGCGCTGGGCCGCGTCGCTTGCCGCCTTGGCCTGGTTCGCCGCGGCCTGCTCGACGGCCGCCTGGCGGAAGACCAGCACCGACTGGGCCATCGTGCCCACTTCGTCGCGCCGGTCGGTGCCGGGGACGTCGACCGCGGTGTTGCCGCCGGCCAGCGCGCGCATCGCGTCCTGCAGCCGGAGGAGCGGGGCGACGATCTGGCTCTTGGAGAGGAAGGCGGCGAGGCCCATCGCCGCGACCAGCGCCACCGCCGCGGTGGCGAGCAGCGTCGTGCGCATCGACAGCGAACGGGCGCTGAGTGCCGTGGAGGTCTGGGCGGTGTCCTTGATGCGCCCGTCGTTGAGCGCAGCCATCGCCTTGGTCAGGCGGGCGGCGGTGTCGTCCGCCGTGACCAGGACCTTGCGGGCGCCCTCGTCGTCGTTGCGCAGCCCAAGGGCGATACTGTTCTGGAGGCGCGCGTGCAGCTCGCGGACGAGGTCCGCCAACGGCTTGAGCGTGTCGGCCTGCTTGGGCTCCGACGTGCTGACCTCGTCGATATACTTCAACGCCTTTTCGAACGAGGCGGCCTCGTCCTTCGCCGCGGCGCGCGCGGTCTCGGATGCGCCGTCATAGGCCATCGCCTTGTAGCCGGCATAGACCATCTCGGTGGCGAGCCGGTTGACGCGGGCGAGCTTGACCGTGTCCGGCAGCCGCGTGTCGACCATGTCGCTATAGCTGTCGTCCGCCTCGAGGAGGACCTTGCCGCCATACCAGGCGACGCCGAGCGTCACCAGGCCAAGCGCTGCAAGTAGAGCGAGGATCTTCCATTGTATCTTCAAATTGGCGAAGGCAGACACGGCAAAGTTTCCCACAGCATGAGGTAGACGCAGGCACGCTTTGATCCCTTGCTCGCCTTATAGGGGAAGGTGCGGCCGTGCGGACGAATCGTATACCCAATTTATCACGTTGAGTTCATGAAGGTGTCGGCAGGAGGACCTTTATGGAGGACTTGGCGGGCCGCATGGTTAACCACGGCATGCACGTAAGAATGCGTTCCAAGCCGATGCAAAGGCGCGATGTTTCTCGAATTTTGCAGCCTTTAACGCTATTCCAACCTGTTTCGGTAATAGGTGGGGCATGAAGCCCCTGATGCGCCTAGGTATTTTTCCGATGGTCGGTGCCCTCGGCGCAGACCTGCGCGGGGCCGTGGCGGCGATCGGGGCGCTCGCGCTCGCGGCGATGCTGGGAATGGCGGCGATCTCGGTCGACCTGGCGCGCGGCTATGCGCAGATGATCGGCAACCAGCGCACCGCCGATGCCGCCGCGCTCAGCGCCGCGCTCGCCTACAGCGCCGCCGGATCCAGCGAGGCGGCGCTGCTGCCCAGCGCGCAGGACGTCACCGTCGCCAACGGCATGACCAATGCGGTGGTCACCGCCGCGGTGGTCGCCGACGTGCCGACCGCCGGTGCCAAGGCGGTGAAGGTGACGGTCACCACCCCGGTGCCGTTCGCCGTCGCCACCGCGCTCGGCTATCGCGGCAGCTACGACGTGGGGGCGACCGCCTATGCCTCGCTCGGCAGCACCAGCCCGATCGCGCCGGTGTGCATCCTGGCGCTCGCTCCTTCGGGCACCGGCATCCAGACCAGCGGCGGCGCGACGATCGACGCGCCGGACTGTTCGGTCGCGGCGGTCGCCAACATCGCCAACCAGGGCACCCGCATCGCCGCCAAGAACATCGTGGCGGGCACCGGCAGCGTGCTCAACGACTGGGGAACGCTCACCACGTCGCTGCTCCGCTATGCCGGGAGCTTCACCAACCCGTCCTGGAACACCAACGTACCGAGCAGCGACAAGCAGGTGCATGCCGCCACGACGCTCGCCGATCCGCTGGACGGCAACAGCGATCTGGCGGCGGCGCGCGCGGCGATCGGCAGCAGCACCGCGCCGGTGGCGATCGGCAATCCCTCGACCCCCGCGGGCGCGGACTGGGTGATCGGCTGGACGCCGTCCAGCAACGTCGCCGGCTATCGCCAGGGCGCTTCGGCCAAGTACGTGATCCCCAAGGGCAACTACACGATCGGGCGGCTGACCATCGACGGCGGGCTGACCGTGCAGTTCCAGAGCGGATCGACGATCACGGTGGCCAATGGCGTGTCGATCGGCGGCGGATCGAGCGTGACGTTCGGCGACGTCAATCTGTCGGTCAACGGTGGGTTCGACAGCGGGTCGAGCGGCGTGACGATGGGCGATGGCAGCCTGACGATCGGCAGCGGCACGATCAGCTTCTCGGGTAGCAACAGCTTCGGCAACGGACCGGTGACGATGAACGGCACGCTGTCGCTGGGCGGCGGCGCGACGCTGGCGCTGGGGACCGGCAACCATGCCTTCGGCGCGGTGAGCGTTGCGGGGGGCAGCTGGCTCAAGATGGGCGCGGGGGACCTCGACGTGCGCGGCGGTCTGGCGATCGACGGGTCCTCGACGATCGCGGCGGGGCCGGGGGCCGTCCGCATCGGCGCCGACGGGTCGGGCCGGGCGATCACGCTGTCGGGCAGCGCGGTATTGCTGATGGGCGACGGCATCTTCAGCGCCGGCGGCGACATCAACACCGCCGGTGGCAGCCGCATCGTGTTCGGGCGGACGGCCAACCATCTGATCAAGGGCAACTTCACCATCGCCGGATCGGCGCTGTTCGGGGCGGGGCGCTATACGGTGGCGGGCGCCATGGTCAACGGCACCGGGGGGACGACTTGGCCCTACAGCTCGCCGGTGACCGGGCAGAGCTATGGGCAGACCCTGGAAGGCGTCGATGTCTCGGGCTACGACATGGCGGGGATCAACGTCTCCTTCGTGCTGTCGGGCACCGTCAATCTTGCGGGCGGCGCCAAGACCAAGCTGATCGCGAGCAGCACCACCGTATCGGGCGGGGCGATCGCGGACCTGCTGATCGACAGCATCACGAGCGATCCGACCAGCTGGGGCGGCGGCGCGCAGAACGTGTTCGTCGGCGCGGTGCATCTGCCCAATTCGGATCTCTCGATGTCCGGCGGGAGCAGCACGCTCTCGGCCGGGCAATGCTTCATGCTGATCGTGCGGACGATCAACGCCAGCGGCGGGGCGGCGGCGGGGTCGGCCTGCGCCAGCATCGCCGGCAGCGGCAGCAGCGGCGCCGCGACGTCGATCGGGCTGGTGCAATGAGGCGGCGGCGCCCCTTGGCGGCGGACGAGCGCGGCGCGGCCACGATCGAGTTCGCGCTGCTCACCCTGTTCTTCTTCGTCTTCGCGCTGCTCGCGCTGGATGTCGCGGGCTATTTCGTCCAGCGCAGCCAGCTCGCGGCGGCGGTGTCGGCTGCCTCGGTCTCGGCCTTCGCCAACCGCACGTCGGTGCCGTTCGACACGCTGCCCGGCTATGTCCAGAACGCCGCGCGGCTGACCCCGGCGCCGCAGGTGAGCATCACCTGCAACGGGGTGGCAGGGGCATGCACCAACAGCAACCGCAGCTGCGCCTGCCTCTCCAAGACCGGGACCTATACCGCCGCGACCTGCGGCAGCGTCTGTACCGGCGGCGCCACGACCAACTCGACCGCGGGCTATTATCTGCAGATCAGCGCATCGTCGACCTATCGGGCGATGGTGCTGCCGAACGGCATGCTGAACGGCACCCCCGTCGCGCAATCCGTGGTCATCCGGCTGCAATGAGGCGGGGACTCGCCTCCGACCCGCGCGGCGCCACCGCGATCGAGTTCGCCCTGCTCGCGCCGGTGTTCCTGCTGCTGCTGTTCGGCATCCTCGAGGTCGGGCGGCTGGTGTGGGTGAAGCAGGTGCTGACCGAGACCGCGTTCAGCGCCGCCCGATGCGGCGCGCTGGGCGCCCCGTGCAAGGCGGCGAGCGACGTCCAGAGCTTCGCCGCCGCGCGTGCCCTGCGCTGGGGGCTGAAGCTCGACGCTACCCAGATCGGCTACACCGCCAGCACCGCGTGCGACGGCAATGCGGGCATGGTGCAGGTGACCCTCAGCTATGCCTTCGCCTCGCCGCTCACCGGCTTCCTGCCGGTGCTGCCGGCGACCGTGCAGGCGCATGGCTGCTTCCCCAAATTGTCCTGACCCCATGGCAAAAGGGCCGGGATCGCTCCCGGCCCTTCCGCGCACCCTCCCGGGGGAGCGTGTGGATCAGAACTCCGCGCGCACCCCGAACAGGAAGGTGCGGCCGTAATAGTTGATCTCGCCGAAGCGGCTCGATGCGTCGTTATAGGTGTAGAGCTTGGCGCCCGAGAGGTTGATCGCCTCGACGCTCAGCTGCACGTTCGGCAGCAGCTTGTAGCCGATGCTGCCGTCCAGCGTGCCGAACGGGGCGGTGTAGGTCGGCGCCTGGGTGGTGCTGCCGGTGCCCGAGAGATACCGATCGCGCCACACATAGGAGAGCCGCGTCGAGATCGGGCCCTTCTCGTAGAAGCCGACCACGTTGAAGCTGTTCTTCGACAGCCCGATCAGCTGGTCGACGATCGGCCGCGCGCCGGCGGTGTAGTTCGCCTTCACCGAGGTGTGGGTATAGCTGGTCTGCATGCCGAGGCCGTCGAACGGCGCGGGCAGGAAGCTGAACACCTGGTTGTAGGCGGCCTCGACCCCGTAGACCTTGGCGTTGCCGCCATTGACCTGGGTGGAGAGCAGCACGGTGCCACGGCCCGGAATGTCGATATTGACGTTCTGCGCGGTGATGTAATTGTCCATCGCCTTGTAGAACACCGCCCCGGTCAGCGCGCCCTTCGGGTTGAAATACCATTCCAGCGCACCGTCGAACTGGGTGGCGAGGAAGGGCAGGAGCTGCGGATTGCCGCCGCTCGCGGTGGGCGCGTCGGTGGAGACGGTGATGCGGGGGGCGCTGTCCGTCACGTTCGGGCGCGTCAGCACCCGGCTGGCGGCGAAGCGGGCGATCAGCGTCTTGGTCAGCTCGGCCTTGAGGTTGAAGCTCGGCAGCCAGTCGTTGAACGTCTTGGGGAAGGCGACGGGGCTGACATTGTTGCCCGTGCGCAGATAGCCCGTCGCGTTCTGATCGGTGTGGACATAGCGGATGCCGACATTGCCGATCAGTTCGACGCCGCCGAGCATCGTGCCATAGTCGAGCCGGGCATAGGCCGAGGCGGTCTTCTCGGTGGTCTTGAACGAGGCGGCCAAGTCGCCGGCGGTGAGCGGCGCGTTGGCGATCGTGTTGTTGAACAGCGCGTTGTAATAGGTGGCGGTCACCGGGACCAGCCAGGTGCGCGGGCTGTTGCCGCCGACGCCCGAGAGGAAATCGTCATAGGGGATCTGCTGGTACGCGCCGGCGCCCAGCGAGGTGAGCGGCTGGCCGTTGGACGAGGTCACCAGATAGTCACGGCGCCAGTAATCGCGCTTGCGCCAGTGATATTCGGCACCCACCGCGATCTTGCGGAGGAAGCCGCCCACGTCATAGGCGCCGTCGAGCCGTGCGAACTTGTCCCAGTCCTTGCTGTTCTTCGGCGCGATGTTGAAGGTGAACAGCTGGTAGTTGGCCGGGTTGGTGACGTCGACCGGGGTGGTGAGCGTCGGGGTGATCTTGTAGCCGGCCGAGCCGTCATAGGTGAGCGGCGCGAAGAACACCGCGCGGCTGCGCACCGTGCCCTCGGCGTTGCTCGGGTGGAAGCTGTGCGCCGACGACCAGTTGAGGTTGGCGGTGACGTGGAAGCGATCGTGGTTCCAGGTCTGCTTGAGGCCGATGGTCAGCAGGTCGTGCCGGTTGAGGCTGTATTCGCGGCTGGCCATGAAGCGCACGTCGTTGATCGTCGCGCCGACGATCGTGTTGCCCTGCAGCTTGATCGAGCTGGGATCGATCTTGGGGGTGTGGCCGGCGACGCTGGTGTCGTCCGGATAGATGTCGAGGCCGAACTCGTCATAGGCGACGTCGAGGCGCGTCGCGAGCACGTCGAGCGTGGTCTCGAGCTCGGGCGTCGGGCGCCACTGGGCGGAGACCAGGCCGGAGATGCGCTTGCGATCCTCGGTCTCGATCGTCGGGCGGGTGCGGGTGGGGGTGTAGAAACCGGGGGCGAGGCCGCCCTGGGCGGGCTTGGTGAACTTGTCGAGGTTCCAGCCGAAGTTCATGAAGCGGTCGTTGCGGACCGACTTGCCCCAGTACTGCGCGCCGACGAGGATGCCGAAGGTGTCGCCGAAGGTGTGGCTGCCGATCAGCGTGGCGTTGGGCTTCACCTTCTTGGTCTGGGTCGTGTAGGTGCCGCGCAGGTTGGCGGTGATCTTGTTGCCGACGTCGAACGGGCGGAAGGTGCGCACGTCGATGTTGCCGCCCAGCGCGCCCTCGGTCATGTCCGAGGTCGGGGTCTTCACCACGTCGATGTTCGAGACGAACTCGGCGGGCAGCATCTCGAAGCGGAACTGGCGGCCGTTCGCGCCGCCATTCTCGACCAGGTCGTTGAGCGCGACCGGGCGGCCGTTGAGCAGCGTGCTCTGGAACTGCGGGCCCAGGCCGCGGACCGAGACGTACAGGCCCTCGCCGCGCGGCCGGGTGATCGCGACGCCGGTGACGAGCTGGAGGGCTTCGGCGACGTTCTGGGTGGGGAACTTGCCGATGTCGGTCGAGCTGATCGAATCCAGGCCATAGTCCGCGCGGCGCTTGGCTTCGGTCGCGGCGGCGAGGCTGCGGGCATAGCTGCCGTTGACGACGATCTCCTCGCCTGCGGGCTGCGCATCCTGCGGCGAGGCGCTGGTCTGGGCATAGGCAGGGGCAAGCGTCGCCAGCGAAAGGGCGAGCGCCGACGTGGCGCGAAGCAGCGCGGAGTGCGGTTGCATGATTGGATTCTCCCTGGACCCTTATTGGTCTTGCCCGCGCCTGTAGGCGCCGACTGCAACACTTCGGCTTCGAAACCTTTTCAGAACGATGAATCCCGCGGCAACCAATGTTGCCAAACGATTACGATGTGCGAATTTGGGAAACATGCGGCTGGCGCAGGCGGCGCGCATGGCCGCGCCGCGTGCAGGACACACTATTTCCAGAATGATGGCAATATGCGGAATAATCACTTGCCATTGCCACCCGTTGAGTCACTTTTGTTACAAAATGCTGCGGGGGGATGTCTCGATCGGCCTCAACAGGGGACGATGGATGATCGAGAAGAAGCGACGGGTATATTGCAGCGCTGCCGTGGCCGCGCTGGCGCTGGGGACCATCACGACGCCGGCCTGGGCGCAGGACAGCGGCCAGCCGGGCACCGGCCCGGCCGAGGATATCGTCGTGACCGGATCGCGCATCCGGCGCAGCCCGCTCGATCAGGACAAGCCGGTCGTCACCGTCGGGCAGGAGGAGATCGCCCGCACCGGCCTCACCGCCATCGCCGATGTGCTCCAGCGGCTGCCGAGCGCGGCGGGCGGGCTCAACACCAAGGTCAACAATGCCGGCAATATCGGCGGGCCGCCGGACGGCACCGGGGTCAGCTCGGGCTCGGCGGAGATCGACCTGCGCTATCTCGCCGCCAAGCGCACGCTGGTGCTGGTCGACGGGCTGCGCTTCGTCAACGGATCGGCGGCGGGCGGCATTCCGGCCTCGGTCGACCTCAACTCGCTGCCGATCAACCTGATCGAGCGGGTGGAGGTGCTGCAATCGGGCGCCTCGCCGCTCTATGGCTCGGACGCGGTCGCCGGCGTGATCAACATCATCACCAAGCAGGCGCAGCAGGGCCTGCGCGCCTCCGCCCAGTACGGCAGCTATCGCCAGGGCGACGGCACCACCCAGCAATATGAGGCGAGCTACGGCATCCAGTCGCCGTCGACCGGCACCTCACTGGTGGTCGGCGCCAGCTATGTGAAGCAGGGCGAGGTGTTCACGCGCGATCGCTCGATCTCGCAATTCCCCAATCCCGGCCAGACCAGCTGCACCGATCCGGTGGGCGGCTGCAGCGGCGCGACGCCGAACGGCCGCTTCGCCGTGCTCGGCCAGAATCTCACGCTCAAGGCGCCGGTTGCCGGGCGGCCGAGCTACCCGTCGGACTTCAAGACCTTCACCAGCGCCGACCGGTTCAACTTCGCGCCGCTCAACTATCTGCTCACCCCTTCGGAGCGCTATGGCGGCTTCCTCAACTTCAAGCAGGCGCTGACCGACAATGTGAACATGCGGGTGAAGCTGGTGTACAACCACCGCTATTCGCGCACTCAGGCGGCCTTCCTCCCGCTGTTCGTCGGCCCCGATGCCGGCAACGGCAATCTGCTCGACACGATCGCGATCGACGCGACCAACCCGTACAACCCGTTCGGGCAGACGCTGTCGCAGGCGAACGGCAATTTCTCGTTCATCGCGCGGCGCATGGTCGAGGCCGGGCAGCGGGTGTTCACCCAGAATGTCGACACCATGTCGGCGACGCTGACCCTGGACGGCTCGTTCAACCTCGCGGGCCGCAAATGGTATTGGGACGTCAACGGCGTGTACGGCGTCAACGACGCGCACCAGCTGTTCACCGGCAACATCAACGCCGCCAGGCTCGCCAAGGCGCTGGGCCCGGTTTCCGCCTGCACCGGCGACTGCGTGCCGTTCAACATCTTCGGCGGGCTGGGTTCGATCACGCCCGCGATGCTGCGCTATGTCGCGTTCGACGAGCATGACCGCAGCTCGCAGCGGCTGTGGGACACCACCGCCAACCTGTCCGGCTCGCTGTTCGATCTGCCGGCGGGGCCGGTGGGCGTGGCGATCGGCTATGAGCATCGCGACCAGTTCGCCAGCTATGATCCCGATGCGGTGATCGTCGCCGGGCTGGGCGCCGACGTGCCGACCAGCCCGTCGCGCGGCGGCTTCAACGTCGACGAGGTCTATGGCGAGCTGCGCGTGCCGCTGCTCACCAACACGCCCTTCTTCCAGAAGCTGGAGCTGGACGGGGCGGTGCGCCACTCCAACTATTCCACCTTCGGCAGCAATACCACCTTCACCGCCTCCGGCCTGTGGAAGCCGGTGGCCGACCTGCTGCTGCGCGGCGGCTATGCCGAGAGCCTGCGCGCGCCGAGCATCGGCGAGCTCTATGCCGGCCTGTCGCGCACCGATGCGACGATCAACGATCCCTGCACCAGCGCGGCGGGCGGTTTCTTCCAGACCAACGCGACCGTGCGCGCCAACTGCATCGCGAGCGGCGTGCCGGCGAACGGCAGCTATGCGGAGCCGACCGGCGGCCAGCTCGGCATCTTCTCGCAGGGCAATACCGCACTGAAGCCCGAAACGGCGAAGACCTGGACCGCGGGCGGCGTCTACAGCCCGAACTGGGCCAAGGGCTTCGCCAGCGCGCTCAGCCTGGAGGTGAACTATTACAACATCCAGCTGAACAACGCGATCGACTCGGTGCCGGCGACGCTGACGCTGCGGCGCTGCGCGTTCAATGCCGATCCGATCAGCTGCGCGGCGATCAAGCGCAATGCGAGCGGCACGATCGCCGGGATCAGCGGGCGGCTGCTCAACCTCAACGCGATCAAGACCGACGGGCTCGACGGGACGCTGACCTTCCGCACCCACAAGATCGGCCAGGGCACGGTGGGGCTGAACGCGAGCGCCGCCTATCTGCTCCGCTACGACGTGCTGCCGCCCGCCGATCTGGGCGCCCCGGCGCTGCGCTTCGCGGGCACCGAGCGCGGCAGCCCGGACCAGGCCTATCCGCGCTTCAAGGGCAATGCGACGCTCGACTGGTCGACGCCCGGCTACGGCATCTCGTTCACCGCCCGCTACATCAGCGGCGTGAACGAGCGCGACGGCGTGCACCGGATGGGCGCGGTGGTGTATGGCGACTTCCAGGCCTATTTCTCGCCGGCCTTCCTGCAGAACCGCACCCGGCTGACGATCGGCGTGAACAACCTGTTCGATCGTTCGCCGCCGGCCTGCTTCACCTGCGACAGCGCGAACTTCGATCCGACGACCTACGATCTGCCGGGCCAGTTCGGCTATCTGCGGCTGTCGTTCGGCTTCTGAGGACGGGGAGGGGCCGGGCACCTACCCGGCCCCGATCTGGCCGCCGCCCCGCCGGCCGGCGAGGCGTCGCAGCCCTGTGAGTGTTTAGAATCCTAAGGTGAGTCCGGCGGCTAAATACTTCTCGCCTGCATTCGCCTTCAGTTTCAGTTTCGGACCGATCGGCATCGATACCGTGCCATAAGGCCGTACTTCGTCGCTCAAGCGCGCACCGACGCCCAGCGCGAAGCCAGTCGGCGTATGGAACATGCCCTCCAGGCGGCCATAGGCCTTGACCTCGGTCGCGTCGCAATTTTTGCGATCCGCGTACTGGCCGTTGCGATGATTACGACAACGCGTGCTGCCGCCATTATCGTCCAGATAATAGGGCCAGCTATCCCCTTGGTACAGGAATGCGCCAGCTGCACCGCGTAGGCTGAGCGGACCGAAATGAACTCCGTATCCGACACCAACTTCACCGCCCCACTGATCCTCAGAACGTGCACCGTTCGCTTCCAGACCAATCTGTGCCGACGCTGGCAAAGCAAATAGGGTCGCCGCAGCTAGTGCTGCGCCGAGCATCCAGTTCTTCATGTAATCCCCCTGTTGGACCCGGCGATCTGATCGCCGGGGGGCGAGCGTTAAGCAGAATCTATTCGGAACTGCAATCAGTCGCTGCGTAGATGGGAGGCATTCCAGAAGGATTGGGCATGTGCGCTTCGCAAGCAAAAAGGGCCGGGGATCGCTCCCCGGCCCTTTCGCTTTTTCGGTTCCCGAAGGACTTAGACCGCGGCGACTTCCGCCGTGTCCACCTTCACGCCCGGGCCCATCGACGAGGAGAGCGCGACCTTCTTCAGGTACTTGCCCTTGGCGCCGGCCGGCTTGGCCTTGACCACCGCGTCGACCAGCGCGTCGAAGTTGCGGCGCAGGTCCTCGTTCGAGAAGCTCACCTTGCCGATGCCCGAGTGGATGATGCCGGCCTTTTCGACGCGGTATTCCACCTGACCGCCCTTGGCGGCCTTCACGGCCTCGGCGACGTTCATGGTCACGGTGCCGAGCTTCGGGTTCGGCATCAGGCCCTTCGGACCCAGCACCTTACCGAGACGGCCGACCAGGCCCATCATGTCCGGGGTCGCGATGCAGCGATCGAAATCGATCGTGCCGCCCTGGATGGCTTCCATCAGGTCTTCCGCGCCGACGACGTCGGCACCGGCGGCCTTGGCTTCCTCGGCCTTGGCGCCGCGGGCGAACACGCCGACGCGAACGTCCTTGCCGGTGCCGGCCGGCAGCGTCACGACGCCGCGGACCATCTGGTCGGCGTGGCGCGGATCGACGCCGAGGTTCAGCGCGACTTCGATCGACTCGTCGAACTTGGCGGTCGCATACTGCTTCACCAGCGCGATTGCTTCATCGACGCCGTGCAGCTTCACGGGGTCAACGGTCCAGGTCTTCTGCTTCTTGGTCAGCTTGGCCATGGGATCAGCCCTCCACCACTTCGAGGCCCATCGCGCGGGCCGAACCTTCGATGATCTTCGTCGCGGCGTCGATGTCGTTCGCGTTCAGGTCCTTCATCTTGACCTGGGCGATTTCCGACAGCTGCGAACGCTTGATCTTGCCTGCCACGACCTTGCCCGGCTCCTTCGAACCCGACTTCAGGTTGACGGCCTTCTTCAGCAGATAGGTCGCCGGCGGCGTCTTGGTCTCGAACGAGAAGGAACGATCCGCATAGACGGTGATGACGGTGGGAAGGGGCGTGCCCTTCTCGACGTCACCGGTCGCGGCGTTGAACGCCTTGCAGAATTCCATGATGTTCACGCCGCGCTGACCCAGGGCAGGGCCGATCGGCGGCGAGGGGTTTGCGGCGCCGGCAGCCACCTGCAGCTTGATATAGCCGGTAATCTTCTTAGCCATGTCACTCTCTTTCAAGTCGAGCGGTACAAGCGACGACCAGAGGCCGCCTCCCGCATGGTTCCACCACGAATGCGTTGGAAGCCGGCGCCCTTAGCCGAAAGCGGGGCGGGGGGCAAGGGGCTCCAAGATCCTCCCCGGCACGGGGAGGGGGGCCATGCGCAGCATGGTGGAGGGGGATCGCAGCGAGCGAATCCGGTGTGGAGGCCCCCCTCCACCACCGCCTGCGGCGGCGGTCCCCCTCCCCGTGCCGGGGAGGATCTTTACGTCACGGCGCCGTATGCCCGGCCTCGGCGCCGCCGATATCGCCTTCGGCCACCCATTCCCGCCACAGCAGTACCAGCGCGGCCATCACCGCCGGCCCCACGAACAGCCCGAGCAGGCCGATCGTCTCCACCCCGCCCAGGATGCCGATCAGCACCCAGACGAAGGGGAGGCGGGTGGTGCCGCCGATCAGGCTGGGGCGCAGGAAATGGTCGATCACGAAGTTGAGCGCATAGCCGATCGCGCCGACGATGATCGCCGCCATCACCGCGCCCTTGGCGAGCAGCAGCAGAAGCGCCAGCACCAGCACCACCGCCAGCCCGAACGGGATGATCGAGGCGAAGCCCGAGAACAGCCCGAGCAGGATCGGGTGCGGCACGCCGCCGACCACGAACAGGATCGACATCAGGATGCCCTGGGCGAGCCCGAGCAGCACCATGCCGTCCACCGCGCCGCGCACCGCGGCGAAGATCTGGCGGCCGAGCCGGTCGCCCGCATCGCCGAACGCGCGGGTGGCGCCGCGTTCGAGCTGGCGGACGATCGCGTCGCGGTCGCGCAGCAGGAAGAAGAGGACGACCAGCGTGAAGGCGAACACCACCACCCGGCGCACCAGCGTGTGGGTGAGCGCCCCCGAATGGCTGCGCCACAGGCTGTAGTCGAGCTTGCCGAACTCGGCGGCGGCGGCCTCGGGCGTGGCGAGGTGGAGCGTCCACCAGGCGCGGACCTCGCTCGATCCCCAGGGCAGGCGGGTGACCCAGTCGGGCACCGGCACGCCGTGGGCGCGGGCATCGGCGATCCAGCCGGCGACCGCCTGCGCCTCGACCACCGCCTGGCTGATCGCGATCGACAGCGGGATCAGCACGACCAGCAGCACGCCGAGGGTGAGCAGCGCGGCGACCAAGGTCGGGCGGGGGAAGCGCGCGTGCAGGCGGCTGCGCAGCGGCTCCACGCCGATCGCGAGGACGCCCGCCCAGAGGATCGCCGGCACGAAGGCCATGCCGATCCACAGGGCGGCGGCGGCGATGAGCCCGGCGAGCACGACGCGCGCACGGGTCTGGGCTTTGGTCGTCTGTTGCATGCGGTTCCCCTGTTTGGCGGCGACAGTGGCGACGGCCGCGCCCGCTGGCAAGCCGGGTGCGGTGCACGCGCCCGATGAACTAAATAAGCCCTTAGATCGTTTAGGAAATTCCAGCGGCGCCAGGAGGATGGGCGTGGCTCGGGAAAGACCAACCAACGAGAGGAATGGGCATGAAACGGATCATCATCGCCGCCGCCGTCGCCGCGCTGGCGACGACGGGTGCTGCTGCTGCGCAGAGCGGTCAGCAGGGCTCGCACAATCCCGTGGTGAAGAACAGCGCCGCGCATCATGTCGCGGCACCCGCCAAGGGCCATAGCTCGTTCACCGAAAGCCAGGCCAAGGGGCGCCTGACCAAGGCCGGCTATACCGACATCAGCGACCTCAAGGGCACCAAGAACGGCGCCTGGCAGGGCATGGCGATGAAGGACGGCAAGAAAGTCACCGTGACGCTCGACTATAAGGGCAACGTCACCGCGCGCTGACCTCCTCTATTTCTGCACCTATCTCATTCTGCAGGAGAATGTTCATGAGCCGGACCATTACGCGCCTCTTCGACGATTATTCGGATGCCAAGGCGGCAGTGCACGCGCTGGAGCAATTGGGCGTACCCCATGACGACCTCAGCATCATCGCCAACAATGCGCATGGCGAGCATGAGGTGAGCGACGTCAACGCGCATGGCGATGTCAGCCGCGGTGCCTCGACCGGCGCGGCGCTGGGCGGCGTCGGCGGCCTGCTCGCCGGTCTGGGCCTGCTCGCGATCCCGGGCCTGGGCCCGATCGTCGCGGCCGGCTGGCTCGCCTCCACCGCGGCGGGTGCGGCGATCGGCGGCATCGGCGGCGCGGCGACCGGCAGCCTGGTCGGCGCGCTCAAGAATGCCGGCGAGAGCGAGGAGGACGCCAACGTCTATTCCGAAGGCGTCCGTCGTGGCGGCACGCTGGTCAGCGCGCGCGTGCCGGACGATCGTGCGGCCGAAGCGGAAGCGGTGCTGAACCGCCATCGCGGCGTCGACGCCGGTACGCGGGGTGCCGCCTATCGCCAGTCGGGCTGGAGCCAGTTCGACAGCGACGCGCCAGCCTATACGCGGGACGAGATCGCCCGCGAGCGGGCAACCTATCGCGAGCCAACGGCGCTCTGAGCCGAAGGTCTCGGTACGAAGAAAAAGCCGGGGCAAACGCCCCGGCTTTTTTGTGCGGTGTCACGGATTGGCGGTGGCGTGCGCCCAGGCGCTGGGGCCATGGGGAGAACAGCGCGAGCGCCCGTATCCTCGGCATCGCATCTGCGATCGGCAGCGGACCACGACCAGGGCCGGGGTGCCGCCCTGGGCTTTCCTGTTCGCGCTAGCGTCGATGGGCCGGGCTGCGGCGGAACAGGGTCGCGGTGTCGACATCGGGGAGCAGGATGTGGTTCGGCTGCGGGAGCTTGTCGAGGCGCAGCGGGCGCGGCGGCCGATTGCCGGCGGTTTCGATGCCCGTGTTCAAGGTGCCGACGAACCGGTCCGGCAGGAGGTAGGGACCGCGCCGGTCGCGCAGGACGACATAGTCGGCGATGCGCATGTCCTCGGCGTACAGGCTGCCGTTCCGCAGCGTGATCGTTGCCGCGCCGATCGCCGTGCCGAGCTTCAGCACGCTCGCCCAATCGCCTTCCAGCAGGTCCCAGGCCAGGCAGAGATGCGCGAGGCCAAGCGCCTGCCGGAAATACAGCAGCGCCATCGGCACCAGCACGCTCAGCGCGAGCGCATAGCCGGCAAGCGTTCGGCGCCCTTCGCCGTGCTGCACCATCTGGCCTCCGGCGGCGGCCAGGCATCCGATGGCGAAGGCGAGCGGCTTGCCGTCTTCGCAGGCAGCCTCGAACTCCGCCTGCATCGCCAGGGCCCATTCGCCGCGTTCGGCACCGAGACACTGGCGTGCCAGGGCCATCACCCCGCGTGCCAGGGCAGCCGTCACGCCAGGGCCGTGCGGGGGGTGGGAAGGGGCGGGTCCGGGACCGCCGATTGCGCGAAGGCGACGCCTGCTGCCGTCAACCGATAGGCGTGCCGCGCCGGCCGCCCGAGTTGCTCGGGCGCGCGCCATTCGGCGTCGACCAGCCCCTGATCGGTCATCCGCATCAGCAGCGGGTAGAGCGTGCCCGACAGCAGGCCGGTTTCCTTCATCAGGTCATAGCCGTGCCGCCACTGCTGCGGGTGCGCGGCGAGCGCCTCGAGAAGGCGGAGCATCTGCTTGGACGGTCGGCGGTTGCGGCCCATGCTGTATTTCAACCTAAGTAGAATTTTCTGTCAACCTCGCGTCGCGCGGCCGCGGACCAACAAAAAAGCCGGGGTTCGCACCCCGGCTTCTTCGTCTTGGTCGTGCGCAGGCCGCTCGGCCTGTGATCACTTGACGCGTTCGACGTCCTCGAAGCCCAGCTCCAGCGGGGTCGCGCGGCCGAAGATCGAGATCGAGACCTTCACGCGGTTCTTGTCATAGTCCAGCTCTTCCACCACGCCCGAGAAGGTGGCGAAGTTGCCGCTGATGACCTTGACCGTGTCGCCGATGTCGAAATCGACCTTGAGCTTGGCCTTGGGCGCCGCGGTCGCCGCTTCTTCCTTGGTGTTGAGGATGCGCGCGGCTTCGGCCTCGCTGATCGGCTGGGGCTTGCCCGAGCTGCCGAGGAAGCCGGTCACCTTGGGCGTGTTCTTCACCAGGTGGTAGACGTCATCGTTCATCTCGAGCTTGGCGAGCACGTAGCCGGGGAAGAACTTCCGCTCGGACTGGATCTTCTTGCCGCGACGCACTTCGGTGACGGTCTCGGTCGGCACTTCGACCGCCTCGACGAGGCGATCGAGGCCCAGGCGGGTGGCGTCGGCCATGATCTGGTCGCGGACCTTGCCCTCGAAACCGGAATAGGCGTGGATGATGTACCAGCGCGACATGGTTGTTGGTCTTTCCTTACTGCGCGAGGCGAAGAAGTGCGTTGACGATCAGATCGAACAGCGAATCGATCCCGAGGAAGAAGCTGCCGAGCAGCGTCGTCATGATCATCACCATCACGCCGGTCATGATCGTCTCGCGGCGGCTGGGCCATGCGATCTTCGACGTTTCCTGGCGCACCTGGCGCATGAATTCGACGGGGCTGGTCTTCGCCACTGGGGCTATTCCTCGTGTGAACGTTGGTGCTTCGGGCATGGGTCCGCTGCCCGGTCCTTTTCAGGAACCGGTGCAATCCACCCAAGCTGTCGGCTAGGGGGCTGTATCTAGAGGATCGTGCCAAGTTGTGCAAGCCGCCCCTTCATCCTCTCCCGCCAGGGGGAGGTGGCGCCGAAGGCGACGGAGGGGGAGGATGCCAGACCGGAAGCCGGCGTGCTTCCGCCCCCTTCGTCAGGCTGCGCCTGACACCTCCCCCTGGCGGGGGAGGATTATGTCGCCTACCGCTGCTTCAGCCCGCGCACGCGGTGCCAGATGTAGAAGCCCAGCAGCGCCACCAGTATCACGCCGATCAGCGCATCGGCGCTGTGGAAGGCGGCCTTGAGGCGGGGATCGCGATCCCACTTGTCGCCAAGCGTCATGCCCACCCAGGCCAGGCCGAAGCACCAGGGCCAGCTGCCGAGGAAGGTATAGACGTGGAACGGCACCAGCTTCATCCGCGCGACGCCGGCCGGGAAGGCGATGAACGAGCGGATCACCGGCAGCAGCCGGCCAATCAGCACCGCGACGCTGCCATAGCGCGCGAAGAACCGGTCCGCCGCGTCGATCTCGCCCGGGCCGATCAGCAGATACTTGCCCCAGCGCAGCGCCACCGGCCGCCCGCCACGCTTGCCCACTTCATAGGCGACGATCGAGCCCAGGTTGCAGCCGATCGCGCCGGCGGTCGCGGCAAGGTACAGATCGAAGCGCCCGGTGGAGACAAGATAGCCGGCAAAGGGCATGATGATTTCCGACGGCAGCGGAATGCAGGCGGATTCGATCGCCATCAGCAGGACGATGCCGAGATAGCCGCCGCTCGAGATGACGCCGATGGTGAAGGTGGCAAGGATGCCCAGGATGCGTTCGACCATCGCGCGTCGTTGCGGCACCCGCAGGGATTTGGGAAGACGCTTTTTGCGCGGGCATGCGGACCCAAAGATGCTTGGCGTCCTGGAACCGGGCTGATAACCCCGAGTAATTAGAGCGAAAACGGGAGAGACGGCGATGAGCACGGCAAGCGGGCGGCTGCAGTCTTCGCGGCGGGCATTTCTGGCCGGCAGCTGCACGGCAGCGGTCGCGATCGGCAGCGGGGCGGCGGCGCCGCTCCATGCCGCGCCGCCCTCCGGCGCACCGGTGCCGATCGCCGTCCCCCCGCGGCTCCAGCCGTTCGACATGGCGGACGTGACGCTGGGGGAGGGCCCTTTCCTCCATGCCCAGCGGGCGACCGAGGCCTATCTGCTGCGGTTGCAGCCCGATCGGCTGCTCCACCAGTTCCGGGTCAATGCCGGGCTCAAGCCCAAGGCGCCGGCCTATGGCGGCTGGGAATCGGATCCGATGTGGACCGACATCCATTGCCAGGGCCATACGCTCGGCCATTATCTGTCGGCACTCGCGCTTGCATATCGCTCGACGAACGACGCCCGCTACCGCCAGCGTATCGATTATATCGCCACCGAGCTGGCGGCCTGCCAGGACGCGGCGAACAGCGGGCTGGTGACCGCCTTTCCCGAAGGCGCGGCGCTGGTCGCGGCGCATCTGCGCGGCGACAAGATCAGCGGCGTGCCGTGGTATACGCTCCACAAGCTCTATGCCGGCCTGCGCGACGGCGTCGTGCTGGCGGACAGCGCGCCCGCCCGCACCGTGCTGCTGCGCCTCGCCGACTGGGGCGTGGTGGCGTGCCGGCCGCTGTCCGACGCCCAGTTCGAGGCGATGCTCGAGACCGAGCATGGCGGCATGAACGAGGTCTATGCCGATCTCTATGCGATGACCGGCAAGACCGACTATCGCGATCTCGCCCGGCGCTTCTCGCACAAGGCACTGCTCGCGCCGCTCGCCAAGGCGCAGGACCATCTCGACGGGCTCCACGCCAATACCCAGGTGCCCAAGGTCGTCGGCTTCCAGCGCGTCTACGAGACGACGGGCGATGCCGCCTATCACGATGCGGCGGCGTTCTTCTGGAAGACGGTCGCCGAAACCCGCTCCTTCGCCACCGGCGGGCACGGGGACGGCGAGCATTTCTTCGCCATGGCCGATTTCGAGAACCATGTCTTCTCGGCCAAGGCATCGGAGACCTGCTGCCAGCACAACATGCTGAAGCTGACCCGCGCGCTGTTCCTCCACGATCCCCGGCCCGAATATGCCGATTATTACGAGCGGACGCTCTACAACGGCATCCTCGCCTCGCAGGACCCGGACAGCGGCATGGCGACCTATTTCCAAGGCGCCCGGCCGGGCTATATGAAGCTCTACCACACGCCCGAGCACAGCTTCTGGTGCTGCACCGGCACGGGCATGGAGAACCATGTAAAATACCGCGACTCGATCTACTTCCACGACGATCGCGGGCTCTATGTGAACCTGTTCATCCCCTCGACGCTGCGCTGGCGCGACAAGGGGCTGGAGCTGGTGCAGGAAACCCGTTTTCCCGAACTGCCCAGCACCACGCTGCGCTGGCGGCTGGACAAGCCGGTCGACCTCGCGCTCAGCCTGCGCCATCCGCGCTGGAGCCGTACCGCCGAGGTGCGGGTGAACGGCCATGTCGTCGCGCGCTCGGTAGCGCCCGGGCACCATGTCGCGGTCAAGCGCACCTGGCAGGACGGCGACACGGTCGAGCTGCAGTTGGCGATGGCGCCGGGCGTGGAGAGCGTGCCGGCCGCGCCGGACGTGGTGGCCTTCACCTATGGCCCGCTGGTGCTGGCAGGGACGCTGGGCCGCGAGGGGCTGGCACCGGGCGACGATCTCGTCGTTAACGAGCGCGATTATGGCCGCTACAATGATCGCGCGGTGGCGGTGCCGGTGCTGGCGGGCGACCCGCAGGCGCTGGCCGCGGCGATCCAGCCGGGTGCCCGGCCGCTCGAATTCACGCTGCCCGCCGCCGACGGACGGCCGGTGCGGCTGATTCCGTATCACCGTATCGCGCATGAGCGCTACGCGACCTACTGGCAGCTCGCGCCGGCCCAGGCCTGAGGCGTTCCGGCGAGGGATCGGGAATGCCGTCGCGGCATCGAAGGATGCGATCCCGTCACGGTGATGCCGTTGCCTTCGACATGCCGCGCGAAACGGGCTGAACGTCCTGCCGGCGCGATCGCATGTCGCCGGGGCGGGCGACAAACCGAAGGAAGCGGCCGCGCCACTGCGCCGCCTGTGAACCGCCCGGATTCAGCCATGCCCTGTCGGTGCGGGGACCGTCTTGTCGGGCTGGAGAATGGCTGCCGTACCGCGGAAGCCGGGGTGCGGTGCAGAGCGACTTGTTCCCGCAGAATCGTCGCGGAGCATCCGGGATCGGCGGCGCGCCAGCCGAGCGACCCATAATCGGCACCGTGCCGACGGTCCGCCGCGCAGTGCTCCACCGGAAGCTTCCGTAACACGGCATGGTGCTGTTGCTGCGCGAACATGGCCCGCGTCTTCTCGCTTTGTACTATAGTCGGCACCGTCTTCGCCTGGAATGTCGGGTTGCGGTTCCCGCGGAATCGCTTGCCTATCTTGACTCCTCCTTGTCGCTGGAATGCCATGTCGCGACATGGCGCAATCAAACGATTGACGTGTTTCGCTTACCCGGGCAATTTATCAGGCGTGTATTGTGAAATGATTGCTATATATTATTGGTATATTTATATCGGGTGGCTGAATTTGCAGGCGGAAGCACATGGAGTGTGCTAATAGCAGATCATGAGCGGCGCACCCGATGATGATCTTGGACGTCACGCCATCGCCCCTTGTTCGGGGGATCTTGAAGCTGTTCGAGCCGATCGGGGGTTCGTGGGCCGCCCGCCGCCTGAAGATGGGGTCATCCGATCGAGTTCGGAGGCATTGTCGGGCGGATCGGACTGGCTCGTGCGCGAGGAGGCGCTGACGCCTGCGGCAGCCGAGGAGACGGAAGGCCTGTTCTTCCCCGGGCGGCGTGCCGATCCGTCCGTCGCGCGTCGAGGCCGGGCGCCCGACGCTTGGCAGGAACGGAGTACGGCCATCGGCCGACTGACCGGGCGGCAGAGGGATTGCCTGCGGCTGGTGCGCCAGGGCTATACCTCCAAGGAGATTGGGCGGCGGCTGGCGATCAGTCCGGCGACGGTCGATAACCACGTCCGGGCGGCACTTGCGCTGCTCCAGGTGCCGGGTCGCGCCGAAGCGGCGCGGATGCTGCGGCAGCATGAGCATGATCAAGCGCTGACTAATCAGCCGTCGTCTCTTGCCGCCCGCGCCACGGGCAGCGGGATCGGCGGATCCGGCCTTGTCCAGGCCTTCTGGAGCGCAGGGGGCGTGTCGGCGCCGGTAGCGGCGCGCCGTGCATGCGGTCCGCACGCCCCGGCCCGGCAGGCGTCGACCCGTGCGCCCATTCCAGGTTCGGCGGACGCTGCGAACCACGACGAAGGAAGGCCTTGGGGGCATGGGGAGCAAGCGCTCGCTTCGGCCGCCAGGCACTATCTCAAGCAGCGGCGTCGCCGGGACGCGCTGTTCCCGAAGTGCCACTTCGCGGATCCTGCCTGGGATCTGCTCCTCGATCTCTATGTCGCCGGGGTCGAGGGGCGGCCGGTTCCGGTTTCCAGTGCTTGCATCGCGGCCGCGGTCGCGGCCAGCACGGCGCTGCGCTGGATAGGTGTCCTGGAAAAGGCGGGGCTGGTGCGTCGCATCGCCGACCGGCAAGACGGGCGGCGCGCCTTTCTGACGCTCTCCCCCCTGGCGTCGGAGCGCGTCGCCATCTGGCTGCGCACCACGTTCCCGGTGCCGGAGGTACGACAAGATTCCGGAGATCGAGGCGAGGCCGACGCCGTAGCCGCCCCGGACCGCTGAGGCGCGCGGTGCGTCGCGACCGGGATCACCGCCCTGTCTTTCGCAATCCATAGGCGCAGGCGCGATGCCCCAATCCAGAAGATATGGTCCTGGATTCGCGGTGGCTCGAAGATTTCGCCTGTAATGGCGTGTCGTTGATCAGGTTGGTAGTGCTGTAGTACATCGAAATCCGTTCATTGGCTGTGTCGAGTATCGACGCAGTTTCATTTTTAGTGCGTTCGACAAGCCTATATGCTGCGATGGCATCGTGAATGGGGGCGAGAAGAACATGGCATTCAATGTCCAGATCGTTTATGGCAAGGATGTCGCGTCTTCATCGGTCAAGGCTACTGGCGAGGACATTCGCCCGCTCACCAAAGACTTGTATCCGATCTTCGGACTCACCGACGATCTACTCAAGAAGGCGGTCGAGGCGTATCTCGGCAAGCTTCCCGACGCGGTATATGTAGCGGATCCGACGCCTGACAACTGGTACGCGACCAATAGCTGGGAAGCCATCGTCATCCGCCTGAAGCCCGTAAAGGCAGAAATCGTCTCGATCGATACCGCGATCTCGCAGCTCAAGTCGCAGGTCTTCAAGAACAACAGCAGCAAGACAGCATCCTTCGACGTTTCGATCACCGACGATGTCTCGGATACGGTGGACTCCAACTGGTCCGAAACAAAGTCGTTCGGCGTTTCCCAATCGGTAAACTATGGGACGTCCTTTATCGGGGGCGACACGTCGATCACCTTCCAGGCGGATTTCCAGGTCGGCGGCTCCAAGTCGCGCACGGTGTCCATGGGGCAGAGCTCGGGCGTGATGGTGGACCTCGCTCCAGGCGAGTCCGTGACGGCCAACCTCATCGCCTCCAAGGGGACGATGAAGGTGCGCGTGGTCTTCGAAGCGTATCTCACCGGCGTGATCGCCGCCTATTACAAGGGCGTGTTCAAGTGGAAGCATGTCTGGCCTGTCGACATCGCTGGTGCACTTGAGGCGCTCAACGGCTCCCACACGTTGCGCGTCACCAACGAGATCGCGATCGACTATTTCTCGAGCGGAGAAATCGTCCTCGAGGATACACTCGGCAAGCGGATTCGACTGCGTGCACCGATGCTGCTGACTGCAGACTGACAATCCCGAATGTATGCGGGGCCGATGCGTTCGATATGCGACATCCATCTGAGAGGAGAGTGCTATGGGCTACGGCGCTTACATGGTCGTCAAGAACAAGTCCGCGACGGACCTCACCACCTACATTACCCACTCCAATTGCGTGTACGACGAAGGCCATGAAGGCTCCAACCTGTCGATCTTCAACGACGCGTCGATCCCTGCCGGAACGCAGCTGCCGAGCAGCGGTTCGCAGTATATAGAAGCAAAGAATTCAGGATCCTGCTTCTTCGAGGTGTCGAGCTTCACGATCAAGATCATGACGGCGGGCGGGACCCAGGTCAGCATTATCGACTTTACCGATGCCGGATCCGACTGGGAGTATAGCCAAACGCCTCCGGACTCGAACGACGTCAACGTGTACGTCAACAATACCGGGGATCAGGCGACGATCGCGATCACGGTGGTCAATGCCGTGGGAGCCGCCGGAACGTCTTCGGGCGTCTCGCAAGGTGACGACGCCTTTGAGGACCCCGCCTATGTCGCGGTCGAGCGCGGTGACGCTTTCAGAAAAGGCGCTGCGGGCCAGGATGCCCAGAACCGCCGCAACCGTGGCGAGGATGAAGGGATCGACGAACTGCGCAAGAAGGGCACGGCCGGACAGGACGCGCAGAACCGCCGGAACAAGGGGGCAGAAGAAGACGACGAACTGCGCAAGAAGGGTACCGCCGGGCAGGATGCGCAGAACCGCCGGAACAAGGGGGCGGAAGAGGCCGACGAACTGCTGGCAAAGGGTACCGCCGGGCAGGATGCGCAGAACCGCCGGAACAAGGGGGCGGAAGAGGCCGACGAGCTGCTGGCAAAGGGTACCGCCGGGCAGGACGCGCAGAACCGCCGGAACAAGGGCGCGGAAGAGGACGACGAGCTGCGGGCGAAGGGTACCGCCGGGCAGGACGCCCAGAACCGTCGCAACTAGGGCACGGACGCCCCGTGAAGCGAAGCCGGGGCACCGTTGCCCCGGCACATCGCGGCTTCTTAGGCGCATCGAGGGAGGCGTCCGATGTTAGCCTTTGCACTCTCCACGTACGATGCAGCGTTGGCGTGGCAAAAAACCGAAGAAGGGTATGCGCGCGGGGCAAGCTGGATTGCCCCGTTGCGTCACCCCGCGCTTGAGACGATCTGCCTCGCGCGAGGCTCCAGGCTGTTGCTCTGCGTTCGCGAGCGATGGCGGGGAGGGGGCGACGGATCGGCGCTAGACGGCGTTGCGGATCTCGATGCGGCGGCCATGCAGCTCCGCAAATGGCCCCTGCAGTGGTTGATGATGATCGTCGACGGCGCGTCGGCCAAGATCGAGACCGGGCATTGGGGAACCGCGCCGCTCTTTCTCGTTGAACAGGCGAGGTGCCTGCAGGGGCATTGGGACGCCGGGCAGCTCCAAAGGCTGGTGCCGGTGGCGGTCGATGCCGCCGGCGCTGCGCGCTGGATCGTCGACTATGCGACGCCGTACGCTACCCGCACGCTGTATCCGCAACTTCGCTTGCTGCCCGAGCGCGGCAAGGCCCGGTGGAATGGCCAGGCCGAGGACGACCAGCCGCGCCTCACCTTCCTTGCGCCGCCGCCATGGCCTCGGCCCTATGCCGGCACCCTGCGCGCCGATGTCGACCCGGTCGAGATCCTCGAGTCCATCTTGCATGCGTCCGTGCGTCGCTGGCTGGAGATCGCCGGTGCCAGTGCGGCGTGCGAAGTGAGCGGGGGACTCGATTCCTGCATGGTCGCGGCCCTGGCGCACCGTTGCGAAGGGTTCTCCCAACGAAGCTACGGCCTGGCGCTGGTCGGCACCAGGGAGGCCGAAGGCGACCAGCGTGCGCGCCGTGCCGAGATCGCGCGCCAGCTTCGTCTCGCCGACACGGCAATTCCCATGGCGGATCATCTGCCGCTCGCGCCGGGAAGCGCCAGGGTCACGGGCGACCTGCCGGCGCTGCCCTGGGAGGAGGGATATTATGAAGCGATGGACGCACTGCTGCTACAGGCGCAGCGGGACGGCATAGGCGTGCTGGCGACCGGGTTCGGTGGCGATGAACTATTCGGTCTTCGTCCCTCCGAACGCCGGGCACTCGGGCTCCGGCCGGACGGCAATGTCTCGCGCGGGGAAGACGTCTATGCACCGGCGTTTCTGACTGCGATGGCCCGGGAGGCGCTAAGGCGTCCCACGGAATCGATGCCGCGCGCGGCTGCGTCCGACTCCGCGATCGAAGCAAGCGCATTCAGCGCTGCGCGGTATCTCAGGCGGGGGATCTGGCCCGTACACCCGCTTTGTACGCCAGAACTGGTCCATTTCTGTGCGAGGCTGCCGCCGGAATGGCGACGTTTCCGTCGCATCGAACGACTGCTCCTCGCCAGGCACGGGCTATCGGAGCAAGTCACCTCGCCACGGGTCCGGGACGATTTCTCGCCCGCCATGTCGCGGAGCATGCGGGGCCCCGCCCGCACGCTGCTCACCCGGCTGTTCCGATCGTCGGCGCTCGCCGATCTGGGCATCGTCGATGGCGGCAAGCTTCGGGCGGACTATGCAGCGTGGTGCGACGGGGGCCGCGATGTCGGCGCGACGGTGTTCTACGCGACCGCGATCCTGGAGCTTTCGTTGCAGAGGGGGGCGCGTAGATAGGCGACGCCGCCGATGTGCGGAGATGGCGGGCGGGCCCCGGGCGATAGGCCGGCCAGGCCGATCGTGGGCTGCGGGTAGCGTCGCGTTGCGCGCCGCCGCACCGCAACTCGGCGCGGCGGCCGCCGCCGCCGACGCACGGCGCCTGCTCCTATCCCGCCCTAGAGTTGCCGCAGGATGATCTGAACGGGCGTTGCATTCATCGACGACAGGTTCGCGGCGAATACCACCGCGCTGTTCCAGTTGAGCGTCATCACATAGCTGTTGCTGGCTGTCGTGGCGTAATAGCCTTCCGGCGGGGCCGTCCCGGTTCCCGGGCCGGTGTCGCGGGAATAGTTCACGGCGATGACATAGCCGTTATTGCCCTGCGTATCGGGTGGTCCGCCGATGATTCCGACGATGCTCGTGGTCGAGCTGTTCGACGTGATGACCAGCTGCATGTAACTCGGCGAGGCCGAGCCGATCGCCGTCTGCCCATAGCCGAGCTGCTGGCCGTCCCCGCCCATCGGCAGCGGCAGCGGCGACGTACCGGGGATTCCCGGTCCGATCGCCTGGATCTGGATGGGGGTATCCTGGTTGGGACTGATGTTGGTAACGCTAAGGTTGTTGCTGTGCCAGTTGTTCATCCAGACATAAGGCTGGTTCTGCAGCGCTGGGACCTGCCTGAAACTGGGCGGGCCCCCACCCGAGGTGATCGCGATGGAGCCGGCGTTGTTCTGCTTGCTCATGTTCCAATAGGCGAAGATCACGGTGCCGTTGGGCGTCTGCGGCATGGCGGCGTTCTGGTTTTCCAGAAGGATCAGCGGCGCGCCGGTCCAGACGGGGTCTACCGTCAACCGGTCGATGATCGCGTAGGGCAATAGCTGCGGCATCACCGAGGCCCAGGCCAGCGCGACCGATGCGCTCACAGGCAATTCAGTGTCACCTGCGCGCCCGATGCGGTCACCGGCGACATGTTGACCACGTAGAGCTGCTGCCCGGCCCAGTTGAACTGGAACGTGAAGCTGTTGTCGACGGTGGTCGCATAATAGCCCGGAGGCGGGGTGACGCCGGTGTCGGGCCCGGTGTTTTGGGCGGCATTGACGGCAATGACGAAGCCGTTGTTGCCGCTGCCGTCCGCGGGGCCGCCGACGATCGCGAAGACGCACAGGCTGGCGCTCGTCGCGCTCATTTTGAGGCGCATATACTGGGGCAGGGTCGCGGCGATTCCGCTCTGGCTGGTCGCAAGCACCAAGGGGGTCCCATTGGTCGGGAGCGGTTTCGAACTCTGTCCGGGCATGCCGGGGCCGAAAAGCCCGACCCAGATGGGTGTCGCAGCGTTCGCGCTGACGTTCGTGATGTTGAGGTTGTCCGCGTGCCAGTTGCAGACCAGAATGCTCGGCTGGGCCGCGAGCGCGGGGGCGTTGCAAGGCGCTGGCTGGCTGCCGCCGGATGTCAGCATCAGGGCACCGTTGTTGTTCGCCGTGGCCTGGTTCATCCAGCCCAGGATCGTCGTTCCGTTCGGGGTCTGCGGGATGCCGACCGACTGGTCCACGGCGAGCGTGGTGCCGCTGCCGTCCCAGACCCTATCGGTGAAGACGCGATCGATGATCTGGAAGTTCGCCGGTTGTTTGCGGAGATAGCGCATCCTGTCGCCCCTTTGGTTGCCGCAGGGCGGAACATGCCGCCCCCGACGGTGCAGCATGTCCCGCGCAGGCGCGGTTACAGTGTCCGCAGTGTCGCTGCGACCGCCTGGGCGGTCGAAGGCGACAAATTGGCGACGAAGATCAGCGAACTACCCCAGTTGAACTGGTACGTGTAGGTGTTCGACGTCGTCGTCGCATAGTAACCGGGAGGTGGTGTCATGCCCGTTCCCGGACCCGTATTCGACGGTGCGTTGACCTGAATAGCATAGGCGTTGTTGCCCGAGGCGTCCTGCGGGCCGCCGATCACGCCGATCACGCCGAGCGTCGCCCCGGTTACCTGGAGGACCAGCTGCATCCATTGCGGCGATGCATTCGCCTGCGCGCATTGCCCCGGCGCCATCTGCGTCGGCATGCCGGCGTTCAGCGTGAGGGGCTGAATGCCCGGCATGCCCGGGCCCACCGCCTGCACCAGGATCGGCGTGATGTTGTTGATGCTGGTGTTGGTGACGCCGAGATTGTTGGCCTGCCAGTTGTTGATCAGGATGGTCGGCGAATTGCTCAATGCCGGCACGCCCAGCGTTGTCGGGGCACCGCCGCCCGACGTGAGAACGAGCTGGCCGGCGTTGTTTTGCGTCGCCTGGTTCGTGGCGGCGAAAATCGTCGTTCCGTTCGGCGTCTGCGGGATGGTGACGCTCTGGTTGACGAGCAGTTGCAACGGGCCGCCATTCCAGTTTGTGTTCACGGCCTTCGTGTCCAGGACCGCACCTTCATGATCGCTCATGTTCATCTCCTACGTGGTTTGCTTGAGGATGGACGTATTGCCGGTCCGCCAGCGGTTCTTGCGACCGCCTCGTGCGGCCAGATCGGCCCGAGCCTTGGATTGCCGGTCATGGCGTGACATCCGCCATCGAGAGTTGCAGCGTCCGGAGCCGCAAGACCGGCAAGTTGGAGCCGCTGAGTTCGGCGAACAGCGTCAGATCGAAGACGAGCCGCGCCCCGGGCTGCGCCGCGGGGCCGAACACCAGCCCATTTGCGGACGTCCATGCCGTGATCGACTCCGCAAAGTGCGCGGCGAACCCACCCAGTTGCGCAGGATCGCTGCCGTCGATCAGGAACGAAGGCGCCAATACCACCGGAACGAGCGGTGCGACCGGGTTGGCCGAGCTGACGCCCGCCGCGCTGGCCACCGCATATTGGAAGCTGCACGCAATCTTCATGCGCCTTGTCGCTGCGGCGCCCAGCCCGGCAGATCGGCGGGCGTCGCCCAGCACGGCGCCCGATACCTCGTTCGCCAGCAGGTCGGACAGGATCGTATAGACATACTGGCACAGGCTCTGCGTGCCGGCCGGTGTCGTTTGGGTGCATGCGCTGCAGGTGCCGGCGCTCGGCAACTGCGCCACGTTGATCGGCACGGCATAGTCGACGAACGGCGTGATCGGCTGCGTCGCACTGACCACCGGCGTCATGTAGACGAACGCGGTCTTGGCGGACCATGGCTTTCCGCCTGCTTCCATGGTGAGCAGGTTTCGTTCGACCTGCACCGAGGCGAGCGCATTCTCGGCAGCGAGGACGTTGAGACCCTGGACGCCGATCTGGTGCACGATCCAGTCGTCCGCCAGCGGCGGTTGCGGCGTGTAGGTGTCGATGACCGACTGGGCGGTGCGTTGCTGCGTCTGGTCCGGATAGGGTGCCAGGCTGGTCGGGTCCAGCGCTTCGATCGACACCGTGGCGCCTGCGAAGCTCGATTCCGCGTCGGTCCAGGAAATCGTCACGGTGCGGTTGCTGCCGCCGCCGATCGCGACATCTTCGACACCATAGGAATCGGTGATCCGCAGCAAGTCGCCGGTGCGACCCAGCAGGGCGGGATCGGGCGTCCAGGTCGTGTTGTGGACGACCGCATCCACCAGATCGGCGAAGCACTGGACCGCACCGACCCAAGAGGGGTTTTCCGGCATCGGCAGCACCGACTGGAGCAGCGCATAGGCTGCCCGGAAGCGGGCGAGCGACTCGAACAGCGTGTATCGGACCACGGCGCCGTCCGGCCCGGATTTCACGGCCGCGGCCGCGCCGTTGGTGACGGACAGGTCGCTATTGTAGGTGATCGCGGTGACGATCTGGTCGTGCGGGGTCAACTGCGCCTGATAGGCATAGGCGAGGGTCCAGGCGGCGGCGGCGACCAGCGGATTCGTCGCCCCGGCCTGGCCGGATCCGCCGCCGGCCTGCGCGGCCTGCCGGATCAATGTCGGCGGTATCGGGTATTCGCGCAGCACCAGCGGAATGACGGTCGACATGTTCGCCGGCCCGATATGCGGGGGCGTTGCGGTGTCGATCAGTTGCAGCCAGATCGAGGGCCGTGCCTCGCCCGGTGGCGTCGCGCTGGCCGGTTCGAGGAAATGCTGAAGGTGCGTCACCTCGTACACCAGGTCGAGCGAAACGCTCGCGGCGTGGCGGACGTCGTCGAGGCCGAACAGGAAGGTCAGCGTGCTGGCGCCGCTCGATACGATCGGCACATGGGGGGCGCTGATCGTACAGCCTTTGGGGAGCGGTCCGCCGGCGATCGGACGAACGGTGCCGAACAGCTCGTACATGCCGTCCACCGCCGCAGGCGGCGCATTCGTCCAGGAAACGCCATATTGGACGATCGTGTCGGTGGTATAGGCGGTCGCGAGCGCTGCCCGCATCTGCTCGCCAAAGGCGTCCCGCGCGATCCACAGCTGTTCGACCGGGCCGGTGAACGGCGCGTTCGGATCGAACAGCCAGTCGATCTCCTTGCTCGCATACAGCTCGGCGAGCCGGCTGCGGCCGTTGGCGATCGTGGTGTAGGCGGCGGGCGCCTTCTCGAACATGGCAGCGGCGAGCGCGGGGGTGAGCATCAGGTCTACGGCCGCGAAGAACCCGCTATTGTACGCGTCCAGGTCCACGTCGGTGAACAACTGGCTGGCAGGCAGGGCCGGCAGGCCCTCCGGCATCGTCGGCAACGGCACGACCGCGCTGTTGAGCGTGTTGTCGAGCGGCATCGGCGATGCGTAATAGGGGCCTGCCTGGGGGCCGGTTCCGACCGAGATGTCGAGCAGCACCTTTTGCACCGCCCATAGCGACTGCGCCGTCGACTGCCCGGAACCACCGCTGTCGGCCGGCACGCCCATGTCGCGCAGGCGGCTGGCCTGACGGGTTCGTTTGGACGTGTTGATGGACTCGTGCGCGCCGCCCAGGCCGACGGCAAGCGCCAGCGCCGGAAACGCCTGGACGAACTGGCTGGCGAAAGCATTGATGCTGACCGAGGTGCCGTCCGCTTGCGACCCGCCCACCGTGGCTGCGATGGTCGTGCTGGCGCGCTGGGCGGAGGGGAAGGTGATGACGCCCGCGTCATCCTTGAGCAGCGGCGAGATCAGCGCGGGATCGCGCGCGATCGACAGCAGCACGAACATCTCGAAGGTCGGCGGGATCGTGCCCGGTCCCTGCACCGCCACGGTGAGCGGGACCCGATCGGCGGGGAAGCTGCCGGTCGGATTCTGCAGCCATGCGACGATCGCTTCGACCAGCGACACGACGGCGGCGGTCTGGCTCGTGTCGAGCGCCACTTCCGCCATGCTGCCATCGGCCTGGAGCGCCAGGTTGGCCTCGATCGTGAAGCCGATCCCGGGCCCGGTGATCTGGTCCAGGATCGTCGTCCAGCTTTGCAGCGCCGATGCGCGCTGGTCCGCCGATAGCCCGGCGAACGCCGCCGCGCTCAGCTGGAGATAAACCGTCAGATGGCTCGCCTGCGGGCCGCTCGACGTGTTGAAGTCATAGGTCGAGACCAGGCCCTGCCACTGGTCGAGCGGCACGATCGGATCGAAATAGCCGTTGATCGCGGCGAACGACTGGGCGCCCGGCAGTTGGTTGCCGAACGCGTCGTTCTGGAAGAAGTCGATACGGACGGGCGCCCCGATGCTCGCATAGCGATTGGGAATGGGCTGCAGCGGCTGATTGTCGACCGCCAGGGCATAGAGCGGCACATAGGCGCGGTAGGACCGCGTGCCGTCCGAGCGGTCGGTCAGGCCGTCGGCCGCACTGCTCGCCGGATCCGGGCGCTGCGGCTGGAGCGGCGCCGAGAAATTGCTTTGAACGAAGCCGCTCGTCCCCTCCACCCGATAGGTGACGAGGCTGTACAGCGCATTGAGCTGGGCGGTGCCGCTGCCGGCGGTTGCCAGGATCGCGTGGAGGTCGGCCTCGTCCTCGATTCCCGATCCGACAAGGGCGCGGACCAGGTCCGATCGCCGGTAGCGCTGCCGGTGATCCATCGCCGTCAACGCGGCCAGCTTGGCGGACGGCGCCACCAGCATCGCCGCATCATCGCGGGTCAGCAGCACGCCGATGCTTCCGGCCGCGACCGTGGCATGCTGCGTGTTCAATGCCGCATCCGTCGTTTCCGCATAATAGATCAGCGACGGATCGGCGTTCTCCAGCGTGATCGCGTTGTAGAAGGGGCGGATGCTGGCAGGAGAGGCCTTGGTGTTGCCCGTGCCGTCCGATGGATAGGTGAGAAGGATCGTGAGCGGGGCGGGGCCGGCCGAGAACAGCGTCGGCGGCAGGCTGTCGCCGCTGCTGTCACGGTAGCGCAGATAATAGCCCGTGGCGTTGGTCACCACTGCCTGCTGGACAATCTTCAGGAACGGTTCGGCTTCGTTGATATGAGCGCCGACCGGCGCCGAGGGCGGCGGCGCGCCGTACGCCATCGCAACCCTCGTCGGTGGCGCCGAAACCGTGGTGCTGTTGGTCCGCAGCACGAAGACGTCCGTCGGGTCGAGTGCGTTGGAGGTCAATCCGCTCGCGCCTGCCGCGGTCTGGTAGAGGATCTGGATGGTGGGGCGCAGTCCCTCGGTCGTGATCGCCGCGATGATCTGTTCGAGCAGTTGCTCGTCCTGCTCGCTCGCGCCGTTCAGCTGGAACACGTCGGGCAGGATCTTGCCGTCCGTGCCCACTGCCTGTGCGACGGTAAGGCTGATCTGGGTGGCCCAGGCAAAGCTGCCGGGCGGCAGGGTGGTCCCGCCGGGAAGATAGGGGGCACCCCCGGTCCGCGATTCCACCAGCATGTTGATCGCCGTGCCCTGCTGCGTCTGCAGCGTCTGGAGGCTCGACGGAAAGGGCCGCAGGCTGGTGGCGGTGCCCGAAGGCTGGGTCCAGACGATGGCGTTGTTGAACGCGAAGGATTGGGGCGCCACATCGGTGAACGGCAATTGCACCGGCGCGGATGGCGCGATGATCGCGTTCCGCTCGATCCCCTGGAGGGGCAGCAGCCAGTCGCTGGTCAGCTTCCAGTCGGCCGTGACCGAAAGCCAGGCCTGGCCGCTGCCGGCGGGATTGCTGAGCGCGATCGAATATTGTCCGCCGCTCGCGACGTCGCCCACCGGAAACTCCTGCCACAGCAAGGCATAGAGCGGGTTGGCAACGGCATTCGCCGGGCCGTCGGGCACGGTCAGTCCCGCCGTATAGGGCAGCTGCGTGCCCCCCCGGAACGCGCTCGACATCTGCCCGGCGAGCGACGCGAACAGGCCGGCCTGCACGCTTTCGACCACCAGCTTGTCGATCGTCGCGTTCGTCATCTGGCCGTTCTGCATCGTCTCCAGCAACTGGTGGACGCCGCCGCGGATCAGGCCGGTGAGATAGTCGCAGAAGATTTCCTGGACGAGCGGCGTGGCCGCATCCTCGGCCTGCGCTGCCGAGAGCCTCGCGGCGCCGTCGCCGCCGCTCTGGTTGACGAACAGCTGATTGAAATAGGCATCCAGCCAAGCGATGTAGTCCGCGGAAACGATGTTCTTGCTCGCGAACACATAGTCCAGATCGGCAGCTGCGCCGTTCACCTGCCGGCCGGTCGTCTGGAGGCCGACGAAGGGGAACATCGGGAAGGTAGCCGCGCTCACCGTCGTGCCTGCGGGCTCGCTGGGGACGATCAGCGTCGCGGCGGTGAACACCGCGAGCTGTTCCAGCAGCAGCGCATAATCGATGCCCGCCAGCAGGACGTCGGGATTCTCGTCCAGGCCGGACAGCGTCGCATAGTCGATGGCATAGTCCCAGCCGCCCTTGCCGGTGGCCTGGCCGATGGCCCAAGTGACGAGCTGCGTCGTCAGCTTCTCGAAGGGAAGGAAGTCGGCATAGGTCGTGCCTCTCTTGGGCGCGGGATCGAACTGAAGCGCGAGCGACGTCACCACCCAGGGCACGCCGGTTTTGACGCTGTCGGCAAACACGGCGGTTCCCTCCGGGGTGAACCAGATCGGAAGCGCCGTGGAGAAGACGGGGATCAGCGGCAGCGTCGAAATGCCGGTGGTCGTCAGCATCGCCAACCTGCCGGCCCGCAGCGAACGGTGATGCGCGAGCCGGGCGGCATTCTGGCTCGGGCCGGCGAGCTGCCAGTCGAAGCGGAACGATGCGTCGAAGCTGAAACTGATCGTGATCGAGAAGAAACCGAGACCGATTTCCACCGACACGCTCACGGAGACGCTCGCGTCGAGATAGAGCAGGATCGAACCATCATTGCCCGCGGCCGGCTCATATTTGAGGACGATGCCGATGCTCGCCTGCAGCCGGACGTTGACGCTCGCCTTGATGATGACGAAGTCGATCGCGCCGTACAGCTCGCCGATGACGCCGAACTGCCCCGACAACGCAAGCGCGTCGGGCTTCTTGAAGATCTCGTCCGAAGCGGCGACGTGATAGCCGGCCGCGCCCTGGATGATGCCGAAGAACGTGACGCTGACCCCGGCCTTCAGCGGCCCGGCGGTGAAATCCTTGCCCACGCCCAGCCGCGCGGCGAAGCCGAAGGCGAGGATGCTCGCATAGTCGGCCTGAAACACATCGGTCGTCGCCGAGCTCAGGCTGGCGAGATAAAACCCGCCCGATCCCGTGACCGGGACGGGTCCCGCCATCGCCTCGACCCGGAACGACTTGCTCCAATCGTCGCCCTTGGGAAAGCCGACATCGAGCTTCCAGTTGCCGTTGGTGTAGACGCTGACTCCGATCGAGGGCAGCGTCAGCGATGCCGCGCCGACCTCATAGGTGCGCAGGCTGTCCGGCAGGCTGAATTCGGCATAGAACAGCCCGATGCTGTCGCTGATCTTGGTATAGGTGATCTCGAAGTTGAACAGCTTCTCGACATTGAGCGTAAGGCTGTAGAACGGGGTGGTGTCGTAGAAGACGAAGCCGACCTCGATCAGGTCGAGCAGCTTGAAATTGGTCAGCGCGAGCCATTGTCCTTCGCGCTGATAGACCTTGTCATATTCCCGAGTCTCGATCGCGTCCCAGAAGTCCGTGGTCATGAACGTCATGAAATCGGCGAACGTCGTCGGCGTGTCGTCCTTGCTCGGCCCGACCCGCTGACCGATGCCCAGATAGACCAGATCGAAGACCGAGCTTTCCTCCTCTTCGTCCGTCGCACGCAGCGGCGGCAGCAGCACGGCACCGGTCGTGGAGGTGGAAGCGGCGCTGGGTGCCGGTGCATCGGGCGTGAGGACCGTGCGCGACGGCGGTGCGGATGCGGAGCCGGGCCCCGCTGCTGGCGCGGTGCCGCGGTCATGGGCCGCGATCAGCGTCGCGTCCGCCGGGCTGTCGGCGGCGGCGAACAACGGCGCGTTGAACGGCGTGCTGCCCTGCGGCGGCGCGGGCGCGGGATCGGCGTGCAGCGCTGCTGCCGGTGCCCGCAGCGCGGGCGAGGCCTCGGGGGAGGGCGGGGCGATGTTGTTGTAGGCGGCGATCCAGCCGATGCGCGCCGCATCGTCCATCGGTGCGAAGAGCGCGACGTCGATCTGCGCCTCGCCCGGCGGCAGCCGCACCCCCATGACCGTCAGCGAACTTTTGTGCAGCGCGAGGACGAGGAAGGGTTCCCCCGTGGCAGGCTTTTCGTAGCGCAGGACGAACTGCTCGATCAGCAGGTCCAGCACGCCCTCGATCTTGATCTGCAGCTTGCCGTCCGCCTGCGGAATCTGGACGCCAAACGCGATCCCGCCCTTCTGCGAGCGGTTGTCGACGCCCCAGCCGACCAGGAAGCCGAACTTGAACGCTTCCAGCGACCCGACCAGCCCACCCAATCCGCCCAGGTCGAGATCGAAGGCGAGCCCATAGGTGAACGTACTGACAAGGCTGAGGTCACTGCCGAGCGGCACCTCGGACAGCGAGAAATAGCCGAGGTCCTCCACCGTCTGCTTGTCGGGATACTGGTTGTAGAGGAACGAGCTCAGCTTGAACGGCAACAGGCGCAGCATGCTGGTGCTGCCTTCCCGTGGCTCGGTCGCGGCCAGGTCGAGGCGCAGATTGCCGGGATCGAAGGTGAGATGGGTATTGGCGGTGGTGGGGGCGCCCGTCGCCGGCACGGTCAGATCGAAGCTGACGCCGATGCCCAGATCGTTGAAGACCAGTTCCTTGAACGCGAAGATGTCCAGAAAGTCGAATTTCTTGAACACCATGCTGCCCGAGATGCCGAAGGACGCCTGGATCTTGGACGTCTCGCTGCCTTGTTGTTCGGTCTCCTGCAGGAACGAAAACTGCACCTTGTTCAGCGTTATCGTGTCCAGATACGGATTGGTGCCGAACGTGTAGTTGAACGGGGCCTCGGACACGAACGAATAGACGCCTTCCCCCGCGCTGTCGGCATCGCCGCTGGTCGAGTGCGCCTGGTACGATCCCGTGATCACGATGACATTGTCGTCGTCCGCTGCCGCACCCGCGTTTGCGGAACGCGCGGGCTCGCCGGTGACATCGGTGCCGAACAGGTTGTTGATCGTCAGGTTGACCTGGCAGGAGAAGCTGTCCAGCGCGGAGTTGGTGAACAAGGCGCGCAGATACTCGACTTCGAAATTGTAGAGCACGTCGAAACCGGCTGCCGCGAGCCGCGCCTCGGTCGACGGGACCGGCTTCTCGTAATCGACGAGCCCGAAGAACGAGCTTTGCGACAGGGTGGGCGCCTGCTGCCCAGGATCCGTATCGCTGATCGACACGCCGACATGATGGACCCGGAACGCATCGATGTTGCTGACGGGTTTGCCGTCCGCGCCCGGATAGGTCATCCCGCCGGTGACCGCCTTGATCGCCGTCGGCAGGTTGCTGAGCTGCATGTTGGCGTTGAGCGCGAGCAGCCCGCTCCAGGTAGGATCGGTGACGATCTGGTAGAAATTATAGTAGATCGAGGCGGTGCCGTCCTCGGCCACCGCCGCCGCGGCCGCTTCGATCTGGTTGGCGATATAGGTCTGCGCCTGCGCGGCGGTGAAGCTGCTGCCGTTGAACGTGTCCGGCTGCGACCAGAGGCTGGTATCCTCGACGAGGTCCTGCACCGATTGGCCGGGATAGAATTTCAGGATCAGGATCGGCGGCGTGCCGTCGCTGGCGGCGGTGCCCTCGGGGGACAGGCTGAACGGCCAGCCAGCGATATTGACCTGCTGATCCGTGCCGGAAAAGCCGAACAGGGCGTTTTCGGGCGCGTCGGGATCGGTCAGCGTGCTGATGACCAGGAAGATCTGGTTCTGCTGCAGTGCCGCGCGGATCTGGTCGGCCATCTGCGTGAACTGGAGGTAGATCGACGAGTCCCCGTCGAGCGAGGGGCTGATCGCGATCCGCGTCGTTTCCCACAGCTGGTCGGCGCCCGTACCGCTCAACCCAGCGAGCAACGCTTGCGGCGTCATCGCATAGGTAAGGTCGTCCTGCGCCGCGAAGCTCATCGCGACGCCGGCCGCGCGACGGCTGGCCGAGGCGGTCGCCCCGGCGCGCGCGAACAGGTTCCGCCGCGTCGGATTGAGCGCCGTTGCCTCCATTGCCAGGAAAGGCGCGGCTTCGGTGGCGGTGGCGAAGGACAGGCCGGCAAAGGGTACGAGCGGCACCAAGGGGCTGCTCTGGATCGCCGCCCCCGAGAGGCGTTCGGCATGGACCGCGCTCCAGCTTTGCAGCGGCAGGAAATCGAGCAGCGGCACATCGAACGCGGCGCCGACCCCACCCGCGCGGCTGCCGGACGATACGGGCTGCTGATACAGCGGCGAATCCTGTGGCTGCGAAACATAGCCGCCGGCGTGCGTCTGCAATTGCACCCAGGCGGTGGTCACCTGACCGCCGGCCGACTCCAGAAACTGCGGCTGGGCGCCCCGCACCGCGGACGGCGCGGCGGCCTGAAAGGCCGGATTGCCGGGGCTGAAGACGAGCGTGTCGGCTCCCTCGGGCGCGACGCTGACGCTCAGGAACTCGGTACCCGCCGTGCCGCACAGCATCGACGTGGATGCAGCGGAATCGCCGTCGTCCAGTCCCAGGGTGAAGGCGCCTGCCAGCGTCAGATAATAGGTGCTCGTGTCGCTGGTCGCATGGACGGGGCGATTGGCGAACACGAGCCGCGCTGCCGTCGCCACCTGCGCCCGCCCGGATGGGGTCAGCGTGATCGCCTTGCCGTTCGCGGTGGAGAAATAGCTGCCCAGCAGCGGATCGTCGCACCGCAGATAGGAGCGCGTGGCGTCCAGGGGGGCCAAGACGTCGAGCCAGGCGGAAAAGCGCAACGCCGTCGCGGTTCCCCCCGGCGCGCGCAGGACCGGAAAGCGGAACGCGCCGAGCATCCCCGCTGCGCCGGCGTCGAAATACATCAGCCCCGCCTCGAACGCGGCCAGATCGTCCGTCGACAGCGCGAAGCTCGCGTTGACGCTGCCGCCGTTCGGATCGTCCCCGCCATTCATCGACAGCGCCAGCGTCGGGCTCGTCGAGGGGAAGGTCTGCGGCGCGCCGCCTGGCGGTTGCGCGGTCAAGGCGACCGTCGTGGCATTCTGACCCGTGAAGAGAAACTGACCGAGCGCATCGTCGAAGCGGATGATGCACGGGGAAAAGGCGCTCGCGTTGACGGTCAAGGTTATGTTGGTGGCGAACGCGAAACTGAACGCCTGCTGCGGCGAAGGGGGCTGGGTCCCCTGGTTGTTGACGAAGATGAGCGTTGTTGCCGAAACGCGTGTGGACGTGCCGCTGACCGTCTCCGTCACCCAGGCGAACTGCGCTCCCTTGTTCGCCCCGAACAGGGCGCGCACCTGGCTGGCAAAGCTCGCCCAGTCTCGCTTCGCCGAAGGCGGGAAGAAGAAGAACAATCCTTGCTGCGTCGGGTCGGTCCAACTCTGCTGGTTCAGTTCGAACCCTGGATCAGCGCGCGCTGCATCCTGAAAAAGGAAGCCGATCCGAGCCTGTGAGACGTCACCGATATCCGCGGTCGGCAAATACAGCGCGTTATTATATAGGGTAAAGCCCACCATGTTTCTGGTCCGCCCTTCGCTTGCTTCGAGGAATTACCCCAAAACGTGACGTACGTACGGTATGAAGGCGACCATTGTTGTGTTCAGTGCGGCAATATGTCTAAGAATCGCTTGTGATCGATTATAGTAATCGCAGATAATGGGCAATATGATACTTTCCACGGCTTTGTGGCGGAAGGTCAATTTTGAAGAGATGTGGTTCCATTTTCCTGCAATGTTCGTAGATTAGAGAATCGAGTGGTCGGTGTTTGATCATGATGCTGCGAGGGGGCAGTCTCAAGTATATCTGGTCTGGCGGCCGACTGCCAATAGGCACGTCGCTTGCTATGCGACCGAACGCCAGAGGCGCTCCACGACTCCATGGTCGCGCCAGCAGTCGCTGCGGTATCGGGGTGGGGACGGGCAACCGCCGGGAGAATGCCGGGGGGCGGTTCGAGAGCGTGCCCGCGCACTGCCTTCTCGGTCCGTGCCCATGCACGAAGCCGTTTTGGCGCCAGATTGTGTGGAGTCCTATCGTTCGCCGACAGGAAAGTGGCAGGGGAGCTCGGATTCGAACCGAGGGCCTTCGGTTTTGGAGACCGACGCTCTAACCAGCTGAGCTACACCCCTGTGCGGATGGCGCGTGTAGCGCGAGCCACGGGCGAGGGCAAGAGCGATCCGCTCTCGGCGCCGGGTATTTTGGTGATCGTCGGAAACGCGAGCATGGTTGTGGGATTCCTTCGGGCTCTCCCGCCGCCAGGCATGGCCTGATGACCGCCAACCAGGTCCGCC
Source organism: uncultured Sphingomonas sp. (assembly GCF_913777625.1). Lineage (GTDB taxonomy): Bacteria > Pseudomonadota > Alphaproteobacteria > Sphingomonadales > Sphingomonadaceae > Sphingomonas. The sequence continues at coordinate 359,642 of NZ_CAJYTI010000010.1, forward strand.
TGGCAGCTCGAGAGGCGCGGCGGCGAGCTCATCTGCGGCCTGGGCGCGAGCCGCGGTTTCGGGCGGCCGATCCGGCGAAGTACGGCCTCTCCGACTCGGACGGTTGGGGAGGGGAGCGAAGCTGCGCGATTGCGGCGATCGCCGGAACGACAAGCGCCGCCGCGGAACTCCGCAGCGGCGCCCTGGGTGCAATGGCCGAGTGTTTTTGGTTTCAGGCGTTCGCGTAGGTGACGCGGGTGCGGCGTGCACGACGCATCGCAACACCGGCGAGACCGAAGCCGCCGATCATCATGCCCCAGGCAGCCGGCTCCGGCACGCCCGACGGGGCGAACACGCCCTGGCCGGCATAGGAGCCGTTGCCGCGCGCGAAGCCGTTGATGACGATCTCGTTCTGGGCGCCCGCCACGATCGGCACGGAGTTGGCGAACACGAATTCGTTGACGCCGCTGCCGAAGAAGCCGGTCAGCGCCACGCCGTTAAAGGTGACCGACTTCAGATCGAGGTCGGTCGGGCCCTGGAAGGTCACCGCGCTGGTGATGATCGAACCGCTCGCCATGCCGCTCTGTGGCAGGGTGAACTGATAGATGTCGGTGAAGGTGCCGGCGGTGATGCCGGAGCGGCCGAAATTGGCCGAGATGGTGCCGTCGACGCCAAAAGCGAGATTCATGTCGGCCGGGCCGAAATAGTTTTGCGCCTGCGCGGGCGAAACGGCGACCAGCGCTGCGGCGCCAAGTGCCGCCGCCATAAGTGTACGATACATGCGGGGTGTCTCCCTTAACGGCAAGTGAACCATTGCAGTGCAGGCGAGACCGTCGAACGGTTCCAAAGTTCCAATGAAAAAAAGGGGTTATGTCTCAATCTGGGAACGGTGCGTCGGGAATCACGCGAGCGCGCGGCTCGTTTCGTTACCGTTTCGTGACGCAAGCGCGCGCACTTCGGCCACCGGCAACGGCCGGCCGAAGTAGAAGCCCTGCGCGCGGGTGCAGCCAAGCGCCTGGACCATCTGGTGCTCGACTTCGGTTTCCACGCCCTCGGCGGTGGTCGCCATGTTCAGGCTCTCGGCGAGCGCCACGACGGCGCGGATGATCGCGATCGCCTCGCGCGTGCCGCGGGCGGCGGACTGGACGAAGCCGCGGTCGATCTTGATCGAGCTGAACCGGGTATGGGTGAGGTAGCCGAGCGAGGAATAGCCGGTGCCGAAATCGTCGAGGCTCAGCCGCACCCCCAGATCGAGGATCTGTTCGAGGACGCGCACCGCCGCCGTGCCTTCGCGCAGGAACACGCTCTCCGTCACTTCCAGCTCGAGCCGATCGGGTGCCAGGCCGGACTCGGCGAGCGTCTCCGCGACGAGCGTGGCGAAGGCGGGATTGTGGAGCTGCTCGGGGCTGACGTTGATCGCGATGCGGGCGGGTTCTTCCCAATGCGCGGCCTCGTGGCAGGCGGTGCGCAGCACCCATTCGCCGATCGCGCCGATCAGCCGCGCCTCCTCGGCCAGCGGGATGAACTTGGACGGCGGGATCGCGCCGAATTCGGGGTGGGTCCAGCGCAGCAGCGCCTCGAAGCCGATCAGCCCGCCGCTGCGCGCGTTGACCACCGGCTGGTAGGCGAGCTGCATCTGCCCCTTGTCGACCGCGGCGCGCAGCGCGATCTCGAGCACGCGGCGTTCCTCGGCGGCGGCATGGAGTTCGGGCTCATAGGCGTGGAATACGCCGCCGCCCTTGTCCTTCGAGCGGTAGAGCGCGAGATCGGCCGAGCGGACCAGGGTTTCCGCCGTGCGGCCGTCGAGCGGGGCGATCGCCAGGCCCACCGACGCGCCGATATAGAGGGTGTGCTGGTCGAGCGCATAGGGTTGCGACACCGCATCGATGATGCCTTGGGCGAGCCGTTCGACGCGGCCGCTGTCGCGGGCGTCGCGCACCACCACGGCGAACTCGTCGCCGCCGAGCCGGCCGATCATCTCGTTCTCGCTCACCAGCTGGCGCAGCCGCTTGGCGACGTGCTGGAGCAGCCGGTCGCCGACCGGATGGCCGAGCGTGTCGTTCACCGCCTTGAAGCGATCCAGGTCGATCATCATGAAGGCGCAGCGGCCGCCCCATTTGTCCGATTCCGCCATCGCGGCGGCGAGCGCCTCGTTGATGTGCAGGCGGTTGGGCAGGCCGGTAAGCGCGTCGAACCGCGCCATGCGGTGGATCTGCTCGGTCGCGCGGCGCTGCTCGGTGATGTCCGAATTGACTCCGCGAAAGCCTGAAAAGGCGCCGCGCTCATCGAACTTCGGGCTGGCGGACATCTGCCACCAGCGCCACTCGCCGTCGATCTCGATCGGCACTGCCAGGTCCGCAAAGGGCTCGCGGCCCTTCAGCCGCTCGGCGAGTGCGTGGAACTCGGGGGTGAAGCGCCCGCTCTCCCAGGCCGGGCCGGCGAGCAGCTGGAGGAACGGCATGCCAGCGAGCGTGGCCGGATCCAGCCCGCGGGACGCGGCGAGCCGCGGGCTGGCCCGGACGACGCGGCGCTGGGCGTCGATCTCCCACAGCCAGTCGGAGCCGGTATCCTCGAATTCGCGGAGCAGCAGGCTCACCGTCTGGTCGCGTTCGGCCAGCGCGATCTGGTTGGCCCGCAGCAGCACCAGCGAGCGGGCGCGGTGATGCGCGCCGGTGCCGAGCAGCAGCGTCAGCAGCACCGCGGCGCCGGCCAGCAGCGGCGACCCTACCAGGATCAGGGTGAGCGTGCAGGTCAGGCCCAGAATGCCGATGAAGCTCAGGCTGGCCAGCGGCAGCACGCCGATCGTCATCGCGGTGGCGGTGAGCACCAGTGTCGTCGCGGCCCAAAGATCCAGGCTCGCCTTGGCGGTCGCAACCGATCCGAAGGCCAGCGGCAGGATCGACCAGGCGATCCCCATCGCGATTCCCTCGGGCGCGGTGTGGCGGATGTCGCGCAGCGTCGCGGTCAGCGCATGGCCGTCGCGCCAGCGCAGCCGCCGCAGCGCCGCCCAGCCGGCGGTGCCGAGCACCAGCGTCATCCAGCCGAACAGCAGCAGATGCGGAGCGAGCGGCGCCATCGCGAGCGCGGCAAGGGCGGCGCCGGCCGCATGCGCCGAAAACAGCAGCAGTGCAGATCGGCGCCCGGCATCGAGCTGCGCCGCGCGCATCCGCGCCCAGTCGATGCCGTCCTTGGGATCGCGCAGCGCCAGCAAGGCGCGAAGATCGACGCGCGGCTGGGTCAGCGACGTTGTCGTGGAACTGCTCACGTCGCGGGCATAGCCGCTATGAGGTTAGCGAGAGGTTAGGCTGATAGCGAAATGAACCTGAACAGGTTCATTTCCTCGCCGCTGTGGGAACAATGTCGCACCGGGCATCCGGCCGGGGGGCGCCCCGGCCGGGAACCGGTTCAGGCGGCGATCGCGTAGGGCTTGATCTCGCCGTTCAGATAGAGGTTGCGCGCCTTGGCGCGGCTGAGCTTGCCCGAGCTGGTGCGCGGCAGGGTGCGCGGCGGCACCAGCTCGACCACGCAGTTCATCCCGGTGACCGAACGGACGCGTTCGCGAATCTCCTCGCGCAGGCGCACGCGCTCCTGCTCGTCCGAGGTGCGGCACTGTACCAGCACCGCCGGCGTTTCCTCGCCGCCGGGCGTGGTGATCGCGAAGGCGGCGATGTCGCCCTGCTTGAAGCCGGGCAGCTGCTCCACCGCCCATTCGATGTCCTGCGGCCAGTGGTTCTTGCCGTTGACGATGATCATGTCCTTGGCGCGGCCGACGATGTAGATATAGCCTTCCGACATATAGCCCATGTCGCCGGTATCCAGCCAGCCATCGGCCATGCACGCCTCGGTGGCGGCCTCGTCGCGGAAATAGCCGACCATCACCGACGGGCCCTTGCACCAGACCTTGCCGATCGCCTTTTCGGGGAGCGGCGTGCCGTCTTCCTCGCGGATCTCGATCGTCATGTCGCGCACCGGCTTGCCGCAGTTGACGACCGCGCGGTAGCGCTGCGGGCGATCGGCGCGGGCGGTACCGCCGGAGAGCTGGGTCTCCTCGACCAGCTCGACGACGATGCCTTCGCCCGGCGGCATGATCGAAACCGCCAGCGTCGCCTCGGCCAGGCCGTAGCTCGGCAGGAAGGCGGTCGCCTTGAAGCCGGCATCGGCAAAGGCGTCGACGAAGCGCTGCATCACGTCCGGGCGGATCATGTCGGCGCCGTTGCCGGCAAGGCGCCAGCGGCGGAGGTCGAAGCGCTCGCTCGCCTTGGTCTGGCTCGACATGCGGCGCGCGCAGATGTCGTAGCCGAAGGTCGGCGAATAGGAGATGCTGGTGCCCGGATTGCGGCTGATCAGATCGAGCCAGGCGAGCGGACGCCGGGCGAAATCCTCGGTCTTCATGTAGTCGGTCGACACCTGGTTGGCGACCGGCGACAGGAAGCAGCCGACCAGCCCCATGTCATGGTACCAGGGCAGCCACGAGATGCAGCGATCCTTGGCCTCCAGCTCCATGCCGTGGCTGTGCGCGGCGAGGTTGTTGAGCAGCGCATGGTGGGTGATCGCCACGCCGTGCGGGAAGCGGGTGGAGCCGCTCGAATATTGCAGATAGGCGATGTCGTCCGACTTCGCCTGCGGCAGCACGGTCTCCGGCGCAGGGCGCTGCGAGAAGGCTGCCCAGTCGATCCCGTCGACGTCGGTCAGGCGCGCCGCCTCTGCGCACATTGCGCCGATTTCGGGCGGGTAGATCAGCAGCACCGGGTCGCAGCTTTCGAGCTGGACGCGCAGCTGGTCGATATAGGACTGCGCGCCGCCGAAGCTCGTCGGCAGCGGCAGCGGTACCGGCCAGGCACCGGCATAGATCACGCCGAAGAAGATCGCGGCGAACTCCGGCCCGGTCTCCGCGATCAGCGCGATGCGATCCTGCGGCTGGATACCGGCCGCGATCAGGCGGCGCGCCTGCTCCAGCGCGTCGGCACGCAGTTCGGCAAAGGGATAGGGCCGCGCGAGCTTGCCGCGCGCATCATGGAAGTTCAGGCCGCGCACACCCTGCGCTGCATAGTCCAGCGCAGCGCCCAGCGTTTCGAAATCAGCGAAACGGCGCGGGAGCGTATCTTCCGTGGGCGTGGGCGCAGGCGCTGCCATATCCACTGTTTCGAGCGATCCCGTTTCGTTCAATACCATTCTTTTTCTCGTGCCCCCGTGAGGTAGCAGGTCGTTGTGCCCCCACAACGCAGTTTTCCGCAGTGGCTCTGCTACGCAGTATCGTTCAAAATCGGTTGGCAGTGTGGCACAATCAAGGCGCATGCCCCAACCGTCCCGTCCCAAGCCACCGCTCGTCGCCGCCGATCTCGATCGGCTGGCGCTGCGTTATGTCGAGCGTTTCGCCACCACGCGCGCGCGCCTTGCCGCCTATCTCGTGCGCAAGCTGCGCGAGCGCGGCTGGGCGGGGGAGGGGCCGCCCGATCCCGAGGGCGTCGCCGAGCGGATGGCAGACCGCGGCTATGTCGACGATCGCGCCTTTGCCGAAATGCGGGTACGGTCGATGGCGCGGCGGGGCCTGGGGGCGCGGCGGGTGGCGATGGCGCTGCGCCACGACGGCATCGACGCGGAGGACAGTGCCGATCTCGAAGCGGCGATCGAAGCCGATGCGTTCGCCAGCGCGCTCGCCTTTGCTCGGCGCCGCCGATTCGGACCTTTCGCCGCGGTGCCCGCGGAACGCGAACTTCACAAAAAGCAAGTCGCTGCATTTTTACGGGCGGGGCATCCGCCTGAAATCGCGCTTAGAATATTGAGGATGGAGCCCGGAGAGGAAGGGGATGGCGCGCTCATTGCGGGACATTCCTGATCGCACAAAGCGATTCCCCTTTTGGGTAATGCTGTGTTAATGTTGCTGGCTTGGGGGATAACGATAATGCGTGCTGAGCAACAGCTGGCGTCTGAACACTATTCGATCGTATCGGAAGGGGAACTCCGGTTCGTGAGCGATGCCGACGTGGACGAGCGAGTATATCAGGGCGTCATCAAATGGTTCGATGTGACGCGTGGATTTGGCTTCATGGTCGCCGATGATCCTGCGATCGGCGATATCCTGATCCATTTCTCGGTTTTACAGGACCATGGCCGCCGGAGCCTGCCGGAGGGCGCGCGGATCGAATGCGTCGCCGTCCAGCGCCAGCGCGGCCTGCAGGCCAAGACGGTGGTCTCGATCGACCTGACCGAGGCCGTGGAGCCGGTGAAGCGCGCCCCCGAGCGGGGCGACCGCCAGAAGCTGATGGGCGAGGCAGGTCCGTTCGAATCGGCATCGGTCAAATGGTTCAACCGCCTGAAAGGCTATGGCTTTCTCGTCCGCGGCAGCAACGCGGCCGACATCTTCGTCCATATGGAGACGCTGCGTCGCGCCGGCATCGAGGAGGTCGAGCCCGGCCAGCCGCTGCGCGCCCGAATCGTCGAGGGCGAGAAGGGCCCGCTCGCCGTGGCGGTCGAGCGGCCGCTCTAAGCGGGCGGCGCCGGTTTAGGGGGTGGCAACGGATTCGCGGGCACGGGGCATAGCGTGGGGCCGCGGAATCAAGGGCTTGCCGGACCTCCTTGACAAAGCCAGCTGCCGGCGGTGCGGTGTCGTCGGCGCGGAAGGCGGCCGCCGTTCCTGGCGGCATGCGGCGCCCGTTGTGGAGGCCCGCCTTGACCCTGTCCCGTCGTACGCTGCTTGCTGCATCGCTCCTGGCGCCGCTCGCGGCCCGGGCCGCGTCCGGCGAGGACGGTCCGAACGTGCCGATCGAGGTGCCGGTCCAGCTGCGCGGCGCGCGGGTGACCGTCGCGCTGCGACTGGGCGGGCAGGGACCGTTCGATTTCATGATCGACACCGGCGCCTTTGCCGGGCTGATTAGGGAAGACCTTGCCCGATCGCTGCACCTCGCACAGACCGGGCAGACCCGGTTCAACGGCCGCACGCTGCCCGTTTACGATGCGGAGGACGTGATTTTCGGGGGCGTCTTCGCCCAGCGTCATATCACCTTTGCCGGCTTCGGCTCGGAGGGGCTGGGGAGGGGTATCAGCGGCACGCTCTCCTCCTCGCTGCTGACCATGATCGACAGCGATCTCGATTTCGACCGCGGGGTCTGGCGCTTCTATCCCAAGAGCCGCGGCGCGGCGCCGGCGGGGTTCACCGCGCTGGACTCGCGGATCGCGAAGCGCGGCATCGGCTCGGCCTTTCTGTTCGTCCACGGGACGCTGGGCGGCAGGCGCTATCGCTTCCTGCTCGATACCGGCGGGCCCGGGCATATCCAGCTCTATCGCGAGGCGGCGAAGGCCAGCGGCCTGTGGGCGCCCTCCACCCCCTTCGCGCCGGTGCGCACCGCGAGCACCAACGGGCCGGGCCGCGTCTCCCCGCTGGTCCGCGCCGACGTGCTGGACCTGGGCGGCGGGCTGCGCTTCGAGCGGCCGTTGGTCGTGCTCAACCAGACACCGGGCATGGGGTTTCCCGGCGTCGACGGCATTCTCGGGCTGGGCCTGCTCCGCCACCTGAACCTCGCGACCGAGGTGGCCGCGGGGCGGGTATGGGGCAAGATCAACGGGCTCGCGCCGGCGCGCGATCCCTACGGGCATGCCGGCCTGTGGTTCGATCCCGTGCCCCAGGGCGTCCGCGTCGCGATGATCGGCACGGGCAGTCCGGCGGCCGCCGCCGGGCTGCAGGTCGGCGACCTGCTGCCGGGCGTAGACCTGCCCGGCGCGCTGGCGATGCTGGCCCGCCCGGACGGCACGGCGGTGCCGCTGGCGATCGAGCGGCAGGGCAGCCGGCAGACCGTCACCCTGCTGCTCGCCGACTATCTTTGACCGCGCGTGATTGCACCGGGCGACATTCTCCGATATAAATATGATATCATACTTCGGAGACGCTGATGTCGTCCTGGTGGTCCGTGGTTCTGCCGCTTTCGCTCGCCCTGTCCGCTGCGCCTGCCGCAGCGCAAACGCCCGCCGAAGCCGCCATCGAGGCGCCGGGGCCGCAGGGAGCGCTGGCCGGCACGCGGATCGCCCCGGCGCCCGGCAAGCCGGTGGTGCTGATGCTTCCGGGTTCGGGCCCCACCGACCGCGACGGCAACAACCGGCTGGGCGTGCACAGCGACAGTACCAAGCTGCTGGCGCAGGCGCTGGCGGCGCGGGGCATCGGATCGGTGCGGGTCGACAAGCGCGGGCTGTTCGGCAGCAAGGCGGCGATCGCCGATCCCAATGCGGTGACGATCGGCGACTATGCGACCGACGCGCACCGGTGGATCGACGCGATCCGGGCCAAGACCGGCGCCCGTTGCGTATGGGTGCTGGGCCATAGCGAGGGCGGGCTGATTGCGCTCAAGGCCGCGCAGGCGCCGGAGGGCATTTGCGGCCTGGTGCTGCTCGCCGCCGCCGGGCGGCCGATGGGCGTGCTCCTGCGCGAGCAGCTGGCGGCGAGCGGGCTGCCGCCGGCGATGCTGGCCCAGGCCGATGCGGGCTTCACCCGGCTGGAGCATGGCGAGCGGGTCGATCCCGCCACCGTGCCCCCGGTGCTGATGTCGCTGTTCAACCCCGCGGTGCAGGGCTTCCTGATCGACCAGATGGCGCTCGATCCCGCCAAGCTGGCCCGGGCCTACCGCGGGCCGGTGCTGATCGTGTCCGGCGCGCGAGACATCCAGGTCGCCGCCGCCGATGCCGAGGCGCTGCATCATGCCCGGCCCGACGCGACGCTGCTGGTGGTGCCGGGCATGACGCATGTGCTGAAGGCAACCGACTCGGAAGCGCGTGCCGCCAACCTCGCCACCTATCGCGATCCCGCGCTGCCGCTGGCGCCGGGGCTGGCCGAAGGGATTGCCGCGTTCCTCCTCGCGCATTCGGCGCGTTGAGCCGCATCGGAACCTTGCCGAGCCGCGCGCTTGGCGGTATCGGGCAGGGTCATGGGACTTCCTTTTCCGATCTTCACCTGGTGGAACGGCGCCACGTTCGGCACTCGCATGGGCCTGCGCGGCAAGACGCGTGTCGGCGAGGACTCGCTCGGCAACCTCTATTATGAGGGCGGCCGTGATCCCAATGGCATCCCGCGCCGCTGGGTGATCTACAAGGGCTCCAACGACGCCAGCCGCATTCCGCCGGAATGGTTCAGCTGGCTGTCGCACCAGATCGAGGGCGCGCCGGACGAGGCGCTGCCGCCGGTCCGCGCGTGGCAGAAGCCCGCCGAGCCGAACCTGACCGGCACCGAACTCGCCTATCGCCCGCCCGGCGCGCTCGAAAAGGGCGGCCAGCGGGTCCGTGCGACCGGCGATTACGAGGCCTGGACGCCCGACGCATGAAGGCTGCCGCGGCGCTGGCCGCGCTCGCGCTGGCCGGATGTTCGGGTGGCGGGAGCGGCAAGGGTGCCGCTGCGGGCGACAATGCCGGTGACGAGATCGTCATCACCGGCGCAACCGCCAATCAGGGCGTGGATACCGTTGCGGTCGGCCCTGATTCGGCGACGGTCGATGCCGCCGCCACCCCGATGCGCGAGCGCGTCGCGGTGCTGGGCGTGCTCAACAAGCGCAACGGCGTCGAGCGCGAAATCACGCTGAAGCCAGGCCAGGCCGCGCGGATCGACGGGCAGATGACGGTCCGCCTGCGCGCCTGCGAGCGCACCGCGCCCTGGGAGCAGGACCGGCTGACCGGCGCCTTCGTGCAGATGGACCTGCGCCGCGAGGACAAGAACTGGCACCGCGTCTTCTCCGGCTGGCTCTACAAGGAGCAGCCGGCGCTCAACGTGGTGCAGAATGCGCTTTACGACGTCTGGCCCAAGAGCTGCGCGATGACCTTCCGCGACAGCGGGCCCGATACCGTGCCGGCATCGTCGCCGGGCGCATCGAGTGCGAAAAGGTCGCCTGAGGCCGACGGCAATGCCGCGGCGCCGGCGGAGGCCCCGAGCGCCTCGCCCAGCAACGCGACATAGGCGTCCCGCGGAATCTCGATCGCGCCGAACGAGGCGAGGTGATCGGTGATGAACTGGCAATCGAGCAGCTGGAACCCGCCTGCCTTCATCCGCGCGACCAGATGCGCCAGCGCGATCTTGGAGGCGTCGCGCACCCGCGTCACCATCGACTCGCCGAAGAACGCCCGGCCCAGCGCCAGCCCGTAGAGGCCGCCGGCGAGCCGGTCGCCGTCCCAGCATTCGATCGAATGGGCGTGGCCCTGCCGGTGAAGCTCCAGAAACACGCGCTCGATCGAGCCGTTGATCCAGGTCTCCGGCCGATCCTTCGCGGCTTCGGCGCACAGCTGCAGGATGCCGGCGAAATCCTGGTCGACCGTCACGCGGAAGCGATCGGCCAGCAGGGTTTTCCGCAAGGATCGCGACAGGTGGAATTGGTCGAGCGGGAGGATGCCGCGCAGCTTCGGCTCGACCCAGTAGATCGACCCGGCGTCGCGCGAATCCGCCATCGGGAACACGCCCATGGCATAGGCGCGCAGCACGATCGCCGGGTCGATGTCCCTTGCGCGACGGCTCGTCACGGCCGGGCGGCGGTTTCGCCGAGCATGCGTTCGACCACCTGCCACGCGTCGTTGAACGCGCGCGCGCCCGCACTGCGCGGGGCGAAGGCGCCCACCGGCGCCCGCTGCACGGCAACCGACTCGATGATGCTCGCCATCGGGATCACCGGCCAGTCCGGGTGACGGGCCAGCGCCTCGGCATGGAGCTTGCGGCGGCGATCCACCATCGCGTGCACCGGCAGCAGCGGCACCTTGGCGCCGCGCTGGCCGAGATGCGCCGCCACCTCCTCGAACGCGCGCTGCGACAGCGGCGAGGGGACGACGGGCACGACAATCAGATCGGCGGCGCGCATCACCTGCTCGCTGGTCTCGGTAAGCCCGGGCGGGCAGTCGAGCAGGATGCGGTCATAGTCCTGGGTGAGATCGCCGAGCAGCTTGCTCAACCGCTTCTTCTTGTCGAGCGCGTGGAACAGATGGTCGAGCTGGCGCAGCGAGCTGTCCGCCGGCAGCAGGTCCAGCCGGTCCACCGCCGTCCCGCGGATCAGCTTGGCGGCAGCGACGTCCTTGGAGAAGATCGACTGGGCGGGATGCTGCCCGGCCGCATCGCCGCCGAGCAGGAAGGTGGAGGCGGCCTGGGGATCGAGATCCCAGAGCAGGGTGCGCCGCGCGGATCGCATGGCCGATGCCCAGGCCAGGTTGATCGTCAGCGTTGTTTTGCCAACGCCGCCCTTGAGACTGTAAATCGCAACGGTGGCCACTGGAGTCTCCTCGCCCGTGAAGCTGGCATGAAAAAAGCCCGGCGGAAATACCCGCCGGGCCTTGTTTTTGCGTTGCAGCGGCGGCTCAGGCCTTGCAGCTGTGGGTCGAACCGTCGGCCAGGGTGACCTTGGCTGCCTTGGCGGTGCCGTCGAGCTTGTAGCCGCCTTCGCCGACATAGGGCTTGCCGGCTTCCGGCGCGGTCAGCAGGACCGACTTGGGCGAATCCTTCTTCTCGCGCAGCGCGACCATCTTGCCGCCCTTGAAGAAATCGGCGGCGAGCAGGGTGTTGCCCGGCTGGCAGCGGAACGCCACCGTGGTCTCGATCGTCGGCGGGGCTTCGACCGGAGCGGCGTTCGCAAGCTGCGAAGCCATGGGGTCCGGCGCGCGGCTGTCGACCACTTCGGGCTTGTTGTTACAGGCAGCGAGCGAAAGCAGCGCCACGACGGAAAGGGCGAGGGGGGAGGCGTTTTTCATAGCGAAGGGTGCTTTTCCTCAGGCGGTAATCATCGTCAAGCGAAAACGGGATATATGGTCTCACCCGATGGTGCGGCGCAACGATCCAGACGCAATATTGCGCGCGAAGGGGGGATCCGGACACTCGGGAATGCTGCCGAGGATCGAAGAAGTACCTCATTTACCGTGCTTGACCGCGCCGGAGCGACTGCGCAGGGAAGCAGGCGGAGGACATTCGTATGAAGCCTGGCTTGTGCTGGATCCTGTTGCCGCTGGCGCTGGGCGCGTGTGGCGGAAGTTCCGTCGAGAACGCCGCCGACGATCCGGCCAATGCCGCCGTCGCGCGCGGTCCGATGCTGGGCAGCGTCGACCTGTCGGCGCCGCTGCAGTTGCACCCGGTGGCGGGGAAGGGCTGGACCCTCGATCTCGCACCGGGGCGGATCCTCTACCGGCCGGCATCGGGCGCGGCGGTGCCCTTCTATCCGGTCTCGCCGCAGGTGAAGGGCGGCCAGGCGGTGTTCCCGACGCAAACGCCGGAGGGCGCGCCGGTGACGATCACGCTGCGGCCTGAGCGCTGCGGCGACGGCGCGCCGCTCGCCGCCGAGATCCAGATCGGCGGGCAGCGGCTGCAGGGCTGCGGACAGCCGCAGACCATCGAGCAGGTGCATCGCGACATGTACAACGAAGCGCTCGCGCTGCCTTATGATGCGGGCAACGCCGACAACGGCAGCGACTAGGCCGCAGGGTCAGGCGGGCACGGGCGTTCGCGCCGGCGCCGCCGGCAGGGTGAAGGCGAAGGTCGCGCCGCCGCCGGGGGTGTCCTCGGTCCAGATGCGGCCGCCATGTCCTTCGATCAGGTGGCGCGAGATGGCGAGCCCGAGGCCCATGCCGTGCTCGCGGTGCGTGCCGTCGCGGAGCCCGGGCTGGAACAGCGTCGGCTTCACCGCCGGGGCGATGCCGCGGCCATTGTCGATCACCCGCACCACCACCATTTCCGGATCCAGTCGTTCGGTCGCGATGGTGATCGCGGACGCGGGGCGTCCCTCGCACGCCTCGGCGGCGTTGCGCAGCAGGTTGGCGAGCACCTGAACGATCTGGATGTTGTCGAAGCGGGCCTGCGGCGCATCGCTGCCGATGGCGACCGTCACCGGCGGAATCCGTCCCGGTGCCGCTGCACGCACGACCAGCACCGCCTCGTCGATCACCGTCGCCAGCGAACGGGTCTCGAGCAGCAGATCGTCCTGGCGCACCATCCGTCGGATGCGGCGGATGATCTCGCCGATGCGATGCAGCTGCTGTTCGGCGGACAAGGCGAGCGCGCGGGCAGACTCGTCGCCGGCAGACGACATCCGGAGGGCCGCCAGATAGTTGGTCGCGGCGGAGAGCGGCTGGTTGAGTTCGTGCGCCACCGTCGCGGCGATCGATCCCAGCGCGCTGGCGCGGGTCAGCTCCAGCATCTGCCGCTCGATCACGCTGCGTTCGGCCAGCATCCGGTCGCGTTCTTCGATCCGGGCGCGCAGTTCGTGGTCGACACCGATCCGGTGGTCGGCAAGCGTGACATGGCTCGAAAGGGTTTGCAGGAAGCGGATCTCGGCGTCGCTGAACCGGCCGCAGCAGCGCCGGCCGAAGGCAAGCGTGCCGAGCAGCCGGCCTTTGTGGAGCAGCGGAGTGCCGTAAAAGGCCTGCATGCCCATGCCGCGCGCGACCGCGTGGCGGGGGTCGTCGGACTGCTGGATGTTCTCGCCGATCATCACCTGGCGGTCCTGCGCCAGCGTGCTGCACACGCCATGGGCAATCGGCACGCGACGCCAGTCGGCCATCCGCGCATCCGGCACGCCGCTCCACGCGACCAGGTCCAGCGCCTGCCCGGCCTCGTCGAACGCGTAATGGAAGAACACGTCGAGCCGGATGACGCGGCGGATGCGTTCGAAGATTCGGTCGAGCGCCGGCGCAAGCGCTTCGGCCTGGAGGAGTTCGGTGGCGCTATCGGCGAGCAGTTCGAGCAGCTGCTCGTGCAGACTCGTGTCCTGACCGGGATCGCAACCGAAATCCCCGACGGGATCGCAGCGGACATCGGTCGGGCGGGGAGGATCGCTGCCGGTGATCATCGCATGGGTGCTCAGGATGCAGCCTGACCTGGCGGCGCGGCAAATGCTATTCCGTATTGCTACTGAGTCGCAGCTTTCCCGGGGTGCCAGGAGGGAAAATGCGCTATTGCTACTCGTTATCACTGATATAGGTGCGCAGCATCGTCCAGGCAGGCTGCTTTGCGGCGATGCCGATGGTGTGCAGCGGGCTCGACGAAGGGAGCGCGACGATCGTGTAGCGCGCGGCGGCGCTGCCGAGCTGGCGCATGCCGTGGCGGTGCGCGGTCGCGCCGTTGAAGGCGATGGCGCGCAGGTCGGGCAGCTGCGCGGCAAGCGCGGCGATGTCGTGCGGGTCGATGTCGCGCAGCGCCGCGTCGGTGCTGCCCGGCCGTGTGGCGCTGGCGACCACGTCCCACAGGCCGATTCGCGCGGCCTTCAGCGCCTCCAGACGCGCTGCATAGGGCAAGGCGACCAGATCGCGATCGGCGGCGGGCGAAAGCAGCTGCCAGAACTGATTTTGCGGATGCGCATAGTAGCGCCCGGCTGCCAGCGAGCGTTCGCCGGGCAGCGATCCCAGCACCAGCAGCCGGGTATCGGGTGCAACGACGGGCGGAAAGCTGTGCTTGCGATCGGGCATCGCGGCGAGTCTAGGCCGGCGCTGGCCGTGCGGGAAGGGGGACGCCATCCCATCCCTTCTGCCTTCTGGTCCATGGTGGCTTTTCGCCGGGGGCGAAAGCGGGTAGGCTCGACGCAATGGCCCGCACGATCACCCGCTACCGGGACTTCTGGCCCCATTATCTGCGCGAACATGCCAGGCCGGCGACGCGCAGGCTCCATTATATCGGCACCGGGCTCACCTTCCTCGCGCTCGCCGCGGGCGTGCTGCTGAACCGCTGGTGGTTCGTCGCCATCCCCTTGGCCGGCTACGGCTTTGCCTGGGGCGCGCATTTCGGGGTGGAGCGCAACCGCCCGGCGACCTTCACCTATCCGCTCTGGTCGCTCGCTTCCGACTACCGGATGTTCTTCCTGTGGATCGCCGGCCGGCTGGGCCCGCATCTGAAGCAGGCCGGCGTCGCGCAATAGATTGCGTTGCTTGCCTCTGGCGGGGGCGCGCTCCTATCTAGCCGCCATGCACGTTTCCCAGAACACGCTCGCGCTGATCGGCAATACCCCGCTTGTCCGGCTCAAGGGGCCGAGTGAGGCGACCGGCTGCGACATCTTCGCCAAGTGCGAATTCGCCAATCCAGGCGCATCGGTGAAGGATCGCGCTGCGCTCTACATCGTCAACGATGCGGAAGCGCAGGGCACGCTGGCGCCCGGCGGCACGATCGTGGAGGGGACGGCGGGGAATACCGGCATCGGCCTGGCGCTGGTCGCCAACGCCAAGGGCTATCGCACGATCATCGTGATGCCCGAGACCCAGTCGCGCGAGAAGATGGACACGCTGCGCGCGCTCGGCGCCGAGCTGGTGCTGGTGCCGGCCGCCCCCTATTCGAACCCCGGCCATTTCGTCCACACCAGCCGGCGGATCGCCGAGGAGACGCCGGGCGCGATCTGGGCCAACCAGTTCGACAATATCGCCAACCGCAAGGCGCATATCTACGGCACCGCCGAGGAGATCTGGACGCAGATGGAAGGCCGCATCGACGGCTTCACCTGCGCCGCGGGCACCGGCGGCACGATCGCCGGGGTCGGCCTGGGATTGAAGGCGAAGGATGAGACCGTCACCATCGCGCTCAGCGATCCGCATGGCGCCGCGCTCTACGAATATTATGCGTGCGGCGAACTGCGCGCCGAAGGGTCCTCGGTCGCCGAGGGGATCGGGCAGGGACGGATCACCAGCAACCTGGAAGGCGCGCCGATCGACACCCAGTTCCGCATCTCCGACGAGGAAGGGCTGGAATGGGTCCGTCGGTTGCTCGCCGAGGAGGGGCTGTGCCTGGGGCTGTCGTCCGGCATCAACGTTGCTGGCGCAGTCCGGCTGGCGCGGGCGCTGGGGCCGGGCAAGCGGATCGCGACGATCCTGTGCGACACCGGCTTCCGTTACCTCTCGACCCTGTACAACCCCGTCTGGCTCGAGGCGAAAGGGCTGCCTGTCCCGGCATGGTTGACGCCGCGCTGAGGCTTTGCTCGACAAGCGCACGCTTGCGCGTTACATTTATGCCACAGTCATGAAATTCGGTTCGCATCAGGATCCAGCACAGGCGATGCAGCGCATCCGCGTCGGCATGACCGGCCTTGCGGCCGTGATCCTGTTGATGGCCTTGTCCTTCATGATCCTGTCCTCGGCCAATCGCGAGGCGCCGGTGCGGGCGGCGGGTGCCTCCAATGCTGCCGTCGTCGCCAACCTTACCGGCGTCGACAATGCCACGGCCGATCGCACCCGCGACGAGCCGCTCGCGGAACTAGGCGTCGCGCCCGGCGCTGATTCGGCGGATCCCGGGGCTGCGGCCAAGGCGCGCGAACAACTTCACCAGCAGGAAGCCGCCGGCCACTGACGCCGACTCCGGGCTGGCGGGGGAGGGTGCCCCACCTGCCAGTCGCGCGGGGATCGCACGGGATTTTGCCCCACCTTTCGGGGACGCAACATCCCGGTCGCGCCGCCTCGATGCGCGAGCTCCGGAAAAATTCATACGTCGCATTGGTTTGCTGCTTGTCCCTCAAGGCAGCGGCATTTCTGTCCGCTTGTGCCCTCGTTCGGCGCGGAGGCGTGCGATCCCAGCAGCATTAAGCATTTTGCCGCATCGCAGGACCGTGGCGTGAGAAGAAACAATGAACAAACAGGGGGCATTACGTGAAAAGCGACCGGCGGTGGCGCGGAGTGGCGCAAATTCCCGCTCTGTCCCCAACTCTCCCGTTGTTTCCCGTCCTATATTGTGATTAAAAGGGCACACTAAAGGGGGGCACGAACCCTTTTCTCCTGAACATCACCAGCTGGGCACGATCCGCGTGATTCCGGCGGCGGGAGAGTCGTGCCTGGCTTGGGATTTGGCGTGGCAGACAGGGAGCTCTTCGAGGGATTTGCGCTCCAGGCGGTCGACCAGAAAGGTCGCGTCGCCATACCCGCCGACCTGCGCGCTGCTGCCGAGCGCAATGCCGAGGTCCGCCAGATCGTGATCGGCGTGCATGCGGAGGATCCGTGCCTCTCCGCCCACGACACCGGCTGGTCCCAGAAGAAGTATGAACGCATCGACAAGCTCGACCAGCAGGCGCTGGATCGCGGCGAGCAGCCGAGCGTGCGCCCCAAGCGCCGCGCCTTCGGCCTGGTCGAGAAGGCGCCGTACGACGACAGCGGGCGCTTCGTGCTGCCGCCCTTCTTCCGCGCCAAGGCGAAGATCCAGAAATGGGCCTTCTTCGTCGGCAGCGGCGACACGTTCGACATCTGGTCCCCCGAGGAACTGCTGGCGAGCGAGACCGCCGACCCCGAACTCAAGGAAATCTGCCTGTTCCTGATGCAGCAGAAGGGGGCATTGTGACCGACGCGCCCCATATCCCCGTGCTGCTCGACGAAGTGCTCGATGCGCTCGCGATTCAGCCCGGCGAACGCCATGTCGACGGTACCTTCGGCGCCGGCGGCTACACGCGCGCCATGCTCGGCGCCGGTGCGCAGGTCGCGGCGTTCGATCGCGATCCGACCGCGATCGCGAACGGCGCGCGGCTGGTCGCGGAGAGCGACGGCACGCTCACCCTCATCCACGCGCCGTTCAGCCGGCTGGCCGAAGAGCTCGACGCACGCGGCCTGGCGCCGGTGGACGGGGTGGTACTCGATATCGGCGTTTCCTCGATGCAGCTCGACCAGGCCGAGCGCGGCTTCTCGTTCCAGCAGGACGGGCCGCTCGACATGCGCATGGCAGGCGAGGGGATGAGCGCGGCCGACTGGCTCAACAGCGCCGACGAGGGCGAGATCGCCGACGTGCTGTTCCACTATGGCGAGGAACCGCGCGCTCGCCGCGTGGCCAAGTTCATCGTAGAGGCGCGGCCGCTGACCCGCACCTCGGAGCTGGCGGCGGTGGTGCGCCGTGCGCTCGGCCATCGCCCGCACGACAAGAAGGATCCCGCGACGCGGACCTTCCAGGCGGTGCGCATCCACATCAACCGCGAGCTGGACGAGCTGACCGACGTGCTGGCCGCGGCCGAGCGCGTGCTCAAGCCCGGCGGCCGGCTGGTGGTGGTGACCTTCCACAGCCTCGAGGACCGGCTGGTCAAGCGCTTCTTCCGCGAACGCAGCGGCAGCACGCCGGCCGGTTCGCGGCATCGCCCGGCGGTGGGGCCGCGGGCGGAACCTAGTTTTGAAACACCCGCCAAGGCCGTGCGCCCTGGCGAGGCGGAGTTGGTGCGTAACCCGCGCGCCCGTTCGGCAACGCTGCGCGCGGCGCGGCGGACCGACGCGGCGCCGTGGACCGGGGATGGAGTGGCGTAATGGCGGTCTATGGCTTCAGGGGGCTTGGCTGGTTCCTGTGCGTCGCGGTCGTGGCGCCGACCTGCTATATGGTGAACTCGCACGGTGCGGCCGAGCGCGCCAAGCTGAAGGCGACGCAGGTCGCCATCATCGAGGCGCAGAAGGATATTCGCGGGCTGGAAACCGAGTTCGACACGCGCGCCAACATGGCCCAGATCGAGCGCTGGAACGGCGACGTGCTGGCGATGAACGCGCCCCAGCCGCAGCAATATCTGGCGAGCGCGAGCGGCCTTGCGGCCTTCGACCAGCCGGCGACGGCGGTTCCGGCTTCCGCGGGCGGTGCGGCCAAGGTGCAGACGGCGGCGCTGGTGATCCCGACCGGCAGCCGTCCGGTGGAGACGGTGCCGGCAGCGACGCCGGTCGCCACGGCGGCCGTTGTGACCAAGCCTGCCGCCGCCGTCGCCGCGGCCAAGCCGGTGGCGACCGCCGCGGCGGCGCCGGTCAAGGTGCCGACGGTCAAGGCGGCCCCGTCCACCGTCGTCCGCGTCGCCGCGCGGGACAGCAAGCCCGCCGAGGATCTCGGCAAGCTGATGCAGAAGGTCGACAAGGCGCGGCTCGCCAAGCCGGACCGGCCGCTGCTGAGCGCCGCGACGATCAGCGACCTGCGCCGAGTGGCGAAGCGCGAGCAAACGGCGCAGCGATGATCGTCGTCGTCGCCCCTCCGACGCGGGCGCGCGGTTCGGGCGACGGGCGCGAGGCGCTCGTTGCCACCGCGCATGTGCGGCTGATGATCCTGGCGATCCTGTTCGGCGCGGGCGTGCTCGCGATTCTGGGCAAGCTCGCCTTTCTCGCCTGGTCGGCGGGGCCCGCCAGCCCGCGCGACCTGACCAACGCGCTGGTGCCCGCACGCGGCGACATCGTCGATCGCAACGGCACGCCGCTCGCGCGCAGCATCGATGCCTGGACGATCGCGATCCATCCCAACCAGGTGATCGGCGACAAGACAGCGCTTGCGCAAAAGCTCGCCGAGCTGATCCCGGAGCGCAGCCAGGCGCAATATTATGCGCTGCTCAACAGCGGCAGCGGCTTCGCCTTCCTCAAGCGCCGTGCGCTGCCCGAGCTGGTCAACCAGATGAACGCGCTGGGCGAGCCGGCGATCGAGTTCCAGCGCGAGACCGACCGGCTCTATCCCCAGTCGGACATGGCGGCGCACGTCCTCGGCTATCTCGACGACAAGGGGCACGGCGTCACCGGCATGGAAAAGGTGCTGGAGAAGCGCCTGACCGACCCGGCGCTGCGCGGCAAGCCGGTGACCCTGTCGCTCGACACCCGCGTCCAGGCGGCGCTGGAGAGCGAGCTTGGCCGCGCGATGGTTGACCTGCAGGCGCGCGGTGCCGCCGGCGTGGTGCTCGACGTGCATACCGGCGAGGTGATCGCGATGACCTCGCTGCCCAGCTTCAACCCCAACCAGCTGGGCGGGCCGCCGCCGCGCAACAACGTGACCCAGAGCGTCTATGAGCTGGGCTCGACCTTCAAGCCGATCGCGGTGGCGACGGCGATCGATTCGGGCACGATCACCTCGATGTCGCGGCGGTTCGACGCCACCGCGCCGATGAAGGTCGGCCGCTTCACCATCCATGACGACCGCGGCGACGAGCAGTTCCGCTGGCTCAACATCCCGGAAACCTTGATCTATTCGTCCAACATCGCGACCGCGCGGATTGCCGACGAGCTGGGCGCACAGAAGATGCAGGACATGTTCCGCCGCCTCGGCTTCGACCAGCGTCCGAGCATCGAGATCGGCGCGGTGCGCCCGCTCTGGCCGGCCAACTGGGGGCGGATCACGGTGATGACCACCGCCTATGGACACGGGATCGCGGTGACCCCGCTGCACCTCGCCGCCGCCTATGCCGCGATGGTCAACGGCGGCATCTGGCATCCGGCGACGCTGATGAAGGTGGATGCCGAGCATCCGGTGCAGGGCAGGCGGGTGCTGCAGGAATCGACCAGCTACCGGATGCGCCAGCTGCTTCGCCTGATCGTGCTCAAGGGCACCGGCCGCAAGGGCGAGGCGCCGGGCTACCGCGTCGCCGGCAAGACCGGCACCGCCGAGGCCGCGAGCGAGGGCGGCTATGACCATCATCGCAACGTCTCGACCTTCGCGGTGACTTTCCCCGCCGACGCGCCGCGCTATGTGGTGGTGGCCATGCTCGACTCGCCCAAGGCCAATGCCAATACGCCGCGGACCACTGCGGCCTGGACCGTCGCGCCGGTCGTCTCGCGCGTGATCGCGCGGACCGGCGCCCTTCTGGGCATCGCGCCCGACAACGCCAAGGACATCGACGAAAGCGAGCTGCTGCCGCTGGTCGATCGCTCCCCTGAGCCGAAAGCGAGCGCCGAATGAAACTGGGACCATTGATCGGCGGCGCGGACGACGCGGTCGTTACCGGATTTGCGATCGACCATCGCAAGGTCGCGCCGGGCACCATCTTCGGCGCGTTCGAAGGCGCCAAGGTGAACGGCGAGGACTTCATTCCCGCCGCCGTGCAGGCGGGGGCGATCGCTGTGGTCGCGCGCCCTGAGGCGAAGGTCGAGGGCGCGGTGCACATCGCCGATGCCAATCCGCGCCAGCGCTTTGCCGGGCTCGCCGCGCAATTCTTCGCGCCGTTCCCGGTAACGACGGCGGCGGTGACCGGCACCAACGGCAAGACCTCCACCGTCGAGATGACCCGCCAGCTGTGGCGGATGGCGGGCTTCCACGCCGCCTCGATCGGCACGCTGGGGGTGACCACGGCCGACGAGCGCGTCTCGACCGGCCTCACCACGCCGGACATCGTCACCTTCCTGTCGAACGTCGCGGGGCTGGCGCGCGAGGGCGTGACCCATGTCGCCTTCGAGGCCTCGTCGCACGGCCTGTCGCAGTACCGGACCGAGGGGCTGCCGGTGCGCGCGGCGGCGTTCACCAATCTCAGCCGCGACCATCTCGACTATCACGGCGACATGGCGACCTATTTCACCGCCAAGATGCGCCTGTTCGCCGAGGTGCTGGCGGAGGACGGCACCGCCGTCGTCTGGGCGGACGATCCGCATGCGCCGCAGGTCGAGGATCTCGCGCGGATGCGCGGCAACCGGCTGATCACGGTCGGCGAGCATGGCAAGACGCTGCGGCTGATCGGCCGCACGCCCTCGCTGCTCGGCCAGACGCTGGAGATCGAGGCGGAGGACAAGCTCCACACCGTCAAGCTGCCGCTGATCGGCGCCTATCAGGCGGCGAACGCGCTGACCGCCGCCGGGCTGGTGATCGCAACCGGCGGCGATGTCACGCAGACGCTCGCCAACTGCGCGCGGCTGCAGCCGGTGCGCGGGCGGCTGGAGCGGGCGGTGATCGCCGCCAATGGCGCGCCGGTCTATGTCGACTATGCCCATACCCCCGATGCGCTGGAGGCGGCGATCGCGGCGCTGAAGCCGCATACCGAGGGCCGGCTGATCCTGGTGTTCGGCGCCGGCGGCGACCGCGATCCGGGCAAGCGCGAACTGATGGGGCAGGTGGCGGCGTCGGGCGCCGATGTCGCCATCGTCACCGACGACAATCCGCGCACCGAAGATCCCGCCGAGATCCGCCGCGCGATCCTCAAGGGCGCGCCGGAGGCGACCGAGGTCGGCGACCGCCGCGCGGCGATCGCGGCGGCGATCGCGATGGCCGCGCCGCACGACATCGTGCTGGTCGCCGGCAAGGGGCACGAGCAGGGCCAGATCGTCGGCGAGATGGTGCTGCCGTTCGATGATGTTGCTGTCGCAAGGGAGTGCGCGGCGTGAGGGGGTTTCTTCTACAATCCTCCTCTGCAAGGCCGCGCATTTGCCGATGCGTTCCACCCCTCCCCCCTTGCGGGGGAGGGAGAGGGGGGCGATTTGCGTTCCGCAAATCGCGCGGTTGCTGTGCAACCGCTCACCCTCTCCAAGCTTCGCTAGGCGCTAAAGCGCCAAGCTGCGCTATCCTCCCCCGTCAAGGGGGAGGATCGGTAGACCTGGCGTGCTGGCACATTCCAAATGCGACCTCCGTCCTCTTGCAGGGGAGGATTTGAAGATGACGTCGATGCTTTGGACCGCTGACGAAATCGCGGCTGCTACCGGCGGTCGCGCCTCGACCGACTTCGCCGTCTCCGGCGTAGCCTTCGACTCTCGCGAAGTCGGCCCGGGCGACCTGTTCCTCGCGCTCAAGGGCGAGAGCACCGACGGGCATCGCTTTCTCGATCAAGCCTTCGCGCAAGGCGCGGCCGGTGCGGTGGTCTCCGACCCGACCGCGCATCCCAGCGTCCAGGTGGCGGATACCACCGCCGCGCTGAACGCGCTCGGCGCCGCCTCCCGCCAGCGCTCGCCCGCCAAGATCATCGGCGTCACCGGCTCGGTCGGCAAGACCGGCACCAAGGAGGCGCTGTTCGCCGCGCTCGACCGGATCGATCCGGGCTGCGCGCACCGGTCGGTGAAGAGCTACAACAACCATACCGGCGTGCCGCTGAGCCTCGCCCGCATGCCGCGGAGCTCCCGCTACGGCGTGTTCGAAATGGGCATGAACCATGCCGGCGAACTCGCGCAACTGACCCGGCTGGTGCGTCCGCATGTCGCGATCGTCACCGCGATCGCCCCCGCGCATCTCGGCTTTTTCGATAGCGTCGAGGCCATTGCCGACGCCAAGGGCGAGATCTTCCAGGGCCTCGAGCCCGGCGGCACCGCGATCGTGCCGTTCGACAGCCCCTATCGCGACCGGCTGCTCAATGCCGCGCGGCCCCATGCGGCGAACATCGTCACCTTCGGGCTCGGCGAGGGCGCCGATTACCGGGCGGTCGAGACGATGCGCGCCCGCAGCGGCGGCACCTTCGTGATGGCGCGCTTCGGCGACCGCGAACTGAGCTTCACCATTTCCCAGCCGGGCGAGCATTGGGTGTCGAACGCGATGGCGATCCTCGCCGCGGTCGATGCGGTGGGCGGCGACCTCGAAGTCGCCGGCCTTGCGCTCGCCGAACTGGGCGGGCTGGCCGGGCGCGGCGCGCGGATGACCGTGCCGGTGGGCGAGGGCACCGCGCTGGTGATCGACGAAAGCTACAACGCCAACCCAAGCTCGGTGCGTGCCACGCTGAAGGTGCTCGCCGCCGAAGCCGGTCGCAAGGTCGCCGTGCTCGGCGAAATGCGCGAGCTGGGCGTGCATTCCGATGCGCTCCACGCCGAACTCGCCGATCCGATCGCGCAAGCCGGGGTGAGCCGTGCCATTTTGGTGGGTGAAGCGATGGCCCCGCTGGCCGCTGCGCTTGAGGGGCGGCTGGATTTCGTCCATGTGGCCGATGCCGCAGCTGCGAAGGCCGAGCTGGACTCCCTGCTCGCGCCGGGCGATGCGGTTCTCATCAAAGGGTCGAACGGCGTGCGGCTGGCGACGATCGTCGCGGCGCTGGCGGAAAGGCAAACATGCTCTATCTGATCGCGGAGCAGCTGGGCTTCCCCGGCGTCCTCAATCTGTTCCGGTATCTCTCGTTCCGCACCGGCGGGGCGGTGGCGACCGCGCTGCTGATCGGGCTGCTGGTGGGGCCGAAGTTCATCGGCTGGCTGCGGCTGCGCCAGGGCAAGGGCCAGCCGATCCGCACCGACGGGCCGCAGAGCCACCTCGCCAAGCGCGGCACGCCCACCATGGGCGGGCTGATGATCCTGACCAGCCTGACGCTTTCGCTGCTGATCTGGATGGACCTGCGCAACGCCTATGTCTGGGCGTGCATGTTCGTGACGCTCGGCTTCGGCATGATCGGCTTCCTCGACGATTACGACAAGGTGCGGAAGCAGAAGACCGCGGGCGTCTCGGGCAAGGTGCGGCTGATCGGCGAGTTCCTGATCGCCGGCATCGCCAGCGCGATCATCCTTTTCGCCGAGGGCAATACCCAGCTCTACGTGCCCTTCTTCAGCTGGGTGCACCCGAATCTCGGCTATTTCTACATCGCCTTCGCGGCATTCACGATCGTGGCGTTCGGCAATGCGGTGAACCTCACCGACGGGCTCGACGGGCTCGCGACGATGCCGGTGGTGATCGCGGGCATGGCATTCATGCTGATCGCCTATCTCGCCGGCAACAAGATCTACGCGACGTATCTTGGCATCCCGCACGTGCCGGGCGCGGGCGATCTCGCCATCTTCTGCGGTGCGATGATCGGGGCGGGCCTCGCCTTCCTTTGGTTCAATGCGCCGCCGGCGGCGGTGTTCATGGGCGATACCGGCAG
The DNA here is from genome assembly GCF_913777625.1 of uncultured Sphingomonas sp. Classification (GTDB taxonomy): domain Bacteria; phylum Pseudomonadota; class Alphaproteobacteria; order Sphingomonadales; family Sphingomonadaceae; genus Sphingomonas. The sequence continues at coordinate 384,043 of NZ_CAJYTI010000010.1, forward strand.
CCTGGCGTTGGGCGGGGCGATCGGCACCATCGCCGTCACCACCCACCATGAGCTGGTGCTCGGCATCATCGGCGGCCTGTTCGTGATGGAGGCGCTGAGCGTCATCATCCAGGTGTTCTTCTTCAAGCGCACCGGCAAGCGGGTGTTCCGCATGGCGCCGATCCACCATCATTTCGAACAGCTCGGCTGGTCGGAGCCGACGGTGGTGATCCGCTTCTGGATCATCGCCTTCGTGCTGGCGCTGGCCGGTCTCGCGACGCTCAAGCTGCGGTGATCACCAGCCCCGCCTGGCGCGGCAAACGCTTCGCGGTGCTCGGGCTCGCACGCTCGGGCGCTGCGACCGTGCGTGCGCTGGTGGCCAGCGAGGCGGAGGTGCTGGCGTGGGATTCGAATGAGGCGGCGCGGGCCCAGGTTTGGGAGCAGCTGAAAGCGGATCGTCGCGATCTGGGAACTGAACCCGGCTTTCAGGCCAAGGACTGGGTAGCCTTTCCGATCGACCTCAGCCGCTTCGAGGCTGCGGTGGTGTCGCCGGGCGTACCGCTCAACCGGCATCCGGTCGCGAGCAAGGCTGCGCACTACGGCGTGCCGCTGATCGGGGACATCGAGCTGTTCGCGCAGGCGCGCGCTGATCTGCCGGCGCACCGCGTCGTCGGCATTACCGGCACCAACGGCAAGTCGACCACCACCGCGCTGATCCACCACATTATCGAGACTGCGGGCATTTCGACGCGGCTCGGCGGCAATATCGGGCTGCCGATCCTCGGGCAGGAGCCGCTGCCTGCGGGCGGCGTCTATGTGCTGGAACTGTCCAGCTACCAGATCGACCTGACCCGCAGCCTCGACTGCGACGTCGCGGTGCTGCTCAACATCACGCCCGACCATCTCGACCGCTATGACGGCTTCGAGGGCTATGCCGCCGCCAAGGCGCGGCTGTTCGGCATGCAGACCAAGGGCCATGCCGCCATCATCGGCATCGGCGACGCCGCCTCTGCGAACATCGCCCGGCAGGTGGCGCTCTCCGGCCGCAGCGAGGACGTGACCAGGATCGCTCCCGGCGTGTGCATGGACCAGTCGCGCTGGCCCGCGCTGCAGGGGCCGCACAACGCCCAGAACGCGCTCGCCGCGATTGCCGCTTGCGAAGCGCTGGGCATCGACCGCGTCGCGATCGACCGGGGGCTCGAGAGCTTCCCCGGCCTGCCGCACCGGATGGAGCGGATCGCCACCCGCAATGGCGTGCTGTTTGTCAACGACAGCAAGGCGACCAACCCGGAATCGACCGCCCCCGCGCTGTCGGCATTCCCGCGCCTCCACTGGATCCTCGGCGGCGTCGCCAAGACCGACAGCCTGGAGGCATGCCGCCCCGGCTTCGGCCATGTCGTGCGTGCCTATACGATCGGCGAGGCTGGACCGCTGTTCGCCGGCCTGCTCGAAGGCGAGATGCCCGTCGAGCAGTGCGGCACGCTGGAAGCCGCGGTCCGCGCCGCTGCCGCCAACGCACAACCGGGCGACGCCGTGCTGCTCTCCCCGGCCTGCGCCTCGTTCGACCAGTTCCGCGACTTCGAGGCACGCGGCGATGCCTTTCGTGCCGCGGTGGAGTCGCTCGGGTGAGCCGCCAGCCGGGAGATGCGGACGAGAACAAGAGCGGCCGACCGCGCATCTCCAATCAGCTCAGCCGCGCCAGCAAGTCCCGCGCGGGCATGTGGTTCTGGGAAGTGGACCGCGTGCTCCTCTTCCTGCCGCTGTTCCTGATCGCGATCGGGCTGGTGGCGGTCGCCGCCGCCTCGCCCGCGACCGCGCGGCGCTATTCGGACGCGGTGCATATCGTGCCGCCGATGTATTATTTCTGGCGCCAGCTGATGTGGGTGTGCATCTGCGTGCCGGTGCTGGTGATCGTCTCGATGCTGCCGACCTCGGCGGCGCGGCGGCTGTCGCTGGCCGGCGCGGTGGTGTTCCTCGGGCTGATGATGCTGCTGCCGATCATCGGGCACGAGGTGAACGGCGCGAAGCGCTGGATCGGCCTCGGCATTTCGGACCTGCAGCCGTCCGAATTCCTCAAGCCCATGTTCATCGTCTCGACCGCCTGGATCCTCTCCTTCCGCGCCAAGGATCCCGAGCTGCCGGTGATGATCGTGACGGGCGCGATCACCGCGCTGATCGCGGTGCTGCTGATGCTCCAGCCCGACTTCGGCCAGACCATTCTGTTCTCCACCGTGTGGGTGATCCTGCTGATGCTTTCCGGCATCTCGCCCGCTGCGATCGCGGGGCTGGGTGGGGTGGCGATCGGCGGCGTGGTCGCGGCGTATCTGTTCTACGGCACCGCGCGCACCCGCATCGACAATTTCCTGTTCCCGACCAAGGAAGCCGCGCTCGCCGATCGCTATCAGGTGGAGATGGCGCATGACACGCTGAGCGCCGGCGGGCTGTTCGGCGCAGGGCCCGGCAGCGGCCAGATCAAGTTCCGCCTGCCCGAGGCGCATACCGATTACATCTTCTCGGTGATCGGCGAGGAGTTCGGGCTGATCGCCTGCGCGGTGATCGTGCTGCTCTATCTCGCCATCGTCGTCCGCGTGCTGATGAAGCTGCTCGACGAGGAGGATCCGTTCCGGCTGCTCGCAGCGGCGGGGCTGGCCTCGCAGTTCGGCGTGCAGGCGCTGATCAACATGGCGGTGAACACCGGCATCGCGCCGTCCAAGGGCATGACGCTGCCGTTCATCAGCTATGGCGGCTCGTCGATGATCGCGCTGTCGATCGGCTATGGGCTGCTGCTCGCTTTCACGCGCCGAAACCCGTATCTGAAGCGGTCTCCCTATACCGGCCGCTGGAGCAAAGCCGCATGACCGAACGCCGTAGTTACGTCCTCGCTGCCGGTGGCACCGGCGGGCACATGGTGCCCGCGGCCGCGCTGGCGGTGGAGCTCGCGCGGCGCGGGCATCAGGTGGCATTGGTCAGCGACGAGCGCGGCGTGCGCTTTCCGGGCCTGTTCGAGGGGGTGGAGACGCATGTGCTCCCCGCCGGGCGACTGGGCGGCGGGCCGATCGGATATCTGAAGGCGGCGCGGCAGATGCTGGCGGGCCGGTCGATGGCGCGGAAACTCTACAAGCAGCTGCGCCCAGCCGCGGTGATCGGCTTTGGCGGCTATCCGGCCTTCCCCGCACTGATGGCGGCGTTCAGCGCGCGCATTCCCACCGTGATCCACGAGCAGAACGCGGTGCTCGGCCGGGTCAACCGGTTGGTCGCGGGCCGGGTGGCGGCGATCGCGACCTCGTATGACAAGGTCGAGCGGATGAAGCCGGGCTGGGCGGTGAAGACCCACCTCACCGGCAATCCGGTTCGCGAGGCGGTGCTGGCCCTGCGCGCCAAGCCCTATCCGATGCTTGAGGAAGATGGGCTGTTCCGCGTGCTGGTGACCGGCGGCAGCCAGGGCGCCTCGATCCTCAGCCAGGTGGTGCCCGACGGGCTGGCGCTGCTGCCGGTGCACTTCCGCCGCCGGCTGCAGGTGACGCACCAGGCGCGCATCGAGGACATCGAGATGGTTCGCGCCAAGTATCAGGAACACGAGATCCCCGCCGAGGTCGCGACCTATCTGCCCGACATGCCCGAGCGGCTCGCCTGGGCGCATCTGGTGATCGCGCGGGCAGGGGCCTCGACCATCGCCGAGCTGACCGCCGCCGGGCGCCCCGCAATCCTTGTGCCGCTGCCCAGCGCCACCGACGATCACCAGACCGCCAACGCGCGCGAGATCACCGAGGCGGGCGGCGCGCGGACCATCCCGCAGCGCGCCTTCACCGCGCCCGAGCTCGCCAAGCAGATGCAGAAGCTGGGGCTCGACACCAAGGCGCTGGAGAATGCGGCGGCGCGGGCGCGCGGCGTCGGCCGACCCGATGCGGTGCGCGACCTGGCGGACCTCGTTGAATCGATCCACGCGCCCAAGGCCCCGGTGGGCAAGGTGCAGAAGGCAAGCAACGGAAGGCCAGCTTTTGCGTAAGGATTTTGGCGCATGAAGGGCGTCGCCACCGACATCGGTACCATTCACTTCGTCGGCATCGGCGGCATCGGCATGTCGGGCATCGCCGAAGTGATGCACAATCTCGGTTACAAGGTGCAGGGCTCGGACGTCGCGGACTCCTACGTCGTGCAGGGCCTGCGCGACCGGGGGATTCCCGTCACTATCGGCCACGCCGCGGAGAATCTGGGCGAGGCCGCCGTGGTGGTCGTTTCCACCGCGATCGTGCGGACCAACCCCGAGGTGGAAGCCGCCTATCAGAACCGCATCCCCGTGGTGCGCCGCGCCGAGATGCTGGCCGAGCTGATGCGGCTCAAGTCCACGATCGCGGTGGCGGGCACCCACGGCAAGACGACGACCACCTCGATGGTCGCCGCGCTCCTCGATGCCGGCGGGGTGGACCCGACCGTGATCAACGGCGGGATCATCAACCAGTATGGCTCCAATGCGCGCCTCGGCGACAGCGACTGGATGGTGGTCGAGGCCGACGAGAGCGACGGCAGCTTCCTGCGGCTCGACGGCACCTATGCGATCGTCACCAATATCGATCCCGAGCATCTCGACCATTATGGCTCGTTCGAGAAGGTGAAGGCGGCGTTCGTCGAGTTCGTCGAGAATGTGCCCTTTTACGGCGCGGCGCTGCTGTGCCTCGACCATCCGGAAGTCCAGGCGATCATCCCGCGCGTCCGCGACCGGCGGATCGTCACCTATGGCTTCGCGGCCAGCGCGGACGTGCGCGGGGTGAACGTGACGCCGCATGCCGGGGGCAATCGCTTCGAGGCGATCATCCGCAATCGCGACGGCAGCACCCGCTCGATCGAGAATATCGAGCTGCCGATGCCCGGCCGCCACAATGTCCAGAACGCGCTGGCCGCGATCGGTGTGGCGCTGGAGCTGGGCATTCCCGATGCGACGATCCAGCAGGGCTTTGCCAAGTTCGGCGGGGTCAAGCGGCGCTTCACCAAGGTAGGGGAAGTCGCGGGCGCGGCGATCATCGACGATTACGGGCACCACCCGGTGGAGATCCGCGCGGTGCTCGCGGCGGCGCGCGAGAGCACGCGCGGCCGGGTGATCGCGGTGATGCAGCCGCACCGCTATTCGCGTCTGGGCAATCTGATGGACGAGTTCGCGCAGGCGTTCAACGATGCCGACATGGTGTATGTCGCCCCGGTCTATCCGGCGGGCGAGGCGCCGATCGAGGGCGTCCATGCCGATGCGCTGGTCGAGCAGATCTCGCATCGCGGGCACCGGGCGGTGGCGTCGACCACCGACGCGACGGCGCTGGCGACCGCGCTCGGCGGCGTGGTGCGCGAGGGCGACATGGTCGTGTGCCTCGGCGCGGGCGACATCACCAAGTGGGCGGCCGGCCTGGCGCCTGCGATCGCGGCTGCGCGGGGGGATGCGTGAGCCAGAACGCCGTTTCTTTTCTTAAGCCCCTCCTCCTGGGAGGAGGGGTTTGGGGGTGGAGGGATGCCAGACCAGACGTTGGTCTCGGTGAGACACCGCCCCACCCCAACCCCGCATCAAGTGAACAGCGCCCCGCGCTGTTCAGGCGCTGCTGGGAGCAGCGTCGACCTGATGCGCCTGAAGGGGAGGGGCTTTGATGTCTGGCATGCCTCCCGTTCGCGGCAAACTCACGCCCAACGCCCCGCTTGCGCCGCTCGTCTGGTTCAAGAGCGGCGGCGCGGCGGAGTGGCTGTTTGAGCCGGCCGATGCCGACGACCTCGCATCCTTCCTCGCCGCGCTCGATCCAGCTACGCCGGTGATGGGCCTCGGCCTCGGCTCGAACATGATCGTCCGCGACGGCGGCGTGCCGGGCGTGGTGATCCGCCTCGGCAAGGCCTTTGCCGCGGTCGAGCAGATCGACGACACGACGCTCCGCTGCGGCGGCGGTGCCTCGGGTATCCTCGTCTCGTCCAAGGCGCGCGACTGGGGAATCGGCGGCATCGAGTTCCTGCGCTCGATCCCCGGCACCGTCGGCGGCTTCGTGCGGATGAACGGCGGCGCCTATGGCCGCGAGACCTGCGACATTCTCGTCGAATGCGACATCGTGCTCCGCTCGGGCGAGCGCCGCGTGCTGGCCAATGCCGATCTCGGCTACACCTATCGCCACAGCAGCCTGCCCGAAGGCGCGATCGTGGTCAGCGCTACCTTTCGCGGTTTCCCCAAGACCTCGGAGGACATCCAGGCCGAGATGGACCGCATCGCCGCCGCCCGCGAGGAATCGCAGCCGCTGCGGTCCAAGACCGGCGGCTCGACCTTCAAGAACCCGGAAGGCCACAAGGCCTGGGCGCTGGTCGACGCGGCCGGCTGCCGGGGCCTGCGCCGCGGCGACGCGCAGGTCAGCGAGAAGCATTGCAACTTCCTCCTCAACCTGGGGGAGGCGACCAGCGCCGATATCGAGGCGCTGGGCGAGGACGTCCGCGCGCGGGTCAAGGCGCAGTCGGGCGTCGAACTGGAGTGGGAGATTCAGCGCGTGGGAGTGGCGAAGTGAGAATGCGTACCGGTCGTGCTGAACGGCGCGGCTCCACTACCACCGTCATCCCCGCGCAGGCGGGGATCCATTCGCCTGCGCGTTCGCGGCAGGCGCCGATGCCTCTCCACCAATGGATCCCCGCCTTCGCGGGGATGACGGCGGGGCTTTCAGGTCTTGGAGGCGCCCGGTGGTGACCCCCCTCCACATCGCCGTGCTGATGGGCGGCTGGTCGGCCGAGCGCGAAGTCTCGCTGATGTCGGGCAACGGCGTTGCGGATGCGCTGGAGAGCCTGGGCCACCGCGTCACCCGGATCGACATGGACCGGAACGTCGCCGCGCGCCTCGCCGAGGCGAAGCCCGACGTGGTGTTCAACGCGCTCCACGGCACGCCGGGCGAGGATGGCAGCGTCCAGGGCATGCTCGACCTGATGGGCATCCGCTATACCCATAGCGGCATGGTCACCTCGGTCATCGCGATCGACAAGCAGCTGACCAAGCAGGCGCTGGTGCCGCACGGCATTCCGATGCCCGGCGGCCGCATGGTGTCGCGCGAGGAGCTGTACCGGCAGGACCCGCTGCCGCGTCCCTATGTGCTGAAGCCGGTCAACGAGGGCTCGTCGGTGGGCGTGGCGATCGTCACCGCCGAGAGCAATGTCGGCAACCCGATCCATCCGGATGCGCGCGGCCCCTGGCAGGAGTTCGAGCAGCTGCTCGCCGAACCCTTCATCCGCGGGCGCGAGCTGACCACCGCGGTGCTGGGCGACCAGGCGCTGGGCGTGACTGAGCTCAAGCCGAAGAACGGTTTCTACGACTACGACGCCAAGTACACCGACGGGCTGACCGAGCATGTCTTCCCGGCGCAGATCCCCGACGACGTGGCGGAAGCGTGCAAGCGCATCGCGCTCGACGCGCACCGGCTGCTCGGCTGCAAGGGCGCCTCGCGCGCCGATTTCCGCTGGGACGACACCCAGGGCGTCGACGGGCTGTTCCTGCTCGAGGTCAACACCCAGCCCGGCATGACCCCGCTCAGCCTGGTGCCCGAACAGGCGCGCCATCTGGGCATCGACTATGCTAGTCTCGTGCAACGGATCGTCGAGGAGGCATTGTGAGCCGCAGGCCCGCCCAAGCGCAGCGCGCGACCACCCGGCGCGGCGACAAGCCGAAGCCGCGCGGCACCGCGCGCCGGCCGCAGCGGGCGGGCGTGCTCGACCAGGCGATCGCGGGCATCCCGCTGAGCCCGGAGACGCTGCACAAGCTCACGACGTGGAGCATCGTCGGCGCTGTCGGCGCGGTGGTGCTGACGATCGGCATTCTGGCGGGCGTGCCGCAGATGATCGGGATCGGCTTCGCGCAGGCGGTAGGGGACGCCGGCCTGCGCGTCGACGAGATCCAGATCGACGGGCTCAAGCGGATGGACCGCGCCACCGTCTATGATCAGGTGCTCGACCAGAATTCGCGCGCGATGCCGCTGGTCAATCTGGCCGAGGTGCGCGCCAAGCTGCTGACCTTCCCCTGGGTGAAGGACGCCCGCGTCTCGCGCCGGCTTCCCTCGACGCTGCACATCGCGATCGAGGAGCGGACCCCCGCCGCGGTCTGGCAGAACCATGGCCAGCTGATGCTGATCGATCCCTCGGGCGTCGCGCTGGAGCCGGTATCGCCCGAGGCGATGCCCGAACTGCCGCTGCTGATCGGCGAGGGCGCCAACACCCAGGAGGCGGCGCGCATGCATCTGCTGGAGACGCAGCCCAGCCTCAAGCCGCTGGTCAAGGCGATGAGCTGGGTCGGCAATCGCCGCTGGGACGTGTATTTCACCTCGGGCGAGAAGCTGCAGCTGCCGGAGGGCGAGGACGAGGCGGTCGCGGCGCTGCGCAAGTTCGTGGCGATCGACGGCACGCAGCGGCTGCTGGGCCGTGGCAATGTCGGATTTGACATGCGCGTTCCAAACAAGTTGGTTGTGCGCAGACAGGGCGTCATCGAGCCGCCGCCGCCGGTTTCCACGGCGCCGGCAGCCCCGAGCGCCCCGGGGAAGACGACGACACCGACCACAACGACACCGCCGGCGGGCACCGGCACGGGGGAAGGCTGATGGCGAAAGTAGCGCCGGAAGGGTTGATTACCGCGCTCGACGTAGGCTCGTCGAAGGTCTCGGCGCTGATCGCGCAGCGGACCGACGAGGGCAATCTGATCGTGCTCGGCACCGGTCAGCGCGAGAGCCGCGGCGTGAAGCGCGGCTATGTCGCCGACATGCACGCCACCGAAATCGCGATCCGCGAGGCGGTGGAGCAGGCCGAGCGGATCGCCGGCTTCAACATCGAGGATGTCTGGGTCAGCTTCTCGGCGGGCGGGCTGGTCTCCAGCGTCGTCAAGGTCGAGGCGGATCTGGGTGGCCACCGCGTCGAGCAGGCGGATATCGACGATCTGCTCAAGGCCGGGCGCGGGGCGATCGACCCGCAGGGGCGGATGGTGCTGCATGCGCAGCCGACGCGCTACACGGTGGACGGGCTGGGCGGCGTCAAGCGGCCGCTCGGGCTGCATGCCGATCGGCTGGGCGTCGACGTCCACGTCGTCACCACCGAAGGCTCGCCGGTGCGCAATCTCGACCTGTGCGTCCGCTCGGCGCATCTCGAGGTCCGCTCGATCATCGCGGCGCCGGTGGCGACCGGGCTCGCCTGCCTCACTGAGGAAGAACGCGAACTGGGCGTGGCGCTGGTCGAGATCGGCGCGGGCGTGACCAACGTGTCCGTTTTCGCGCAGGGCGTGCTGGCTGGGCTGGCCTCGATTCCCATGGGGTCGGCCGACATCACCGACGACATCGCCGCCGCCTTCGGCACCGCGCGCGCCTGGGCGGAGCGGACCAAATGCTTCCACGGCTCGGCGAACCTCAGCCCGCGTGACAATCGCGAGACGATCGATGTCGCGCCGGCCACCGCCGACGAGGGAGTCGAGGGGCCGCGCATCACCAAGGCGGCGCTCAATACGGTCATTCGCCAGCGGCTGGAGCGGCTGATCGCCGAGATCAGCAAGGAGCTGAAGAAGCTCAATTTCCAGGATCCGGTGGGCCGCCAGATCGTACTGACCGGCGGCGGCGCCGAATTGGCGGGAATTGCCGACTATGCCCAGCAGGCGCTGGGCAATGCGGTGCGCGTCGGCCGGCCGCGGGGCTTGCTCGCCATGCCCAATGCGCATGCCGGGCCCGCCTTTTCGACGCTGGCCGGGCTCACCCAGTTCGCCGCGGCGGATCCGATCGACCTGCGCACGCTGGAGCCCAGCCGGCACCAGCTGGTGACGCGGGCGAGCCCGGGCGCGCTGTTCCAGCGGTTGATCGCGGCGTTCCGGGCGAATTATTAAGGAAAAGCGTCCGGCGGGGTGATATCGGCTAGAGTCGTCGCTCCGGTTCGTGCATCACAGAATATCAGGTTGTGCAGCGCGCGCGAGGCGCTGCCACGGGAGACCATAGAATGAGTATCGATTTCCTTCCGCCCGACGTGGACGAGCTGACGCCGAAGATCGCGGTGATCGGGGTTGGCGGCGCCGGCGGCAACGCCATTGCCAACATGATCCGCGCCGAGGTGCAGGGCGTCGAGTTCCTGGTCGCCAACACCGATGCGCAGGCGCTCAAGCAGTCGGTCGCCCCCCAGCGTATCCAGCTGGGCGCGAAGATCACGCAGGGCCTGGGCGCCGGCTCGCGGCCCGAGATCGGTCGTGCGGCGGCCGAGGAGACGATCGAGCAGGTCCAGACCTCGCTCGAAGGCGCGCATATGTGCTTCATCGCGGCCGGCATGGGCGGCGGCACCGGCACCGGTGCGGCGCCGGTGATCGCCAAGGCGGCGCGCGACATGGGCATCCTGACCGTGGGTGTCGTCACCAAGCCGTTCGCCTTCGAAGGCAAGCGTCGCGCCCAGTCGGCCGAGGCGGGCATCGAAGAGCTGCAGAAATATGTCGATACCCTGATCGTCATCCCGAACCAGAACCTCTTCCTGATCGCCAATGCGAACACGACCTTCAAGGAAGCGTTCGAGATGGCCGACGAGGTGCTGCAGCAGGGCGTGCGCGGCATCACCGACCTGATGGTGATGCCCGGCCTGATCAATCTCGACTTCGCCGACGTCCGTTCGGTGATGCAGGAGATGGGCAAGGCGATGATGGGCACCGGCGAGGCGGACGGCGACGACCGCGCGCTGATCGCCGCCCAGAAGGCGATCGCCAACCCGCTGCTCGACGGCGTCTCGATGAACGGCGCCAAGGGCGTGATCGTCTCGATCACCGGCGGCGAGGACATGCGCCTGCTCGAAGTGGACGAAGCCGCGAACCATATCCGCGAGCTGGTCGATCCGGACGCGAACATCATCTGGGGTTCGGCATTCAATCCGGAGCTGGAAGGCCGCATCCGCGTGTCGGTGGTCGCCACCGGCATCGACGCGAATGTCGAGAACCGCCCGGCCGCCCCGGCCGAACAGCCGCGCGTCTTCTCCTTCTCCACCCCGCGCCGCACCACCGCTGCGACCACCGCGCCGGAGCCGGTCGCGGCTCCCGCACCGGCCGCCGCTGCGCCGGAGCCGGTAGCACCGGCGTCCGTGGTCGAGGAAGCGCCTGCGCCGGTCGTGTCCGCGCCGGAGCCGGTCGCGGCCGCCCCTGCGCCCGAGCCGACTCCGCCGGCCCCGCCGTCGGACGAGCTGCTGCTCGGCACCGAAGCGCTGGTCCCGACGCCCGCACCGACCCCGGCACCCGCGCCTGCGCCCGCACCGGAGGCACCGGCCGGCCGTCGTCGCTGGCTGACCGGTGGCGATGAGGATACGGACAGCCGTCCGCGTCCGAAGACCGGCGGCACGCTGTTCGAGCGCATGGCCTCGGCCTCGCGCGGCACCAAGCCGGCCGAGGAAGAGGACAAGGATCCGCTGGACATACCGCGCTTCCTGCGCAGCCAGAACAACCAGTAAGAACGGCGCACGGGTGGCACGGTTCGCCGGCCACCTGTCGCTTTGTCAGCGGCGGTTCAGCGCCGTTGTGCCAGCAATGTGGCCAGCATGATCAGCAAGAAACATCTCGGCATCGGCGCATGGGCGTCGGCGCTTCTCCTTGGCGCGTCTCCGGCGCTGGCGCAGGGCGAAGTCGTCCAGGCGCACAACCCGGATGCGGACGCGCTCGCCACCCAGATGCGCGTGCTCGCCGAGAACCCGCGCGATGTGGAGGCGCTGCTGGCGGCGGCACGGCTGAGCACGCGGCTGGGCGACCTGTCGGGTGCGCTCGCCCTGCTCCAGCGGGCCGAGAGCATCGAGCCGAACAACCCGCGCATCGCCAGCAACCGCGCCGCGGTGCTGGTCCGGCAGGAGCGCCCGGGCGAGGCGCTGCGGCTGTTCCAGCGGGCCGAGCAGCAGGGCGTCGACGTGCGCGAGTTCGCGGCCGATCGCGGTTTCGCCTATGATCTGCTCGGCCAGCCGGTGCTTGCCCAGCGCGATTACAAGCTGGCCCTGGCGACACGGCGCGAGGACGAGCTGGTGCGCCGCTATGCGCTCTCGCTCGGCATCAGCGGCAATCGCGCCGGGGCGGAGCGCGAGCTGGACCCGCTGTTGCGCGCGCAGGACCGCGCGGCATGGCGCGCGCGCGCCTTCATCCTGGCGATGAACGGCGATGTTGCGGGCGCCGAGAAGATATCCGAGACGATGATGCCGGGCGCGGCGGGCAAGAACCTGGTGCCCTTCTTCCGCCGGATGGCGACGCTGCCCACCGCCGACCGCGCCTTTGCGGTGCATTTCGGCGAGCTTTCGCCGACGCCGGCACGCCTCGCCGACGCGCGCATGGCGCCTTCGCTGCCGGCCTATACGCCCAGCGCGCCGGTGCAGGTCGCCCAGGCGCAGCCGGTGAAGCCCGCCACGACGCCGCTGCGCGAGGAGCCGCGCGGGCACCGTTCGACCAGCCGCTCCGCGCCCGTGCAGATGGCAAAGGCGGAGACGTCGCCAGCGCGTCCGGTTCCGAGCGCGCCTGTGCCGGTCGCGACGCCGGCACCCACCTACCAGCCGCCTGCGCCGACGCCGGGGCCCAGCTACCGCGCGCCGACGCCGGTGGCATCGGCCAACCCGCAGCCCTCCGCGAAGGTCGGAGCCGAGGACAAGTCGCTCGCCGCGATCATCGCGCATGTCGACGTGCCGGCTAGCGAGCGCGAGGCGGCGGCGCGTCCGGTGGCGCTGCCGCCCTGGATCAACACCTATGCGGCGCATCCGGCGACCGTCGCGGCCAAGCCGGCGGAGGAGGCGGTCAAGCCCGCCAGGCCCGCCGCACGCAAGCCGGTGAAGGAAGAGGAAGCGGTGGAGGCCAAGCCGGTTCGGGGCGTGGCCAAGAAGGGTACGCGGATCGAAGACGAGGCAGACGCCAAGTCGGTCAAGGGCGCGCCGAAGAAGGGCACCAGGACAGAGGAGGAGGCGGACGCCAAGCCCGGCAAGGCTGGCATCAAAAAGGGTGCCAAGGTCGAGGACGACAGCGACGCCAAGCCCGGCAGGCCCGGTGCCAGGAAGGGCTTGAAAGCCGACGACGACGTCGACGCCAAGCCGACCAAGGGCAAGAAGGGCGAGCCCAAGAAGCCGGACCCGAAAAAGGCCGAGCCCGAGCGCGTCTGGGTGCAGGTGGCGAGCGGCGCCAACGAGTCGACCGTCGACCGCGCCTGGAAGAGCGTGGCGGCCAAGTCGCCCAAGCTGCTCAAGGCGCGGGGCGGCTGGTGGATGCCGTTCAAGGCGACCAACCGCATCGTCACCGGGCCGTTCAAGACCAGCGCCGAGGCGCAGGCCTTCGTCAACAAGCTGGCGGGGGAGGGCGTGTCCGCCTTCACGGTCACCAGCGAGGCCGGGCAGAAGGTGACGAAGATCGCCCCCTGACCCTTCGACATGGGCGCAGGGCTCGGCTAGGGGCGGGCGCGTGAAACAGCTTTCTTCCTGGGCCTGCATGCCCGGCGACACGCGCGGGCGCCGCCATCCCGAGGCGGGCGGCGGCGCCCGCGGCCCGCGCGACGCCTTCCAGCGCGACCGCGATCGCATCATCCATTCGATCAGCTTCCGCCGCTTGCGCCACAAGACGCAGGTGTTCCTGGCGCCCGACGGCGACCATTTCCGCGTTCGGCTGACCCACAGCCTGGAGGTCGCGCAGATCGGCCGCGCGATCGCCCGCGCGCTGGGGCTCAACGAGGACCTGACCGAAGCCTTGTGCCTCGCGCACGATATCGGCCATCCGCCGTTCGGCCATGCCGGTGAGGACGCCCTGGAGGCGGCGCTGGCGGGGAAGGGCGGCTTCGACCATAACGGCCACACGCTGCGCACGCTGACCCTGCTCGACAGCCCCTATCCTTCGTGGAATGGACTGAACCTGACCTGGGACACGCTGGAGGGGCTCGCCAAGCACAATGGCCCGATCCACGAGCCGCAATGGGCGCTCGCCGCCGCCGATGCCGAGTTTCCGCTGGAGCTGGACAACTGGCCCTCGCTCGAGGCGCAGGTCGCCGCGATCGCCGACGACATCGCCTATGACAATCACGACATCGATGACGGCTTGCGCGCCGGGCTGCTGACGCTCGACCAGATCATGGCAGTGCCGATGATCGCCGACGCCTGGCGCGACGTCGAGGCGCGTTTCCCCGGCGTCAGCGCCAAGCGGCTGACCGGCGAGCTCATTCGCTCGCAGATCGGGTCGATGGTCAACGACTTCATCGCCGAGACGAAGGCGCGAATCGCGGAGTCGGGCGTGGCGACGGCGGAGGACGTGCGGCAGGCGGGTCGGTGCCTCGCCGGATTCTCGTCGGCGATGCGCGACGCCGAGCGGGGCCTCAAGCGGTTCATGTACGCCAATCTCTACCACCATCCGAGCCAGCTGGCGGCGGCGGCCTCGGCGCGGCAGGTGGTGGCGGGGCTGTTCGCCGCCTATGTCGACGATCCGGCGCGGATGCCGGCCGAGTGGCGCGAAGCGCTACCCGCCGACGATCCCTGGCGCAGCCGCCACATCGCGGACTTCATCGCCGGCATGACCGACCGCTACGCCATCGCCCGCTACCGCGAACATTGCGGCACGATCGACCTGCCCGAGGGATTTTGACCCTCTTATCCTCCCCCGCCAGGGGGAGGTGGCGCCAAAGGCGTCGGAGGGGGAGGATTCCAGAACATCTCCTCGAGGTGTGCTTCCTCCCCCTCCGTCAGGCTGCGCCTGCCACCTCCCCCTGGCGGGGGAGGATGTGGGCCGTCAGAACGCCGCGCTCAGCGAGAACACGACCTTGCTGCCCGCGATGCTCGATCCGTCCTTGGTGCTGGAGAAGTTGGGCTGCAGGTAGGCGCTGTCGCGCTTGGTGATGCTGGTGTCGACATAGGCGACGCCGAGCACCAGCTTGCCCAGCGCCAGGTCCGCGCCGAGCAGCCAGTCGGCATAGCTGCCTGTCGGCGCGACGCTGGTGCCGTTGGGGCCGAGGCCGGGATTGCCGTCCGAATAGCCGAGATGTGCCTTCAGGGTGATCGGCGTCCTCGGCACCGCCGTGCTCACATCGCCCCACAGGTAGAGATTGTGCTCCTTGTCACCCGCCTTGCTCTGGGGCGTGGCGCTCCAGTTGCCGAGCGCCTGCTGCGGCGGGGCATAGGCGACGCCCGCCAGCGCCGAGACCGGGCCGATGCTGCCGCTGAGCTTGACATAGGGTTCGGCAAAGTCGGTCTTCGCCGCGCCGCCCGGATACATGTACCAGGTTAGGCCGACATCGAGCGCGGCACCTTTCCCGATCGGCAGCTTGTAGCCGCCGACCACGTCCAGCTCCATATTGGCGCCGCCGAACGTGCCCCAGCCGGCGAGGTTCGATCCCCACAGCGATCCGTACAGCCCGCTTTCGTGGGACACGGTGACGCCGCCCTGGACGGCCATCTGCTTGTCGGTCTGCGAAACGCCGCGGAACCGATAGTCGGAAACGAGCGCGACGCTGCCGGATATCGTGATCGGCTTCGGTGCCTCGGTCTCCTGCGCGAACGCCGGCGAGGACAGGCCGAGCAGGGCTGCTGCGGCAAGACGGATCTTCATGGAACATTCCCTCTCGGTTGCGAGTGAAAGTTCCATCCTGCGGCGAGGCGGCGACTGGTTCTCGATGGACCGGGCCTGTCGCCTCGCCGGATCAACTTCGCAGTGCAGCATTGCTGCTTCCTCACCCGATCGTAAGAAAGTGTTGCTGGCTGCGGGGACATGATTCGTTACAGGCGCGCAAGGCGAAGGCAAAGGCGGCGGCGTAGATGGTGGGGACAGGAGAGATGCCCGACCATGAGGAACGTCACCGTGAAGCTTGCGACCATCGCGCTACTGTCTGCGACCCTGCTCGCCGCCCCGGCGGCCGCCCAGTCGCTCCATGAAACCCATGAGCGGGTATGGATGCCCGCCGGCAAGAGCCACGGCGTCACCTGGCGGATGAAGGGCCACAAGCCCCGAGCCGCCCAGGCGCATCACCAGGCCGGCAAGCACCAGTATCTGCCGGCCCACAAGGCGCCGGCGAAGGAAGTCCATCGCGCGAGCGGTAGCCACGCCGGCGCCAGCGAATAATCCAGTTTCCGTCCCCCCAGAACGGAAAGCCCCGCGATCCTCCCTCGGGATCGCGGGGCCATCTGTTTTTCGGCTAGCCGATGCGGCGGTCGCTCAGCGCGACGCGACCTGCACCTTGGTCACCTTGGGCACGCGGAACGACACGCGGGTGCCGGCGGCGTTGCCATCGACCCAGCCGTTGCGCACGACGAGGCGGAACTTCTGGTTGCCCGGCTTGGCGACGCCTTCCAGGACCTGCGCGTCACCCTTCGGGGTCGACGTGTAGACATAGGTCACGCCGTCACGGGTGAAGCTGCGGGTGGCAACGTTGTCAGCCGCGAAAGCGGGAGCGGCGGCAAACAGGGTAGCGGCGAGTGCGATGGTGAAACGGGTCACGATCTTTCTCCTTCGTGGGGCCAAAAGAGCCAGATCGGCATCCTTCGTATGTTCTTGATAGACAAAATGTTGCGCTGCAGCAGATTCGACAACCGCAAAGCGCGGGGGTCATGGTTGCAGCTTTTGCAAGCGTAGCGGCGCGGGACGAACGGCTTGCCGATGCGACGAACCGTTGCGGCTGGCAAACTTCTGCGACACTTGCCGGGTAGACAGTCCGCCACAGTGCGGAGGTGTCGCCGATGGCCGACAAGAGTATCGCGTTGAACCGCTTTGGCCTGGGCGCCCGCCCGGGTGAGGATCCCGGCGCCGATCCGCGCGCGTGGCTCGATCAGCAGCTTACACACTATGCGCCCGCGCCGGCTGCGCTGGCGAACCAGCCGGCGAGCGGCACGCTGGTCGCGCAGTTCGTCGACTATCGCGAGCGTCTCGCCCAGCTCAAAAAGGCGGCGGGCACGCCTGCGGCACCGGCCGCGGTCGCGCCGCCGGCGATGCCGGCCAGGCCCGCCGGCGCGATGGCGCCGATGGTCGCCCAGCCGCCGGTGGTGCAGCCCGCCGACGATCCTACCGAGGCGTTTCGCAAGCAGTTCAACCAGCAGAGCCGCGACCTCTACAACGGCGCGGTCACCGCCCGCGCGCTCGCCGCGATCCAGTCGCCCGCGCCCTTTGCCGAGCGGCTGGTGCATTTCTGGGCCAATCATTTCGCCGTCTCGGGCGACAAGATGGAAGTGACCAACCTCGCGGGCGCCTTCGAGTTCGAGGCGATCCGCCCGCATGTGATGGGCAGCTTCCGCGACATGCTGTTCGCGGTCGAGCGGCATCCGGCGATGCTGCTGTTCCTCGACCAGGCGGTGTCGGTCGGTCCCAACAGCCCGCTGGCGGTGCGCGCGGGCAACCGGCCCAATGTCCGTCGCAGCCTTGGCCTCAACGAGAATCTCGCGCGCGAGATCATGGAACTGCACACGCTGGGCGTGCGCTCCGGCTACAGCCAGGCCGATGTGACCGAGTTCGCCCGTGCGATGACCGGCTGGACGGTGGCCGGCTTCGGGCGAGGGCCGGTCGCCAAGCTCACCGGCGCTACCGGCCGTCCGGGCGACTTCGTCTTCGCCGAGGCGATGCACGAGCCGGGCACGCGCACCATCCTCGGCAGGCAATGGACGGTGCCGGGCGAGGCGCAAGCGGCGGCGGTGCTGGACTATCTCGCCACGCACCCGGCGACGGCGAAACACATCGCCACCAAGCTCGCCCGCCACTTCGCCGGCGACGATCCGCCGCCCAAGCTGGTCGCGCGGCTGGAAGCGACCTTCGTCAAGACCGGCGGCGATCTGCCGAGCGTCTATCGCACGCTGATCGCCTCGCCCGAATGCTGGGCGCCGGGGACGGTCAAGTTCAAGTCGCCCTGGGAATGGTCGATCTCGGCGATGCGCGCGGTCGGCACCCAGCAGCTCCAGCCCAATGCGGTGCCGGGGCTGATGTACCAGCTCGGCCAGCCGGTGTGGAAGCCGGGCTCGCCCGCCGGCTGGGACGATGTGACCGGCGCCTGGGCCGCGCCCGATGCGGTGTTGCGCCGGGTGGAAGCCGCCGAGCGGATCGCCCAGCGCACGCGCGACCTGATCGACCCGCGCGCCCGCGCCGCCGAGATGTTCCCGGAGGCGCTCAGCCCCGCCACCGCCCAGGCGATCGCCCGGGCGGAAAGCAACAGCCAGGGAGTCGCGCTCCTGCTGGTCGCGCCCGAGTTCCTGCGGAGATAGCGTCATGATACTGAATCGTCGTCACCTGCTTTCCGCCGGCGCCACCGCGCTGATGGTCTCGCCGCTGGGTGCGCGCATGGCCTTCGCCGCGGCGCCGACCGAGCGCCGCTTCGTCTTCATCATCCAGCGCGGCGCCGCCGACGGCCTCGGCGTCGTCGCGCCGGTGGGCGATCCGGCCTATGCCGGCGCGCGCGGCGACCTCGCCGCCGATTTCGCCAGCGCGCCGAAGCTGGACGACATGTTCGCGCTGCACCCGGCGATGCCCAACACGCTGGGGCTCTACCAGGCGAAACAGGCGCTGTTCGTCCATGCCGTGGCCTCGCCCTATCGCGACCGCTCGCATTTCGACGGGCAGAACGTGCTCGAGACCGGCGGCGTCTCGGCCTATCAGCTCAAGGACGGCTGGATGAACCGGCTGCTCCGCCTGCTCCCCAGCGGCGACAAGGCGATCGCGCTCGCGGCGACCGTGCCGATGGCGCTGCGGGGATCGCTGGAGGTGGCGAGCTATGCGCCGTCCTCGCTGCCCGATGCCTCGGACGACCTGCTCGCGCGGGTGACGGCGATGTACGAGGGCGACAAGCAGCTCCACCCGCTCTGGCAGGAAGCGATGGCGACGCGGACGCTGGCCGGCGATCTCGGCGCCAAGAAGGCGGCGGACACCGGGTCGCTCGCGGCCAAGCTCCTCTCGGCCCCCGGCGGCGCGCGCGTGGCGATGATCGAGACCGGCGGCTGGGACACCCATTCCGGCCAGCGCGGACGGCTGGGCAACCAGCTCAAGGGCCTCGACGCGATGGTCGCGGCGCTCAAGTCCGGGCTGGGGCCGCACTGGGACAATACGCTGGTGGTGGTGGCGACCGAGTTCGGCCGGACGGTGAAGGCCAACGGCACCGGCGGCACCGATCACGGCACGGGATCGGTCGCGATGCTGCTCGGCGGCGCGGTGCAGGGCGGCCGGGTGCAGGCCGACTGGCCGGGGCTCAGCGATGCCGCGCTCTACGAGGATCGCGATCTGAAACCGACCACCGCGCTCGACGTGCTGATCGCCAGCGCGGTCTCGCGCCATTTCGATCTGGCACCGGCGCGGACGGCCAAGGCGCTGTTCCCGGCGATGACGACCGCGGCAACGATGGACGGGCTGATCCGCGCCTGACGCCAAAAAGAGGCCGGGATGGCGAACCATCCCGGCCCATGCCGTCGGCCCCCAGGGGAAGGGCCTCGGGCGATCAGCGGAACAGCGAGGTGATGGTCTGCGGCGCCTGGTTGGCGATCGACAGAGCCTGCACGCCCAGCTGCTGCTTGGTCTGCAGTGCCTGCAGCTTCGCCGATTCCTTCGCCAGATCGGCATCGACCAGGTTGCCGATACCGGCTTCGATCGTGTCCGAAAGCTTGCTGGTGAAGGTCGACTGCGCGTCGATGTTGCGCGATGCCGCGCCCAGCTTGCCGAGCACCGAGGTGAGGTTCGACTGGGTCGTGGTGATCGTGTCGATCATCGCCTGGGCCGAGGCCTGGGTGCTGATCGTCGCGGTCGACGAGATGGTGATGTTCGATCCGCCCAGATCGAGGCCCTGGTTCGCCACGGTGAGCGAATCCGGGTTCCACTGCGAGGTCGCGGTGTTCGAGTCCTGCAGCGACTGCAGGGCCGTCACGGTACCGCCGCCGGTCTTCAACAGGTTGGTCCCGTTGAAGTCCGCCGAGTTGACGATCGTGGTGATCTGATCGCGCAGCGCGGTGAAGTCGTTGTTCAGCTGGGTGCGGCTGTCGGCCGTCTGGCCGGCATCCGCTGCCTGATACGCCTTCGCCTTCATCTGGTTGACAATGTCGGAGATCTGCTCGGCACCGGCAACGGCGACGTCGGTCACGCTCTTGGCGCGGCTGAGCGACGACGAGACCGACTTCAGGCCGCCCAGATCGCTGCGGAGGCCCTGGGCGATCGTGTAGGTTGCCGAGTCATCCTTGGTCGAGGAAACCGCCAGGCCGGTGTTGATCCGGTTCTGGGTGGTCGCCAGGTCCTTCTGCGTCTGGTTGAGGCTCTGGAGAGCCGCCATTGCGCCGACATTGGTGTTAACGGAGAACGACATGTTGCTTTCCTTCTTGGATGGTTGTCGCTTCTGCGACCAAGACCGGACCCACCGGTCATCGGCGAGATACTGCTGCATCTCGCAGGTCCATTCTGGGAAGGAACTTGGGTGGAAAAAATTATTTCTTTAAATTTCAATGGTTACATTTGGATACTTCGTGAAACCAGGATATTCGGGATGGTTATCGATCGTTAACCATGAATCTGTTGCAAGCGTTGCTGCTGCGTTTCGATGGGCCGGGCTGAGCGGTGGTGGCGGAGCGCTGAGAGTGCGCGCATGCGAGCGGGGCGCCGGCGTGGCGGCGCATTAGGGGCGGGACCTGAAGCCCGCCACGCACTCGACGTGCTGATCGCAAGCGCGGTCCCAGCCACTTCGCGCCGGCCTCGTCGCGGCCGGCGAAGGCGCTGTTCCCGGTGATGGCGGCTGCGGCGGGGATGGAGGGGCATGTGCGGGTGTAGAGTCGGATTGCTCCAAAACGGTGAAGTAATCCGCCCAAGATCGTTACGCCATCTCGACAATGTTCTCATTTTGTTCTATGGGTTCCTTCGTGGCGGATGCGGGGGAGTGCGTATGCAGACAGCAACCGAGCAGCGGCGAGCTTTTGCGATTTGGTTGCGGACCGGGCGATGGGTTCGCATTGGGGGCGAAGGTGCCATCGAATTTAAATTCAACCCTTGGCATGATCCGTCTAATGGACGGTTCACCTTTGCGGGGACTGGCAGTGCTTCGAAGGCCGGCTCCGGTTTACGCGGGCAACGGAAGCGAAAGCGTGTTCCGCCCTATGGGGACGATCCGAAGCTCAAGCCAATCACGTCGCTTGAAGAGGCAGACGCGTGGAGAGCGAGCGAATTGGCCAAGCATCCGGGGGATCCGGATTGGCGAGAAGCGATAGAGGTTAGATACCGCCACTACCGCAATCAGTTCAGTCTTCCTCCGTCCTCTCCGCCGCCATCGCCATTAATTTCGCCTCAGCAGGAGGGTTTTGTTGGCGGTGGAGGGCAGGGCGGCGGCGGAGGCGCCAGCGGGAGTTGGGAGACGCCATCTGGCGACAACCGTTCCGCAGACGCTCATGAAACTCGGTCCGGTATGGCCCTGGCCAGCCGAGCCGAAGAGCGAACTTGGCGGCATGTGTCTCGCAACGGCTATGACTATCAGATCGACGAACGAGATCGAACCCGACGCGTGTCCGGCGTCTTAGTTCTTGCACCGTCTCAACCCCGGTCCAGAAGTCTTCAGCGCGGTGCCGGTGGTGCTGATCGATTGCCGACAGACGATGGTGGGCATTACATAGCATCGCGCTTCAACGGGCCGACTGAGGCATTCAATTATTTCGCGCAGGATGCCAGCGTCAATCGAGGCAAGTACAGGGCCCTTGAGGATCAGTGGGCAAGGGCTAAGCGGGTGGGAAGTGCCGTAACTGTGAAGATCGTGCCGCATTTTCGTGGTACATCACAGCGGCCCATGACCATTGACGTCGTTTTCAACATCAACGGACGTGAAAACAGCGTGAAGCTACCGAATGAGCGGGGAGTAGGGCGGCATGGCGACTGAGGAGACGGAACGTCTGCTGGGGGAGATTGGACAGATGCTGGCGGCCGACTCGCTTTATCCGATCGAAAACAGCTTGCTCTATGCGGAAGTCGATCCGGAGATGATTTCGCCCTCGATCTACAAGGATGGTGGCGATTACATCATGTATCGGCGGCCGGATCTCGATCGTTGGAGCGAGGTCCTGCTGGAGCTTTGGCACGCGCAAGAGGGAACAGCGCGATGGTCGGAGATCCAGTATTTCATCCGTAACGGGCGGTTTGAGGTAACCTACACCTATCCCGATGATCCCAGCCGAAGTGACGACATGATGGAGCGACGCGAACAGGCGTTGCGTCGCTATTATGGCGACAAGCCCGTCCGCTATCCACCCTGGGAGGAGGATGCGCCGTCCTACACGCTCTGAGCTTAGAGAGTTGGTGCGCGTGCTTCCGATCTTCCCCTGCGAGGGGAGGTGGCGTGCGAAGCGCGACGGAGGGGTGTATACGCTGGTGCGGCATGCGCATGCCTTGACCGGGGCACCCCTCCGTCAGGCCTTCGGCCTGCCACCTCCCCTTGCAGGGGAGGATCGCTGCACCCAATAGGGATGACGGCGCCGCGCCACTGCGCTACAGCCGCCGCTCCCATTCCCCATTGGATTGCTCAATGACGCTCTATGCTCGTTTCGCCGCGCATCTGAATCTGGCCCTGGATGCGCTCGTCCTCGCCGGCGATCTGCCTGCGGGGCTGGAGCGACGCGCGATCACGGTCGAGCCGCCGCGCGATCCGAGCCATGGCGATCTCGCCACCAATGCCGCGATGGTGCTCGCCAAGCCCGCCGGCACCAATCCGCGCGCGCTCGCCGAGAAGCTGGTCGCCGAGCTGGAGAAGCTGGACGAAGTCGCGGCCGTGTCGGTCGCCGGCCCCGGCTTCATCAACCTGACGCTGACCGAGGACAGCTGGCGCGGCGAAGTCGCCGCGATCCTGGAGGCCGGGGCGGATTATGGCCGCTCGTCGCTGGGCGCGGGGACGACCGTCAACGTCGAGTACGTCTCGGCCAACCCGACGGGCCCGATGCACATGGGCCATTGCCGCGGCGCGGTGGTGGGCGACGCGCTGGCGAGCCTGCTCGAATATGTCGGCCACAAAGTCATCCGCGAATATTATGTCAACGATGCCGGCGGCCAGGTCGACGTGCTCGCCCGCTCGGCGCACCTGCGCTACCGCGAGGCGCTGGGCGAGACCATCGAGATCCCCGAGGGGCTCTATCCGGGCGACTATCTGAAGCCGGTCGGGCAGCAGCTCGCTGCCGACTATGGCGACAAGTACGTCGACGCGCCCGAGAGCGAATGGCTGGCGTTGTTCCGCACCATCGCGGTCGCGGCGATGCTCGTCATGATCAAGGACGATCTGGCGCTGCTGGGCATCCATCACGACCTGTTCTCCTCCGAGGCCGAGCTGCAGGCCGCCGGCAAGCCCGAGCAGGCCGAGGCGTGGCTGCGCGAGCGCGGGCTGGTCTATGACGGCGTGCTCGAGGCCCCCAAGGGCGAAACGCCCGAGGACTGGGAGCCGGTGGAACTGCCGCTGTTCCGCTCGACCCAGTTCGGGGATGACCAGGATCGCCCGATCAAGAAGTCGAACGGCCAGTGGACCTATTTCGGCGCCGATCTCGCCTATCACTTCCAGAAGGCGCAGTCGGCCGACCAGCTGATCGACATCTGGGGCGCCGACCATGCCGGCACGGTGAAGCGGATCGTGGCAGCCGTCCAGGCGCTGACCGGCGGCAAGACGCGGTTCGACGTCAAGCTCGTCCAGATGGTCCGCCTGCTGCGCGCCGGCGAGCCGGTGAAGATGTCCAAGCGCGCGGGCAATTTCGTGACGCTGGCGGACGTGGTGCGCGAAGTGGGCAAGGACGTGGTGCGCTTCACCATGCTCACCCGCAAGGCCGATGCCCAGATGGACTTCGACTTCGCCAAGGTGCTCGAGACGTCCAAGGAAAACCCGGTCTTCTACGTGCAATATGCCCATGCCCGGGTGGCGTCGGTGCATCGCCGTGCGGCCGAGGCGGGGATCAGCCTGGACGAGGACGCCGACCTGTCGCTGCTCGACGCGCGCGAGCTGGCCGTTGCCAAGCTCGCCGCGCAGTTCCCGCGCGTGGTGGAAGCGGCGGCCAGCGCCCGTGAGCCGCACCGGATCGCCTTCTATCTCTATGATCTAGCAGCGGAATTCCATGCGCTCTACAATATGGGCAACGACTCTGCCGATCGACGTTTCCTGATGGTCGAGCAGCCGGCGCTGACCCGCGCGCGACTGTTCCTCGGCCGCTCGATCCAGCAGGTCATCCGCAACGGCCTCGCGCTGATGGGCGTGGAGGCGGTCGAGGAGATGTGAGCTCGATGGTCGGCCGGTACGACGATAGCGAGCGGCTCCCGTGGCTGGAGACCGTGGAGGCAGTGTATGAGGAACCCCGGCAGGGCCGGGTGTTCGTCTATGTCTTCGCCGCACTGCTCGTGCTCGGCGCGGCCGGGGGGCTCTATTACTGGCTGCGCCACCAGGCTGGGCGCGACGGCAACGGCGCGCTGATCGCGGCACCCGCCGAGCCGTACAAGGTGCGGCCGGACCAGCCCGGCGGCATGCGCGTCGACGGGGAGGGCGATATCGTCTTCCGCACCAGCCAGGGCGGGCCGAGCGAGGCCGGCATCAATGTCGGCGCGCTGCCCGAGGCGCCGGTGGAAGGCCAGAAGCCGCAGAAAAGCCCCGCCAATGCCCCCAAGGCGAGCAGCAGCGCCACGATCGCGCTGCCCGCGCCGACGCTGGTCCGCGCGACGCCGACTCCGAAGCCGGCATTGGCGGGCGGCGGCGAGGGATCGGGCGCGCTGGTGCAGCTCGGCGCCTTTCCCAGCGAGAGCGCGGCCAATGGCGCCTGGACGCGGATGTCGAAGCGGTTCGCCTATCTGGCCCCGCTCGGCAAGCTGGTGATCCCCTTCGCCACCGAGGACGGCAAGACCGTCTACCGGCTGCGGGTGAACGCCGGCAGCAATGGTCAGGCGCGCGAGATCTGCGGCAAGCTGAAGGTCGCCGGCGAGAACTGCTTCATCGCGAACTGAGGGGGGTTGCGGGCGGAGACGGATCGGCTAGGCCGCTTCCCCATGAAGCCCGTGATCTTCGGCCTGTCCGGCCTGACGCTGACCGACGACGAACGCGCCTTTTTCCGCGAGGCGGATCCGCTCGGCTACATCCTGTTCAAGCGCAACTGCGTCGATCCCGCCCAGATGCGGGCGCTGACGGATGACCTGCGCGACCTGAGCGGCCGGGCCAACCTGCCGATCCTGATCGACCAGGAAGGCGGCCGCGTCGCGCGGATGCAGCCGCCGGTGTGGCCGGCCTTCCCGGCGGGTGCGGCGTTCGACGCGCTGTACGAGCGCGCGCCGATCTCGGCGATCGAGGCGGCGCGGGCGAACGGCCAGGCGCTTGCCGCGATCCTGCGGGAGGCGGGGGTGACGGTGGACTGTGCGCCGCTGCTCGACGTGGCCGTAGAGGGCGGCACGCCCGCGATCGGCGACCGGGCGTTCGGGCGCGAGCCGATGCGGGTGGCGGCGCTGGGGCGCGCGCTGCTCGATGGGCTGGCGCGGGGCGGCGTGGTCGGCATCGTCAAGCACATGCCGGGGCACGGTCGCGCGATGGTCGACAGCCATCTCGAACTGCCGCGGGTGAAGGCGAGCGCAGAGGAACTCGCGGCGGACCTGCTGCCGTTCCAGCGGCTGGCGGCGGCCCCCATGGGAATGACTGCGCACATCGTGTTCGAGGCCTGGGACGCCGAGCTGCCGGCGACGCTCTCGCCGACCGTGATCCGCGAGATCATCCGGGGGAAGATCGGCTTTGACGGGCTGCTGTTCACCGACGATATCGACATGAAGGCGCTGTCCGGCACTGCGGGCGAAAAGGCCGAACGCGCGCTGGCGGCGGGCTGCGACGTGGTGCTCGATTGCTGGGCGCGGATGCCGGAGATGGTCGAGATCGTGTCGCGGATCCCCGATGCGTTGGCCTCTTGCCTAGAGCGACTGGCGCGGGCGATGGGCTCGGTCGGCGAAGCGGAGGACGTGCCGCTCGCCGAGCTGCTGGCCAAGCGGGATGCGCTGCTGGGGTTGAGCTAGGCCTTAGCCCCTACCCTTCAGGGGGGGGGCTTAGTAGTGTGGATTTGCTTGGTGGGTCTCCCCCTCCTATGACCACCCGGTGGACGGGGGCGACGATATTCTGAAGATCGAGGTCGAGGGCTGGGAAGGCCCGCTCGACCTGCTGCTGGCGCTCGCCCGCACCCAGAAGGTGGACCTGCGCCAAATCTCGATCCTCGAGCTGGTCGAGCAGTATCTCGCCTATGTCCATGCCGCGCGCGAACTGCGGCTGGAGCTGGCGGCCGACTATCTCGTGATGGCGGCGTGGCTCGCCTATCTCAAATCCGCGCTGCTGCTGCCGCGCAACCCCGCCGAGAGCCCGAGCCCCGAGGAACTGGCGCTCCGCCTCCAGCTCCGCCTCGAACGGCTGAGCGCGATGCGCGAGGCGGGCGCGCGACTGGTCGCACGCGACCGGATGGGGCGCGACGTCTTCCCGCGCGGCGCGCCCGAGGGGCTGCGCGTTCAGCGCCAGGCCAAGTGGGAAGTCGAGATCTTCGACCTCATCGCCGCCTATGGCCGCATCAGCGCGCGCACCCGGCCGGTGATGCACGTCGTCGCCCACCGCGACGTGATGACGCTGGAGGCAGCGCTGGAGCGGCTCTCCGCCCAGCTCGGCACGCGCATCGACTGGTCGGTGATCGAGAGCTTCCTGCCCGAGGGCGCCAGCGACTTGTATCGCCGCTCGGCGCTCGCCTCGTCCTTCGTCGCGGCGCTGGAGCTGGCGCGGCAGGGACGGCTGGAGATCCGCCAGGACGCGCCGTTCGCGCCGCTCTATCTCAAGGCGATCCCGCAATGATCGACGCCGGCGATCCGGTGCGGGCGGTGGAGGCGGTGCTGTTCGCGTCCGAAGTGCCGCTGGGGGTGGACGAGATCCGCGCCTATGTCGGGCCCGAGGTCGATGTGCGCGCAGCCCTGGCAGCCCTTGCCGACTTCTATGCCGGGCGCGGCATCGAGCTGGTCCGCCGCGGCGACCGCTGGCACTTCCAGACCGCCGCCGATCTCGCCCATCTGCTCCGCCGCGACCGCGAGGACAGCCGCAAGCTCAGCCGTGCCGGCATCGAGACGCTGGCGATCATCGCCTATCACGAGCCCGTCACCCGTGCCGAGATCGAGGCGATCCGCGGCGTGCAGATCTCCAAGGGCACGATCGACGTGCTGATGGAGGCCGGCTGGGTCCGCCCCGCGGGCCGGCGCGAGGTGCCGGGGCGGCCGCTGATGTATGCGACCACGCCCGGCTTCCTCAGCCATTTCGGACTCGCCACCCGACGCGACCTGCCGGGCATCGAGGATCTCAAGGTGGCGGGGCTGCTCGATCCCGTCGATCTTGCGCTGGAACAGCTCGATGCGGCCGAGGCGGCGGCGGAAAGCGAAACCGTGGCGGACGACGAATAGGCGGATCCTGCCGGATTCGGCCGGTACAACCGTGGTACCGGGTGATCAGCCGTTGCCGTGGGGAGCCGCGGGCCTTAGATAGGCCTAGATATCAAGGAGAATTCTCATGGGTAGCTTCAGCCTGATGCACTGGCTGGTCGTCGGCATCATCGCCATCCTGCTGCTGGGCGGCGGCCGTTTCTCCAACATGATGGGCGACGTCGCCAAGGGCATCAAGAGCTTCAAGAAGGGCATGGCCGAGGACGACACCACGCCGACGCCGCCGACCCGCATCGAGGGCAAGGCAGCGCCCGAACCCGGCTACACCCCGGAAGCAGAACGCGCCCGCGAGGAGCGTCACTGAGCCGAACCGCGGCGCCCTGCTGACGGGGCGCCCGCAGATTGATCGCAAGGTGCCGGGCGTTCCGGCACGTGCCATGCGAGTGGATACGCCGAAAGAATGTTCGATATCGCGCCCAGCGAGTTCCTGCTCGTGGCCATCGTAGCCTTGGTGTTCATCGGCCCGAAGGACCTGCCGCGGGCGATGCATTTCGTCGGCAAATGGGTGGGCAAGGCGCGCGGCGTCGCCCGCCAGTTCCGCTCCGGACTCGACTCGATGGTGCGCGAGGCCGAACTCGCCGAGCTGGAAAAGCAGTGGGCGGCGGAAAATGAGCGGATCATGCGGCAATATCCGCCGCAGCCGCTGGCCGCACCCGATGTGCATGCGACCCCGGCCGCGATCGAACACCAGCCGCACGATCCCGCGCTCCATGGCGACGACGCTCCGGTCATGACTCCGAAGCCGGACATTCGTCCGGAACCTGACCCCGTCGACGTCGCCGCGCCCAAGCCCATGACGACCGACGCCAAGCCCGTGCCTCCTGCCAGCGAAGTGCAGCCGTGACCGAAATCGACGATACCCAGGCTCCCCTGCTCGACCATCTGATCGAGCTGCGGCGGCGGCTGATCTGGTCGATCGTGTCGCTGCTCGCCGCGTTCGGCGGCTGCCTCTATTTCGCGCGCGGCATCCTCGGTTTCCTCGTCGCGCCGCTCAAGACGGCTGGTCAGGTGAAGATCATCAACACCGAGATTTTCGGCGGCTTCCTCGTCGAGGTGAAGGTGGCATTCTTCGCCGGGCTGATGATCGCCTTCCCGGTGATCGCCAACCAGCTCTGGCAGTTCGTCGCGCCCGGCCTCTACCGGCGCGAGAAGCAGGCGCTGCTGCCCTTCCTGCTGGCGACGCCGGTGCTGTTCACCGCCGGCGCGGCGATGGCCTATTTCGTGGCCATCCCGGTGGCGCTCAAATTCCTGCTCGGCTTCCAGGGACCGCTGGGCGGCGTCGTCCAGGAAGCGCTGCCGGACGTGAACAGCTACCTCAAGTTCGTCATGCAGTTCATCTTCGGCTTCGGGATTTCGTTCCTGTTGCCGGTGCTGCTGATGCTGCTCGAGCATGCCGGCATCGTCACCTATGAGCAGCTGAAGGGCGCCTGGCGCTACGCGATCGTCGCGGCAGTCGCGATCGCGGCGGTGCTGACCCCGCCGGACATCGGCTCGCAGCTGCTGCTGGCGGGCCCGCTGGTCGGCCTCTATTTCCTGTCGCTGATTGCGATCTACTTCACGCGGCGGCGCCGCGAGCGCACGGCGGCGACCGAGGCCGAGGCCGAGGCGCAAACCGCCGAATAAGCGAGGCCCCCGCCGCGCGCACGCGGCAGGGGCACTGCATTGCTTACTTCGACTTGGCAGCCGCGTTGGCGACGGTGTCGCCGGCCGACGCAACGTCCTTGCCGGCGCCTTCCACGGTGTTGCAGGCGGCGATCAGCAAGGTGCCGGCAATGGCGGCACAGGCGATGAGTGTACGCATCGAACTTCTCCAATTTTCCCCGTTTTCGGGACGGATGTTCAATGCGGTGCCCCGAGAATCGTTCCGGCAACGCGCCGGCTTGCGGCTGCGCTGCGATGAGGATTTTCGTCTATTTTTGAAGGAAGTAGGCCCGGAAGCGTCACCGGGGGGGGGAGGGGTAGACGCTTCCGGGCCCATGTCGTGGATAGCGAGAGCGGGGGGGCAAAAGGTCGCTATCCGAAGGTCAGAACGCCGATCTTTGTACCGGGTTCCGCACCGCGGTGCATTTTTCAGGGGCGGCCGTTGATCGCGATGCTCGTCTCATACGCGCCTACAAGCGGATCGTGGTGAAGCTGGGTACGAAGCTGCCTGGCAAGACCTTGGAGCACGCGGCCATAGCGCTTCTCGACCAGCAGTTCGAAGCCGGGATTGCTCACCAGCGCCGGCGAGGAGACGCGCAGCACGGCGCGATCCGCGCCTTCGGGCGCCTTGATCGAGATGCGGATCTGCGCGGCCTCGTTGCAGGTGATCGCCAGCTCGACCATTTCGGTGAGCACGAAGGCGACGGCGATCGCCACGTCCTGGGTGACGAGCAGCGCTTCCACCTCGAGGGTGATGCCGATGCCGCGGGCCGGCTCCGGGGCGGTCGCGCGCAGATTGGCGGCGAGTTCGCCGATCACCGAGCGCAGCTCGAGCCCGCGATTCTCTTCCATCTCGGCATAATGGTGGCGGTGGACGACCGCGAGGGCATCGACCCGCCGCTGGATCGAGGCATAGGCATCGGCCGCTTCCTGCCCCTTGGCGGCGCGGGCATGAAAATTGATCAGGCTGGAGATGACCTGCAGGTTGTTCTTCACCCGGTGATGGACTTCGCGGGTCAGCTTGGTCTGCTGCACCAGCCCCTTGGCGAGATCGTCCTCATGCGCCTGGACGGTGCGGCTGATCTGGCTGAACGTGTCGCCGAGCTCGCGGATCTCCTGCGCCGGAATCGGCCCCAGCCGCTCGGTATCGATCACGTCGCCGGGCCGATAATGGGCGACGCTGCTGCGCAGGCGGCGGAGCGGGCGGATCAGCAGGATGTCGACCACGAACCAGCCGATGCCGGCGGCGGCAATCCACATCAGCACCAGCAGGACGGTGGCGATCACCAGTGGCGAGGTGATCGGCGCGCCCGGCATGGTCGTTTCCAGCGCGAGATCGTCGACGCCCAGGTTGCTGCGCAGGCTCTTGCCGCGATCCAGCGGGCCGGTGTCCTTCAGCGCGCGGAGCGTGAGCCGGTCGCCGCGGCCGATCAGCGCCGAACCATAATCGGGCACGAAGCCGCTTGGACGCGCCAGTCCGGCGAGCAGGTCGCGCGGATAATAAGCGGTCGCGGTGCTGCCGCCTTCGCCGCCGATACGCAGCACCAGCCCGCCCGGCACGATCCGCGCGGAAACGGCGCCGCGATCCGCGTCGATCCCGTCTGCCTGCTCGAAGGGGCGGCCGCACAGCGTGCGACCATGGCCGTCGCGCACCAGGAAGCGCGAGCGCGCCTGTGCCGCATAGGTCCCGGCCAGGCGGGTGCAGCTGGGGGCGTCGTTCGGGTTGCGGGCGAGCGCCGACAGGGCCTCAGCGAGCTGGGCGACATGATTGGCCAGCAGGTTTTCGAGATTGCCAGCGCTTTCCTGGGCGGTGGCGTTCAGCCGCTCGCGGGCTTCGTCATCGGCACTTCGCGTGGTCTGCAGCGTGGTAAACAGCGCGATCAGCGCCAGCGGCAGCAGTGCGCCGACCAGGATCAGGAATACTTTCGCGCCGGTGGGCAAACGCCCCAGCGCTGCCGAGAAGCCTCGACCGCGGAGTTGGGAATCCAGGTCGTTCATGTCCCGCTTGGTTTAATCGAGCTTCTTCAAGAGGTCGAGCAGATCATCCGGGACCGATTCGTTCAGCGTCTCGTCATACGCGCGGCGCAATGCATCACCCACATCGGTGCTGGGATTCGGCTTGTCGCCGCTGCCCTGCGCCGGAGGCTGCTTGCCCTGATCATTGTTAGCGGAGTGCACCAATTCCCCCTAAGGGTCCGGATCGTCCGGATACCCGGACCAAATGAGCGATGGACCTGCAGTTGCGAATACCGCGAACGACGCCGAGTGCAAGCACCCGGCGCCGCTGCAGCCATTCACGCAGTCCGGTCGATGAAACCAAAGAGCGCCTCGATTGTTCCACGTTCGATGCGAAATCCGGGGAGGGGCTTCTTCGGGTGACGAAATCATTGAATTCACGCCCGCGGGGAGCGACAACGGCTCCCGCACTCGATGGAGAATACATAGCTCATGTCGCTTGGTCAGCAACTCGCGCCGCACCTTCCGCTCCTGCGGCGCTATGCCCGTGCGCTCACCGGCAACCAGGCCGAAGGCGATCGCTATGTGCGCGCCGCGCTGGAAGCAATCGTGGAGGCGCCCGATCAATTCCCGCGGGATGTGGATGCGCGTCTCGGGCTCTACCGCACCTTCCAGGTGATCTGGCAGTCGAGCCAGTGGGACGACAGCATCGACGCGGTCGAACAGGGCAATGATGCCGAGGCGATCGCCCGCAAGCGCCTCGCCCGGCTGACGCCGCTGTCGCGCCAGGCGCTGCTGCTCACCACGGTGGAAGGTTTCCCGCCCGAGGACGCCGCCTATCTGATCGGCGAGCAGCCGGCCCGCGTCACCGAACTGGTCGCGGAGGCGGTCAACGAGATCGAGCGCCAGACCCGCACGCGGGTGATGATCATCGAGGACGAGCCGCTGATCGCGATGGACCTCGAGCAGATCGTCCGCGATCTCGGCCATGACGTGACCGGCGTCGCCGTCACCCGCGACGAGGCCGTCGCGCTGGCGATGGAGGACCGGCCGGGCCTGGTGCTGGCCGACATCCAGCTGGCGGACGACAGCTCGGGCATCGACGCGGTGAAGGACATCCTCGCCGAATTCGCGGTGCCGGTGATCTTCATCACGGCCTTCCCCGAGCGTCTGCTCACCGGCGAGCGACCGGAGCCTACCTTCCTGATCACCAAGCCGTTCCAGCGCGAAACGGTGAAGGCGACGATCAGCCAGGCGCTGTTCTTCGACGAGGCGACGGTGCCCGCCTGACGCGAAATCGGGGCGGGTTCCACCCGGTACGGAGCTAAAACGGTTCTCGGGTGTTTAGGCTTTCATGGCTGAGCAAGACGAACCCGCCTCTGTTAGTACTGATCGTGCCCGCGCCGGCACGACGCCCGGTGTTACCCGCTATGTGTTGGGCATCGGGCTGCTGCTGGTGATCGTGATCTTCGCCATTATCCTTTTGGTTTGATTGGCATGTTTCACCGGGCAATGCTTGTAATCGACCCCGAGGACCCCAGCTTGGCAACGAATGACGCCGCGCGCGCAACTGATCGGGAATGCATGACGACAGAAGCCACCCATACGGATCATGAGGAGCCGGGCGCGAACACGGCGCCGGTGGAACATGTCTCGCTCTCGGATCCCGAATTCAAAACCCAGCTCGCGCAGGTGATCCCGCATCTCCGCGCCTTCGGCCGGTCACTTTCGGGCAGCCGGGACCTCGCCGACGATCTGGTGCAGGAGACGCTGCTCAAGGCATGGGCCGCGCGCAAGCGCTTCCAGGCCGGCACCAACATGCGTGCCTGGACGTTCATCATCCTGCGCAACCTCTATCTCAGCCAGATGCGCCGCGCGCGCTTCAAGGGCGAATGGGACGATCTGGTTGCCGATCGCCTGCTGGCCGCGCCGGCGAGCCAGGATCGTCATGTCGAGCTGGCGGACATGCAGCGCGCGCTGCTCCATTTGCCGCAGCCGCAGCGCGAGGCGCTGATCCTCGTCGGTGCAGGCGGCTTCGCGTACGAAGAGGCTGCCGAGATCTGCCAGGTGGCGGTAGGTACCATCAAGAGCCGCGTGGCGCGTGGCCGCGTCGCGCTCGAAGCGCTGATGTCGGAAGGACAGCTGCCCTCGCGCCGCTCGACCTCGCTCAACGAGGACGGCCGTACCGCGCTCGACACGATCATGGGCGAGGTCGACGATCTCAGCCGCGAGCGTTGATGCGTCGATAACCAGATAGCGTGGGACTCCGGTAAGGAAGCCTACGGATTTTCACATGGGCCTCCAGGTGACACGCTCCCGTCATCTGGAGGCTTTTATGCGACTCGACCGCTTCGACAATCATCAGTCCGGCTTTGGCCCCTGCATCGCGACGATGATCGCGCTGGCGGGGATCGGCGCACTCGTCGGTGGCGTCCTCGCCCGCTTTGCCGAGCTTCTCCGCTAACGCACACAGGCTCTTGCGTCCGGGCACCGCTTCGCCCATATGCGCCGCGGGAGTCGGGCGGACGGGATCGTCGCCAACCCGGTCAGGTCCGGAAGGAAGCAGCCGTAACGATTTCGTCCCGGGTCGTTCCGGCTCCCACCCATCCTTTACATCGCTATCCACAACCCATCGCGCCTGCCGCTTCGACAAATCGAGCGCGGGTCCCTAGATAGGGTCGTGATGTCCGATTCCCTGCTTGGCCTCGACGAACCCCCGCAGCCCCAGCGCGGCGAAGCGTACCGCGTGCTCGCCCGCAAATACCGGCCGCAGACGTTCAGCGCGCTGATCGGCCAGGATGCGATGGTCACCACGCTGGGCAATGCGATCAAGCGTGATCGGCTGGCGCATGCCTTCCTGCTGACCGGCGTGCGCGGGGTGGGCAAGACCTCCACCGCCCGCCTGATCGCCAAGGCGCTCAACTGCATCGGCCCGGACGGGCAGGGTGGTCCGACGATCGACCCGTGCGGCGTCTGCGAGCCGTGCCGCGCGATCGCCGAGGGGCGCCATATCGACGTGATCGAGATGGACGCCGCCAGCCATACCGGCGTCGACGACGTGCGTGAGATCATCGAGGCGTCGCGCTATGCGGCGGTCTCGGCGCGCTACAAGATCTACATCATCGACGAAGTCCACATGCTGTCGAAGAACGCGTTCAACGCGCTGCTGAAGACGCTGGAGGAGCCGCCGGGGCATGTGAAGTTCCTGTTCGCCACGACGGAGGTGAACAAGGTGCCGGTGACGGTGCTGTCGCGCTGCCAGCGCTTCGACCTGCGCCGCATCCCCGCCGAGCTGCTCGCCGAGCATTTCGCACGCGTGTGCGAGGCGGAGCAGGTTGAAGCCGAGCCCGAGGCGCTGGCGCTGGTTGCGCGCGCGGCGGAAGGCTCGGCGCGCGACGGGCTGTCGATCCTCGACCAGGCGATCGCGCATGCCGGGCTGGAAGGCGAGGGGGTGAAGGCGGAAGCCGTGCGCCAGATGCTCGGCCTGTCCGATCGCGGCGCCAATCGCGACCTGTTCGGTACGCTGGTCGAGGGCCAGGCGCAGAAGGCGCTGGCGGGGCTGCGGGCGCAATATGATCTGGGCGTCGATCCGCTCGCGGTGCTGCGCGCGCTGCTGGAGACGGTGCACGGCGTGACCCTGGTCAAGCTCGGCACGCATCGGCTTTCCGGTCAGTCGCTCGAGGAGCGCGAGGCGATGGAGGCCTGGGCGGCCCGCCTGTCCTTCCCGGCGCTCCACCGGCTGTGGCAGTTGCTGCTGCGCGGGCATGACGAGGTCGCCAGGGCGGCGCTGCCGATCGAAGCGACCGAAATGGCGCTGCTGCGCGTGATCCACGCGGCGCAGCTGCCCGATCCGGGCGAGCTGGCCAAGCAGATCCTCAGCGGCAGCATCGCGGTGCCCGCCGGTGCGCCGGCCGCAGCGGCTGCGGCACCGACCGCGCCAGCGCCTGCCACGGTGCAGGAAACCGGGCCGGTGCTGCCGACCAACCTGACCGAACTTGCCGAGCATCTGGAGGCGCATCGCCGGCTCCAGCTCGCGATGTTCGTGCGCGATTACATGCGGCCGGTGCGCTTCGAGGGCAGCGAGATCGATTTCGGCGCGGCGCGGCCGCTGCCGCAGGATTTCGTGCGCGAGCTGGGCGGGGCGCTCAAGGACAGCACCGGCGTGCACTGGAAGATCACCCTTGTCGACGGCGCCACCGCGATGACGCTGCGCGAGGAACAGGCGGCCCGGCAAGCGGCCGAGCGCGAGGCGGTGCTCGCCTCGCCGATCGTCGCGGCTGCCATGCAAGCTTTTCCTGATGCCGAGCTGATCGGCTGGACCAAGACCGGGAGTGACGGATGAAGAGTCTCGAAGACATCATGGCCATGGCGCAGAATGTGCAGGCCGAACTGACCAAGGCGCAGGCGAGCCTCGATTCGGTCGAGGTCGAGGGCGTGTCGGGCGGCGGGCTCGTCAAGGTGAAGGCCAGCGCCAAGGGCCGCATCATCGGCATCGCCATCGACGATTCGCTGATCAACGTCGCCGAAAAGACGATGCTGGAGGACCTGCTGGTCGCCGCGTTCAACGATGCCAGGGTCAAGGCCGATGCCGCTTCGTCGGAAGCGATGAGCAAGATGACCAGCGGCCTGCCGCTGCCGCCGGGCTTCAAGCTCCCGTTTTGAGACAAGGGCTTACGGGAACCTAGCGCCGTCCCCTCGGTTGCTGTCGCCAGACACAATCGAGGAGAGACGATCATGGCGGACCGTATCGTTGAAGACGGCGTGGCGACCGACCGCGCGACCCACACCACGGTGATCGAGCGCCGCAGCGGCGGCGGTGCCGGCATGGCGCTGATCGGTCTGGCGGTGCTGATCGCGGTGGTGATCGGCGCCTTCTATCTGTTCAACCAGAATGCGCGGGAGAACCGCAAGACCGATGCGGTGACCAGCGTCGCGAAGGACGTGGGTTCGGCGGCCAAGGACGTCGGCGACGCGGCGAAGGACGCTACGAAGTAAGGCAACTACCCTCAGGAGCCGTCATCCCAGCGCACGCTGGGATCTCCTTCAGGAGTGGTGTGACGTTGTTGCCAGGCCTCAGGGAGATGCCAGCTTTCGCTGGCATGACGGTTTTGGTGGACGCAATGGACTGAGGGTTCAGGTGAGAGACCGCCTCACTTCAAACACCGATCCAGCCCGTTCCCCGCCACCACATTGATCCGCGCATTGATCTTGTTGCCATAGCGGCGGGTGAACCCCTGCGGGTCGATCGCCGCGCGCTTCTTGGGAAGCGGCAGCACCGCGGCGATCAGCGCCGCCTCGCGGTCCGACAGCTCCGACGCATCATGGTGGAAGTAGCGCATCGCCCCGGCGTTGACGCCGTAGGTGCCGATGCCGGTTTCGGCGACGTTGAGGTACACCTCCATGATCCGCCTTTTGCCCCAGATATTCTCGATCAGCACCGTGAAATAGGCTTCCAGGCCCTTCCGGAAATAGCCGCCGCCCTGCCACAAGAAAACGTTCTTGGCGGTCTGCTGGCTGATCGTCGAGCCGCCGCGGATCTTGTGCCGGCCGTCATTGTTGCGCTGATAGGCCTTCTCGATCGCCGCGAAATCGAAGCCGTGATGCTGGCAGAAGCGCGCATCCTCGGCGGCGATCACCGCGCGCGCCATGCTGGGATCGATCTCGCGGAGCGGCATCCAGTCCTTGGTGGCGCCGTGGCCGGCGACCACGTCGCCGAGCATCGTCCAGGTGATCGGCGGCGGCACGAAGCGATAGACCGTCACCATCACCAGCGACAGCAGCACGAAGCCGAGCACGAGCTGGACCCCCAGCACGATCAGCCGGCGCCACCAGGGCTTGCGCGGGCCGGCGGAGGAACGGCGGGGAGAGGAGGGGCGGGCGCGATTCTTCGTCACGCCACCGCCATGCCCCAGTCGGGGCGGTTCCTGCAATCACCTGGCAGAAACCGCCGTCCGGATCAGTGGGTGGCGAGCAGGCGGCGGTCGCCGGCGAGGCGCATCATCGCCTTTTGCAGCTTCTCGAACGCGCGCACCTCGATCTGGCGGACGCGCTCGCGCGACACGCCATAGACCTGGCTCAGTTCCTCGAGCGTCTTGGGATCGTCGGTCAGGCGACGCTCGGTGAGGATGTGCTTCTCGCGCTCGTTGAGGTCTTCCATCGCGGAAACGAGCATGTCGTGGCGAACATCGGCCTCCTGCGCCTCGGCAACAGCTTCGTCCTGCAGCGGGCCTTCATCGGCCAGCCAGTCCTGCCACTGGCTCTCGCCATCCTCGCGCATCGGCACGTTGAGCGAGGTATCCCCGCCCATCGCCATGCGGCGGTTCATCGAGGTGACCTCTTCCTCGGTCACGCCCAGATCGGTGGCGATCTTGGCGAGATTCTCGGGGGACAGGTCGCCATCCTCGAACGCGTCGAGCTTGGCCTTCATCCGCCGCAGGTTGAAGAACAGCTTCTTCTGCGCGGCGGTGGTGCCCATCTTCACGAGGCTCCACGAGCGCAGGATGAATTCCTGGATCGAGGCGCGGATCCACCACATCGCATAGGTGGCGAGGCGGAAGCCGCGATCGGGCTCGAACTTCTTCACGCCCTGCATCAGGCCGATATTGCCCTCGGAGATCAGCTCCGAGACGGGCAGGCCATAGCCGCGATAGCCCATCGCGATCTTCGCCACGAGGCGCAGGTGCGAGGTGACCAGCTGGGCCGCCGCATCGGTGTCGCCATGCTCCTGGAAGCGCTTGGCGAGCATGTACTCCTGCTCGGGGCTCAGGATCGGAAATTTCTTGATCTCGGCCAGATAGCGATTGAGGCTCGCCTCGCCGCCGAGCGCGGGAATCGTCGCGGGGACGTTGCTGCCGCTAGCCATGATCGTGTCTCCCTTTCCAACGGGCGCCGGTCCGAACGGAGGACCCAGGCGCCACAAAACTCATACGAGAAGCTGGTTGAACAGTTCCTGCATGTCTGCAGGTATTTCGCTATCGAACGACAAAGCGTTACTTGTTATCGGGTGGATGAACCCGAGACGTGCTGCATGCAAGGCCTGGCGCTGGAAACCCAAGGTTGCCAGAAGTCCGCGATGGGTGGAACGCATACTTCCATATAGAGGGTCCCCGACGAGCGGGTGGCCGATCGACGCCATGTGCACGCGCACCTGATGGGTTCGTCCCGTCTCGAGCCTGCATTCTATGTAACTTGCGTCACGCAGTTCGCGAATTTTGCGCCAATGGGTAATCGCATGCTTGCCATGCCCTTCCGCGCAGACCGCGATCTTCTTGCGGTTGGAAGGCGAGCGGGCAAGCGGGGCATTCACCGTTCCGGAGGCAACCCGCGTCTGGCCGCTGGCGATCGCCTTGTAGCGGCGGTCGATCGAATGCGCCTTGAACTGGTGGGCGAGGCCGACATGCGCGGGATCGGTCTTGGCCGCGACCATCAGGCCCGAGGTGTCCTTGTCGATCCGGTGGACGATCCCCGGCCGCGCCACGCCCCCGATGCCGGAAAGCTGCCCCGCGCAGTGGTGGAGCAACGCGTTGACCAGGGTGCCGTCGAAATTGCCCGCCGCCGGGTGGACGACCAGGCCCGCCGGCTTGTCGATCACGATCAGATGCTCGTCCTCGAACACCACGGTGAGCGGAATGTCCTGCGCTTCGTTGTGCGCGGGCTTGGGATCGGGGACGGCAACCTGGAACACCGCGCCGCCGATCGCCTTGCGGGCAGGGTCGCGGGCGAGGTTGCCGTCCGGGCCGGTAACCGCGCCGGAGGAGATCAGCGCCTTCACGCGTTCGCGCGACAGCGTTGGCAGCGCGTCGGTCAAGGCGCGGTCCAGCCGCCAGCCATGCGCCTCGTCCGCGATCCGCGCTTCTAAGATGGAAACCCCCTGATTCATGTTTTACCGGAAATGGGCATGGGCGTTACGATTTCAAGATCTATACTGGACGGTATGAAAAAAGCTGCGGCCGAGGCGAGCCCGTGCGAGGCATGCGGGCTGCTGTTCGGCGCAGGGCCGCACATCACGGCGTTCGCGCACACCCGGAACGTCGCCGCCACGCCGGAGACCCGGTTCGAGATCGATCCCGCCGCGCTGTTCGCCGCGCTGCGGGCGGAGCGGGCGGGCGGCGCGACGCTGCTCGGCTATTGGCATTCGCATCCCAGCGGCGATCCGCTGCCTTCCGCGACCGATGCCGCAATGGCCGCCGCCGACGGCAAGCTGTGGCTCGTGCTGGGCGGGGACGACGTGACGTGCTGGCGGGCAGGGACGCGCGGCCGATGGGATCGGTTCGCCGCGGTCGCGCTGATCCTCGCCTAGGTCAGCGGGCGGCCACGCAGCGCGCGGTCGCCGTCTGCGCAGCACGCATATTGGTGCCCATCACGGCACGCGCACACCGGATCAGTTCCCCGATCCGCATGGCGTAATAATAGCGGATCGTTTCGAAGCCATGCGGGTGGAAGGCGCGGATGCTGGGGCCGAGGTGCAGCAGGTAGGCGTGCGCCTCGGCACCCTTGAGCACCCGGCGGACATGCGGCTGTGACACCCCGAAACGGCGGGCGAGCCCGGCGAGCGACACCGGCGCGCCGGCATGCGGCACGAAGGCGGCATCCGTGCAGGCCAGCGCCAGCGTATGGAGAATGGAGCTTCCCGCCCTGGGATGGAGAAAGACCGAGCGGAACGTCGGCGACGGATCTGCCATCCGCGCCAGCTCGTGCAGGCGCTCCCCCTGCGTGGCGAGAAAGCGTTGATACACCTCTGGATCACCGAGCGCGTCGCGCGCCGCGCCCATCGCCGGGTCGACGAACGCCGCGGCATCGAGGGCGGCCTGGAGATGGCCGCCCCAGGCTCGCTGGAACGCCGGGGTCGTTTTGCAGTGAAGGGCGGAACGGCGTTCCACGAAGCCGATATGGACCATGAAGTCGACCAGCGCGCCCGCCCGGTTGGCGGTCAGGAAGCCCGACCCGGCGCAGAGCTGGCGCAGCGTCGAGAGGGTCAGGTCGCCATTCGCCTCGAGATACGCGGCGGACATTGCCGCGACGTAATGGCCGGCATCCTGAAACACCGCCGCCAGTTTCCGGTCGGAATCGATGATCGCCAGCATGTTCTGAGCCAACTGGCGTGCGGCGGTCCCGTACGCCGGATGCTCGGCGATATCGATCCATTCGGGGGGCAGTGCATCCAGATCCACCGTTTCCGTTTGCACGCCGTTCCCCCGATCGAGTCCGCAATGGACCATAGCTGCTCATTTTGAGAGAAACAATTCGCCTGCGAAACGAGCGCAGGATTGGCTGCGTCGGCCGTGCTGGTCATCCGCCCGGGGACATATCGACAGGACCGTCCGGCACGTCGTGCCCGGCGACCCCGGTGCGGCCCGTGGCGGACGCGCGCCGCTCGCCGTCCATCCGTGCGTGTGGCGCGCGGCCGGGATCCTCCGGCCTGGCCGAATCCCAGCGAACGCCATGGGGCAAAATATAGCCCTGGCCGCGCACCGTGACGATCACCGGCACCGCCGCCGTCAGATCGGCGCGGAGGCGACTGACCAGGACGTCGATCGCGCGCAGGCCGCGATCGTTGCCCGGGCCGGCAGCGGTGCCGGCGCGCAGGGCGTCTCGGTCGAGGATGCGCCGCGGGTTGCGCAGGAACAGCGTAAGCAGATCGGCTTCGGCGGTGCTCAGCCGCTGGCGGCCGCCGTCGCGGCGATACAGCAGCCGGCGCTGCGGATCGAAGGCGAGATCGGCGAAGTACGCGGTGCCGCTGGGCAGGCCGGCAGCGGTCGCGCGCCGCCGGCCGAGCAGTGCGCCCACGCGAGCGAGCATCTCCGCGGCACTGCACGGCTTCGAAACGCAGTGATCCGCCCCCATTTCGAGCGCGATGATGCGATCGACCTCGCTCATCGCCGGCGCGGTGACGATCAGCGCCGGCGGCGTCGGCAGCCGGGCGATCTCACCGAACAGGGCGGATGGGGTTGCCCCTGCGATCGCGGGATCGAGTATCAGCACGTCCCAGGCGGCGCCGGTCAGGCGATGGCGCAGATGCGGCAGATCGTCGCACCGGAACACGTGAAGACCTTCGGCTTCGAACGGCTCCACCAGTGCCTGGAGGAAGATCGTGTCGGGGTCGGCAAGGAGGATACGGCGCCCGGCGAGCGACGGCCGCGAGGATGGCGGCAACGGCGGCGACGCGGCCAGTCCAGGCGGGGTCGTAGCGGGCAGGGACATGATACGCTTCCCACATGGTTACGGAAGCGTCAGGACTGCGCACCCTTGTTTGCCGCAGCGTTTCATTGCGTTACCGGATTTTAACGCGGCACGGCCGGAACGATCGCGCGCCATCTCTCGTTACCGAAGCGGTTTCTGGGAGTGAATTCTATGCTTTGGACGCTGGTCGTTATCCTTCTCATCCTGTGGCTGCTGGGCTTTTCGTTCCACATCGCCGGCGGAATCATCCACATCCTGCTGGTGATTGCCCTGGTGATCGGCCTGATCCAGCTGTTCACCGGCCGCAGGGTTTGAACCGGGCGCCCGGCAGGCGATCAGTCGCCGGCCGGGC
Organism: uncultured Sphingomonas sp.; assembly: GCF_913777625.1. Lineage (GTDB taxonomy): Bacteria > Pseudomonadota > Alphaproteobacteria > Sphingomonadales > Sphingomonadaceae > Sphingomonas. Next base: position 425,523 of record NZ_CAJYTI010000010.1, read on the forward strand.
CCGTATAGTCGGCGCCGTACACCGCCTTGCGGAAATCGCGGTGCAGCGTGCCGTCGAACGGCGCTTTCTGGACGAGGAACACCGCGGTCAGCTTGTTCGCAGGGTCGACCCAGAACAGCGTCGACCAGGCACCGTCCCAAAAGAATTCGCCGACTGCACCGCGATTCTCCTCGGGCGTCTTCGGCTGGCCGGTGCGGACGAAGAAATCGATTCCGAACCCGCCATTGCCCTTGCCCGGCAGCCACAGCCGCTGCGTGATTGCCGGATCCAGATCGTCGGTGGCCATCCGCTCCACGGTGGAGGGCTTGAGAATCTTCACCCCGTCCAGCGTGCCCTTGTTGAGCAGCATGCGGGCAAAGCGCATATAATCGTCGCTGGTCGAAACCAGGCCGAAGTCGCCGGGCGTCAGCTTGCGCGGCGCGAAGTTGATGCGGCGGATCATCGCCTCCGGCATGCGCGCGAGCGTGCCGTCGGCGCCCTTCTGATAGCCCGCCGCCAGCCGCGGCAGGCGCTCGGCCGGCTGGGTCCAGCCGGTGTCCTTCATGCCGAGCGGATCGAAGACATGCGCCTTCACATAGGCCTCGAACGGCATGCCGGACAGCTTCTCGACCAGCAGCCCCTGCACGGCGACGGCGGCGCTGTACCGCCACTGGGTGCCCGGCTGGTAGACCAGCGGCACCGACGCCAGCCGGCGGCCGAACTCGGGCAGATCGTGGTCGAGCGCCAGCGGATCCGCCTGGTCGAACAGCAGATCGGCGGGATGCTCCTTCCCGCCATAGGAAAAGCCGGCGGTGTGGCGCAGGATGTCGCGGATCAGGATCGGGCGGCGCGGCGCCTCGGTGCGCACCGATCCGTCCGCGTTCTTGCCGGCATAGACGCGGACCTGCGCGAATTCCGGCAGATAGTCGGCAAGCGGATCGTCGATGCGGAACTTGCCCTGCTCCCAAAGCTGCATCAGCGCGACGCCGGTGACCGGCTTGGTCATCGAGAAGATCTGGATCAGCGTGTCGCGGGTCATCGGCCGGTGCGCCTCGCGATCGGCATCGCCGCGCGCGCCGAAATAGACCTCGCGGCCGTCGACCCACACCAGTGCGGATACCCCCACCGCGCGGCCATCCGCGATCATCCGGGCGAGCGCCCGGTCGATCCGGGCTGGATCGATGCGAAGTTTCGTCGCGGCGGGGCGGGCAATCTTTTGCGCGGAAGCGGACGGTATCATGGTGCTCGACAGCAACGTCATGCTGGCGGCAGCAGCCAAGATTATACGAAATTTCATATATTTCCTCCCCCGGTCCGCGGTTCGTCCGACCGTCACTTCCGATGGCGCGATCACACCGCCGGGATGCTTGCAGCTTTTTGTCTGCTGCGCCAAAGGGGATTCACAGCTGGAGCCACAAAACTTGAATATCAGCCCTACCGAGTTCGCAAGCCTGCTTTGCTCGCGCCTGTGCCACGATCTGTTGAGCCCGGTCGGTGCGCTCAACAACGGTCTCGAACTGCTCGCCGACGAGCATGACCCCGAGATGCGTGCACGCTGCCTCGAGCTGCTGGCGGAGAGCGCGCGGGCGAGCGCCAACAAGCTGAAGTTCTTCCGTCTGGCATTCGGCGCGGCCGGCGGCTTCGGCGAGACGGTCGATACCCGCGAGGCGCAGGCGGCGCTCGAAGGCCTGTTCGGCGACAACCACCGCGTGAAGATCGGCTGGATGGTCGAGGAGCCGGTGATGGCCAAGCAGGCGATCAAGGTGCTGCTCAACCTGGCGCTGATCGGCGGCGACGCGCTGATCCGCGGCGGCCAGCTCGATATCGGCGCGGAAACCACCGACGGCGCGATCGAGATCGTGATCCGCGCGGACGGCCCGCGCATCGTGCTCGACCCCGAACTGCGCGGCGCCCTTGCTGGCGGCCGCGAGGAGACGCCGATCACCCCGCGCGCGGCGGCGGCCTATCTGGCGCACGAGCTGGTCGTGCAGCATGGCGGCACGCTGCAGGTCAGCCCGCCGGAGTCCGACGTGTTGCTGTTTGGGGCATCCTTCCCCCTCGGCTGATCATATTGTTGCAATGATGTAGAAGTGTCGGCAGAAAAACGAAAAGCCGTCGACTTGCCGTGGCGACACGGTTGGGGGGTAGTGAATGATGGAGTGGGGCACCCGTCTTTCGGTGGCCGGTATGCTGTGCGCGCTGTCGGCGTGTAGCGGAGGCGGGGGGAGTACAGGCGCGGGATCGCCTTCGGCGGCGCCACCCCCGGCATCGGCACCGGCAAATTCCAACATCACCGATCTCCGCGTCAGCCAGACGTTCAGCAGCGACGCAGCCACCACCAGCGTCGTCCTTTCGACGCCGGCGGGTATCGTGGCGAGTTCGACCGGCGCGTACGACCCGGTGAGCGTCAGCTACAATGCAGGTACCAAGAGCTATACCGTGACGGCGGGGAGCAGCAGCCAGCTGTTCGACCCGACCAGTGCCCAGGCCTCTTCGGTCCCGGGCGAGAGCCGCTATCGCCTTTCCGGGCAGGCGCTCACCCTGGTCACCACCCCTTATTACGGTAGCGGCACCAGCAACCGCTATGTGGGAATGGGGTATTGGCAGCGGAATACCGTTGCCGACGGCAGCCAGAGGACTCAGTTCAGCATCTTCAGCTACGGTCTGCGTACCGATGCCGCCGCCATCCCGACCTCGGGCTCCGCGCACTGGAACACCGATGTGTTTGGGTTGCTGACGACACCGGGCCAGGAGTTGCGCACCATCCAAGGGCGCGGCGGGCTGGATGTCGATTTCGCGCGGGCCAGCTTCCTTGCGTCGGGAACGGTCGACGAATTCAACTTCATTACGGGCGGCGGCCGCGTCGGCAGTCTGAATGTCGTGGCAGGCGGGCGCGTCACGAGCGCGGGCCTGGTCGGCGATCTGAGCTATTCAGGTGGACAGGCCGGGCTCGTCGCGGGAACGTTCCGAGGACTATTCTACGGGCCTGCGGCCGACGAAATCGGGGCGAGTTTCGTAGCCACCGGCCCGGGCGGCGTGCTTTCCGGCGCGATGACCGGCCAACGGGACGCCAGCGCACCCGGGCAAACCATCTCGCTCCTGAACGTTCGCGAAAGCTTGCGCCTGTTCAGCACGTCGGCGCTATTCTTTACGCAGCAAGTGGCTGGCCATTCCGACTATGCGGACGTTAAGGCCTCGGCATCGAACGGGCTCGTCGTGATCGATCCACAGGGCGTCACGACGTTTGCGCCCACCGCCTACGGCTACACGCCGCTGGCCGCGGATATCGTGTCGGACGGTCCTGCCAATTTCACGACCTATCGCAGCACGGTGCAAGGCGCGCCGGTTGAGGTGTCCTTTTACAAGCTCGGTTCGGGAAACAGCGAGCTGCAGCTCACGTATCTGAGCCTCGCTACCTGGAAGCAGACCAAGGCAGATCGCGCTCTCGCGGTCGATTTCACCAACGTCGAGCGCTACTTCCAGCCCTATGGAATCGCAACGCCTAGCGGATTGCTCGCGGCCAGAACCGGATCGGCTAGCTTCTCGGGGGTAGCCTATGGCGCTGCTGCCTCGGTCAGCGGTACGCAGTACGACATCAGCGGCGGCGCGGATTTCGTCGTCGATTTCACGAATGCGCGTTATTCCGGGGCGCTCGCCCTCACCGGACGTTCGCCGAACGGTAGCAGCCGCGACCTGGGGAAGGCGACGTTCAACGGTACTCTGTATCAGGGGGCGTTCACGCGCACGAACATCGACGGTACGCTCGATGGAATGATCGCGCCGATCTTCTACGGGCCCGCAGCACAGGAGGTCGGCGCCCCGTTTTACTTCGCGACGGGCTCGCGCTCCGACCCTGCTACGCTGCAGGTCACAGGCGTGGCGCTGGCGAAGCAACGCTGACGGTCGATTGGAAGCGATGGGCTGCTCCGTCGGCAGTACCATAACCCGGAATTAACCCTCGCCCGCCATGGTGGCGCCTGGAAATTTCCACCGGGGCCCCATGGACGACCTGCTGCAGGACTTCATCGCCGAGACGCGCGAGACGCTCGAGGCGCTTTCGGGCGAAATCGTCGCCTGGGAGTCGCAGCCCGACGACCGGGCGCGGCTCGATGCCATTTTCCGTTTCGTCCACACGGTGAAAGGCAGTTGCGGCTTTCTCGACCTGCCGCGGCTGGAGCGGCTCGCCCATGCCGCCGAGGACGTGCTCGCCCAGGTCCGCGACGGCAATCGCGTGCCGGACCGGTCGCTGGTCAATGCCGTGCTCGCCGTGGTCGACCGGATCGGCGAGATCGTCGAGGCGATCGACGCCGGCGCGGCGCTCGACGACAGCGGCGAGGAACTGCTGATCGCAGCGCTCGCCGAGGGTTCGGAGGAGATCCAGCTGCCGACTCCCGTTGCCCAGCGCGCGCCGTCGCGCAGCGTGCGGCTGGGCGTCGACCTGCTCGACCGGATGATGAGCGGCATGTCCGAGATGGTGCTCGCCCGCAACGAACTGGCCCGCCGGCTGCGGATGCGCGAACTCGATCCGGCGGTGGAGGCGGCGCTGGAGCGGCTGTCGCTCACCGTCGGCGAGATGCGCGACACCGTCACCCGTACGCGCATGCAGAAGATCGATGCGCTGTTCTCGCCGCTGCCACGCATGGTGCGCGACACCGCCGCGGGGCTCGGCAAGTCGGTGGCGCTGCAGGTCGAAGGGGCGGACGTCGAGCTCGATCGCGAGATGATCGAGGTGATGCGCGATCCGCTGGTCCACATCATCCGCAACGCGATCGACCATGGCATCGAGGCGCCGGCGGATCGGCGCGCACTCGGGAAGCGCGAGGCCGGGCGGCTCAGCGTCTCGGCGCGCCAATCGGGCAACCAGATCATCATCGAGATCGCCGATGACGGCCGCGGTGTCGATATCGACCGGCTGATCGCCAAGCTGGCGGCGAGCGGCGTGCGCTCCGAACGCGAACTTCATGCCTTGCCCGAGGCGGCGAAGCTGGAACTGATGTTCCACCCCGGCCTGTCGAGCAAGGACACCGTCTCCGAGATCAGCGGACGCGGCGTCGGCATGGATGTGGTCAAGGCCAGCATCGATCAGATCGGCGGCCGTGTCACGCTGGACAATGTACCGGGCAAGGGCCTGCGCATCGCCATCCATGTGCCGCTGACGCTGTCGATCATCTCGGCGATCATCGTCGCGGCCGGGCGCCAGCGCTTCGCCATTCCGCGCCAGTCGATCGAGGAGATCGTCAGCGAGCGCGGCGAGGCGATCCGCATCGACCTGCTGGGCGGCACGCCGATCGCCACCGTGCGCGCGCGGCGGATGCCGCTGCTCGATCTGGGCAGCCTCATCGATGTGCGGCGGGAGGGGCAGGGCGGCCCCCGGATGCTGGTGATCGTCGGTGTGGGGGCGGGGAGCTATGCGCTCGCCGTCGACAGCGTGCTCGACAATGAGGAACTGGTGATCAAGCCCGCCTCGCCGGCGGTGATGGCAGCCGGGATCTATGCCGGGCAGACGCTGCCCGACTCGGGGCTGCCGATGCTGCTGCTCGATTGCGCCGGGCTTGCGCGGGTCGCGGGCCTCGATTTCAGTCGCGACCTGAGCGAAGCGTTCGGCGATGCCGTGGAGACGCCCGAGGCACCGGGGCTGCCGGCGCTGTTGTTCGACGACCTCGATGGCGTCCGCCGCGCGGTGCCGCTGGCGGCGGTCGACCGGGTGGAGCAGATCTCCGCCGCGCAGGTGCGGCACGCTGCCGGCAGTGCCCGGCTGGCGATCGAAGGCCGCATTCTGCCGCTGGCGATGCAGGGCCACCTCGACGGGCGCGAGAAGCTGAGCGTGCTGCGGTTGAAGGACGAAGACGCCGAGGTCGCCTACGCCATCGATTCTGCGATCGAGATCGTCACTCTGCCAGCCGAGATCGCACCCGCGCGGACGCCGGGCCCGGCCGCAGGGGTCGCGCTGATCGAGGGCGAGCAGGTCGAACTGCTCGACGTGCTGTGGGTGTTCGATGCGCATGTCGATCGGGTGGCGGCACCCGACGCCCCGCTCTGCCTGTTGGCGGGCGACAGGGACGGTTGGCTCGCCACCTTCGTGCGGCCGCTGCTGGAGACGGCGGGCTACCGGGTCGCCACGACGCTGGCGCCGGGCGAGACGCCGGCGGTGGTGCTCGCCGCCGATGCGGCCGAGCCGCCGGTGCGCACCGCGCCGGTGGTGCGGCTGCGGCGCAAACGCCAGGCCGAGCCGGGCGACGACAGCGTCTATCGCTACGATCGCGCCGGGCTGTTGTTTGCCCTGGAGGCGCAGGTGGCGCAGCGGGGAGGGCGGTGATGGCGCAGCAACTCTATCTGATCGCCGATGTCGCCGGGCGCACCGTGGCGATCGATTCCGATCAGGTCGAATCGGTCGTCGATATCGGCGAGGTGACGGCGGTGCCGCGCGCCGCCAAGCCGGTGCGCGGGCTGGCGGCGCTGCGCAGCCGGGTGGTGACGGTCGTGGACACCGAAGCCGCGCTGGGGCTGGAGGGCTGCACGCTCGCCAAGCGCGCGGTGATCACCCAGATCGATGGTCATCATTACGCGATGCTGGTCGACACGCTGGACGACGTCGCGCCCTTCGAACTGCGCCCGCTGGCTGCGGGAATCGCGCTCGACGGCAACTGGCGGGCGGCGGCGCGCGGCGTGGTCGAGCGGGACGGCGAACCGATCCTCGTCGTCGATCTCGCCGCGCTGGTACCCGCCTCGGCACTGCTTTCCTGACCCCGGGATTAACGCGAAACTTACGTCTGGTCCTTATTGTCAAAGGACAAAGACGCCTGCCAGGGGACCAGGGACCATGAAGACTTGCCTCGTCGTGGACGATTCGAAGGTCATTCGAAAAGTCGCCCGGCATATTCTCGAGACGCTCGATTTCGAAGTCCGCGAAGCAGGGGACGGTCGCGAAGCACTGGATTCGTGCCTTGCCTCGCCGCCCGACGTGGTGCTGCTCGACTGGAACATGCCGGTGATGAGCGGCATGGACTTTCTCCGCGCGCTGAAGAATTCCAGCCTCGAACAGCGGCCCAAGGTGGTGTTCTGCACCACCGAGAACGGCATGGCCTATATCCGCGCCGCCATCGAAGCGGGCGCTGACGAATATGTGATGAAGCCCTTCGATCGCGAGACGCTGGAAAGCAAGCTGCAGATCGTAGGCGTCGCCTGACCTTCCCCTCGCCGGAGCGCGCCCGCGTGACGAGCCAGCCATCCCCCCATCTTCCCGATCCGGCAGCGTCCGCGCCGCAGGGGCGCGTGCTGATCGTCGACGACTCGGTCGTCGCGCGCTCGGTGCTCACCCGGATGATCGAAGGCACGCGGCGATTCCAGGTCGCCGCAGCGCTAGGCGACGTGCGGGCCGCGCTCGACTTTCTCGGGCGGGTGCAGGTCGACATCATCCTCCTCGACATCGCGATGCCGGGGATCGACGGCCTCACCGCGCTGCCGGACGTCGTGGCGGCGGGCCAGGGTGCCAAGGTGCTGATCGTTTCCTCCTCCGCAGACGAGGGCGCGGCAACCACGCTCCAGGCGCTGGCGCTGGGCGCGGCGGATACGCTGGTGAAGCCGGGCGTGGGCGCGTTCGGCGGCCGCTTTGCGGAGGTGCTGGAGGACCGGCTTTCGAGGCTGCTTGCCGCGCCCGGCGGGCAGCCTGGCGTGGTTCCTGCCCCGCCGCCGCTCCGCCCGGCAAGCGCGGGCGTGCAGCTCGATGGCATCCAGGTCGTCGCGATCGGAGCGTCGACCGGCGGCATTCACGCGCTCAGCCAGTTGTTCCGCGAGATTCCGGCCGGCTTCCAGTTGCCGATCCTGGTGACGCAGCATCTGCCACCCAGCTTCATGGGCTATTTCGCCGCCCAGCTTTCCGTGCTCGGCGGCCGGCCGTGCGACGTGGCGGAAGACCGTATGCGGGTCCGGCCCGGGCGGATCGTGATCGCGCCGGGCGAGGCGCATCTCAAGCTGGTGCGTACCTCGGACGGCGCGGCGATCCGGCTGAGCACCGAATGGGCGCGCAGCGGCTGCATGCCCTCGGTCGATCCGATGTTCGACAGCGTCGCCGAGGTGTTCGGTGCCCGCGCGCTGGGCGTGGTGCTGAGCGGCATGGGGCGCGACGGCTGCGAAGGCGCCGCGCGGCTGGTCGATGCCGGCGCCAAGGTGCTGGTGCAGGACCAGGCAAGCTCGGTGGTATGGGGCATGCCCGGCGCGGTGGCGACTGCGGGGCGTGCGAGCGCGGTGCTGCCGCCGGACGAAATCGGCCGACTGATCGGCCGGGGAGGCGCACGATGATCGGGGATGTGGCGCCGAGCGGGGGCGCGATGCAGCTGATCGGGGCATTGCTGGAGCAGCGCACCGGCCAGCAGATCGCCGCCAACCGCGCCTGGCGGATCGAGACGGCGCTGAAGCCGGTGTTGCGCGCGCGCGGGCTGCCCAGCCTCGATGCGCTGGTCGGGCAATTGCTGGGATCGCGGTCAGGGGAACTCGCGGATCAGGTGGTGGACGTGCTGCTCAATCAGGAAACCAGCTTCTTCCGTGACGTGTCGGTGCTCGATCAGGTCGCGGCGGCGGCGGTGGCGATGCAAGCGGAAGTCGGCCCCCGGCGCCTCCGCGTCTGGTCTGCCGGCTGTTCGACCGGGCAGGAGCCGCTGTCGCTGGCGATGCTGTTCGCGGAGAAAGCGGCCGCCTTTTCGATGCCGCCGGAGATCGTGGCGACCGATGTTTCCCAGGCAGCGCTCGCGCGGGGCAAGGCGGGCCGCTATTCGCAGTTCGAGATCCAGCGGGGGCTGCCGGTGCGCCGCATGGTCGAATGGTTCGACAGCGTCGAAAGCGATTGGGTCGCCAAGCCCGAACTGGTACGGCGCGTGCAGTTCCGCCAGCAGAACCTCACCGCCGACGCCCCCCCGCCGGGCAAGTTCGACATCATCCTGTGCCGCAACGTGATGCTGTATTTCTCGCTGCCGCTGCGCCGGCAGGTGTTCGACCGGCTGGCCACCGCCGCTCGACCGGGCGGCCTGCTGGTGCTCGGCGCGGGCGAGACGGTGATCGGCCTGACCGATCATTTCACGCCCAGCGAAGCCTTTCGCGGCTTTTACCGTGCGGTCGATCCCGATGCGCCACCGCTCGCCGCAGCGAGCTGAGCGGTGGATTGCCTGGCGCGGTGCGGGCAGTAGAAGAGAGCATGACCAGCGGCCTGGAACTGCACGACGCACCGTCCCCGAACTTCGGCGAGCGCCTGTCCCCCGTCTCGATGATCGTGCTCCATTATACGGGCATGGAGAGCGGCGACGCGGCGTTGGCACGATTGTGCGACCCCGCGGCGCAGGTCTCGGCGCACTATCTCATCGAGGAGGATGGCCGCATCTTCCGGCTGGTCGACGAGAGCAAGCGCGCCTGGCACGCCGGGCGCGCGCATTGGCGAGGCATTGACGACGTCAACTCCGCCTCGATCGGGATCGAGATCGTCAATCCGGGCCATGAATTCGGCTATCGGCCGTTCACGCCCGAGCAGATGAGCTCGCTGATCCCGCTGGTCGCCGACATCAAGGCGCGCCACGGCATCACCCGCGGCAATGTCGTGGGCCATTCGGACGTCGCGCCGGCGCGCAAGCAGGACCCGGGCGAGCTGTTCAACTGGCACGCGCTCGCCCGGCTGCGGCTGGCGCTGCCCCGCCCGACGCACAACCTGGTCGATCCCGGCTGGCCGGACGGCGGCTTCATGCTGGCGCTGGAGCGATTCGGCTATGACGTGACGGACCCGGTGGCGGCGGTCACGGCCTTTCAGCGGCGCTTCCGGCCCGAACTGATCGACGGCGAGATCGACATGGAATGTCGCTGCATCCTGTTGGCATTGCTGCTTCCCAAGCCGCAGGGCGACGACTGAGGCCAGCGTCCGGGCGAATCGCCGGCCCGGTAACCATGATGGATTACGAAATTCTAAGCGGAATCTGATGAACTGCGCGCCGGAGGTACACACGGTGAGCATGTCGATTCGACCGCAGTTGACGCCGATCGGCCCGGTGCATGTCCGTATGACCGGCGTGGTTCGGGGCGACCAGAAGGGGCCGGGGATCGGTATCGTCAACGCCCCCACGGCGGCGGAGGCGACTGCCGAGCTCCACCGCGTCGCCCGGGTCGTGGGGGCGGACAAGGTGGTGAGCGTCGCGTCCGACTACCGGCGTGCGGCACTCGCCGGCGGCACTGCCTCTACCCAGTGGCGCATCGAGGTGCAGGCCTGGGGTACCGCCATGGGCCCGGCCAAGCCCGATGCCGCCGAGGAACCTCAGGATCCGCAGCAACAGCAGGAGGCCGACAAGGCCCGCGACGCCGACGCCGCGAAGAAGGCCCAGCAGGCACAGGCCAGGGCGACGGACGACGCCAAGGCGAGCGATGCTGCCAAGGCGGCCGATGCGGCCGACGCCCGCAAGGCGGAGGTGCCCGCCGCGCCGGCCCCCGCTGCCCAGGCAGCGCCCGCGCCCGCGACACCGGCCCCGCCCGTCGTGGAGGCGTCCGCACCATCGCCTGCGCCCGCACCGGAATCGCCGCCTGTATCGACCTCGGAACGCTGAACGCCTTGCGCGCCGCGCCCGAGGCGCTAGAGCAAGCGGGCCAGAGGATCGGGCGGCCGCCGCTCGCAGCGATGCGAGGGGAGGAAAGTCCGGGCTCCACGGAACGACGGTGGCGGGTAATGCCCGCCGGGGGTGACCCCAGGGAAAGTGCCACAGAGAGCAGACCGCCCACTGCCCCGGTTCGCCGGGGTAAGGGCAAGGGTGAAAGGGTGCGGCAAGAGCGCACCGCGCGACCGGTAACGGAAGCGGCTTGGTAAACCCCACCGGGAGCAAGACCGAATAGGGACGGCACATGCGCCTCGTTCCGGCGCGTCGTCCGGGTTGGTTGCTGGAGCGGCGGAGCAATCCGTCGCCTAGAGGAATGGTCGCCTATCCCCTTCGGGGGTGGACAGAACCCGGCTTACAGATCCTCTGGCAGTATCTTCGCGGGACGGCACCAGCCCGCTCCCCCACCCGGCTACCCAGATGATATTGCCGTTGGGTGGCCGGGTGGGGGAGCGGGCTGGTGCCGCGAAACGCCCCTTGGCGCGTTTCCAAACGGACGATCAACGCGCGCGTGGCTCTGGCCTTTGGCCGGCCCCGCGCCTATCTGGGCGGGCTATGGCGCGACACACGCGATCGATGGACTGGGGCTTTCCCCGCTGGCGCGAATATGGCTCGGAGCGCGAGGCCGCGCGCGTGCGCCTGTGCGACCGCGACGGCTGCGACAAGCCGGGCGATCGGCCGGCGCCCAAGTCTCCCAACAATCCCGAACGCTGGTATTTCTGCGAGGAACATGCCGCGGAGTATAACCGCAACTGGGACTATTTCGCCGGGCTTACCGCCGAAGAGGCGGCCGAGCGCGAGGCGAACGAGCGCCGCACCGCGAACGGCTATGCCCATTCGGCGACCAACAGCTGGGCGGGTCCCGGCGACGGCAGCCGCTCGCGCGACGAGATGAAGGCGCTCGAAGTGCTGGAGCTGGAAGTCGACGCGACCTTCGAGGCGGTGCGCGGCGCGTGGCGCCGTCTCGCCAAGGAATATCATCCGGACGTGCGCCCGAACGACGCCGATGCCGCCAAGCGCTTCCAGGCGATCCAGGCAGCGTACGACGTGCTCAAGACCGCCGAGGACCGGCGCCAGTGGAAGCCGCAATGACCCAGCTCGTCGCGTCCAACTGGGGCAATGCGGTGCTGGTGTGCGGCAAATGTTCCAAGAAGCTCGGCGGCGGCTTCGGCCCCAAGGGCAAGACGTCGCTCGCCAAGGCGCTGCGCAAGCAGTTCGGGTTGGGCAAGGGCCGCAAGGCCGAGATCGGCGTGGTCGAGACCAAGTGCCTGGGCGTCTGCCCCGGCGGCGCGGTGACGGTGGTCAACGGCGCGCAGGCGCGCGAGTGGCTGATCGTGAAGAAGGGCGCGGACCTGGAAGAGGTCGGCCGCGAGCTGGGGCTTTCGTAAGGTCGGCAGCGCTACTGCGCTCACCATGTTCCACCGTCATTCCCGCGAAGGCGGGAATCCATTGGCCTGTGCGCTAGGGGCAGGAGCTTCGGGCTCGGCGCCAATGGATCCCCGCCTTCGCGGGGATGACGATGTACTTGGTTGAACCCGGCGGCGCGTAGGCGAAGACGGGAGCCGTTACGCGTACCGCGCCGCCGTTTCCCGGATCAGCGCGATCATGTTGGGGATGCCCTGCGTCCGGTTCGAGCTCAGCTGGTTCTTCAGGTCGAACGGCACCAAGGCGCCTTCGATGTCGGTCGCCAGAATCTCGGCCGGCTCGCGGTCCTGCACGGTCAGCAGCACCAGCGCGATGATGCCCTTGGTGATCGCGGCGTTCGAATCCGCCAGGAAGTGCAGCCGCCCGTCCTCCGTCCGCGTGGGATAGACCCATACCGAGGCCGAGCAGCCGCGCACCAGCGTCGCGTCGGTCTTGAGCGGGGCGGGCATGTCCTCGAGCGCCTTGCCCAGATCGATCAGCAAGCGATAGCGATCGTCCGCGTCGAGAAACCCGTATTCTTCCTGGAGATCGGCGAGGCTGGTCATGGATGTCGCGCTAGCCGCAAGCCGCGCGCTTTTCCAGCCTCGCGCTTACTTGGTCGTCGCCGCGCCGTAGCGCAGGCCGAGCCGGGGGCGGGGTGCCCGCTCCGGCGCCGGGGCGGGCTTGGCGTCCGCCGCCGGCGGGGTGGTGTTGCTCACAGGTCGACCCCGGCGGCGATCGCTTCCAGCTTGCGGATGCGTTCCTTGAGGTCGGCCAGCTCGATCCGCGACGCGGGGCTGGGCATCGTCGTCGCGGTCGCTTCCGGACGGCGGAGTTCCACCAGCTCGCGGTGCTTGAGCGCGAGCCAGCCGCGCCAGCCGGACAGCGCCGCGGCGGTGATCATGCCCAGGCCGGCAAGGCCCGATACGGCGAGGGTGATGGTGAGTTGCGGGTCGCTGGTCATCGGGGTTACTCCCAAAAACATGGCTCAGATCCGGTTCTTGTCGCGCAGCTTCTCGATCTCGTGATCGAGCCGCAGGCTCTTTTCGTTGTCGGTGATGACGCGCTCGAGCACCTGGACGCGCTCCTTGAGGGCGCGGACCTCGTCGCGGAGCCTCTCGGCTTCGAGGCGCTGGGCGGGATCCTGCTCGGCGAGCCCCTCAAGACCCTCCAGCCCGCGCATCCGCCGCCGGCTGCCGCCATTGCGCGACTTGAGCACATTGCCGATCGTGATCACGACGATGATGGCCACGACCATTTCGAACGGGTTCATTGCACCTTACTCCCCTAGTCGGCGCGCGAAGCGCCTCAATTCCCTGCGTGCGATGCCTGGGCGGCGCGCAGCGCGCGGCGGCGGGGGCGATCGCGGCTTTCAGCGAGGGCAATAGCTCCCCCGCACAGTGCGGCAAGCACTGCGAGCATGACAATCATCGAAATTTCCTTGCTTTGAAGAGGGTGGAAACGTTTCTTCAGTTCAGCGGCGCGTCACGCAGCTTCTCGATCTCTTCCGAAAGGCCCATGCCGCGATCGGTGATGATCCGTTCGAGAACCTGCACCCGCTGCTCCAGCCGCTGGGTTTGGGCGGCGTACTGGGCGGCCTTTTCGGCGGCGATCCCGGCCTCGATTTCCATGCGGCGTTCCCAGAGCTTGAACAGCGGGCGGAAGAAGACGCCGCCAATGATCGCCACAAGGCCGCAGCTGATGCCGAGGATCGGGATAAGAAGGGGGGAAAGCATGGCGTGCGTTCCTTTCAGTTCGAGCGGTTGCGCAGCGCGTCGATCTCGCGGTCGAGCTGGTGCGCGCCGTCGGTCACGATGCGTTCGACATTGGCGAGCCGATCCTTCACCGCACCCAGCTCGGCGCGCAGCTGGCCGTTTTCCTGGCTGAGCAGCTTGACCCGCTCGATCGTCTCGTCGTTACGCTGCGGGTAAACCGACTTGCCCCAGGCATTTTCCAGCGGATAGCCGTGCTTGATGCGGAGCCAGTGGCTGAAGATCCCCGCGGCGATCCCGCAGAACCCCAGCGCAATGCCCGAAAGGATGATCCAGGGAAGAAACGGGGCGAGGGCAACTTCGATCATCGGTCGTCTCCTCAGCGCAGCGCGTCAATGGCGCGGGCGGTACGCTCGGCGGGATCGGTGGCGATCCGTTCGAGCACGGAAATCCGGTCTTCCAGTCGGGTGATCTGGCCTGCGAGCCGTTCGTTCTCGGCTGCGAGCAGGTCGATCTTGCGCTGGGCGTCGGGATCGGTCTTGTGGATATTCTCGCCGTGATCGTCGCTGATCGAATATCCATGCTTGGCGCGGATCCAGTTATTGGCCAGCCACCCGAAGGTGGAGAGCGCCATCAGCGCGATCACGAATTCGGGACCACCCCAGTTCATTGTCTTGCCTCCCTGTTGACCGCCTGCGCCTCAGCGCAGGCTGTCGATCTCTTCGGCGAGCCGGGTGTTGCGGCTCGTGTAGAACATCTCGATGTCGGCCAGCCGGCGATCGATGTCGCGGAACTTGGAGCGGACCTCGGCGGTGGAGCGCTTGGGGCTCGAGCGGACGCCCTGCCAGAAGCGTTCGTCCTCCGGCGTGTCGTACAGGCCCACCGGCTTGGGGTTGGCGAGCCAGGCGATCACGAAATAGCCCAGCGCGACCCAGCCCGTGGCGACGGTGAGCAGCACGGTGGCCACCCGCACCCAGGTCACGTCGATGCCCGTGTAATCCGCCAGGCCGGCACAGACGCCCATGAACTTGCGGTTCTGACGATCGAGATAGAATTTGGTGCGAGCGGACATCTCAGTTCCTCCGTGAAGGATCGTAGGGGCCGGGCTCCGGGCGCTGTGCCGAGTGCGGCCGATAGTCGGGGTTGTCGGCGGCGATGATGCGTTCGACCGTCATCAGCCGGTCTTCGAGCATCCGCGCCGTGCGGTACAGGTCGTCGAGCAGGTTCTCGTCTTCCCGGGTGATGGTCCCGGCCTGCTTCCACTTCGTTACGTAGTGGAAGACGATCCAGGGCAGTCCGAGGAAGAGAATGGCACAGACGAAGACCGGGATGAGGAAGTCGTTCATGCGTCAGGCTCCCTTGTTGAGACGGGCCTTCAGCGCTTCGAGTTCGGCATCGACCTTTTCCGACGAGCGGAGTTCGGCGATTTCCTCTTCGAGCGTCTTCGGATTGCCGCCCAGGCCCATCGCATCGGCGCGGCCTTCGGCCAGATCGACGCGGCGTTCCAGGATGTCGAAGCGCGAGAAGGCGTCCTGCATCTTCGACCCGTTGGTCATTTCCCGCAAGCGGGCGCGGTTGTTGGCGCTTTCCAGGCGGGCGACGACCGAGTTCTGCCGGGTGCGGGCCTCGCGCAGCTTGTTCTGCAGCTTGTTGATGTCCTCTTCCGAGGCGCGAAGCGCTTCGTCGAGCACCGCGATTTCCTGCTGCAGCTGGTCGCACATGTCGGCAGCCTTCTGGCGTTCGACCAGCGCGGCCTTGGCGAGGTCCTCGCGATCCTTGGAGAGGGCTAGTTCCGCCTTCTCGGTCCAGCTTTCCTGGAGCTTTTCGAGCTTCGCGATGTGGCGGCGCATTTCCTTCTGATCGGCGATCGTCCGGGCGGCGCTGGCGCGAACCTCGACCAGCGTTTCCTCCATCTCGAGGATGATCATGCGGATCATCTTGGCGGGATCTTCCGCCTTGTCGAGCAGGTCGGTGACGTTGGCGGCGATGATGTCGCGGGTTCGCGAGAAGATACCCATGATATGCGCTCCTTCGTATGTTCTTTGGGGGTGCCGCCGGAAGGGATGGGGGCCCTTCCGGCGGCCCTGGCACCGCCGAGGGAGGCAGTGCCAGGAGACCTCGTGCCGCCTCAGGCGATCGCGGGTGCCACCGCGCCAGCGGTCAGGACCAGGCTGGCGAGGAAGGCGAAGGAAACCGCGATGAAGGCGTTGCGGAGGGTGCTGATCTGCTTGGTCATGGTCGTGTTCCTGAACCTTGGTAGGTTGAAGTTGGTGCCCGTCATCGGGCTTGCCTCCATCTTTGCAGAAGGCATGCCAGTTTTCGAAAATGGCGGAAAACCGCCATTTCTGCTTTGACTACAATTGTAGTTTCGCAAATAGCGCTTGCTAAGAGTTAGGAAAATTCGCCAAGCTTGGGGAATGGAGCGGATCACCCAGGTCATCGGCCAGTCCTCGGCCTTTCTCGACGCACTGGAACAGGCCAGCCGGGCTGCCGCCCTGGATCGCCCGGTGCTGGTGATCGGCGAGCGCGGTACCGGCAAGGAGCTGGTCGCCGAGCGTCTCCATCGCCTCAGCCCGCGCTGGGACCAGCCGCTGGTGACGATGAACTGCGCGGCCTTGCCCGAGACGCTGATCGAGGCCGAGCTGTTCGGCCATGAGGCGGGGGCCTTCACCGGCGCGACCAAGGCGCGCACCGGCCGATTCGAGGAAGCCGATGGCGGCACGCTGTTCCTCGACGAGCTCGGCACGCTCTCGATGGGCGCGCAGGAGCGGCTGCTGCGCGCGGTGGAATATGGCGAGATCACCCGCATCGGCTCGTCGCGCCCGGTGCGGGTGGACGTGCGCATCGTCGCGGCCACCAACGAGCATCTGCCGCACCGGGTGGAGAAGGGGACGTTCCGCGCCGACTTGCTCGATCGGCTGAGTTTCGAGGTGGTGACCCTGCCGCCGCTCCGGCACCGCGGCGGCGATGTCGAGGTGCTGGCCGACTTTTATGGCCGGCGCATGGCCTCGGAGCTGGGGTGGCAGGATTGGCCGGGCTGGGGCCCGCACGCGCTCGATGCGCTGCTTTCCTATGACTGGCCGGGCAATGTGCGTGAGCTGCGCAATGTGGTGGAGCGGGCGGTCTATCGCTGGGATCGGGGCGGACCGATCGACCGGATCGAGATCGATCCCTTCGCGTCACCCTATCGTCCCCGGCCGATGGCCTCGTCGATGAGTCCCGTGGAGAAGCCCGCCGAGACGGCCGCAGCGCCGGCCGCGCCCGCGACCGCGGCACCCGAACCGGCGGATCTGGGTGGCGACTTCAAGACGCGGGTTTCGCGATTCGAGAAGCAGCTGCTCAGCCAGGCGCTGGCGGAGCACCGGTTCAACCAACGCGCGACGGCCGAGGCGCTGGGGCTCACCTACGACCAGCTGCGGCACGCGCTGCGGCGGCACGATCTGCTCGGGGCAGGCGGGTAGTTGTTGCGAATCGCTCTCATTTAAATGTGAGAATGATTAGCAATAACCGGACAGGCCCTCCTGCAAACGAGAAGGGCGCGAAGAAGCTGAAGCGCAACAGCCTGCGCACCCCTTCCGCTCGCGGGAGGGGAAGGGGGAGGGGCGAACCGCCGCCGCCTACTCCCCAAATGCCTGCGCGGCGATGAAGTCCGCCACCTGCTTCCCCTGTGGCGTTTCGGGCGTGATGATGTTGAAATGGTTCGCGCCGCCCGGGGCCAGCTTCACCACCGTATCGCCCGAGGCGAGGGCGGCCTGGGTATAGGGCTCCACCATCATCCCCAACGCGCCGAGCACCACCAGCTGGTGGACGCCGAGCGGCAGATGGTCCTGCGGGCTGGCCAGCGTGTAGGCGGCTCCCTTCTCTTGCGGCGTGCCGCCCATGAACGGCACGATCGCAGGCGCGCCGCATATCTCCGCGTCGACGCCGACGAACGGGGCCAGCGTCCCCGGCCCGTCGATCGCCACCGCCGTCACCGGCCGGACCGTCATCGCCCCGGCGACCGGATCGTGCAGCTTCGGCCGCGACGCCACCCACAGGGCGAGGTGCGCGCCGGAACTATGCCCCACCACCGCGACACGAGTGAGGTCGAGCGGCTGCGTCTTGGCGAGCACCGCCAGATAGTCGGTCGCGGCCGCCACGTCCTCGAAGGTACCGGGCCAGCCGCCGCCGGGATTGCCGGTGCGGCGATATTCGATGTTCCACGTCGCGATCCCGCGCGCCGCCAGCGCCTCCGCGAGCGGGGCGGTGCCCTGCCAGTCCTCGATCGTGGCGCTCCAGCAGCCGCCATGGATCACCACCGCGACCGGGAAGGGGCCCTTGCCCTTGGGCAGGCGCAGCTCGCCCTTTTGCAGCGGATCGCTGCCGTACCTGGCGACCAGCGCCGGCGCGGGCAAGCGGGTCTTGGCGAGGTTGAGCACCGCGCGTGCGTCGGTCTGGGCAAGTGCGGGTGTCGCCGCGCCGAGCAGCAACAGGGCGACGATGGGCCGAAGCATGCAGCGATCCTTTCTATGGCCGGCAAAATGCGGAGTCAGGATAGGGCAAAGGCGCCGGGTCGGCGAGGGATGCCGGTTCCGTTTCGCAGCTGCAGCGAATCATGTTATGCAAGGCGCTGGGTCGCAGCAATGCGCGCCACCGGCCAAGCAGCCGGGGCGTTGCCGAACCATCTCAACACCGGGGGGTGAAGATGCGACTCTTTTTCTCATTATTCTCGATGCTTGTCCTTTCGCTGAGCATGGCTGCCAGGGCGCAGGACCTGCCCGCGCTGGGAGCGGATCCTGCCCGCGTCTCGGTCTCCGGACTGTCGTCCGGCGCCTTTATGGCAGTGCAATATTCGGTCGCCTGGTCGAGCGAGGTGATGGGCGTCGGCGTCGTTGCCGGCGGTCCCTATAATTGCGCGCCGCCCAACGGCGCGGGCTTCATCAGCGTGTGCATGCAGGGCAAGCCGCCGGCCGAGCGCAGCTGGAAGGCCGCGCAGGATTTCGCCCGCAACGGCGTGATCGATCCGGTCGCAGGCATCGCGAAGCAGCGCGTCTATCTGTTCAGCGGCACCAAGGATTCGGTGGTGGCACCCAGCGTGATGGCGGCTGTGCGGGAGTTCTACACCAAGGCCAAGGTGGCGCCAGCCGCGCTGGTCTTCGTCGGCACGATGCCGGCCGGCCACGCCTTTCTATCCGCGGAGATCGGTGATCCGTGCAGCGAGAATGGCGGGATCTTCGTCGTCAAATGTCCGCTCGGCACCGCGCTCTACGATCAGCCGGGCGCGATTCTCAACCATCTGTACGCGCTGAAGTTCAAGCCGGCGGCGGCGCCAACTGCCGCGCCGATCGCCTTCGATCAGGGGCGCTATGGAGGCGCCGCCGCGCTGATGGCCACCAAGGGTTATGTCTATGTCCCGGCCGCCTGCCGCGCGAGCGGTGCGCGCTGCGCGGTGCATGTCGTGTTCCATGGCTGCAAGCAGAGCGCCGACACGATCGGCAGCGACGCCATCTACGCGAAGCTCGGCTATAACCGCTGGGCGGACAGCAACGGCATCGTCGTCCTCTATCCCCAGGTCGATGCCAGCGCGATGAACCCGATGGGCTGCTGGGACTGGTGGGGCTATTCCGGCCTCAACTTCCAGCTGCGCCACGGGCCGCAGATCGACGCGGTGCACCAGATGGTGGCGCGGCTGCTCGCCAACTGAACGCGGCGGGCGGGCGCGGGCGGTTCAGCCCGCGCCCGCTCGGGCGTCGAAGGCACAGCGCGCGGCCTCGATCCGCTCGAGATTGGCCGCAGCCCAGAGCCATACGCCGCAGAACGCCTCGCCCAGCGTCTCGCCCAGATCGGTGAGGCGATAGTCGACGCGCGGCGGGATCACCGCATGCACGGTGCGGACCACCAGCCCGTCGCGCTCCATCTGGCGGAGCGTCTGGGTGAGCATCTTCTGGCTGATGCCGGGCACCGCCTTGCCGATGCGGGTGAAGCGCATCTCGCCCTGTTCGGCGAGCAGTTCGAGGATCAGCATCGTCCATTTGTCTGCCACGCGCCCGATCACCTCGGTGACGAGCGCCTCGACGCGCGGATCCATCTCGTGGCTGCGGTCCCGGGGGACGGGCGCGGTGGACGGCATGGAGTCGCTCTCTTTTTGGTGCGTATAAATCTTTCGGGTGCCTTCTTTCGTTTGGAGCCTATCGGCGTACATCCCGGCCGGCAACCAGCAATGGAGGGTTCGATGAAGGCCAGCGGCAACACCATCCTGATCACCGGCGGCGGCTCCGGCATCGGGCAAGCGCTCGCGCACCGCTTCCACGACGCCGGCAACACCGTGATCGTCGCGGGGCGGCGGATCGAGGCGCTGGCAGCGACGTGCGAGGGCCGCGCCAGCCTGCACGCGATGACGCTCGACGTGGAGAGCGCCGCCGGGGTGGAAGACTTCGCCGCCCGACTGATCGCCGCGTATCCGGGGCTCAACGTGCTGATCAACAATGCCGGGATCATGCGGTTCGAGGCGCTCGACGCCAAGCGCGACCTCGCCGATGCCGAGGCGACGATCACCACCAACCTGCTGGGCCCGATCCGGCTGATCGACGCGCTGATCGACCATCTGGTGGCGACGCCCGACGCGGCGATCGTCAACGTCACCTCGGGGCTGGCCTTCGTGCCGCTGGTAACGACGCCGACCTACAACGCCACCAAGGCGGCGATCCACAGCTACACCGTGTCGCTGCGCGCGGTGCTGGAGGGCAAGGTCGAGGTGATCGAGCTGGCCCCGCCGGCGGTGCAGACCGAGCTTACGCCGGGCCAGAGCCAGCGCCCGGGCTACCAGCCGCTCGACGAGTTCGCCGACGAGGTGATCGCGCTGTTCGGACGGCAGCCCACCCCGAAGGAAGTGCTGGTCGAGCGGGTGAAGTTCCTTCGCGACGCCGAGCGCGAGGGGCGGTTCGAGGAGACGCTGGCGCAGCTCACGGCGATGGCCAAGGCGGCGCGGGAAGCGGTGGAGGGGTGACCCCTAGATCCTCCCCGGAACGGGGAGGATTGGACAGCAAAACGGCCGGGGATCGCTCCCCGGCCGTTTCGTTTTTCCGGATGGGCCGTCGCCGGCGTTAATCCCGCGACGTCGGACGCGGCAGGGCCGCGCCGGCCGGCCTTCGCCGTCTCAGGGCGAGCAGGGCTCGCCCTGTGCGGCTCAGGCTCAGGCGAACAGCTTCGCCCAGCCGCGCTTGGCGCGGTCCTTCCAGTAGCCGCGGTGATACGCGTCCGAGGCCAGCAGCGGCATCACCGAACCGGCTTCCGCGAACACCATCTGCTCGATGCCGGTGTTCACCTTGCCCCAGCTGGCGGCTTCCTGCAGCGTCGAGGACGAGCAGGCGCCGTCGCGCACGTCGGCGACGGTGATCTGCACCGCGTACTTGTGCACTTCCACGTCCTCATGGCCGAGGATTTCGGCGCAGACGACGGTGTCCTGGATGAAGTTCTTCGGCACGCCGCCGCCGATCATCAGCAGGCCGGTGGTGCCCGCCTGGATCTTGATCTCGGTCAGCTCGCGGAAGTCCGCCACCGCGTCGATCATCAGATAGGGCTTGCCGGCCTTCATCTGGTCGACCTGGTGCTTGACGAGGCCGAAGCCGGCCGAGCTGTCGACGAACGCCGGGCAGAAGATCGGCACGTCATGCTCATAGGCGAGCTTGACGAGGCTGTTTTCCTTCTTGCCGTGCTCGGAGAGGTACTTGCCCATCTCGCGGATGAAGGCGCGGCTCGAATAGGCGCGCGGCTCCAGCTCGTTCGCGATCTTGTTGATCGTGAAGTCGCAGTCCTGGAGCTGCTCCTCGTCGATATAGGTGTCGTAGATGCGGTCGATGTAGAGCGAGCGCAGCGTGTCGTCGTCGGGGATCTCGAGCGCCTGATAGTGCTTGTGGCCGAGGCCCTCGAAGAAATCCATGTCGACGACGGTCGCGCCGGTGGCGACGATCACGTCGACCATGTTGTTGCGCACCAGCTCGGCATAGAGGTCCATGCAGCCGCCGGCCGAGGTGGAGCCCGCGATCACGAGGCAGACCGTGCAGTCCTTGTCGGCCAGCATGTCGTTGTAGATCTTGGTCGCGCGGCCGAGGTCGCGGCTGGTGAAGCTCATATCGGCCATCGCGTCGACGATCGGGCGCGCGTCGAAGCTCTTGATGTCGATGTGCTTGACCTGCTTCGAAAGCAGCTCGGCCTTGCGGGTGTCGTTGATCGGGGCGTTGGCCGCCGCGGTCTTGGTGAGGCTGTCGGTCATGGGAACTCCCATTTTCACATGGCCGCCGTCATTCAAAGGGGACGCGGAAACCCATAATGCCCCTTCCGCGTGCGGGAGGGGTTAGGGGAGGGGCTGTTCGGCCGCTCCCAACCAGGAATACGCCATGCCCTCCCCCGACCCCTCCCGCAAGCGGGAGGGGAGCGAGGTCGGATAGGCCGTGTAGATTACAGCTTGACGACGTTCGAGGAAACCGCAGCCGCCTCATCTTCGCCGGTGTAGAGCGAGACCATCGGCTCGTCGTCGACGATCACCGTATCGCCGGCGGTGAAGCCGTTGAAGCCGGTACGCATCGCCGCGCCGTACGCGCCGAGCATGCCGATCTCGATATAGTCGCCCGCCTGGATGTCGGCCGGCAGCTCGAACGGGCCCGCCATGCGATCCATGTCGTCGCAAGTGGGGCCATAGAAGCTGAAGCCCATGTCCTTGGCGTTCGAATCCGGCTCGCGGAGGAGACGGACCGGGAAGCGCCAGCCGAGATGCGCCGCATCGAACAGCGCGCCGTACGCGCCGTCGTTGATGTACAGCTCATCGCCGCGGCGACGCTCGACGCGCACGACCAGCGAGCTGTATTCGGCGCACAGCGCACGGCCCGGCTCGGCCCACAGCTCTGCCGAATAGGAAATCGGCAGGCTTTCGAAGGCGCGGTGGATCGTCGCGAAATAGCGCTCGAGCGGCGGCGGCTCCATGCCGGGATAGCTGGACGGGAACCCGCCGCCGACATCGACGACATCGACCGTCACGCCCGCCTCGACGATGGCGGCGCGGGCGCGCTCCATCGCATTGGCATAGGCTTCCGGCGACATCGCCTGACTGCCGACATGGAAGCAGATACCGAGCGCATCGGCGACCTGGCGAACCGCGATCAGCAGGTCCTTGCTCTCGCCCACGCCGACGCCGAACTTCGACGCGAGGCTGAGCTTCGAGTGATCCGACGAAACGCGGAGGCGTACGCACAGCGTGAGATCGGTGGCGCCCTTGGTGGCGCGAACGATCTTGTCCAGCTCTTCCATGCTGTCCAGGCTGAATACGCGAACGCCGTGCTCGAAATACGCCTCGGATATGGCTTCCTCAGCCTTTACCGGGTGCATGAAGCACAGGGTTGCTTCCGGCGCGACACCGGCGACGAGGCGAACCTCGGCGATCGATGCGACGTCGAAATGCGTGATTCCGCTCTCCCACAGGATCTGGATCAGATCCGGCGAGGGATTGGCCTTCACGGCATACATCGAACGACCCGGGAACTTCTCTGCGAAGAACCGGGCCGCACGCGATGCGGCATGCGGGCGGACGAGCGTTACCGGCTGGACCGGACGAAGCTTAGCGATGTCGGCAACGCGGTTGCCGATACGGGTGGTCGCTAACCCCAGCGCGCGATGATGCTTGTGCAACTCAAGGGACCTCCAAATGCCGCGAGGCAAACATTGACGAAAAGCTGCCTTGCGGTTGGAAGTCCCATGGGGCAGCGGAGGAGCGCACATATGCGCGTCGGTCCCCCGTGTAAAGTGATTCTGGGGTCCGTTTTTCTACGGCGAGGATGTTTTGTGACGATATTGCGACAGCCGACCCGTGCGGGGGTCCGTGATGCCGCCGCCAAGGTTGCGGCGATCCTGCCGCCGACGCCCTTGCTCGTGCACGAGGTGCGGGGCGTGCCGGTAGCGTTCAAGGCGGAAAGCCTGCAGCCGATCGGCGCGTTCAAGATCCGCGGCGCCTGGCATCGGCTGACCGCCTTGGACGAGCGGGTGCGCGACAAGGGCGTCGTCGCCTTCTCCTCGGGGAACCATGCGCAGGGCGTGGCCTGGGCGGCGAAGCGCCTGGGCATTCCCGCGGTGATCGTGATGCCTGCCGACGCGCCCAAGGTGAAGCTGGAGGCGACGCTGGCGCTGGGCGCGGAGGTCGTCCGCTATGATCGCGCCACCGAAAGCCGCGAGAAGATCGCCGAGCAGCTCGCCCATGCCCGCGGCGCGGCACTGGTGCCGAGCTTCGACGATCCCTGGATCATCGAAGGGCAGGGCAGCGCCGGGATCGAGGCGGCCAGGCAGATGGCCGAAGCGGGCCTGGAGGCGGCCAGGCGCGTGTTGGTGCCGTGCGGCGGGGGCGGGCTTTCCACCGGGATTGCGCTGGCGCTGCCCGAGGCCGAGGTCGTGCCCGTCGAGCCGGAGGGCTGGGACGACATGCGCCGGAGCCTGGAAGCGGGGTGGATCGAACCCGTCGGGCCGAACCCGCCGCCGACCGCCTGCGATTCGCTCCAGACCCCGCGCGTGTCGCCGCTGACCTTCGACGTGCTCTCCCGCCGGGGTGCGGTTGGCATCGCCGTGAGCGAGGCGGAGATCCGTGCGGCGCAGCGCTGGGCGGCGGCGAAGCTGCGGCTGGTCGTCGAGCCCGGCGGAGCGGCGGGGATCGCGGCGCTGCTCGCCGGCAAGGTGGCGGCGGAACCGGGAGCGTTGGTGATCGTTTCGGGCGGCAACGTCGACCAGGAGGACTATGCGCGCACGCTCGGGAGCACGGAATGATCGCGGCAATCCGATCGGCGCGGCCATTGCCCGGCTCGCCAGCCTCGGCACCCTCGCACTCGGCCATGTGCTCTGGATCGTGCTGCGGATCGCCTATCGCGGCGATTCGCGGTTGGTCGCCGGCACGGCCTGCGTCTGCATCGCGTCGGGGGTGACGCTGTGGATGGTCGTAACCTGAACGCCCTTTCGGGGCTCTATCCGCTGATGATGAGCATCGCCGTGCTCGCGGTACTGGCGCTGAGCTGGGGCGGCGTGACCGTGCTCCGCCGCGGCGACCGGCAGCGCGGGGTGCTGATGCTGCTGTGCGCGCTGGTGATCCTCGGCAATGTGCTGATCTGGGCGGTGTGATCCTGCAACCCTCCCCTGGAAGGGGAGGTGGCATGCCGCAGGCATGACGGAGGGGTGTCGCCGCTGGTAGCGGCGTCCACGCCTCCAACCGGGACACCCCTCCACTACGCCTTCGGCGCGGTCCCCTCCCCTTGCAGGGGAGGATCTTGCGGTCGTTACATCTTGCGACCTTTTCCGAGTCGACCCCTCCGGTCCCGATGCGATATCTCCCGCCCGCAGCAGGAGAACCGGGATGCGCGCGATCGGATGGGTGGTGGCCGGACTGTTCCTCGCGGGCCCGCCCGTGCTCGCCGAGCAGCAAATGGATACGCCGTCCCCCTCCGCGCCCGCACCGAAGCGGGACCTCGGCTATGGCGCGCTCGCAGAGCAGAAGCTCGATTACTACCCGCCCACCGTTTCCACCCGAACGCGGCCGCCGCTGATCGTCTTCGTCCATGGCGGCGGCTGGGAGCATGGCAGCAAGGACAATGCGACCGGGGCGGCCAAGATCCGCCACTTCACCGGCGAGGGCTATGCCTTCGCCACGATCAACTACCGGCTGGTCCCCGGCGCGACCGTCGAGCAGCAGGCGCAGGATGTGGCAACCGCGCTCGCCTGGCTGGTCGCGCACGCCAAGCAACTCGGCTTCGATCCGAACCGCATGGTCCTGATGGGGCATAGCGCCGGCGCGCATCTCGCGGCGCTGGTCGGCACCGATCCGCGCTACATGCACGCACAGGACCTGATGCTCGACCAGCTGCGCGGCGTGGTGCTGCTCGATGGTGCGGCCTATGACGTGCCGGCGCAGCTGGCCGAGGCCGGGCGCTTCATGCGGCCGATCTACACCAAGGCGTTCGGCAGCGATCCGGCACGACAGCGGGCGCTGTCGCCGATCACCCATACGGCCGGGCCGAATGTGCTCTCGTTCCTGATCCTCCACGTCGAGCGCGACGACGGTACGCGCCAGTCGGAAGCGCTGGGGGCAGCGCTGCGGGCGGAGGGATCCAAGGTGGAGGTGCAGGGCGTCGGGGGCCGCGGCCTGCGCGGCCATGTGGCGATGAACCGCCAGCTCGGCGAGGCGGACTATCCCGCCACGGCGATCGTCGATCGCTGGCTCAGCGCGACCTTCGCGTCGCACTGAGCCGGCAGGATCCTCAGCGGATCGGGCAGTTGGGGTCGAGCCGCATGTCGAGATAGCGGTCGACCGAGCCCATCAGCTGTTCCATCTCGTGCTCGAAGAAATGGTTCGCGCCGGGAATGGTGTCGTGGTGGATGGTGATGTGCTTCTGGGTGCGCAGCTTGTCGACCAGCTTCTGCACCGCGCCGGGGGTCACGACCTCGTCCTGCTCGCCCTGGATGATGATGCCCGAGCTGGGGCAGGGGGCGAGGAAGGTGAAGTCGAACATGTTGGCCGGCGGCGCGACCGAGATGAAGCCGCGGATCTCCGGGCGGCGCATCAGCAGCTGCATGCCGATCCAGGCGCCGAAGCCGAAGCCGGCGACCCAGGTGGACGAGGCCTCGGGGTGGAAGCTCTGCACCCAGTCGAGCGCGCTGGCGGCATCCGAAAGCTCGCCGATGCCGTTGTCGAAGGTGCCCTGGCTCTTGCCGACGCCGCGGAAGTTGAAGCGCAGAGTCGCGAAGCCGCGGCGCTGGAAGGTCTTGTAGAGATCCTGGACGATGCGATTGTTCATCGTGCCGCCCGCATTCGGGTGCGGGTGGAGGATCATCGCGACCGGTGCGCGCGGGCGCGGCGCGGGAGCGAAACGGCCCTCGAGGCGGCCTTCGGGTCCGGGGAAAATGACTTCGGGCAAGGCGGATCCTGTTCAATAGGGAGATGCGCAGTGGAGCGCAGGAACTTGGTCGCTATATAGGCAGCGGGTCCCTTCACGCAATTGGAACGCCATTGGCCGCTCGACTCTATCTGGATCATGCCGCGACGACCCCGATGCTGCCGGAGGCCGTGGCGGCGGTGATGGACGGCATGACGCGCTGGGCGAACCCCTCCTCGCCGCATGGCGACGGCCGGGCGGCGCGCGCGGCGCTGGAGGATGCCAGGCGGCGGATCGCGGCGGCCTATGGCTGGGCGCACGAGCTGCTGCTGACCAGCGGGGCGAGCGAATCGCTCGCCGTCGCGATGGGCCGCAGCGTCGCCGCGCGGCGGCTGATCACCGCAGTCGAGCATGATGCGGTGCTGCGCCTGGGCGAAGGCGCGCAGGTGCTGCCGGTGACGGCGGGCGGGATCGTCGATATGGCGGCCCTCGCGGCGGCGCTGGAAGGCGCGGGGCGGACGCTGGTCTGCGTGCAATGGGCCAACAGCGAGACCGGCGTGCGCCAGCCGATCGCGGCCATCGCCGAGATCGTGCACGGCGCGGGCGGGCTGCTGCTGGTCGATGGGGCGCAGATGCCGGCGCATGCCGATGCCGAGGTGCTGCGGCATGCCGATCTGGTGGCGGTTTCCGCCCACAAGCGCGGCGGCCCGCCGGGGATCGGCGCGCTGCTGGTGCGCGATTTGGGCGTGTTGCTGCCGACCGGCGGCCAGGAAAAGGGCTATCGGCCGGGCACCGAGAACCTGCCGGGCGCGCTCGGCTATGCAGCGGCGGTGGCGGTCCCGGAGGATCTGGCGGAAATGGTGCGGCTGCGCGCCCGGCTGGAGGATTCGATCGTTGAAGCAGGGGGCGAGGTCGTGGGCGCACAAAGCCCGCGCAGCCCGCTGATCGGCGCCTATCGGATGCCGGGCGTCTCCTCTGCCGCACAGCTGATCCGCTTCGATCTTGCCGGGATCGCGGTCTCGGCGGGGAGTGCCTGCTCCTCGGGCAGCATGCGGCCGAGCCATGTGCTGACCGCCATGGGCTGGGCCGAGCCGGCCCTGCGCGAAGTGGTGCGGGTGAGTTTCGGGCGGAGCACCAGCGAGGGCGATGTCGATCGCTTCGCCGCGCTGTGGCGCGCGACCGTTGCCGAGGCGCGAGCCCGGGCGGCATGATCTATCTCGATTATCAGGCGACGACGCCGCTCGCCCCCGAGGCGCTGGCGGCGATGCTGCCCTGGCTCGAATCGCAGCACGCCAACCCGCATTCGCCCCACGCGCCCGGCCGCGCGGCCAAGGCGGCGGTGGAGGTCGCGCGTGGACAGGTGGGGGCGCTGCTTCCCGCCGGCGGACGGGTGGCGTTCACCAGCGGCGCGACCGAGGCGCTCAACTGGGCGATCAAGGGCACCAGCGGCCCCATCGTCACCCTCGCCACCGAACATGCCGCGGTGCTGGACACGGTGGCGGCGAGCGGTCGGCCGGTGACGGTGCTTGCCGTCGGGCCGGACGGGCTGGTCGACCTGGACGTCGCCCGTGCCGCGATCACCCCGGGCACGGGACTGGTCGCCGCGATGCTGGTCAACAACGAGATCGGCGTTGTCCAGCCGATCGCCGAACTTGCCGAGATCGCCCATGCGGCGGGGGCGCTGTTCCTGTGCGACGCGGTGCAGGGCTATGGCCGGGTGCCGATCCCCGCGACCTGCGACCTGGTGGCGATTTCCGCCCATAAGATCCACGGCCCCAAGGGGATCGGGGCGCTGTGGGTGCGCGACGGGGCGGCGCTGGTGCCGCTGCTGCACGGGGGCGGGCAGGAAGCGCCCGGGCGGTCGGGCACGCTGTCGCCGGCGCTGTGTGCCGGGTTCGGGGCGGCGGCGAAGGTCGCCGCGGCGCGATCGGACGAGGATGCCGCGCATGTGCGTCGACTTTGGACAGCGGCGACGCAGCGACTGGGGCTTGGCTGGCAGCTCAACGGCTCCGCCTCCAACCGCTACCACGGCAACCTCAACCTCCACCGCGAAGGCCTCGACGTCGCCCGCCTGATGGCGGACCTGCGCGACATCGCCTTTTCGGCCGGCTCGGCCTGCGCCAGCGGGTCCGGTCGCCCCAGCCATGTCCTGCGCGCGCTGGGCCTTTCCGAGGCCCAGACGCGTTCCAGCATCCGTATCGGCTTCGGCCGCATGACCACCGAGGAGGAATTGATGACCGCACTCGACCGCATCTGCGCCGCTGCCGACGCCCAGCGGGTTGCGGCATGATCCGGGTTCGGTTCGAGGCGCCCGGCGGCGGTGCGGTGCAGGAGGTGCGGGCCGCGCCGGGTGCCCGGCTGCTCGAGGTTGCACAGAATGCGGGGCAACCGCTGGAGGGCACCTGCGAGGGGCAGATGGCGTGCTCGACCTGCCATGTGATCGTCGCAGCGGAGGACTTCGCCAGGCTGGCCCCCGCCAGCGAGGACGAGGAAGACATGCTGGACCTCGCCATGGGCGCGGTGCGCACCAGCCGGCTTGCCTGTCAGATCGTGCTGACCGACGCGCTCGACGGACTCACGGTTCGCATGCCCTCGGCGCACCGGGACATGCAGGGCCGGTGAGCCCTACCAATGGCAGCGGGGATCGCGGTCGTTCAGCTTGGCGAGCAGCACCGCCATGTCCTGCGGTAGCCCGAAATCGCGGGCATAGGCATTGGCCAGCGCACGGCCGATACCGTCCCCGGCACGCGGCGCCTCGATGCGATAGGGAGTCGCTGCGCTTGCCTCTTGGGCTTGGGAGGGTGCCGTCTGAACCACGGCCACAAAACGGTCATGTACCGCATTCGTTGCTTGAAGATGACACCGTTCGCCGCAGCAATGCGGTTTTTGAACGTTAAGGATTGCCCGTGACTTCTCTCGACCTTGCTGACACCCTGGCGCGCATTGCCCAACATTCGCCGTTCCTGGGCCTCGTGCTCGGGCGCGAAACGGACATTGCCGAGGATCCCGCTGCGGCGCTGGCCGACCCGATCGGGGTGGCGGCGGCCCCCACCCTGGAGATGCCGGTACCGCAGGCGCTGCGCGTCCAGCGGCGACGGCTGGCGCTGATCGCCGCGATCGGCGACCTTTCCGGCGCGTACGACTTCGAGCGGACGACCCGGCTGCTCAGCGATTTCGCCGATACGGCGCTGGACTGCGCCATTCGTGCGGCGATCCGCGAGCGCACGCCCGATGCCGAGCCCCGCGGGTTCGCCGCGATCGCACTTGGCAAGCAGGGGAGCCGCGAGCTCAACTATTCGTCGGACATC
The DNA here is from genome assembly GCF_913777625.1 of uncultured Sphingomonas sp. Lineage (GTDB taxonomy): Bacteria > Pseudomonadota > Alphaproteobacteria > Sphingomonadales > Sphingomonadaceae > Sphingomonas. The sequence continues at coordinate 455,423 of NZ_CAJYTI010000010.1, forward strand.
GATCCCATCCTGATCTTCGATCCCGCCACGCTGCCGGTGAAGCCGCGCGAGGTGCCCGAGGAAGCGGCGGTGCGGATCGGCCGGCGGGTGCTGGAGATCCTCCAGGCCCGCGACGGCGACGGTTATGTGCTGCGCGTCGACCTGCGGCTGCGGCCCTCGCCGGAGGTGACGCCAATCGCGCTGCCGGTGGAGGCGGCGATCAGCTATTACGAGAGCCAGGCGCTGCCCTGGGAGCGCGCCGCCTTCATCCGTGCGCGTGCTGCCGGCGGCGACGTGGTGCTGGGGCAGCGCTTTCTCGATGCGATCCGGCCGTTCGTGTGGCGCCGTGCGCTCGATTACGGCACGATCCGCGAGATCCAGGAAATCTCCCGCCGCATCCGCGACCATCATCACCAGGGCCAGCGCTTCGGGCCAGGCTATGATCTGAAGCGGGGCAGGGGCGGCATTCGCGAGGTGGAGTTCTTCGCGCAGATCCACCAGCTGATCCATGGTGGCCGCGACCTGGCGCTGCGGGTGCCCGCCACCCGCGACGCGCTGGCGGCGCTGGCGGCGGCAGGGCGGATCGACGCGGACGCGGCAAAGGCGCTGGACGACGCCTATGTTCTGCTCCGTACGATCGAGCATCGGCTGCAGATGATCGACGATCGCCAGACGCACACGCTGCCGGGCGACCCCGCCGCGCTCGATCATGTCGCACGATTGCACGGGGTGGAAGACGGTGCCGCGCTGGTCGCGCTGCTCCAGCCGCATGTCGAGCGGGTCGGGCGGATCTACGACGCGCTGGCAGAAGGCTCCGGCAGCGGCCTGCCCACCGATCCGGACCTGCTCGGCGAGCGGCTGGCGGAGGCAGGCTTTCCCGATGCAGGTATCGCTCGTCGCGTCGTGGAGGGCTGGCGGGGCGCGACCTATCCGGCGCTGCGCAGTCCTGCGGCGCAGAGCGCGCTGGAGGCGGTGCTGCCGACGCTGATGACCGGGTTCGGCGGCGCACCCGATCCGCAGCACGCGATCACCCGGTTCGACGCGATGCTCAAGCGGCTGCCGAGCGCGGTCAACATCTTCCGGCTGCTCGAAGCGCAGCCGGCGCTCACCCGGCTGCTCAGCGCGATCCTCAGCCACGCGCCGACGCTGGCCGAACAGCTCGGGCGGCGTGCGGAACTGCTCGACGGGCTGATCGATGCGAGCGCATTGGCGCCGGTGGGCGATGTGCCCGCGCTGATGGCGGCGATGGCGGCCGAGGAGCGCGGCACCGACTATCAGTGGCGGCTCGAACATGTCCGGCGGCTGGTCAACGAGAAGCGGTTCGCGCTGGGCGTGCAGATCGTCGCGGGGGCAAGCGACCCGCTCGACGTCTCCGCGGGCTATGCGCGCGTCGCCGAAGCGGCGATCGAGGTGCTGGCCGCCGCCACGGTCGAGGAGTTCGCGGCGCAGCACGGCCATGTGCCGGGCAGCGAGCTGGTCATCCTGGCGCTCGGGCGGATGGGCGGCGGCGCGCTCACCCATGCCTCGGACCTCGACCTGATCTACCTGTTCACCGGTGACTATGCGGCAGAGTCGGATGGGCGACGGCCGCTGGGCGCGGTCACCTATTACAACCGCCTGGCGCAGCGGGTGACGGCGGCGCTCTCGGTGCCCACGGCGGCGGGGCCGCTCTACGAGGTCGACACGCGCCTGCGGCCCTCGGGGACGCAGGGGCCGCTGTCCGTCTCGCTGGAGGGGTTCGCCAGCTATCAGGAAAAGGACGCCTGGACCTGGGAGCATATGGCGCTCACCCGGGCGCGGCCGGTGTTCGGCTCCGGCCAAGCCCGCGCGCAGGTGCAGGCGATCATCGACAGGGTGCTCAACGGCGCCCGGCCCGAGCGCGACATCCTCGCCGACGCGGCCAAGATGCGTGCCGACATGGCCGCACACAAGCCGCCGGCGGGGCCGCTCGACGCCAAGCTGCTCGACGGCGGGCTGGTCGATCTGGAATTTGCGGTGCACGTTCAGCAACTCTGCCAGCGCACCGGCTTCGATCCGCGCCTTGGCCGCGCGATCGATGCGCTGGTGGGGCAGGGGCTGATGCCGCCGGCGCTTCGAGACGCGCACGACTTTCTCACCCGGCTGCTGGTGACGCTGCGGCTGGTCGCGCCCGACGCCCAGCCGCCGGGCGAGCGCACCCGCGCGCTGATTGCCCGCGCGCTCGGCCTGCCCGATTGGGAAGCGGTGGTTGCGACGCTCGACGCAACGCGGCAGGAGGTGCGCCAATGCTGGGCCGACATCCAGGCCCGTAGCTGACGGAGACCAGGCAATGAGCATCGAGCAGGGCGACGCGCTCCCCAAGGGCGCACTGGTGGCGGCGGACGGCAGCGCGATCGCGCTTCCCGAGTGGGGCGCAGGCGCGCCGTTCGTCCTGTATTTCTACCCCAAGGACGACACGTCGGGCTGCACGCGCGAAGCGCAGGACTTCACGGAGCTGATGCCGGAATTCACCGCGCTCGGCGTGAAGCTGCTCGGCATCTCGAAGGACCCGCCCGCCAAGCACCAGAAGTTCACCGCCAAGTACGACCTCGCCGTGCCGCTCGCCACCGACGAGGACGGCGCGCTGATGGAGGCGCTGGGCGTGTGGGTCGAGAAGTCGATGTACGGGAAGAAATATATGGGCATCGAGCGCTCGACCTTCCTGTTCGATGCGTCGGGCACGCTGGTCCGCGCCTGGCGGAAGGTGAAGGTGCCCGGCCATGCCGCCGAGGTGCTGGACGCGGCAAAGGCGCTGGGGTGAGCGAACGGCGCAGCGTTGCGGCGGCGGTCCGGGCGGTGCTCGACGCCGCCGACCCGACCGAGAAGGTGATGGCGGCGCGGGCGGCGGCGCGCGACTGGCGGCTCGGGCGGCTCAACTTCCGCTTCGACGTGGCGATGCCCGATCGGCCGGCGCGCCCCGCAGCGCCCGAACTGCTGCCGCCCAACCGCATGCCCAAGCGTGGCCGCGGCGGATCGGAGCGCGGGCGGATCGCGCTGATCCACGCGCTCGCGCATATCGAATTCGTGGCGATCGACCTTGCATTCGATCTGGTCGGCCGCTTCGGCGCGCAGTTTCCCACCGGTTTCACCGATGACTGGATGCGCGTCGGGGCGGACGAGGCGATGCACTTCGCGCTGCTCGACCGACGGCTGCGCAGCCTCGGCAGCCACTATGGCGCGCTGCCGGCGCATGATGGCCTGTGGGATGCGGCGACGGAGACGGCGCATGATGCCAAGGCGCGTCTGGCGATCGTTCCGATGGTGCTGGAAGCGCGCGGGCTGGACGTGACGCCCGCGACGATCGAGCGGTTCGACGCGGCCGGCGATACCGTCACCGCGAAGATCCTGACACGGATCGTCAACGATGAAGTGCGCCATGTACGGGCCGGTACGGAGTGGTTCGAATCCGCCTGTGCTGCGGCTCGTTGCGTTCCGGAAACGACTTGGCAAGACCTGGTCCGTACCCATTTCAGGGGTGCCATTAAGCCGCCGTTCAACGACTCGGCGCGCGACTCAGCCGGTTTGACGCGTGCGTACTACCAAGCGCTTGCCGACGGCTGATTATCCTCCAAAAGAGTCTCCAAGCGAGACGGAGAGGACAGGGGCTGACCCTTCGCCACGCATCATCCTGAAGCTGCGCGCCGGGTCGCTACGGTGTTGGCTTCCATGAATTTGCCGGGGACTCATGGCCGTACCGTCCGAACGCAAGAATGATGACTTTGCGCACAAGTTCCGGGAGTTCTTCACCACGCGGGATGTGATCCTCCACGAAGGCGGCAAGCTGCGCCGCTTCAGCGTGGGGGGCCGTTCGCAGCTGCTGTTCGCCAGCGCCGCGGTGACGACCGTGTTGTTCTCCGGCTATGGCGTGTCGCAGGCGATGGCCGGCGCGATCGCCTATACCGCGCCGGTGGCGGGCTCGCCCGAGGCGCAGGTCGCCGCGATGCGCGCCGAGGTTGCCCGCATGCGCGCCGAAGTGGCCGCCGCCAAGGATGCCGCCAAGCTGCAGGCCGCCAAGATCGAGCAGCGCCAGGCGGTGCTGAACGCGGTCGTCTCCGGCAAGGCCGATCGCTCGGTGCTCGAAGCCGATCTCCAGGCCGTGCCGCAGAAGACCAGCGCGCTGTCCGACGAAATCGCCGCGCCGCTGAAGAAGGTGGAGGCGCGCCAGGTCGCGCTTGCCGCGAAGGCGCGGAAGGTCGGCGAGGTGCGGGTGCGCCAGGCTGCCGCTCGTCTCCAGCATCTCGGCCTCGCGCCGCAGCGCTTCGCCAAGGTCACCGTCGCGATGGGCGGCCCCTATGAGCCGGTGAGCGATGACGACGCGACCACCGCCGTGACCGCGGATGCGGATGCGCAGTTCCGGTCGCTGTTCGAGACCTGGAAGAAGCTCGACTCGATCGAGTCCGCGTCGATCTCGATCCCGTCGATGCAGCCGGTGCAGCATGTCAGCTTCACCTCGCACTTCGGCGTCCGCTCGGATCCGTTCCGCGGTACCGCTGCGATGCATGCCGGCGTCGACATCCCCGGCCAGATGGGCACCCCGATCTACGCCACCGCCGACGGCGTCGTCTCGCATGCCGGTCGCCAGGGCGGCTATGGCAACCTCGTCGAGATCAACCATGGCCGCGGTCTCGAAACCCGCTATGGTCATCTGTCGAAGATCCTCGTCGCCGACAATACCCGCGTGCGCCGGGGCCAGATCATCGGCTTGATGGGGTCGACCGGCCGTTCGACCGGCACGCACCTCCATTATGAAGTCCGCCTCGACGGGCACGCGATCAATCCGATCCCCTTCATCCAGTCGGGCGAATATATCGCGCAGGCGCCGGTGACCGGCGGCGGCGTCGGCGGTCCGCGCTGAGCCTTTCCCCGCATTGCCGGACGGGCGCCGGCGCATTATCTCGGCGCCCATGACGACGATCCTTGAGCAGCCCACCATCGCGCTGACGCCCGCCGCAGCGGCGCGCGTCGCGGTGATCGCCACCAAACAGGCCAAGCCTGCGATCCTGCGGCTGTCGGTGGAAGGCGGCGGCTGTTCGGGGTTCCAGTATCGCTTCGGCCTCGCGGAAACGGTGGAAGCCGACGACGCGATCGCGGAAGTCGACGGGGTGCGACTGGTCGTGGATCCGGTCAGCCTGGATCTGGTGCGCGGCGCGCAGGTCGATTTCATCGACAATCTCGGCGGCGCGCATTTCGCGGTCACCAATCCCAATGCGGCATCCGGTTGCGGCTGCGGCACCAGCTTCTCGATCTGAGCGCAAACCGTTGAAAATCGTCAGCTACAACGTCAACGGCATCAAGGCCCGCCTCGAGCGCCTCGTCGAGTATCTCACCGAACAGCAGCCTGACATCGTCTGCCTGCAGGAGCTGAAGAGCTCCGACGACACGCTGCCCATCGCCGCGATCGAGGCCGCCGGATACGGCGCGGTGTGGCACGGCCAGAAGGGCTTCAACGGCGTCGCCATCCTCGCCAGGGGGCAGCAGCCGATCGAGCGCCAGCGCGGCCTTGCCGGCGATCCCGAGGATGCGCACAGCCGCTATATCGAGGCCGAGGTTGGCGACCTGGTCGTCGGTGGGCTGTACCTGCCCAACGGCAATCCGCAGCCGGGGCCGAAGTTCGACTACAAGCTCCGCTGGATGGACCGGCTCTACGATCGCGCGGCGGAACTGCTCGCCGAAGAGCGACCGGCGATCCTCGCTGGCGACTTCAACGTCATTCCGAACGACGACGACACCTTCTCGGTCCGCGCCATGGCCGAGGATGCGCTGATGCAGCCGGAATCGCGCGCGCGCTACCGCCAGCTGCTGGCACAGGGCTGGACCGACGCGCTGCGCACCCGCTTCCCCAAGGGCGGCGTGTGGACCTTCTGGGACTATCAGGCGGGTGCCTGGCAGCGCGACGCGGGCTTCCGCATCGACCATCTGCTGCTCAGCCCGCAGGCCGCCGATCGCTTCACCGGCGCCGGCGTCGACAAGGACTATCGCGGCCGCGAAAAGGCCAGCGATCACGCGCCTACCTGGGTGACGCTGCGCTGACCGCGCGGCGCCTCCGTCCCATTTCCGTAACATGGTGTGATAGCCGGTAATCTGCGCCAACTCCTGGCGCAAATTGCTGTGTTGTGGCACTATGACACTTGAGTGAATTTAGCTAAGAGATTGAAAATAAACGATAGATGAAACTGGCACGGCTTCTGCAATGAACGAGGCACCGGCGAAAACGAAGGAGCGTCGGACCTCGCAAGAGACTGGAGCCTGACATGACCACGTATCGCACTCGCAACTTTCTCGGCCTCGTGCCCGCTGCCGCGCTGCTCGTCACCACGCTCGCCGCAGCGGCCCCGGCCCAGGCCGCCCGCGATCCCGAACCCACGCCGGCCCCCGCCGCGATGAAGAAGGATATCCGCCTGCTCAACCGCACGGCGCGCGGCCTGATCTGGTGCGTCGAGCGCAAGGCCGCCGACAGCGGCAAGAAGATCAAGCAGTGCAAGACGCGCGAGACCTGGATCCGCGAAGGCGCGGACCCCTTCGGCGAGTATTGATCGCCACCCCGACCGACATCGCAAGCTGAAGCAACAACCACCGCATCGCGTGCGGCGGAACGTCCCCGCACGCCCGTTTCTCAGGAGGAAAGCATGACCAAGTTCACCACCACCGCCCGTACCGGCGCCATCCTGTTCGGCGCCTGCGCGCTCCTTGCCGGCAGCATTGCCCCCGCCAGTGCCGCGACCCGCGCGTTCGAGAACGACAAGAAGCAGGAGCTGCCGCAAGCGGCAAAGGCGACGACGCAGAAGATCTGCGTGGAGGCATATGAAACCACCGGCTCGCGCATCCCGCACCGGCGCGAGTGCAAGACCCGGGCGGAGTGGATCCGCACCACGGGGATCGATCCGCTGACCGACAACCTCGTCGAGCGTTGATCGAAGGGGCGCGGCAGCGGGACACCCCCACCCGCTGCCGCAGCCCGTTCAGAGGGACTTCTGGTAGATCAGATATTCGCGGTTGATCTTGCTCTCGATCGCATCGGCGATCGCGACCATTCCCTGATTGTCTTCGAGGATCCAGCCGATCTCGCCGCGGCTCGCGCCATAGTTCGCCACCGAGGCGCGGCGGATATATTCGATCATCATGAAGGCGAGCTGGCTCGCCATGCGCGAGCTCTGCAGCCGTTTCACCACGCCCATCAGCGGCACCCGCATCGTCCGCGCCTTGGGCTTGCGCAGCCACAGCAGCAGCTTCGCCCAGCCGAAGGGGAGCAGCGAACCCTTGAGCGGCTTCAGCGGCTCGTTGAGGTCGGGCAGGGTGACCATGAACGCCACCGGCTCGCCGTCATATTCGGCGATGCGGATCAGGTCGTTGAACACCAACGGCTTCAGCTTCTTGCCGACATCGTCGATCTCGGGCTGGGTGAGCGGCACGAAGCCCCAATTGTCGCCCCAGGCATCGTTGAGGATGGCGAGGATGATCGCCGCTTCCTCGGCGAACTTCGACTTGTCCACCTCGCGCACGCGGATGCGGGCATTCTTCTCGCCGGCGGCGACGATGCGCTGCACGATCGGCGGGAATTCCTTGCTGATGTCCAGCTCGTAGGTGACGATCTTCTTGGCCGGGCCATAGCCCTGCGCCTCGATCCAGCCCTGGTAGCGCGCCGGGTGGTGGCCCATCAGCACCGTCGGCGAATGGTCATGGCCCTTCACCAGCAGGCCGGGCTCTTCCCAGATCGACAGGCTGACCGGGCCGAGTGCCTTGGTCATGCCCTTGGCGCGCAGCCAGTCCTCGGCCTGCTTGATCACCGCGGCGGCGACCTCCGCGTCCTCGGCCTCGAAGAGCCCCCAGAAGCCGGTGCCCGGGCCGAAGCCCTGTTCGGGCGGCATCTGCAGCGCCAGCGTGTCGATATGCGCCGAGATGCGGCCGACGACCTTGCCCCCGCGCTCGGCGAGGAACAACTGAGCCTCGGCATGGCTGAACCAGCCATTCTTCTTCGGGCTGATCGTGCTCGCCACTTCGTCGCGCAGCGGCGCGACCCAGTTCGGATCGTCGCCGTTCAGGCGATAGGCGAGCTCGATGAACGCCTTGGTATCTGCCTTGCCCGAAACGGGCCGGACCTTGAGATCGGCACTAGCCACGATGGTTCCCCAGAAATTCTTGATACGGCGCAATGCAGTCTTGCGTCCGAAGGCGCCTGTCAAGCGGCAGGCGTGCAGCGCAGCGCACTGGCCCTTTGGTCGCCCTGTAATGCCACCGTATAGCCACTATCTAAGGCCAATGGCAGAACCCATGACCCAAACGCTAGCCTTCGATCTTCCGGACGCGCCGGACGCCGATGTGTCGGCAACGATCGCGCGCATCCGGCTTTCGGGCGTTCCGGACGACCGCGCGATGCTTCGCGCCGCCGCCGAGCTGACCCGCGACCTGCACACGCCGAACAAGGCGCTCTACTGGACCGATTGCCTGCTCTCGGCGGCGATCGGCTATGCCGGCATGGCGACCGCGATGTTCGCAGCGTCGCCGTGGATCGCGCTGATCGGCGCGGCGATCGCGGTGTTCGCGCTGTATCGCGCCGAGCTGTTCATCCACGAGATCACCCACCTCAAGCATTCCCTGCTGCCTGGCTTCCGGCTGGGCTGGAACCTGCTGGTGGGCATTCCGCTGCTGCTGCCTTCGTTCATGTATGAGGGCATCCATACGATCCACCACGCCCGCACGCGCTACGGCACCGAGCAGGATCCGGAATATCTGCCGCTCGCCCGGATGAAGCCGTGGACGCTGCCGCTGTTCCTGCTCGTCTCGGTGCTGATGCCGATCGGGCTGCTGCTCCGCTTCGCGGTGCTGGCGCCGCTGTCGCTGCTCTTCCCGAAGCTGCGCCGGCTGGTCGTCGCGCGCTATTCGGGGCTGCAGATCAACCCTGCGTTCGAGCGTCGCGAACCCGAGGGCGCGTTCCGCCGCCAGTGGTTCTGGCAGGAGCTGGGCGCGAGCCTGTTCGCCATCACGCTGATCGGCATCACCGTCGCGGGCATCCTGCCGCTGCGCGCCTTCCTCGCCTATATCGGCATCGTCGCCGCCTCGGCGGTGATCAACCAGGTGCGGACGCTGGTCGCGCATCTCTGGGAGAATGAGGGCGAGCCGCTGACCGTGACCGCCCAGTATCTCGACAGCGTCAACGTGCCCGAGCCGGGCTTCCTGCCCTATCTCTGGGCGCCGGTGGGTCTGCGCTACCATGCGCTGCACCATCTGCTGCCGGCGGTGCCATACCATTCGCTGGGCGAGGCGCATCGCCGCCTCGTCGCGGCACTGGATCCCAGCTCGGTCTATCACCAGGCCAATTACCCGACGCTCTCGGGCCTCGTGGTGAAGCTGGCACAGGGCACGATGCGCCAGCGCTGATCGCGGCGCCGAACGAATCGGAAGGGGCCGGGCACCGGGCGGTGCGCCGGCCCTTTTTGTTGATATGGTCGCCTTGCCTCGTGTGCCCCGCGCGCTACCGTGCGCCCGGCAAGATCGGGGGAGAGGATGATGCGAGCGATGTTCCTGCGCGCGGCGGCGCTCTGCGCGCTGGTGGCCGGCATGCCGGCGGCGGCACAGACCCAGTGGCCGAACGGCGCCAAGGCGGCGGTGGTGCTCACCTATGACGACGCGCTGACCTCGCAGCTCGACCATGTCGTGCCCGAACTGGATGCCGCCGGGTTCAAGGGCACCTTCTTCCTTGCCAATGTGGCTGAGGCCCAAGTCGAGCGCTGGCGCAAGGTCGCGGCCGAGGGGCATGAACTCGCCAACCACACGATCTTCCATCCCTGCAGCAAGGCGAGCTACCCCGCCGACCCCCGCTATGTGAGCGAGGCCTATACCCCCGCCAGCATGCTGCGCGAGATCGCCCAGCAGAATGTGCTGCTCCACGCGCTCGACGGAAAGTCCCGCCACGGCCTGGCGACGCCGTGCGGCCAGAGCCTGGCTGGCGGCACCGACTATCTGGAGGAACTGCGCAAGGCGAACCTGGTCACCTATGTGCGCGGGGTGGTCGACACGCCGGCGGATGCGCGGGCCAATGTCGCCAAGGCCGATCCAATGCATGTCCCCGCGCGCGGCTTCGGCGAGGGCGCGACGGCGGAGAAGATGATCGCCTATGTCCGTGAGGCCGAGCAGGGCGGCGGCTGGGCCGTGTTCCTGTTCCACGGCGTCGGCGGCGATTACCTCACCGTGCCGGACGCCGAGCATAGGAAGCTGCTCGACTGGCTGGCGGCGCATCGCGGCGAGGTTTGGGTGACCACGCTGCAGGACGCGCTCGACTGGGCCAAGGCGCATCCCTGACGCGGGTCAGGGCGCCTCGCCGGCGTGCGGCCCCAGCGCAGACCAGGGGAGGATCGCCCAGTCCGGCGCGTCGCAGGCGCGCTGGACACGGGCGAAATAGGCGCCGAGCCACAGGCCCTTTTCGGAAAGCGCCCAGCCGGGGAAGTTCCATACCTCCGGATCGGAATAGTCACAGCCGTCCTCGTCACCCTTGGCCGGCGCGGTCATCTCGCTGGGGTGGTAGCGCTTGAGCAGCGCGACCACGGCAGGCGCGAAGCGCTTGCTGCGATAGCTGTACCAGGCGTCGCTGCTTTCTGCCGGCACGGGTGTCGGACCGAAATGCAGCAGATCGTCCAGCCGCAGTTCGCGGCCCGTGCGCATGTCGTAGCTGTAGCCCGTGGTGCCGAAATCGGGATGCGCCGCGCCCGCGCAGCTCCAGCTGGCATTCCAGACATAGCTGACATGGTTCGCGCCGAGCCACGGCGTTTGCGCCTCGGCCACGTCGATGCCGGGGCCGCCCTCATAGCCGGTGCAGGCGAACCAGGCCGAGACGTCCTGCCACTGGTTGCGGGCCAGCGCGTGGTTGACGGCCGCCATTGCCGCGCCCGGATACCCGCGTTCGATGCGGAACAGCCGAATGCCGGAAAGCGGCTCGCGGTACCAGCGGATGGTCTTGCCGTTGCGCGTTTCGGCCTGCTGCGCGGTGAACTGAAGGCCGGTCAGGTGCCAGCGTTCATAGGCGCTCAGCTTGGGCGGCAGGTCGGCGGGAAGACCCGCGGGGGCACCGGCCGGGCGGAGGAGCACCGGCAGGCGCCGCGCCTTGGCGGTGACGAGCGTGCCGTTGAGCGTATCGCCGTTGCGGACGAGGTGCAGCTTGTCGCCGGTCACGCGCGATTGGAGATCGAGCGTCTGGCCTTGGATGCTCCCCGCAAGATCGATGTCGAGCCGGGAGGTGAGATAGAAATACTGGCCGCTAACCTCGGCCTTGTCCGCGGTCAGCGCCATCACGACCCGCGCCGTGCCGACGTTGCCCTGATACAGCTGCTCGGGCGCGGCGAGGGCGCCTGCCGGTGCGCCGGCAAGGAGGACGGCGGCGAACAACGGGGCGTGGCGAGGATGCATCGGCAAGGCCTCCCGGCGGTGATCGCCAGCCGAATAGCCTATTCCTCGGTCCGCAGCAGCACCGCTTCGCCGATCATCAGGAACAGCAGGAACGGCGCCCAGGCGGCGAGGAAGGGCGGGTAGGCGCCCAGATTGCCCATCGCCAGCGCGAAATTGTCCGCGACGAAATAGGCGAAGCCCAGCGCCATGCCGATCACCGCGCGCACGAACAGCTGGCCCGATCGCGCGATGCCGAACGCCGCCACCGCGCCCAGCAACGGCATCAGCACTGCGGACAGCGGCCCGGAGAATTTGTGCCACAGCGTGCCCTCCAGCGACTTGGTCGGCCGCCCCGCATCGCGCAGGTCGCCGATCGCGGCATTGAGCTGCGTGAAGTCCAGCCCGTCGGGATTGACGTTGCCCAGCGTGAACTGGTCGGGGCGCACGTCGCCGGCGATCGTCACCCGGCCCAGCGATTGCAGCTTGCCGCTCGCCACGTCGAAGCGCGTCGCCGGCTCGATGTCCCAGCCGTTGGCCACGCGGTGGCCATGCGGC